>CAWAZO010000006.1:0-326675 GCA_963786555.1 uncultured Acidobacteriota bacterium
GGAGTAAGGTTTCGCCCTCGCGCCGTACCAGCATTGCCAAGGTACTGTCTTCATTGCAAGCGGTGGCGACACATCCGACGGGACGCAGCACCCCGACGGTGATTTTGCCGTCATCGATCAACTCCGCGATGTTGGGCAGATTGAACGAGGTTGTCGCGGAGTTCTTCCCAACGGCTTTCTTCTTTACCCCGGCAGTGACTTTTCGGGCTGTAGGTTTGCGGCGATGTGCCAAGGCAGCAACTCCTCGATGCTGGTGATGGGATGGTCGGCGATGCGCGTCAGCACCTCACGAAGATACGCCTCTGGATCCAAACCATTGAGTTTGGCCGAGCTAACCAGGCTGTAAATATTTGCCGCACGATCTCCTCCCGAATCCGACCCGAGAAAAAGATAGTTGCGACGGCCGATGGCGATTCCGCGCAAGGCTCTTTCGGCAGCCGAGTTATCCAACTCAATGCGGCCGTCATCACAGTAACGCACCAGGGCATCCCAGCGTGCCAGCGCGTAATGGATCGCCGCCGAAGTGTCGGACTTGCGCGACAGCTTCGACAAGGATGTTTCCAGCCACTCATGCATCAACTTTAGCAGCGGCCGGGCTCGTGTGTTGCGTGCGGCTTGCCGTTCTTCCGGCGGACGGCCACGGACTTGCTCCTCAATCTGGTACAGTTGCGCGATGCGCCGGATGGCTTCGGCCGCAGTTGGAGAACGGTGGGCCTCGTACAGGTCGTAAAACTTGCGGCGGATGTGCGCCATACACGGTGCTTCTTGGATCGCGCCGTCTTCGTAAAGCTTGTTGAAGCCTGAGTACGCGTCGGCCTGCAAGATGCCGCGGAAGGTGCTTAGGTGCTGCTGCGGATGTTCCCGCGGCGGTCCGCGGAATAAGCGAACCACACTGCCGGAGCCGCCGCCGAACCCGCGGGGCGATCATCGCGAACATAGGTCCATAACCGACCGGTCTTGGTCTTGCCATTGCCGGGAGCAAGCACCGGCACCGGTGTGTCGTCAGCATGAAGCTTATAAGCCGCCATCACATAGCGACGCAGGACTTCGACCAAAGGCTCCAGCAAACGACTTGATGCGCCCACCCACTCCGCTAATGTCGAGCGGTCCAGATCGACGCCTTCGCGTGCGTAAATCTCCGACTGGCGATACAGCGGGAGATGATCACAGTACTTCGCGGTGAGAACGTGCGCGAGTAATCCCGCTCCCGCCATGCCGCGCTCGATGGGACGACTGGCAGCCGGCGCCTGCACGATCACATCGCAACCAGTGCAGCACAGCTTGGGGCGCACATGGCGAATGACCTTAAAACTGGCGGGCACGTACTCCAGAACCTCAGAGACATCCTCGCCCAGTTTGCGCAATTGGCTGCCGCACTGTGGGCACATCTGCTGCTCGGGCGCATGCGTCTTGATCTCGCGCGGAAGATGCTCCGGCAGTGGGCGCCGTGCCGGCTTCTGGGCAGAGGAAGCAACGTCGCTGGAAGAAGGCGTACTCTCGTGATGCGGAAGTTGTTCACCGTGGTGGGCTTCCAGGTCTTCGAGTTTTAACTCGAGTTGCTCGATCTGGTGCGCGACCTTCTCCGACTTGCGTCCGAACTGCATCCGCCGCAGCTTGGCAATCAGCAGCTTTAAGTGCTCGATCTGCTGATCGCGCGAAAGTAGTTGCTCTTCTTTCACTAGCAACTGTTCATGCTGCGACAGGATCATCGCCTGCAACGCATCCCGCTCCAGCGTGTTCAGATCGGGGAGAGTTGTGCGTGTAACCACCATAGGCGGAGTATGCCATGAACTCTGCTAAAGTGTGCACCAGAGCCGCGAAATATCTGTGCAAAACGTATCGCGCACTCAGATCGCCAACTGCGGAGGAGCCGTGCGAACAGGGTGCCGCCAATCGATACCTTCACACAGCATCGATAGCTGCGCTCGCGTCAGTGAAACCGTACCGCTCTCTGCTTTCGGCCAGATGAAACGTCCCCGCTCAAGTCGCTTGGCAAACAAACATAGCCCTTCTCCGTCGAACCACAGCAGTTTAATGAGATCGCCGCGCCGACCGCGAAAGGCAAAGACGTGCCCGCAGAAGGGATCCTGTTCGAGAGCCGTCTGCACTAACGCACTCAACCCCACAAAGCCGCGTCGCATGTCGGTAACTCCTGCCGCAATCCAGATGCGCGTTCCTGCTGGCAGTGCGATCATCGCAACAGGCACTCCAGCACAGACCGGAGTACGCCAGCATCCACCGCGCCGCTGATCCGTACCTGCGCCTTCGCCAGCTTCAGTTCGATCAACGCCGGCACCACCGGGTCGGCCACAATCCTCGTCTGCTTGTGTAGGTTCGAACCGCGTACTCGCGGTTGGCACTCGGCGACTTCGCTCACCACCACCGGCAATAGCCTCGCGCGATCCTGGTCTAAATCACCGGCGATCGCGACCGGGGTGTTATCTTCAGCCGGGAGCAACCCGCCGCGGTACAGCCTCCGCCATTGAAACACCTGGTTGGCATTAACGCCATGCTCACGAGCCACCACGGCCACCGAGGCGCCAGGCGCCAGCGTCTCTTCGACTATCTGCCGCTTCTCAGCCGTGGTTCGCCACTGGCGATCGCTTGTTGTTTTCTTGGTAGATACCAGTTGTGCGGTAGTGTCCATGACCTTCCCTTCGTGGGCACGACCTACGCCGTGTCACGAGGGAAGAATGCCTTTTTACGCGGCTACAGTCCAGACGGCCATGGGACGACGCTTACGGCTGCCCAACACCCATAAATCCAAGCCGTCAACCCTGTACTTCCTCTGACTCTTACCTTGGGATTTACAGCCACGCTGTCGATTCCAACAAGCTGGCGGCTCAAGGGCAGTTTCTGGACAAGTTGTTAGCGGGCGAATCAGTTCAATAGCGGAACGAAATGCGGAATGGAAACGATGCGGTTGAGGCTTAGAGTCGCTGTAACCTATTGAAAATAAAATGGTAGGCACGAGGAGACTCGAACTCCTGACCTCTACCGTGTCAAAGCATTAACTATAGTGTTTACAACAACTTACAAGGTGTTCCGGGAACTGCCAAAAACTTGTAAGTACTTGAAAGCACGTCGAAGCGTAAAACGGACTTGGGTCGACACTTGGGTCAGCAAAAAAGCTATGGTGGGAACCGTGACCCTACCCCTGAACTGCTCCCGCAATCCCGAGTTCACCACCTCCCGACAAAGATCGTACGCAGGCATGCTTCCTGTTCGGCGGATACTCGAAACTGCCTCCGGTGTTGTGAAGGAACGGCTTCCTCGTACGCAAGATTCTGCCTGTGACTTGTGGATCTGCCCCGAGAAGATCAAACATATTTCTGATTTGCTCTTCGGTCAGAGTCGTGTCGTCGCCAGTGTCGCTGTAATGTGGATAATCTTCAAAGACATAGGCTCTGAAGTTGAGGACGTTGAAGTTGAGGACCCTCCATAATAATGATCGCCATTGCGCTTCTGGCCTCCTCTTGCGTCAGCGGGCTGAAGCCGATGAGCCGCTCATGCCGCTGAAGCAGTTAAAAAGGAGTATTGCTCCCCGCGTAGCACACTATGTCGTATCTCCGGAAGATCTCCTGTATCTTTTCCATTCTTTCCTTGCTGGACGCGAATGCCTCCCCATATTCATAGGGCATGCCTAGTTGCTCATATTTCGAAGTTCCTAGACGATGGAACGGCAGGACATTGACTTCGGAAAGACCTATCACTTGCAAAAACTTGGCAGTTTTAGTGATGTTATCGTCGTCATCATTGAACTGCGGAATGACAGGAATTCGGACGAGCACCCGCAATTGTTCCAGTCTCTGCATGCGTTTGATGTTCGCTAAAATTAGTTCGTTGCGCACGCCCGTTGCTTTCCTATGCGCCTCTGAACTCATGTGCTTAAGATCCACAAATACCCAATCTACGTACTTAAGTACCTTTTCGTAATGTCTCCAAGGCGCGTAACCAGATGTCTCAATAGCAGTATGCATACCGCTGTTGTAACATTCTTCCAGCAGGCGGGCCGCAAATTCATATTGGCCCATCACTTCACCACCTCCCAAGGTCACGCCGCCCCCTCGACCCCAAAACCGCCTGTCCCTTTCGAGCTTGTGTAGTAACTGTTGCAGGGTTATGCGTTTGCCAGCCAGGGAAAGCGCCTGGTAGTAACAGTTAGCAACGCATTCATGTGTTGTGCAGCCTTTACAGCTCTGCCGGTCAATTTCGATCAACCCGCTCTCGTCGGATACGGTGATAGCTTTATATGGGCACGAAGCAACACAGTTGTGGCAGCGCTTACATCTTGAAGATCTGTACATTAGGGAGCAGCCCCAGTCGATCCCCTCTGGATTGCAGCACCACTTGCACTTCAACGGACAGCCTTTAAAGAATACCAGTGTCCTACCACCCGGTCCGTCATGCACAGAAAAGCCTTGAATGTCGAATATGACGGCTTCGTTCTCGTCACGCTTCATAGACGTCTCGCTGCTCGTCGAGCTGCCCCGCATGCACACCTCTCGAATGTCACATCTGACCGTGTCGTCCGAATGTTCCCGCAGTCCTTCACCAAGGCCGCTATTCGCATTGAACATGCGCCCACCGTTACTGCTACTCAGCAATGGCCAGCGGGCGTATACATCCTGCCGGTACGGCTTCGCGACTTTGCCCCCGCTACGCTGATTGAGCCTTGGCTAAGGGCTTAGCCTCTAGCCCCGCTTTGACGGGTACCACGAAAGCAATCAGTACTGCTGAAGCCGCAGCGAGAACACCTAGGTAGCCAAACACTCCAACAAAGGTAGTCTTGCCGTCCAATAAGTATCCTGATAATGCGGGACCTAACACACTAGCGACAAATCCATAGGCCGTAAATACCAGACCGAAGATAGCTCCGAAATGCTTCAACCCGAAGCAATCGACAGCGAGAGGAGCGGATACGGCAAATAGTGTGCCGAACGCAAGACCGATAATCATGGCCAGCCCACAGATTGCGCTCAAGGTTGTTACGTGAGGCAAGCAGAAAAATGCGACGCCTGCCGCAAGAAAGCTAGCGCTCATGAGAACCCTGCGACCGAGAATATCAGAGAAATATCCTGCCAGAATTCTAATGAGACCGCTGGTTAGGTTGAACGACGTCAGGATTAAGACGGCGTCGCGAAATACAAACCCGCGGGAGATCCCGAACCCCACCGAAAGAGTAACCATGCTAATGCACGACGCGCCTACGAACGCCCACACGATCCAGAGGGCCCAAAAGGCGCTTGTGTGAAGTGCTTCATTGACGGTGAGCGACTGCACTGTTGCGGGCGCACTACCCCCTGCAGGTCGTGCGGCCGGTGAGGCCGCCGAACTTTCAGCGAGTTGCACCCGTTCGGGGACTTCCGTGAACTGCGCCCCGCTAAGGCAGATGATGACCGCTGCACAGCCAATGGTCACGTTCATAGTTTGGTACGACAACGCCTTGAGCATGTACGCGAAAACCGGTGCCATTATGGCGGCGGAAATGCCGAAAGAAAGATTAACGAAGCCTGATACCAAGCCTCGCTTTTGTGGAAACCATTTTTGGACGGTAGTAAGGCCGGGGATATATATAAGACTAACTCCTATGCCGTTCAGAGTGGCCCACGCGTAAATCATGTAAATATTGCTGGCGTAAGCTGCAACCATCGCAGCAACGCCGACAATCAACGAGCCAATCCTAATCATTGCCCGAGTGCCGAGTTTTTCCTGGAGCTTGCCAGCCGTAAACATAAAAATACCAACCATCGCCAGCAGGAAAAATAAGGAAAGGCCGATTGCCCCCTTACCAACACCGAAAGTTTTCTGCCAGTACGGTCCCATAACGCCAGGATAGCCAAATGTCATCGCGCCCGGGAAAAAAATAGCTACGGAGCTGCCGACCACCGCCAATGTACCGCGCTGTTGTCGAGTCATAAACCCTCCCGTAATTAAGAAGAGAGCGGGATCAGAGTCCCGCTCCCCTCGTGGCTAGTTGGCCTTGCTAACGGCAAATGAAGGGCATGCCCTAAGGTCTGCATACACCAACACCGACTGTACTCCGCATTGCCCCAAAGCTCCCTTGCTGTATTCCGGACCAGCTCCGGACTTATAACTCGCGCAGAACCGGCACTTGTCTGACTGCGCATAGGAAGAGCACTTGATAGCATCCGTGTCGATGACCGCGTCGCACTCTTTCAACAGGCAAAATCCCTTAAACACATCCCTTTGAGCGAAGTGCGTGCAATCATTACACTTTCTTTCACTCATGATCTGGTCTCCTTCTTTGTTCGCTATCATGGTCTACGGGTGACTGGGTACAGGTTTCGGCTCGGCACCTAATACCGCCTCGTACTCTGTACGCGAGAGGATCTCGTCCTGGAGAGGCTTGGACAGTTCTACCCAGTACTGCGTAAAGCCGGCGACCCGCACCATGAGGTCGCGGTAGTTCTCGGGCTTTGCCTGGGCTTCCTTTAGCATGCGCGAGTCCACCACGTTGAACTGAATGTGGTAGCCGCCTTTGTCCATGTATGCCCTCAACAGTTCAAGAAGCTTTCGCGCTCCCTTCCTGCCCTGGATTGCGCTAGGGTGCACTTTAAGGTTGAGCTGAGTATTCTGATAATCGGAGTGATCCAGGACGCAGGCGGAGTTCAGGACGGCATATGGACCATTAAGGTCTGTGCCGGGATACGGAGATTGAGCACCGTCAGCAAGGGTTAAGCCAGCCAAACGGCCGTCGGCCGAAGCAATGCAGGCCTGTCCGAGGGGCCATGGGTAGCAACCGATAGCTGGCACGGAACCCACGGTCGCCCAAACACGTCCTTGACTTCTTGAACCACATCTCTCCAGTACTCCAACACCTCTTTGTAGATAAGATCCACATAAGGATCATCATTGCCGTACTTCGGCGCGCTGATGCATGCAGAATGGATGCGCACGAACTATTGGTCCTTGGGGGCCTGGTTCTGCGCGAGCATCGAGAAGTCCTTCGTCTCCAATGCACTCGCATAGCCGAAATTATTGATCAAGGCTTCTTTGAGTTCTTCCAGTGTGAAGAGCTTCTTTTCATAGACGACAACTCTTGATGGCCGCCAGCGAGTTTGCAAGGTTCACTTGGCCCGACACCCAGTTCGTAAGTGTCCGGTTGTAGCGGGATCCGCCTCTGTCCATATCCATGCCCTTCTCGATACAGTCGGCCATCAGAGCGGAATAGAACATAGGGTTGTCGACTTCGATTGCGGCGTTAATTTTGAAATTCGATATCTCCTCAAAGACGGTGGTAGTCTCATGGAAGTACTTCTTCCAGGCAGCCATCAGCTCATCGAAATTTTCAAGCTTCGAACCATGGGAGGAGAATACTCTCGTGTTGGTTCGGGGATCAACACCGTCCCAGAGGACGACTTCAAGCGTCTTCGGCAAGTTCATAAAGAACACGCCAGTGGAGCTGTAAGAGCCTGCGCCGAACTTTCCATTGACCAGCGCTCCAGGCTGGATCTCCAGGCATCCCCCGATGGTCCAGGCGCGTATATCCTCGAGCGTGATGTTTTCTTCCCTGAACGTCTTGGTCAGATAGTCGATCGCTCCGCGGTTATTTACATAGGCCGGATACCCAGTACCGATTTTATTGCATTCGATTGCCTTAAGGACAAAGCGATCGCTCAACTTGGGGTCATATAACAGCGTCAGCGTAGGCTGCGGAAGGCGGTGCGCATCGCGGCTTCTATGATCAATTCCTCCAGCTCGTTTTCCGCCGAGCTACCGTCCGGGCTTCAACCGCCGATGCACAAATTGTTGAAGGTGCTTCCGGCGAGAGACCGACGGTGCCAAGGGCCATCGCAATCGATCTCGCAAAACTTCACCCGCATCATTTCCAGCAACTCTATCGTCTCCTCACGGGTGATGCGGCCGTTATCGATATCGCTCTTCCAGTATTCGTACAAAACTTGACCGAAGCGACCGGTGAGAAAATCCGGATCCCTGGATCTCGTTAGTTACCGCGATGTGGCATGTCCAGCAGAGCTGCAGTGCGTCGGCGAAAGTCCGCGGAGGGTTTTCCGGAAATCCAATCGAGCCTTTCCGCGACCAGGAGAAGCTCATCCTTATAACTGCTATTGGTCTTCTGTTCCGCAAGTTTTCTGGCTTCTTTTGCATAATTCCGAATCCAGGCCTGTATTCCCTGAATCACGTTGATCGTCGCCGTCCAGAAGCCGACTCTTGTCGACACTATGCCATTTCCGAGGTAGCCTTTTTGATCTTCTTCCGGCATTTTTCGATCATGCCCTTGAAGCCCAGTTGCAGCGGATACTGGTAGTTCACTACATTACGACCGTGGCGGATCGAATACTCCGCGTCCAAGTGCATAAGCACAGCTCTTTTCATGTTGAGGTGCTGCTCGAATTTCGGGTGCATCTCAGCCCACATGAACGTGTATCTTCGGCGGACTTGGTTCTGCCAGTACTTGCAGCACTCAACGAGAATGGGATATTCTTCTTTGCGGATGCCAAAGCGTTTAGAGATCGACAGCACATCTCCGGCACTCTCCGTCACATTCCCGCCGCCCTGAGCAATCTGGGTAACATCCTCCAGACTTTTCTTGGCGGCCAACGTAGCTTCACTCGCCATACGGTCCGCGATACTCAGTCGGAAACCTGTTAGAAGTCCACGGCATGACGAAAGAGCCCCGGATGTAGCGAGTCTTTTGCATGACCAGAAGTTCACCCGGCCGAATCGTCGGCGTCGAATTTTCAAAGCCTGCCTTCAAGGCAAGAGATCGCCTAATTATTGGCGGCTTACCTTCTTGCTCCTTCCACGTCCGCGTGTACCAGTACGTGAATTCAGTGTCCAGGGATACCTTTGCCTCGTAGTAGTCATTCAGGAATTTCTTTGCGCGTGGCGAAGGGGTTTTCTTCAGCTCTCGGTCTTGCACCTCCGGCGGAGGTGTACCGTACTGAAAACTTAGTTTCATTCCCGTCAGTTTTGTGTCAGGCGCTGCGGTCTTCGGCATAACAGTAGTGCTCATTGAATTGTTCCTCACATGACTAGTTCTATTGACTACGTATGACAACGAGCTCGATGGCAATCGATCACCATGTGCCCACAAAGAGGTGTTAGTTCCAATATTGATGGCGAGTCGAGATGTAGTATGCAACCAGAGTGCCAATCGGATATCCGCGCATTATTGGTCATCACGGTTCGTCGGTAACTGGCTAACAGTTAAGGCGTTACGTCAGCCATTGCGAAACCGGAAAGTGAAGAGTCCAGGAAGTGCAAAAAGACCTAGTTTTCTGAAATGTGAGGAGTCTGAGCGGAGTGAGTGTGGGCGGCAGAGCTAGCAAAGGCACGGCTGAGAATCCCGTGCAGACCTACGTTATGTGGGCTAAGTCACCCTGGCTTTGAGCTTTTACCGGCGTAAACGGACGGCAAGCTCTGCTATGGGCGGGAAAGCGTACATTTGGTGGCAGCACGAAGCTGCTGCTAGCAGGCTGCGGAAAAACGAACGGATTCCGTCATGGTGAGTCCGTTGGGACCGTTTTTAGGGCTTGATCTGCTGTCATTGGGGGTTGAAGTTGGGGGCTGAAGTTGAAGCTTTCAGACCGTAGCGGGTGTGTTCAGGCGCACTGCGGCTGCGGAGCACCGCTGATCAGATTGCGCATCCGCACCAAGTTATAGACCGCCGCCGTCAAGGTGAATGTCCAGCCGACTCCATCGACTCCGCGGTGGCGTACCTTGCGGAGTTGGCCGACCGTCTTCATCCAACCGAACACTTCTTCGATTCGCTTGCGGGCCTTTTGACTGAGCTGGTACCCGGAGTGCCGGGTGGTGCGTTCGTCGACGGCGCTGCGCCGGCGGGTATCGTTCTGGGCCACGTGCGGCGTAATTTGCATGCCCCGCAGTTCGGCGACAAAGTCCCGGGTGTCGTAACCCTTGTCGGCTCCGAGCGTGACCCGGTGAGTGCCAGGCAGCGATTCGGCCATCCGCAGGGCGGCATCGCGTTCGGCGGAGCCGTAAGCGCGGGTGGTCAGGGTCGCCACCACCAACCCGTTGCGGTTCTCTGTCAGCAGGTGGCCGCGATAGGCCAGCACTGCGCCCGAGCCTCGGCTCTTGCGGGCCAGCATGGCCTCCGGATCGGTGGTGGAGCAGTGCGTCTCGTTGCTGCGTCTCTCGCCGTGGAAGTTCACCGTTGGGTTCGAGCCTTCCCCGGCTCCAGCGGCGGGTGGCTCCTGGTCACCATCGACGCGGCGAAAGCTCTTCTGCCCGGCCCAGGCTTCCAACAGCGTGCCGTCGACCGTGAAATGTTCGTCGGAGAGCAGGTCGCGCTGCCGTGCCTGTTGCAGCACGGCCGCAAAGAATGCTTCGGCAATCTCGCCGTCGAGCAACCGTTGCCGATTCTTAGTGAAGACGGTGGCATCCCAGATCGGGTCGTCCATGTTCAGGCCGACAAACCAGCGGAACAGCAGGTTGTAATCGAGCTGCTCCATCAGCATGCGTTCGCTGCGCACCGAGTAGAGCACCTGCAGCAGCAGCGCCCGCAACAGCTTCTCCGGCGCAATGGAGGGCCGTCCGGTCTTGGCATACAGCTGGCTGAAGCGAGTTCTCAGGTCGTGCAAAGCCAGATCGGCCATGGCCCGCAGTGGACGCAGCGGATGATTCATCGGCACACGCTGTTCGGGGCTTACGTAACTGAAGACATCCATCTGCTGCTTGTCATTTCCACGCATACCTTCTTCTTAGCAGCTTCGGCTGTGGAAACGGGAGTAGTTTTTCAGCATCCTGCTAGGTCTCCATGCTGGCTCCAAAGCGCCAAGTCGTCGAGGGGCTGTAGCAAATCCTGAGATGAAAGAGTTTCCTGAAATATAGGGGAAAAACCACCGCAGTGTGCCCCTTAATCCCGTACATGACAAAATATGCTGAGCCGCCAGTCCGTCACAGGCGCTTGATAAGAGAATGAGCATGGGTACATTGGGCACCAGAGCGGGACGATGAAAGGAGAGTTCAAGATTGTTAGGTCCCACCAGGCCTTAAGCCGGCCGCGACCCGCGACGTAAGTCGCACGACAACCCATAAGCTTTCAGGGTGGTCGTTGAGAGGATCCGGAATTATATCGGGCGTTTGATATTCAACTTCTTCATTTTAGATTCCAGAGTCTTCGGGTTCACGCCGAGAATCTTTGCTGCGCCCTTCTCCCCACTGACACGCCAGTTCGTGACCTGTAGTACTGTGATGACGAATCTGCGTTCCTGCTCGAACAGAGTGCAGAGCTGCGTGGCTGCAGCAGAAGATGAGGATCTCGGATTCTGCAAACAATCATCATCTATTTCCAGACGCGTGCCTCGAGCGAGCAGGACGGCTCGTTCAACCACGTTCTGCAATTCCCGCACATTGCCTGGCCACCTGTAGGCTGCCAAGATCGCCATCGTTTTCTGAGATATAAAGTCAATTTTCTTTCCAATTCTGGTACTACACTTTTCGACGAAATGTCCAACTAACAACGGAATGTCTTCGGGGCGCTCACGAAGAGGGGGACAGGTAATCGGAAAAACATTTAAGCGATAATACAGATCGGAACGGAACTTCCCGCTCGCAACCAGTGCCTCCAGATCGCGGTTCGTTGCCGCAACGATTCGAACATCAACTTTTCTGGTCTCGGTGCTTCCAACTCGCTCAAATTCACCTTCCTGAAGAACCCGGAGCAGCTTGACCTGGAGGTCCAATTGAAGTTCGCTAATTTCGTCCAGAAAGAGGCTGCCCTTATCTGCCAGTTCAAACCTGCCGATCCTTCTTGAGAGTGCGCCGGTGAATGAACCTTTTTCGTGTCCGAACAGCTCGCTCTCAATCAGAGTTTCAGGTAGTGCGGCACAGTTAACCTTCACCAAAGGCCGGCCATTGCGTCCGCTGGATTCATGAATCGCACGGGCAACGAGTTCTTTTCCTGTTCCTGTTTCGCCCAAAACAAGAACGGTCGAGTTGGAAAATGCTACCTGTTCAATTCTTGTCAAGACCTTCTGAAGTGCAGCGCTTTTCCCAATGAACTGTCCAAAGCGGTCGAGTTTAATCTCTTGCTGGAGGTAAAGGTTCTCCAACTCAAGACGACTTTTCAGCGTTCTTAGCTCGCAAATCGCCTGTTGGAGCTGCTCTTCGTGCAGCTTGCGGCTTAATGCGTTGCCGAATATTTGTCCCAGAAGTTGTAACCGTTCAATCAGGTCATAGGACCACAGCTGCTGTGGCTGAAAAAATGCGTAACCGATCCCGCCAATGACCTCTCCCCCGACTCTTAGCGAAGTACCGATAAAGCCTTTCTGACCCATTTTTCCAAACGCTTCGCGATCTTGCCGTGCTTCGTCAGGAAGCTCGGAGAGACGAGGGATAACCATCGTCGTTCCGGATCTAAACCCACGATTAATCCAAGGAAGTTCGTTGTTTACAACCTCCTCTGGCAGCAAAGGAATGCCCTGCCGCGCCCACCTCTGGGTCTGACGAATCCTGTGCTCAGAAAACTCAAGCAGGGCTGCCCTGTCTGCACCGACGTACCTTGCAACCTGCTCCAGGCCTTTCCCGATTTCATCGTCGATCTCTTTAGACGGTAGATTAATGAACTTAGTCGACAACGTCGAAATCAGGCGCTCAAATTCCAGCGGTCTATATGCGTGCGTTTCGTTAGGGCGCGCCCAGTCAGTTCCTTGATCCTGAACGAAAATTTCCCCGATTGATCCCCGTTCCATACTTTCACCGCGATTCAGTGGCCAGAATTCTACGCAACAAGATGAACGGAACCCGGGTGATTGTCAAGCCTCTCTGCTCCAGGCACCCCCCGGGATTTGTTCTGGCCTCTTCTACAGCCACCGGCGCACCAGAACTGTTTAAGCCCTGATGGAGCTGTACCGGAAGATGTCGGGCAATCTTGCTTCCATAACGTGTTGTTCGTGCAAGGTAATCAGGACCCGATAGTTTCCGACTGGGCCGTCACTCCTGCGTAATCCGTGGCCGGACGTCGCTCTTAGTGTGTACCGCGCGATTTGCAAGAAGCTTCGTCCTCTTGCCTGCCTTCGATTCACCGGTAGCCCCGTGCTGCAATCAAGACGCACACCCTTCAACGCGAAAGTAGTGAATGGCAAATCATCGCTTAACCAGTTTTTCAGCCCATGGTCCCTGGGGGCCAGGTCTCATGGGGCGTTCTCTCAGGGATTCGCCTAGCAGGATGCTGAAAAACTACTCCGGTTTCCACAGCTAAAGCTGCTAAGAAGAAGGTATGCGTGGAAACGACAAGCAGCAGATGGGTGTCTTCAGTTACGTAAGCCCCGAACAGCGTGTGCCGATGAGTCATCCGTTGCGTCCGCTGCGGGCAATGGCCGATGAGGCCTTGCGGGACATGAGAACTCGCTTCAGCCAGCTATACGCCAAGACCGGGCGGCCATCCATTGCGCCGGAGAAGTTGTTGCGGGCACTGTTGCTGCAGGTGCTCTACTCGGTGCGCAGCGAGCGCATGCTGATGGAACAGCTCGATTACAACCTGCTGTTCCGCTGGTTCGTCGGCCTGAACATGGACGACCCGATCTGGGATGCCACCGTGTTCACCAAGAACCGGCAACGGATGCTCGACGGCGAGATTGCCGAAGCATTCTTTGAGGCCGTGCTGCAACAAGCACGGCAGCGCGAGCTGCTCTCCGACGAACACTTCACGGTGGACGGAACTCTACTGGAAGCATGGGCCGGGCAGAAGAGCTTTCGCCGCATCGATGACGACCAGGAGCCACCCGCCGCTGGAAGCGGGGAAGGCTCGAACCCAACGGTGAACTTCCACGGCGAGAAGCGCAGCAACGACACGCACTGTTCCACCACCGACCCGGAGGCCCTGCTGGCCCGCAAGAGCCGAGGTACGGGCGCGGTACTGGCCTATCGCGGCCACCTGCTGACGGAGAATCGCAACGGGTTGGTGGTGGCGACGCTGACCACGCACGCTTACGGCTCAGCCGAACGCGATGCCGCCCTGCGGATGGCCGAATCGCTGCCGGGCACTCACCGGGTCACGCTCGGAGCCGACAAGGGTTACGACACCCGGGACTTTGTCGCCGAACTGCGGGGCATGCAAATTACGCCGCACGTGGCCCAGAACGATACCCGCCGGCGCAGCGCCGTCGACGAACGCACCACCCGGCACTCCGGGTACCAGCTCAGTCAAAAGGCTCGCAAGCGAATCGAAGAAGTGTTCGGTTGGATGAAAACGATCGGCCAACTCCGCAAGGTACGCCACCGCGGAGTCGATCGAGTCGGCTGGACATTCACCTTGACGGCGGCGGTCTATAACTTGGTGCGGATGCGCAATCTGATCAGCGGTGCTCCGCAGCCGCAGTGCGCCTGAACACACCCGCTACGGTCTGAAAGCTTCAACTTCAGCCCCCAACTTCAACCCCCAATGACAGCAGATCAAGCCCTAAAAACGGTCCCAACGGACTCACCATGACGGAATCCGTTCGTTTTTCCGCAGCCTGCTAGAGCGCTAACTGATACTGAGGTTGGCCAGGGCGGGGGGCAGAAGATTGAAGTGAACCCCTGGAGTGAGACACGCAGTTAAGGGGTGATCGCCGTTCGATGCAGAATCGTTGCGCGGCGAAGCGGGTCCACTCTGGGTGTCGCCGTGCGGAGGATCGGGCTATGCGGGGACGTGACCTGAGGGCCGACTCGGTTGCCGGAGTGGCACGGGGTGGCGCGAGCCGCCCCGCAAGCCTGCCATTTTGGCGGCAAAGCGTCCGCTGCTGCACTTTCGCCGTCAGGCACCGATTGCAATCGTAGCTCATGCTACTGCCTAGAGCTTGGCTGGCGGTCGATAGCCGAGCGCCGAGTGCAAGCGCTGTTGGCTATAGACCTTCTCGATGAGGTCGCCGGTCGAGGCCACGCCGGGCGCCGGCGGAGCGGGCGCGGGGGAGAGAAACAGGAAGCTCAAGCATCTTCATTAATCTTATGAGTCCCCCCAAAGCAGTACCCCCACTACCTGAACCAAACTCTTATCCAGAACCAGTAACAGTTTAAGAACTCAATCTCAATCCCCAATCCCAGGCAGCAATCTCTTGAACTCCGTTGAAGCACCGCCAAGCGGCAAATCCCAGGCTCCTAAGTGGCACAGACCAAGCGTATGGGCTCGCGCCGAACGGCTGGATCTTAAAGACCGGCGATCAATGCCGAGGTCCCCGCGCCGGCACCGCTGGCGCGGGGCTACCGGTCGTCATTCCCGGCAGCAGTTTGCGATCCCGGCGACGATGTGCGAGAGAGAACACCGAGTCCTATTCGGTCTTTTCATCTTCAAGGATTGCCATGGAAACAGAGGTTTAGGACCAGAGATCACACCTTCGTGTTTCTCGCTGCCGATGAAGACCATACGGGCATCCGGGTCGTCGGAAACCCCGACCGGGGACAGGTGATTGCCGTTGGCGTCGGTGACGCCCTTGAGGTGCTGGTCGGTGACGTCGATCAGCAGGCCGGTAAGCAGGGCTTGCTGGAGGTCTTCCAGAGCGGCGTCCGGCGGCACTTTGGCGAAGGGATGGGACGGGACCGAGATAGAACTTGTAGGTTTGATACTTGCGGGCCTTGGTCCAGTCGAGCGTAAGAGTACGGCCAACGAGTGAATGCTTTGGCGGCACGTAGTCGATATTGTAATCTTTCTCTTGACAACTGAGATATATCTCAGTTATACAGGAGACTACTATGAAACAGACTCGTCGTCGCCGTCATCTTCGCCCCCGTCCCAGCCGTTCCCAGATCAATCAGCAGATCAGCCGCGTTCGTTCCACCATGCACCTGTTCCGGTTGGAATGGCTGGCTGAGGCCAGCCAGCAGCAACCCAATCTGGCGCGGCTTCGTTTCCTGCATGACGCCATCGTCCTGATGCAGGATGAAATCGCTTCCCTGGAGACTTGTTAATGAGTCGCGCCGCGCTTTACCTGCGGGTAAGCACCGTTGACCAGCATCCGGAAACCCAACTGCACGATGTCCGCGCCCTGGCCGCCCAGCGAGGACTGGAGATCGTCAGCGAGTACACCGATCGCATCAGCGGGGTGAAGGGTAAGCGCCCCGGCCTGGATCAACTCATGGCCGACGCCCGCCGCGGGCAGTTTGATGTGGTCCTGGTCTGGGCCTTCGACCGCATGGCGCGGTCGGTACGCCACCTGCTGGAAACGTTGGACGAACTGAACCGGCTCGGCATCGAGTTCATTAGCTTCCGGGAAAACATCGACACTGGTGGCCCGCTCGGACGGGCCATCATTGTCATCATCGGGGCCATCGCCGAACTCGAACGCAACCTTATTATTGAGCGGGTGCGCGCCGGCATGCGGCGTGCCCGCCTGGAAGGCCGTCATGTCGGGCGCCGGCCGCTGGATATCGACCGCGCTGCCGTACTTCGTCATCGCGCCCATGGTCAAAGCCTCGGGCAGATCGCCAAGACTTTTTCGATCTCGCGGGCGACCGTCGCCCGCATCCTCCGGGCCAAGCCAACGCCCCTGACAACTGCTACCACCGCCGCTGACACTGCCGGAGATGACCATGCGCCAACAGCGGCGGCGAAGGCCAGCAATCGCTAAAAACGGCCATGCTCAAAAGGGGTAGCGCAGCCCCACGCCCAAGTCACTGAAAACAGGCGGTCGTAAATGGCCGCCTAAGCTGTACCGCAACCTTTGGGTTTAGATCGCATGCACCGAACCAATTTTCAACTCGACATACGCTGCAAAGAGCACCCGGGCTTCACGGGCGACTGTCCCGCTTGCTGCTTCGTCCGGCGCTTCGACACCGAGTTCGACCGGCTGCGCCAGCGCCGGGCCATCCTGGTTCGTCAACTGCGCGAGAAACTCAGATCTGGCGAAGTCGTCGTCATCGAAATCATCTGACCCGCCGGAAGGACGCTGATAGCAACAGGCCACACAAACAGTGGTCTGAGCTGCATCGAAGATTTGGGTTGTGAGTTGGTGGGGTGTGTGAAAAGGGCGTCTAGCAGATCAGCGCCCCAGAAGCCTTTTCATACACCTCAGACCCGCGCCAATCCGCCTTTCCGTGTGAGAAGCATTGAAATCGGCACTTCTGTAACCCGCATGAATACAAGTCCGTAAACGGCCGCTTCGTCCGTTTACGGCTGTGCGGAAAAGTATGGATTAGTTCACAGTGGGACTCTGTAAGTCCGCTTCAATGGGGCCGCGGTGGATTCACCGCGGATACGATGAAGGCGGCCGTCTTCGGCTTGCGCCAGGGCGAGAGCTTCAATGGGGCCGCGGTGGATTCACCGCGGATACCCTCGGGCGCAGCGGCAACGAGCTTGCGCCGATCTTGCTTCAATGGGGCCGCGGTGGATTCACCGCGGATAACGAACGCGGCTCTTCCGCCTGGACGATGCGCAAGGGAAAGCCGAACTTGAGCTTCAATGGGGCCGCGGTGGAATCACCACGGATACGCACTGCCGTGTAGCCACGCCTGGCGATCCTTGCACGAGCTAAGCCTGCTTCAATGGGGCCGCGGTGAAATCACCGCGGATACGATGGCTATCGGACCTTGGCGACTTCCAGGCACAGGCTTCAATGGGGCCGCGGTGGATTCACCACGGATACAAGCCGCATCGCGCCTCTGCCGGTTCACCAGGCTTCAATGGGGCCGCGGTGGATTCACCACGGATACGCGGATCCCGACGTCATACTGCGAACGCGCCACGCTTCAATGGGGCCGCGGTGAAATCACCACGGATACGCGCATATCGCGCGCAGCTGATCTCGAACGTCACTGCGCTTCAATGGGGCCGCGGTGGATTCACCACGGATACCTGCCCAGCGTGAGGGTGATTGCACCATGCCGATCGCTTCAATGGGGCCGCGGTGGAATCACCACGGATACGCACAGTGAATCCGCAACGATTGCGTCGCCATAGCCGGGCTTCAATGGGGCCGCGGTGGAATCACCACGGATACCTGCGATGCGCGATGGCAATTCGAATCAACCGCCAGCTTCAATGGGGCCGCGGTGAAATCACCACGGATACCCGCAACGCGCCGCAGAACGTGCATCAGATTCAACGACGTCGGTACGCTTCAATGGGGCCGCGGTGAAATCACCGCGGATACGCAGCGCCTGACAGTTGCGCAATCCCGAGCCGCGCTTCAATGGGGCCGCGGTGAAATCACCACGGATACTACTGGCAGCAACGCTGACGCGGCGCCGATGACGCATAGCTTCAATGGGGCCGCGGTGGATTCACCACGGATACCACACGACAGCACGCGACTTCGCATCGGCGAAGGACGCTTCAATGGGGCCGCGGTGGAATCACCACGGATACCATCCGGCATGGTTTCGATTGCGACGGCGCCGTCGCTTCAATGGGGCCGCGGTGAAATCACCACGGATACGGAGCCATGTCCAGCGTCATCCTGGCTCGAATCCGCTTCAATGGGGCCGCGGTGGAATCACCACGGATACGGAAGCCAGCAGGCAATGATCGCTCGAGTGTCAGTGCTTCAATGGGGCCGCGGTGGAATCACCACGGATACGACGCTGGTGCCAAATGCGATCACCCGAGCGTGACGGCCTTCAATGGGGCCGCGGTGGAATCACCACGGATACTGCCGAGCATCGAGCTGCGCGTACTGACTGCATTCCTTCAATGGGGCCGCGGTGAATTCACCACGGATACACGGTCCTTCACAGGCGAAAATGCCGATGTAGCACTGCCTTCAATGGGGCCGCGGTGAAATCACCACGGATACGTCGAGCGCTGCGCGGATCGCTGCTCGATGCGCTGCTTCAATGGGGCCGCGGTGAAATCACCACGGATACGCTCGAGTGAGCATTCGCCGTCTGCGATACTCACCGCTTCAATGGGGCCGCGGTGAAATCACCACGGATACGATCGGCTTGACGTGCCGATGCGCCATCACTGGCTTCAATGGGGCCGCGGTGAAATCACCACGGATACGCTAGCGCTGGCGTCTGATGCAGCATCTGAGCATGCTTCAATGGGGCCGCGGTGAAATCACCGCGGATACGCGCATCGCTGCGAATAGTGAACGCTGAGCTGACTCCGCTTCAATGGGGCCGCGGTGAAATCACCGCGGATACACTCCGAGCTGCAGCGAGATCGCCTAGCTGATTGCTACGCTTCAATGGGGCCGCGGTGAAATCACCACGGATACCAGTCAGAGCTCGCTGTGATGGATCGCCGTGCAGGACGCTTCAATGGGGCCGCGGTGAAATCACCACGGATACGCAGGATCGCGGTGATCGCAGTCAGTCGCATGACTATGCTTCAATGGGGCCGCGGTGAAATCACCACGGATACGCTGACAGCTCGCGACTCGCTGACTGAGCCGTCAGCTTCAATGGGGCCGCGGTGAAATCACCACGGATACCGTCCGCAAGTGACTGTCGATGCGCTCAGCGTGCAGCTTCAATGGGGCCGCGGTGAAATCACCACGGATACGCTGCTAGCCGAGCGAGTCCCGCTGATGCAGCTGCGCGCTTCAATGGGGCCGCGGTGAAATCACCACGGATACTAGCCAGCTGCCGAAATCGAAGCAACGCTGAGCACGCTTCAATGGGGCCGCGGTGAAATCACCACGGATACGCAAGCCGGCAGCTGCGAGCTCCACGATCGAGACGCTTCAATGGGGCCGCGGTGAAATCACCACGGATACGATCGCGACCGCGGTCGGCTGAGCCATGGCGTACCCCTTCAATGGGGCCGCGGTGAAATCACCACGGATACGATGTGCCCGGATCGTAGCGCGATGCCGCTAGCTACTCCTTCAATGGGGCCGCGGTGAAATCACCACGGATACGCAGCTGCACGTGCCGATGCGACCATGAACGCTGCTCAGCCTTCAATGGGGCCGCGGTGAAATCACCACGGATACACATGTAGCGCATCGACGTTGTGCAGATCCTACGCTTCAATGGGGCCGCGGTGAAATCACCACGGATACGAGCAGAGTCGATCGCTAGCGACTTCGAGCGTCACGCTTCAATGGGGCCGCGGTGAAATCACCACGGATACGCGGACGTGCTGACGACCGTGCAGTCATCGTCGCACGCTTCAATGGGGCCGCGGTGAAATCACCACGGATACGCGCGAACGTACGCGCGTTCGAGATGCTCACGATGCCTTCAATGGGGCCGCGGTGAAATCACCACGGATACGATCGCAGTCATCGCCGGTGACATTGCGCACAGTGCCTTCAATGGGGCCGCGGTGAAATCACCACGGATACGATGCAGGCGATCAGATGCCGCGTCGAGCTATCGGAGCCTTCAATGGGGCCGCGGTGAAATCACCACGGATACCCAGCCGGTGTTCGCTCGTGCAGACTCTCGATGTGCCTTCAATGGGGCCGCGGTGAAATCACCACGGATACGATCGTCGACGGCATTGTACCGATGCCATCAGTGGCCTTCAATGGGGCCGCGGTGAAATCACCACGGATACAGCATCGGACTGTCGATCTCGTGCAGTGCGCAGCTAGCCTTCAATGGGGCCGCGGTGAAATCACCACGGATACATCAGTGCGCGCAATCCATGTCGAGTCCGGCGTGACTCGCTTCAATGGGGCCGCGGTGAAATCACCACGGATACGACCGAGTCCGCAAGCTGCTGAGCAGCCATCAGACTAGCCTTCAATGGGGCCGCGGTGAAATCACCACGGATACGCCGGTAATGCCGGCAAGCTAGCGCAACTGGCACTGCAAGCTTCAATGGGGCCGCGGTGAAATCACCACGGATACGCCATCGTCGGATGCGGCATGCTAGCACATCGCACAATGCCTTCAATGGGGCCGCGGTGAAATCACCACGGATACGTGACCGCATGCTGCGTCCGCACTGGCCAGCTACATTGCCTTCAATGGGGCCGCGGTGAAATCACCACGGATACGCGCGCATGGCGCGTACGCATCGGCCACGGCTCATGTACGCTTCAATGGGGCCGCGGTGAAATCACCACGGATACGCGCGACATTCGCGTGGCGACCAGTCTGGCAGGACTGGTCGCTTCAATGGGGCCGCGGTGAAATCACCACGGATACGCAGACATGCTGCTGAGCAGTTGGCACGGCATAACTCGCTTCAATGGGGCCGCGGTGAAATCACCACGGATACGTGCAAGCCGTAAGTCAGAATGCCGACAGCTAGCGTCGCTTCAATGGGGCCGCGGTGAAATCACCGCGGATACACCGCTGCCAGATTCGCACTGCGCAGTCGCATCGCCTGGCCTTCAATGGGGCCGCGGTGAAATCACCACGGATACAGTCAATCACGCGCTGGACTGCCAAAGCGATCAAGTCGGCTTCAATGGGGCCGCGGTGAAATCACCACGGATACGCATCGGATCAGCGCATGCGCAACCGCGCCTCGAATCTGCCTTCAATGGGGCCGCGGTGAAATCACCACGGATACACCGATGACCGCGGTGAGCTGCACCAGTCGCTGAACTGCGCTTCAATGGGGCCGCGGTGAAATCACCACGGATACACGCAAGTCGAGTCTGCGCGTACCATCGCAGGTCAATCCAGTCATGACGGCTTCAATGGGGCCGCGGTGAAATCACCGCGGATACGACGTGCACTGTCGAGGCATCGCCAGCTTGCGATCGCCGCTTCAATGGGGCCGCGGTGAAATCACCACGGATACTGCATCGCCTGGCGTTGCCGGAGCTCGCGATACTGCGCTTCAATGGGGCCGCGGTGAAATCACCACGGATACGTCCTGCGAACAGCCGCGATGCCGAGATCGAGCCATGCCTTCAATGGGGCCGCGGTGAAATCACCACGGATACATCGCACAGCGCGTCAGTAGTCGAACCGAACACCGGCTTCAATGGGGCCGCGGTGAAATCACCACGGATACTCGCATCGTTGCGCTAGGTACTGGCATTGCAGCCTTCAATGGGGCCGCGGTGAAATCACCACGGATACGAACCTCGGATGGCAGTATGCATCATGAGCAACCGTCCTTCAATGGGGCCGCGGTGAAATCACCGCGGATACACGCAGCTGGAGGTCGACGAGCCGAGTCGCATCAGCCGGCTTCAATGGGGCCGCGGTGAAATCACCGCGGATACAACGAGCCTCGGCGATACCGATCGCGCCAGTCGCGCTTCAATGGGGCCGCGGTGAAATCACCACGGATACCAGCCGCTGCAGTACCGGCTGCCGTCAACTCGCTACCGGGCTTCAATGGGGCCGCGGTGAAATCACCGCGGATACACGTATCGCAGCTGACCGTCTGGACGACACATCGCAGCCTTCAATGGGGCCGCGGTGAAATCACCACGGATACTCAACCTGCCGAGTACGCAGATTGCTCGATGCGAGCGCCTTCAATGGGGCCGCGGTGAAATCACCACGGATACGCAGTGCTGCGCACATCTCAGCGCATCGATTAGCTGCCTTCAATGGGGCCGCGGTGAATTCACCGCGGATACGGCTCGCTCGGAACTCTCGAATTGTCAATGATTTCGCGCGCTCTTTGCGAGCGCCCCTCCCGTAGGAGTCGACCAAGAGAATAACGCAGTTTGGCTGTAACTCCAAGTTCTTGCGTTTCTTCAGAATACAGACTTCGAGCGGTCGTCGGCATTTCTTGATCACGCCACCGCTCGCATACTCTTTTGCTCTCAGCGCGTAACGAACACTGGATAATCATCAATTTCGCCGTTCAGGAAGCGCGCCAGAAGCCGTGCCTGAATCTCCAGCAGTCGCCGGTAGCTGACGCGATACTCAAACATCGGATGCGTCACAAGCGTATCCATGCGCAACTCGTACGCATGAAAAAATCCTTTACGGCCGTTTGGCTTCAGCGCGACTGCGGGACCAGACCGGATAAAATCCGCAGCCGTCACCATGCGAGTGTTGATCGCCGTCAGAACTACTGAGTCGGCAATAAGGGGCCGAAACGGCTCCATCAAGTCGAGTGCCAGTGCCGGACGCCCAAAGCGAGGTTGGTGATAAAAGCCCCAGTACGGGTCAAATCCCAGCGCGTAACAGGTGATCGTTAGGTCCTTTACCAGGATGCTGTAGGCGAGCGACAGCAATGCATTCACCGGATCGCGCGGCGGGCGCCTGTTCCGTTGGGTGAAGTCGAAAGAAAATTCCGTCGGCGCGCCCCGGTGTGCGTCATCGGCATTTTCGTCCCGCTTTCAGCATTCCCGCAAATTCGCCGAAATAAACACGCGCAGCGGAACCTTCAATGCCAAGTAGAGAATCGAGTTCCGTTACCGTTTCCGCCTTTTCCGCCAGCACTTTCAACTGACGCAACGCGCCTTCTGGCGGTTCGATGTGATTACGCTGAAGGAGAGTACGCTGATTGCGGATCTTGCCGGCGACAAGTTTGCGGGAGAGACGGAGAGCGATGGATTCGTGCTCGGCGGACATGAATTGCCGGTAGCGTCAAAAAGACATTGCGCGCATTTAGGCCGCTCGTGATGCCATAGAACCAGCCGCCCTGCGAGAAATAGCAGACGGGCACTTCGGCTGCACAAAACGCCTGCACGGCTTGCGTCGAAAGCTGCACGTTTCCGAACAGATTAATCTGCGACACTTCGCCGAGGCGAACTTCCTGCTTCAGGCTGTCGCCATCGCGCACCTGGATGACCTCGCCCGATTTTCCAACCCGAAATCCCTGCGAGTTCAGATACAAGGGCCGAAGGTCGTCACGCGCAGCCACCAACTGCCGGATTTCCGCCGCGGGCGGCTGTTCTCCGTCGTCGAATAGCGGCATTTGTACCGCTCGACGATCTTCAAATTTGAGAGCACGCGCACGCAGCGCGTTGGTTTCATCCGGCAGACAAATGCCAACAAGAGAGCACCGTGGGCACTTGGGACTATCCACCAACGGCTCTGGAATCTGGTCACTCAGCGCCGCCGCTCGTGCCTGCGCGATGAACTGTTCGGTTTCGGCAATGAGAGCATCGTCAATCTCAATCCGCACGCGTTGCTTCGTGGTGGCATAGTAAAGAATGCCTTCGTCGCAGGAATATCCGTTATCGCGCAGCACGAGAGCTTGCGCCGCGACTTGGATGCGATCCGAGGGCCAAGGTGCATGGTGCGCCATCGACTTCACGCGGCTTGCCGCGCTTGTAATCGACCGGCCGCACAGATTTCCCGCCGTCTGCCGCCGTATCGCTTTCAATCAGATCGATTTTCGCGGTCAGTCCTACGCGTTCACTTGTCAACGTCACCGAACGCGAGTGTATGATCTCGCTTCCCATATCGTTGGCGGCGGGCATTGCGCTTGGCCCACTATCCACCCGTGTGTGTTTGGCGTTGCCGTCAAGCGTGTCGGCGCTTTGTTCGAAGACGCCTTCGACCCATTCGTAATAGAACAGCCTTGGACAGTAGACGAACTCGTTCAGCATGCGTGCCGGCAGAAGGTCGGGCAATTTCGGTCTAAGATGATGGACGGTATCATCCTCGGGCTCTCGCCAATGCGAATCGGCTCAAGGCGTTGAGGTTCAGCAGACACGGGCGACTCCTTTCGGCCGTACGGTGTTCAAACGACGATGCAGGGGCTGTCCAGATTTGTGTACGGCTTCCCGAGAGCCGTGATTACGCGGTCGCCTCGGCCCTCCGCAGGTCCGAGATTCACAAATAGAACCTGGTCCTCAGCGTGGTTGATGACGGCACGCAAGGACTCCCGGCATCGCACCAGATCGGAGGCCGTAAACTGACACTCGAACACTGAGAACTGAAGATGGTCACCAAACCCGCGCATCAGCTTGAAGACCTTCCGTAGGCGCTTGTCGTCCGAGATGTCGTAGCAGACCAGATACGAGCTGCGCATAAGTACCTCGCCAATGCCCGTCGTTACACCTTTACGACCTCAGTCATCGTGTCACCCTCCGAGGACGCAGTGCCTGTCGTGGGCACAAACGCCCCAAGTCCGAAGTGACTGGCGTAGCCAAAGGTCAGCGGGCCTCGGACCGGCTTCTGGAAAGTAAGGACGAATCCATATCCGATCAGACCTGCGTGTATGCCGCTGCCATATTTGCGTTCGCGTTGGAAGGAGAGCCAGTGAAGCTCTCGCCTGCCCGCGCTCATTGGCCTGATTGCTGTGGGACGTGGCAGCCCGGAATCGGTGATGAGTCGGCAAAGGTCGTGTTCCGGCGAGCCAATCTGCACACCGTACTCGTCACGTTTCGGTCCTCCGTTATGATGAGATTTCCGATGACGCGTCGGCACAAATGGAGTGAGCGATTTCCACTCGCTAGCTTCGACGAGCAGCGGTGATTGGTCACGGGATGGGTCAAGGCCGGCAAAATCCCTGGGCTGACCAAGCCCGAGCAGGATAAGTTGCAAGTCATGCCCGCCGTGTCCCCAAACGCGCCGCAATTGGTCAAGTGCCTGGCGTGCATTTGCGTCGAAACCCATAGGCGCGTACAAGGTGATTCGCGTGATGCTGTTGCGTTCGCCTGCGGCTTCACACAAGATACGAGCATGCTCGTGAGTTTTTAGCGGCTTACCCTCCGGATCGAGGCCAGTGAACACGGGAGCATTGTCAGAGAGTTTTACCAGGCTTTGGTGGACTCGCTCAGCCACCGACACGGCCTGCGTCAGACGGGGCAGGACTTGGCTGGCAACGGCGAACCGCGCTACAGTGGGCAATGGGCCGGTTGGTGCGCTGATTCTTGCCTGTGGTCGGATTTCAAAGACGTTCCGCGGACGTGCGTAGTCGAGCCAGCGGGCGCCGGGGGGCTGACTCCAACCGGACTGCTTCAAATCCCCGGTGTCAGCTAGCAACGCCTCGAATATGCCCGCCGGAAGCGAGTGATTGGTGGCGCGTGCTTTGCCCGTCCGCTTCTTGGCAGGCTTGGGAGAAGTTGCCGCCATGGCTGCCTCATAGCCATCGCGCCAAATCCGGTAGTCGGTCGGCGACATCGGGGCAATGACGCGCACCAATTCCTCGTTGTCGCCAGCAACCGCGCCGTCAAGCAGCGGTCGGGCGTTCGGTGAGTGGGCTGGTTCCGCGCATAGCTTCGCTTCCACCAGGCTCTCGGCGCGACCGAAGTAACCTAGCCTTTCCAATAGAACGTGCAGCGCCTCCACTTCGGGTTGGACAAGCTCCACGGTTGGCCACGAAACCTCCACCGGTTCCCCGTCCTGAATGTGCACGAACGTATCGAAAATCTTAGTGGTTTCCGGCTTCGACCCTTTGACATAGGGCATGTAGTGGCGCGTGTGGCCCGTCGTTGCTCGAGGCAGGTAGAAGAAGGGCGCTGTGGCTGCGAGTTTCTCGACAACACTGCGCAGGATGAGTTCGGAGACGGCGTCCTTGGCTTTGTGATGCCAGGTAGCAATCAACGCCCGGAGAATGCGCCATGGCGAGAAAGGCCATTCGACAACGCCCTCATTGACCTGTCGACCCCACGGCGTGGCGTGCACGCGGCCGGCAAGAAAGTGAAAGCGATATGACAGTCATGACACTTGAGCCTCGGACTCCTTCTTTGGCTCCTGCACTGTCTTCTTTCTGGCCTTAGCAATGTTCATATCGTACGCCACTGCGGTTTTGAACGGGTCAGCGAAGTGCTTCTTCTCTGTGTTCACCCTGATCAACTCAGCCGCGCGTACGGCTAGCGCGGCCATGTCTGGCAGCGTCCAACTCGCTCGGGTCGCGTCACGTCTATCTGCACGATGTCCAAGTCGCAACCGGAGCGTAACCGCAGCCCAAAGTGCAAGAACCGCTGAATTTTGTAGCAGCGACAGCACAATCAGAAATTCCTTACGCTTCGGAAGGAAGATCGAATCCCCCAATCAGCGCAAGATCCAAGTTGAAGTAAGCCTTGATGTCGCCGGCGTAGTCGTCTCTAGGAAAGATAACGTTGCCATAACCGTCCTCCGCCTTTCCGTAAGGCGTGACCTTCCTTCCTTCGTGCCGGGTTGAACGCGGTCAAATTTTGCGCCGCCGTTCGCCGCGGTCGTAACATTGCTGGCTTCGATGAAAGCGGTCAATGCGCGGGGCAGTCGCACTACGCCGCCCACCTTTTCCAGGAACACACCGTGAACCAGACTATTCGGATCGTACTTGCACAGTACCTTGACGAGTTTCTGCCGTTCGAATGGCTGGTTCTTCTTGAAGCCGATTTCTTTTTCGATGTCTGGCGAATTTCTGACTGTTAACGATGTATGGCGAGTTCAGGCGGTGTGCTTCAAGCAGCGAGCTGGTTTGTGCAACCATCGGGTAGTGTGGACTCGACGTAGGGCATGCCATCCAGTGTCGTGATCGGCTTGCCATTGGCTTCGTCCCAGCACCATTTCTCCATGTGGTTGGCCATGCTTTGCGCTGACTCCACCAGCAGCATTTGCGTACCGTCGGCTAGGCTGTAGGTAGCCGCGCCGAGATCGGGAAAGCCGGTGGGTTGGAAGCGCGTGCCTTGCAGGGGTTTTAATGAAACTTCGACCAACAAACGCGGCTCGTTGTCGAGGGCATCCAGGTTCATCGTACGTCCTCCTTCTATAGGGTGGCGGCTTGAGGCCGCAGCACCATCTCAGCCAATGCGTTGATTTCGAAATGAGAGATCGGGAACAGGAGCGCCGCCGCGGCACGCTTCACGGCTTCGCCTTGCTGATGCACTTGCTCAACAGCGGGGGCGAGTCCGCTGGCGCGAAGCCGGCGCGCCGCCAATTGAGTGGCCGCGGCTCCTTGTCCAGTTGCCGCGCGCTGGTGAACCGCCGGCACGAGTGGTACTTCCACGTCGCGAACCGGCGTCCCGGCAAAGCACAGCTTCAGTAACGTGAACACCGCTCCGGGAAAGGTCGTGGGGCCGCTCTCCGAACCGCGCCAGGGAGATTGTTGAATCTGCGGCCAATTCAGCAGCGTAAGTCCCCACAGCAGGTCGGCGAAACGCACGAAATTCACCCGACCCTCGATGAAAGCAGAAATATCGGAAGGACAGGCAAAGCAGCGCCCCGTATCCGGCCATTTGGATCCCCCTGCTTTTTGTGCGAGCACCACGCGGCGGGCCATGACGGCGTTCAAAGCATCGACTACATTTCCTTCGCGCCAAGCCACGTCCACCATTGCGGTTGGCTCCCAGCCAACCCAGAGCGACCCGTTCCTGACGCCGCTTTTGACCGGCTCAAGTTGCGAGCGAAGCGGTAGGAAGGTATCGCCATACTTGCCATAAACGGATGCCAGCGAAGCCGCCAGCCGGTATTCCGCCGAGCAATCGTCGGCTGCTTGCAGCCAGCCAGGAGAAAGACGCGCGACAGGCTTGAGGTAGGATTTCGCCGTCCAACTCAAATTGTGTGCCATCGCCTGTTCACAGCCGCCGAGAGCAACCAGCACATCCTGCACGCGCTCGGCATCGCCCTGTTTGCACAATGCAAGTATGGCCAATTCGAGTTTGCGCAGCGCCCGAACCGCCGAAGCAGGCGCGCTGCCGGCCGTCGCTGCCCGCCGAAAGCTGTCAAACCAGACGTCGCAATCCGCCAACAGATCAACTTTGGGGTTTCGCGACACAATGAAACGCCCCAGGTCTGCGCTGGTGAAGTAATTGTCGCCACCGATCCGGCCTCGAAAGAGACCGATTCGTTGGAACTCATCAATTCCACGGTCAACACCGCCTTGGGCAATAGCTTGAACTGCGTCCATTCCAGAGGCAGCCATCCTCTTGTGACTTTCCATACGACCACTGGCAAACAATTCGAGGATTTCATCTAGTCCAGCAGGCAGACTCCAGAGAGGCAGCCAAAGCTCCTTGCCCGCTGAATCGGTTTGTCCTAACGATCCCGCCCCTACTGGAGATGCGCTCAGCAAGAATGGGAAGTGCGCGGTGCTTGGGTAGGCTGTGCCCAGTTTCTTTGCCAGTGCGCCGGCGAAAAGGCAAGTACCCTCAATCATAAGAACAAAATCCCACGGGTTGCTGGCCGAATCAGATTCAAACCCGCTGATCGAGTTGGGCCCGCCGACACGGGTAGAGTCGAATAACACGGGAGACAGCTTTGCCAACTGCGCATTGCTTGTCTGTCTTGCCAAGAGAGATTCAGTCAGTGCCGCTTGCGAATCGAACGCGACACCGCTCGATGCGCGCAGCGGCCTCTTTCTCTGGCAGTCGAAATCAGGTAAGACGGCCCACACAGATTGCATGAAATTGTCGGAGAAATGGCTGTTCCCGTCGCTACCGCCGCCGCTTCCTAATAGGTTATTTGGCGAGAAGGCATCCTCCTCGATCACCACTGCGGCATCAAGCCAGGGAAGAATGTCATCTGGAAGCGAGTTGCGTAACGCCTGCAGCAATTCCGCCTTTTTGCGTTTTTGTAGGTTGCCGCTTCCTTCGATGTCTTTTTTACCCTTAACACTGCAAACATCCATTGCGGCAAAGCACTTACGCAGGGCTGTCCTGTAGGACTCCAACCGTTCGGTGGTTGTGGCGAGGACAGCCTCAATCGAGGCCGATGAAGTGGGACGATTGTCGAAGCGTCCTTCCACTTGCTCGGGCTTGACTTCGCGGTTAACCCCAAAGAAATCTTCTCCGCTCCACGGAACGAGAATTGGCGTGGGGCGATAATCTTTGAGAAAGAACTCAACTAGTGCCGATTCGTCGAGAACGGAATCCAAAACGAACGTATCCCCCTGCCAATACCCCGTCGCGCTATCGTCTCGTTGTTCAGAGATAAGGCGTAGGATAGCAAGCGCCTTGAGATAGTGGGCGAGCGGAACAGGGGCGCAACCGGTCAAGCGGATTGTGCTCATTGGGGTTGCTTCTCCGATTGTGAAGCGCGCCAGTCGGCCACGCGCAGCAAGGTTTCCAGGTATGCGAGCCGGAAGGGGCCGATATCCGGGGCATCGCGCAAAGCGAGCATCCGCGCCAACCAGGACTCGCCACGCGGACCGTTGCCCATCTGCATGAAGGACAGATCAAGCTCCAGTTCCGAAGCGCCTTCATGACTACCTGGCCAAACGGCCGGCAATCGGTCGCCTTGCCAGATGCCGCGCGCAAACAGCTTCCTGGCATCCGGAGGCGCGGCCTCAGTGGGTAATGACCGAATGGATAGGCGGACACGGCCATGATGAGCGGCGATAAGATAGGCCACGATGCTGCTGGCGATGTCTTCTGGCGACAGTTGCAGCCATGCCAACGCCGAAGCTAATTCGTGCCGAAAGCCCTTTCGCTCGCAATGTCCCCGTTGAAGGGCGGATTTGGCCCACAGGGTTTCGAGGTTGGGCGGCGTCCCGCTACGAAGCAGCATCTGCTGAAAGCACGGATGGGCTTTGCCGACATCATGCCAGAGCGCTGCATTGATCAGTGCGGCTTCCCGGTCAGCACTCAGTCCTGCTTGGGCTGCCAGTAGGCGGGCTTGCTTACCTACATCTTCGAGATGCTCCGCCAGCGACACCCATTGACTTCGGAATGTTTCCCTGTTCGCATCGTTTGCGTCCGGGGTTTCGGTTCCGACTGTGGGCGCAATGTTCGGCAGATCGCCGGAGTCCCCCGTCCAGCCAAGCTGGTCGGAGTAGCCTCCAGCACCCTGGTGAACCAGATAGGTCTGTCCCGGCATGGCGTGCGAAGCCGCGTCCCACCTTTCATCCAGCGCGTTCCATCGCCACACTCGCGGTTTCGGTTTCTTCTCCAGAAACTTCCGGAATTGGCTCACCGATACACCTACTAGTTCTCCATCGGCCGGCTCGGGCGTATTCTCTGGTGGTATTTCGCCGCCAATATGGCGCCAGAACAGATGCACGTCTGTGTCCTGCCCATCGCGAATGTAACGCGATACGTCCAGATCATTGCCGCACAAGTCTGGTGTGGTGTCGAATAAATCCAGGAGGTCTTTGCGCCGAAGAATCGGACGAATCACACGCGGCTCGGCTATCGACACCTTTTCCAGATTGGAAGGCGCGGCATCGGAAAGCCGTTCGAGCTCGGCCGATGCGATCTGCAAGTCATCGGGACGATATGGCAATGAGAAGTCATCGTGTTCTTCAGCTTTGATGTCCGACCAAAAGACTCGCGCCTCAGAAAACTCGCCGTGGCGATTACAACGTCCGAACCGCTGTACCAGGGACGGCCAGGGCGCCAGTTCGGTGATGAGCGTTTCAGCCGAAACGTCCACTCCGGCCTCGACGGCTTGGGTGGCAACAACGATCCTATCGCCCTCCCCGAACAGAATGCGCTCCTGCTTCGCGCGTTCGACCTTGCGAAACCGGGAGTGGATAAGCGCCGTATTGGATTCGTCCCGGCCCTGCTTCAGAAGCTGCTCGTAGATCTGTTGGGCGCGCGCGACGCGATTGACGACAACCAGCGTTAGGCTGCCCTTCCGATGTTCACGAAGGACAACTGTGGCGAGGTCTTTTGGATAGCTTTTTGCGCCGTCTTTCGTCAGAGCGAGATTGAGCTTCCTAATCGTCTTGCTAGCGCGGATGCGCTGTCGCACTTCTGGCTTCTCAAGGTCATCCACGTCCAGTCCCAGAAATCGGAAGCCTTCAACCGGCTTCGGATGATCAACGGTTTCCAGTTGAGCCTGTCCCAGAGTGGCGCTCATCCAGAGGCTCCGGGCATTACCGTGTATGCCCAGCGCCTGTCGTAGTCCGGCGAGTTGCGCCGACGTTTCCACTCCCACACCCATCAATTGGGTCTCATCCATGACCCACAAGCAGTCATTGTTGAGCAGGGCGAAGTGCATCGGCCAGCGATAGCGACTCATCGCGTAGCCGCGGTTCAGCGCTCGCGATAGCAACATGTCTTGCGTGCCGATGATTATGGAGTTGGCTTCTGGATTCGCCGCCCATACCTTATTGACATGACCGGCCATTAGCAAGTGCACTGAAACTTTTCCGTCTCCCGGTTCTCCCAACAGGCCCAACTTGGCGAGCCACTCTTGCGTGTTCTTGAACGTCTGCTCCACCAGAACGCGCATGGGAAGGCAGTAGACAAGCCTTCGCGGTGTGTGTAGACGGATCGCTTCCTCGGCGAAAATACGCCGCCAGACCCAAGCCAGCACCACCGCCGCAGTCTTGCCAAGCCCCGTTGGTACGTTTAGCAGTTCGGGAAACTCCTCGGTAGTTGCGAGACGAACTTGATAGCCATACGGGGAAAACGTACACGCCTTTTTAAACACGGAAACAAAATCGGTTGAGCCGGCACACACTGGGGTATCGTCAATCATGTTGTTCCGAGTCCTCAACTAAAAACGACTTCGGTCGCGCAAAGTGGCTCTCTGCCGAGTTATGCCCGTCCGGAGCGGCTGCCATAGTTCTTGAAAACAACAGTCAACCACGCGCGAGCAGATCCGACCGATGCGTAATCCACCATTCGAAAAGCCCCGGGCCTTAACATTGGAAATAGGCAATCAAGAGGGCGACGCGACGCTCTCCAAGCCCTATTCAGCGCATGCGTCTATCATCCAGCGAATGTGAAAGAGGCATGTCTGAACCGGTTGAATCTGATGGCGCACAGCTTACGCCCAAAACGGTTGGCCTTACAAGTATCCAACTGTATCTGCGAACCAAGAGCCTTGAAGTACTGTGGCGTCTTTGGACGTCGCCGCGTAATCGAGACCACGCTGCTTCTTGGCGCGGGCGGCGCCAGCAACGCGATCAACCCCTGCATCGCCGCATATTGCCGCCGAGTCGGATGCCCCTCAATGAGTAGGAAAGCAGAATGTCGCTCCGCAATCTCGAATTTTCTCGAACTCAATGCTGCGTTCATGCACTGATCCTGGTGTTGCGCACCCGGCAACGGCGAAGTGTGCAACACAATAAGCCAGATCATGTCATTGCGCAGCCAAAACAGCCAGATCCTGGCACTTGGCCGCCGAGATTACAGTCAAGGCATCCTGGTGGAACACTGACTATCTGACGATCACGGAATGAATACACACGTCCGGAAGCGGACGTGAACAGCCGCGAACCGCTGATGAAATCAGCCTGCAAACGACTATCGATCGCCGGCGGAGGACCGGAATCTGAATCGGCGGCGGTTCCCGACAGCGGAGGGCGTGCACAAGAGAAGCCGATCTGATTAGCCTCCGGTTACCGTTAAAAACTTTCTGACCTGTGCCAGTCGGGGTTTGGCCCTGGAGTTACTAGCAGCGTTTTGTCCCCGTTTGACCCCGAAAAGTATACCTAAAGTGATAGTGCTGGTCTGGGGAAAGCGGGTTCCCCTCCAATCGAACTACAGATCTGCAACCGTGATCCAACCCCGTTTTCCAGCAATCTTTACCTAGTTCCCGATCCGGGAAAAATCAGCTTCAGGCGCCCGTTCGCCGCCCGGAACAACGCCTGTCAGCAGGTCGTCCGCCGGCCGAAAGCGGGGCCGGCGGCGGAGAAGAACAAAGAACGCCATAACGTTGATCACACTTATCCTTCTATCGACCTTCTAATCAGCCCAGCCGTTATCTGCCAGACGAAATATATGAGCAGCGGCAACCGGTAGCCAGCGATCATCAATACAGGACCGTCATCGTCGAAAGCCATGCATGAACGCAGTGCCAGCTTCGATCAGGAAATTTCCGGCCGAATCGCCGTTTCTCGACTGCGTACAACGCAGTTTTGCAAATCTCGAAGATGGCAATCGCTTGTGCAGGCTACCGTGTCTCCAGCGGATTGGGCCATCATCAAAGCACGTTGGAGGCGACAACGGGCGCAATTCCGGGATCCAGGCCACACGCGCTGATTATTTCGATTTCGCGTAAGCGGAATCGAATCGACTACGAACGCGTGGACGTCGCGACCGATTCCGAAGCAGAAGAACTGCTGGAGAAAGCCAAGGAGTTTTACCAGCTCGTCGAGCCCTGGATCGGTAAGGTTCACCCGGATCTCAAACGCAGGGAATCGTAAGTGCAAACTTCCCTGCTGAAGGCTCGCGATTCGCAGGCCCTCTCCGTGGTGAATCCAACCGCGGCATTATTAGCAATCCTTATCGGGCCATAAAACAGGCTGCGTCCGTGTGGAAACTTTGTGGAAACTTCCCGGCAAGCCCTGCAACTCTTGCAACTATCAACATCGCAGAATCAGCAAGTTACAGATTCCTTTAATCCCCGGAAGTTTCGATCCCGACCAGGTCCACCAAATTTCTATTCAGCAAATCAATAGCTCAAGAGATAGCTGCAAGTTATACGGAAACTTCCGGGGTAATGCTCCTCAGTAAGCAACTCGCTTGCGCGGAACGTTCCCAGCCCTGAACTTGGCGGGCCGCGCCGGGCATGACAGATGCAATCGTTTGCAAACTCCCCTCTGTCCAGGACGGGACTTTGGCTTGTAATCGTAATTGGCGCCTACAACATGCTCGAAGTCGGGGCCTTGCTTGCACCTGGGGTGTCGTCGCCGAATACCACAGGCCGAAGGCTAAGCATTTCAAGCGCTTGCTGGCTGGTCAATCTTGCTCAGCTTTCAAAAGCCAAAAGCTAAATACTTGGGGACTGGTTGCGCTCTGCACAAGACTTTGGCGAGAGCTACTCACCTGAACCGTGCACCTCCCGTGGCATAGCTCTGCTCCCAGTGCGCTTACTTACCCATGCCTGTGCGCCGTACTGTATTCTTCGCTCTGCTTCTGGCCGTCACGCTAGGCGTGTGCCTTGCCCAAACGCAACCTGACGATCCCGGCGACTCACTTCTTGCCTTTCTCAACCAGTCCATCGACTGGTATCACCGCGTCCAGAACTCCGGCCAGCTCTCCACCGATCCGTCGGACTCGATGTACACCGCCTACAGCCGCAACGCCAGCCTTCAGGTTCTCTCGCTCATCTTCGACTTTGCCCGTACCCAGGCCGAGCAGATACAGCTAGACCATCCCCACGACGCCAACAACGTTCAAAGCGCGAACCTTCCTCAGCTTCTTGCCAACGCGCGGGACAAGGTCAAGCGGTCCACCACCGCCCTCGACGAACTCGAACGGCAGGCCGCCACCGCTCGCGGCAAAAAACTCCAGACCATCAACGACCAGATCGCCGAACAGAAGAGCGATTTCGATCTCGCCCAGGCACGTCTCGAAGCTCTACAAAGCATGAATGAGTTCACCACCGCCGGAGTTTCCGCCGGACTGCTTGGAAAAATTAACGAACTCGAACGCACCATTCCTGAAGCTCGCACCTCCCGCACGGTTGAGCACAGTGCACATGCTTTGCACTCCGACGCCAACCGCAGCGAAATTGTTCCGAATGAGAACCCCGGCACCGCCAACCCCAGCACGTCCACCGAAAATACGACAGGCAGCAGCAGCGCCAACGGAAGCACGTCTGCAAGCGCTCCCTCTGCCGACTTGGCACCCTTCAGCTCACTTCCGGTGAACCCGCGCGCCGCCGCGGCCACGCCCGCCAAGCCCGGCAATGGCATCATCTCGCTTGTCGGAGATCTGATTTCCCTCAACGGTAAGCTCAACGCCGAGCGTGGTGCCCTGGCCGCCACCGCCCAGCTTCAGCGCTCGCTGGTTCGCATTCGCGCCCCGCTATCCAATCAATTGCGAGCCGTCAATCAGCGCGGTGAGACCCTCTCCGCCCAGCCCCAGTCCAACGACCCAGCCGTGCTGGCTGACCGCAGAAAGCAGATCGACGTGCTTACCGCGGATTTCAAGCACCTCGCCGCCACCGTGCTTCCGCTTGCCAAGGCCAACATGCTGCTCGGCGCGATCTCCAACAATCTGGACCAGTGGCACAGCGAGACCTACCGCACCTACTGGACCCAGGCACGCGGGCTGCTGCTTCGCATCGGAGCCCTCGTGCTGGTTATCATCCTGGTTGGGGTTGCCGCCGACTTCTGGCGCCGCGCCATCTTCCGCTACATTCAGGAGCCGCGCCGCCGCAATCAATTTCTGCTGCTGCGCCGCATCGTGGTCACGGTGGTGATCGCGCTCATCCTGATCTTTTCCCTCTCCACCGAGATCGGCCCGCTGATGACCTTTGCCGGATTTCTTACGGCCGGCATTGCCATCGCCCTGCAGAACGTAATCCTCAGCGTCGCCGCCTACTTTTTATTGATTGGCCGCTTCGGAATCCGCGTCGGTGACCGCATCCAGATCGGCGAAGTCACCGGAGACGTATTCGACATTGGACTCGTCCGCATGCTCCTGGTGGAGTTGGATGTCTCGGGCAGCGAAGCCCGGGCCACCGGACGCATCGTCGTCTTTTCCAATTCCGTGGTCTTTCAGCCGTCGTCCAATTTCTTCAAGCAGTTTCCCGGTTCCAATTTTGCCTGGCGGCGCATCTCGCTCACCCTTGCCGCCGACGTCGATCACGCCCTCGCCGAGCAGCGAATCTCTGCCGCCGTTGCCGGCGTCTACAAAACCTACAAGCCCGAGCTCGAAGAGCAGCATCACATCCTTGAAAGATTGCTTACCATTCACATTGCCAGTGCCGAACCGCAAACTCGGCTGCGCCTGAAGGAGGCAGGGCTGGAAATCGTCATTCTCTACCCCGTTGTCCTCAGCCAAGCCGCGCAAATCGACGACCGCATGACCCACGCCCTGCTCGATACCATTGAGGGCGAGCCCCGTCTGCGTCTGGTCGGCGGCGGTCTCGCCAACATCGAGCCCGTCGATGAGTCCGGGACCGGAGTTTCCAATGTCGGGATCGTCGACGAGACCCCGGGACCCAGCGCATTGTGACTCGATGCAAAAGCTCTTTCGCCAGGCGGTCAACCGCAAAACTGTTTTTCAGCAGCCTGCTCGTACTGTCTGGATAGGCCTCGGGTGATATAGCAGGAAATACCAGGCAGTGGCTCTCTGGATCTTTCAAGGTTGGATAGCGCCGCAGGGCACGTCCATCTTGAGTTGCTGGGCGCAGCCTGCCCGCCTGGTGCGGTATGACCGTTCAATACAAGTTGTTCCTTTCTCGCAAAACCAGGGATGGTGTATCCCGGAGTCAGAGCACTCCACTCGACGCGACCGTCAGTACACCCCAGTGAGCCAAGTCTCGCCGGGGACCCCGCGCAGCGGCGAAGTTGAACGAAACGAAAAGGACACAGCATCCCTGGTTTTGTTGTAGTGCGAACTATTTCTGGAACAGCTCGGGTTTTGCGTATTCGCTGATATCTATCGTTACGTGGACGAACAAATCCTTTTCGCCGGCGATAGGCAGCCAATAAGAATTGTTCACCGATTTAGCGGCCGCACGGTAGCCGACCGACTGCTCTGCTACGCCATTGTCCAAGGCGGCATTGGCCCTGCAGAAGCTGTGAACTCCGTCGCTGGAGAGTTGGAAACACTTCATTCCAACTGCTAAGCCTTTCTTGATGGCCGCCTGGTTGCAAGCCTGAATCGTTCGGTTCCTTGTCACCAGCAAAGCGGAGGACGGAAAGCCGTCCCACATGAGATGAAATGCCTTCAAGATATCGGATTTGATTGCAGAAGAAGTCTGTACTGGGCTCGTTTCCATAATTCTCCTCACAGGATAATCAACTATTGCATAATCCGTGCATCTCGCCAAGAATTTGTCGGATGCCGCGTTCCTCCAAAACGCATTTACGCAACCAGCGCCAAGCGGAGCTGGAGCGGTCACTGCAAATCCGCCGGAATAGACCCTGCGGCGCTTTGCGACTCGCCGTTGAATACTTCGTCTTCCGACTTGTCCCGATCGTGGGTCCCGTACCATTGAGTAAGCGAATCTCCGACGACGCGCCGGATCGAACGCCGGTATTGAGCGATCAGCTTCAGCCATTGCCAAGCTCCCTTTTGCGGAAAATAGATTCCGCGAAAGAGGAGTCGGGAGGCGAGATGATTAATTTTGTACGGCGCCGGCTCACTCGCAATTGAATCCAGCGCTCTCTCGGTCGCGGCGGGACTGTACGCGTTCATCCATGCGTATCGTACTTCCTCTTCCACCTCGGGGATGGTGATTTTCAGAGGCGTGTGCGCCATCTGGAACGGTGCAAACTCAAGCCAGTGTTTCGGCCGCGTCAGCCGCCCCTCTTTCTCCAGGCGGGCGTACAAAGGGGTTGCTGGGAAGGGAGTGAGCTGTCCGAAAACGGGCAGAACCGGCGGCCATTCACGAATTTTGGCCAGCGTATGCTCGGCTACGCCGGGGGTGTCGTGATCCAGTCCAAAGATAAATGAGGTTATCGCGTAGACGTTGCGCCGCGCCAGCGCCTGGAGCACGCCGGCATATTCCGCCGGTTTATTGAAACTCTTTTTGACGCTGGCCAGATTGGCTGAGTCGAGCGACTCCATGCCGATGAAAATCCACTTGCCGCCTGAAGCCGCAATCAAATCCAGCAGTTCCTCGTCGCGCAACAGGTTGGCGCTGATCTGCCCCACCCACCAAAGCTCGGCTCCCGCGGCAATGATGTCGCGCAGAAGGGACTTGGTGCGCTTTATGTTAATCGCGAAATTATCATCGACGAAGAATACGGCGACTCTGCCGTGGCTGTCGCGGGCGCGCCGTTTGATTCTGAGCATCTCATCCACAATGCTCTGGTTCGATCGGAAGCGGATGGAATCGCCGAAGAACCCAGTGACCGTGCAGAACTCGCACCCATACGGACAGCCGCGTCCGGACTCGATGGGAATAATGTGAAATGTCTCCCATGCGCGCCCCCGGAGCCGCATGATCAAACGCACAAAGCCCGGAATTCGATTGAATTGCCGCAGGTCGAGAGAATCCCAGGGAATCGCCGGGTAATCCTGCAACGTCGGCTTGCGCTCCTTGCCGGATGCGTCGGTCGGAGTGTAGATCTCCTTGAGTTGACCACGGGCTGCATCTTCCACGATCAACGGCCATGTTTCATCGGCTTCGCCCAGCGCCACGGCATCGGCATGACGCGCTTCGCCGTTTTGTCCAAGCGCTTCCCCGGGAACTTCGGTTACGTGCGGTCCTCCCATGACGACGGGAATACCGGCGGCACGAATCGAATCCGCCACGCGGTAAGCTTTGGCGATCATGCGGGTCATGGCTCCGATCCCGACCAGTCCAATCCGTTCGTCGATGACAAACCGGGTCAGTTTCGCATCGCTCATCGGACGCGTGTTGCCATCGATCAGAAGAACTTCATGACCCGGGGGCGTGAGCGCCTGTAGCAGAAACATCCAGAGGTGAGGCATGAAGTTCTGCGTGACGCCATTGTCAGGGTTATAGAGAAGAATTCTCACTGGCTGGTTCGAACGCCAGCCTGGTGCCGGCGCTCTCTCCCTTCGCAAATGCCTGTCCGCTGGGATAAGCAGGGTGAATTGGGTCGCTGTCCGTAGCGAGTGGTGATGTTGGCTATATTATCACTACTATTCCGGGTCGTTCGTCGATTCCGGGTCGTTTGTCGAAAAGCCAGCAGTTCCCTTCCGGCACCCGGCGCTGCTGAAAGCGCGACTCCAGCTACCGGAGTGCCCGAGAAATTTAGCTCGGCAAGATATCCTTAAGCGCCCACTCAATCCGATCGACTTCTTCGCGGATTACTCGGATCGATTGTTGGTTCTTCAATGGGTGGGCTAACGGACTGATTCCTTCCAGAGCGCCTCGTATTTGATGATTCCGAGCCAAAATGAAATTGAGCCTTGCGCTCCTCTGCTTGCGTCTTCTGTAGAGGCCTCCCACGAACTGCGTGGCGAGCCAGGCGAATACCAGACCAAACAGAACCTCAATTGGAATCCGATCGGTGGCGCCGTCAAACTCTGAAAACAAGAGTCGATAGACCGCTTCGCCGGCCCCGAACGATGCAAACAATATAGTCGCCCCAAACAAATAGACCTTCAGGCGCTCCATGGGTTGAAAGCGTATGGAGTCATCGCTCCCACCCTGTGTCCACGCAAAATTGCTCGCCATGTCACCCCCCAACGCTGTTCCCCAGGTCGTTACCGCACCAGCACCAGTGTCGCTGCAATGATAAACCTAAAGATCGCAAGCGGCGGCGGAGTCCGATTGCGCCGACAGACCGCAAACGAGCCGTGGTGAAAAAGTTGCGTGTATGTCTGCAACTCCACGGAAATCAGCCGCGCTCCCCGACGTACCAGGGCGCGCTCACCGTAAAGATACGTTCATTGCCGCGGGCGAGCAGCACCCATTCCAGAAGCCGGCCGCGCTGATTGTGCAGGAAGTATTCATACCATTTGTCTTCCACAAGCTCGGGGATGACCACGATGATGCTGCGATCGGGATGCTTTTTCGAAAGATCGAGAACGAACTGAACGATGGGAATGATGATGAAGCGGTACGGAGAGGGCAGGACCTCGGAGCTTTGGCGGCTCCCTGCCTGCCGCGAGGAAGGGTTGCTCAACATACCGCGTCCAGTCCTCTTGAAGCAATTCGGAGTGCTCGCTGGGCTCGACGTGCAGGGCGATCACTTCCGGTGAAAGCCGGGCGGCAAATTCAATTCCCTGGCGGGTGATGTTGCTCCAGCGGTCGATGGGAATGACGGCAATGGGAGGCTGGCTGAGACCTGCCGCGTGGACCGGAATCTTGCAGGTGGTGAGGATTTTCACGGAGTGGTAGTGGCGGCGGACGGCGGCGAAGAAAACAATCGTCAACGGAATGAAAAGCAGCGTAATCCAGGCGCCTTCAACGAATTTCGCAACCAGCACGACAACCACGGTGATGCCGGTGACGAGCGCGCCGAGCCCATTGACCAGTGCGCTCTTCAGCCAATGCGGGCCGCGATTTTTCCGCCAGTGCACGACCATGCCGGACTGCGAAAGCGTGAAGGCCAGAAAAGCGCCGACGGCATAGAGCGGGATGAGCCGGTCGGTGACACCGCCGAAAGGGATGAGAAGGCCGCCGCAGAGTACCGCCAGGACAACGATGCCGTAGGTATAGACGAGCCGCCGCCCGCGGTACCCGAAGGCGTGCGGAAGGTAGTTGTTTTGCGCGATGGCGCGGCAGAGGCGCGGAAAATCGGCGAAGGCGGTGTTGGCGGAGAGCGAAAGAACGAAAAGAATCGAGGCGATGGTCAGGTAGTAGAAAAAGCCTTTGCCGAAAACAGCGGCGATGAGCATGGAGAGAAGGCTCTGGTAGCCGGGCTGGCCCGGATCGGTTGCGGCGATGCCGTAAACCTTCACCAGATAGGAAATTCCCGCCAGCAGCACCGCCAGCAGAAAAATAATCACGGTGAGAGTGCGCTGAGCGTTTTTCACGGCGGGCTCGCGGAATGCCTTGACGCCGTTGCTGACGGCCTCCACGCCGGTCAATGCCGTGCAACCGCTGGCGAAAACCTTCAGCAGCAGCCAGTAGCTGACGGCTTCGGTCATGGGCGGCGGAGGCGGAAGGGGAGCTACCGGTGATCGGATGCCCTCCGCTGAGGAGAACACGGATAACGCCGGCGACGATGGTAATGAGAAGCGTGCCGACAAACAGATAGGTGGGAACCGCGAAGGCCATGCCGGCATCGCGCACGCCGCGGAGATTGAGGATGGTGATGACGATCAGAATGCCAACGCAGAGGGAAACCGTGTGCGGCAGCAACGACGGAACGGCCGAAACCAAGGCGCCGACTCCCGCGGAAATGCCCACGGCGGCCGTAAGGATGTAATCGGCGAGCAGCGCGGCCGCGGCAAGCAGGCTGGCAGGCGCGCCAAGGTTGAAGCGCGCCACGGTATAGGAGCCGCCGCCGGAGGGATAGGCGGCGATGGTCTGGCGATAGGAGAAGTACACGATCACCAGCAACGTGATGATGGCGGCGCTGATCGGAATGATGTAGCGCACGCCGAGCAGGCCAAGCGGAATCAGCAGGCTGAGGGCCGCTTCCGGGCCGTAAGCCGCCGAGCTGAGCGCGTCGAGACCAAAGATCGGGATGCCCTGCGCCGGACCGATCTGCTCGGCGCGTTCGTCACTGGTCTTGATGGGCTTACCGACAACGAGGTCAAGGATGTTCATGAGCGATGAGGTCCGTGTAAATCATCCGGATGCCGCTTTGGGTCTTGGGTTGTGCCAATAGCCGTCTGGAGGCGATGAGCGCGTCAGCCGCTTTCGGTCCCCAGCTAAGGCGCTTGTAGGGGAGAGCCCGGTGGTGGGTCTTAAGGACTGGATCGACCACCGCCCAAGCGGCCTCAACCGCGTCCTCACGGGTGAAGAGCGCTCCATCGCCGGCCATGGCGTCGCCCAAAAGCCGCTCATAGGGCGTTTCCTCTCCCGCCTGTTCTTCCAGCAGGTAGAGTTCCCGCTGGGAGCCAATGAATTCCTTGCCGGCGAGCTTGACCCGAGCGGCGAGCGCGATGGCCGCGCTGGGGGAGAGCCGGAAGCGCAGGTAGTTGGCCCGGCCATTCGACGGCGCTGAGTCGGCAAAAAGCCTCTGCGGCGGCGGCTTCAATTCCACCAGGACTTCAGTCGCGGTTGCCGACAGGTATTTGCCGGAACGCAGATACCACGGCACTCCCTGCCAACGCCACGAGTCGATGAATAACCGCAAAGCGCAGAAAGTTTCGACGTCGGAGTTCTTCGCCACATCCGGCTCCTTTCGGTAACCGGCGTACTGGCCGCGTACCACGTCATCGGGCTTCAGCGGGCGCATAGCTTGAAAGATCTTGGCTTTTTCGCTATGCACGGCCCCAAAGTCCCTTCCGGCCGGCGGCTCCATGGCAAGCAGCGCGACAATCTGAAAGAGGTGGTTCTGGATCACGTCGCGAAGACATCCGGCGGTTTCATAAAATGCGCCGCGGTCTTCGACCCCGAAATTTTCGGACAAGGTGATCTGCACGCTGGCTACATAGTTGCGATTCCAGATCGGCTCCAGGAACGAATTGGCAAAGCGGAAATAGAGGATATTCATGATCGCCTCTTTTCCGAGGAAGTGGTCGATGCGGAAGATCGAGTCTTCGGGGAACACCTTGCGCGCGACCTGGTTGAGTTCTCGTGCGGAGGCCAAGTCGCGTCCGAATGGCTTTTCGACAATCACGCGCGCCTGCGCGGCCAGATTCGCGGCACCCAGACCTTTGATGACCGTTTCGAAGAGCGAGGGCGGAATCGCCAGGTAGTGCGCCGGGCGCTGAGCGCTACCCAGAGCCTTTCGGATCTCGGCGAATGTGCTCTGGTCCTTATAATCCCCACTCACGTACCGGAGCAGAGACAGAAGATGACGGAGGGCGCGTTGGTCATCGATCCCGCTCGATCGCTTGATGCTATCGGTCACTCGCTGATGCAAACGCGCCAGAGTCCACTGCGGAAAGGCGACGCCGATGACCGGTACCTTGAGGTCGCCTCGTTTGGCCATGGCATAGAGTGCCGGGAAGATCATCTTGTGGGCAAGATCGCCCGTGACTCCGAAAAGCACGAGCGCGTCTGAACGAGAAGTAGTCATCAGGCGACTTTCTTGTTGGAGGGCGGCTTTTCTTCCTGTCCGCCGAACTGGTAGCCAAGAGCGGGTAAGCCAATCATCAGGCAGCGGCCATACTCAGAGCCCCGCCGCCGCTCCCAGCGTTCCCGTAGTGTATACCTTTGGTTTCAACTCAGCAGGGCGTGGATGTCAGCGTTATTTCGGCGTCCTGCCGGAAGCAAGCAAGGCACGGATCGTAAGACATGGCTCACGTTTCAGTGGGCTCCAACTGCTTCTCTCCGGCACGTAAAAAATGTTGTCTAAGTTCGAATCATATGATATGTTCACGCGCGAATAATAATGAAGACCCATTTTCAACCGGATTCAGTCGCAGGTGAAACTGTGCGACACCGTATCCGTGCTCTATAGATGATCTACGCGGATCATGCGTCCGGGCAGGCCGTCTTCACAACAAAGTATTGTTTTTGTCTACAAGTCTGGCGTCGAAGCATTTTCCGAAAAGCCGCAGTGGAGGTCCATCTACACTTAGGTATAAGGTCGAAGCCGCGAGCGACATAGAACTTGCTCGCCGGGTGGTGTTTGAGCCCGGCAGGCGGAGTGTAGAGACTGTGCACCGCATCCGCGAGATGGCGGCCACGATCAATGTCCGCCAATGCGGCTTCGTCTTGAGCAAATCAACTGCACTCGCGGAAGGCCGCGAGTTTTGAAGACACTAGAGGGAGGAACGATGACAGAACGCGAGAGGGCTTTGGCCGCCGTACGGGGCGACACTCCGGATCGGATCGCGTGGATACCGCGCCTTGAATTCTGGTACCGGGCCGCGCTGCGAAAAGGAACCCTGCCCAAAGAATGGCGAGGCTTGACGCTGGAGGAGATTGCCCGCTGTCTCGGCGCCGGTCTCTACGCGCTGAACCCCGACTACACCTCGGATGTAACGGGCACCGTCGATCGTGGCCTGGGCCTTTGGCACATCCCGGCGCTGCCCTACGACTTTGAGTTGGAAGGCGTCGAACGCCGCATTTCGAAGCGGGACACCGGCAACGGGACTGAAACCACGGTCGAGTACGTGACTCCCGTGGGCACGGTGCGAACGGCGTTTCTCTTTACGGAAGAGATGTTGGACGCCGGTGCCTCGATTCCGTGGGTTTCCGAGGTGCCGATCCGCAAGCCCGAGCACTTCGAGGCCGTCGGCTATATTTTCGAACACATCAAGGTCAAGTCGAACGCGGCCGGTTACCAGGCATTGCGGGACAAGGTTGGCGATCAGGGCATTCCGGTGGCATTCCTGCTGGGCACGGCCGGGCCCATGCACCACATCATGAAAGAGCTGATGTTCACCGAGGAATTCTATTTTGCGATGTCCGACTATCCGGAAAAGATTTACCGGCTGGCCGAGCAGATGAAGCCTTTCTACGAGACGATCCAGCAGGTGGCGCTCGATTCGCCGGCGGAAGTGGTCTTTCTGGGCGGCAACTACGACGATTCAATCACGCCGCCGCCGGTCTTCAAGCAACACATTCTGCCGGATCTGAAGCGCTATGCCGAACGCCTGCACCAGCGCGGCAAGTATCTGTTGACCCATACCGATGGAGAAAACCGCAGGCTGATCCCGTTTTACCTGGAGGCCGGCTTAGACGTCGCCGACTCGATTTGCCCTTATCCCATGACCCGATTGACGCTGGAAGAAACCCTCGCCGCCTTTGCCGGCCGCATCACCATCTGGGGTGGTATTCCTTCGACCCAGCTCTGCGCCACCAGCACGGAGGAACAGGAGTTCCGCCGCTATGCCGACGACCTGATCGAGCGTTATGGCCACGCCAACCGGCTGGTGCTGGGAGTGAGCGACATGGTCACGGCAGACGCCGAATTGGACCGCATCAAGTACCTGTGCGACAAGATAGGCGCACTTTGCTGATGCGGGGCCGAAGCGGGTCAAGCAGAAAAGCCTGGGAAACCGAAATGCCGGAGCTGAATAAACTCTACAATGCAATTCTGAATGGCGATAACAAGGCGGCTCGGGCGATCACCCGGCAGGCGGTGTCGGAGGGCGTCGAGCCATGGAGCTGATCGCAAACCATATGATCCCGGCCATGAGCGAGGTCAGCCGGCGCTTTTTCGGCCCGGCTATGAGTTGGTGTTTATATCGGGTTTCCCCGAGTTAAATAAGGAGCATCTCGATGCATAAGCGTATCCCTTACCGCTGGATTGTTGCCATCGTGCTGTTTTTCGCCTACAGCATCCAGTACCTGGACCGTGTAAAAACGAACGTCTTGAATCCGGCGATTGCGCACGACATCGGCCTGAGCACGATCGACATTGGGACAGGCGCATTCCTGATGATGCTCTTCTACGGCCCCGCCCAATATGTATCGGGATGGTTGACGGACCGTTTTGGCGCAAAGCGCATCTTGATCTTCTCGGTCGTTGCCTGGACGGGGATGACCGCGTGGATGGGGTTGCTGCACAGCCGCCACGAATACTTTTTCCGAATGGCGATTTTCGGAATCATGGTAGGAACCGAATATGTGCCGTCGGCCCGCATCCTGATGCGTTGGTTCAACAAAGAGGGCCGCGCCAGGGCGCAGGCGTTGCTGGCTTGGGCCTGGATTCTGACGCCGGCTTGGGCCAGTGTCTTGGCCACGCAATTGGCGACCTACACGGGTAGCTGGCGCCTGGTCTTTTTCATTACCGCCGCCATGGGTATTTTCCCATTCTTTTTAATTATTTTCATGATCTTCGATCGTCCCGAACAATACCGTAAGATTACGCAGGAAGAACTGGAATACTCCTATCGCGACGAACTTGAAAAAGGCACGCTGAAACTCGGCGACTACAAGGACTCGCAGAAACAAATTCTTGCCAAGAACAGCATTTCGTTCCTGGACTTCTTCAAGAACCGCAGCTACCTGGCGGTTTGCGTCGTCGATATCGTCATGCAGCTCACGTTCTGGGGAGCGATGGTCTGGATTCCGCTCTACCTGTCTGATGTTTTTCACTTCAAACTGGCGACCATGGGCTGGTGGAATTCCTTGTACTTCCTGGCGGGCGCGATTGGCAGTTTCCTTTCTTCTCACCTGTCGGACAAAGTGTTCCACGGAAATCGGCGCATCATGATCATTACCTGCTTCCTCGGTCTCGCGCCTTTCATCCTGCTGCTGGGAACCCTGCAACGGGCGGATCAGACGCTGCTGGCTATCGCGCTGTGCGGCATGGGGTTCTTCGGCAACATGGCATGGGGCCCGTTCCTGGCGGTGCCGGCCGAGATATTCACTCCCGAAGTCTATGGCAAGGCAATGGGATTCGTGAATGGTGTCGGATATTTTTCAGCCGCCTTCACGGCGAAGATTTTTGCCGCGCTCGTGATCGTGCAAAACGGCCAGAAAAACTACTCTCTCGGTTGGTATTTCCTCTGCTCTTGCGTGGTGATCGGAGTGGTCGCCGCGGCGTTTATCCGTACGCCGAAATCCGTGGCAGCACCGCCGTTGGCTGCTGCCGCCGCCGGCGATTAGAGCGGCGCAGGTGTCCTGCGTAACCTTGGCGGCCCACCCCATGATCTCAAGGAGAATGCGGTGGGCCGCCGCTTTGAATGCGAGCGGCATCACGTGCGGCCATGGCAGTGAAGCAAGTAGCAGCCGTGACGCCGGACCTGATGGCCGTGTATTGGACGCTCCGAGACTCGCGTTTACCTGGTACGGTAATTTGCGTTATTGCTTTCGAGCTGACCCGGCCACCCCGCGGTTGAGAGTCGACGAGCCGTTTGCCGGATTGCTATCGGCGAGCAGAGAGCGCTTCCTCTTGGGGAAATGCCAGGCAGTCGACGAAAGTATCCTGGAAGTTTGGATCCTGCGCAAGACTCACGTGTTCGATTTCCGTATTCGGATCCAACCCCGAGAGCAGCGATATTTTTGCCCCGCGCAGCGCCGTGTTTCCCACGGCCAGGATACGCTCGGACGGCGACTCCAGCAGACCGATGCGGACCGCACTCTCAGCGCGCACATAGTTTCCAAAGGCTCCGGAAAGGTAGACCGTCTCCAACTCGTCCAGACCGGCGCCCCAGTGACGCAGCAGGATTCGCAACCCGGCAGCAATAGCCCCTTTTGCCAGTTGGAGTTCATGAATGTCGGATCGCGATAGAGTTACCGGGTGGACCAGCGGCAGCTCGCGTGCTCCGGCCGCAAGACGTCCGCTCGGCAAAATCGCGCCACACTGAAGACCGGCGGCAACCGCATCCACCACTCCGCTGCCACAAATGCCGCGCGCAGGCACATCGCCAATTACCGTGCACGCCAGTTGCCCGTCTTGCAGCCAGACGCGGTTGATCGCACCGGTAGAGGCGCGCATGCCCATACGGATCGAAGCCGCCTCAAAGGCCGGGCCCGCGGCAGCCGACGCGCACAGAATGCGCTCGCGATTGCCGATTGCGATCTCGCCATTCGTGCCGAGGTCGATCAACGCTCTGAGGCGGGTGCCCGTTGCCAGCTTTACGGCGCCAATGCCTGCCAGAATGTCGGAACCGATAAAGCCGCCGATGCAGCGAAGAAAGCGGATACGGCAACTGGAGGGCACGCTCCAGCGCAGTTCCTCCGGCGTGAAGCTCTGCTCGCCCAGCTGCGGCGATTCAAACGGCACATGCGACAACGGCTCCACGTCGATCGCAGCGAACAGATGATGCATTACGGCGTTGCCGACCAGCACGATCTCGACAATTTCGCTCTGCCGGCTCGCCGCAAGCTCGCGAACCAGCCCGCCGATGGCTTCGCGGATCAGCGGCGTCAAATCCCGGTTCGTCAGTGCGAAGAGCACGCGGGTCATAATATCGGCCCCGTATGCCGCCTGTGGATTCAGCATGGTCTGAATGGCCAGTACATTGCCGGTCGCGAGATCCAGTAGTTGCGCGGCTAAGGTAGTTGTGCCCACATCGACGGCGATTCCGAGCCCGCGGCGCGGCGAGCCGCCCAACGGAGCATCGTCCCCGAGGATGGGAACGGCCCATTGATCGATGTAGAGTTTGAGCGCGGTCTCCGCCCGTAGTTGACAGCCGAGCCGCCATCCGGAAGCGATCTCGGCTGGGGTGAACACGCGGGCATCCTTGTCGGAAGGCGCGGCCACGCCTTCCAGAACACGCACCCGACACCCGCCGCAGGCTTCCGTCCCGCCGCAGGGAAACTCGATTCCATGGACGGCCAGCATAGTGGCCAGCGCGGCTCCGCGGCTGACCTTGAAGGACACACCGAGCGGCGCGAGTTCAACTCGCAAGGCTTCGCTCACAGAGGTCCCCGCATCGTCATTGCACTTCTGTCCTGCCGGCATTCCGCTTTTTCCGGGTACAGCCTCTGCCGCTCTCGCCTCGCAACTGGTCTCCGGATTTGCCATGCCCGCCCGCATACGGCGGGAGCTAAGAATGAGACCGCTCGCGTCCCCTGGCAACGTTGGGTGTCACCTTGCAGATACCGGCCCGCCGAACCCGATGCTATCAGTCTTGGCGCGGCGGCTCTATGGCTTCCGCACGAATAATGTTGCTATCGAACTGCGCCACAATTCGCTGGCCGGGACGAAGCATGACGAAGTCCTCTTCATTCCAGTCCCGGTTGATCAAGCGATGAATCAACGTGAGATCGCCTTTCAGCTTCTCGAAGTTCCATCCCTTGCTCTTCGCCTCCTGGCGGGCCTGCTCCTCAAAGCGGCCATCGCGTTCGATGCCGGTCTCAATGAATGTCAGGCAGCGATAGGCACTCTGGAAGCTGGTCAACTGCTCGTAGAGATAACGTCCGTTATCTTCCCCGTACTTTTCGACCAGCTCCGCAAGATTGGTATTCTCACCGGAATGAAAAGGCATGAGTTGCTGCAGATCCACGCCCCGTTCCAGCCAGCCGGTCGAGCGAAAGTAGGTGCCGGGATGCTCCTGGAAGTACGTTTCATAACGCCGGCGGCCTCCCATCAGCAGGCCAATGCAGTCGTGCATGCGGGGAGCGACAATCGGAATATGACGCGCTTCAATGCCGTGCAGCCCGTTCCCGCAGAGGCCGTAGCCAAGCAGGATCGCTTCGTACTGCTGCTCCGGAACTCGCTGCACTGCTTCCTGCAACTTCCCGGACATCGCTTTTCCGCCCATATCGTGCAGACCTTTGGGCAGAAATTCGACATCCACGACCTCCGAAGACCGCGCCACGGCGTCGCAGACCTCGCGATACAGCACCTCACACGCGATGAGTTTCAGCCTCATGTATCTCCATCGGCCGCACGACCGTATTCGAAGCGAGCGGCAGGGTCCTCTCCTGGCGACCTTGGCGGGTGCCGGGCGGTGATCCTGCCGACCTCCTTAAGTATCGATCAGCGCTTCGAGCACGCTTCCGGCCCCGGAACCGGCACTCTCGCTTGGCTCATCAGCACACGGATGCCAGTTCGCGGGCAAGCGCCACCGCCCCTGTAGCGGTCTCACTGTAGCCGTCGGCTCCAATCGTGTTGGCATATTCGCGGGTGACCGGGGCACCGCCGACCATCACCTTCACCCGATCGCGCAGGCTAGCCTGCTTCAGCGCCTCAATTGTATCTTTCATCATCGGCATCGTCACCGTCAGCAGCGCCGAGAGCGCCACGATCTGCGCGTCATGCGAGTTGACGGCTTCCACGAATTTCTGCGGTGTCACATCGGTGCCCAGGTCAACGACGTTGAAATTGCCGCCTTCCAGCATCGAGGTAACCAGATTCTTGCCGATATCGTGCAGGTCGCCCTTCACGGTGCCAATCACAACCGTGGCGACCGGCTTGGTGCCGCTGGCCGCCAGCAGAGGACGCAGAATTTCCAGTGCGCCCTTCATGGCGCGAGCCGAGAGCAGCAACTCGGGGACATAATATTCCTCGGCCTCGAATCGCCGCCCGACCTCGTTCATCGCCGGCACCATCTGGTTCGTGATCAGGTCCATAGGCTCGACGCCCTCGGAGATTGCCTCCTTGGTAATCGCCAGGGCCGTTTTGTTGTCGCCGTCCAGAATCGCATCAAACAGTTTTTTTAAGTCAGCCATGTTTTCCTCTATAACCATTAAGCCAACGAGCCTCCAGGCTTGTCCCTGGCCTCGTTTGTGATGCTTGTCCGTAAATTTCCGACCCGTCTCGCTTTCGCCGGATTACCCGAGCCATCGACTTTCCGGCACACAATCCTGTTGCGCCGGCGCAGAATTCACTGACTGATTTCTTCTAAAATCTTACCCTTCGTTTCCGCTCCGAACAGAATAACCACCAAGGCAGATATGCCGAAGATCGTTGCCGCGACCTTGAACACGGCCGAAACACCATGATATTGCAAGACTGCTCCCAGAATGTATGGGCCAAGCAACGCCCCCACGCGTCCGATGGAAGAAGCAAGACCGCAGCCGCCGGCCCTCATCCGGGTCGGATACAGTTCAGGAGTGTAGGCATAGACCGACGACCACATGGCGTAGGTGAAGAATTGCAGCAGCGATCCGTAGATATACAGAGTCGTCAAGCTACCCGCCTGGCCATAGAAGTATGCGGCAGCGGCGGTTAGAAGGATGGATGGGATCACAACAGCTCTTCGTCCAATTTTTTCAATCAGGTAGATTGCGGCCAGGAACCCCGGAATTCCACCCAAGGTAATTGTCATGACAAAAGTGATCGACCGGCTGACGGCGAATCCCTTAGCCACCAGCAGTGCGCCAAGCCACGTGGTCAGACCGTAGTAACTGAACAACAGAGCCGGCCACAAGACCCAAAGCATAAAAGTCCTGCCCGCGTAAGCTTTCGACCAGAGCTCGGAAAAACGGAAACCACTGGTGCTGGTCTCCATCAAGACGACATTTTGAACGGGCGGCAGCGGCTTGCCGTATCTTTTTTGTACTTCAGCCTCGACTTGGCTCATGACCTTATCCGCTTCGTCTTTACGTCCGACTGCTTCCAGCCAGCGTGGTGACTCCGGCACATTTCTCCGCACCACGACAAGCCATATCGCGGGAGCTGCCTGAACCACAAACACCCACCGCCAGCCAACCAGAGGCAACAGGAAGAAGGTGATGAGGCCCGCCGTGATGATTCCGAGCGGCAGCAAGCCTTCCATAAAGGCAACCCATTTCCCTCGAGACCTTGTCGGGAAGAACTCCGGCAACATCGCGTGGGCGGCGGGCAGCTCCATTCCCAGGCCCATGCCCAACAAGAAACGGAAGGAGAAGAGGGATTGTATGTTCCAGGAGGCAGCGCAGAGCAGTCCTGCTATGCCCCACAGGCACATCGCCCACATCAAGATGGATCTTCTGCCGATCCTGTCGGCATATAAGCCGGTAAAGAGTGTCCCCAGCAACATCCCGGCGAAACTCATCGAACCCAGGTAGCCCATCTGAATCGGACTCAGGTGAAACTCCTTCGCCAGAGTCGACAACATAAACGTCATCCCGCCAAGATCCAGGTCATCCAAAAACCAGGAGAAACAAATAATCAGACCAATCGTCATCTGATAGGAGGTAACCGGCAACCTTTCCAGCCGTTGCGGAATTACCAGTTGTCCTCCCCCGGCGGGCGTAACCGTGCTTTGCGTAGATATGACTTCGGTACTCATGAATGAGTCCTCATTTCAGGTTTAGGTGTCCGTCTAAGTTTCCCGACTCTCTGCCGAAGCTTCAAAACGGATGAAGCTTCTCTATCCAACCCGGATCGGATATGACCCGTACTTCGCAGCCGTTTCGATCATGGCTTTATAATTTTCGATTCGCGCCCAATCCGGAACGGAGTTGCCGGATGACAGACAATATCCGCCGCCCGGTGCCAGGGTTTTGATCAATTCTTTGGTGCGGGCGGCCACCTCTGTGGGCGTCCCATTCTGTAGCAATTCGTTCGAAACATTACCAATGAGCGTCAACCGATCACCATACTTCTTCTTGACCTCGGCGATATCCATGCAAGTTGGGTCGATCGGGTGCAAAGCATCCACGCCAACGCGGATGAAATCATCGAGCAACTGCCAGATGACACCGTCGGAATGAAAGAAGAAGTAAAGACCGTTGTCGCGACAGATCTGGCCAAATTTTTCGTACCAGGGAAAGACGTATTTGCGGAACATCTTGGGACTGATCATGGGGCCTGTTTTGAATGCCAGATCGTCCACCGCCCAGACGGCCGCAACATTAGGAATCTTCACGATCTCGCTCAGTGCCTTGTACTGGATGTTCGCAACCTGTTCGAATACCCGTTCGACAAAGCTTGGATTCGCCGCCAGATTCAGACCGAAGTTTTCGAATCCCATCAACATCCAGGTCAAGGTGAAAATCTTGCCTGACATGGCGATGATCTTCATATTTTCCGGAAGAAACTCCTGCACCTTGTAAAACTTCGAAAAATCAAGATCTCTCGCCGCCTGCTCCCAGGGGAAGGAGTCCAAGTCGCTTTCGTCCAGAATGACGGCTCTTCTTTCCAGGTTCCAGGATTGATCTTTTTCCTGATCGACCGTGTCCCGAAGTACCACATCTCGCAGGAATCTTGAGATCGCGGAGTTCTCCGTAACCTTTCCCGGCTGCATCATTCCGACCGTGAGCGGGATGTTATCGTAGCCCGCTTTCGTCCAAAACTCGACCTGAGATGCAATGTCCGCGTCGGTCACCTTGCGACCCAGAAATTGGCTCATAATCTCGTAGTCAACCACTGCCTCCAGCATCGGAACTCTATCTGGCTCACGGTGCTTAAGCGTCATGACAATCCGCTCAAAATCCGGCTTTTCGCTGTCCATACTTGATCTCTCCCGACTGCCGTTAGTTTTACTGTTGGTGATTCTTGTGCTCAATTTATTTCAGTCGCTTGTCCAAGGTCTCCGGCAAAGACGTACGGGGAATCAGTTCCCGGCACGGCCCTTCCCGGAAATCGCGAATAGTTGGAGTTTTCCTGTACCCCACCCAATACTTGCTCGCCGGCGAACATTGCGTACTCGGCGGCGATTACCATCGCATGAAAGCGTAGATCCAGATCGATGAACGCGGCGAGATTCGGCATCCTCGCCGCGGTGAAGACAACTTGCTCAAACGCATGATCCGTGTAAATGATCGGCAAGACAAGGGCACGGACGACGGTGTCGCGCAGTTGCACCGGCGACTGAACTCGATGGAAGTTGGTCTTCATTATTCGCGCGTGAACATATCATATGATCCACACTTAGGCAATATCTTTTACGTGGCTAGCCAAAGAAGGCAGAGTGCGCTGGACGCGATTCGCACTTAGGTGGATTTTCTTAGTCATTGGAAACGATGGTCTAGTTGTCGCCCGCCTAGAGTCTTGTAGACGCCTCTTCCGCAATGCACTCTAGTCAATCCGTAAAAATGGTTCAAAAATATACCTCCAAACATGAGCATATGATATGCTTACCGACCATGGAAACTACCTTCACTCGTGTCCGTGCGCCGGAGAACTTACACAGTTGCGTTACGCGCACTCTGGCATTGCAGATTATGGGCTCCGGGGAGCAAGTTATCTTTCCAAATGAAGCTAGGTTATGTCAACAACTTGGTGTCAGTCGCAGCATCCTTCGCGAAGCCGTAAAGGTGCTGGAGGACAAAGGGTTGTTGGAGGTTCGCCCGCGCTTAGGCATGCGGTCTACGCCGCGGACGAAGTGGAACCTGCTCGATCCGGACATCCTCTCCTGGCACACCAAGTTGCATCCTGACGCGCGTCTCTTGCGCGACCTCTGCGAAGTACGACTGGCGATTGAGCCGACGGCCGCGGGGTTTGCCGCCGTCCGGGCTGCTCCTCAAGAAATTCGCAGTATTGAACAATGCCTGGAACAACGCGAGTTGGTTGCGGGGATGAAGAATTTCGAAGAGATCATCGATTTGAATCTTCGCTTCCATAGCGCAGTCGTTGCGGCCTCGCACAATTCGCTGTTTGAACAACTAAGCGCAATCATCCGCGAGCCGTTGCGAACTGCCCTTTCCTATACCGTGCAACTCCCTGCTTCGGTGGCGTTGGAACTATCAGCTTTCCGGACTCTACTCGATGCCATCAGCGGTCACCAGCCGATCGCGGCTCGCGCCGCCGCCGAGGAGATTGTTGGTTACGCGATGCTCGCGGTCGAGCAGGTTCTCCGTTTGCAGGAGGCGGGTGAATGAAGCTTGCAATCTCAGGCAAGGGCGGAGTTGGGAAATCGACCGTCGCGGGAACGCTGGCGCGCCTGTACGCGGCGGATGGACACCGGGTATTAGCGGTTGACGCGGACCCGGATGCGAATCTGGCATCTGCCCTTGGATTACCTTCTTCCTTATGTTCGCAAATCCACACCATCTCGACCGAGCGCAAGCTGATTGAAGAGCGCACGGGCGCGAAAGTGCGCGAGTTCGGGCAGATGTTCAAACTCAATCCCGACGTTTCCGATATCGCGGAGAGGTATGCCATCCGCTACGAAGGCGTCGATCTGCTGGTGCTCGGCGCGGTGCAGCGCGCCGCCGGCGGCTGCGCTTGTCCGGAGAGTGTGCTGCTGAAGAGCCTGGTAACCCATCTGGTGTTGCGCCGGGACGATGTGGTGATCCTCGACATGGAAGCCGGGATCGAGCACCTGGGACGCGGCACCGCCATGGGCGTCGACCTGATGATGGTGGTCGTCGAGCCCGGGCAGCGCAGTGTGGAGACCGCGGAGCGCGTCCGCCAGATGTCCGCCGACCTTGGCATTTGCCGCTTCGGAGTGGTGCTGAACAAGACGGCTGACCCGGAAGAGGACAGCCGTTGGATCTCCTCCAAGTTCGGAGAGCAGCATCTACTGGGCGCCATTCCGTTCGATATACGCATAGCCCAGGCAGACCGGCAGGGTTTGGCGCTGGCCGATCTTGGCTATCCGGAGTTACTCAATCCTTTTCGAAAACTTCAGCAAGCATTGCAGTCTTACTGCACTGGGAAAGAGAGTCTGTCATGAGCTTCGAGCCATGCTGCTTGGCCACCGCAATCGGCAGTCTGCCGCATAAAGATCCACAGGAAGCGGTTCAGGTCGTCCTGCGGAGTATCCCTGACGCGCCGATCTGGCCGCAGTTGCCGGCCACGGGCATTAACGAGCAAATGGAGGTGCAGTACAGCGAAGGCATTCCCCGCGTGGTGATTGATCGCGCAAAGGAGCGCATGTATATCGACACCACGGGTGATACCAGCACCGACCTGGCGGCATTTTACGAGAAGTACCTCGCCGAAGATATTGAGGCGTTCCGCATTACCCCCGAATTCTCCAAAGGTATTTACGCCATGGAGTCCGCTCTGCAGGCTGCCGGCGGTACTCGTCCCTTTGTAAAGGTGCAGACCACCGGACCACTCAGCTTTGGGCTGACCATTGTGGATGAGAACAAGCGAGCCATTTATTACAACGCTGAATTTGTGGACGTGGTGGTAAAGGCGCTGGCCATGAAGTGCCGTTGGCAGATCCGCAAGTTCAAAAAGTTCGCGAAAGACACCATTTGCTTCATCGACGAACCGATCCTGTCGGCCTTTGGCTCATCGACTTATGTCAGCGTGACCCGGGACGACGCGGTTGCCAAGTTGAACGAGGTGGTCGAAGCCGTACACGCCGAAGGCGCGCTGGCTGGGGTGCACTGCTGCGGCAACACCGAGTGGCCGATCCTGATCGATGCGGGCGTGGACATTGTGAACTTTGATGCCTTCGATTATGGCGACACGATTCTGCTCTATGCCAATGCCATGAAGGACTACTTGAAAGCCGGCAAGGTGATGGCCTTTGGAATTGTTCCCACCAATAGCGCCAAGATCCATGCCCAGACCGCGGACTCGCTGGTCGCCAGGTTTGGCGAACTGGTGCAGAAACTGGCGAAAGCGACCGGCCTCGACGCGGAGTTGATTCGCCGCCAGGCCTTGGTGACTCCGTCCTGCGGCACAGGGTCGTTGCCGGTTCCCGATGCCGAGTTGGTGTTCAAGACGCTGCACGAAGTCAGTGCTAAATTGCGCCGGCAATTCGAAGGTGCGGCGAAGGCGGGTCAATAGCTCGCAAGCATAGCGGCGGATGTGTGATCCATCAGTGGTTCGAGCGCCGGGCTGGACCACTGCGTCACACATCCACCGTGACAGGGTAAATACTCATGATTTTGGCGATGACAGGCAAGGGCGGAGTTGGCAAGACCACGCTATCGGCACTGACGCTCGACTGGCTTGCCGAGCATGGTGAGTCGCCGACTCTGGCGGTCGATGCCGACTCCAATGCCAATCTGAACGAGGCGATGGGCATAAGCTACAACGCCACGGTGGGCGGCATCCGCGAAAGCGCGCGCAAGGAAGTACAGGCGCTGAAAGGCGTCTCCAAGCAGGAATTTCTCGATCTGCGGGTACAGGAAGCGCTGGTGGAGCAGAAGGGTTACGACCTGATTGTGATGGGCCGGCCCGAGGGCCAGGGCTGCTACTGCTTTGCCAATAACGTGCTGCGCGAGGTGCTCGACCGCCTGTCACGCAATTACCGCAACATCGTCATCGACAGCGAAGCGGGGCTGGAGCACATTTCCCGCCGTACTCTGCTCTCGGTGGATTATCTGCTGATTGTTTCCGACTGCACGGTGCGCGGCATTCGCACGGCGGCGCGCATTTCGGCGCTGGCCGATGAAGTCTCCCTGCCCACGAAACGACGCGGGTTAATCGTCAACCGCGTTCCGGGCGACGCGCTGCCCGGGCCGGTTGCCGAAGCCGTCAAAGCTACCGGACTTCGCTTGCTCGCCTGCATCCCGGCGGACCAGGATGTTGCCGCGCTCGATGCCGATGGGGTACCGGTTTCCAGGATTCCGCCCGAAGCCCCGGCGCGAATTGCCATGAATGAGTTACTAGCCAATTTGTTTGCAGCCCAAGAGGGGAATCACTGATGTCCAGTACTGGCCGCAAAGTACCTGGTCAACCGGTCTCCGAAGATCCGGCCACCATCGATATGGTGCAGATTGCAGGCAAGGCCGAAGTGAGCACGGTCTTCGACCGTTACCAGTTGCAATCTCCGCAGTGCAAGTTCGGCACCGATGGCATTTGCTGCCGCCTGTGCCATATGGGCCCCTGCCGCATTACTCCCAAGGCTCGCCTGGGTATCTGCGGCGCCGATGCCGATACCATCACCGCGCGCAACTTGCTGCGCGAAATCGCCGCCGGCACCGCTGCTCACTCCGATCATGGCCGCACGCTGGTGCGTACCCTGAAACTGGTAGCGCAGGGCAAGGCCGGCGAATACAAAATTGCCGATCCCATTCGCCTGCGCGAGGCCGCGCGTTTCTTCGAGATCTCGACCGACGGCCGTGAAGACCTCGTGATCGCCGGCGACTTGGCCGACTACTTTATGACCCAGTTTGCCTGGTCGGATCAGCCCAACGGCACGCTGAAACTGGCTCCGGAAAAACGACAAGCCGTGTGGAACAAGCTCGGCATCAGCCCGGAAGGCGTCGACTCGGCGGTGGTGGAATTAATGCACCGCACCCACATGGGCGTCGATCATGATTATCGCCACCTCATTCTGGGCGGACTGAAGTGCAGCTTGGCCGACGGCTGGGTGGGCTCGATGATTGCGACCACCATCTCCGACATCCTCTTTGGCACTCCCAAGCCAATCCGGAGCCGCGTGAACCTGGGCGTGCTGGCGGCCGACAAGGTCAACATCATCGTTCACGGACACGAACCCACGCTCTCGGAGATGCTCGCCGTGGCTTCGCAGAACGAGGAGCTGCTGGAGTACGCGCGCTCCAAGGGCGCGGCCGGAATTAACGTCGCCGGCATTTGCTGCACGGCCAATGAAGTTCTGATGCGTCACGGGCTGCCCATCGTGGGCAACTTCCTGCAACAAGAGCTGGCGATCCTCACCGGCGCGGTCGAAGTGATGGTGATCGACGTACAGTGCGTGATGCCGTCGCTCGCGCAGGTGGCGAAGTGCTTCCACACCAAGCTGGTCAGCACCTCTGAGATCGCCCACACCCGCGACGCAGAACAGATCACGTTCAACGCGCGCAACGGTTACGAACAGGCCAGCAACCTGATTCGCAAGGCCATCGACAACTTTGAGAACCGCAATCAGGATCGCGTGCACATTCCCAACGAGTCGATGGAGTTGGTGGCGGGTTTTTCCAACGAGACCATCTTTCACATGCTCGGCGGGCGTTTCCGCAGCACCTTCCGTCCGCTCAACGACGCCATCATCGACGGCCGCATTCGCGGCGTAGTCGGAGTTGTCGGGTGCAGCAATCCCAAGATGGTTGCCGATCATAGCCATGTCAAGCTGACCGAGGAGTTGATCAAGCGCAACGTGCTGGTGTTGCAAACCGGCTGCGCCGCCATCGCCTGCGCCAAGGCCGGACTGCTGACGCCGGAAGCGGCGCTGGCCAAAGCCGGAGCGAGCTTGCGCGAAGTCTGCGAGGCAGTCGGCATTCCTCCGGTTCTGCACATGGGATCGTGCGTGGACAATAGCCGCATTCTGCTGGCCGCCACCAACCTGCTGGCCGAGGGCGGCCTGGGAGAGGATCTCTCCGATCTGCCGGTGGCGGGTGCCGCGCCCGAGTGGATGAGTGAGAAGGCCGTGGCCATCGGCCACTACTTCGTCGCCAGCGGCTTGTATGTCGTGCTCGGTCATCCGCTGTACGTCGAGGGAAGCAAAAATGTACACGACCTGCTCTGCGAGGAAATGACAAGCATTACCGGCGGGCGCTTCGAGTGGGAGCCTGACCCGGTGAAAGCGGCCGACAAGATCCTCGCCCATATTGAGGGCAAGCGCGACGCATTGCATATCAACACCCGGAAAGAACGCAAGATGTACGACATGAAATCGAGGCGCGAACTGCAATGAGCAAGATTATCTCGTCCTCGGCAATTCGCGGGGCTCACCGGATTGTGCGCGACGCGGAAGACTACCTGGCAAAGGCTATCGCGGCCAAGGGTAGCGATTGCGCCGTTGGGTTTCCCGATACTGCCTACTCACTGCCGGTGATCTACTCCTTATTGGGCGAGCGTGTGGACCGCCTCTCCGAGATGCAGAAGATTCTCGATGAGTGCCACCGCCTGCTGCCGGCGGTACCCAGCGACCATCTCTGGCTGCCTTATTTGGGCGATACGCTCGATGCCGGTGCGGCCACTCTCTTTGCTTTTGAAATCATCGAAGCCTGCAAGTACCTCATCGGTCCTAACCCGGTGAATGGCATGTGGCTGGGCGCGGCCAATGACGTCATCATTCGTGAGCGTGGCGTCGAGTTCGTGGACGGCTCCGCCCCGGGCTTTGCCGCCGTCGTAGGCGCAGCGCCGACCATTCAGGACGCGGTACGCATCGCCCGCGAATTGCAGGAAAAGAACCTGTATGTGTTTATGGCCGGCCACACCAACGGAGTTTCCTTTGCCGAGCAGTTGGCCGAGGCGGGCGTGGAAATGGGCTGGGAAACTCGCCTGGTTCCCTTCGGCAAGGAAATCTCGGCGGCCATCTATGCCCTCGGCTTCGCCAACCGCGTAGCCCTGAGCTTTGGCGGAGTTGCGCCGGGCGATTACGCGCGCAACCTCAAGTACAACAAGGACCGGACCTTCGCTTTTGTCATGGCGCTCGGCGAAGTCACCGAGGAGAAATATGCGGCGGCGGCCGGAGCCATCAACTACGGCTTCCCCACGATTGCCGATACCGCGATTCCACAGATTCTGCCGACCGGCATCTGCACCTACGAACACGTGGTTTCGTCGGTGCCGATCGACCGCATCGTGGAGAAGTCGCTGGAGGTTCGCGGCTGCAAGATCAGGGTGACCAAGGTGCCGATCCCGGTGGCTTTCGGCGCCGCGTTCGAGGGCGAGCGCATCCGCAAGGAGCAGACCTTCGTCGAGTTCGGCGGCAACAAGACGCCGGGCTTTGAATATGTCACCACGCTCGATTTAGCTGACGTGGAAGACGGAAAAATCACCGTGGTTGGGCCCGAGGTTGACGATCTTCCGGAAGAAGGCGCGGCGCTGCCCATCGGCATCTGGGCGGAAGTTGCCGGGCGCAAGATGCAAGCCGACTTCGAACCGATTCTGGAGCGGCAGATCCATCACATGATCAACGGCGCCGAAGGCATCTGGCACATGGGCCAGCGCGACATCAACTGGATCCGCATCAGCAAAGCCGCCAAAGAAAGAGGTTTCAAAATCCGCCACCTGGGCGAGATTTTGCATGCCAAGTTTCTCAATGACTATCCGGCAATCGTGGACAAAGTGCAGGTTACGATCTTCACCAACACCAAGGATGTCGAGGAGCGGGTGGAGATCGCCCGCCACGCCTACCGTGCGCGCAATCAGCGGCTGGAGTCGCTGACCGACGAAAATGTTGACACCTTCTATTCCTGCCTGCTCTGCCAGAGCTTTGCGCCCAATCACGTTTGCGTGATCACCCCGGAACGGCTGGGATTGTGCGGCGCCTACAACTGGCTGGATGGGAAAGCGGCCTACGAAATCGATCCCACGGGCCCCAATCAACCGCTGGTGAAAGGCGAATGCCTCGATCCCGTGCGCGGCCAGTGGTCCAAGATCAACGATTACGTCTACGCCAATTCCAAACAGACCATCAGCCGCGTCAATGCCTACTCCATGCTGGAACATCCGATGACCAGTTGTGGCTGTTTCGAGGCCATCGTGGCGCTGATGCCTGAAGCCAATGGGGTCATGATCGTCAACCGCGAGTACCTGGGCGAGACTCCGGCGGGGATGAAGTTTTCCACCTTGGCGAACACCACCGGCGGTGGACAGCAGGTGCCGGGATTCGTCGGTCTCGGCAAGGCTTTTATCACCAGCCGGAAGTTTATCTCCGCCGAAGGCGGTCACCGCCGCATTGCCTGGATGCCGAAAGAGTTGAAAGATTTTCTGCGGGAAGACCTCGACAAGATCGGCCAGACATTCGGCGTCGAAAACTTCACCGACCTCATCGCCGACGAAACCATCGGCACCGATACGGCTTCGGTGCAGGCCTACATGCAAAAGGTGAATCACCCGGCTCTGAGCATGTGGGACATCACCAGCCCGTCGGAAGAAGCTGCCGCCTTCGATGCCGCACAGAGCGGCCAGGTGCAGACCGCTGCGGCAGCCGCGGGTATAACGAGCACGCCCACCAGCGAGAATGCGGTAGCGGTCGTCGAGCCCGCAGCCGCGCCCGTGGTGGCTCCGGGATTGGCTGCTGCGGCCAGCACCGCTCCAGTAAAGCCGCCGGTCGAAAAGCCTGCGGCCGCTGTGCCGGGCAATGGCCCTGCCGAGTCTCGAACCTCTGCCGGTAACGGCGATGGAGTGGGAGCCTTGATCGCCCTGCTGGAGGGGCTGCGCAACGTACCGCTCGCCACGGAAATCCAGCCGGGGATGACGCCACAGGCGCAGATGGCGGCCTTGCAGGCGTCCACGGCCATGCACCTGCTGCATGCGGGCGCCAACATGCTGCTGATGCAGAGCGGGCTGTTCGGCTCCGTCGTTCCCGCCATGCCTGCGGCGGTGGAATCCCATCAGAATACCGCGAAGCCGGACGAACCGACAAAGCCGGTGGCCGCGCCTCGGCCGAAGCCAGTCGAGGTAGGGTCCAAGCCGGCGGTCAAACCGCAACCTTTGACGGCAGCATCGCCCGTAGCCCCGGCGAGACCGATCACTTCCGCCCGCATCGTCATGCCGAAGTCGGTCACGCTGGCGCCGGAAAAAGCCAACGTCACCATCCGCACCGTGACTTTGGGCGGAAGCGGTACACGGACCTCGTCGGTTACTCTCGGAGGAGCCGAGGTGCTGCCTTTCCGGCACTTCGAAGGCAACGTGGGCCACCGGCCAGTGATTGCCATGGAAGTCCTGGATGCGCCGCCGAAGAACTATCCTGACAGTTTGCGGAATGCCTATGGAGACCTGCTGAAAGATCCGGCCGCCATGGCCCGCCACCTGGTGCAAAAGCTGGGCGCCGAAATCATCAGCGTGCGCCTGAGCAGGACCCATCCCGACAACGGCGACGTGTCTCCGGAGGAAGCCGGCAACATTGTGAAAGATGTTCTCGGCGCGGTGGGTGTGCCGGTGATCGTTACCGGATGCAACCACTACGAGAAGAACAACGCCGTGATGAAGCACATTGCTTCCACGTTTGCCGGCGAAAACCTGCTGCTGAACTGGGTGGAGACCGACAACTACAAGACAATTGCCGCGACCGTCCTGGCTTACGGCCATTGCGTGGTGGCGCAGACCCCGATCGACGTGAACATGTGCAAGCAGCTCAACATCCTGCTTACTTCCATGGGCGTGCCCGCGGACCGCATCCTCATCGATGCCATGACGGGCGCTCTGGGCTATGGGCTTGAGTACTGCTACTCGGTGATGGAGCGTATACGGAGCTCGGCCTTTACGGGCGATCCCATGCTGGCGATGCCGATGATCGTGAATCCGGGCTTTGAAGTGGCGAAGATCAAAGAGAGCCGTGCCTTGCGTCAGGATTTTCCGCTCTGGGGAGACGAAGAAAAACGGGAAGCGTTGCTGGAAATTGCGACGTCGATGAGTTACCTGAATTCTGGAGCGGACTTGCTGGTGGTCTATCATCCCCTGGCCGCCCGCACTCTCAAGCGCAAGATCGATGAAATGATGTGCTGTGGCAAGTGAGGTGACCACACAATGGCAATGACTGGTTTACAGATTTTCAAGCTGCTGCCCAAGACCAATTGCGGCGAGTGTGGTGTGCCGACCTGCATGGCTTTCGCCATGAAGCTGGCGGCCAAGAATGCCGATCTGGCGGCCTGTCCTTACGCCTCCGAAGATGCGACAAAAACCATCGGAGCGGCCAGCAAGCCACCCATCCGGCTGGTCAAGATTGGCCCGCCCGAGCGCGAAGTACTGATCGGCAATGAGACCGTGATGTTCCGGCACGACAAGACATTTGTGCACCCGACGGCGATTGCCATTGCCTTTCCGGATAATGAGCCTCTCTCCGAGCTCGGCCACAAGATCGCCGAGGTGCGGGATTATTGCCTGGACCGCGTCGGCGAACAACTGCGCGTCAACCTGGTGCTGGTCGACAACTTCAGCGAAGAGGTGAAACCGTTTGTCGATCTGGTCAAGACCGCGGCCGGCTCCACGGGAATGGGTATCATTCTGCGGAGCGCGAGCCTCGAAGTTCTGGAAGCCGGACTGAAGGAGTTGCCGGGCAAGCGGCCGCTGATTCACGCTGCTACGCCCGCCAATGCCGAGGCAGTGGCTGCCTTGGCCTTGAAGTACAACGCGCCGCTGGTGGCCCGCGCGGCCACCATTGACGAACTGGTGGCTCTGACCACCAAGCTGGCTGCGCTCGGCGTGAAAGACATCGTTCTCGATCTGCCTGCCGATAACCCTGCTGCGACTTTGCAGTACAACACCATCATCCGCAAAGCGGCGGTGAAGAATGCCTTCGAGCCGCTCGGTTATCCCATCATCAACTTCGCCGACGCACGGGACGAGGCGTCGCTGGTGGCCGATGCCTCGACTTACTTGTGTAAGTACGGCTCGATCGTCGTTCTGGACCGCATGCAGTTGGAGGTGCTTCTGCCCTTGATGATGCTGCGGCAGAATATCTACACCGATCCCCAAAAACCGATCCAGGTCGATCCCAGGGTTTACCCCATCGGCGAGCCGGGTAAGGATTCCCCGGTGCTGGCGACAACTAACTTTTCTCTGACCTACTTCCTGGTTTCCGGAGAGGTTGAGAACTCGGGGGTTTCCGCGAACCTGCTCGTCGTGGATACCGAAGGCATGAGCGTGCTGACGGGTTGGGCTTCCGGCAAGTTTACCGGAGAAAAGGTCGCTGCCGCGATCAAGGCGAGCGGATTGCAGGACAAGCTGCGAAAGCGGCGCATCATCATCCCCGGATATGTCTCCCAAATCAGCGGGGAAATCGAAGAAGCCTTACCCGGCTGGGAGGTGTTGGTCGGGCCCGGAGAGTGCTCCGATCTCAGCTCTTACCTGAAACAGCAGGCCGCCCGGTAAAACAATGCCCATGGTTAGCTTCCAACCCGGCGGTAGGGCGGTCGCAGTGCCCGAGGGAACGCTGATCCGCGAAGCGGCTCAGCGGGCCGGCATCCTGGATCTCGAATTGCCTTGCGGTGGCGATGGTATCTGCGGTTTGTGCAAGGTAGAAGTGGAGGGACAGAGTACTCCGGTTCTCGCCTGCCAAACCAAAATCACATCCGACATCGTGGTGCGTCTTCCCGACCGCCGGCAGGGAGCGCTGGTCGTCGGCGACAGTCATTCGTTGGTCGATCCGGGCTTGCTGCCGGACGCCGGCCAGATTACGCCGCTCTACCGGCACTTGCGGCTCAGTGTGCCTCCGGCTACCGTCGAAGAGCATTACAGCGATTGGACCCGGCTTGTCCGCGAAATGAAACGCGGCAACCCTTCCCTTCCGGTTACCTGCGATCTCCGGGTGCTCCGGCGCTTGGCCGCCAGTGTCCGCGCGGCCGACGGACGGATCACGGTGAGCGTTGAGGAGTCGGCGGCGGAGTTGCGCGTCCGCGATGTGCAAGCGCAGCACAGCTCGGCGCACGCTCTCGGATTGGCGGTCGATATAGGGACCACGACCGTCGCGGCGCAATTGGTCGACCTCGATGATGGGACGCTGCTGGCGACCGAGACCTCTTACAATCTACAGATTCGGCGCGGAGCCGACATCATCAGCCGCATCGACTATGCCCGTGACGGTGAACGTCTGGAAGAGTTGCGCAGCCTGGTGCTGGAAACCATCCATGCTCTGATTGCTCAACTGGCGCAGTCCATCCTGATCGAGCCGCAGGAGATTAAGGCCGCGTTTCTGGCTGGCAACACCACCATGACGCATCTTCTGCTTGGCCTGCCGCCAAGCTATATTCGCGAAGCCCCTTATGTACCGACGGTGAACTTTGTTCCCGAGTTGCGGGCGAAGGAGATTGGCCTGAAGATCGATCCGCAAGCGATCGTGGCCTGTGCTCCTGGCGTCGGCAGCTATGTGGGAGGCGACATTACGGCGGGCTTGTTATGCACGGAATTGTCCACCAACCATGAGGATGTCTTTCTGTTCATGGATATCGGCACCAACGGCGAAATCGTGATCGGAAACGCGGACTGGATGGTGGGCTGTGCCTGCTCGGCCGGCCCGGCGTTCGAGGGGTCTGGCATCAAGTGCGGTATGCGGGCCGCCGAAGGCGCCATCGAGCGCGCCTCGATCGGCGAGGATGGAGAGACTATAAAGTACTCCGTGATCGGCGGCGGCAAAGCTGCGGGCATCTGCGGATCGGGGCTGATCTCATTGTTAGGGGAACTGTTCCGGCAGGAGATCGTGGACCGCTCCGGCCGCTTCTTCGACTCGCCCGGCACCGGTCGCATCGTGCAACACGAAGGCCGGCGGGCTTTCCTGCTGGCCGCCGCCGAGCAGACACGGGACGGCAAAGACCTGGTGATCACCGAAGCCGATCTGGAGAATCTTCTCCGCACCAAGGCCGCAATCTACGCCGCCTGCTCGCTGGTGTTGGAGAACGTCGGCCTCACTTGGGATTCCATTACGCGGCTTTACATCGCGGGCGGCTTTGGAAGGTACATACGGATTGCTGACGCCATCTTCATCGGTATGCTGCCCGATTTGCCGCTCGACCGCTTTCGCTATCTTGGAAATTCTTCTCTCACCGGCGCTTATATAGCGCTACTATCGCGGGAGCATCGCCAACGCATGGCGGAGATTGCCGCCCGCATCACCTATGTCGATTTGAGCTCCAATCCGGGATACATGGATAGCTATATCAAGGCGTTGTTCCTTCCACACACGGACTTGGAGCAGTTTCCTACGGTCGCAGAAAGACTCAAGAGTCGAAGGAGAAAAATATCGTGAGTAATCTTCTGGAACGCATTCAAGCAGGCGAGATTCTCATTTCCGACGGAGCCATGGGAACCTTCCTGTATGCGAAGGGGCTGCAAGGCGGAGAATGTCCTGAATCCTGGTGTGTCAGCCATCCACAAGCGGTACAAGAAATCGCCCAGGCCTATATCGACGCCGGTTCCAACCTGGTCGAAACCAACTCCTTTGGCGGAAGCTCGTTCAAGCTGAAGAACTATGGGCTGGCTGACAAAGTACGCGAATTCAACTTTGCCTCCGCCAAGCTGGCGAAACAGGCCATGGGGAGCAAAGGCTTTGTAGCCGCATCCGTAGGCCCAACCGGTCAGATCGTCAAAGAAGAGGGTGGCGATGCGACCGCTGAGCAACTATATAGTTCTTTTAAAGAGCAGGTATTGGCACTGGCCGAAGGCGGAGCCGACGCAATCTGTGTCGAGACCATGTCCTCGGTGGTGGAAGCCGAACAGGCCGTCAAGGCTGCCAAGGAAAACACCAAACTGATTGTGATCTGCACCTTTACTTTCGAAGCCGGGGCGAAGGGTTTCCGCACCATGATGGGAGTTAAGCCAGAGCGCGCGGCCAAAGTAGCAGCCAGGCCGGGGCGGATATCGTAGGTGCCAACTGTGGCAATGGTATCCGTAATATGATCGAAATCACACGCCAAATCCACGCGGCCCTGCCTGCCGTTCCTATACTTATCCACGCCAATGCTGGTGCGCCAGTGGTCGAAGATGGTAAGACGGTATTCAAAGACACGCCCGAGTTTATGGCGACTTATGTGCCCGAACTGGTTAAGGCCGGCGCCAAAATCATTGGCGGCTGCTGCGGAACCACTCCAGATCACATCAGCGCCATGGCAAAGGCTGCACGCACTGCTGGCGCTCACGCATAAGTGGTGTTGTCTGAAGGAAATATTTCGATCCTGAGCCTGCAGTTCATGTAATTCGCTGATTCCGCAAGAAGGGTAAGAGGCTTTAATCTCCTGATTCCGAGTAGCGGCTTATGCCGCGGCCGCTACCCGTTCGGGAGAGATTGACTCGCAGCCGCAGCCAGTCCGAACGAACCTGGTCGGATAAGAAGGCGACTTCCGTGTCAAGAACAAAGTAAGAGTAAGTGTTAAGCACTATGGCGTGACAAGAGTCAGCCGGCGCAGACGACAATCATCACTATCTATTATTCCTTCCCTTCTAATGATTGAGTCTCTCGCAGGTTATTGAAAGAACTATTCCTCAATGGTGTCATCCTGAGCGTAGCAGTGGGCCTCCAGTCATGCATAACTGGCGTACCCTCCGCAGATGCTAGTTCTTTTCCCATGAACGTATCGCTGAAGCTTTATGCCATGCCAAGCTATGCGCAAATAGTTATTGAACATCGCAGCGGACCGCGTTAACATGTTTGCGCTCGCGCACTCATACGATAAAAACGGTTTGAATCACGTGCTGCTTGAAGCATGTGCTTTTGAACATCTGTCGCGTGGTACGCGTCATGCGAGTCCGGTAATCACGGCCGGTGATTCGCTCCACAGTACCAAGAACGAATGGAGTATTCCTTCATGAAAAAAATAAGACTGGCTTACGGTAAGGGCGGTCTCGAACTCGATGTGCCTGAGCACACGATGGTCATTGAACCGCGCGATCTTGCAGGTATGAAAGACGAACATGGAGCCGTAACTGCCGCGCTGCGCGCGCCCCTAGGCACGCCTCCGCTGCGCGAAATGGTGAAGGCGTCCGACAGAGTCGCTATCGTCATTTCCGATCTCACCAGGCCGCTGCCTAGCCACAAACTGGTACCCTGGATTCTCGAAGAGCTCAGCCACGTTTCCAGAGATAATTTCGTCATCGTCAATGGGGTTGGATCTCATCGCGCGAATACAAAAGAAGAGCTCATCCGTATGCTGGGCCAGAAGATTGTCGACACCGTGAAAATCGAAAACCACGACGCTTTCGACAACACTAAGTTGGCTCACGTCGGCCGAAACAGCTACGGCTCCGAGGTGTTCCTTAATAAGACCTATGTTGAGTCAACCTTCAAGATAGTGACTGGATTCATTGAGCCGCACTTATACGCTGGTTTTTCGGGAGGACCGAAGGGGATTAACCCGGGCATCGCCGGAATCGACACCATTCTCGATTTTCATAACGCGTTTATGATCGGCCACCCGAAATCCACTTGGGGAATTCTGGAAGGAAATGTCGTGCAGGACGCGGCGACCCAGAACTGCCTGCTGGCCAAACCCGATTTCATGCTGAACGTCACCCTGAACGGCAATAAGGATATCACCAATGTTTTCGCCGGTGATGTCATCGCCGCTCACCGGGCCGGCTGCCAGTTCGTTAAAAAGAATTCCATGTACGGCGTTCCTCAACCCTATGAAATCGTGATCACCACGAACTCCGGATATCCGCTGGATCAGAACTTATACCAAACTGTCAAAGGCATGAGCGCCGCTTCGATGATCGTCAAAAAAGGCGGGGCCATCATTAGCGCATCCGAGTGCTCGGACGGAGTACCTGATCACGGTAATTATGGCAAATTAATGCAGGAGCGCGACACGGCACAAGCTTTGCTGGAGATGATCCAGGAACCTTCCTTCCGCGTCTTTGACCAGTGGGTCGTTCAATCACAGGCCAACATTCAGATTAACGCCGACTGCTACTTGTATTCGAGTCTCAGTGATGAAACGGTCAGGCAGGCCAAATATATTCCCATTCACAGCGTGCAAGAGAAGTTGCTCGAATTAACGAAGCAGAAGCCTAATGCTCGAATCGCGGTTTTACCATTTGGTTCGCTGACGATCCCTTACGTTTTGGAAAACGACGCTGGACCATCGAAAAGATCGGCGGCAGGTCTTGCCTGAGTACACCACCAGCGGCTACGTTGCATCACGTTGAGTATGGATGTTTAAAGAGACGAAAGGCAGAGCCGGAGAGTAAGAGTATCTTTCTACGGGAGACGCATTTATGAGCATAACCACTGACACAGCGCCACTGCAAGTTGCCGGATCATCAACCCCTACGCCGAAGATAGATGAAGCTAAAGCAAGGACCCGGGCAGTTTGGGCCGGAATAGCCGGCCAGATATTAGAGTGGTTCGACTACGCTCTCTACGGTACACTTGCTCCGATTCTCTCGGCTGTTTTCTTTCCGACAAAAGACCCGATGATCAGCATATTGCTGGCGCTGTTGGCTTTCGGCGTCGGGTTCATCATGCGTCCCTTAGGCTCCATTTTATTCGGGCATATTGGCGATAAGCACGGACGTAAAGCGGCGCTTGCCGGAACTATTTTTCTTATGGCAATCTGTACCGCCTCGGTCGGCTTGATCCCTTCCTATGCCTCGATTGGCATAGCTGCGCCTCTTCTTCTGACAACCTGTCGCTTGTTTCAGGGTCTGTCTACCGGGGGCGAGTGGGGCGGATCCACTGCCTTTCTGGTGGAATATGCGAAGAGTAAGGGACGTGGTTTTCTTGGTTCTTGGCAGCAGGCCGGCGCCGTCGTAGGTTTCATGATTGGAGCATTGGTTGGCGTTATCCTCACGAATGTCTTGAGCAAGCAGGCCCTGGTTGCCTGGGGTTGGCGGATTCCATTCGTCGCAGGCGCGGTTATTCTTGGCTACGTGGGATGGTTTATACGGTCCAAGCTTAACGACACGCCAGCATTTGTGGCGGCGGAACAGAAGAAGCAGGTTCTGAAGAATCCTGTCTTGACCTCAATCAAAGAGAATTGGGTTGGCGTACTCCAGGCTGGGGGTCTATCAACTGGCTGGAATGCAGCTTTTTATCTCGTACTGACTTTCATGCCGACCTATATTACAACGACTTTGAAGCTGCCTTTGAATCTATCACTACTCACGAACTTATTTACCTGCATGGCGTTTATCGTACTTACGCCATTGATGGGCCATATCTCGGATAAGATCGGACGTAAGCCTGTCATGTTTACTTCGTGCATCTGTTACCTGTTATTCACCTATCCGATATTTCTCTTTATGAGGAACGGGACCTTCCTGAGAGTCCTTCTCGCTCAGTTCGTGCTTTGCTTCTTCGCATCTATGTTCTCCGGACCAGGAGTCGCCTTCATCGCCGAGATGTTTCCGACACAAGTGCGCATGTCAACCCTCATTGGATACAACGTCATGGCAGCGCTCGCCGGCGGAATGGGACCCTTTTATTGTGCATACCTAGTCCGGCTAACCCATAACAGCGCATCGCCTTCGTTCTATTTGATGGCCGCGATTGTAGTTTCGATCATAACCATTTCGACGTTGCCCGAGACGTTTGACAAACCGTTGAAATAGTGCACTACACATTCAGAATCAAGCGTTAAATACAACGAGCGGAAGAAACAGTATCCAAAATAAAAGCCTACATTTTTAACGGATTGCCACTAACATGGACACGCAAGTCGGGTAGCGTGCCCATGTAGCTGGGTGCACGCGCGCTGGTCTCGGTGCGACGTGTCGCCGTGCATCTGCCAGCTTCGTTCCCATATCTGCCAACATTCCGGCGAGTGGCGCTGGCGCTCGGGGCCTTGCCGGAATAGCGCACCCGGAGACACACCGAAAACAACGGCTCTTGACGTGACCGGCGAATTCTGTACCAGGGCAAAAGTTAGAGAAACTGGTACGAGAGGAGCTGGGACATGGCGGCGAGGAAAAAGTGCAGTCCTGAGCAGATCGTCGCAATCCTGCGGCAGATCGAAGTGGAAGTAGCCAACCATAGGCCCATCGGGCAGGCCTGCCGCGAGGCGGGTATTACCAAACAAACCTACTATCGCTGGCGCAAGGAATACGGCGGTCTGAATCTGGAGCAGGCGCACCGCATGAAGGAACTGGAGAAGGAGAACGCACGCCTGCGGCGGCTGGTGACGGAGTTTGTCGTTGGAGAAGCAAGTTCCTGAAGGACGTGGCAGAGGGCCATTCCAGCACGCGGATCACGCGACCGCGGTTCAGGCTTGTATCCGCTTCCAATGCCAAACGCTCGCAGCATTTTCGTGATGCGATTCTCCTGCCGTTTTTCGCACTCCCGTTGCACCTTCATGGAGATAGCGTTCATAACTGAGCAATTCGCGCTCGGCCTCGAACGACACAACGAAGTGCGCATGATCGCCGAATCCGTTCTGGAAATGTCACCACCTTGCTCCGCTGGCGTCCGGCACGACGGAGTAGTCGCCCAAAGCTAAGCGGAAAACGTCCGGCCTAAGCCATCGGCCTCCAGAATGGCATCCGTCAGCGTGCTGGCCTCGATATGCATCGGCATATTGTAGATGTGACTCCCCTTGTAGAGAACCTTTTCCGCTATAAGGTCCAAGTGGGAAGGCTTAGGATCCTTGAGGCCCAGATCCGCCAGCGATACGGGCAGTCCAACGCGACGGTAGAAACCGAGCAAATCACTCATGAAACTCAATGAGCGGTTCTCAAGCACAAAATGGACTAGCAGGCCGAATGCCACTTCTTCCCCGTGCAAGACACCGTGCATTTCCGGAACGGCAGAGAAACCGCGAGTTAGCGCATGAGGAGTAGCCAGACCGCAACTTTCAAAACCTATGCCCGAGAGAAATATATTGGCTTCGATGATGCATTCCACTGCCGGAGTGAGTAGTTTTTGACGCACCGCTCGAACCGCCTTTTCTCCGTTTTCGCGCACTAGAGAATAACAACGGTCCGCCAAGGTCATCGCGGTAGCACCGGGAAAACCACCCTGCGGCGAGGGCGTGCCCGCCTTGAATGCCGTCTCAGCTTCGAATTTGGTGGGCAGGGCATCTCCCATTCCCGCCACAAGGAAACGAACTGGGGCTTTGGCGATCAGTCTACTGTCCACCAAGACCAGAGTTGGATTTACCGGCAAGCGCAGGACTTCTTCTAGCGCGCCTTCCTCCGTATAAGTCACAATTAATCGGCTGATCGGAGCATCGTTGGAAGCAATTGTGGGAAACATGCCGACGTTTAGCCCGGCAATTAAGGCTGTTCCCTTGGCAGTATCCAACCCTTTGCCGCCGCCTACACCGACCACAAAATCGCACCCGCTCTCTTTCACTTCTTTGGCGCAGAGATTTATTTTGGCTTGGGTGCATTCGCCTTCGAACACATAGAGTTTGTAATCCTTGAAGCAGGCCAAACTCTTTTTGACTAACTCACCATACTGTTGTTGGATAAAGATATCTACTATGACATACGGTTTGTGAGAAAACGCATTGCATTCCTGGCCCAGAGATAAGAGTAGGCCAGGTCCTTGTACATAACGGGAAGGTGCTCCCATTATGATGGAGGTAGGTCCAATATTAAACATTGTCTGCTCCCGGTAGAATATTTCTACCAAAACTAAAGAAACAAGCTATTTTAAACTACGCGTTCTTGAATTGTTTTCTGCTTCCTTGACTCGTAACTTCCAGATGCTCCTCCGTTTCGCTCATGCGTTATGACGTGACCGATGAATTTTGTACCGTGGAAAAGATAAAGACATGGTTACGGGAGGAGCTGGAAAAATGGCCAGGAGAAAATACATGCCGGAGCAGATCAGCGGGATTCTGCGTCAGGTCGAGATAGCCGTAAGCAACGGCCGGAGCGCTCCGCAAGCCTGCCGGAAAGCAGGCATTGTCGAGCACGCCCTCTATCGTTTGCGCAAAAAATACGGCGGGTTGAACCGCCACGGACTGGTTGTGTCCACGCGCACTACGCAAACTTATGGCGCAGCCGAACGCGATGCCGCCCTGAATACTCCTAGACATACTTCTAATTGACCGGTATGCATATTCCCGCTGTTTGGTTTCGCGTTTACTTATCGATTCCGCCCATGCACAGGTACTTAATCTCGAGATACTCTTCGATCCCGTATTTCGAGCCCTCGCGCCCCAGGCCGGAGTGTTTGACCCCGCCGAACGGTGCCATTTCGTTGGAGATAAGACCTGTATTGATGCCGACCATGCCATACTCCAGCCCTTCCGAGACACGGCACACGCGGCCGATGTCGCGGCTGTAGAAGTACGCCGCCAACCCGAACTCGGTGTCATTGGCCATCCTAACTGCTTCCTCTTCGGTTTTGAAGCGGAATAGCGGCGCCAGCGGGCCGAAGGTCTCTTCGCGTGCAACCTTCATGTCAGGCTTCACGTTGACCAGAATCGTCGGCTCGAAGAATGTCCCGCCGAGCTTGTGGCGTTTGCCGCCGGTGACCACCTGCGCGCCTTTCGCCACCGCATCGGCGATGTGCTCCTCGACTTTCGCAACGGCGTTGCCGTCGATCAGCGGACCCTGGTTCACGCCTGCATCCATGCCATTGCCCACCTTGAGCTGCCGGACCTTTTCGGTGAGCTTGGCCGTAAACGCTTCATAAACACCGTCCTGCACCAGCAGGCGGTTGGCGCATACGCAGGTCTGCCCCGAATTGCGATACTTCGAGGCCATTGCGCCCTCGACAGCGGCATCCAGATCGGCATCGTCGAAAACGATGAACGGCGCATTGCCACCCAGTTCGAACGAAAGCTTCTTTAGCGAGTCGGAGCACTGCTTCATCAGCAATCGGCCGACTTCGGTCGAGCCTGTGAAGGAGAGATGGCGAACCGTCGGGTTGGATGTCATCTCTCCGCCAATCGCCTTGGTATCTCCCGTAAGTAAGTTGAAAACGCCTTTGGGGAAACCGGCGCGATCCGCCAATTCGGCCAACGCCAATGCCGAAAGAGGAGTGTACCCGGCGGGCTTAACCACAACCGGACAACCCGCCGCCAGTGCTGGAGACACCTTGCGTGTGATCATCGCATTCGGGAAATTCCACGGCGTAATCGCCGCGCAAACCCCAATCGGCTCCTTGATCACCACCAAGCGACGGTCGTTCGTCGGCTGCGGAATGGTATCGCCGTAAATCCGCTTGCCTTCTTCGGCAAACCACTCGACAAATGACGCGCCATAAATCACTTCGCCGCGCGACTCAGCGAGCGACTTGCCCTGCTCAACCGTCATCAGCACGGCCAGATCGTCCTGATTCTGGATCATCAAATCGAACCAGTTGCGCATAATCGCGGCGCGTTCCTTGGCAGTTTTCTTGCGCCAAGCGGGCCAGGCAGCGTTGGCGGCCTCAATCGCGCGCCGGGTTTCGGCGGCTCCCATCTTCGGAACGTGGCCGATCACCTCGTGTGTGGCAGGATTGGTGACATCAAAAGTTGCTTTGTTGTCGGCATCATGCCATTCCCCATTGAGATAGCACTGCTGACGTAGCAGCGTGGCATCTTTAAGCGCGATTTTCTTCTCATTCCTTTCGGAAACGATCATACCTTCCCTCACCGTAACTGGAGCGTGTTTTATATAAACAGGTTCGGTCTCACAACAGACACTTAGGTGTGAGGCAGGTTAGCTGGGAGCTTCTGTCATGAAGGAGCGGCAGAAGCTTTTGACGGAAGAACAGTGGCAGCGAATTGAGCCTTTGCTTCCCGAGCCAAAGCGTCGGCGTGACAACCGAGGCCGACCGTGGGCACCGAACCGGGCATGTTTCGAAGGTATTCTGTGGATTCTGCAAACCGGAGCGGCGTGGCGGTTTCTGTTGAACGAGTTCCCCTCGCCTGCGACCTGCTGGCGGCGGCTGAAGCAGTGGAAAGATGAAGGTGTTTGGCTGGATGAGTGGCGTGCCTTACTTGTGTGAACGGCGTGCTGGATGAGCAAGGTCTGCTCCCATGGGACGAAACCTTCTTGAATTGCAGCGTTGCCCCGGCGAAAGAGGGGGCGCCGCAGTCGGCAAAACCAAGCGGGGCAAGGGCACGAAGTGGATGGTATTGGTCGACGGTCAAGGTCTTCCGCTGGGAGTTCGGCTGGAAAGTGCCTCTCCGGCAGAAGTTAAGCTTGCGGAAGCCACGCTCGCCGAAGTCCGCATCCCACGCCTGAAAGGACGGCCAAGACAGAAACCCGAGCGCGTAATCGCAGACCGGGGATACGATTCTGATCCACGGCGGAAGCGCCTGAAGAAGCGGGGCATCGAACTGATTGTGCCGTAGCGGATGAACAGCAAGCTGCGACACTACGAAGATGGACACAAACTGCGGCGATATCTTCGCCGCCGGATTGTGGGGCGGACGCATGCATGGCTCGGTCAGTTCCGCTGATTGCTGGTTCACCATGAGCATCTGCTATCCACCTACCGCGCCTTCTTCTCCATCGCTTGCTTCTGGATTACGCTGAGGCACTATTTATAAAACACGCTCTAATACATATCCGGGGCACAGCCTCCGAACACGAATAGTCTCCAAACGAAAACTGGCAACCGCGTTCCAGAGGGTAGTCATGCATCTTGATCGCCACGGTTTCACGACTGCCAATCTCGTCAGATTCATCCCATACTGTATGAAACAGACGGAGAGCAACCGATGCACTCATCAGTTCTTCGATCGGCTTCCAATTTTTTTCTGTGACTCGGCGCCGTTAGCATAGGTGACATAGCGCAATAGGTGTTGACGCCTAAGTGAAGGTCAACATAAGCCATGGCGCGTTCACCGTACTTCGCCAAGCGTAGAAATGATGAAGCCTATGACAATAATATTCCACCGAGATCTATGTCGTGGCGAAGGATTTCATAATTCCATCCGCAGTAGGCCCAGCAGTTTTCGGCGCCTAGTCGAGCAGACCTATATCAAATCCTGTATTCTCTATTCTCCTGCTTATTCTCGGCCGTGATCCCTGGGTGGATCGATTCCACGTGAATCCGTCCTTCCCCTTGTCAAAGAGAAAATGACATTGGGCGGTCATATAAGCATATTTCAGCAATTCAAGATTACCGCGGTTATTTTGCTGCCGCTCTCGATACTTGTCAAGCTTGTTTCTGTATCATGAATTAATTTCAGCATAATGAATTTTAAAAGGGTTATTCAGTATATGGAATGGCATAAAATCGAATACTGGTATACTGTATCGCAAGTGTCTTTAGTATACCGACGCCAAGCGAAGCGCATTTCTGCTGAACAGGGACCTTTTGTGACAAGCTACCTGTAAAGCGATAGTAAAGAAAGTTCGGAAATAGGTTACGAGTGTAAATTGCTGTTGCCTGGATCCCCAGCACATTGCCCAGGCCATAACTGCTGGAGAATAATAGGAATCCTAGCGTGAATAACCGTACACAAAACATATCTGTACCTCGTCGCACCGAGTCGTCTCAGGCTGCGGTGAGTAAATTACCCAAAAGAGCTGTTCCTGCTATCCTCAAAGCCGCAAGTCTTCTGGATGCTCTTGCCGTTTCAGAAGAACCTCTAACCCTTGGGGCTCTTTCCGCCAGACTGCGCCTGCCATGCAGTACCGTTCATACCCTGTGTGCGACCCTCGCCTATGTCGGACTAGTACGGCGCTTTGAGAACGCCACCTACCATCTCGGTATGCACATTATGGATTTGAGCGCCGCTTTTTTGGCTCGCACGGATGCGACTGTCGAGTTCGCACGAGTTTCAGACTCTCTCGATTTGCTACCCTCTGAGACTGTTATCCTTTCCGTCCTCGACGGAGCAGATGTGGTTTACGTAGGCTGCCGAAATCGACGTAGCAGCCTAGGTTTGAGTTTTAGTATCGGAATGCGATTGCCCGCCAACTGCACGTCGACCGGTAAAGCACTTCTCAGCACTCTGCCTGAAGCACAATTAGCGGCATTACACTCTACGGGCAGGTTTCGCAGTTTGACCAAAAACAGCGTGACCGACCTGCCTACTTTACTAAAACAATTCGCGCAAGTCCGGCGGCGTGGCTACTCGGTCGACGACGAGGAAACGTGTCACGGAATGATGTGCTACGGCGCACCCGTTTTTGACGGCACTAACAACCAAGCGGTGGCGGCCGTTGGAGTCAGCTGTATGAAAGCAACCCTGAATTCACGAAAAAAAGCAACTGTGATTCAAGGACTTCGGCACTTTTCGGTTACCTTATCACAACGTCTGGGCGCGCGCGGACTTTCGTTTCTTGGCTCGCTGTCTAAAAGTAAGCCACGGCTGTAGAACACGAAGGGAGCTACGCTCCTGCGTCTTTAGCTTCGTACAGAATGTTCTCCACGGCAACATGGGGATTCTTTGTGCTTAAAAACTCAAAAGCTTTCAGAAGAATCTTTGGACGACTGAAAAGCGACCCGCTAAGATAGCGCCAGTCGCTTTTTGTATGCCGGAAGAAGATGACTGTTTTCCTATTAGATTGCGCTTCAAAAACCGCGCTGCATCCGGACTGAATATCGGGACGAAATGCAACCCGTCCCTACCCAAAGGGTCGGACAGAGTTCGCTTTTATTTATAGAATACAAGATAATTACCTGTCGCACGGCTTTGCCCCTTCTGCCCGGCGAACGACTTCGTCCCTTCCACATGCTTCACGTTGAACGGAACTCCATCTTCAATACGTCCACCCCATACTGCTCCTTGGTGAACTCCGCCATCGACTTCTTTACCACTCCCGGCTTCTTCTTGGCATACTTAAAGCACTTCTCGTCCGCACTTTCTCGTACCCAACCAGTTCCAGAAAGAAGGCAACGTCGTTGACTTGGCACTCGTCCCCAATTCGCTCCACCCAGGCATGCTTCTGGTCGTTAATGCTCTCCCCATCGAAAGGACTGTAGTACAGCAGAACCTTCAGGCAGTCGGCGCCCGCCTGCTTCCGCCGCTTGGCCGACCAGTGGTCCAGCAGATCCCCAGACGTCCCGGCCCGTCTTGTCGTATCCCCGTCTTTTCATACGCCAGCAGCAGACCGGCATTTGGGACACGCTAGCGCGCTGCCAGGAGACCCAACTCCGGATCCAGCAGAATGGCACCGGCATGCGGCGTCAGTATTTCCGACACGGCAATCTTGAACTCTTCCAGTTCCTTATGTCCGGCCGCAGCCCCAAGAGCCTTCTTCAATGAGCCCCGCTGATCCATCGTAGCGGCAGCGATCACTTCGCGCTGGTTTGAAACCGCTTTCATTCCAGCTGGTTTTCCGGCGAAAGCTTCACGTCAAACGTCCTGTTCTTGCAATTGCGTTTTTTAGCTTTCACTCGCTCGCATTGCACCTCTCTTTATACACATTGCAAGATCAACTGAGTGTTTTGTATCTGTCAGCTTGTAGCGTTATACATTCAACCACCTGATCGACAACATGTCTCCCCTACTTTCGCGTTTACTTATCAGCATGATAGTAGCAATGCTCAGTCGCCATCTTGGTGTGACAACTTTGTATCGACACGGTCTTATTAACCTCCAGCTATTCAATATCTCATCGTCCACTTATCTGCTATTCTCAGCGCCGCTACGTTTTATTACCATGTCAGACAATTACTCATGAGAAATCTCTGCAGGGTCCCCGCCCTCGCATTCTGTATACTGAAAAACCCATTTAAATTTCATTATGCTGAAATGAATTCATGATACAGAAAACGCTTGACAAGTATCGAGAGCGGCAGCAAAATAACCGCCATAATCTTGAATCACTGAAATGTGTTTATACGCCTGACTGACTATATGGGAGTTAGACAGGCAGCTTGTCGCCCAAGGTCCCTGTTCAGTAGAAATGCGCCTGCACTTGGCGTCTGTATACTAAGGATGCTTGCGACACAGTACCCTAGGCAAAGATGGCAGAGAAGCAAATGCGGAAAAGAATAGGATGAAGTATTTCAAGCTTGACGACGTTGCTGGTGTCACGATCAATCAACAGATCAACGAGCGGCAAATCAAATTGCTGGCGTCGCCTGTTTCCAGTGTCCGGCGGGAGCAGTTTAGTGTTGGGGTCTCGATCATTGAGCCTGGCCGGATTCATGAACAGCACAAGCATGATGGAAGTCAGGAGCTGATTGTGGTGATCGGCGGCGAGGGCTTGGCCACCATCGCCGGACAGGAGTTTGCGATTGGCCTTGGCAGTGTAATTAGCATCGATCGGGGCGAGTCGCATGGATTTGTCAATACCGGCGGGTCGGCGCTGACGTTGCTTTGGATCTATGATCCTCCGGGTGCGGAGAGTAAATTCCTCAGTTAGACGAGATTCGCGGAAGGTAGACATTTGGACCGGGCTGGGCTTCGGCGCCCGAATGATGATAGCGAAGGATACACCGACTCAGGAACTGTCTGGAAAAGAGCACGAAGGAAGTGATGGAGTGATTGCACAGGACAAGATTGCGGAGTTGAAGCGGTTTGCCATACGGATCAGAGTGGCCGCCATGCGGGAGTTCCGGGTGTTGGGCTTCGGGCATGTGGGCGGGACGATGTCGGTCATCGACCTGCTGGCGGTTCTGTATGGCGAAGTGATGAAGATTGATCCCAAGAATCCCGGCTGGAAGGATCGCGACTGGCTGGTGTTATCCAAGGGACATTCCGGGCCGGCGCTGTACGCGGCACTGGCGCTGAAGGGTTACTTTCCCGAGGAGGAGCTGCTGACGTTGAATCAGCCCCGGACGCGGCTGCCGAGTCATTGCGATCGCAACAAGACTCCGGGTGTGGATATGACGACCGGCTCGCTGGGACAAGGCATGTCGACCGCGATCGGAGTGACGCTGGGCAACCGCATGGACGGGCGGACGAACTATACCTACCTGATCTTAGGCGACGGCGAGTGTGACGAGGGCCAGGTCTGGGAAGGCGCGTTGTTTGCCGGGCATCGCAAACTGAACCGGTTGATCGCCTTTGTCGACGCCAACGTCAAGCAGTTGGATGGCTATACAAAGGATATCTGCGATCTCGGCGACCTTGGCGCCAAGTTTGCCCAGTTCAACTGGTTTGTGCAGGATGTGGACGGGGCGGATGTCGCGGCGATTTACGCGGCCATCGAAAAGGCCAAGGCGCAGCAACAACAGCCGGCGATGATCGTGCTGCATACGGTGAAGGGCAAGGGCTGCAGTTTTGCCGAGAAGGTGATGCTCAACCATCACATGACCTTCACGCGGGAGCAGGCGGACGAAGCCATCGCGGTGCTGGAAGCCGAGTTAAAAGGTGGTGCGGATCGATGAGTATCTTGCTTGCCGGAGAGAATGTCGAAGAAAAAGTAGCGATGCGGGATGTCTATTGCCAAACCCTGATGGAGATGGCGGAGAAGGATGAGCGGATCGTCGTGTTGGACGCCGATCTGATGAACTCGATGGGGGTGGTGCCGTTCGGGAAAAAGTATCCGGAGCGGACGATTAACTGCGGCATCCAGGAAGCCAACATGATCGGGGTGGCGGCCGGACTGTCGGCCACGGGCAAGGTACCGTACGCGCATTCGTTTGGCACCTTTGCCACCCGCCGGTGCTTTGACCAGATCTTCGTCTCGGCGGCGTTTGCCCAGCTGAACGTGAGGATCGTGGGCAGCGACCCCGGGATTACGGCGGCCTACAACGGTGGCACCCACATGACGTTCGAGGACCTGGGGATCATGCGGGGAATCTCGCGGATGACCGTGCTGGAGCCGACCGACTCCGCCATGATCGGCGACTTGGTGCGGCAGTTGGCGAATCTGTATGGAGTGTTTTACCTGCGGCTGCTGCGCAAGAACGCCGTCAAGATTTACGAAGCGGGTTCGCACTTTGAAATTGGCAAGGCGGTGACCGTGCGGGAGGGCCGGGACGCGACGATCATCGCCAGCGGGCTGTGCGTCGCCGATAGCCTGGAGGCGGCGAAGATGCTAGCCACGCGAGGCATCTCCGTGCGGGTGCTGAACATGTTTACCCTCAAGCCGATTGACCGGGAAGCGATCATGCAGAGCGCGGCCGAGACCGGCGCGATTGTGACGGCGGAAAATCATAACATCATCAACGGACTGGGTTCGGCGGTGGCCGAAGTGCTGGCTGAAACGATTCCGACGCCGATGGAGCGCGTCGGAGTGCAGGACCAGTTCGGCGAAGTCGGCTCGGTCGATTATCTCAAGGAGCGCTTTGAGCTGACCGCGGCGGACATTGCCAAAAAGGTCGAGAAGGCGATCGCCCGCAAACCGTCGTCCGCCGGCGCCCCGTACCAGACCAAAGCCAAAGCCGCCGCTCTGGACGTAAATAACTGAGTCTGCGTTATTGGAGATTAAAACGATCTCGAGAATATAACATGAGTGCGCACGGCCGCATAAGTCGGAGAGATAATTGAATGCTGGCACTCGCCAAAACCAAACCGTGCAAGGGGCTAATTCTTCTCGAGCTTAGCACTCCTTCACCAAAGCCGGATGAAGTTTTGATTAAAGTGATTGCCGCTGGTATTTGCGGTTCGGACATTCATATCTATCAGTGGGCTCCCGGCTATGAATGGATAACAGATGAAATGCCTTTCATTCCGGGGCACGAGGTTATAGGAATCGTTGCCGAGAAGGGTTACAGCGTCACGACATTTAACATCGGGGACCGGGTCGTCTGTATGCCTGGGGCTGGCTGCGGAAAATGTGAGTTGTGCCGGAGCGGGCTCATTGCTGTTTGTGCCGCGAAGAAACAGATTGGACTTCAACGTAACGGCGCTTTTGCTGAATATTTGACTTCACCGGCTGCTGCCTGTATCAAGTTACCGCGTGAAATTGAGAGTGATACTCTCGTCCCGGTTTTGGCCGAGCCCTTGACGGTAAGTCTAAGGGCGGTGGAGCGGGCCGGTGATTTGTGCGGAAAGAAAGTTGCTGTCATGGGAGCAGGGATGATCGGCCTGGGAGTAGCTCATTTCGTCTCCGCCGCCGGAGCCGCGGTATGGCTTTTCGGCACGGAGCAGGACCATGGGAAGTTTGCGATTGCCAAGTCCCTGGGAGCTGAAGCGTGTATCAACGTTGATCGAACTGCTCCGGATGTCGCCTGCGAGAAGATCACCGGAAAGAAAGGCTTCGATGTAGTATTTGACTGTACGGGCGTGAGTTCCCTCGTCTCAAAGTGCCTCGATTTGACCAAGATCGGCGGCCAGGTAGTGGCACTCGGTATTTATCCTGCGCCAGTTCAGCTAAATCTACGCGACATGGTTCGGCAAGAAAAGAGCTTGATCACTTCGTATGGGTACACTAAGGGATCATTCGAGAAGGTTCTTTCCAGTATGCGGCAGTCAGACTGCTATCGCAGTTTGATAACTCATACATTCAAACTCGAGCAGGGACTGGAAGCGATGGAGCTTGCGGCGAAGCGTATCGCTGCAAAGATAATCCTGTATCCTTAGCCAGAAACGTCGTATGGTTATTTGATTCACAATAAGGTTTGGAGAGGATCTATGTCGACAAAGTGCAAAGCGGTAGTAACTTCTTTCACGATGCTATTCATCGCGATGTCTCTATCGGGCTTTTCGTTCGCACAAAACGGGAAGACGATCAAAATAGGCGGACTGTGGCCGCTGTCCGGCGACGCATCGACAATCGGAACAGAAGAGCGGGATGGCATGCAATTTGCCGTGGCTGAAATCAATGCCGCCGGTGGAATCAAATCTATGGGCGGCGCCAAACTGGAAGTAGTCTACGCCGACTCGCAATCCCGGCCTGATGTGGCAGTTTCGCAGGCGGACCGCCTGCTCGGCAAAGACAAGGTGATGATGCTAGTGGGCGCATACCGGAGCGGGGATACTTTTCCGGTTACGGATGTTGCCGAGAGATACGGCATACCGATGCTGACTCAGGGTGCGGTGAAGAACGAAATCACGGAACGGCATTATAAGAATGTCTTCCGGATCAATAACAAGGCATCCTATGACGTCAATGAAATGACCACTTCTCTGAACTTATTTGCGCAAGAGAAGAAGATGCAGGTCAAGACCATCGGCTTCATTTATGAGAGCACGGACTGGGGCGCCGATACCGCTAAGATTATGCGGGAATACGCTAAAAAGATCGGCTGGAAGGAAGTGTTATCCGAACCCGTAAAGGCTGGCCAGACCGACATGAGCCCAGTTATCTTGAAGGTCAAGCGCACCAACCCGGATGTTCTATTTGTGGCCATGTATACGCCGGAGCATATTCTGTTCAACAAGGCATATGCTGGCAACAAAGTGAACATCAAGTTCGGCCTTTGGTCGGTCGGCGGGGGAACGGAAGATCCGGCCTTCTATAAGGCAGTTCCCAATTCGATGGATGAATATATGTTCGTACAGGACGATTGGGATACCGGTGGTCCTGCCCGGGAGGCATGGAAAGCCAAGCTCGCGAAGGCCTGCAGGGACAAGTACGGTTATGCCATGGGAAATTTCTGGGCACAAGGTTATGCTGCTACCTACGTAGCCAAAGAGATCTTCGAAAAGGCACGCAGCACCGACCCTGCCGCCATTCGGAAAGCTGCCTCCCAAATCGATATAACCAGTGGACCAGCCTTGCTGATGGGTTATCAGCGAATCAAATTCGACGAAAACGGCCAGAACACCTATGCGCACGGGACTATTTCCGAGCGGCAGGGTGGCAAGCGGGTCGTGTTGTGGCCTGAGAAAAACAAGACACCTAGTGCCGATGTGATTTTACCCATACCAGATTGGGCGAGTAGAAGACCGGTACCCGGCTACTCCGAATACTAAAGCGAAACTAACGGTAACAAGCACCTGGCGACAAGCCGCAATCAAAATGGAGCTGGTCTTGTCGCCTGCTGCTTGTGGCTAGCCGCTTCTCGGCGTGACTTGGAGATTCTATGGTAGTTGATACCTTAGTGCCGGCAGTCCTTTACGGTCTGATTATTGGTGGGGTATACGGAGGTATGGCCCTGGGACTCAGTTTGATTTTCGGGGTATTGCGGCTGACGAATTTTGCCCATGGTTCGATCATTGTAGTTGCCGCATTTGTGTACTTCTGGCTCTTCAAACTGTTTCACATCGACCCGTATCTCGCAATACCGTTGGTCGCAGCGTTGATGTTTGCTGCCGGTTACGGCCTTCAGGCCACGGCGCTGAACAAGCTATTGCGCCGAGAACGGGCCAGCGTAGCGGATCCTATCAGCGCATTATTGTTCACCGTAGGCTTATGGGTGATGCTGGACAATTCCGCCCTCATGCTTTTTGGGCCTGACGTGCGGGCAATAAACAGCTTCATCTCGGATCAGAATATTACACTAGGCAATGCGGTGATGCCAACGGCGAGAGTAGTGGCGTTTTTCGGCAATTATATTCTGGCGGGAGTGCTGGTCTGGCTGCTCTACAAAACAGAACTTGGCACCCAGATCCGTTCGGTATCCCAGAATCGCGACGCGGCTTCACTGTGCGGCGTGAATGTGCAAAGAATCTATAACATCACCTTCGGCCTCGGGTGTGCCGCGGTAAGCGTTAGCGCTGGGTTCCTGATGCAGTTTTATTTTGTGAGCCCTTCCATGGGAGATGTGTTTGGCATCAAGTCCTTTCTGGTGGTAGTTATGGGGGGGCTAGGTAGTATTCCCGGAGCCTTACTGGCAGGCCTGATATTTGGCTTGGTGGAATCGGTCGGCGGCCAGTTTGTCGCGTCGTCTTCGGCCAGCATGCTTTCTTTCGTGCTGTTTATCGTGGTTTTGCTGGTGAAACCCAACGGACTCTTTGGCAGGTTCCGGGTTTAAGGAAGCAAAGTGAATAAGAATGGGCCATCCCGCAACCAATTGAAGTTCACATTTTTGGCGGGCTGCTTGCTACTGCTGCTGGTGTTGCCGCTCTACGTTGGCAACACCTATGGTCTCGGGATTTGTATCCTGGTCTTGTATTACGCGTTCATGGCCAGCGCTTGGAATATCGTTTGCGGGTTCCTGGGAGAACTGTCACTGGGACATAGTGTGTTTGTGGGACTTGGGGGCTATACATCCACACTGCTCTTCGTAAATTTAGGTTGGTCGCCTTGGCTGGGTATGGTCGCCGGCGCTCTCGTCGCAGGGCTCGCGGGAATTATCATTGGGTACCCCTGCTTCCGGTTGAGGGGGCCGTATTTTACCCTGACAACCATCGCCTTTGCCGAATTATTGCGAGAGTACATACAGAACACCGAGGTTGGACCGTTTGACATACCGCTCAACGGATCGATGGGCCTGCTTTTGCCGCTGCATGGACCGTCGCTGGCCCATATCGAGTTTCAGAGTAAAATTTCGTACTACTATCTGATCTTGGCATTTCTGATCCTGGCGGTGCTGGTTACTTACTTTGTCAAGGTTCACCGGTTGGGTTACTTCCTGGTAGCTATTCGTAGCGATCCGGATGCCGCAGCGTCGTTGGGAATTAATATAACTAAATACAAACTCATCGCCATGGTGATAAGCTGCTGCCTGATTGCCTTAGGCGGTAGCTTCTATGCCCAGTATTTTCGCTATATCGGCCCGGAGAGAATTTTTGGCCTTGACCTCTCTATCCAGATTGCTCTAATTGCCTTGATCGGCGGACAAGGAACCATTTTGGGTCCGATTATTGGCGCCTTACTGCTGGTGCCCCTTGGCGAGTTTCTTTCCAATAACTTTGGAGGCAATCTACCAGGGCTCCATTTGTTTATCTATGGCGTCACGATGATGCTGGTGGTGCTCTACCTGCCGAAGGGGGTATACCGCTTTGTTTTGGATATGGCGGCCAAAGGGAAACGGTTGATGTCCGGTTCCAATCTAGAATTGAAAGAGAACTGAAACGGCTACGTTGCTCGGCGGAGGTGTGGTTTGTCAATTATCACAGTGCGGGGACTGACCAAGAGATTTGGCGGGCTGCTAGCTGTGTCCAACTTCGATATGGAGGTTGGGGAACATCAGATTGTAGGCCTGATCGGGCCGAATGGCGCCGGCAAAACGACCGTATTCAATATGATCGCTTGTTACCTGAAGCCCACGGCGGGCGAAATTATTTTCGGCGACAAAGATATTACCCACCTTCATCCGCACGATATCTGCAAGCTGGGGATCGCCCGCACCTTCCAGGTGACCAAGCCTTTCGGAGACATGAACCTGCTGGAAAACATCATGGTCGGTTCTTTTCTCCATACTACAGACGCTCGGGCCGCGCGGAAGAAAGCCGAAGAGATCTATGAACTGTTGAAATTCTCCGGCCACAAGTACCAGAGTGCCTATAATCAAACCACGGTAGATCGCAAGAAACTGGAATTGGCCCGTGCTCTGGCCACGAACCCAAAGGTGTTGCTCCTGGATGAGGTGATGGCGGGATGCAATCCGGCGGAAAAGATCGAGATGGTGGAGATGGTCTTCAAACTTCGGGCAGGCGGCATCACGGTCATCATCATTGAACACGATATGAAAACTATCATGTCGTTGTGCGACCATGTTATCGTTCTGGACCGCGGCGAGAAGCTGGTGGAAGGTACACCTGCAGAAGTTTCGAATGATAGGAGAGCGATAAGCGCCTATCTGGGGGAGGATTACGCCTGCTTAGTCTAAGAAACATTCACTCCGGCTATGACGGAATCGAGGTGATCACCGGGGTCTTTCTGGATATCCAGGAGGGAAAGATCATCTCGATCCTTGGCGCCAATGGTGTCGGCAAATCGACCCTGCTCAAGACCATCTGCGGGCTGGTCAAGCCATTCAGCGGAGAAATCCTGTTTAACGATAGCAGGATTGATCGCCGGCCGCCGCACGAAATCGTCAAGCTGGGAATATCCCTGATCCCCGAAGGAAGACAGTTATTCAACCATTTGACGGTGCTCGAAAATCTTATGGTGGGTTCGAGCATTAAAGAGGCGAAAGCGCAGCGCAAGCAAAGTCTCGAGGAAGTGTATTCGCTCTTTCCGCAACTGAAGGAGCGCCTGAAACAACTGGCCGGAACCCTCAGCGGCGGTGAGCAGCAGATGGTGGCCATGGCGCGGGCTTTGATGGCCCGGCCTAAGCTGTTGATCATGGATGAGCCTTCTTGGGGTTTGGCTCCCCTGCTCGTTAACGCCATGTTCGACCAGATCCAAGAGATTCGCAATGCGGGCACTTCCATCTTGATTGTGGAACAGAATGTGTTTAAAGCTCTGCAAGTCTCCGACTATGCCTACGTCATTGAACGCGGATGCATAGCATTGGAGGGTTGTGGCAAGGAATTGCTGGCGAACAAGGAACTGAAGCAAGTATATCTTGGTATTTGATGCCCGTAACAGTAGACTGCATATACAAAATAGGGATAGAGAAGGGATATTGGGATATGAAGAACACAATGAAAATCAGTGAAGGTCTCGAGTTCAGGAAAATCGGCGGCTATGTCCTGCGGTTGGTGAATCCGGTCACAACCGGTTCGAAGAACATCGGCACCTCGATGTGCTATTTGAATCCGGGCGAAGAAGTAGTCCAGCATCAGCATGAGTACGAGGAAGTGTATTTCATTGTGAGTGGCCAAGGTACGATGGTTCTCAATGGCCAGACCATCCACTTGGAGAAGAACCTGAGTGTGTATGTCCCGGGAAATGCGATGCATGGGCAGAAAAATAATGGCGAAGAACCACTGATCATTCATTGCGCCCTCTCTCCCGCTCCGAAGGTCAGCTAAACGTTTTTGGTCTGTATGACTGGCTGCTATAGCCAGAGGAGAGTAAATCGCCTCTTTTTATCAAGCCCTAGCCGTTTAGGATTCGCGTTATAGACGATGATCTTCGGCAGCGCGCCATCTGCCGCGAGACGACTCAGATAGGTAATAGGTGCCGAGCGCTTTCATCTGTGGCCAATCGTCAATCGAGTCGAACCCGGTGTTGCTGCCGAGCGCCTTGAACATGCGGGGGTTAATGTTGCGGCGAGCCCCAAAATGTAACTGCTTCGTCCATCCGCGGGCGGCGTCAAGACGACCGAAAAACAGCATCATGCATGTAAGAAGCAAATTGCGACTGTTCTTTGGCGGTAGCTGACTTGCCTGAGCGAGTTCGATCGAAGATCGCCGCGGTCGCGGTTTCTGGACAGAGCAACTCATCGATTCGGTTGATCGGATGGTCAGGAAGGTGTTCCAGCACGTGACGCAGGTAAGCCTCCGGATCAAGTCCGTTCAACTCGGCCGACCCCACTAGGCTGTAAATAGCAGCGGCACGTTCTCCACCAGAGTCTGATCCTGCGAACAGGTAGTTTTTACGGCCGATGGCTACGGCGCGCAACGCGCGTTCGGCAGCAGGGTTGTCGATCTCGATGTGGCCGTCATCACGATAGCGCATGAGCGCGCTCCAGAGCCCAAGGGCGTAGCGGATCGCCGAAGATGTTCGGACAGTGGGCGCCGCGCCGGCTTCTTCTTGGCAGAGACTGCACTAGCCGTGCCAGGCGCAGTCGCACACGGTGGTGCTGGTTGCTCGCGTTCGACGCGACCCGCCTCCAGTTCTTCCAGCTTCAACTCAAGCTATTCGATCTGACGCTCGACCTTCTCCGACTTGCGTCCGAACTGCATCCTTTACAGCTTGGCGATCAACAGCTTAGAGAAGTTGCTCGTCCTTGCGTAGAAGCTGTTCGTCTTTGCGATACAGATGTTGTTGCTTTTTCCACAGCGGCGGCGGGTGACTCAGCGCGCCATCCAACCGCCGTCAACAACCAGTACATGGCCGTTGATGTAGTCGCTGGCCGGCGCGGCGAGAAACACTGCCGTACCCCCGAGATCCTGCGGCGTCCCCCATCGTCCGGCGGGGATGCGCTCAAGAATCTGCCGGCTGCGCAGCGGGTCGGCGCGCAGCGCAGCGGTATTATCTGTCGCCATATAGCCGGGAGCGATTGCGTTGACGTTCACGCCCCTCGCTGCCCATTCGTTGGCCAATGCCTTGGTCAATTGCGCGACCCCGCCCTTGGCCGCGGCATAAGATGGAACAAATACGCCGCCCTGGAAGGAAAGCAGGGATGCGATGTTGATGATCTTTCCGCGGCCTTGGGCCAGCATCCTCCGCCCCGCGAGCTGACAGAGCCGGAAAACGCTATTCAGGTTAACTTCGATTACCGCACTCCAGTCCGCGAGCGAGAACTCCGCTGCGGGGGCGCGGCGAATGGTCCCGGCATTGTTGACCAGAATGTCAATTGTGCCCAGGTGCTCCACAACGCTCTCCACCATCCGCTCACAGACCTTTGGGTCCGCAACATCCCCTAACACCGAGAAAGCCTGCACACCCGTTTTGCAGACGGCCTCGCGAACCGCCTCGGTCTTCTCGGACTCCAGCCCATGCACCACTACATTCGCGCCTGCTTCAGCCAGTGCCACAGCAATACCGGCACCCAGGCCTTGCTGTGCGCCGGTTACGAGCGCATTTTTCCCCGTTAGCTTCAGTGCGTCTAGAATCATTTCTCTTCCTCGATGTTATTTGCGGCTGGCCTCCAGCCCGGAACCTCCCTGATTAAAGCCCGGCTGCACATTGACCAGACCGAACTGCCTGTCCACTTTCTCGCGATGCGCAGCCATCGCCCATCGTCGGTCAAGTCCTTCCCTGGAAGACAAAGCCTCATAAGATGGATGAGCCGAAGTCTGAGTCATGCCAACCCAATTGTCAAGCGAAACACCATGAGGATTATCAAACTGCTCCACCTAAAACATCGGCGCATGCCAATCGTGCCTCAAACGGAATACTGTGTGTTCATACAGGGCGCGCCGATAGAGACGGCCCACAGCCGGCGCTGCTCCTCGGCATGCTGTCACTGAAGTACTTTGTCACCAAAGTCTGGAATACTTTGCTATTCCTTGTACTAAGCTGTTGGTGGCATAATCGATTTTTTATGAAATTGGGTCCCAACAATCGTTGCCGGCTTGTTGGGGTGGAGAAACTACTTCCAAGAAAGGTATTTCGTAATGAGAAAGCACACAGTTTTCGTACTACTGGCAGTTCTGGTGACGCTCTACGCTTTCGCTGCGCCACAGTCGTTTACCGGTGTTGTTACTGACACCATGTGCGGAAAGAAACACATGATGCCCGGCAAGAGCGATGCTGAGTGCATTCGCGAATGCGTAAGGGCCGGCAGCAAATATGCCCTGCTCGTCGGAGACAAGCTGTACGTGCTATCGGGGGACACAAATCAATTTCAGCGCTCTGCCGGAACCAAGGTAACCGTAGAAGGAACGGTGAATGGTAATACAGTCTCTGTAAACTCCATCCGGCCGGCGAAGTAGTCCAGGGCGCCAGGATTGTGGCCGCGAGACAGCAGAGTAAACCACCGCCGTAAACAACAGAGCGATCAGTTGCAGCTCATTTTCGGCGCAGTGCAATAGCGGACCGGCATGGTGCATGGCGGTCGCCTTCCTCGCTGTTAATTGGCATGCTGGGGTGAAGCCGGGGTCCCAGAGAAGCCCGTCACTGGATTGTTGGGGTGGTTCCAGTTTTGCGCAACCGAAGGATACTACTTTGCTTTTAAAGCTCGCGCACTTACTCAGAAGCCTTCTGAAACCGGGGGATAAGCCGTAGAAATGTTTCATCAATCGGTCTTTGACGAATGCGGAGGCCGCTTTCCGACCGACAATCCGCCAGTGTAGCATGCACCTGTTCGTCTGCGGCATGCTGTTCTTACAGCCCTTCGCATATCGTCGGTACCGAGTCTCATAACCCGAGATATGCGCGCTGGAAGTTGGGATCGGCCAGCAGGTCCTGGCTCTTTCCGTTCATTACCAGCCTGCCGCTCTCGATCACATAGCCGCGATTGCTGATCTTCAAAGCCTTCTTGACTTCCTGTTCAACCAGGATGACGGTGATGCCTTCTTTGGCGATCTGTTGGACCACCATGAGGATCTGCTCGACCAGCTTGGGCGCGATCCCGAGCGAAGGCTCGTCGAAGGTGATGCACTTCGGGATCGACATCAAACCTCTACCGATAGCGAGCATCTGCTGCTCGCCGCCGCTGAGGGTCCCGGCGAGTTGGTATTTGCGTTCTTCCAAGCGGGGAAACATGGCGAACACTTTTTTCACGTTCTGTGAAAACTGTTTCTTGGCTTCTTTGGAAAACGCTCCGAGCTCCAGGTTTTCCTGCACTGTCATGTCATGAAACAGTTGCCGGCCTTCGGGAACGTGGACGATACCTTGGGCGAGGATGCCATAGGTCGCCATGTGGGTAATGTCTTTCCCATCGTAGAGAATCTTTCCATCACGCGGGTGAAGGATGCCAGAAATGGTGCGCACCAAGGTTGTCTTGCCGGCGCCATTGGCGCCCACAATGGAGATAATCTCCCCGGCCTCGGCTTCGAAGCTTACATCCCATAACGCCTGGATGTCACCGTAAGCCACATTAATCGACTGTACTTGCAATGGCCTTGTCATCATCTTTTCCCAGGTATATATCAATCACGGTCTGGTCGTTCATAACGGCGTCCACGGAACCCTCGGCGATTTTTTCTCCGTGGTGAAGCACCACGATCTTTTCGCAGAGTGTGACCACGGCCTTCATAATGTGTTCGATCAGAAGGATGGTCACTTGAGTCTTGTTGATCTCCCGAATCAAAGCGACGCACTCCTCGGTTTCCGTGTTGTTAAGACCGGACATGACCTCGTCCAGCAGCAGCAGGTCGGGCTTCGCGGCCAGTGCGCGCGCCAACTCCAGACGCTTGCGGTCGGCCGTGCCAAGCTCTTTCGCCAGCACGTTCTGCTTCTTCGTCAGCCCGGTGAATTCCAGGATGCCGAGGGCGTGCGGTCCCGCCACCGCGACATTACGCGAGCCATTCCGCCCGAACATCGACCCGGCAATCACATTGTCCAGAACCGACATGTAAGGCAGCGGCTTCATGATCTGGAAGGTACGTGCCATGCCGAGCGCACAGCGCTCGTACGGCTGCATCATCGTCACGTCCTTGTCCTTGAAGATGACGTGGCCGCCCGAAGGCTGGTAAAAACCGCTGATCACGTTGAAGAGCGTGGTCTTGCCGGCGCCGTTGGGACCGATCAGCCCCACAATTTGCTTCTCTTCCACCGAGAACGACACATCGTTCAGCGCCTGTAACCCGCGAAATTTTTTCGATACGTTCTGAACCTGCAACATCATTTCTTCACCGCCTCGACCACCCTGAGCTTGATCCCGCATATTTTCCGATACCACCTGGTATGGTTCAGCCAGTCCACCAGGCCCAACGGCTTCACCCGTATGATCAGGATCAGGATGACGGCGTAGGCAATCAGATGGCTGCCCGGAAGCACGTTTCCAAGCGCGACCCGTAGGTATTCCGAAATAGGCATCAGAATAAAGGCGCCGAGCAATGGTCCCCCGACGGTTCCGATGCCGCCGATGATCGCCGGCAACACGATCTCGACCGAATAGCCGCCCAGCATGAGGTCGGGTTCTACGTAGCGCACGTACTGCGCATAAAACGCTCCGGCAACGGCGGTGAGAGCCGCGCTCAGGAAAACAGCCAGGAGCTTGTACTTGACCACGTTAATCCCAATCGCGTTCGAAGTATCTTCGTCTTCGCGCACGCACTTGAAGCCATACCCGAGGCGGGAGCGCTCCAATAAGGCAAAGAATCCGTAGAAAACCAGAAGCATTCCCAGCCCAATGTAGTAGTAAGGCAACTTACCGGCAAACTGGAAGTTGTACCAGGAACGCTTGACCATCGGCAGCAGAATGCCCTGCGCCTTGCCGACCATTCCCCAGTTCGTAAACAGGTTGCGAAACGTCTCGCCGAAGGCGATCGTCGCCAGCGCAAAATAAGGTCCGCGAAGCACGAAACAGGGATAAAAAATGATGGATGCCGTTACCCCGGCGAGAAGTCCTCCGGCGATCATGCCGATCCAGGGGCTGACGTTGAACTTGATCAGCAGCAGCGTGGAAGCATAAGCTCCCATGGCCATGAATACGGCATGTCCGAGGGAGAATTGGCCGGTGAGTCCGCCAAGGATGTTCCAGGCAACCGCCAGCATTGCCACGTAGAACAGCATGATGAAAACATGCAGGATGTAGGGTGCAGTAATAAAGCACGGAACCACTAACAAGATGCCCAACAGAGATAGCTCGAAAAAGAATGTCCGTAAGTGTCCCACCCGGCTCACCTCGCCCTTGACACAAGATGCTGGCGTAATATCAGGATTGCCAGGAAGGTCACGAACACAACCGAGTCCTTCAACTGCGGTCCCACGACATACGCGCCCATGGTTTCCAGCAGGCCCAGAACGATTCCGCCCACGAAAGCGCCCTTAATGCTCCCCAGTCCGCCGAGGACCACGACCACAAAGGCGCGCGTCGTAAAGGTCGCACCGACCATCGGAAACACATAATAGAAGGGCAACAACAGCGTACCGGCGATTCCGGCCAGGGCCGCGCCAATGGCGTACGCCAAAATGTACATCCGGTTGATATTGATCCCTACCAGCCGCGCCCCGATGGGATTCTGCGAAGTCGCCCGGATTTTCTTGCCGGTTTCCGACTTCATCAGGAACATATACAGCAGAATGGTGACGAAGATCAGAACCCCGAAGCTGATCAGCTTTGGCAAGCTCACCACCTGCCCGAGAAAGTGGATGTTTTTCAGCGAATATGGGGTTTGCACCGTCCGGTAGTCGGACTTGAAAAGTACCAGGGCCAGATTTTGCATCAGCATCATCAGGCCCACGGTCATAAAGATGAGGTTGGAATCGTTGGCGGCACCGAGCAAAGGTGTAATCAGGCCGGCCTGGATGATGGCACCCAGACCGATCATAATGATCGCCACCAGCGGTAAGGATAGATAAGGATCCAGGCCCAGAGTAGTGGCGAACAGATAGGTCAGATACATGCCGACCATCAGCAGTTCGCCCTGGCAGAAGTTGACGATCTTCATGACGCCGAATATCACATTCAGGCCCATGCCGATCAGCCCATAGAAACCGCCCACTAGAATCCCATTGATGATGACCTGAACTACAACTCCACTCAAGACTCTACCTCCATCGAGGCACCACTTGATTACCGGCCAGCTTGCGTGACGGGAGACCTGCGTCTCCCAAGGCGAGTGAGTTTGGGATTGCGAGCAGATCTGCGCAGCAAATCCCCCCACTTGCGAACTCTAGATATTCATCTTTAGGTAATGAAACATTCTGCTGCTCTCACTCCGGAAAGTCAATGCCACATTCCGAGGCCCGATTATTTACCCATGGGCCCCTTCCAGCCGAATGACGCTGTGCTCGCATGCGGCGGACCGCGGACGGTGGATCAATGGCCGAATCGCCGGTTGGAGGGCCCTCACGGGCGTTTCGATCTCCCGGCGAGCGCGCCCTCCCGGAACTGCGCTCCACCGCAACCTCCGCCGATATTCCGTGTTCCTATCGATGAAGATTCACGATGCTTTCTACAAAGGAGATATTGTGAGACGTTGTTTAACTCTGCTCTTTGCGGTTTTTATTCTGGCAACCGGCATGGCTTTCGCGCAGAGCAGCGGCGATTTTTCCGCGAACCTTACCGGGGTTTTCGGCAACAGCACCAACGGAAGCGGACTGAGCCAGACGCCGACAAACTCTGCCGGGCTGCTCCTCTCGGGCCGCTTCAACCTAGGCCGCTTCAGCGCAGTGGAGGCCAGTTATGGCTACACCAGGAACTCGCAGAACTATTCCGATCTGTTCGGCAACTTCGCGTCGGTGCAAGCCGGCGTTCATGAAGTGACCGGCGCATACGTCCTGAGAAGCAGCCACGGACCGGTCCGTCCCTTCGCCTTGGCTGGCGGCGGAATTCTGGTCTTCGACCCGACCGACACCAATGCCCTGCTACTTTCCGTCAACCGGCAAACTCGTCCGGCCTTTCTCTACGGAGGCGGCGCGGATATCCGCATCAACCGCGTGGCGGCCTTGCGCGCACAGGTTCGCGGCCTGCTTTACAAGGCGCCCACCTTCGGCCAGTCAGTCCTCGACACGGGATCGGCAGAGAACACGGTTGAACCCTCAATCGGACTGGTCTTCAAGTTCTGAATTCGCGCCCGTCGTGAAGCCGTTTGACTTAACAGACTGCTGAAAAACTGTTCTCCGAGGGTGTCATCCTGAGCGTAGCCGGAGCCCCCGGCGGCGCGACCTCGAGCTGACACTACTAGGAGTTTTTCAGCAGCCGTTTGACTTCGCGGCGTAGTTGCGGCAGAACATTTCTTCCGAAGTCTGGCTCGGAGGCCCGTACCAACACCTCCGAGCCGCTTCAACATCCGCTTCCGTCTCGCACGCAAAAAAATCGGCCTTCGCAATGGTTTGCAAAGGCCGTCCAAAAAATCAAACAACGGCGTTAGATCTTTTCCACGTCTCCGGCGAAGCCCCTGATCGAAGCTCCCCCGACCGCTCTACGCGCCCTGCCAATTGCGCCGGTCGACGATCGTCGGTGGCTCGTAGGTCACGCCTCGGGCAAGCCGCTTCTCTTCCCGCTTCGAGGTCCACAGCAACAGCGGACCGGTAAACCAGCGAATGAAACGCGACATCAAACCGAATTCGCCTTCGATTTCGCGACGAAGCTTTCCGATCCTGGCTGCGACCGTGGCGTTCGTCGTCTTGAGCCGCTGTTCCATGGCCCAGAGCGAAGCATTGTAGGTGCCCTTCAGCTTGCGGCCTTCCACCATGAAGCGCTCGCGAACCCGCGAGTCGGGATGGTTCTTGTAGCGCTGCCAGCCCTTGAACATGGTCTCGCAGATGCGATAAAGGCTGGGGCCGTTTTTCTCGAAGTCGAAGCGGAACGCCCAGTCGAGAAAGCGCTTCGAATCGTCGCGCGAGATCGCCGCGTGCTTGAAGTTGAACTTGAACTGCCCGTGGATGTCGGCCAGGTCCACATTTTCGAGCATCCGTTCTTCCTTTTCCATCTGGAAGAACAGCGGCGTGCCCGGTACCGGCGTATAGAGCATGAACTGGTGGAAGTCCGTGTGGTGCTCAACCGCGTATTCGATTTCCTGGCGGATGTTTTCCGGTGTGTGATGCTCCAGACCCACGATGGTCGATCCCAGCAGTTTGATCCCGTGCCCGCGCAATTCCTCAGCCAGCTTGTGGGTATCGGCATTCTTCAGCTTCGTGTAGGTCGAGTTCGGCGATTCCAACCCCACCCAGATCCAGGAGATGCCCAGTTGCACCAGCTCTTCCATGGTGTACTTGTGAATCGCGTTGACCGACGAGAAGACGTAGAACGCCCAGCTCTTGCCGGCCTTCTTCATGCGCTCCAGCAGTTGCATCGCCCGCGGCCGGTTGAGCAGGAAGTTCTCGTCCATGATGAAGAAGGAGTCGACGTGCATCGTGTGCTCCATGTGCTCCATCAGCTCAAACAACTCGTCGCCCGATTCGTAGAAGTTGACGGACTTGCCTTTGCCGCCGAAAAACGACGAAGTGGTGCAGAAGTTGCACCCAATCGGACACCCCACCGAGGGGATAATGGTCGCGGCCGTATCCTTGGTCGAATCCGGAACCCGCATTCCCAGCACGCGCATGCCGAAGCCGGACAGGATCTCCGGGTGCTGAATCGGAGCACACGGGTCTTCGCCAAGATACTGCCGCATCCAGGCGATGCCTTCGCCTTTGACGATGTAATCGGCGTCGATCATATTCTCAATGCCCGGAATCCCGGCCACATGTCCGCCGACAACGATCACGGAGTTCGGTGAAAGCAGCCGCGTACGGCGGCACATTTCCTTCACCTTGCCAACGTTGGGGATGATCCCGGAGATGCCGACGATGTCGTACTGATGCTTCGCCAGCTCGTGCTCGAAACGCTCCAGCGTGGGAAAATCCAGCAGCGTGCTGGGCGCCGAAATGTTGTGCTGGATCATCATCAAGCCCCACGAGCGATGGAACATGCGCAACGAAAAGCTGCCCTGTCCGCGGGTAACCTGATTGTGGTAGAGCTCCATGGGATTAATGGAGCGGCTGCCAAATTCATCATCTTGTGCGTACGGGCCAAATACTGAACTCAGCAGAACCCGAGCTTGCGTCCCTTTAGGATGGGACTGAATTTCCTCTACACCGAATGTTGAAACCATGCCTCAATCTTAGAGAGAAGCCGGTCTGAGTTCGGTGATATCGTCACAAATTTTCCAGATATGACAAAAATCTTACAAAGCCCGGCTTCCCCGGAGAGTAATTTTTCTCATCCCGCAAACCCTTCGGATTCAGCGAGTTGTGGAGATCAGCCTGCCAGCCCCGAAGCGCTGAATCTTCCCAGCCTACGATCAATCTTCGCTCTGAACGTCCGTGGAATCACCGAAGCAAACCCCGCGCCGCCGGATGTGTGAGCCGTACGCACAGCGATGGGGGCAGCATCCCGCACCAATCCTTACTTATTTTTGAAAGTCTGCTGAGGCTTGCGAGCGCCAAGCCCCAATCGGTATATCTGGTGGCTGCGCCGCTCGTCTCAGTTGTCATGCTGAACGCGGTGCAGCATCCCGGTACGGCGTGGGCGTGAGGCGCAACCGAAGGATTTCACCGCTAACCCTTCATGGCGCGGATGGGGTAGTTATGGAGACGCTTTGCATCCTCGACCCACGCTAAAGTCGGTTCCTCTCGGAGTTTCCAGTGTCTCTCAGTATGAGCGCGGTCAAAGCTCCCTTGCTGATTCGTCAGCGGAAGACGGCGACCAGTGAATCTCTTCGCGACGAAAGCTCTACAATAGAAATTACGTTCTTATTTCTAGACTTCATTTGTAATCCTGCGGGGAAACAGTCCTGCTTATGTTGTCTGTTTTGATCAATCACCCCATGCGATGGGACGGATAGGCCAGGACAAAGGGCCCTGACCGGAAAGGAACCAGAAGTGGCATTAGCTTACCCTGTATTAACCGCCGAGGAAGCGGCGGCCATGATTGAAAACGGCCAGACCGTAGGGTTCAGTGGTTTTACGCCGGCCGGCACCCCCAAGGCGATTCCTGTCGCTCTCGGCAAACGCGCCGAGAGTTTGCACGCCGCCGGCGAGGAATTCAAGATCGGCGTGCTCACCGGCGCCTCGACCGGGCCTTCGGTCGACGGAGCGCTTGCCAAAGCCGCGGCCATCAGTTTCCGCACTCCTTATCAGTCCAATGCCAATCTGCGTGCCAGCATCAATTCCGGCGAAACGCGTTTTGTCGATATGCACCTCTCGCTGATGCCGCAGGAGATTCGCTACGGTTTCCTGGGCCCAATCCACTGGGCCGTGCTGGAAGCGTCCGACGTAACCCCGGGCGGCGGCATCGTGCTGGCATCCGCCGTAGGTGCGGCGCCCACCTTTGCCCATAAGGCGGACAAAATCCTGATTGAGCTGAACCATTTCCACCCGCCGACCCTGCTCGGGATGCACGACATCTACGAGCCGGCGGACCCGCCACTGCGCCGCGAAATTCCGATTTACAAGCCCGACGACCGTATCGGCACCCCGATTCTCGTGGTCGATCCGTCGCGCATCGTGGGCATCGTCGAAACCAATGCGCCGGACGAAACCAAGGGATTTGATCAGCCGACCACCGAGACGGAAACCATCGGCGGCCTGGTCGCGGAATTCCTGGTCGGAGAAATCAAGGCCGGACGCATACCCAAGTGCTTTTTGCCGGTGCAGTCTGGCGTGGGCAACATTGCCAATGCGGTTCTGGGTGCGCTGGGACGAAATCAGGGCATTCCGCCCTTCAGCATGTACACCGAGGTTCTGCAAAACTCGGTCATCGATCTGCTGCAAAGCGAGCGCGTCCGTTTCGCCAGCACCTGCTCTTTGACCCTCAGCCCAGATGTCCTCAAATCGGTTTACGCCAACATCAACTGGTTCCGGCCGCGCATTCTGATGCGCCCGCAGGAGATCTCGAACAATCCCGAGGTCATCCGTCGGCTCGGCCTCATCTCGATCAATACGGCCATTGAAATCGACATCTTCGGCAATGTGAACAGCACCCACATCATGGGTCAGCGGATGATGAACGGCATCGGCGGCTCGGGCGACTTCACCCGCAACGCCTACCTGTCGATCTTCAACTGCCTCTCGACGGCCAAGGAAGGCCGCATCAGCACCATCGTTCCGCTGGTCAGCCACATGGATCACAGCGAGCACTCGGTGCAGGTCGTGGCAACCGAATGGGGCATTGCCGATCTTCGCGGACGCGCTCCCCAGGAGCGAGCCGAGTTGATCATCAACAACTGCGCCCATCCCGACTTCCGCGAGCCGCTGCACGCATACTTGAACATGGTCCGGAGCGGACATACTCCGCAGACCCTCTCGAAAGCATTCGCCTTCCACAGCGAATTCCTCAAGAGCGGCGACATGCGCAAGCTTGACTGGAAAGCAACGATGTCGACAGTAGCCTGAAGCGTGGCGGCCAAAGCTAGTGGAGTCTGCTCCTGACGGCGGAAGCTACTGCGGCGTTCCGAAATGCTCACGCAACACGTGAGTGTCATCCTGAGCGACCCAGGGTCCCCGAGCGACGGCCGTTTTTGCCGTTGCTGGGGTGGAGAAGCGAAGGATCTGCTTTTCTCGACAAAGGCAGATCCATTGCTTCCCTCAGCATGACACTTCATCGCATGCAGCAGCTACAAACCTAAAAATGATTTAGGGCTGTCATGGCACGCGTAGTCGAGCCACCTTGTTTCTACTATCGAAGAATAATAAGTTGGCTTGTTGCCTAAGGATCGTCCGTTTTTGGCTAACCTGGGGTTGTTTCTTTGTGCCGGATGCCCAGTTCTTGCGCCGCCGCTCGCCGAAGTAAATTCATCGTTGTCGCCTGAACCAGCCTCGGCAACTTGTCAACCATGCGGAAGCGGGATAATATCCACTTGCTCTGTGATTCTCCGTCCTCTTTTTCCCACGCAGTGGTTCCGCTGTGTTGACGTTGATGTATGCCTCGCTGCGACGTGCTTTGAACACCCTCTCTTGTTGTGTGCCCGGTTGCATCAGCAGCTCTCTTCGAACGCCTCAAGCTTTTTATCGCCGAGTACTGCACCATAATCAGTGCAATTGCATCTCCATTCTCGATGGCGGCAGCTTTCCCTGGGCAAAGAATTACATCAATAGCCCCATATGTTGTGCTGTGGAAAACAGACCCCAAGAAATCGTGTTTTCACAGTTGACTCCGCCCATCGGGAACGCTAAAGTTAGCTCAACTTGCGCGGCGGTTCCCTTCGGGGAGGTCCGAAGCCATTCGCGAGTCCAGCTTGCCGGCCATCGAGCCGCAGCAATCGGAAGCGCGCGGCGTAGTCCGGACATACCAGCCAACCGCTCGCGATGCTATGCGCAATCCGGAGTAATCTCCGGGCGGCGCGAGGGCCGCTTCAGCCGATTGGGTGTCAATTTTCCCGATCCGCTGGGAGCATTGACCGGCAGTCCCGCTTCGGCCGCATCGAATTTGTAGATCGGTAGATCGACGGTGGTAAGCGGGGCTATAGCAAAAACAGGGTGATGTATCCCGGAGTCATGGGACTCCAGTCGACGCGACCATCAGGGAGCGGCGACTTTAAGCGAAACTATAAAGAGCGAAGTATCCCTGGTTTTGCCGTAATTCGGGTTCGTCTTTTCGTTGCACTTCGAGGTCGCTGAAGCCGGGCGCAGAGCCGATGCGCGTGGCCGGACTCGAGGTGGTGGCGGATCGACTCGGACGACCCTTTTGGAAGCTAGCCGACAGCCGCTTTGTGATGGCTGTCAGCGGGCGCGAGCACGCAAGGAGTTGAACTTGCTGAAACTCAAGAAGGTCCAGATTCTGGGCTTCAAATCATTTTGCGATCGCACGGAACTCAAGTTTCCGGGTGATGGCATTGCGGCCATCGTTGGTCCCAACGGTTGCGGAAAATCCAACATCTCCGATGCCATTGCCTGGGTACTCGGCGAGCAGTCGGCGAAATCCTTGCGCGGCGTGCGCATGGAAGATGTCATCTTCGCCGGCACGCACGATCGCAAGCCGACCGGAATGGCCGAAGTCACGCTGCACCTCATCGATCCTGACGATTATGCGGGTGCGCCCGTGGCGGTGCCGGAGATCGAGGTTCGCGACGATATGCCCGGCGATGACTGGGATGAGGCTGCCCAGCGACAGGCCAGCGCCGAAGAGATTGAGGAGTACATCGAAGAGGTTCGTCCCGGCCAGACCGCTGAAGTTGCAGCGGCCCCAGTCAATCCAAGTTCTCCCGCCGCCGACACCCCATCGGTCGCGCCTGTCGCGGCCGGTGGGGATCATCATGACGCGGCGACGGGGCGGCGGTGTCAGCGGACCTCAAGTAGTACTTAAGATTCGCCGCCGTAAGTTCAAGACGCACTATGTAAAAGGCGAGATTGTCGTCACCCGCCGCTTGTTCCGTTCCGGCGAGAGCGAGTACCAGCTCAACGGCAAGCTCTGCCGCCTGCGCGACATCCAGGACATCTTCATGGGTACCGGCCTCGGACCGGAGTCGTATGCGCTCATCGAGCAGGGCCGCATCGGGCAAATCCTGAGCAGCAAGCCCACCGACCGTCGCAACATCATCGAAGAAGCCGCCGGCATCACCAAGTTCAAGACCCGCAAGCGTCTGGCCGAGGCCCGGCTGGTCGACGCCAAGCAGAACCTGGCGCGCATCAACGACATTTTCGACGAAGTGACGCGGCAGATGAACTCGCTGAAGCGTCAGGCCTCCAAAGCCGAGCGCTTTGCCAAGCTGCGCGACGAAATGCGCGGCAAGCTCCGCCTGGTTCTGGCCAGCCGCTTCACCGAATTGCAGCAGCATGCGGCCGGGTTGGAGACCGAGCTCAACACCCTTGGCGAGGATCTGCGCACGCGCAATCAGGCCGTGCAGCAGATGGAGTCCGAGCACGGCGAGCGTGCGCAACGCGCATCCGCCATTGATGGCGAGGCCCGGCAGGCGAGCGAACGGCTGAACCATCTCAATCTGGAGCTTGATCGCGGGGCGGCCCGCAGCCGCACCAACGACGAGCGTTGCGCCGAACTCGATGCGCGCTCCGCCGGAGCCGAAGCCGAGATCGCGCAGACCACCGAGCAATTGGCGCGCTTGCAGGAGGAAGTCGCCGGCAACCAGCAGGTGCTGGAATCGGCTGCCGCAGACGTTGCCGAAGCCCAGGCCGAGTTGCGCCAGCGGCAGCAGGAGGCGCAGAACGCGACGACCGCGCTGCAACAGGTGGAGCGCGAGCAGGAGCAGCATCGTCGCGCCATCATGGACGCGGTTTCGGCGGCCTCGAATGTGCGCAACCGCATCATCCAGGCCGAGGAGCGCATTGCCGCCCTGGAGCGGGATGCGCAGCGTCTGGAGAGCGAACTGGCGACGGCCAATCAGCAGGTGGAAGCCTTCGGCGGCCAGCGCGGCCAGATCAGCCTCGAATTCGAATCGGCCCAGCAGAAGGTCACCAGCGTGGCGGCGCAGATTGCCGAAACTCGCAGCCAGCTTGAAGAAAAGCGTCAGCGCCGAGGCCGAAGGCAAACAGCAGCTGGACCGCATGCGCGCCGAGTTTGCCACCTTCCAAGGCAAGCGCGCCTCGCTGGAGTCGATGATCAGCGAGCATGGCTACTCGACGGAATCGGTGCGCAAGCTTTTTCAGTCCAACACGCTTCAGGGCGGCATGAAGCCGGTCGGAGTGCTTGCCGATTTCCTGGAAGTGGAGGAGCGCTACGAGGCGGTCGTCGACGAGTTTCTCCGCGACGAGCTGAATTACATCGTGGTGAAGTCGTGGGACGCGGCCGACGAAGGCATGCGCCTGCTGCGCACGGATGTCGATGGCCGGGCGACGTTCCTGGTGCATCCGGAGGATTCGCAGGCCAAGTTTTCTTTCGTGCTCGATGAAAGCGGACGCCGTCCGCTGCCCGCCGAACAGGTGCTCCCGCTCAAGAACTGCGTTCGCGTGCTCAACGGCTTTGGCAAGTCGCTGGAAGTGATTCTGCCGAAGCTGGGCAACGGCTATATCGTTCCCGACGCCGGCATCGGCCGCTCGTTTGCCCTGGAAAACCCGGACGCTTTCTTCCTTTCGCAGTCGGGCGAGTGTTTTCACAACGTGATGGTCACCGGCGGCAAGCAGCGCAGCGAGGGTCCGCTCTCGATGAAGCGCGAGTTGCGCGACGTGCTCGCGGCAGATGGCGGAACTGGAACGGGCGATGAGCGAGCGAACCGCCCGCGTCGCCGCTCTGGGACGCGAAATCACGGAGATGGTGGCGCTGCTCGATCGTCTGGAAAACGAGCGCCGCGAATCCGAAAAGCTGGCCATGACCAGCGGCCACACCCTGCGCCAACTCGATAGCGAGATGGCGCGCGTGCGCGAGCGGCTCGGCGTTTACGAGCGCGAAGTGCAGCGGGTGACGCGGGAAAAAGACGAGCGGCAGGACTTTATTGCCGCGACAGCAGGAGCAATTGGCGCAACACGAGGAGCGCCGCTTGCAACTGGAAGCGGAGATGACAGGCGCGCAGGCAGAGCTTGCCCGCCTGCGACAGGCTCGCGATGACGCGGCACACGCGGCATCGGAGGTGATGGCCCGGGTGGCGACTCTCGAAGAGCGTCGCCGCTCGGCGGCCTCTTCCCTTACCCGCATTCAGTCCATGGCGAGCGAAGTGAACCGGCGGATCAACAATCTCCATGGACAGCTCGAATCGGCAGCCGCGGAGAAACAGCAGCGCGCGTCGGAAAACGAGAAGATCGCGATCCAGTTAGTCGAGTGGGCGGCCGAACGCGAGCGCATTCAGGCCGGCGAAGCGCAACTGCAATCGGAGGGCGAAGGCATTCGCGCCCGTTTGCTTGAGATTGAGGAGGCGCTCAAGGCGGCTCGCGTCGAGCTCGACCGGGTGCGCGACCAGCGCGCGGAAGTGCTGGCCAATGCGGCCAGGTTGCAGTCCGACCTGGAGCACATGTCCGAAACCTGCGTCCAGGAGCTTTCGCTTGGCCGCGAAGAGTTGCTGGCCGACGAGAGCCTCGGCCGCGCCAGCGGCGAAGAGCTGGTCGCGGAGGAGACTGCCTACCGCGAAATGCGCGCCAAACTCGACTCCATGGGCCCGGTCAACATGATGGCCCTGGAGGAGTACACGGAAACGGCGCAGCGGCACGAGTTTCTCGACACCCAGCGCAAAGACCTGCTGGACTCGATCGAAAACACCCAGGCGACGATCAAGGAAATCGACGGCGTCACCAAGCAGAAATTCGACGAGGCTTTCGCGGCCATCAACGAGAACTTCCAGAAGGCTTTCACCAAGCTCTTCGGCGGCGGGCTGGGCTTCATGCGGCTGACCGACGAAGAGAACTCGGCCGAAAGCGGCATCGATATCGTCGCTTCGCCTCCGGGAAAGAAGTTGCAGAACGTGCTGCTGCTTTCCGGCGGAGAGAAAGCGCTGACCGCGCTCTCGTTGCTGGTCGGCATCTTCCAGTACCAGCCGAGCCCGTTCTGCATTCTTGACGAAGTTGACGCGCCGCTGGATGAGGCCAACATCGGACGCTTTAACGAACTGGTGCGCGAGATGAGCGTGCAGACGCAGTTCATCATCATCACCCACAGCAAGAAGACGATGTCGATTGCGCCGGTCATGTACGGTGTGACCATGCAGGAGCCGGGCGTCTCGAAGATCGTCTCCGTGCGCTTCGGCGCCGAGCAGGAGCAGATCAGGACCGCTACGGCGTAGACGTGCAGCGCAGCCGTGATTCAGTTTTCAGGAGTTCTTATTTTCGTCGCGGGTGAAGATCGCGGTTCATGCGATATACTGCTCTCGGCTCCACTTCGATGCCGCGGGCGAAGCAGATTCCAGGGACGAGATCAATCGTCCCCGTGAATCGGTTCGCTTTCGGAGCGATGGGCGGTTAGCTCAGTTGGTTAGAGCGTCTCGCTTACACCGAGAAGGTCGCAGGTTCGAGTCCTGCACCGCCCACCATTTGTTTTCAAGTAGTAGCTGACTCTGCCATTTTCGGATTCGCTCACGCCCGGGGATTTACCGTGGACCCCTGAGCGTCGCTTCTGAACTCAAAACAGGAACGGCGCTCCGCTTGGATGTCAACTGTTCAAAGTCCTGCAATCTGAATTCACGGCAGGCGGCGGGCGAGCCGGCAGTTCCGCAGGCGGATGGCAAGGGCTGCGTCTTCATGGACCCGAAAATAACTTCCAGCAGTTTACAGGGCAGCTCTCTTTTTGCGGCAGATCGTGGCAATGACGCGAGATTTCATCCTTGAAAAAACGAAAAGGGAAGGAAAAGTAATGTTCAAGTCAGCATGGCTGTTTGCTGTTGTCCTACTGGTTGTTACCTGCGTTGCTGTCTCGGCACAAACCATGGATAACCCGAAGGCCGCCAAAGTTGCCAGTGCCATTGAAGCCCTGCGGGTCGCCATGGTGTCTGGAAATGAAAAGGAGCTGAATGCTCTGGTGGACGATCATCTGACCTATGGGCATTCCCACGGGAAGCTTCAAAATAAGGCCGAGTTCGTCAAATACCTTGTTGGTCCGAAAGCGCCCGGCAAATTCAAATGGATCAAAATTTCCAATCAGACGATCGACATCGTCGGAAAAATTGCGCTCGTCCGTCACACTTTTAATGCCCAAAATGAAGATCCAAACGGCAAGATCACCAACGCCCACATTCACGTCCTTCAGGTGTGGACGAAGGAAAAGGGCGGCTGGAAGCTATTGGCCAGGCAAGCCTGTCCTCTGGACTAACGATTTTGGCGCGAGTAGCAGTGCCCATGTTATGGGGAGCCCCGTTGCCGGCCGTTTGTGACTTTAATACAGACCTGATAATGACGTCGGCAGCCTTCGCTCAAACTCAGGATCATCGCTGACCATATAACGGTCCAGGCAATGCGGTTTCAACTGCGCTTGGACCTGCGCTGCACGGTTGATTTGCTGACCCGCTCCACCGTGGCTGGTTTGCAGCAGTTCCAGTGGGCGCTGCCATCCGGCGGAGCTTGCCGGGTACGCCGCACGATACGGGCTTGAGCCGCCAGGGTCAACGTGCGGAAGACCGCCCTTGTGCCGCGGGTGTTCAGATGGGCGAGATGTGCTCCCTGATCGTCACCCAGGGAGCAGCCGCGGCAGGCGTGCTCGGGCCAGCCGAACACCCCAGGGTCGAAGAAGGCGCGATAGACGATCAACCGCGATGCGCGCCAGGGGCCACGGATCAGAGCCGGACTCGACCAGGCGCGTGCGGAACGTGTGGCGAAAACCGTATAGCACCCAAGCTTCCAGCGGCGGCGGCTGCTTCTTTGCTTTTGCTGACCTTGCCTTCGTGTTCTCTTCCTGTACCTTCTTGTTCGCGCTCTCGAACGTGCTGGTCCCGGTGCGCGGGTCGCTCGCTCTTGCCGATCACATTTTCATTTTCGTTACTAACTAATTCAGCAACTCTGGTTCAGGAACTTGCATCTAGGATTAACTGCAGGCGTTGCTTGCAAGTGTGACGCCGAGCGTCGCTGAAGCCGATTTGCGGGTCTGCACGGCAACACCAAATACATTGTTCTCAAAGGGACTGGGCAAGATGACTTCCTTCACCCGCCGCTCGCGTGGGATTATGTTCGTGTTCTTGACTGCGGCTGTTCTCACCGGTGGATCGCCTTCCGCGCAAGCACAAACACCGGCCGTAACCATGGCGCCGGAGATCACGACCGTGGCTGGCAACGGCAACGGCTGCGCTGTGCAGACCGACCCGATAGGGGATGGTTGCCCGGCAGGTGACGCCACATTGATCGAACCGTCTGGAATAGCGTTCGATCCCGCAGGCAACTTGTATACTGCTGATCTTGGTAATCAGCGCATTCGGAAGGTGAGCGCCGCACGCGGCATCATTACGACAGTTGCGGGCAATGGGACACAAGCCTACGGTGGCAACAATGGTCCGGCGACCACCGACAATCTTCCGGCGATCGACGCCGTACTGGATGACCCTGTCAGTGTGGCCGCGGATTCCACTGGCAACCTGTACATCGCCGATTTCGCCAACAACCGCATTCGAAAGGTGAGTGCGGCCACTGGCATCATCACAACTGTGGTGGGCACCGGAGCGCAAGGTTACAGCGGCGACAATGGTCCGGCGACGAGTGCCACTCTGTCATCTCCAAGCGGTGTTGCCGTGGATTCCGCCGGCAATTTGTACATTGCGGATAGCGGCAACAATGTCGTTCGCAAGGTGAACGCCGCCACCGGCATCATTACGACCGCAGCGGGCAACGGAGCTCGAGGCTACAGCGGTGATGGCGGCCCAGCAACCAGTGCCGGATTGGGTGGTCCAGGCGGACTCGCGGTAGATTCGGCCGGCAACCTGTACATAAGTATTCCCGCGAACTTCAGTATCCGCAAGGTGAGTGCAGCAGCCGGCATTATTACGACCGTCGCAGGCTACGGAACACAAGGTTACAGTGGCGACAATGGGCCGGCAACGAACGCCGAATTATCGTATCCGGCAGGCATCGCCTTGGATTCGGCCGGAAACTTGTATATCGCGGATTACGGTAACAACGTAATTCGCATGATGAGCGGGGCAACCGGTGTCATCACAACTGTAGTTGGAAGCGGAACAGGCAACGCCTGCCAAGGCGCGCATCACCCAGGGGCATCGTCAGGCGATGGCGGTCCGGCGAACCAAGCGGCCTTGAATTGTCCAGCCTTTGTTGCCGTGGACTCCGTCGGCAGCCTTTACATCGAGGATAATTACCAGAGTATTCGGAAAGTCTTTGCGCCGACGGCGCCGGTCAGTTTCCCGGAAACCGCGACCGGCTCGACGTCGGCGTCGCAAAACGTTCTGCTTGCCATTAACAGCCCTCTCATTATCTCCAGCATCAGCGTGCCGCAATCGCAAGGCGGAGTGCAGGAGTTTACGGTTGGCAGCGTTGCGGGATGCGTGGCCGATGGCGTGACGACCAATGCCGCCGGCAGCATCTGCACGGTACCAGTGAGCTTCCAGCCGGGCTATCCCGGCTTGCGGCGGGCTCCGTTGGTAATGCAGACGAGCGCCGGGAGTTTCCAGTTCGGACTGGAGGGCATCGGCCAGGGACCGCAGCCGGCGCTGTTGCCCGGCATCGTCACCACCGTGGCAGGCAATGGCGTACAAGGTTACAGCGGCGGTAACGGCCCGGCGACCAGCGGCGACAATGGTCCGGCGACCGCCGCCCAATTGGATGATCCGGGCGATGTGGCCGTGGATTCCGCCGGAAATTTATACATTGCCGACTTCGTTCACGTTTGGAAAGTGACCGCGACGGGAGTGATCACGACGATAGCAGGCACCTCCAATTCAGGCTACAGCGGCGATAATGGCCCAGCGGCCAGCGCTGAGATATCAGGCCCAACCGGCATTGGGCTCGATTCCGCCGGCAACCTGTACATCGGGGACCAAGGCAACCAGCGCGTCAGGAGAGTGAGCGCGGCTACCGGCATTATTACGACCGTGGCGGGCACTGGAACACCGGGCTATAGCGGCGACAACGGTCCGGCGACCAGCGCCGAGTTGGATGATCCGACGTCAATTTCGGTAGATTCCGGGGACAACTTATACATTCTCGATCGCGGTAACTATCGCATTCGAAAAGTGAGCGCCGCCACTGGCGTGATCACGACCGTGGCGGGCACTGGAACACAAGGCTATAGCGGCGACAACGGTCCGGCGACCAGCGCCGGGTTGGATGACCCGGCGGCCATTGCGGTAGATTCCACTGGGAACCTGTTCATCGCGGACGGGTACGGCGATCGTGTTCGAAGGGTAGACGCGGTCACCGGCGTGATCACCACGGTGGCGGGTAATGGAATTGCAGGCTATGGCGGCGACAATGGTCCGGCGACCAGCGCGCAATTGAACGTCCCCGGAAGTATCGCAGTCGATGCCGCCGGCAACCTGTACATTGCGGACGGCTATAACTATCGTCTTCGGAAGGTAAACGCGGCGACAGGTGTCATCACCACCGTCGCAGGCAGCGGTACGGACGGCTACGGCGGCGACAATGGCCCTGCAACCGAGGCCGCCTTTAATGCTTTGGGCGGTGTGGCGCTGGATCCCCTCGGTAACTTGTACATCGCGGATACTTTTAATGAGCGTGTCCGGAAGCTTTCGGTAACCACATCGCCCCTGATCTTTCCGGCGGTCGGCAGTAACTCCGTAACCGCGCCGCAGACGTTCACGCTGGCCAACATCGGCAACACCCCGCTCAATCTGAGTGCCATTACGCCGACTGCAAATTTCAACATCGACGGCAGCACAACAACCTGTTCGACCTCTTCACCGCTGGCGACGGGAGATTCCTGCGAGGTTGGCGTGGTGTTTTATCCCACCGCTCCGGGCAGTGTCGGCGGCACACTCACGCTGACTGATAACTCGTTGAACCTGGCTGGTTCGACCCAGCAGGTGAGCCTCTCCGGCGCCGGCACCATGATCACAGAGGTGAACTTTCAGCTGAGCCCGGCTACCGACTTCCCCTATGGGCAGGGGGTCAACCTTACGGCGAACGTCATCGCACAAAGCGGTCCTGCGCCATCGACCGGAGCCGTGATTTTCTCCGTGGATGGCAATGCGCAGCCGGCGATCCCGTTGGGAAACAATGGTACGGTAAGTCTGCAATGGAAGGGTCTGCAAATTGGTTGGCACCAGGCGAGCGCCAGCTACGGCGGTAGCACGGATGGAAACTACTCGGCGAGCAGCAACTCCATTCCATTCCAGATTTCGCAAGCATTTCCCACGCTGAGTTGGACGCCCGCGACACACTCGCAGGTCTATGGCTCGGCAGTAGGCGCGGGCATATTGAATGCCTCGGTTATCGGCGGCATGGCGGGGGTGATCTCCTACACGGCGACTCCGTCGGGCGGACAGGCGACGGCGATCACAGCGGCGACGGTTCTCCCGGCGGGCAGCTACACGCTGACCGCAACATTCACGCCCACCGACACGACCGACTACACGCGCGGCACTTCGCAGGCCAGCTATATCGTCAACCAGGCAACGCCAATCATCACTTGGGCCAGCCCGGCGGCCATCACCTCTGGCGCGGCACTGAGTTCTAAGCAGCTGAATGCGACCGCCAACGTGGCCGGAACTTTCGCTTATGCGCCGACCAGCGGAAGCGTGCTTAACACGGGACCACAGACGCTCTCAGTCACTTTCACACCCGCCGACATAGCCGACTATAAGGCCGTCAAAGCGCAGGTCAGCATGAGGGTTGCCGGAGTTTCGGTTAGCTCGCCGCCGTCGAATTCGACGGTGAGCAGCCCGGTACAATTCATAGCTTCGGCCACGCCAAGCTCGTCAACCGCGAAAATCAAAACCATGAAAATCTACGTGGACAACGCCGCCAAGTATTCGGTGAACGCCCCGAGCATCAACACGAAATTGAAGCTGAGCAGCGGCGCACACCACATCACCGTGCAGGCATGGGATTCGACGGGTTTAATTTACAAGAACTCGTTCGTCATTACCGTGCACTGACCGGGCGGGACCTTCTGGCTGAATGCGGCTCAGGGCCGCCCGATCCGTTTGCCCCGAATCGTCCAGGCAGCGTGAATTGATCAAGCTCGTGTAAGTAATTGACGTTTGAGCTGCTTTCCGTATAATAAAAATGACGATTCGGGGTGGTAGTTCAGTTGGTTAGAATGCAGCCCTGTCACGGCTGAGGTCGCGGGTTCGAGTCCCGTCCACCCCGCCAACACCTTGTTGGCTTCCCGATGAGTCAAGTTCTGGCCCTTCGTCCGGATTCCGGCGCGGCTAGAGCGGCCTCCAGAGATATCCCCACCCAATCAAACGGTCATGACGAGCGCAGGACTGTCATGACGAGCCCTGTCAAGCCGCCTTTTTGTTCATCTTCCGCGCAAATCCGGTAATCTCTTTCCGTCTCTTCCCTGTTTTATTACTGGCGGCGAATCCCATTTCCCGGCATTGCCATCAGACGCCAGTGAGAGGAAACGATGTCAAAGACGGCGTCTAAGTTCTTGGATTTTGGCTCGATGGTGATCATTGTCCTGACTCTGGTGCTCTTCCTGGTGGCTTTGTTCGTCAAGGGATTCACCCACGAGTTGCTCCTGGAAGCAGGAGTATTCCTGGTTTCCGTAAAGTTGATCCTGATGAATTTCAAGAACAACATCTCTGTCAGGCTGGCGGACGAGCGTCTGGCCGAGATGCAAGATGCTCTGCGCCGGATTGAAGGCCAGATCTCTGCTCCGCAATAGATGGCGTTTACGCTGCCATGACGCGGCAGACGGCTACGCGCAGCTCGTCCAGGTTGACCGGTTTGTGGAAAAATTCGGCAGCGCCCATGGATTTCACGGTATGCTCCACCCCCGGCTCTTCGCTGCCGCTGACGACAATGACCGGAATCGTCTGCGTCTTGGCCGAAAGCCGGAGACGTTTGAGCACCTCCAGGCCGGTTCCACCGGGCATGTTGATATCGAGAATGATTGCGTCGGGACTTTCGCGGAGCGTGGTCATCCAGGCCTGTAGCGCATCGCTGGCCAGGCTCACCTTGAAGCCGCTTTTAGAAAGACAGCTCGACATGGCGCGCAACTGCAACGGGCAATCGTCGGCGACCAGCACTTTTCTGCCGCCTGCGGCGGCTACGGCAACCGGCTGGGGAATCCTGACCGCGCTCTCTTCCGTGGCGGCCGAGTAATGCTCGACCGCGCTTCCCAGGGTGTTCCCCACCACTCGAATCAGCTCTTCCGCGCCCTTCATCAAATCTAATTTCGATTTTTCAAAGTAGGCGGATACCTCTGCGTGCCCCAGTCTTGCTTCACTTGGAGCCAGGCTGGTCAGGGCGATCACCGGGACGCGGGCGGTCAGCGGAAGGCTTTTCAACCCACGGATCACCTCCCAGCCGTTCAGCTTTGGCAGCAAAAGGTCAAGCAGGATCAGGTCGGGCGAAGCCTTGCGGGCAATCTCCAGCGCCTGTTCCCCGTCCTTGGCGAACAGGACCTCGAAGCCGCCATGTTCCAGTGCTTGCCCAACTGTCTGTCGAATCAGGGCGCTATCGTCCACCAGGAGCACGGTTGCCATGTTGTTGATCTTCCCTTCGCCGGAATCTCGGGAGTAGCGCGTCTGGACCAGATTCGCGGAAGGTATATCCACAAAGCCCAGCCGGGCCTTGTGCCCGGCGGTGATATCGACGGATACACCGATTCGGAAGCTGCTTTGGCAGGCTGCTGAAAATCCGTTTGCGAGGGTTGCGAGCAAAACAGTTCTTCCGGGTGCCGCGCAAACCAGGCACGACCTCAGAATGACTCCGATTTATGAGTTTTTCAGCGGCCTGCTGGACGCGCTGACAAGTTCCGGTCTCCAAATCCATCGGCAGCGTTCATGCTTCGCTTGAGCGCCGGTTCCGGTGAGGTATATCCCGAAGCTATCAATTTTCATGGATGGCATAACCAGGTTGCCAATAGTAAGATAGTTGCTAGACCAGATTCGCGGAAGGTATATCCTCGGACATAGCCGGGCGCAGCCCGGCGGCAATATTGAGGGATACATCAACTCTGGAAGTGCTCCAGCGTGACGCGGCGAGCTTTTATGCCGGGTCTTTATTCCGGGTTTTTGGGGCGGCGGCGACAAGCTTCAGTTTCGGTTTTTCAGCCGGATTTCTTTTTTGTAAGCGCGGTCAGAACTCATTCGAAGGACGTGATCCCATGGCGGATATTACAGTAACGCTCCCCTACGGGCGCGAGATGGTCGATGTCAAAATTCCTGGTGCAAATCTCATCGGAGTCTATTCTCCGCGGGATTTCACTCCGGTGGCCGACGTAAAGAACGAGGTGATTCGTGCCATCAACAACCCCATTGCGTCGAAACCGTTACGGCAGTTGGTGAAAGGGGCCGCCAAGGTCGTAATTCTCGCCGACGACAATACCCGGCTGACTCCCACCGACAAGATCATCCCGGTTCTGCTCGACGAGATGAATGCCGCCGGGATCAAGGATTCGCAAATCACGGTGATCATCGCTCTCGGCACCCATCGCTTTATGACCGAGCCGGAGATCCTGGAGAAGTTCGGCGAAGCCGTGGTGAAGCGGGTCACGATCAAGAATCACGATTACAAGAATCCCGCGGCCCTGATCGATCTCGGCAAGACTCCGAATGGCACCAGCGTCTCGATCAACCGCGAGGTTTACGAAGCCGATTTCAAGATCGGCGTCGGCAGCATTGTTCCGCACCACATTCCCGGATTCGCCGGCGGAGCCAAGATCGTGCAGCCCGGCATCTCGGGCGAAGATACGACGGCGGAAACCCATCTGCTCAGCGTGCGCGCGCCCCGTTCCTATCTGGGCGTCGAGGACAACCCTGTGCGCGTGGAGTTGAACAAGATCGCCCGGCAGATCGGCATGAACACCATCGTCAACACGGTTCTCAACCGCCAGGGCGAGGTGGTGGGCGCTTTCTTTGGCGATACCGTCGAAGCCTTCAACGAAGGCGTCAAGTTGTCCAAGGAAGTCTATGCCGTCGAGATTCCCGAAGAAGCCGACATCGTGATCTCCAGCTCTCATCCCTGCGACATCGAATTCTGGCAGGCGCACAAGACGCAGTATCCGTCGGACCTTGCGGTCAAGGCCGGCGGCACGATCATCATCGTCACGCCTTGCTACGAGGGCGTTGCCGTCACCCACTGCGACATCCTGGAACTCACGCACTACTCCGCCGATGCCCTGCGCAAGCGAGTCGAGGCCAAGCTGGTCGGCGACGAGGTTGCGGCGGCGCTGGCGATTGCCTGGGCGCAGGTCAAGGAGCGCGAGAGCGTCTTCCTGGTCTCCCACGGTATCGGCGCGGAGAACGCCCGCAAGATCGGATTCACCTACTTCCCGACCGTGCAGGCGGCCTTCGACGCGGCTTTCGCCAAACATGGCGCCAAGGCCCGGGTGACGGTCCTGACCCACGCTCCCGATATGTTGCCTATCATTAAGGCCGCAGTGAAACCGGTCGCCTCTGAACTGCAAACGGCCAGTTCCACTAAGTAGCGTAAAGCCTTTCTGCCAACAAGAAAGCTCCCGGCCACTCCGGGAGCTTTTTTGCTGCTGTAGCACTTCCACTGCTGCTATAGCGTTTCCGGCAATTGCTATGACACTCCAGAAATGATGTATCCCCGCAACGTGGTGTCATGGCGAGCGTAGACGCGTAGCGGCGAAGTCGAGCCATCTTCTGTTTTCGCGTCAAAACAAAACCTTCCTCCGCTTCGCCGAATTTTGCGCGGCTCCAGCAGGAATGACATTCACCAGAGCTGTTTAACTTTTAGAGCAAGTCCCCTTTCGGTGCATACTCGCCGTAGCAGTTTATGTTGTCACCCTGACGCAACAGCTCATGATGTCACCCTGAGCCACGCATTCTTTGCGCGGCGTGAGGGTCCATGCATTCTTCCCGACCGCTCCCGGCTGCACCTTCTCGGGAATTACCACAGCGTAGCTGCCGACCGTAGCGCCGAGCGCTTGCAGCCGGAGGGCGTACCCGACCGCTACATCCGCATCAAGGCGGCGAACGTCTCGATTCCCTCCCATAGATTCTGAACCCGGAGATTCTCGTTGAAACTGTGCTGGTTGTCGTCGTGGTTGGCGATGGGCACAAGAATAGTTGGCGAGTTCAAAATCTCCTGGATCATGAACAACGGTGTGCTGGCTCCGGAGCTGGGCAGCTTGATCACCGGACCGCGAGCGCTTTCGACGGCGGCAAGCACCGCCTTGGAGATGGGCAGGTCCATCGAAGTGCGGGCCGCGTTGTAGCCCGATTCGTCGACCACCACTTTCGCCACCCGCGCATGCGCCAGCCGCGTCTGCTCGTCCGGCTCCGTGCGCACCACGAAATAACCCTGCTGGCGGATGTGCGCCTCCAGACGCTCGACCGCCGTGTGCTTGTCGATGCCTTTCACCAGCCGCATGTCGAGGGTAGCCGTAGCCGTAGCCGGAACCACGTTGCTGGCCTTTTCGCCGATGCGTGAGCTGGCCATTCCGCGCACGTTGAGCGAGGGCAGGGTCAGCAGATTCAGCAGCCTCGCGCCTTTGCCGTCGGCGGCGCCAAGCCAGAACTCGCGCTTGAGCTGCGCATCGTTGTCCGGAGAATCGGCGATAGCCTGCAATTCGGCCGGGCTCAGCGGCTCCATGCCGTCATAAAAGTGTTCGATCAGAATGTGTCCGTCGGCGTCTTTCATCGACGCCAGCAATTGGGCAAGCATCATCGCCGGATTCGGCGCCCAGTTGCCGTAGTGGCCGCTATGCAGTTCGCGGCGCGGACCATAGACGGTGATGTCCACGATCTGCACTCCGCGGACCCCGAACAATATTTGCTGCCGCCGGCTCTGATGCGTGGGACTGTCGCAAATCAGCCAGACATCGGCGCGCAGCAGATCCTTGTTCGCCATCAGAATCTTGTCCAGATGGGCGGAGCCGCCTTCTTCCTCGCCCTCGATGATGAATTTCAGGTTGGACTTCAGCCTGACACGGTTGGCCCGCAGCGCGTCGAGCGCGGCGGCGAAGGCCACGATCGCGACCTTGTCGTCGGCCGCCGCCCGGCCATAGATGCGCCATTCGGGGCCGAACGGCTGGCCCGCGGCCGGCAGCGGAATCACCTTGCCGCCGGCGTCCAGCGGAGCGTCGCGCAACGCGGGCTCAAAGGGCGGCGTGGCCCACTCTTTCGGATCAAGCGGCTGGCCATCGTAGTGCGCGTAAAACATGAGGGTGCGCTTGGCTCCCGGCGTCATCAGCTCTCCGTAAACCGCCGGCGGAGCACCCGGGGTTTCGAGCAGCCGCGTCTTGACGCCGCGCTTTTCCAGCATCTGCTGGATAGTGGTGGCGTTTTTTTGCAGGCTGGCCGCATCCACCGCCAAGTCCGGGATGCTGACCAGTGTCATGAGTTCGCTCACGATGGGGCGCTCGTTCGCCTGGCGCCAACCACGGATCGCCATCGTGGCCGAATCCTGCGCGAAGCACAGCGTGGACAGCAACAACACGGAGAGCAAAGCCGACCGCGGCATAGTCATCTTCATCGGTTTATCCGTATCTGTTGATCGCTTCAGAATAGAGCTGAGTGGCGTGATCGGAGATGGCCCTTGCGGCAGCGATTTGCGCCCCAACCGCCATTCGCCAGCTTCCAGCTTTGAGCTATAGCACTACTACAGACGGCGGCAGAACACAAGCAGCTTTGCCAGCCTGAATCTGCTTGTCATGGCAAGCGAAAGTCGAGCCCTTGGGAATTCCGATAAACCTGCAAGGGAATTGCATTAGCAGGCTGCTGAAAAACTCGTAAGAAGTGTCATCCTGAGGTCGTGCCGGTATTGCACGACCGAAGGATCTGCTTTGCTTTCAGCACTCGCAAACAGCAGATCCTTCGCTACGCTCAGGATGCACCCTCGGAAAACAGTTTTTCAGCAGCCTGCTAACCTGGCACAGACCACAAAGAACCGGAAACAAACCGCCGTATCTTGCTACACTGTTTACGTGAACGCAGAGATTATCGCGGTCGGCTCCGAGATGCTGACGCCGTACCGCCAAGACACAAATTCCCTCTTTCTTACCAGGCAGCTGAATGACTTGGGCGTTGAAGTGGTTTTCAAGAGCGTGGTCGGCGACCACCGTGAACGCCTGGTTGAGTGCATCCGGCAGTCCTTGTCGCGCTCCGGGATCCTCATCTGCACCGGCGGACTCGGGCCTACCGAAGACGACCTGACGCGCGAGTGCGTGGCCGAGGCGCTTGGGCTTGGCTTGCGGAGCGATCCCGACATTCTGGCCGCGCTCTATGCCCGCTTTGCCACGCGCCGCATTCAGATGACGCCCAACAATGCCCGCCAGGCCGATCTGATCGAGGGCGCCGAAGTGTTGCGCAATCCGCGCGGCACCGCTCCCGGCCAGTTCATGACGGCGCAGTACTGCGGCCAGCCGAAGATCATCATTCTTCTGCCCGGCCCGCCCTGGGAGCTGGAGCCGCTCTTCCAGACCGAATGCACGCCGCGCCTGAAAGCGCTGCTTCCGCCCCGCTTCATTGCCGTCCGGGAACTGAAGCTGGCGATGGTACCGGAGTCGCAGGCCGATCTCCGCGCCGCGGCCATTTACAAGCGCTACACCAACGTCCAGACCACGATTCTTGCCGGTTTCGGCGAGGTGCAACTGCATCTGCGCACCGAAGCCGACACGCAAGAAGAGGCCCAGTCGCGGGTCGACCACCTGGCTTCGGAGCTTGAGGACGAATTCGAGACCTCGGTTTTCTCCACCGCCGGCGAGTCGCTGGAAAAAATCGTCGGCTATTACCTGCAAATGCGCGATGCCACCATCTCGGTCGCCGAATCCTGCACCGGCGGATTGCTTGCCCAGCGCATCACTTCCATCAGCGGAAGCTCGCGTTATTTCGTGGGCGGAGCCGTGGTTTATTCCAACGATTTGAAGTCGTCGTTCTGCAACGTGCCGCCGCTGCTGATTGCCGAACACGGAGCCGTCAGCAAGCCGGTGGCGACTGCCCTGGCCGAAGGCATTCGCAAGCGCTGCCGCTCGACGCTCGGCGTGGGCATCACGGGCGTCGCGGGGCCAACCGGAGGCACCGAGGAAAAGCCGGTCGGCCTGGTTTACATCGCGCTGGCCGACAACGTAAAAACCGAAGTGGCCGAGCGCCGCTTCCCCGGCGACCGCGAGCGCATACGGCACTGGGCCACGCAGCAGGCGCTGGACATGATTCGCCGCCGGCTGATCTAGCTGCTGGAAAACATTGGCGTGTGTCATCCCGAATAGTCATCCTGAACTATCGGGCATGTCGCCCTGGAATATAGTGATGTGCCATCCTGAAATTATTGTGAGGTGTCATCCTGAGGTCGCGGTCTTTTCCGCGGCCGAAGAATCTGCTTTTTGAAACAGCATATCCTTCGCTTCTCCAGCGACGGTTCAGTCTATTGGGGATCGCACTATGCGTTTATTCGTCGCGCTCGACATCGACGAGACCATACGGCAGCGCCTTCAGGAGTTCGTGAACGATCTCCGCGCGCATGTTCCCGGCGTACGCTTCGTCGGTCCGGAAACCTTTCACGTGACCCTCAAGTTTCTTGGCGAAACCACCCAGTGCGCGGTGATCGAGCACGCTCTGGCCGCGGTGCGCGGCGCGCCCTTTGAGATTTCATTTCGCGGCAGCGGGTTTTTCCCGTCCGCTGAGCGGGCGCGGGTTTTCTGGGCCGGAATCGAAGCGCCGGACGAGCTGCAAGCTCTGGCCCGGCGCGTCGATGAAGCGGCGCGCACCTTCGGCTTTCCGCCCGAACGGGGACCTTATACGCCGCATCTGACGCTGGCGCGTGCGGGCTCCGGGAATCCTCGCGGCAACCCCGGCGGCCGGCCTGCGGGCAGACTCCAGGCGATTCAGCAATACTTATCCGGCAAAGCGGCGCCCGAGTTCGGTACAATGGCGGCTCACGAATTCTTTTTGTATGAAAGCATCCTGTCCGCGCGCGGAGCGACCTACCGCAAAGTTCAGCGATATCCGTTGACGTGAACTCGGCGGTTGCGCGGCAGGTTGCACGAGGGGTCCCGCAAATATCACCGGAATTTGCCAACGCGCCGCGGTTGCGCGTAGTGGGCAGACCGGAGTTCGCCGGACAATGAGGCCAGTGCCAATTTCAATCTACATTTTCTTTGCCGTGCTCGCCTATCTGCTGGGGTCGATTCCCTTCGGATACATCCTGGTACGGCTTTTCCTGGGCAGCGACGTGCGCCAGACCGGCAGCGGCAACATCGGCGCCACCAATGTTGCCCGCACCGGCTCCAAGGGTCTTGCCGTTGCCACGCTCGTGCTCGATGCCCTCAAGGGCTACGTCGCCGTAACTATCGCCTATGCCTATGGCATTCTCGTTGCCTGGCGTCACACGCCCCAGCTCAACGGACTTCCGCCGAATGCGCCCGCCAATTCCGCCGTGCAGCAGGCGTTCCTGCTAGCTGCGGTTGCCGCATTTTTCGCCATCATCGGGCATATGTTCACCCTCTGGCTGCGCTTCAAGGGAGGCAAGGGAGTCGCCACCGGCCTGGGAGTTTTTCTGGCGCTGGCGCCCAAGGCGGTGCTGATCGTGCTCGCGGTTTTCGTCGCCATCGTGGCCGTCACGCGCTATATCTCGCTGGGATCGATCGTGGCCGCCGCGCTGTTTCCGCTCTGCTTTTACCTCTTGCAGCCGGCGCACGCCACCTCCGGAGTCCTGATCATGCTCTCCGGCGTTTCCCTGCTGATCATCTTCCGCCATCGAGCTAACATCAGCCGTTTGCTGGCCGGTACCGAAAACCGCTTCGGGGCCTCAAGGTAAGGAGAATTAGAAAGTGAGTAGAATCGCGGTCATCGGTGCAGGCGCGTGGGGGACATCTCTCTCCATCGTGCTGGCACGCAACGGAGTTCACCAGGTACGTCTCTGGGCCTTTGAAGAAGAAGTCCGCCGCTCCTTCGAGAGCTGTCGGGAAAACGCGCTCTTCCTTCCCGGCCTGACGATTCCGGCATCGGTTGGCGTCACCAACTCGCTGGCCGAAGCGCTCGACGGCGCGGCCATCGTGGTCGGCGTCATGCCCTCGCATCATGCGCGCAGTCTTTACCGGCAGATGAAGCCCCACCTGCGGCCCGAGATGCTGTTCATTTCGGCGACTAAGGGACTGGAAACCGGATCGCTGTTGCGCATGAGCGAAGTGATCCAGTCCGTGCTCGACGCCGCGCCGACTGGCTTTCGCCCGCGCCTCGGAGCGCTCTCCGGTCCGACCTTCGCTTCGGAGGTCGCCAAGGGCGATCCCACGGCGCTCACCATCGCATCGGCCGACGACGAGCTGGCGCGCACCGTGCAACGCGAATTCAGCGATCCCAACTTCCGCGTCTACCGGCACGATGATGTGGTCGGCGTCGAACTTGGCGGCTCGCTGAAAAATGTCATTGCCATCGCCTCCGGCGTGGTCGAAGGACTCGGCCTCGGCCACAACACGGCCGCCGCGCTCATCACCCGCGGTTTGTCGGAGATGACCCGCCTGGTGGTGGCCTGCGGCGGACAGTCCGAAACCATGGCCGGTCTGGCCGGCCTCGGAGACCTGGTGCTGACCTGTACCGGCAGCCTCTCGCGCAATCGCAGCGTGGGCGTCGAACTCGGCAAGGGACGCCAGCTCGACGAGATTATCAGCCGCATGCACGGCATGGTCGCCGAAGGCGTGCTCACCACCGATGCCGCCCTCGGACTGGCCCGCAAATACCAGCTCGAAATGCCAATCGCCGAGCAGATCCACGCCCTGCTCCACGAAGGCAAATCGCCGCGCGAGGCGATTCACGAGCTGATGACGCGTCCGTTCACCACCGAAGTGAAGCTGGACTGAGACCGCGTCATACTCGAAATGAAACTGGCTAGAGGTTATTTCATAACTCGGTTTTGAAGGGACGCGGCATTAGAGGCTGCTGAAAAAGTGTTCTCCGAAGTGTCATCCTGAGCGCTCCGGGGGACCCGACAAGCCCGCTGTTGGCTTGTTGGGGGTGGAGAAGCGAAGGATCTGCTGTTTGAAATACACAGTTCGGCGTGTGCCACACGTCCCGCCCGATTTTGGTTGCGTGGGCAGTTTCTTTCTGAAATCGTAACGACCTCTTCAGAGGTGTCATCCTGAGCGAAGCGAAGGATCTGCTGTTCGTCCCCCGGGGTCCCCGACAACGGCCGTTTTGCCGTTGTTGGGGTGGAGAAGCGAAGGATCTGCTGTTTGAAATACACAGTTCGGCGTGTGCCACACGTCCCGCCCGATTTTGGTTGCGTGGGCAGTTTCTTTCTGAAATCGTAACGACCTCTTCAGAGGTGTCATCCTGAGCGAAGCGAAGGATCTGCTGTTCGTCCCCCGGGGTCCCCGACAAGCCCGTCGTTGGCTTGTTGGGGTGGTAGCCGGGGTCCCCGACAAGCCCGTCGTTGGCTTGTTGGGGTGGTAGCCGGGGTCCCCGACAAGCCCGTCGTTGGCTTGTTGGGGTGGAGAAGCGAAGGATCTGCTGTTTGCCTGTACTGAAATAAAGCAGATACTTCAGCCGCGCAAAATCGGCGCAACCTCAGGATGACACTCCCATAAGTTTTTCCGCAGCCTCTAAAGCCGCTCGGTCCCGTATAATGTGCGATTGCAATGATTCAAACTTTATTTGGCAATTCGGAAGACAAACCTTCTTTTTTTGAGCGCATGAAGCAGGCCGTCGCGCGTACCCGCGAGAACCTCACGGAGCGCATCGAGGACGTCGCCGGCTTCCGCCGGGAAATCGACCGCGAGACGCTCGACGATCTGGAAGCCACCCTGCTGGCCGCCGATCTCGGCTCCGCCACCACCAGTCAGGTGCTGGAAAACCTACGCGAAAAAGTCGATCGCAAGCAGATTGGCGACGTCGAGGAGTTGAAGCGGGTTCTGAAGGAAGAGCTGCGCGGCATTCTCACGGCGGCGGAAAAGCCCGTGAATAGCGTCGATGGCGAGCCCGAGGTGATTCTGGTGGTCGGTGTGAACGGCACCGGCAAGACCACCACCATCGGCAAGCTGGCGCACAACCTGCGCGCGCAAGGCAAAAGCGTGCTGCTGTGCGCGGCCGACACCTTCCGGGCCGCCGCCATCGAGCAGCTTGAAGTCTGGGGCGAGCGCACGGGCACCGAGGTGATCAAGACCAAGCCGGGCGGCGATCCTTCGGCGGTTCTGTTTGACGCGCTCCAGGCGGCGCGCGCCCGAAAAGTCGATTACGTGATCGTCGACACCGCCGGCCGCTTGCACACCAAAGCGAACCTGATGTCGGAACTCGACAAGATGCGGCGTACCGCGCAGCGCATCATCGCCAGCGCGCCCCATGAAACCCTGCTGGTCATGGATGCCACCACCGGCCAGAACGGCTTGCAGCAGGCCAAGCTCTTCACCGAATCCGCCGGCGTGACCGGCATCGTGCTGACCAAGCTCGACGGCACCGCGAAGGGCGGAATCGTGGTCGCCATTTCGCGCGAGATGGGACTCCCCGTGCGCTACGTTGGCGTAGGCGAAAAAGCGGGCGATCTGCTGCCCTTCCGCGCCGAGGATTTTGTGGAATCACTCTTCGCCCAGTAAAAAATCCCATCATCGAACCCAAGGCAAATCATCATGGTGCGGCGCACAACAGACGAACTATTCATGACACAGGCGCTGGAATTGGCGCGCCAGGGCGTAGGGCTGGCCTCGCCCAATCCTTGTGTCGGGGCCCTCGTGGTCGATGAGCGCGGCCGTATTGTCGGGCGCGGCGTTCACCACTACGCCCAGCGCAAGCATGCCGAAGTGCTCGCCCTCGAAGAAGCCGGGCCGCTGGCGCGCGGCAACACTCTCTACCTGAATCTCGAACCTTGCTGCCACACCGGGCGCACCGGACCGTGTACGGAAGCGATCCTTGCGGCGGGCGTCGGACGCGTGGTGGCGGCCATGCGCGATCCCAATCCGCTGGTCGGCGGCAAGGGCTTCGAACGGCTTCGTCGCGCCGGAGTTGACGTCAGCGAGGGCGTGCTGGAAGCCGAAGCCCGCAAGCTCAATGAGGCGTTCGCGCATTTCATCCGCACCGGCAAGCCTTTTGTGACCCTGAAGTCGGCGATGACGCTCGACGGCAAGATCGCGGGCGCGCCTGTCAGCTCCGCAGTCAAAAGCTCTACGACCTACATCACGGGGGCCTCGGCGCTGCGCCAGGTGCACCGCCTGCGGCACGCCTCGGACGCCATCCTGGCCGGCGTCGGCACCATCCTGGCCGACGACCCGCTGCTGACCGACCGCAGCGAGCTTCCGCGGGGTCGGCCTTTGCTGCGCGTCGTTCTCGATTCGCACCTGCGCCTTCCGCTTGACTCCCGCATCGTCCGCAGCGCGGCCGATGACTTGATGGTGTTTTGCCTCGACGCCCCCAGCGGGAAAAAAGACGGGGAACAAGACGAAAAAAAACGCGCTCTCGAAACGCACGGCGTCCGCGTTGAGCCGATTCCATCAGCTCCGGAGCAGCGCTTCCCTGATGTGCAATGCGTGCTCGACCACCTCGGAAAAATGCAGCTCACGAGCCTGCTGGTCGAAGGCGGAGCCACGGTGAATGGAACGTTCCTGAAGGCCGCCGCGGTCGACAAACTCTGGCTCTTCTACGCGCCCAAAATCCTTGGCGGCAGCGCCTCCGTCGGCTTCGCCAGCGGCGAAGGCTCGCGCACGATGGCCGAGGCCGCGCAGCTCCGCGATCTTTCCCTGCACCGCTACGGCGAAGACTTTGCCGTCGAAGGCTATTTCCACGATCCTTACGCCTAGCCGGGACGTTTGTCTCGAAATAGTTTTTTTGAAAGGGCGTGGCTTTAGAGACTGCGGGCAAAGCTTCTGTCACTTTTTGAAGTGTCATCCTGAGCGAAGCGAAGTTTCCGTCACTCTTGAGGTGTCATCCTGAGGTTGCGCCGGTTTTGCGCGACCGAAGGATCTGCTTTTTCGGGCCTTCGGTGATGTGCGGAATAAGTTACACCCGTCGGCCCGCCCTGCGCCATGTGCGATAAATCACACCTCCGGCCCGCTCTGCCAGCTATAATTTCTTTCGCAACCCCTGGAGACTCCTATGTTCACCGGAATCGTCGAAGAAGTCGGCCGCATCGCCCGCATCGAGCAGAAGGGCGAGAATCGCCGCATTATCATTGAGGGCCAGAATACGCCGAAGCAGTTGAAAACCGGCGATAGCTGCGCCGTCAGCGGTGTTTGCCTCACCGCCCTGGCCATCACTCCGACCTCTTTTGCCGCCGACCTGGCGCCGGAAACCTGGGTGCGCACGTCGCTCTCCCGCACCACCGCGGGCGCTCTGGTCAACCTGGAATTGCCCCTCAAAGCCGATGGACGCATGGGCGGGCACATGGTGCAGGGACACGTCGACGGCGTCGGCAAGCTCGTGGAATTCGAGCGCATCGCCAACTCGGACGACTATTGGTTGCACGTAGAGGTCCCGGCCGAGCTGGAGAAATATCTTGTCTTCAAGGGCTCGATCGCCATCGAAGGCATCAGCCTGACGGTGGCGCGTCTGGAAGGGCTGGTTTGCACCGTCGCCATCATTCCCCACACGGTCGAGATGACGAACCTGGGCTCGCTGAAACCGGGCGACCCGGTCAACATCGAAACCGACATCGTCGCCAAGTACCTTGAGAAGTGGATGCGCCGTCCTGAAACCACTCCGCTCAAGACCGAAACGCTGGTGGCCAAAGGCTTCTAGCAGGCTGTCCCAGAAGTTCGTTGGGTAATTAAGAATGTCACGCTGAGCTTGCCGGGGTCCCCGGCAACGGCCGCTTTTGCCGTTGTTGGGGTGGAGCGTTGGTGGCCCATTCAAGCCCTCTGTTGGCTTGAGTGGGGCAGTTTCTTTCTGAATAGTAACGATGCTCCTCAGAAATGTCATCCTGAGCGACCGGGATCCCCGACAAGCCGCTGTTGGCTTGTTGGGGTGGAGAAGCGAAGGATCTGCTGCTTTTATTCTCCCGACCGTAACTGTCGAGATGGCGATTTTTCAACAATTACACTGCTGGCGCGCCTTCGCCGGTACGAATTCTTGGTTATTGCAGGAACCGAAAACTAGCAACCATTGAATTCAGGACTGCACGAACCCGTTTTTCATCGGCCTTGCTAAAGTGCTTAATTCTTCCTCTCACGTAATCGTTCTTTTCATACCCGCTCGATATTCTCGACAGGTCTGTGACTAACTCGTAGCACTTGCCATCGTGAAACGTTCTGAAAAGTCGAGAGAAATGTGTTGTCCCGAGGGCCGCTCCTACCAGCGACAGCGTCGTGAATTTGACGCCGTTGATGGTGATAGTTGATACCGGTTCCGTGTGTGTGCGGAAGTTCAGGCAGTCGGATTTTGTTAGGACGGGTTGAGCAGGCGCTAGACCGACCCGCCAAAGGGGAAAACGAACCCAAAACGTCGCATCTGCGAAGTCGTAGCCCTTGTAGTACTCGGGTGGTGACTCGACACAGACGAGTTTCCCTTGACAGGTCTCACTCTCACTCGACGGCTTAGGAAACAAATTCCACGAGGCAGAATACCGGAATTGAAATATACCGTCAGGACTGGTGTACACGCTCTCGGTGGCTTCTGGCGACTTGTGTTGCGCCGTCGCAGAAGCAACGGCTATTAGCAGCAGGATGTGTGCGATACAGGCTCGTTTCACGGTGGCACCTTACGCCGGATTCCGGCCACGATTCACGGTTATTGTTGTAATCAGGCGTTCTCAACAGTTTCGCCCAAAACTGAACAACGGCTGCCGCGCCTTTACGCTTCCACCCTGGGTGGCGGGTTGCCCAGATCGCGCAAGCTCACGCTGTCCAGCGCCAGGAACTCCTGCACGATTTTTTCCTGCGAGCGTTCCATCTCCTCTACGCTTCCGAAAAAAACCACGCGGCCTTCGTGCAGAAACACCAGCCGGTCCGCCAGCTTCTTGGCCAGCATGATGTCGTGCGTCACCACGACGCTGGTGAGCTTAAGCTGCAATTTCAGCTTCTGGATGAGATCTCCCAGCAGGTGCGCCATCAGCGGGTCCACCATCGTCGTAGGCTCGTCGTAGAGGACGGCGTCCGGCTGTGCCGCCAGGGCGCGGGCAATCGCCACCGAACGCTTCAGGCCGGTCGAGAGCTCCGAGGGCAACTGGTCGCGATGATGCCCCACCCCAACCATTTCCAGCAGCCCATCGACGATCTGGTAGATCTGCTCTTCCGTGAGGTCGCCGCGCTCGCGCAGCGGGAAGGCAACGTTTTCGCCGACCGTCATCGAGTCGAAGAGCGCGCCGTTCTGGAAGACCATCGTCACCTTCTTCCGAATGCGCTCCATCTCCTCCTCGTTGTAATCCGTAATGTCTTCATAGGCGACCCACACGCGCCCGGAGTCGGGCCGTAGAAAGCCCATGATGTGATGCGAGCGCCACGGATTTCCCCACCCCGCTGCGGCCCAGTATGCAGACGGTTTCGCCCGGCATGACGTCGAAGCTGACGTCGTCGAGCACGACCTTTTCGCCAAACGCCTTGCAGACGTGCTGGAAATCGATGTACGGTCTCGTCTCGTCGCTCATGGTTGCAATCGCAGGCTCAGGGCCGCGAACTCCTCCGGAGTATTCACGTTGGCGAACAACTCCGCGCCGAATCCCGCGTCGCGAAGCTCGGCTTCCTCTACGATACGGCTCGACGCCTCGGTGAATACCGAATGGATGCGGGTGCCGCGCCGCTTGCCGGTCGCCGTATCGCCTGCCGTGCTGCCGGCCAGAAATTTCTCCGCGATTCCGGCAAACTCTCTCCGATAAACCGCGCAAACATTGTGCAGATGCCCTGCCACTCGCGGCACCGTCGCCAGCCGGTTACTGCTGGCCGCCACCCGCAGCAGGAAGCGCAGCAGCTCCGTCGTAACCAGCGGGCAATCGACGCCGAGCACCAGGTTCAGCTCGCTCCCGGAGGCCGACAGTGCGGCGTGGATTCCAGCCAGCGGTCCGCATTCCGGGTAGAGGTCTTCCACCACCGGCACGCCCGCCATTTCAGCATAGCGCGCATGGGGAGCCACCAGCGTCACCGTGTCCGCCACCGTCTTCGCCAGACGCAGGGCGCGCTCCAGCAGGGTCTCGCCCGTGGGCAGCACCAGCAGAGCCTTGTCGCGGCCCATGCGGCGGCTCTCGCCGCCCGCCAGCACGAATGCGGACACCTTCGCGGATGCATCCATTGCCCAAAATCTTACACGAATGCCGGCCGCTATTTATGGAAGATGCTTTATGCAGCGATGCCTGCTATTGCTACGCCAGAGCAGGTGTATCCCTTGACCGAGTCGGTATCTCTGGAAGGCTGCTGAAAAGTTGCTTCCCGAAGTGTCATCCTGAGCGAGCCGGGGTCCCCGGCGACGGCCTTTTTTGCCGTTGCTGGGGTGGAAGCCGGGGCCCCGACAAGCCGGTTGTTGGCTTGTCGGGGTGGAGAAGCGAAGGATCTGCTGTTTGCGAGCGTTGAAAGCAAAGCAGGCCGCTAGGTCCACATACGCGGCGCGGGAACTCGCGGCATCTGTTCGGGAATCCACTGGATTTCCATGCCGACGATCCGGCCGGCAAAATCGAGGTCCAGGGTTGCCGGAAGGTCAATCGCGGCTTCGCCACTCGATCCGGGAAGGGCTATAAACACGCGCGGCTCGTTGTAATTGGCTGCGCCTTGCTTGCAGATAAACTTCAGCGCTTCCGAATTGCGGCATTGTTTCGGAACCTCAAAGGTAAACTCCGCCAGGTTGCTGGTCTCCGACAGCCAGACGACCGCCTGCACAACCATCTGGGCGGAAATCTCCTCGCCCGCAACCGACAGGTCGGGCTTGAACGAAACATAGTAGGAGAACCCGCTCTCCGGGTCGAACTCCGATCGTTCTACTTGGAAATCCGTAATCATTTCACCTGGCACCCACCGCGACCGCCTCTTGTATCACAGAACCCGGCGCGGCTCAAAAATATTCTTCTGGCACTCATGAGCCATAGGAATCTTTTTGGGAAACTGCAGGCGAGAACTTCAGAGTGCGGGAATCGAAGAGATTGGATGAGCCTACAGCACGGCCGGAAGCAACGCAAGCGGCTGGCCGAAGTTTCTAACCTCGTTCCTGCCGGACTCTCGACGCGGCCCTTGACGGAGTCGACGACGGATTCGGCACGGATTCGGCCTGCGTCGCACCGGTGGGTATCCGAACGATAAGCAGTGAAAGCATTTGGCTTCGCATTCTGTTGAATGCGAAACCCGGGACGCGCCGGGTATCCAACTGCTAAGCAGTGAAAACCCAGGCCAGCCTTTATAATCGCAGTTCACTCCAGCTCGGAAGCTGCCGGCGGCGCGGTGTCTCGTCGGCCGGGATTGAAAGCATCTCGTGGACCCAGCACTCACCAACTCGACGCCCAGCGTACGCCAACCGCGCGAACCGGGTGAAAGCGTCTCATGGACCTGCTAGCGCTCAACCGGATATGCGGCGGCGTGGTCTTTGCCTTCGGGCTGATCTTCGGCAGCTTTCTGAATGTCTGCATCTACCGTATGCCGCGCGGCTTGTCGGTCGTTAGACCGCGCTCGGCGTGCCCTAACTGCGGAAAGCCGATTGCCGCATACGACAACGTTCCCGTGCTGAGCTGGCTGTGGTTGCGGGGACGCTGCCGCCACTGCCACACCCGCATTACGCCCCGCTACATGATCGTCGAGTTGTTGACCGGCTTGCTGTTTCTCGCCTGCTTCGCCGAATTCGGATTGCAGGCGGAAACCATCAAGTGGTGCATCTTCTCGTTCCTGCTGCTTGGCCTGATTTTCACCGACGCGGAAACCCATATTCTTCCCGATCTGCTCACCCTGACCGGCCTGGGCTTGGGACTCGCCTGGAGCCTGGTGATTACGGTTCCCGGTCCGCTGGGCTTTTACTTCGACCGCGGAGCATTCCCCGCGCCGCTGCTCTCGCTCGCCGATGCCTTGATCGGAGCAGCCGTCGGCGCCGGCTTCATCTACGGAACCGCCGCCATCTACCTGCGCCTGCGCGGAATCGAGGGCATGGGGATGGGCGACGTCAAGCTCATGGCGATGGTCGGGGCGTTCCTGGGTACGCCGCTCACGCTGTTTGTGCTGGTCACCGCCTCGGTTCTCGGCGGTTTGTACGGCGGGACGGTGGTCTTCAATATCTTTCGCAAGCGCCTGTCTCGTTACCGTCGCGTCCCCTGCCGCAGCCACCCGGCTGCTCGCGCCTGGCAATCGGCGTCGATGAGCCTGCGCCTCTATGAGATGCCCTTCGGAGTGCTCCTGGGATCGATGGCGCTGCTCGCCCTCTTCGCCGGTCAACCCATTCTGAGCTGGTATCTCGGACAGTTTTAGAGCAGTCCAGAGTAGGGATCTGCATGTGAAAGTATTTCGGCGCTGTCATGCTGAGCGGAGCGAAGCATCCCGACCCGGCGAGGAGCCTAGCTACAGTCGAAGGACTCACCAAAAGCCTGCAACAGCGCTGTCAGGTACATTTTTATTCTGGAATTGCTTTAGAGCAGGCAGGTCCCACATTGGTGTATCCCAACGTTCCTGGGTCGTCATCCCGACCGAAGCGAAGCGGAGTGGAGGGATCTTGTGTTTTATGCAGCAAAAGCGATCCACAAGATTCCCGACTTGCGACGCAAGGTGCCGCTCGCTGGGAATAACGTTTATCTCGCGTACACCACCCAAGGTTTTACTCCCCGCTTATGTTTTTGACCTGAATGCCCCGCCGATTTACTCTCGTCTGGGAAAGCCATGCACCCGAAAATCGACACCCAACCAGCCCCGGCCACGGGCAGAATTCAGCAGTTCTTCCAGTTGCCGCAGCGCGGCACGACCGTCCAGCGCGAGATCATCGCCGGCCTGACGACCTTCACGACCATGTCGTACATCGTGATCGTCAATCCGGCGATCCTGAAAAACGCCGGCATCCCGGCCGGGCCGTCGATGGTGGCGACCGTCATCGCCTCGGTCTTCGGATGCCTGCTCATGGCGTTTTACGCCAACCGGCCCTTTGCCATCGCTCCCTACATGGGCGAGAATGCGTTTATCGCGTTCACCGTCTGCGGAGCGCTCGGCTACCGATGGCAAACCGCCTTGGCCGCCATCTTCATCGCCGGCGTAGTCTTTATCCTGGCTACCATTTTCCGCCTGCGCACCTGGATGGTGGAGAGCGTGCCGCTCTGCCTGCGCTACAGCTTTGCCGTGGGCATCGGGCTGTTCTTGAGCTTCATCGGACTGAACCAGACCGGCATCGTCGTCGTGGGCGTCGCCGGAGCCCCGGTGCATGCCGGAGCCCTGACCTCGCGCCCGGTGTTGGTCGCCATCTTCGGCTTCGTGCTGATCTCGATTCTGATCATCCGCAAGGTCCACGGCGCCATCCTGATTGGAATCGTGGCGACCGCATTCCTCGCCTATGCCACCGGAGTAGCCCCGGCGCCGCATTCGTTTCTCAGCGTGCCGCCCGCCATCACCCCGATTTTTATGCAGTTGGATTTGCGTGGCGCCCTGAGCTGGGGAGCTTTTCCCGTCGTGCTCACCATCTTCATCATGGCCTTCATGGATACCATGGGCACCTTGATCGGACTCTCGGCGCGCGCTGGTTTTCTTGACAAGAACGGCAATCTGCCGGAGATCGAAAAACCCATGCTGGTCGATGCCCTGGCCACCACGCTCTCGCCTATCGTGGGCACGACCACCTCGGGAGTGTTCGTCGAATCGGCGACCGGCATTGAAGCCGGCGGTCGGACGGGGCTCAGCACCTTGATTGTGGCCGCCTGCTTCGCCCTGGCGGTCTTTGCTTCGCCATTCGTGGCCGCCATTCCGCCCCAGGCCTACGGCCCCGCGCTGATCGTGGTCGGCCTCTTCATGCTGGCGCCCATTCGCAACATCAACTTCGACGATTACTCCGAATCGGTTCCGTCCTTCGCCATCGTGGCGCTGACCTGCTTCACCTTCAACATCGCGATCGGCATCACCGCCGGATTCGTTCTCTATCCCTTATGCAAACTGGTGGCCGGCAAGCCGCGCGAGATCCGGCCCGGCCTCTGGCTGCTGACCGCGCTCTCGTTGCTGTTCTTCGTGCTTTATCCCTATCACTAGATCATTTTTAGATTTGGTATAGCCTGGCCCGACCCTATGTTGGGGTGGAGAAGCGAAGCATCTGCTTTTCTAAATACACAGTTCGCGGGTGCCCCACGTCCCGCCCGATTCTGGCGGACGTGGGGCAGTTTCTTTCTGAAATCGTACCGACCTCTTCAGAGGTGTCATCCTGAGCAAAGCGAAGGATCTGCTGTTTCGTCCCCCGAGGCCCCCAACAAGCCCGCTGTTTGCTTGTTGGGGTGGAGAAGCATTGAGTCTGGCTATACCGCGGATGTCTCCTGGGCCGCGTATTGCAGGTAGAGCGCCTGCAATCCTTGCCGGAGCGAAATCGCCGGCCGCCATCCGAGGGCGCGGATACGGGAAATATCCAGCAGCTTCCGGGGCGTGCCGTCCGGCTTTGTGGTATCGAACACAAGCTGTCCGCGAAAGCCAACGATGTCCGCGATCAGCTCCGCCAGCTCGCGAATCGTAAGATCCTCCCCGCATCCGATATTCACCAGCGGCGCTTCCACGGTCGACGAGCTGAGCGCCCGGAATTGCTCGTCCGGAAGCGACATCATATGGACACAGGCGGCGGCCATGTCATCGCTGTGCAGAAACTCGCGGCGTACGGTGCCGGTTCCCCACACCACCACTTCCCTGTCCCCCGCTAGCTTTGCCTGGTGAATCCGGCGCAGCAATGCCGGCAGGACATGCGAGTTCTCCGGATCGTAATTGTCATTGGGCCCGTAGAGGTTGGTGGGCATGGCCGCCAGGAATTCGGTACCGTACTGGCGGTTGTAAGCCCAGCACATCTCGATCCCCGCGATTTTGGCGACCGCATAAGGCCGGTTGGTCGCCTCCAGCGGCCCGGTCAGCAGATACGATTCGCGGATCGGTTGCGGACACTCGCGCGGGTAAATGCAACTGGAACCGAGGAACAGCAGCCGCTTCACCCCATGGCGGTAAGCCGCATCGATCACGTTCGTCTGGATGACGAGGTTCTGCTGGATGAACTCGGCTGGCCGCGTGCTGTTGGCCAGGATGCCGCCCACCTTGGCCGCGCAGAGAAATACATATTTGGGTTTCTCCGCGCTGAAAAAGGCTTCGACCTGCGACGCCCCCGTGAGGTCGAGTTCCGCATGAGTGCGGGTGATCAGTTCCGCGCACCCGGCGCGCTGCAGACAGCGCAGCACGGCCGAGCCGGCGAGTCCGCGATGTCCGGCGACAAAAATGCGATTTCCTGCGAGTAGGTTAGGCATGGTAGTTCTGGATGCGATAGCCGCTTTCCTGGATCATCTTGTCCCGTTCCGCGGCCTCCAGATCGCTCTCCACCATTTCTCTCACCAGCTCGCGGAAATTTTTCTTCGGCTTCCAGCCCAGCTTCTGCCTCGCCTTGGTGGCATCGCCCAGCAGGGTTTGCACTTCGGCCGGCCGGAAGTAGCGCCGGTCGATGGCAACCACCACCTTGCCCGCCCGATCGACCGCCTTCTCGTCGACCCCGGAGCCCGTCCAGCTCAGCTCGATCCCCAGCTCCTCGGCGGCCATCCGGACGAAGTCGCGTACGCTGTGTTGCTCGCCGGTAGCGATCACAAAATCTTCGGGCTTTTCCTGTTGCAGCATCAGCCACTGCATCTCGACATAGTCGCGGGCGTGGCCCCAGTCGCGCAGCGCGTCCAGATTTCCAAGATAGAGGCAGCGCTCCAGGCCGACCTTGATGCGCGCCAATCCACGGGTAATCTTGCGGGTCACGAAGGTTTCGCCCCGCGTTCGGAGACTCGTGGTTAAAAAGAATGCCGTTGCACGCGTACATCCCATACGCTTCGCGGTAGTTCACCGTGATCCAGTAGGCGTAGAGCTTGGCCACCGCGTAAGGCGAGCGCGGATGGAAAGGCGTGCGTTCCGTCTGCGGAGTCTCTTGCACCAGACCGTACAGCTCCGAACTGGAAGCCTGATAAAAACGCGTCTTCTTTTCCAGCCCGAGGATGCGAATCGCTTCCAGAAAACGAAGCGTGCCGACCGCATCGACATTGGCGGTGTATTCCGGCTGCTCGAACGAAACGGCAACGTGGCTTTGCGCCGCCAGATTGTAAATCTCGTCCGGCTGCACTCGCTGCACGATGTGGATGAGGCTGCTGGAGTCCGTCAGGTCGCCATGATGCAAGATGAACTTGCAATCCGAAGTGTGCGGATCTTGATAAAGATGATCGATCCGGTCGGTATTGAAGAGCGAAGTACGCCGCTTGATGCCGTGAACGGTGTAGCCTTTCGCCAATAGAAATTCGGCGAGATACGCTCCATCTTGCCCGGTGACGCCGGAAATCAAAGCAGTTCGGGTTGACGGCAATGCTTTTTGTCCTTTCCGAAGTTCCACCCATCCAGAATATTAGCCCACCTGGATGTTGCGCGGGCTATATTTAGGATGCATCAATTTACAAATTGGCTAGGCCCCATGCCGGCCGACGCCCCGGCCACCACGCGCCCGCCTGTCGTGGGAACGGCCACCTTCGTAAATGTTCGTCGAAAAGTTCCCGCCGCTGACGGCGCTCTCGCGGCTGTTTTTCCTGTTTTTTCCCTATCACCGGCGAAGCTGGAACTACGAAGCGTGAAGAGTAGTGAAAGCCGGGCCTGGCAGCCCGGCTCTTTCGCACTGGCAAAGCCGGAATCAGTCACCCGCCGATGAGAGTTCGCCATCCGCCGCAGGCTTGATGCTTCTGGACGGCGGTAAATCCACGCGGCGACGGTACATCTTTCTTGCAACTGCAACTTCAATTCGGCGGCGCGTCCGCTTGGTGCCCAGGCAGACCAGCGCGGTGCACCAGATAATCCACAAATCGAGCGATAGGGAGCGCAACCGAAGGTAATCCTGCTGCAACTCCATTTTTTCCGGCATGATGATGTTGAAGTAGTAATCGACCGGGTCGTCGACGCTGCCCAGGACCTCCGATTCCCCGCGGAAACGTATGGAAGCCAGATCGGTCATGCCGGGACGGGCACAGAGAATCGCAGCGTAGTGTTCGCGCATGGACTCCACCAGCGCCGGAGTTTGCGGACGCGGTCCCACCAGGCTCATCTCGCCGCGCAGAATGTTCCACAACTGCGGGGTCTCATCAAACTTGGTTCGCCGCAGCAGCGCGCCGAATCGCGTGATCCGTTCGTCGTTGCCGCAAGTGAGTTCATACCCGCTGCTTTCCGCAACTCTCATGGTGCGAAACTTGAAGAGGGTAAAGGCGCGAAAGCCTTTGCCTACGCGAGTTTGCCGAAAGAACACCGGGCCGGGAGACTCCAGCTTGATAAGAACAGCCAATAACAAAAACAACGGCGACAGAAGCACCAGTCCGATGGACGCCAACACCACGTCGCAGCTGCGTTTCAACATAGGCCTTTCTTCTCACCCCTTGTCGGATTTCCCCTAAATACAATCCCAGGGAAACAAAGCATCCCACTTTACCGCCGAACAAAAAAATCAGCTCCAGCCGTGCCGGTATCACTGCGACAACTTCCCGGCCGCTCTGGACAAGTCCGCGGCGCTATGTCGTTCACGGCGAAATCTTGGAAAACAGCATTGACCTCCTCCCATGACTTCCGGCTCAGTCGGCATCGCCGGCCGGGCGTTCACTGCCTGCGACCCCCTTCGTTCTCAGTCTTTCAGTAGTCGTTATAGTGACATCACGGTGTGAAAACAAAATCCGCCTTGGGTCTTACATCGAACAGGATATATTATTACGACTCAAGAAGTTGTGACAACCTGAATTCTGGGTGCTTACCGGATAGATTCCTGTCCATGTGAGCTTCGATTGCCGCCAGGTGTTGCTACACAGCTCGCCGTGTAGTCACAGTACGTGCATTATCTTTAACGTCAGTAGTGCGGACATCATTAACTTTTATTACAAAAGGTGTGCAGAGTGGTTAGTTCCCCGAAGGTATTCGTTTTCTTCCACTATTTCTACCCGGATGATGAGACAGCTTCGCTGCTGTTCAGCGAACTGGCGGCTGACTTGGCCGAACGCGGTTGGGATGTAACGGCTTTCACCTGTAATCGCGGCTGCCGGCGCGAGTCGCAAACATACCCCGCCCATGGCCTCTGGCGTGGCGTCAAGATTATCCGCACCTGGCGACCCTCATGGCGTCAGTCCTCGATCCTCGGCCGCCTGTTCAACGCCGCCTGGATGATCGCACGATGGGTTCTGCTTGCATTCCCGGCGGAAAACAACCCTGATGTTGTCATTGTTGGTACCGACCCGATTCTCAGTGTTGCCATCGCCCCGGTTTGGCGGATTCTCAAGCCGCGGACGAAAATTGTTCATTGGTGTTTCGATCTCTACCCCGAAGCAGCGTGTGCCGACGGGTTGTTGTCGTGGGACGGTTTTTTGGCGAAACTTCTGCGCTCCATTGCCAATCGATCCTACGCCGCCTGTAGCGCGCTCGTGGATCTTGGGCCGTGTATGCGGAAAGCCTTGAGCCGATACAGTGAGATGCCGCAGCGGCTCTGCGTGCCGCCCTGGGCCTTGGAAGAGCCTCCGGCGGCGCTGCCCATACCACGGGAAGAGCGCGCGTCGAACTTTGGTCAAGCCCGGCTTGGGCTGCTTTATTCCGGCAATTTCGGGCGGGCGCATAGTTACGATGACATTCTGGAGCTGGCGCGGCTGATGCGGGCCGAAGATGTCCGCGTGGCCTTCAGCGTCCGTGGAAATCGTGTGGAGGTGCTGCGGCAGGCGCTGCGCGCCGAGGATGATAACGTCCGCTTCCTGCCCTTCGCACCGCTCGATCAGGTGGGCAAGCGATTGGCATCCGCCGATATCCTGATCGTAAGCCTGCGCGAAGAATTGACCGGAGCCGTTGTGCCTTCGAAGTTTTTCGGCGCGCTCGCCATTGGCAGGCCGGTTTTGTTCTGCGGCAGCCTTGAATCGTCCCTTGCGCAATGGATACGGCAATTCAATCTGGGATGGGTGCTCGCCCCCGGCCGCGCGGCCGAGGTCGCGGATGAGATTCGAGCCTTCGCCTCCAACCCGCGGGAAATGGAAGCCATGCGCCAGCGTTGCCATCGCGTCTATTGCGAACACTTCTCCAAGCAGGCGGCCTTGGACCAGTGGCACCGATTGCTCTCCGAACTGCTGCCAGCTTCTCACGATCTCGCGTACGACGAAAAGAGACAATCCTCCCGCGCGATGGATGCTTCCAAATAGCCGAACGAAGATGAAATGGAGATGAAAAGAAAGGGCAGGGGGAATCCCTGCTTGGGCGGGGCCGCAACACGTCTAGACCGGTTCCCGGGTTGGTGTAGCCGCCCGGCAAGAGGAACTCGAAAGCGTCATCCCGACCGAAGTGGAGGGATCTTGTGTTTTTCTGCGGTAAAGCAACCCAAAAGATTCCTCGGCTCGCGCCGCTCGCTCGGAATGACATTGTTGGTTGGGATACAGCAACGCGGGAACCGCTCTAGAGCATTTTCGCAAAAGGTGTAGTCTCGGGTGCCCCACCTTCACCGTGGTTTTTTGCGGTTAAGGTGGGAATCGTGGTCTACACCAAATCCGATTTCGCTCTAGCAGGCTGCTGAAAAACTGATTTCTGAGGGTGTCATCCTGAGCGAAGCGAAGGATCTGCTGTTTGCGAGCGTTGAAAGCAAAGCAGATCCTTCGGTCGTGCAATACCGGCACGACCTCAGGATGACACTTCTTATGAGTTTTTCAGCAGTCTGCTAGGCGGCTTTTCCTGCGGCGGACAATTTTTTGTCGCCGGCGAGTTGCGCGTGCAGGAACTCCAGAGCGCAAAGCGAAATAAACGCCATCGACAATCCGATTGGATTATTCAGGTAGGGATTGGCCATCGATTGAATGCCGATGAATACCACCGAGATAAAGTACGGCGTCGCCACCACTCCCAGCCGCGAGTTCTTCAAAGACAAATACCGGCGCAGGATAAAGATGAAAGTTCCGCCCCACACCGCCAGGCCGAGAAGCCCCTGCTTGTGGAAGATCTCCATGTAGGTCATTTCCATGTGGACCGTGCGCGTAGGAACGCCCGCTCCCATGCCATGACCGAACAGTAATGAGGCCGGCGTAATCCGCTCCTGGACTTCGCTGGCGGTGGCCATTCGGACGGCGTCCGAGTCCGATATGTTCTGCCGATCGCGGAACAGCGACATATAGACGGTCGACAACAAGACGGTTGTCACCACTAATAGCGTGGCAACCACCAGCGCGCGCACCTTGTTACGGTCGATGAGAATCGCGAGCAGGATCAGGCATCCGATGGCGGCCAGGATAAAGCCTCGCGACCCGGTGGCGGCCAATGCGCAAAATAGCAGGAAAGCAACGACTTTACTTCGCCAACCCGGCCTCACGATCCAGAAAAAGGCGCCAATGCCAACATAGAGAAAGCCCTTGTAAAACACGCGCAAACCCAAGCCCTCGTTGACGAACACGAAGTCCCCCGGATCGTCGCCGTAAACCTTCTGATTCAACTCCAGCAGCGTGATAAAACTAACTCGCCCGGAGATGACCAGGACGAGCAGTACCACGAATCCGACGCACATCAGGATCGCCGCGAAGCGAATGATCTTTGAAATCGACTCCAGCGTTTGCAGGCTGCGGATCGTTTGATCGAAAAACAGCAGCGCCGGGAAATAGGCCAGCCAGCGCAAATCCTGTAGTATCACCTCGCCGTCGTTGTGCAAAAGCAGGCCCGATACGGTTTGTGCCACGGTGATGGAGGCGAAGGCAAGCAGAACGACCAGCGATGAAGTATGGAACCTGCTCCCCGTCAGCACTCGAAATGCCACGTAGCCGAAGCCAATCAGGTAGAGCAGCATCTTGACCGTGATCGGCCCCAGCATCAGAAGCCGGCCGCTGCCGAACACCACCGCCTCAAAAACAATCATCATCAACAGGAGTTGCCCGAAGTAGCCACGGGGCGGAGTACTCGGAAGCTGGATGAACCTTCCAACCCAACCAATCGGCCTGTTCAGAAACGTAGGAGAACTCATTGCCTCATGCCCGTGCTTTTCGCCGGAAAACCCACTCTGCTCTACTCCGGAGAATTCTCTCCTGAGGATCGCCCATCTACGCGTTCATCTCTGGAATGCAGCTGGGTGGATCAGCCTTTCATGCCGGCTAAATCCATGATGTTCGTGGCCCATCGTCATTATGGATGTGAAGGTGTCAGGCCAATTGACGGTACCATAACGCTCATTTAGATTCTACGTCGAACTGCGAAATGCACGATGTTCACAGGCAAATTGAAACCGGCAAGCTGCGTTGCATCGAACCTGTTTTGATCATTCCCGTTGAGAACCGGGAATTCCGTCGTCCGATGTCTCTGCCCTGAAAGGTGGCGACAGCAGTGGCGCGATAGCCTCTGGAGATTTCTTTTTCAAAACCAAAATGAATTCCTGATGGTTGTGCTCCAAGTGCGCCAGATAGCAGGAACCCAGATACCCCAGCATGCAAGTCACAAACTCTGACAAGGCTGCTTCGTCCCACACATGATAATGAATGCTGTAGGACATCTCCATAAGATGCTGGACTTGCTGCTCGGCCTCTTTTCGGCTCGAAATTCCCGAGACCAACTCGACCCATTCTCTGAAGTGCTGCTCCCGGCTCCACCCCGGCCCTTCAACATCGTCCCGGACCAGATGGCTGAACTCCGTAACCGGTCGGCGGATATCGAATGTCTGGCTCTTGTCTGGGATTGCGTAATACAGAATTCCGCCGGAATTGAGCACGCGCAGGTGATTTCGAATAGTGCCCAAAGGGTTTTCGCAATGTTCCAGGAAATGATTTGCAATCACGAAATCCAGGCTATTATCCGAAATAGTAGATAGTGTTTCCCCATCGTCAACAATATCCACCGGGGTCAGGCGATACTTCCGCAGTTCAGGGTAATGCTTCCGAAGCTCTTCCACCGGCATGCGATCCACACTGCACACGCGGGTTCGCGGGCTAACGCGCAAAGGCCTGTGCAGCGCGCCGATTTCCACTCCCTGACCACGCAGGAAGCGATAGCTCACGCGCAGCCTTGTCGTCTCGAATCCAACTCTGCGGACAATCTTCTGCACAACCGCCATGCTTCCCGCTCCGTCACTTTGCCCTGAATTTGTTTCCTATACTGAGACCGGGCCTACTCTCCATCCCAGCAAATAACAGAATATCTTCCGGAAGTCCGCCCGGCAACCCGAATGACGTGGCTTTGATTGCGTCGAGCTTCCACGCTATCATCATCATTCGACGAGTGTACCGGACCAGCCATGGTGAACGATTCCACGATCCTGGCGGTGGTTGTGCTTTATCGTTGCCAACCTCCGCAATCCGCAACGATTTCCAGCCTCAGACGTTCGCTGCCAGCGTCCGAGGCCGGGATGCACGTTCTCGTCTACGACAACTCGCCGAGCGCCTGGGATGGTCCCTGGGAGAGCCGCTGGAGCTATCGCCACGATCCCTCGAATGGCGGAATCCGCGCCGCGTATGAATACGCGCTCCAGTGTGCCGCGCCCGGCTTTCGATGGCTGTTGCTGCTGGATCAGGATTCGGAGCTGCCGCCCGATTTCTTGCAACAACTCTTGCTTGCCGCCGAACGCTGTGCCGATCAGCCGCGCGTGGCCGCCATTGTTCCCCGGGTTTACGCCGGCAACCGGCAGGTATCGCCTCTGCGGGTACGTATCGGGCGTCTGGACGGCACGCTCCAGACCGGACTGCTTCCGTTCGAGGTTACGTGCTTGAACTCGGGCGCGGCGCTACGCCTGGAGTTCCTGCGCGAGCTGGGCGGCTTCAATCCGGAGTTCTGGCTGGATTATCTGGATTACTGGCTCTTCCATGAAATTCACCGCCGGGGGTTCGAGGTGTTTGCCATGGAGACGGCGCTTCAGCACCGTCTTTCGGTCCTCGATTACAACCATGACGTAAGCTTGGAGCGGTACCGGAATATACTTGCGGCCGAGATGAGATTTACCAACCGCTACCGCCCGTTTCTGGAGCGGCTGCTGTTTGTTCCCCGGCTGGGTGCGCGGACGGTCAAGCAAGCGCTCAAAGTCCGCGACAAGCGCATCGCCCTGCATAGCTCGCGGGCGCTGCTCGAGCAATGCGTATCACTGTTTCGTAATCATTGAGATGCGATTTCCAATCACAGGACTGCTGTACTCGCTTGCCGGTCGGTCCATGTCGCCGCACCGGCACGGACATCGTGAAACCCATGTTCCGTCCGGGGTCGCGCGATGAAGCTCTCGGTCGCGATGGCCGCCTACAACGGCGCCAGCTACTTGCGGCAACAACTGGCTTCGATCTTGCCGCAGTTGGCTCCCGGGGATGAACTGATCGTCGTCGACGACGCCTCCGAGGACGCGACCTGCTCGATGGTCGCCGAATTCCAGGATGCCCGCATACGATTGTTGAAGAATCCCCGCAACCTGGGCGTGCTGGCGAGCTTCGAGCGCGCCCTCCGCAACACCACGGGAGAAGTGATTTTCCTCAGCGACCAGGACGACCTCTGGCGGCCCGATAAGGTCCATAAGTTTCTCGCGGCTTTCGCAGACCCGGAGGTCACGCTGGTCCTCAGCGATGCCGCAGTCATCGACGCCGAGGGAAATCTGGTCTGTCGATCCTTCTTCGATCCGTACCCGTTCAGGCCCGGAGTGCTGAGGAACGTCATCCGCAACCGTTATCTCGGCTGCACCATGGCCTTCCGACGCGCTCTGCTGGCTCGCGTCCTGCCATTTCCGCCCAAGGTGCCCATGCACGATATGTGGATTGGCATGCTGAATGATATCTACGGCAAGACCTGTTATCTCGACGAACCGCTGGTCAGTTACCGGCGGCACGGCAACAATGCCAGTCGGCCCGGCGCCTGGAAGCAGAAATTGATCTGGCGTGCCCGGCTGCTCTGCTACCTCTGCCCCGTCATCGCCCGCGCCATCGTCTCCGGAAAGCGCCGCTGACCCGCGTCTATCTGTGCTTGAGAGAGGCGTACAAGCGCAGCAAGTCGAGCTTTTCCCGTACTCCGGGGTCCTGGCGTTGACGGCGGAATATTTCCTTCAACAACACCACGAGCGAGATAAAGCAAAACGCGGCCATCGTACTCAGCAATACAATCAGGGTCCGGAACGGCGACGATTTCCTCTCCGGACGCTTTGCCCGGTCAACCACTTGGATCACCGGCGCGCTCTTGGCCTCGTCGACCCTGGCAATCTCGTATTGCCTGGCGAACAGCTCGTACAGGGTTTCCTGGTACTTCAACTCCCGGTAGCGGCGGATATATTCAAGCCCGGCCGTGGGAATCTTGGTCGTCGGGATTTCGACGTCGCCTTCCGTCTGGTTGGAATTTCGCAGCATTTTTGCCAGTTGTTGCTGCAATCCCGCGAGTTGCTCGCTGTTCAGACGATAGTCCGGGTTCTCCGCCGTCGCGAAGGATCGCATGGCCTGGAGGGTAACTTCCTTGGCGGAAATCTCCGCCTTCAACTGGCTGACCGCCGCGATGATTGCCCGTGACTGGGCGTCGATCTGCATCACGCCGGTCTTCTCCTGCGTCTGCTTGAAGGCGATCTCGGCGTCCGTCAGGTCGTCTTTGGCCCGCAGCAATTGCTTCTCGAAAAACAATCGCCTCTGCCCTGCCTCGCCGATCGCCAGCCTTCCGGTCAGCTTTTGCAGCTCGTCGATGTATCCATTGGCGATATCCGCCGCAAGCTCCGGGTTTTTGTCCCGCACTTCCACGGAGATCAATCCCTGCTTGGTCGCTTCAATTTTGCTGCGCCCCGCCAGCGCCCGGCAGGCATCCAGCAGAAATTTCGAGTGGTAAACCGACATCAGATTAAAGCGCTGCACCAGGGCTTCCTCAACGCCCTCGGCTCTGGAGCATGGCGACAAACATCTCGTTCTGGCCTTTTCCGATGATGTCTTTTCCGGCAAGTCCCGCCAGCAGTCCCCCAAATTGCCCAACCATGGTGCTGGCAATCGACTGAGTCTGTTGAGGAGGCAACACCGTTGTCTTGCCTGTGTACACGTTCGCCATGCGCAGGCAAAGCACCACGGCGAGTACAGAGCATACAGCGGTAAACTTGGCGATCAGCCATTTATTGGCCGCCAAGGCGACGAGAACGTCCAGAAGGGACATCTCCTGCGCGGTCGTCGGTTGTGCCGCTTCAGACGCCTGCGCGGCGTCGGCGGGCACTTGACGGTCGTATTGAGGCTCAACGGGCATTCTCTACTCAACTTTCCATGCCGGCACATTCACCAGCCCACAGGCGATTCGCAACCTAAAAACCAACCGCTTCCCAACCGCTTCGCGGAAGCTCCGCGAAGCAGCCCGGCCATACCGAGCGGGCATCGTCAGCGCGGTCGGCCACCGCTGTTTTCAACTCGGTGACATCCGGCTCGGTAGGCTACTCCTCGACGGCCACAGATCTTGTAGCACAGACGGTAGTTCCCTTAATTTAACACCAAACCTGGAAAAACCATTCACCGGAAGAGCACACCGGCTCTGGCGCCATCTTGGACGCGGAAATCAGGCGTGCAGCCGCCCCGCACTCGCTCTCGCCGCCGTCAGCTTCGAGATGCCTCGCTGGCCCCGCGTACCACTTCTTCGTTGATTCTCTGGATGGCCGCCGCGCTGCACTCCGGCCGCAGGGTGGAAACGTAAGCTCGGCCCGCTCGGCCCATTTCCAAAGCGGCCTCCGGATTCCCGAGCAGGTAGCACACTTTCTCCGCCAGCTTGGCAGCATCGGTGCCATCGATGGTGAACCCCGTACGCCCGTCCAGAATAGCGTCGGCCACGCCGCCGTCTCTTCCGCCCACCACCGGCTTGCCGTGCGCACCGGCTTCCAGAAACACCGTCGGACAGCCTTCCGTGTCGCTATTCGCGAGGCTTCGGTGAGGCATGACCAGGATGTCGCAAATCTCGTACCAGCACGCCAGTTCGCCGTCGTCCACCCCGCCGGTAAACAGCACATGCTCTTGTAATCCTGCCTGAAGCACCAATTTTTTCAGCTTCTGCTCTTCAGGACCGCTTCCGACGACAACATACAACGCCTCCGGGAACGAGCGCCGGATCGCCGGAAGCGCTTCGAGAACCGTAGCGTGTCCTTTGCGTTCTACCAGCCGGCCGACCGTCAGCAGCACGCGGCGGCCCTGAATCGCATACTTCGCCCGAAGCGCTTCGGCCGCTGCCGCTTTTACCGGCACACGCTTGTCGTCTCCCACGGGCGGCAATACCTTATAAATGCGTTCCGGAGGCGCGCCCAACTCTTGCAGTACGCCGCGGGTGTAGTCGGAAACCGTGACGATCGCATCCGCGTTTCGCAGTACCGCCTTCAGCAGCCGCAGATAGGCCGGACGGGTCGTAATGTAGGTAATCTCTTCGGCATAGGTGAACAGCACGTAGGGAATTCCAAAGAGCTTCCGGGCCATCAGCGCCGTTATGCTGGCGACGTTGAACTCCCCTATATGCACCACCTGCGGTCTCTCCCGCCAGATGAGCCAGGCGGCCGTCAGAGGCCACAACAGGTACTCGCCCGCTCGCGCCAGCCGGCCTCGCCTGTGTCCATAGGCCACGTGCGCAATGAACGGAAAGCGGATGATCCGCTGCGGAAAGTTCCGGTCGAATTCCCTGGAGCGTGCCGGATCGGCATTGCCCGTCATCACCACGGCCGTCTGAGGAGGCAGCGCGGAAAAAATGTTGAACAGATACTGCACCGAGCCGGCGGCCGCGGGCGGTGGAAAGCTCTGCGCCAACAGCAGCACCTTCATTCCGTGAACCCGGCCGGGGGTTGCGCTTCCGAGAGCCAGCGGATGGTTCTCAAAAGTCCCTCTTCGAAATTAATCGCCGGCGCGAAACCGATGCGGCGAATCTTGCTGATATCGGCGTACCACTTCGGCACGTCGCCGGGCGTGGCTTCGCCGGTCGGAACGATTTCGGTCTCCTGGTGTCCCATCAAGTTGGCGATCAGGCGCGCCAGATCGAGCAGGCGCACCGGCACTCCGGCGGCCAGGTTGTAATCCTCGCCGGCCTCGCCATGCTCGGCGATATGGACCAGTCCGCGGGCGGCATCGTCGATGTACAGATAATCGCGGATCTGCTCGCCGTCGCCCCGCACTTCCACGCGCCGCCGGTCGCGCTGTATCTTGCGCACCAGGTCGTGGATCACAAAGCGCCTCATCCCGACGCCGTATACGCTGAACATGCGGGCCACGCGGATGTCGACGCCGTAGGCGCGATAGTAGGCGGCGCAGTAGGCTTCTCCACTCACCTTGCCGGCGGCGTAGGGCGAGGTGGGCCGGACGTAGGCGTTCTCCGCCAAAGGCAATGGGTTGCCGCTGTCGAAGACCGATGCGGTCGAGGGATACACCATCCGGCAGCGCGCGTGCCGCACCGATTCCAGCACCGCGAAGGTCGCCAGAACATTGTTCTGAAAGTCGCAAACCGGATCGCGTACCGAAGCGACCACATCCGCCCGCGCCGCCATGTGGAAAATCACTGTGCGCTCGTCGAGCCAGGGGTCGAGCACGCCCGGGACGGTCAGGTCCACGACATGGCTAGGGCAGGCCGAGGTTCCGGGGACCATGTCCACCCCGATCACCTCGACTCCGCGGCGCAAGAGATGGTCAACCAGGGCCGAGCCAATAAATCCCGAGGCCCCGGTCACCAGGGCGCGACTCACCGGCTTTGCTTCGCCTTGCGGGATGCGGTTATCAGTCATTTTTGGGATCAATCCGGCAAATTTCGCCGATCGGAACCATCGCCTGGCGCTCCAGATCGAAGACCGGCAGATGGCCAATGTCGTTCAACTGCCTGTCCAGATCCGCGTAGCTCAGACGGCCTCGCTCATCGTGGGACTCGCGGAAGCGGGCCGGACGAAACGCCTCCGCCGCCGTGACCGGACGAAGCGCTCCGGCGACGTCATTGCGCACGAAAAATACGTTATTTCCGGCCGAGTTTCCGCCGACCAAGGTGTATCCCTTCGCCCGCCCCAGTGACTCCAGCGCGGCGATGGAAGCGCCGTAATAAACTTTCGAGTGGTGCGCCTGGTCGCGCGCAAATCCGGGATCGTAAGGAATGGTCACACGGGCCTTGGGTCCAAAGAGGCTATTGTATTCGCAGACCACGAGTCGCGGGAAGATACCGTCAATCGCCTCCCAAACCCAATAATCGTTGCCGTCGATATCCACCGAGAGCAGCCCCAGGTCTCCGCTGAAGCCATTCGACTTCAGCAACTCGTTGATATTCTCCCGGGTGATGAACGCGCGCACCGATTTAAGATTGCAGGCCCACGATACGGGATCGCGTTGAATGAACTGAATGTTCTCCGCGCTGGCATCCATCACCAATCCGGACCAGCGGTCGTTCACGGCCAGAAAGCGGGTATTGGATTCCAGGTAGTTCTCCACCCCGAACTCGACAAACACTTTGTTGGGGAGAGGAACACGGCGGATGAGGTATTGGATGAGGCCGTCCTCTCCCCATTGCGAAAACACGCGAAACTCGGCGTCGTTGAAAGCGGCGTTGGCATCGGCAGCGACTTGCCGTGCTTCGATTCTCCCCAGGGCCTCCTGGATGCGCTGCAACCGGCGGGAATTCTCGTAAATCGTCAGAGCGAGGCGCCGAAGGCGCGAAACAAGGGATAGGAGAGACATTAGATTTCGCGAATTACCTTTGCCGGGATACCGCCTACGATCATGTAGTCGGGAACGTCTTTGGTTACGACTGCGTTGGCGCCGACGATCGCATTGCGCCCGATCGTCACTCCGGGCAGGATCACGGCTCCAACCCCGATCCAGCATCCCGAGCGGAGCAGTACCTTGCCCTTAAAACTATCCCCCTGCCGCAGGATGGGAATCTGCCGGTCGGCAAAATGGTGGTCGGCATCGCTGATATAGACGCGGTCGGCAATCAGTACCTCGGGTTCGATCACAACCTCGTGCCATGCGTTAATATGCGCGAAGCGGCCGATGTAGCTTCCCGCGCCGATCGTCAGTGCCGGTTTTCCGTCGTCCCGTTTGCCTTTCGTGTTCAGCCAGGCGTGCTCGCGGATGACGACCCGATCCCCAAGCTCGATTCCGTCTGCTCCGACGATGACCGCCGGAGGAAAGATGCGCACTCCGCGCCCCCAGTGATTGGCACTCATGCGCAGCTTCCAAGTGTATAGCAGGGTGAGCACGCGCCTGGGAAGGCTGAATTCAGTATCCGGTGAGCTCATTCTAATGACCCGCCTCTGCGGAGCCAAGATGTGTTGGGTTAGGCGTTTTAGGACGCAAAACAAAAAAGGCGACGCTCAGCAAAGACAGCAGGAACAGTTTCAGAAGCACTCGGGGCAGCAACGACACTCGTCCGTTCATATACACGGAGGAGCCAATCACCCCGAAGGTGAACATCGTGTTCCAGAAAAGCTGCATTCCGATCCTGAACCGCACCAGTCGAAGCGCTATCGTCATGGATATTGTCGTGACCACGCAAGAGGTGAGCAGGGTGGAAAGCACGGCGCCGTAGATCCCTATCTTCGGCACAAGCCAGAGATTACCGAGGATGGAGATCACCCCGCCGGCCAGCGACACCGTCATCGACAGGCTCGGGCGATGGCGATAAAGCAGGACCGATTCGCTGATCAGCTTGGTCGAGTACACCGCGTTGGCAATGATCAGCAGCACAAAAACGTAGTACGCCCGGCCATAGGCGCGCGGGGCAAGAATCATCAGCAGTTCGGAGGCAAAGGACGCAAAAACCGCGGCGCACATCAGCATGGAAACAAAATAAATTCCGCCCAGACGCGAGATCAGATCGGTCACCGCGGATTCACCGCTGGAAAAAATCATCGGCTGGAACGACTTGCCGAACGCCACGCCGACCAGGGAGATGACCATCGCCAGTTGCTGGGCCAAGCCGAACAGACCCACTTCGGCAAGTCCCACGTAGCGCTGAAGAAAAATGATGCCAAACCGGTTCATCACAAAGAATGCGATGTAGCTGATGACGACCGGCATCCCAAATTTCAACGAGGCACTGATATGCTCCCATCGGAAGTTCCACTCGACTCTCCGGAAAAGAAGCCCCAGGAGAACCGCCCAGGTGATGACTCCGCTGAGGATCAGCGCCCCAAAAAGTCCTGCGATCCCGGTCTTCAGCACGACCAGGAAAAGAACGACGCACAGCACCAGCAGCACCGCCGAAGCGACCTGTACGGCCACAAAAAACTTGGCGCGCTCCTCGACCCGCAACAAAATCGAGAACAGGCCCGGCACAAACGACAGGAAAGCCAACCCGAAGGCAAACCACATGTACGGCATTGCGGGAACCGCGGGCGATAGCTGCCGCCAGAAAAACTTTCCCGCTACGCCCAGCACAACCAGGAAAATCGAGGCCGTACAGAAATGAAAAATCAGGATCGAGCCAATATACTGACGCTGCTGCTGCTTCGCGCTGAAGATGAAGTAGACGCGAGCCACCGCGGAAATGAGCCCGAATTGCAGAATGTAAGTGAAAATGTCGCCCGTTGTCCGGGTGACGACGAATACGCCGTAATCGGACGGACTCAGATGCCGCGTATACAGCGGGACGAGAAGAAAGCCTCCAACCGCCGCCACCAGGAAATCGCCAGTCGCGTAGATTGCAACACTGGCGGCAAGCTTTTTCCAATTCATGGATTCTAGCAACCTACCGTCTCAGCGCGTTCCAGTTGCTTCCGCCGATGTCGAACGATCGCGAGCGGTATATTCTCATCCATTGCCTTCAGTGCATCCTGAATCGCCGGGTCTCCATCCAGCGCCTCAACTCCCGCATCCGCCCACTTCGCAAACGCGGCGGGAGTAAAGTCGGTGAAAATCCAGTTGCAACACTGCGCCAGGTAATAGCAGCACCAAGCCGCGCGCACTTGCTCGCGGTTGATCGAAAGCTCTCCGGCAATTCCGCGCCGGAGCGTCTCGAAATACTCATCCCTGGACGTAGCCGGAAAAACGAAACCCAGCTTCGCGTAATAGGATCGCGCCGCGGTGATGACGACCTTTCCCATGGTGGCCGCCTCGACTCCCATGGTTGACGTGTGGGCCACCACAAACTTTGCCTGCTCCACCAGCGTATACGTGTTGGTCGGGTCGCTCGCGGCAACGTATCGAATCCTGCGATTCTCGCCGAAGTGCTGGCGCAGGGCTTCCCCGTAATCGTCCGTGGACCGGTCGGAGACGACACGCTCGCCCGGATGTTGGCGCACGATCACGTTCTGTTCAGTGTTCTCCAGAACCCAGCGCACCGTCTCGACCGCCCATTGCATGCTCGTTGTCGAAAACAGCGTGCAGCCCTAAAGCGGCGGAATCCCACGGAAAATTCAGAGGGATCACCACTGCATTGTCGGCTCCGATATCACGCTGCGCCGAGTTCGCCTTTTGATATCCGAATTTATCGGTGCCTTCTCTGCGCCGGTTTCGTTCGCTTTGAGCTTCCACGACAACCGAGTCAATCAACTCCGGCTGCTCTCGCAGAAGTTCGAACGCCCTGGGCAAATCCTGCAACTGCGCGGCAACTCCGTCCGTGCAAAATATCAGACAATCAGCCCCGCTGTCGTAGGTGGCGACCCGCAAACCTTGTTCTTTCGCCAACTGGAACCAGAGGCCGGAGGAGCCGTACATGCCGCCCGGCATCAGCAGATAATCGAAATCCGGCTTGGCGCCGAGTAGCGCGGAGATTAGCGGCGTGCTTTCGCGCAGTTGCTTGGCCACCAGTTCCTGATAGGCGCGGCGGCCGGAAGTCTGCGTATCGCCGCGAATGAACCACACCGTATTGAGTGCCGCCAGCTCGGCGACACTGGCTTCCGCGAATGGCGATAAGCTTTCGGCTGCCGCCTCGTCCTTTCGATAATCGCTCAGACGAAGAACTTCGTAATCATTCCCGAGTGGCCGCAAAGCCTCATCGATGCTTTCCGAAGCCATTTTGAAGTCCCGGGTGGAATCGCCGAACATCATGTCATCGACGATAAAGGTTACCCGCGCTCCCCTCCGTGCCAGCAACAGTCCAAGGGCAACGGAGAACCATGGAACGCGCGTCAATAGCCACGGCAGGACTAGAACGCCGACTCTGTGCCCTTCGCAAGCCGGTGGTAGAGACGGAGTTTCCCGCCATCGAGACAACGTCTGCTGAAACCTGACGGCATCGCGCCGCCAGTACACCGGGCCGAGCAGTTCGTCTTTGCACTCTGTCCAACGTTTGAATAACATCACGGAATCCGTCCCTGCTCAGCCTTGTGCTGTCTTTCTCAGTACTTCCTCGCAAATTTTCAGATCGAGTTCGCCATCGATATCGAGCGACCGCTCGCGGGGCATCACGTAGCCGAGCGTGTTGTCGGCGATAAACGTTCGATTCCGCCGAAGCCATTCGCACTCCGCCACGTACACCGCGCCGTTCAGAACATACACGGGAGGCAAGTCCTGGCGCCTGGGATAGTCGGGCTCACCGCTCAGCAGCGGGCTGATTCGCCGCTGCCCGTCCAACTTGTACATCCAGGCCGGATGCTGCTCGACCTCGCAAACCGAGACGCAGCTTTTGGCTTTTTCGGCCATGCACAGCTCGATGCAGCCATCGATATCGGCGGCCGTGCGCAACGGAGATGTCGGTTGTAACAACGTCACCAGGTCGTAATCCGGAAGCTCGCCGATGGCATGGAGCACCGGATCGATGCCGGGAGTATCGTCCTGTGCCAGCTCGGCCGGACGCACGAACGGCACTTCGCATCCCCACTGCCTGGCAGCCCCGATGATTTCGGCGTCCTCGGAAGAAAGAATCAGCCGGTCGATATAGCGGGAAGCCCGGCCGGCCTCAATCGCCCATGCGATCAGCGGCTTGCCGCCAACTTGGCGCAGATTCTTGCGAACGACGCCCTTGGAGCCTCCTCGTGCCGGTATGATCGCCAGGATTTTGACTCCGGAGATCATGGAAAGATCCGCTCGAAGTCCAGATTCGCCTTTTCGAAATCGTCCGGCCGCCCGACGTCGAGACAATACTCGCGCAGTGGAAATGCCGTCACCTGCTCCTGACGGGCCAGGATTTCCTGAAAGAGCATGGGCATGTCGAAATACGACTGCCGCGGGATATACGAAAGCACCTGCGGGTCGAGAACATAAACCCCGGCGTTGACGAAGAAGTGGTGCACCGGCTTCTCGGCGATTTCCACCACGGAGAAGTCTTTCAGCTTCACCACTCCGTACGGCACCTCCAGATGGTAGTCGCGTACGGCCATGGTCGCCCGCGAACCCTGGGCGCCGTGAAACTCGACCAGGTCGTCGAAATTGACCTTTGTCAGCAGGTCGCCGTTCATCACGATCAACGGTTTTTCGGGCAGCTCCGGCAAAAGGCTCAAAGAGCCGGCCGTGCCCAGCGGCTGCGGCTCGCGAAGGTAGCGGATGTCCACCCCCCAGGCGGAGCCGTCGCCGAAATGACGCTCGACGATTTCGGCCTTGTAGTTCACCGAGAGATAGAAGCGCCGCGAGCCGAACTCGATCAGCTTGAGCAGGATCGTCTCCAGCAGAGGCTTGCCGCCTATGCTCAGCATCGGCTTGGGACAGTCGTCGGTAAGCGGCTGCAACCGCCGGCCGCGCCCGCCCGCCATCAGCACCGCCACATTGTCATGCAGGCGCGGACGGACCAGCTCATCCAGGATCGCCAGCCCCTCGACGCGTCCTTGGCTATCGAGCAGCGGCATGTGCTGAAGCGAGTGCTGGCGCAAGGTGGCGATCACCACCTCGCCCGGCGTATTGCCGAGCGCGGTCGTCGGCTTACGGTTCATGATCTTTTCGACCGGCTGATCGAGGCCGATCGAGCGAATGATCGCCCGGCGCACGTCGCCGTCGGTGACCGTGCCGAGAAGTTTTCCCTCGCCATCGACCACCAGCGCAATTTTGCTCGACCCTTCGTCGATCGCCTTCATGACCGCCATAATGGTGGCATTGGACGGAACGAGGCTTTCTTTCCAGCGGTTAATCAGAGCACCCCTTGGGTCAGCCCCACCAATAGCAGGCGAAATACTCGTCGCTGGTGTTGCGCCGGTTCTTGGTACCGTAAGCTTTCTTTGCGCTGCTTCAATAGATCCAAGTTTCTCACATTATGCACTTTTTTGACGTGGTGTACTGACGCAGAAATCTACGAAAAGCGCTGTTGGATTATGCACCGTGAACTACTGGCCCGGGAACTCCGCTGTTGATAAGGACGAAATCGCCATGGCTTGCAGCCAGCCGGAGATTGACCTGAATTATGTTAACCAGTAACTCGGAAAATAGTCTCCGCGAGTGATCCGTCCCTGAGCCCGATCATGAGCCTCTTTCTTGTCAACCAGCGCTTGCAGCAATATCGGATTGTGGACTTTCTTCAAGTGCAAAACCGGAGCGGTAAGCCTTGAATATCTCATCTTATATTGATAGCCGCCGTCTCCTTCATGAAAACCACCGCCCAGCAAAAAGGTAATTATAGCGATGCTCTGCACTCCAAGCTATCATTCTGTCGGTCTTATATAGATTGGCATCGCTGTCGCGTACTGACGGCACGGTCCCCTCATACTGAGCCCAGACACATCGGTGACCCAGAAAGAAAATCGTCGATGAAGCCAATTGATCGCCCGCGTACGCCTCTACGAGCAACGTCTGCTCCTTCAATTTGTCGAACAGGTCGACGAAGAATTCACGCGAATAAAAGTAAACGCTCTTCGCCTGCTTGCGCGACATCGTGGTGTCGTACAACTCCACAAACCGATTGATATGAACTTCGTCGGCGGGCACAATGCACATTGCGGCGCCATTGCGCGCCGCTCGTCTGACTTCTTGCCGTCGTTTACTGCTGTAATTTTTCCAGGCAGCGTCGTACCCCTCCCGAAGATCCACATAGATTACGTCGCTGGCCTTGTTCAAGGATTCAATTCCTTCCCAAAATGCGACCGTCGTGGACATTGGATGTATTCTGACGAATTCGGTAATTACATTATGTTCGCGACACCATCCATCCACTGATTGTCGATACCGAAGCAAGAGGTTTTGCCCATCCGAGGGGTTGCCGACAAACGTAGGGCCGTTATAGCCTGGCGACACAAGGTCCAGTAAAGGCTTGCTCCGGCAGGAATCGACTGCCGATCGCAAAACTTCCGGGCACGTATAATCGCTCACCGTGGAAGAGAAGAACGGAAGCGAAGAGACGTCCTTCAACAGCGTTACATCAAAAACTGCCCCAAGATCGTCTTCATAGAAGAACATAACTGCCCGCCCGGGTGACTGGCGCAGATGAAATCTACAGAAGTTTGGCAGAAACGCAATATCGGCTTCGGATTCTTTAAGAACCTGCGGCCATTTCGGATTGTCGAGCTCGAACACTTCAAAGGACATTGTCAGGGCCTCCGTAGCCGACGACGATCATCGATTTGCAAAACTTCGAACGCCATTAGTTTGCTGGCTTCTCCAATGCGAACATGACATTGCGCGCCGTCTCATACGCGCCTTCGGTCTGGTCGCTCAAAGTTTCGATGAGTTCGCGCAGTTCCGCATCCAGACGGGGTCGCAAGGGATAACTGGTAAAGGACCAGGCGTAGTTGAACAAAGCCGCGACCGGAGAAATGCCCGTCTCTCGAACGATCTTAAGACCAGCCGCGGCGATATCGGCTCTTAATTCGGCGACGCTCCACTGGAACACTTCGAGTCGACTATCCGCGAACTTCTCAAAACGGGTCGACGACTGCAGCAGAGATTTGGTGTTTTCGATATTCATCGCATCGATATCGATCAGCGCGCGGCCCAATCGGCTGAACTCGCTCAGTACGATCGTGCCCGAGGGCTTCAGCAATTTTGCAGGCACCCCGATCGCCCCTTGCCGTCCAAGTATGGGGACCAGATAGTAAAGCACCTCGAAGCACAGCACGATATCGAAGGTCGCGCTCCTGAATGGCGGGTTAGTTGCGTCTGCGCACACAACAACCAGGTTTTTCAAGCCGCGTTTTTGCGCTTCCGCCGCGAGACGCTTCAGGGATTGCAGATTGCTATCCAGCGCCACGACTAACTGTAATGGCTTCTCTGCCGCCCAAAGAGAAAGGCGGCCATCGGCGCAGCCGAGGTCCAATAAGGATGCGGACGAATTCAGCGACAAACTGTTGAGAAACCGCCGGTAGCCGCGATTCATGATGTAGATGAGCGGATTGCTTTCAAACGATGCTCCCACGAAGTAAGCTCCGCCGAACACCGAATAAAACCGCGTCGTTCCTTGGTTGAAGTATCTCCGTCCATACGGAGCACTCCTTCATCCATGGGATATTCGGCGCCACAAATCGAACAGGTCATCGAATCGTCGGCCGCCTCCCATGCACTCTTCCCGCAAGAAAGACACGTTAACCCAGCAGTTTCGTAGACTGATTTCAATATGAGTGGTGCTCCTTTCGGGTCCCACGTCATGATTCGACTCTACCTGTAAAACAGCACGCGGCCGGGATGGGCACTGTAGGCCTCCGCAAACCGCTCCTGGAGAAAATGATAGGCATCCTTCGAATGCACGTGTTTCCCGATTCTAAACTCGGCGCGTGCCGCGGAAAATCCCGACTTGAAAAATAGCAGCGGGTTATCGGGACGGGCATCCGTGCCGCCCCCTAAATAGAGTTTGCCGCAACCCTCTGCCTGCGCGGCTTGCGCTGCCGTGTGCAGCAGCAGATTGGTCGCTCCCAGGCGCTTGCCCTCCGCATTGGCCGCCGAAAGATGATATTCGGCAATCTCGGGTCCGACGAGGAAAATCGCCGCTGCGACAGGCTCGCCTTCGCCGAGGCAAACCGCCAGCCTCGCCTGCTTCCATTCCAGCAGCCGGCGGAAGTAGGTCTCTGAAAACAGGTAGAAGTCGTCGGCCGCCAGCTCGTGCATGGCGTCGCGGTAGAGCCCGGAAAACAGCGCTGCACCGTCGCCGCCGTTGCGCCATTCGATGCTCAATCCGTTCTTCAGCGCCTTGCGAACCGCGGTGCGCGCCCGCGTCTCGTAGGATGCAAGCAGGTCGGGAATCGCCAAATCGATCCATACGGTTGCACGGTCGGCGATCACCTCTCCGTCATAGATATCCCAGTTTTGCAAAAGCGGATGAAAGCGCACGAATTCCACCACGACGTTATGCTCGCGGCACCACTCCGTGTACCCTTGCCAGGCTCTCCGCAGAAAAGCGGCGTCTCGCGTGTTGCAAATCGGCCCGCCGTAGGGATAGGGTGCTTGCACGTCCCGAAACTCCGTGCCCGCAATCCCGGCCAGGTGAAAGCCGTAGTAGAAAACCGCGTCCGCCTCCTGGTAGAGCCAGAACACGGGCTGCAACTCCGGATCGCGCTCGCCATCGATCAGCAGGTAGGCCGGCGAAACCGTCGGAATCCGCAGCGCGGGATCGAGACGGGCGAAGACCCTGTCCGCCTCATCACGGCTACTCCGCGGCTTCGACGATAAGCTCATCATACTCATAATCGCGGCTGGCGCATCGCCCCAGCAACTGCCAGTAGCACATCGGGGAAATCCCGTTTCCGGGCCGTTTGCTGGTCAGGTTTTCCGTCGTAAACGGCTCGCCGGCGCGAATCCGGGCCGCCGCCACCAGGCTCTTGCGCGCAATCGCCTGGTTCTTGACCTCGGACGCCGCTACCAGTTTGCGCGCCGAACCCAGCGCCCGCTCGACCTCGCGAATGGCCCGGACCATTGCCGCCAGCTCCGGCGGCTCCAGCGACGCCTTGTGATCGGGGCCGGCCAGGTTGCGATCCAGAGTGAAGTGCTTCTCGACCGCCACCGCTCCGCGCGCCGTGGCGGCGAGCGGCACGCTGTAGCCCGTGGTGTGATCGGAGAGTCCCACCGGCAGACCGAAGGCCGCGGCCAGGGTTTCCATGGCCCGCAGGTTTACGTCGTCAAACGGCGCCGGATACTCGGTAGTGCAGTGCAGCAGGATCACTTTTTCGCCCAGCCGCTGCTGCCCCTCGGCGGATTGAAACGCCTGCTGGAAACCAACTTTCGAGCACGCGCCCTTTCGGCCGAGATAGCCGAATGCGAGCACCCCCAGAGCGTCCTCCACGTCTCCCAACGTACTCATTCCGGTCGAGAGAATCACCGATGCGCCCGTTTGCGCGACTCGCAGCAGCAGGGGCGCGTTGGTAATTTCCCCGGAAGCTATTTTGATGCGGTCGAGGCCGAGGCCTTTGACCAGCGTCTCCACGCTGGGCAGATCGAAGGGGGTCGAGAGGAACTGAATGTGCTTGGCCCGGCAGCGCGCCAGAAGCTGTTCGTGAGCGGAAAAATCCAGTTCCAGCTTCTTCACCATCTCCAACTGGGACTCGTTCTCGCCCGTATTCCTGACCTGATACTCGGCCTTGGCCGCATTGCGGCTGATCACCGCTTCCGACCGGAAGGTCTGAAACTTGACGGCATCGGCTCCGGCTTCGGCGGCGACATCGATCATGGCCAGCGCCCGGTCGAGCGAACCATTATGATTTACGCCGGCTTCGGCGATGATGTAGGTGGAAGGCATTTTCTTACGCAATTTTCTTCAATCTTTCATCGTAAAGAAAAGTGGTGGTTTTAAAAAAGAGTGGTGGAAAACCGGCGGATGCAATCCGCGACGTACTTCAGCTCCGCCTCGTGCAAGCGCTGGTCGATAGGAATCGTCAGAATAGCGCGGCTCAACTCAAGGTCCGGCGTCAATCCCGACCGTTCGCGAAGCTCATCCATGGGCCAATGCACCGGACAGAATACCTTGGCGCGCTGCAAGCTTACCTTCAGCTCATCGCGAAGGCCACGGTTGACCTTCACCGGGTAGCCCAGCGGAACCTCACCATCCCGCAGACATTTCACCAACGGTTGCAGCAAACTTCCGGTCAGCTCCGCTTCGCGCAACAGCCCATCCAGGGTTTGCCAGTTGCGGCGGCGGCTTTCGGCGATGCCGGCGAAATCTGTCCGCTCCATCAGATACCTGGAAACCCACGACATGCGCCGCGGCGCGCACTCGCCATCCAGGCGCTGCTCCGATTCTTTCAGCAAAGCCAGAAACGCGTCCTCGTCTTCGCCGCCATCGCGCAAGAGCTTGCCGATCAGTTTTTGCGAGACGAAGGTTTCGTCCGCATCAATCGCTTCGGGTGCAATCGGCGTATTGCAGCCGAGCAAGGCTCCGTCGACTTGCGGCGCCAGCTTCCGATAGCTGGTGACCACGTAATCGCCATCCTCTCCGACGCCGCTGCTGAGGCCGGCCTGAACGCAATCTTCAATGACGAAAAAGTTCGTCCTTTGCCGCGCCCTCCTGAGCCATTCGCTGACCGCCTGGTTACGAACCCCGAAATAATGGATGTACAGAAACGTCGAACCATCGAGCGGATCGGGCATGCCGGACGGGCTGGCAAGATCCTCGCCCATCGCGTAAAAGCGCACGTCGAAGCCCAGCCGCTGAAATGGCGCCAGCACCGATTCGCAGCAATACACGGGTAAATACGCGCTCCGGCATCCTCCCCGGCGCAGGATGTCGCGCAGTCCGGCGTAAAGCGCCGAGCGCCCGGTATCGAGCCAATAGCTGCATGGCTTCGAGAGGGTTGGCAACCCCGCCCCGACCGGTGCCGCGAACGCCTCTGCGCTCACCTGGAAATCGCCGCCCACCCGGATTTCGCGGGCCGCTCCGGCGACGTTCGCCGCGTCGTAAAAGCGCTTGGGTTCACTGCAATCGACATGCTTCAGAAAGTTCACGATCCGGGTCGAGGCGTTACAGTTGCCGTAGAGCGATTCGGTCGCCGGCAGGGTTTGCTGAAAAGCCTCGGACAAGGCCAATCGAAGGGCGCGCGCGATGGCCTTGGACTCTTCCGGGCAATCGATAATCGAGGCCGCCTTGAGCCGTCCCCGCTGGCGTTCGCCGATATTGACCGTAGCCTTCTTGAGCGGCGGGGCCTCGACGATGCCGCTGGAGGAATTTCCCACCACGACATCGCAATGCTTCATCGCGCTCAGATAGCGCAAGTGCCCCATCGAAGTCGTTACCAACACACGATCCCCACGCCGGGCCGCATAGTCGTCGATCATGCGCGCCAGAACCCGCCCGCCCGCATCGGCATTCGGCTTGCTGAAAATCACTTTGGCCGCGGGAAACTCGTCGAGCGCGGCGAGCAATTCGCGCATCGCGTCTTCGGGGCTGATACTCCCCAGGGTTGCCGGGTGATAGGTAACCAGGAAAGTCGGCTGCGCCAACTTGAACTTGAGCTCCGTCTCCAATTGCGCGCGTGACAACAGCGGCAGCCGGACGATGCTGTCGAGCGCCGGATCGCCGACGTTCAGCACTCGATCCGGGTCTTCGCCCATGCGAATCACGCGTTGGCGGTAAACCTCGGCGGCAACAAAATGGTAATGCGCCATCTTGGTGATCGCATGGCGGATGCTGTCGTCAATTGCGCCTTCGGTCACTTCCCCGCCGGAAATGTGGGCCACGGGAATGCGCGCCATCATCGCCGCCGTCGCCGCCGAAAGGATTTCAAAGCGGTCGCCCAGAACGACGACGATGTCGGGACCAAGCGAGTTCAGGGCGTCGGCAAAACCGATCAGGCCCACTCCCATCGACTTCGTAACCCCCACGGGCGTGTCGCTCGAGAGCAGCATTTCCACCCGAGCGTCAATCCGGAATCCGTCTTTCTCAATGAACTGATAGGTCAGCCCAAATTCGGGAGACAGGTGCATGCCGGTGGCGATCACCTGCAAGTCCAGTTCGGGATCATCCTGGATCTCCTTCATGATCCAGTACAGCAGCCCGTATTCGGCGCGGCTGCCGGTGACCACGCAGATTTTGCGCTTAGGCACCCGGCTCTCCCAATCTGGCGGAGCTGGGAAGATTGACGATCCGCCGTTCCAGGTTCTCCGCCACGCTTAAATCCATGCGCGGACACCTCTGGTACATCGGAAGCGTGTGCATCAGCGCCCACGCCGGACGGGTCATAAACCCGCTCTGATTCGTCTGCTCCAGCACCGCGTCGCGCTGCCCCGCGAACTCTTCGTCCAGCAGCAGCACGTTCAGCCAGTAATTGCTGCGGGCGAACTCCGGCTCCACAAAGACGTTGACTCCGGCCACCCCGCGAAACGCCTGTGCGTAGCGGCCCGCCAGCGCCCGCTTGGATTCCACAAAGCCCGCCAACTGCTCCAGTTGCGCGCAGCCCAGCGCCGCGTTCAGGTTCGGCAGCCGGTAATTGTAGCCGACCCGGTCGTGGTAGAAGCTCCACCCGTGCGGTTGCCGCGCGGTGGTGGTGAGGTGCTTGGCCTGCCGGCCCAGTTCGGCGTCGTTGACCAGGATGGCGCCGCCTCCGCCGGTAGTCACCAGCTTGTTGCCGTTGAAGCTGAGCGTGCCGATGCGTCCCAGGGTTCCGGTATGACGGCCCTTGTAATACGAGCCCAGCGATTCCGCCGCATCCTCCACCACCACGATTCCGTGGCGTGCGCAGCACTCCAGCAGCGGATCGAGATCCACCGGGCAGCCGAACGTATGCATCGGCACCACGGCGCGGATACGCCTGCCGGTCACGCGATTCCGGCAGTCCCCGGCGCTGCTCTCGGCGATTTTGCCAAGATAGTCCGCGAGCTTCGCTGCATCCAGCCCCAGGGTGCGGCGTTCGCTATCGACGAAGTGCGGCACCGCTCCGCAGTAGGCGATGGCGTTCGCCGTGGCCACAAAAGTCAGGGCCGGCACCAGAACTTCATCGTCCCGCTCGACTCCCGCGAGCTGCAGCGCGACGTGCAGCGCGGCGGTTCCATTCACCACCGCGATGGCGCGCTCGGCGCCCGTAATCTCGGCCAGCATCTGCTCGAAGCGGTCGACGTACGCTCCCACCGAAGAGACCCATCCGGTATCCAGGCAGTCCTTGACGTATGCCCATTCCTTGCCCCCGAAGCACGGCTCGTGCAGCGAGACGGGGCCGTGCGCTTCGCCGAGCACCGAGCGCAGGGCGTCAAGCACCGCCTTCACGTCGAACGCGCTCTTACAGGTTGTAGCGGTCTGTTTTGTATCCATGTAGGTTTTCCGGATCGGTAAACCAGCGCACCGTTTCGGCGAGTCCACGGCGAAAGCCGTCCACTCCGCCGAATGCGGGTTGCCATCCCCACAGGCTGCGCGCCTTGCGATTATCGGCCAGCAGGCGGTTGACTTCGCTCTTCTCCGGACGCAGGCGGCTGGCCTCGGCCTCGACCTTCACCTCGGCGCCCATGATCTCGGCGATGAGAGCCAGGGTATCGCCGATGGTGATCTCAAAACCGCTGCCGAGATTGGTCACTTCGCCGATGCCATTATCGGATTCCAGGGCCGCGATGAAGCCGTGCACCGTATCTGCCACGTAGCTGAAATCGCGCGTCGGATGCAGCGCGCCCAAACGGATGCTCCGCTTGCCGCTGGCGATCTGGGTGATGATCGTGGGGATCACGGCGCGCGCCGACTGCCGTGGTCCATAGGTATTGAACGGACGAATCACGGCCACCGGGGTGTCGAACGAGTGATAGAAAGAGAGTGCAATCTGGTCGGCCGCGATCTTGGTCGCCGAGTAAGGCGATTGCCCGCTCAACGGATGCTCCTCGTCGATCGGGACCGTGCGGGCGGTTCCGTAGACTTCGCTGGTCGAGGTGTGGATCACCTTCTGCACTCGCAGCTCGCGCGCCGCCTGCACCACGTTGAGCGTGCCCTTGACGTTGGTGTCGACATAGGTATCCGGCGAGTGATACGAGTACGGGATGGCGATCAAGGCCGCCAGGTGCAGCACGAAGTCGCATCCTTCCATGGCGTGGCGGACGCCGTGCGGATCGCGGATGTCGCCGGCAAAGACGTCGATGGCCTCGCGCACCTCGCGCGGCGCGTGGTCCAGCCATCCCCAGGAGTTGAAAGAGTTGTACAGCACAAACGCCCGCACGTTGTAGCCTCGCCGCACGAGGCATTCCGTCAGGTGCGAGCCGATGAACCCATCAGCTCCGGTAACCAGAATTTTTCGATGATTTCGTGGCAAGTGAACCTTTATGTCCAAAGCCTGCGCCGGGAACGGCCGCAACCTCGTCGGACGCAGAAACCGCAGCAACAATCGATACCACCAGGCAAAACCGGCTATGGTTGCCGCCTGAGCCGGTTGGCGTCTTCGGGCGATATGGCGCGAGCCATGCCATGCAACGGCAGCTCGCTCCCGGCTCCGGCGACCGGCCCCAGAAGCTCCAGGTCCTCAAGCGGAACTTCCACCACTACGCTCCGCATGATGAGGTCCAGCGAAAGCACCACCCGCAGATAGTTGTTCTTGCTGCTGACAATCGTGCCTTCCATCCCCGCCAGTGCGCCGCGCCGGATGCGCGCCCGGCTCCCGGTATTCAGGTAAGGATGAGGCTGGGCCTTGCGCAGCGGCAGACCCTCCCGCAGCAAGCCGATTTCATGATCGTTGAGCGGAGTGGGGGTCGAGCCGGTGCCCACCAGGGACAAAACGCTGGGAACTTCCAGCACCCGCACCCGATCCGTGAGCTCTATACGCACAAAAACGTAATTCGGGAATAACGGCAGCTCCAGCTCCATCCTGCAGCCGTTCTTCCATCGCCGCACCGAGCGGTACAAGGGAACGAAGGACTCGATTCCGCGAACGCTTAATTGTGAGATGACCTTTTTTTCGTGGTTCGGAGCAGTGTACACGGCATACCACTGCCGCGGAAAGTTCTCGACGTGAGGCCGCCAGGTTAGAGACAACATGGACACAGCTTCGCCTACGTCTCTTAGATGGAGACTCTGTGGAAATTTTACCATCGAAGCGCGGCACACGCCATCCGAACATAGGAGTCTGAAGCACTTATGCCGCAGCCGGGAACCCTCTCAGTCAACGCCGTCCACCGGCATTGCCCCCCGGAAAAACTCCACAACTTTGGAAGTCTCCTATTCTGGAAATACTACCACGAAGGGTGAGGAAAACATGCCATTACCAAGAACTGCCCGCACCGGCCAAATTACACGGCGCTATGGCGGTTTCACATTTGGTGTATACGATTTTTCGAGGTGTCATCCTGAGGCGGAGCAAAGCGGAGCCGAAGGATCTGCTTTCTGGCACCAGGGGCAAAAGCATATCCTTCACCCCGCTCAGGATGACACTTTGCAGTCGTCGCCGGATACACACATTCTGAATCCGCCCTGGCTCTATCGTGCCCATCCCAGCCAGCACCTGATCGCATGCCGTACAAGACCGGCCAGAGCCGGGTCTAGGATCACTTTCCGACGGTGCCCTGGCTTCGCCCTTGGTTGGCTAACAATTGGCTAACCGATTTTTTCCAGCACCGCGCGCAGAGCGGTCCGCCATTCGGGCAGCTCCGTGGCAAAGGCCTTTCGCAGCTTTTGATTCGACAGCACGGAATTGCGGGGACGCCGTGCCGGCAGGGGATATTCCGAACTCGGGATCGGCAGGCAGCGTGCGATCTTCTGCTCCGGATGCCGGGCGGCCGCCCAGCCGGAGGAACTCCTGGGCAAAGCCGAACCACGAGGTCTGCCCCGCGCACGTCATGTGATAGAGGCCGTACTCGGGATGCTCTTGGCGCTCCGCGCCGGTTTGCGGGTCGGCATTCGCACCGAATGGCAAGCGCGGTGGATTCGGCGATTGCGCGCGGCCGAGGTGGGCGCGCCGATCTGGTCGTCAACAATCCGCAATTCGTCGCGCTCGACAGGCCAGCCGGAGAATCGTCCGCACAAAGTTCGACCCGTGCTGGGCATAAACCCAGCTCGTACGGAAGATGTAATGTCGTCCGCCGACCGCGGCAATCGCCTTTTCCCCGGCCAGCTTCGATTCGCCGTACACATTGATCGGGTTTGGCGCGTCGCGATTCAACCCAGGGCGACGGCTTGCTGCCATCGAAAACATAGTCGGTGGAATAGTGGATGAGCAGCGCGCCGCGTGCGCGCCGTTTCCTCGGCCAGAATACCCGGAGCGATCCCGTTGATGGCCTGGGCCAGCTCGGGCTCCGACTCCGCCCGGTCGACCGCCGTGTAGGCAGCGGCGTTCACCACCACATCGGGACGAGTGCGCCGAAGCAGCTCCCTGATGGTCGAAGGCTGCGCCAGATCCACCGATTCCTTATCGGCCAGCGCGAGCTCTCCAGCGGCGCCAGCGTCCGTTGCAGCTCGACTCCAACCTGGCCAAGATGCCCGACGACGAGCAGCTTCATAGCCGCTTGCCCCGCCGCGTGCAGAACTGACTCGTCTTCGTAGACCTCGGCCTGCGAGAAACGCACGCCGGCTCTGTCCTTCCCGGAAACGATGGCATCCTCGGGCCTCACTCCCCAGTCGATGCCAATTTCAGCGATCGTGCCAAACGATGGTCCGCTCGAACTCAGGAGCATAGAAGTCGGTCGCCTTGTAAAGGAAGCAGAGCGACTTCGCTCAGCGCTCGCAGTCCGTGGGCAAACCCCGGAGGAATCCACAGCGCCCGGTGCTCCTGATCCGAAAGCCGGACGGCCACGTGCTTGCCGAAGGTGGGCGACCAGCGGCGCAGATCGACCGCGACATCCAGCACCTCGCCGCGGACGGCCCGCACCAGTTTGCCCTGCGGCTGCCGCACCTGGTAGTGCAGCCCGCGAATCACGTTGCACTTTGAAACCGAAAGATTGTCCTGCACGAAATGATGCTGCAATCCAAGCGCGGCGAATGCGCGCTCGTTGTAAGTTTCCAGAAATGCGCCGCGGCTGTCGCCGATAAACCTGCGGCTCGATGATCAGCACATCGGGAATAGCGCAAGCGCACGACCTTCACGCCTGTTCTCCCGCCATTTTCGGCACCGCGAATTCCTGCAGGATTGTCCGCAGGTAATCCGCATAGGAATTCTTCGCCATTCCCGCCACTATTTTTTCCAATTGCTCGACCCCGATCAACCCGCAACGCAACGCCACCTCTTCCGGACAGGCTATCTTGAAACCTTGCCGCAGCTCCATGGTTCGAATGAACACGGTCGCTTCAAACAGCGCCTCGTAGGTTCCCGTATCGAGCCATGCCATGCCTCGGCCCATGCGCTCCACGTGGAGCCGTCCGCGCCTTGAGATACGCCCGGTTCACGTCGGTAATTTCCAGCTCGCCGCGCTCGGAAGGCCGCAGCGACTCGGCAATTGCCACCACTTCGTTGTCGTAAAAATAAAGCCCCGTCACCGCATAGCGCGACTTCGGGACCGCCGGTTTTTCCTCGATGCGAGATTGCCCGGCCCGTCTCATCGAAGGCCACCACGCCGTAGCGCTCCGGATCGTGCACCGGGTAGGCGAAAATCGTCGCTCCCGCCTTGGGCGAGGCCGCCTGCCGCAGCATCCGCGTGAGATCCTGCCCGTAGAAGATGTTGTCGCCCAGCACCAGCGAACACGGTCCGCCGCCGATGAATTCCTTGCCGACCAGAAAGGCCTGCGCCAGGCCGCCGGGCGTGGGCTGGACTTTGTAGCTGAGATTCAGACCCCATTGCGAGCCGTCGCCGAGCAACTCCGCAAAGCGCGGCGTATCGGCCGGCGTGGAAATGACCAGGATGTCGACGATGCCCGCCAGCATCAGGGTCGAGAGCGGGTAGTAGATCATCGGCTTGTCGTAGACCGGCAAAAGCTGTTTGGAGACGCACTGCGTCGCCGGATAAAGCCGCGTTCCCGAGCCGCCCGCCAGAATTATGCCCCGCACGGAGTCCTCCTGTCCGCCGTAGTTGCAGCTCGATCCAGCTCTGATAAGCGCCCGACTGCACATCCCGCACCCAGGCCTGGTTTTCCAGATACCAGCTAACCGTTCGCCGCAATCCGCTCTCGAAGGCTTTCGCGCGGCGCCCATCCCAGTTCGCCGGCGATTTTGCGGGCGTCAATCGCGTAACGCCGATCGTGTCCGGGGCGGTCTTTCACAAACGTGATCAGCGACGCATAATCGCCGATCTCCGGATTGGGACGCAATTCGTTCAACAGGCCGCAGATCGTCCGCACCACGTCGATATTGCTCTTCTCGCTGTGGCCGCCGATGTTGTAAGTCTCGCCGGGCCTGCCGTTCACCAGCACCGTTCCAGATGGCTTCGCAGTGGTCGCCCACGTACAGCCAGTCGCGGACGTTTTTGCCGTCGCCATAGACCGGCAGCGGTTTGCCGGCCAGGGCGTTGACGATCACCAGCGGAATCAGCTTCTCCGGAAATTGAAACGGCCCGTAGTTGTTCGAGCAGTTCGTGGTCACGACCGGCAGTCCGTAGGTGCTGTGATAGGCCCTTACGAAGTGATCGGATGCCGCCTTGGAAGCCGAGTAGGGACTGTTGGGAGCGTAGGCGAGTCGCTTCCGTAAATGGCGGGTCGCCGGGCCCGAGCGAACCATAGACCTCATCGGTCGAGACGTGCAGAAAGCGGAAACGCTTCGCGCCGCTGGCCGGCAAGCGATTTCCAATAGGCCAGTGCCGCTTCCAGCAAATGGAACGTGCCCTGCGACGTTGGTCCTTATGAACTCTTCCGGACCAAGGATGGAGCGGTCGACATGACTTTCAGCCGCGAAGTGAACGATGGCCTCCGGCTGGTAGCGAGCCAAGGTTTCGGCCAAAATCCCCGCGTCATTGATATCGCCGCGGACAAAGACATGCCTCGCCTCATTGCTGCAGGCTGATCAGGTTTTTCAGGTTGCCCGCATAGGTCAGCTTGTCGTAGTTGATGATCCGTGCCGCTGCTCTGGCCGATCATTGGAGCACGAAGTTCGATCCTATGAACCCTGCTCCGCCGGTCACCAATATGCAATCAGACATATCGCAAACTGAACGACTGTGCCATCGAAGAATATGTTTCCGGACACCCGCCGACCACGCAGGCAAACGTCCATCTGCCAACTGCCGCGAAACGCCATGCGCGCAAAATCATTGGCGGTGCATTTTTCAGGCTTCCATTCTCGCATACCGCTTAGCGTGCAGTCCCGGAAATACCTGGCATAACTCACGCATTTCGGAAGTGTCATGTTGAGCGGAGCGAAACATCCCAGGGAACTGTCCCGTCCAGAGCCGCTCCAGGCTTTGGGGGGTCCCCGGCAAGCCCGCCGTTGGCTTGTTGGGGTAGAAGCCGGGGTCCCCGACAACGGCCGCTTTTGCCGTTGTTGGGGCTACTAGTGTCCGGTCACGACCCCCAGAGAGGCTGCCGTAATTGCCAGTTGGCCGGCGATTTGCGTCCAATCCTGCAAATTCTTGATGAACAGGCCGTTGGAAATCTTAGTGGGAATCACGATCGTATCTCCGGGAATCACCTGCGCGCTCTTCAGATTGGTCTTCCAAAATCCGGAAACGCCTCCCGGTCGGACCCAAAATCGATCCGTCAGCCCTGATCACGATGAGATGCTTCAAGTCCGCCGCTCTGGTACCGTTGCCGGCCAGCTTTACATAATCCTCGACGCGCATGCCGGAGTGATACAGATACGCGCTCTGGTTATAAATTGCCCCGCCTACACTCACCGTCTTCACCTGCGGCGGAATCATGATCTTATCGCCGTCTTCCAGCACGATTTCCGGGTAGTCGTCGATCGATATCGCGGATGGCCGCATCTGCAGCACGATTCGCCCGGTGGCCATGGCGTTCTGCATCTGGGTCAACGCCTGGCGTTGAGATTCGTCCTGCGCCCATGGTCGAGGTGGTGTGCTGAAGGATGCGCTTCTGCTCATGCCGGACCGACTCGCGCGTCAACTGCGGTCGCGAACAGATATGCCTCCGGGGTAACCCCGCCGGCGCGGCGGATGACGGCGCGAAGGCTATCTCCGGGTTGAATCTTGTACACACCGGGTGCGCCCACTTCGCCTTCGACTCGTACGAACTTCGATTGCTTCTGCAGCGGCGCCCGCACGTCCCGCTGGGAGAAAATCATGACGATGTCGCCGGCTTCGAACTCAAGATCGACCGACTGAATCGTGCTGAAGAACCAATTTCCCCAGGTTGAAGGGAATCAGCCGGGTCGTCAGATCCACCGGATTGAGACGCTGGATCAGCGCGTAATCGAAGTTGATCTCGGGCGCGCCGCTCTTGATGTCGGCTCCCAGTTCCGCCTCGTTCTCAATCGTACGGCTGCAAGGTTGCGTCAAGATCCTGCAGAGACGGGGTTGGACCCTCCGGCTCTGCAACTGCCGTTGCACCGGTTGCGTCGCCGTAGGATTGCATCGATTGCGGCGTTGCATCGACTGCGGCAATTGCGGTGACTGCGGCATCGCCTGCATCCCATTGCCGTTCTGGTCCGCTCTTCCGCGCGCCAGTTCCATCTCCTTGGGCGTCTGCATGTAAGTTGCGGTCACGGGGATATTGACCGGTTTGGCCGGCTCGCAGCCGCCAATCAACTGATTCTGCGCGTTCCAGAATGCCCGGGTCAGCAGGACATCCTTGTTCGGAATCAGGTCGCTGAGCCGCATCCCCTTTTTCCAGGGATACCGCCCCGGATTGGCGACATTTCCGCGCAACGTCACCGCATTGTCGAATCGCGGCAGGATCGCGGTAACTCGAATGACATCTCCGTCCTGCAGCTTGGTGCTTAATCCGTGCGCGTCCAAGGACAGCGTCTCAACCGTCCGGCTGGTGTGGTTCTCAATCCGCTCAATGCTCAGTTGCTGGCCGCCGGCCATCGATGTGAGTCCACCGGCCAGACGAATAGCTTCCCGCAGGTCCTCGTTTTTGATTTCGTAGATGGCGGGCACGTTGACGCTGCCGGCAATGGCGATCTGCGGTCCCACCGGAGGGATGTAGATCACGTCGCCGGGGAGCAGCGGCACATCCTTCGATTTGTCTCCGAAGACCAGCAAGTCGTAAACATCGAAGTTGGCGATCGTCTTGCCCTCGCGCTTCAACTCGATGTTGCGCATCGAGCCGCTGGCCGACGGCCCACCCGAAGCAAACAGCGCGTTGACCAATGTGCTGAGTGAACTGATGGTGTAACGGCCCGGACTTTTTGCATTTCCCAGGGCAAAAATTTCGATCGTCCGCAACTGCGCGAGAGACGCCGAGATTTCGAAATTGCGGAAGACCCGTCCGATTTCGCGTTTCAGGAGATCTTCCAGGTTGGCGTACTTAACGCCCGCCAGGAAATGGCGCCGACCTTGGGGATAAAAATCTGCCCGTTGCGGTCGACGGTCGTGCTCTCCCGGATATCGACCTGCCCCCAAACCCTGATCATCAGCTTGTCGCCAGGTCCGATCACATAGTCAGGCGGAACCGGCACCTGCTCCACCGGGGCAAACGTCGTGGGTGGATTGCAGGAATAAGCTTCTCGCCGTAAATCGGCAACACTACACCAAGACTGAGTGGCGACAAAGTTCTGGAATTCCGTGGGGGTTTGGGTCGCGTTGCGCGGCTGGTGGGCGACTGCGGCTTCTGGCCAAAGCCAGCCGCGCCGGATTCATCGACAACGATCGACGGGGTCGTCGACCTGGGGAGTTGCTCCCGCGCGCGATCCTGAAAAACCAGCGTCACTCCTGCAGCTTGGATCGGTGGGGTTGATTGTGCAGTCGATAGCCGCGTTGGAGGATGCATCTGCTCTCCCCGCACCTGAGGCGGAAACACCCTGCCCCAAACTCGCAACCGCGCAAAACATCAAACCGCAGAGCGCCGTGATCGCAAAGCGTTTTCTCATGAATGTTTTTTCCAGCCCCATCGCTTCCGGCCGTTACGCCTCGGCATTGCCCGCCCCACCCGATAAAGTCTGGGTTGAGGCCGGAATCTCACGCGAGCAGCCCGAAAATCGTGATTCTTGAAGATGAACAGTAGGAAAGATAACACAACCAGAACTGCTGGCGTAAGCGGCAACGCCGTCCGTCCCGCTCGTGGGTTGCGTTGCCTCAGTTCCCATGCCAGCGCCAGTGCGGCTGGTACTTCAGCTCCACCGAACTGGTGACGTCATGCTGTGGCGCCTGCCGCCAGCAACGGAACATCCCAGCGCTCAAATTGCACAAAGCTCGAACAGCTGGAACGACCGCCCAGCGGAAATTCGGCCGTGACCCGGAAGTCGTCCAGCGTGCCCCCTCCGAGAATAAATTCCGGATCGGCTAACCTGATTGCGAAAGGAGAACTGGAGATTCGCCAGTCGGAGAAATCAGGTATCGGCTCGCAAGATAAAGTCCCTTGGCCTGCCTTCCGATCCAATCGCCGAGCAGAAATCCTTTGTTGGTGTAGCCGTCGAGATAGGCTTCATTGAAGTAGAAGAATTGGCCGTGGTGATTGCTGATCGCCGACTGGGCAGTCATCGGCGCTTCCGCCCGGAAATCAAGTTTGTGCAGCGAACGGAAACTTGGCCAGGTAGATGCCCGGCATGATCGCCGACCGGCGATGGAGCGGCACAGCGGAGACGGGATCGTCGTCGGTAAAGAAATCCCCATAGAGGGTCAGCCAGTTTCGTAATCCCGGCACCCGGTAGTTGAAATCAAAACCACCCCGGCGGTCGCCTACGTCCTGGGCTGCGGACCGAACCGGCGTGAGTGCTGGGATCGTCCCCGTACGCTGGTGAATCCGTTCCAGAAATAGCCCAACGTCAGGGGATGTCCTGGGCACCGTACGAAATTGTACGTGGGCAAACGGCGCCTGCATTGCCCCCAATGATCATGGTTCGCGTAAATCCCAGTTCCAGGTCAGGCGTGGGTTTGAAGCTGACTTTCTCGCCATGAACATACGGTCCATCGGGATAGAGATGTCCCGACAACTTGCCGAAAAATGTATCGATCTTGAACGCTCCGAGATACCCCAAGAACCCATGGCAGGCGGATCGGCGAGGTCTGCGAAAATCGCGCCATGTAGATCGGCTCGGCATTATTGCTGAAGAGGAACGGCCCGCTGACGGTCGGTCCCCACCACAAGCTCTGCTTCCCCACCGTAAGCGAAAACTTGCTGAACTGCACGCCGGCATAGCCTTCGATCAAGCGAAACTGGTTGGTCCCGGGGTTGCCGTGCGGCACAGATCGCCACCGCTGTCGACGCTAGATTCCTCAAACTGCTGCACGCTTGCCGAATACGCGGGCACCGCCGGCGCATGCTGATACTCGCCGCGGCCATACATGACAAATCTTCCGTCGACCGCCGAGCCGCTCACGCCGGAGATGTTGTTGAAGCCTTTCCAGTACGGCCGGCCGTAATCGTCATAGAGCGTTTGGCCAAAGTGGAAGCTGTCGTTCAGCGGCGTTCCGCTGATGACCTGGGCCCGCGTGTAGAGCTCATCGATCGAGATCATCTTCGAAGACTGCGTGCTCGAACCCTCAAGATTGCCTGCGAACTCCCGCCGCAACACGTCGACAATCCGCGCTTCTTGCGAGCCGGCCTTCACCCGCTCGCCTCCCTCTTCCACCAGCCGCGCGCACTCGGCGCGCGTCCACGGCCGCTGGCCGAGAATTCCGCTGTTCACCGCCCCGGAAGCGATCAGCGTGTCCAGCAGCGGATAAACGTACGAATCGATGGGGACATAAGCCGACGCCACGAACCTGCTTCCGCCGGACTCGGGCTTGGCGTCTTTGGTTTTCACCACGGTTCCGATCGCGTCCCCTGGCAGCTCCGGATTGTGGTGAGCCGCGTACACATGCCTGCCGATCAGGTACCCGATCATGCTGCCCACAACCACGTCCGAAGGCGAATGCTGCTCGCCCAGAACGCGCATCGAAGCCACCGTGCCGGCCGTGCCGTAGGCCAGCAGATCGGTCAGCAGGCTGGGATATTCGCGGGCTTATGACTGCCGCTGCCGCAAAAGTCGCCATCGCGTGGTTGGACGGAAAAGCGCTGCCGGAGGACTGGAACCACTGTCCCGGGTTGTTGGCAGCGAACGGCCTTTGCCGCCGCGTAATCTGCTGGATGGCGGTATTGACCACGAGCCCGTCGAGCACGGCCTCGCCGGCCAGCCAGCCGGTTTCGCGCTTATGCGGGTCCTTCCACATCACCCCGGAGAGATACATCGCGCCGGAAAACGCCGCCGTGCCGTAGAGCCCGTAGTCGGAGACATTCTTGAAACGATTCACCGTACTCGGAGCGTTCGGCAGATCGCTCACCGCGGCCCGGTCGGTCGCAATGAAGCCGGCGGTCACGCCGAGAAACGGAACCAGCCACAACGAATCCGCTGTCCTGACGTAGGCTGGACTCGTCCAGATGGCGATTTGATCTTTCACAAAGTTTTTCGGCAGGTTGCGTTCGAGTTGCGCCTCATGTTTTTCGGGAGGCTTTTGCGGCGCGCCGGCGAGCGGATTGTTCGTTTGCGTGTCGTTCGGCTTTTCCGGGGCAGGCTTGATCTCGGAATCGGAGAGCGGTTTTTTGGTCTGGGTATTGACCTTTTCCGCCGGGGCTGCCGCGGAATCCGACAGTGGGTTTGCCGTGTGCTCCCGGACGCCGGAGTTCTGATCAGGTTTCTGCGCCGTCCGCGGAGGTTCCGCCAAGGGATCGTTGGTCCGCTCTTGAGCCCATGCGGAGCCAGCCGAAGAGGCGAGACAGCATCAGAGAAAAAATCCAGCACGCAACTTGATTCATCTTCATGAAATTAATCGCGATTCCCTCGGGAATCGAACAAACCCGCACCCGACCCTTTGTCCACATCCGCCGGTTGTCGCGAATGTGGGAGTCGAACAACCGCCCGTGGCTGTCGAAAGAAAACCAGAATAGCACAAGGCTTATAGCCACCATTCGTTTGTTCCAGGAGGCTGGAGGCTGCGGATAAATTTCTGGAAGTGTCATCCTGAGGTCGCGCCGCCGGGGTCCCGACAAGCCCGTCGTTGGCTTGTTGGGGTGGAAGCCGGGGCGCGGGTCGGACTGTCATGGCGAGCGCAGTCGAGCCACCTTTTGTTTGTTCCAGCAGGCCGCTCGTTTGTTCCAGCAGGCCGCCGTTGTCAGCAGGCCTCGTTGTTCCAGCAGGCCGCTCGTTTGTTCCAGCAGGCCGCGGAAAACTTCTGGAATTGTCATCCTGAGGTCACGCCCGGCGCGGCCGAAGGATCCCAGGAAGCTGTCCTCCTCCGCGCCGTTCCGGGCATTTTATAAAATCCTGCTGCGATTCCTGCGGTCACTCAGAATGACGCCGAAGGGCTATCACGCGAATTCCCGAGACGAACTTAGAAGCTGTTTCCTAAGCTGTTTTTGAAGGCAGTGCTTTGGCTTGTTGGGGCGGAAGCCGGGGCGCGAGTCAGACTGTCATGGCGAGCGCAGTCGAGCCACCTTTTGTTTTTCCAGGCCGCTCGTTTGTTCCAGCAAGCCACCGGAAAACTTCTGGAAGTGTCATCCTGAGGTCGCGCCGGGCGCGGCCGAAGGATCTGCTTTGCTTGAAATGCTTGCCAACAGAAGATCCTTTGCTCGTCCACCTCAAGCCGACAACGGACGTGTCGGGATGATCGCCGGGGCCCCCGCGGTAGCCGCTTTCGCGGGGGTTATTTGGCTTCGATAACGTGCGAGACCTCGGACCACTCGGCCACCAGCGTCTCCAACTCGCGGCGCTTGGCGGCCAGCAATTCCACCATGCGCTGCGTCTCTTCGGCGCTGACGAAGACGGTCAGCGCCTGCTCGGCGTCGGCGATTTCGCCCTCGACGCGCTCGACCGCCTCTTCCAATTCCTGGCAGCGCTCCGTCATCTGGCGCAGCTTGATCGGGTTGACGCGTTTCCGGGATTCCGCCTTGGAGTCGTCGCCCGGCTCTTTTGTCTCCCCGTTTCCCTCCGCTGCGGCGCTCTTCGTCCCGTCGTTGCTGCCGCCGCCTGCTGCTGCTTGCGCCAGAGATAGTCTTCGTAGTTGCCGGGAAAAACCTGCACTTCGCCGTCGGCCACTTCAAAGACGCGCGTCGCCAGCTTGTCGATGAAGTAGCGGTCGTGCGAGACGAAGACCACCGTGCCGGTAAATTTTTCGAGCGCCTCCAGCAGCACGTCCTTGGCGCGCAGGTCCAGATGGTTGGTCGGCTCGTCGAGCAGCAGGAGATTCGAGGGTTGCAGCAGCATGCGCGCCAGCGCGTAGCGGTTGCGCTCGCCGCCGGAAAGCACTCCGATCTGCTTGAACACCTCGTCGGCCGGGAACAGGAAACTCCCAAGCAGCGTCCGCAGCTCGGGCTGGGTTTTCTGCGGCGCCACGCGTCCCAGGTCGTCGATCATGCGCGCCTCCGGATTCAGTTCCTTGTACTGATCCTGCGCGAAGTAGTCGATCTCGACGTTGTGCCCGACATGATATTCGCCGGCGCTCAGCGGCTCCAGCTCGGCCAGCAGCTTGATCAGCGTCGACTTCCCCGCCCCGTTCACCCCGACCAGCGCGATCCGGTCGCCGCGCTCGACGATGAACGACACCCCGGCGAAGACTTCTTTCTCGCCGTAGCGCTTGGCCACGTCCTTGAACTCGGCCACCACCCGCCCGCTCGGCTTGGGCTGCGGAAAGGTGAAGTGAATCGTCCGCTCTTCCGGCGGAACCTCTATGCGCTCGATGCGCTCCAGTTCCTTGATGCGGCTCTGCACCTGCTTGGCCTTGGTCGCCTGGTAGCGGAAGCGATTGATGAAGGCTTCCAGTTGCTCGATGCGCTCGCGCTGATTGCGGTACGCGGATTCCAGCGAAACCTTGCGTTGCTGTTTTTCCCGCAGATATTTTTCGTAGTTGCCGCTGTAGAAGTGAACCCCGTGATTCCAGATTTCGAGCGTCTTGTTGACCGTCACGTCCAGAAAATAGCGGTCATGCGAAATCACCACGTATGCGTACGGATAATTGCGCAGATAATCTTCCAGCCAGTTGCGCGTTTCGAGGTCCAGATGATTGGTCGGCTCATCGAGCAGCAGCAGGTTCGGTTTTTCCAGCAGCAGTTTTGCCAGCGCGATCCGCATCTGCCAGCCGCCGGAGAACTCTTCCGTCTTCCGCGGCCAATCCTCCTTGCGGAAGCCCAGCCCGGCCAGCACCGTTCCCACCTGCGCCTCGATCGCGTAGCCCTCGCGCGTGCGGATGACGCCCTCCAGACTCTGGAAGCGGTCGCCGACCTGCGCGTACTCTGGGTCTTCCACGTCCAACTCGCCCATGCGCTGCGCCAGTTCCTGCATCTCCGGTGCATCTGGTGGAGATCGTCAAAGACCGAAAGGCACTCGTCAAAAACCGACCGCCCCGCCAGTTGCAATCCATCCTGCGGAAGATAGCCGCTGCTGATGCCCTTGGTGCGCGTCATCGAACCGTAATCGAGCGACTCCAGCCCGGCGAGCACCTTCAGCAGCGTGGATTTGCCGCTGCCGTTGGCGCCGACCAGACCGACGCGGTCCTGCGGCGTAATCAGCCAATCGAGGTTTTCGAACAGGAGTTTCGGGCCAAAGCGCTTGCCGGCCCCGGACAACTGAATCATGAGTAGGCTCTAAACTTGTTGGAAATCTGGAACAATTCCATAGCAGCTATATCCGTATGTCAGAATATCAGACTGTCATGGCGAGCGCAGTCGAGCCACCTTTTGTCTGTTCCAGCAGGCCGCTCGTTTGTTCCAGCAAGCCGCGGAAAAACTTCTGGAATTGTCATCCTGAGGTCGCGCCCGGCGGGGTCCCCGACAAGCCCGTTCGTTGGCTTGTTGGGGCGGAAGCCGGGGCGCGAGTCAGACTGTCATGGCGAGCGCAGTCGAGCCACCTTTTGTCTGTTCCAGCAGGCCGCTCGTTTGTTCCAGCAGGCCGCGAAAAACTTCTAGAATTGTCATCCTGAGGTCACGCCCGGCGCGGCCGAAGGATCCCAGGAAGCTGTCCTCCTCCGCGCCGTTCCGGGCATTTTATAAAATCCTGCTGCGATTCCTGCGGTCACTCAGAATGACGCCGAAGGGCTATTACGCGAATTTCCGAGACGGGAATGGCTTAGAAGCTGTTTCCTAAGTTGTTTTTGAAGGCAGTGCTTGGATTGTTGGGGCTGTAGCCGGGGCGCGGGTCGGACTGTCATGGCGAGCGCAGTCGAGCCACCTTTTGTTTTTTCTAGCAGGCTGCTTGTTTGTTCCAGCAAGCCACCGGAAAAACTTCTAGAAGTGTCATCCTGAGGTCGCGCCGGGCGCGGCCGAAGGATCTGCTTTGCTTTCCGCCATTGGCTCCAGCCAAAATCAGTGTGAAAACAGCTCGCGGATTTATTGTCTCACGAGGACCCGGCATCCCTCGCCCGGCCTGCCAGTCATCGGCCGCCGCCATCAAATCTTCCCGTTGCGTTGTCCCCGTTACGTCACCGCCCCGCGTGGGTTGTAGCAGCCGACGGATACCAATCCTCGCGAGTCAGCGGCAGCTCGCTGACGCCGTGCTCCGACTTGTTCAGCAGCAACTGGCACAGGTTGATCCGGCCCACGCGGAAGGCGTGCGCCGACCCGGCCATGTAGATGCGCCACGTCCTGTAAGTTGCATCGTCGGTAAGACGGCGCGCTTCGGCGGCGTTCGCCTGCAACCGTGCCGTCCAGTGCCGCAGCGTAATTTCGTAATGCCGGCGGAGGTTCTCCACGTCCTGCACTTCGAAACCGCAGCCCTCGGCGGCGCGCAGCGTGGTGTTGATCGGCACCAGCTCGCCGTCCGGGAAGACATATTTCTCGATGAACGAATCCCCCGTGCGCTTCCACTTGGCGGAAAGTCCTATCCCGTGGTTCAGGAACACGCCTCCCGGACGCAGCAGGTGCCAGACCCGGCTGAAGTATTCCGGCAGCAGCGCCTCGCCGACGTGCTCGAACATTCCGACGCTCACGATTTTGTCGAATTGCAGCTCGCGCTCTAATTCCCGGTAGTCGCAAACCTCCACCCGGCAGCGCGCGGCCAGTCCCTCCTGGCGGATGCGTTCGCGCGCAAATTCGGCCTGCGGAACGCTCAGCGTGATGCCCAGGGCGTCGACGCCGTACTCGCGTGCGGCGTGGATCAGCAGTCCGCCCCAGCCGCATCCCAGGTCCAGCAGGCGCTCGCCCGGCTTCAGCCGCAGCTTGCGGCAGAGATAATCCAGCTTCTGCCGCTGCGCCGTCTCCAGATCGTCGTCCGGCGATTTGAAATACGCGCACGAATAGATCATCTGCCGGTCGAGAAACAGCTTAAAAAAGTCGTTGGAAACGTCGTAGTGGTAGCGGACCGTCGCCCGGTCGCGCTCCGCCGAATGCAGCTTGCCCTTCAGCTCCGCGGCTCCGCGTCCGGAGAGCCATCGTTTCGGTATCGCCGCCATGACCCGCAGCTTCAGTTTCGCCGCCAGCGGCAACTCTTCGGCAAACAGGTGGTCGGCGAAATCAAATGCGGCTTCCAGGTCGCCTTCCACGTCGAAATCATCGTAGATAAATGACTCGCCGACCGACAGTTCGCTGGGCGAAAGAAACATCTGCCGCAACGCCCAGGGATTGTTCAGGATCAGCGTAAAGCTGGGGCGTGCCGCGGCTCCCCAGAGGGTGCCGTCCCAGAATCGTACACAGAAATTCTTGCAGGATAGCTTGGCGGCAATCTGTTCGAATAATCGAGCCGCTATGCTGACATTTTCATTTGGTGGAAGCGTTGCGTAAGAGGCCATATGCCCTCCATTGCCGCTCACACATCAGCGTTAATTTGATTGAGATACTCTCGTTTCTTATGCTAGCTCAATCGGACGGAGGTTGGAAGCTTTTCCGTCCGCGCCTCCGAAAGCCCCGCTGGGCGCAGGTTGAGGTAAAATAGGGTTTATCGATTCCGGGTTTTCGAATTTGCGCCCGATTTCGTGATATACATCACATGAACTCACGATGACGGTCACGCGCGGCCGTGTGATCCTCCTCTCCAGCCAGGCGACGGGATACTTTACGATGAACGGCATGATCTTATGCATCGACGACGAGCCCATCGGCCTCCAGGTCCGCAAGATGCTGCTTGAAAGTCAAGGCTACAAGGTGCTGACTGCCACCAGCGGGCGCGAAGGGCTGGAGTTGTTCGCCACTCACCCGGTTTCCGCCGTGGTCCTCGACTACGCCATGCCGGAAATGAATGGCGACCAAGTGGCGATTGCCCTCAAGCGCCTCAACCCGAACATTAAAATTCTGCTTTTCTCCGCTTACGTGAAGTTTCCCGAGGAAGTGCTGCAATGGGTGGATGGCTACGCCGTGAAGGGCGATCACCCGACCGCACTTTTTAATGCTCTACGGCAACTTCTTTCTTGCTGACAGACGTTTCCTCGTTCATTCTGTTGTAGAACCGCTCTGGTTGATAAAATGCCACATTCGGAGCGTTTCCTCGTCCCGAGAGGACAAACGTGCTGAATCGTCGACCGTTTGCTCGCTACATCCTCGCTGTCGTCGCGGTGACTGTGGCCTTGGCATGGCGTCTGGCCATGGTCAGAACCCTGCATGCCGACTTGCCGACCTATATCACGTTTTACCCGGCGGTCATGCTTGCGGCGCTGTTGGCCGGCCAGTGGGCGGGGTTGGTAGCCACCGCGTTGAGCGCGCTGGTTGTCGATTATTGGATTATTCCCCCCGTAGGACAATTTTCGATCGAGAAGCCTGTCGACGCGGTCGGTCTCGCTCTGTTCTGCCTGATGGGCATCTTCATGAGCCTTGTGGCCGAGCGCTACAGCCGGAGCCGCGAGCAGGCCATGGCGGCGGAAAAAGAGCTGGCTTTGCAGAAGAGCAAGGCGGCCCTGGCCGAACGCGAACTGCAATACCGCACCCTGTTCACCAACATGAGCGAAGGGTTTTGCATCATCGAGGTGATCTTTGACGCCGGGAACAGGCCCGTCGATTACCGTTTCCTGGAGGTCAACGCGTCTTTTGAGATGCAGACCGGGCTGCCCGATGCGAAGGGGAAACTGATGCGGGGGCTCGCCCCGGCTCATGAGGCGCATTGGTTTGAGATTTACGGCAAAATCGCATTGACCGGTGAACCGGAGCATTTTGAGCACGAAGCCAGAGCGTTGAATCGCTGGTACGACGTTCATGCCTATCGCGTCGGCGAGCCGGAAGCCCGGCGGGTCGCCATCATTTTTAATGACATCAGCGTCCACAAGCGGGCCGAAGAGGCGCTGCGCCGCCAGGCCGACCTGTTGCGGCTCTCCTTCGACGCGATCGTCTTCTGGCGGCTGGATGGCGGAATCGAGAGCTGGAACGTCGGCGCCGAGCGCCTCTATGGCTTTACGGAAAGCGAGGCTCTGGGGCGCGTAACCCACGAGCTGCTGCGCACGATTCATCCCGTGCCCTGGTCTCGGATCGAGGCCGAACTGCGCGAAAAACGTTTTTGGGAAGGTGAGGTGCGCCACTTCACCAAGGCCGGCCGTGAAGTGGTCGTCTCCGTCAGGAAGCAGCTCATACGCGGCGCCGATGGCGTCGAGCGCGTGCTGGAGACGAATCGCGATATTACCGGGCGCAAGCAGGCGGAGGAAGAGCTCCGGAAACTCAATCGCGCGCTCACCGCCCTCAGTAACAGCAACCAGGCGGTGTTGCATGCCAACGATGAGTCGGCATTCCTGCAACAGGTGTGTCGCATTATCTGTGAAGATTGCGGTCATGCGATGGTGTGGATCGGCTTTGCCGAAAATGACGAAAACCGGATGGTCCGGCCCGTCGCTTACTCAGGGTTTGAAGAGGGATACCTGGAAACGCTGCGGATCACCTGGGCCGAGGGCGAACGTGGAGGCGGTCCCACCGGCGTCGCGATCCGCACCGGACAACCGTCGAAATGCCGCAACATGCTTACCGATCCCACCTTTCTGCCCTGGCGCGCGGAGGCCGTCAAGCGCGGCTATGCTTCCTCGCTGGCAGTCCCCCTCAAAGCGGAAGGCCGGGTATTTGGGGCAATCACCATCTATTCCCGGGAGCCGGATCCGTTCTCCGAAGGTGAAGTGAACCTGCTAACGGAACTGGCGGCCGACCTGGCGTATGGCATCGACACGCTTCGCATCCGCGCCGCCCGCGCCCAGGCCGAGCAAGCCCTGCGCGAAAGCGAGCAACAGTTCCGCGAGATGGCCGAGGGCATTCCCCAGTTGGCCTGGACGGCCAACCCCGACGGCTGGATCTATTGGTACAACCAGCGCTGGTATCAATACACCGGAACCACGCCCTCGCAGATGGAAGGCTGGGGCTGGCAATCGGTCCATGACCCGAACGAACTCCCCAAAGTGATGGCGCGTTGGAAGGCATCCATTTCGACCGGCGAGGTATTCGACATGGTGATTCCCCTGCGGGGAGCCGATGGCGTCTTCCGGCCATTTCTGACCCGCGTGATGCCCCTCCGCGACACCGATGGCCGTGTGGTGCGCTGGTTTGGCACCAATACCGACATCAGCGAGCAACGCCGCATCGAGCAGGCCCTGCGCCAGAGCGAGGAGCGCTGGGCGACCACTCTGCGCAGCATCGGCGACGCCGTGATCTCCACCGATGCCGACGGCAAGATCATGTTCATGAATGACGTGGCCCAGACTTTGACCGGCTGGACACTGGCCGACGCACTGGGAAAGGATCTTCAGACAGTCTTTAATATCGTCAATGAATTGACTCGGAAGAAGCCGGAAAATCCGGTTTCCATGGTGCTTCGCCTGGGACGGATCGTTGGCTTGGCGAATCACACGGCCCTGGTCAGCCGCGACGGCACCGAATATCCGATCGAGGACAGTGCGGCTCCCATTCGCAACCAGGATGGCAAAACCACCGGCGTCGTCCTGGTATTCCATGACGTGCTTGAGAAGCGAAAGGCCGAGCAAGCCCTCCGGCGCAGTGAGCGGCTGGCCACCACCGGACGACTGGCGGCCACCCTGGCCCATGAAATCCACAATCCGCTCGATACGGTCGGCAACCTGCTTTACCTGATGGAACATTCCGTCGACACGGAAGCGGTGCGGCAGTACATTGAGCTGGCCGCGCAGGAGGTCGCGCGTGTCACCCAGATGACGCGCCACATGTTGGCCTTCCAGCGCGAGTCCAGCAAGCCTGTGCCGGTCGATATCGCGGAGATGCTCGACAATGTCGTTGCGCTCTTCGATAGGAAGATCGAATCGGCGGGCATTCAGGTCGAAAAGCAGGTCGAGTTCGAGCCGAAGTTTCTCGGCCTCACCGGCGAGATACGGCAGGTGCTTGCCAACCTGTTTGGCAATGCCCTCGAAGCCGTTCCCTGCCACGGGAAAATCAGATTACGCGCCCATGCTTCCCGCAATTGGCGCACCGGGCAACGCGGTCTGCGGATTGTCATCGCCGATAATGGCCCCGGCATTTCCGACGACATTCGCGGCAAGATCTTCGAACCGTTCTTCACCACCAAGGGCGAGGCGGGAACGGGCCTGGGATTATGGATCACCTCCGGCATCGTCGAGAACAACGACGGCGCCCTGCGCCTGCGCACCGTCACCCGCGCCGGACGCAGCGGCACCTGCTTCTCCGTCTTTTTCCCGATCAAATAGCCGTGCTTCCCCGATCAAGTGGCCGTTCGAAATCATTCGTACTGTCTTCGGTGCCATGGCAGCCTGCGTGTCACCCTGCCCGATCAAGTGGCCGTTCGAAATCACCCCCACTGTCTTCGGCGCCATGGCAGCCTGCGTGTCACCCTGCCCGATCAAGTGGCCGTTCGAAATCACCCGTACTGTCATGGCGAGCGAAGTCGAGCCATCCTGTGTTGTTTTTTGTTTCTCCTCCCGACATTCCCTGTTGGAAGCCCCTCGCAGACTGTTCCACGCCCATAGCAGACTATTGGAAACCCGTAGCAGTGTCATCCTGAGGTCGCGCCGCTTTTGCGCGGCCGAAGGATCTGCTTTGCCTTCGCTGCTCGCAAACAGTAGATCCTTCGACCCTGCGCATTATCGGACATAGCTTTCGCGACAAATCGCTGCAAAACACGTACAAAATTGGTCGCAAAATCGCGCTAAAAACTGAACAGCGCCTGCAGATCGATGCGGCGATTGGCCGCGCCCGAAGAGAACGGCGCGCCCATCAGCGCATTCGACTGCCCGAAGAGCGGCGAGCTCAGATTACCGACCGGAGTCGCATAATTGGCGTGGTTTAGCACGTTCCGTGCCGAAGCCGTGAAGGTCAGATTGTAACGGCGGGTGGCTGGAGCCGCGCCGAACGGGCCGCCCCTCGGTCCGCCGCCGCCGCTGAGTCCGCGAGGTCCCAACCCTCCGCCGCCCCGCCCGCCGTGGGGCGGACCACCGGGTCCGCCCGGTCCGCCGGGACCACTGGGAACGCCCCCTGCCGAAGCCTGGTCAAGCTTTGGACCAAACCCAAAACTCTTGCTGAGCCGCAAGTTCAACGTAAACGAAGCCGGGCCGGTGCCGTAGTTGATGGGGACGATTGCCTGGCCAGAAGCCGGGACACCGGGGCTAAAGGTTCCATAGGGAGTTTTGACACCGGAGCCAGCGGCGGCAAACGCCGGCCGCTCGATGAATAAGGAATCGCCATTCGGATCCGCTTGTCCCGTCGTGATATTAAACGGCCGGCCGGAGGTTACCAGCATAAAAGGATTGAGTCGGAAGCCATAAGGCATCGAAAGGGTGCCGCCGAGCACGGCGCGGTGGCGGACATCAAAAGTAGCCCGTCCGTAGTCCGCCATAGGATCTGTGGGGTTGGACAAAAAGCCCGGAGAACTGCCGGTGCCGCCCGAAGAAAATCCACCTCCGGGAGCGCCGACAGTAGGCGAATAGCCTTGGGCCCCGAGATCGCTGTTGGCAAAATTCAGCGAATAGAAACCAAACAGCGAAACCCTGGAGCCGACACTGACCCGCATATTCGCGATCAACTGGTTTTGCCTGAAGATTCCGCTGGAATCGTAATCGAAGACATTCGCGTTCCCGTAGGTACCTGCGAGTGGCCGCACGCCGCTGGCATTGAGTGCGTTGATGTCGCGGAGAAACAGTTGGTGCTCTCCACGCGAGTTGAGATAGGTGAGCGAAACCGTGGTGCCCTTCGTCAACTGCCGCTCCAGACTGAGCCCCGTTTGCATGGTGTAAGGCGCTCGCAAATCGGGAGCAATCTGATAGATCGTTGAAGATGTCGAACTATTCGAAAGGCCCGGAGAGTTGACGACCGTCTGCTGTTGCGTGATTCCGTTCAGCCGTTCTGTCTGGAGCGCGAGGTCGTAAGCAAAACGGTCATAAAAAATACCCCAACCCGCACGCAGCACCGTCTTGGGAGGAGTCTTGCCGCGTCCGAGTCCCCAGGAATAACTCACCCTCGGAGCCAGGTCGGCGTGATCGCTGATGTGACTCTGCGTTTCGAAACGAAGCCCATAGCTCAGGCTCATGTTGGAACGAAGCCGCCATTCATCTTCGCCGTAAAGTCCCGCGTCGATCAGCGTGATGCGGCTGAGCGGCTGTCCGGTAGTAATGGAAGTATTGGCTCGGTTGGTTATTCAGGTATGCGCTGAGCGATGTGAAGGTGTAGTTCCATTGAAATTACTGTTCGCGAAATTGGCATCTCTGGTGGCGCGCAACCGCCCGCCGAATTTCATGAAGTGCTTGCCATGAACGATGGAGGTGTAATTTTGCAGTTCGTAGTGGTCCGCGTTATCGGTAACGTTCCCCATTGAATTGCCGCCGTCGGTAAACGCGCCCTGCACGGATATGGTCGGTAGAAGATTCTGCGCTGTCTGGTTGTTCCGGTCGCGGATGTATTGAAAGCGCGTTTCATTCACAACGCTTGGACTCAGAACCTGGGTATCGCTGATCTGCAAGGTTTGCTCGGTATTGCCGACGTTATAGGCCTGCGAAGGAAGCGCAAACTGGCCGATTCCATCATTGGTTTCGTTGTCCTGCGTGAACTGGTAGCGAATCATCAGCGTATTGTTCTGGCCGAGTTGCAAATCGATTCGCGGGCTGATGTTGGTTCTCGTTTTCGAATTCGGAAACGCCTGCGAAAACGGATTGCCGGTGACGGGATCGTAAGGCACGCTCACCACGGAAGGGTCATTGATGTTCCGGCGTTCGGCATTGAAGAAGAAAGATGCTGTCTTGCTGAAAGGACCGCTCACGCTGCCGCTGAACAGCTCCGTCTGATAGGACGGCGTCTGGGTAACAAAAGGATTGAGCGCGTTGAAGACGGAGTTGTTGTCGTTGAACATAAACTGACCGTGGTACTTGTTCGTCCCCGGCTTGGTGAAAATCTCGATGCGGCCATAGCCGAGTTTGTCGTATTGCGCCGAGAACGGATTCTGGTTGATGCGGATTTCGCGAATCGACGCTTTCGGCGGAAGCTGCCCTCCGGTAAAGCCGTCGATATAAATCTGGCCGCCATTCGGCCCCGCCGAGGGTCCGGCCAGCGCTTGCAGCTCCGCCTGCAGTTCATCCGGGTCATCGGAAAGAGCATCCAGATCCTTACCTTTAATGATGATGGAGCTGGCATTGTTCTCCGGCGCCACCTGGACACTTGGCGCCTCTTCCTCAACCGTTACGTTTTCCTGCTGCACTTCGATTTCGAGCGGAATGTCGAGCTTTTGCGCCTGCCCGGCAACAACCGTGACGTCCTCCCGCCCAAATACGGCGAAGCCTTTCGCGGTCGCGTTCACGTTGTAGCTGCCGGGCGCAATCCCCTTCAGCTCGTAAAAGCCGTCGCGGTTGCTCGTGGTGGTGGACGACCGATTGTCCCTGCGGCGTCGTAAGCGAAACCGTGGCCTGCGGAACGACCGCTCCCGAAGGGTCGTGACCACACCGCGCAACGTGCCGGATGCGGTCTGCGCGAACAGGTGGACACGCAAACGGTGGCAACGAAAATGCCAACCAAAGAAAAATGCAAATTCCAGCAAGCCAAAGCTTCATCATTCTCCCAGCAACCCTGAATTCTCCAGACACCAGCCCTCGTAATCTCAGGCTCCTATTGCGCTCCAGCTTCCCAGCACTCGTTCCAAGGTTCCACGGCGAAAGCAGCGTGGAAGCCTGGCTCTCATGCGGAGAAGCTGAAAGTATTGGCTCAACACCACTCAACAAGCTGATTGCCGTGACTTGCCCCGGCTCTTTGCCCTCGGTAGCCACGATCATCACGGCATCGCCTTTCTGTAAATCCGTCAGCGTGGCGACGGAACACGTTGCAGCATCTGCTGCAAGTCCGGGGCGCCGCCGCGTCGAGATGTCGGCGATCCATTGCCGGAGGGCGCGCCGGATGAAGTTTGTCCGCCGGCATTGGCGGAATCCGCCGGTGCTTTGAGTCTTTGCGCAACCCGCTGCGCGATCATGGGGGGCAGCTTCCGCAGTTGCGAGTCAGAGGTCATTTTGACGACAACCGGCTGCTTCGTGGCCAGATCGGTCACCCGGATTGAGTTGTCGCCCGGATTGACGGAAGAAATCGTTCCCGCGATATTCCGGAACGATCCCGACACGACTTCCTCCGCGCCAAGTTCATCCCCGTTTGCCGTCAATGTCCCACGCGCGCGAAGCTGGTCTCCAGGCTTGATCTCGGCAAGCGTTCCGGGCTTTCGCATCGTCGAACTTCACCGAGTCCGGCGCATAGCGTCGAATCGATGGTCGTGCTGGAAATTCTGATCAAAATGTTTTTTTTCGCGGCCGGAGTTCCCGTCGAAATCGTAACTGTTCCCGCGGCGGGATCAACCGCGCTGACCAGTCCGCCCACGCCTCGCTTCTGCCAATCCTCGCGCTCATGCTCCTGCTTGGCCGCGATATCGAACTGCTTCATCAGGACGATGGACGTGGCCTGAACGGCTCCCCCGCGGAATTGTTACCGCGCACAAGGATGCGATCGCCGGCATGCACATCCTGCAAGCTGATTTGGCGAGGCATCCTTCAGGTCTTTTTGCCCGGGGGCAACGCGAACCATGCGCGTGGAGCTCCTGCACCAGCACATTGACCTCGGCTCCCGAATCGGCGCCGAGCGTGATCTGGTCGCCAGTGACGGCTTTCACGGTTCCCATCGCCCTCGCCTGCGAACTCGCGGATACCTGCGGCGCGCTTTCGGATTGCAGGCAACTCGCACCGGCAAGTCCCGCCGATACGCTCATTCCCATGCCGAAAACGAGCGCCAAAACTGGATTTCTTCTCAAGTGCATTCTCGGCTACTCCACATTTCCGCCCGGGCAGGATCGATTACAAACCTCACGGTTTTCCGGTTGCCGCCTGGAGAAGTGCTCGCGCCGAGTAACCCTCTCACGCATCGCGAGAAAAGAACGGAAGCCTGCGGTGTCATTCTCTTACCGCTCTCCAGGATTGTCTGATTTTAGGCCAGAGGCTGGCAATGCAACACTTGTAAAATCTGCGTAAAGACTGATCGAGCTTCGGCCGCTAAATCATTAAACACTTCGTCCCCGGATTCGTCGCGCGAAGTTTGCAATGTGCTCGATCTTGCAGCAGGCAGCCTGCGACGAAAGTCCTCCGATGGCAAAACCGGCGCGCGATGTGCTCCTGAAGTTGAATTGCTACGCGAGTATGCGCCGGGTTAAGATAAAGCCGTCTTCCCCGTGCCAGATTGCTGCTGTAGCCGCATCTCCTGTGTTGACAAGGATAAACTGTGGCCATTGGGTGGCACCGCTTTTTGGGAGAAGCGATTTTGGAGAAGTAATCATGATAAGCGGGAAACGTATCGCGGTGGTCTTGCCTGCCTATAATGCCGAAAAGACCTTGGAAGCTACCATTTCTGAAGTGCCAGAACTGGTGGATGAAGTAATCCTGGTCGACGACCACAGCTCCGATCATACGGTAGAGCTGGCGCGCCAGTTAGGCCTTATCTGCTTTGTTCACGACCGCAATTATGGATATGGCCGCAATCAGCAAACTTGTTACCGCGAAGCTTTAGCCACCGGGGCTGACGTGGTCATCATGCTTCACCCCGATTACCAGTACACTCCGCGGCTGATTACCGCCATGGCCAGCATGGTTGCCGACGACGTATACGACGTCGCTCTCGGCTCGCGAATCATCGGCGGCACGGCTCTCCGCGGCGGAATGCCGTTTTATAAGTACGTGGCCAACCGCTTTCTGACCGCATTTGAGAACCTGTTTCTGGGGGTGAAACTTTCCGAATACCATACGGGATATCGCGCATTCAGCCGCAAGGTATTGCTGAAGCTGCCCCTGATTGAAAACTCCGACGACTTCGTCTTCGATAACCAGATGCTGGCGCAGTGCGTTCATTTCGGGTTCCGGGTCGGAGAGGTTTCCTGCCCGACGAAGTATTTCAAGGAGGCATCCTCCATCAATCTCCGCCGTAGTGTTGTTTACGGATTGGGTGTGCTTCGAACGACCATGCAGTTTGCTTTACAAAAATGGGGCTTCGCTCACTTTCAGTTTCTCAGTGATGAAGGACGCACGCTGGAGACAGACATTGCAACCTACTACTCACGCGATTCGCTGCCCGGCCCGGCAAAGTAGCGGAAGATGTTGTTGATGCCGTCCAGCCCCGCCCCTCAACCGAGTATCATCTGTTCGGAATGAAACGATCCAGTCTTGCAGCCAGGAAAGGATGACAGTGACCAACCGGCTCACGCTACGGCAGCTAGGAGTGCTGTCAGCGATCACCGTGGCTGCGCTGGCGGTGCATGGATACCACCCCTACATCGAAGACGCGGAAATCTATCTGCCCGGAATCAAGAAACTGCTCAACCCGGCGCTGTATCCCTTCAACACTGGTTTTTTTGCGTCGCACGCGGGGATGACGCTGTTTCCAGATCTTATCGCCGCATCGGTCCGCGTTACCCATCTGCCGTTCGACTGGGCGCTTCTGTTGTGGCAGGTGGCCTGCATTTTCACGCTGTTGCTGGGTTGCTGGAGAATTGCCCGCGCGCTCTTTCGCGATCCCCTGGCAAGCTGGGGCGGAGTTGCGCTGGTTGCCTCGCTGCTGACGCTTCCGGTGGCGGGAACATCGCTCTACATCATGGATCAATATCTGAACACGCGTTCGCTCTCCGCCGCGTCGGTGCTGATGATCGTGGCCAACGCGACGGAGCGGCGGTATCTGCGCGCCGGATTGTGGGCTTTATTTACGGCCGCAATTCATCCTCTGATGAGCGTCTTCGGCGTTTCCTTTGCGCTGATCCTGATTGCTATGCGCTGGCTTTCAAGCACACCCCGCCTGCATGAAAGCGCCGCGGCCATCTTGCTTCCGCTGGGCCTGTTTCCACCGGTTTCGAGTGCCTATCACGAAGCGCTGCAGAGCCGGTCTTACTTTTTTCTCCTGCGCTGGGAATGGTACGAGTGGGTGGGCGTCTTCGCTCCGTTCGTTGTCTTCTGGTGGTTTTGCCGCATCGCCCGTAAGCAGCGGCTCGTCGAACTCGACTTGATGTGCAAAGCGTTAAACGTGTTCGGGCTGCTCTTCTTTTTCCTTGGACTTGCCATCACGGTTCCGACGCGCTTCGAGCGGTTTACGCTGCTCCAGCCAATGCGATACCTGCACCTGACTTATGTCCTGCTGTTTATTTTCTCTGGCGGATTGCTGGCGCAGTTCGTGCTCAAGCGTCACGTTTGGCGATGGCTCGTTCTGTTCGCTCCACTCTGCGCCGGCATGTTCTTTGCGCAAAGAGAGCTATTCCCTGCCACCCCGCACCTTGAATTGCCCGGCGTCTCGTCGCCCAACCCCTGGGTGCAAACATTTCTGTGGATTCGCGATAACACCCCGGTGGATGCTTATTTCGCGCTCGATCCGGAGCACATGAACTTCGCAGCGGAAGAGCAGCACGGATTTCGCGCACTCGCTGAGCGCTCGATGCTCGCCGATAACGTCAAGGATTCAGGCGCGGTCACGATGTTCCCGGCTTTGGCGGAAACCTGGCAGGAACAGATGCGATCACAGAGCGGCTGGAAAAACTTTCAACCATCGGATTTTGCGCGCTTGCGGCAAACTTACGGCGTCAACTGGGTAGTGCTGGAGAAACCCTCAAACCTGGGGTTGGTTTGTCCCTATGAAAATGCGCAACTGATGGTCTGCCGGTTGGATTAGATCAGATTCATGGATGCAGGCTTGGGCGCCTCTACTCCTACACGACAGGATCGTGCTTCGTAGCGCTACCGGTGACTTTCCGCCGTCATTACGCGGCTTTTATGTGGCCTTGCTCATCGCTTTCGATATAGGAATCCACGTTGATGTGGAAAGACTCCAGCAGGCAACCGTGGATGGGCAGTGTCAGCCGGTTGATTGACGTGATGGCATCGTTCAGGTCTCTTGCCGTCATCTCTTTCAGTTTGAGCGTGATCTCCAGGTCGTATTTCACGGCTTCACCTCGTTGCTCCCTGAACTCTGTTTTTCGATCGGACAGAGTTCCCCCCAGCATCCGGAAAAGACTAAATAGCGAGCGGCTGCTACAGACCGGGCATTTATCATTCGAGCTGGTGCTGACCACCTCGCAGTCAACGCACAACACGGCATCTTGCATGGAAATGAAACTCCTATCTGTACCAGCACCAGGCATCCCAGACCCCCTTTTCGTTGTGGCTATTACAGAGGACGGAGCATGACTCAGAGTTGCCTGCTATCTCTAGCTTGAGGCATTGCTCTCAGGAAGAAAGATTCGAACTTCAGAAAGGGAAACCGTCAGAGCTGATGGACTATCGGAACTAAGGTATTGCAGGAACTTTCAACCTTGTCTTTGTGCTACGACTGTGCCGCAGCGCCGCCCACTCGATTTCGACCGTAGTGCTTCGCTTCATAGAGTGCGGAATCAGCACGCTGCAAGAGACTTTCCAAGCTCTCCGCAAAATTCGGATCGAATGCCGTAACCCCTATCGACACGGTGAGGGAGCAGGGTCGGCTATCAAACTCCAACCTCAGGCCCGCCATCGATAAACGCACCATCTCGGCGCGCTGCTTCAGGTCCGCATAACCACAATTCGGCAGCACGACAAGAAACTCTTCTCCGCCGAACCGTCCAGCGGTGTCATAAGAACGGAAACTGGATTGGAGGAGGTCTCCAACGCGCTTTAGCGCCTGGTCGCCGGCTAAGTGTCCGAATGTGTCATTCACCCCTTTGAAATAATCCAGGTCAAGCATCATGACCCCAACCGGCATCTGATGTCTGCTGGCTCTTGCCATCTCCTTCCGTAGCAGCTCGAGAATAGCCCCCCGGTTGAACAGGCCGGTGAGGCTGTCGTGCATGGCAAGCCGATGTAGCTCATCGCGGGCGGTTACCAATTGCTCTTCCAATTGCAGGATCCGGCATCCGGTCGCCAGCCTTGCGCCCAGCTCTGCCGGGTCGAACGGCTTGTGAACGAAGTCATCGGCTCCGGATTCCAATCCGGCGACAACATGCGCCGAATCCGACTTGCTGGTCAGCATGAGAATGTAGGTGTACCGCTCCGCCTTACGGCCGCGAATGCTGCGGCATACTTCCAGGCCACTCATCCCCGGTAATTCCCAATCCAGGATCACCAAACGGGGAGCATTCGGGGCTTGGAGGGCGGCCAAAGCCTCCTCGCCGCTTTCCATTACAATCGGTTGAAAGCCACGCTCAAGCAGGCAGTTTTTCAGGATTAGACGTTGAACAGCCGAGTCGTCGACCACGAGCACCGGCACTCGCAATGTTTCTGTCATCCAACCCTTCCAGATAGACCTTGTCTTGAGCTTCTTGGTTGCGCACGCATGACTTGGTGTTGGCACGATATACGGCACTCAATACGATGCTCGACGGCAAAGCAACCGCCTCTTTTCATCAAAGAAGCTTCTGCATCATCCAAAACTGCACCCATGAGCGAGGCTTTCCTGAGCGAGGCTTTCCATGGATCGGAGAGAATTGAGCGGTCACCTTTGAAGAACTACTTTGCAGCGTACATCACAACTCTGCTTACGCGCTACCGTGATATCACTTTCTCGGGCTCGCGTTGAAGGATTTCTTTGTCCTCGAAGGTTTTCCTGACTTCTTTTCCCGATCCCCCTTCTGCTCGAGCGTCGATCTGGCCGCTTCCTGAGTGGCCAAAACTGGAGATCAAGACGCGCAACCCAGACCGGTCCGTTTCCGACAAATCCCTGAACTTCAATCCCATTCCCATTCCAGGATGAGAGGTTCGCACCTCCGCTGCCGCGCGCACTTCCGTTCCGTTCACGTTGAGCATGAGAACGACCCGGTCGCAAACATTCAGCGGAGCCATCATTTCGACGTAGCACCCACTCAAACTGAGGTCTGCCACCGTGCCGCGCACAAAATGCTTGGTACCAGGCTGCCAAATAGAAACCGCGCCACCACAAAGATAGCGATGCCCAACCCGTCGCTCCACGGGCCCGCACTCATCCGTAATCCCGCGAAAATCGACTGCCCAGAAATTCTGTTTCGAGTCCAAGGCACGCAATCCGGCCTCAAATACCTCCCGAGTGTCATGCTTCCTGCTCCAGACCACCCGAAACCGGCCTTTGCGATCCTGGTACACCAATGTCAAAACTTCGTTTTTTCTGATCTCACAACTCAGTCCGGTAAGGTGGGCACCATTCTGGCTGATGTCCTCCGTCCTCGCGTTCTCCACGAAGGGACGTCCAGCCTCGCTCATTCCGAAGACGCGAACCGGAAGCTGAAGTTTGAGACGAGGCTCTCGGAGCATTCGATCCAGCAGGTCCGCTCTCGGTAGAAAACTGACGAATTGCGCCCGTGCTTGCTTCGCCTCCCGCGGTACGGCATCGGCCGCCTTTTCAACCGGCAGGGTCGGCGCGAGATCATCCTTGGGCCGAGGTTTCGAGTCAGGCTTTGCCTCGCGCGTGTATGTGGAATTGGGAAATCCGTCTCCGGGTATCTGGGGGATTGCACGCCCCCAAAGATTCTTCCACTCGCCGACCACTCGCAGACCAGCTTGACCTTGCGATTCGGTACCCATTTCCCCGATCCACATGACCCGGGCAGGCACACTCTTAGCACCATAACTTATATTGATGATGGCGCCACGCTGAAGAGTCTGCGTGAGACCCGCCACGCGGAGTCCGTTTACCGTTAAATCAACTGTTTTACAGTTTTGTTCGAACAAGGCGCCGGCGGCATTTTCGGCGGATACTCGAACCGGAAGAACCAGCCTCAGTCGCGTCTCTTTCCTCATTCCCATGGAATCAAAGATTGCACTATTGATTCCACGGAGCAACTTACGGCGGTAATGATTACCAGGTACGATCGTAATGCAAAATGGTAACCGGCGCGTTCAGTTCACCTGCATCTACTTGATTTTTCGCCGCACCGTATCAACGCGCCCCGCCGTCTTGGCAAAACTGGCGCGCACGGAAGAGGTAACTACAGAAAACAGCGAGTGCGACATGGGCGATGCTCCATGACGAAGCACTCTCCTACCCTTCGGTAAAGAACTGCGCCATCTTGCGGAATTTCTCGTAACGCGCCGCCAGCAACTGTTCGAGCGAGAGCGCCTTCAGTTCGCTGAGCTGCTTGTGCAACTCGGCCGCCAGCAGATCCGCCGCCGCCTTGGGGTCGCGATGCGCGCCGCCTGCGGGTTCGGAGCACGACCGCGTCGATAACCCCGAGTTCCACCATGTCTTTTGCGGTGATGCGCAGCGCCTCGGCGGCGACATCACGTTTGGTAGCGTCGCGCCACATGATGGAGGCGCAGCCCTCCGGCGAAATCACCGAGTAGATGCTGTTCTCCAGCATCAGTACGCGGTCTCCAATGGCGATTGCCAGAGCGCCTCCGCTGCCGCCTTCGCCCGTGATCGTGACAATCACCGGAACCTTGATCCGCGCCATTTCCCGAAGGTTATAGGCAATGGCTTCCGCCTGCCCGCGCTCTTCGGCTCCCAGTCCGGGGTAGGCTCCGGGAGTGTCCACGAAGGTCAAAGATCGGATGACCGAATTTTTCCGCCATGCGCATGGCGCGCAGGGCCTTACGGTATCCCTCCGGGCTCGACTGGCCAAAATTCCGGTAGACGCGCTGTTTCACGTCGCGGCCCTTCTGCTGACCGACCACCAGCACGGGCTGTCCCCGGAAGTTTGCCATGCCGCATATCATGGCGGGGTCGTCGCCAAAGCGGCGGTCGCCATGAATCTCGTCGAAGCCCTCAAACATCAGGCTGGCATAATCCAGCAGGTATGGCCGCTGAGGATGCCGCGCCAACTCAGTCTTCTGCCACGCCCCCATGGCAGCCGTCACCTGCCGCCGCAGGTTGCCGACGCGCTCTTCCAGGGCCTTCAATTGCCGCTGGGCTTCCGTGTTATCCCCGGCGGCGCTTTCAAGCTGGGCAATCTGCTCTTCAATCTTCTCCAACTCGAGCTGGGCTGCTGACGTTGCTTCCATGTTCGCTTTCTTTTCCGCGGAGGCGTCCCAGATGTTCTGCACGGCGCGCACCCGGAAATCAAGTGCCGGCAGTATGCCAAGTTGATGCCAGGATTGCCCCTCCAAATCGGAGGCACTCGTTCCGGACGCATTCTTCAGCCTGTCAGGAACTGTTGGCTTTGCGCGGTGCAGCCATGACAAAATCCGATCAGTCGATGATGATGACACTGCCTCGCCCGCACAGCTCTTCCACTCTGCGGATGAACGCACGGTCCGGCAGGATATTATAGCCCTCGGCCTCCATCACGGCCACGAACTCGCCCGGCGACGCCAGATCGAACATCACCTTGGCCTCTCCCGGCGATTGCACGAAGATGGCGTGCAACTCGTCGACGGTTTCGACCGAGGCGTCGGCCAGCGAGATGCGCAAGCCGCAATGCCCTGGCCAGCTTCGGCTTAGCCTCCTCCATCGGAGTAATCTCGGAAATCGCCAGTTTCGGCGCCGCGCCCTCTTCGACCCGTACGCTTCCCTTGACCAGAACTGGAACCTCCAGCTTCACCTTCTCCCCAAGCCGCCGGAATGCCTCCGGAAAGATCATCACGTCAATTCGGCCTTCCATATCTTCCAGGGCCACATTGGCGTACATGCTCGCCTCTTTTCGATTTCAGCACCCGCAATCCGCCGAGCACCCCGGCCGCGAAAATTTCTTCCCCTTTCGCGGTCGAGCGCTTCATGGCGTTGAGGGTAGCCGTGCTGAGCGCGTGCAAATCTTCCAGCTTGTCGGCGTACTTTTCCAGCGGATGCCCGGAGATGAAGAATCCCAGCACTTCCTTTTCGTATTGCAGGCGCGTGCTCTCGTCCCAGTCGGGAGTCTCCGGAAGCGCGTCGTTGGCGTGACTCGGCTGCTCGTCAAAGACCCCAAACAAGCCGTGCTGACCGGCCTGCGCATCGCGATGCACCTTCTGCGCCTGCTTCCATCGCCTTGTCGAGAACCGCGAACAACTGCGCCCGCCGGCCGAGCGAATCCATGGCTCCGCACTTGATCAGCGATTCGAGCACTCGCTTGTTCAACAGACGCAGATCGACTTTCTCGCAAAACTGATAAATCGAGCGAAACGAGCCGACTTGCTTGCGAGCTTCAACAATTGACTGTATCGCATTCTGCCCCAGGTTCTTAACCGCCGCCAGTCCAAAGCGGATCGCTTCTCCGTGCGGGGTAAAGCTGGAATCGCTCAGGTTGATGTCCGGAGCCTCGACGGAAATGCCCATCTCACGGCATTCCTTGATGTACTTCACCACATCGTCGGTCTTGCCGGTCACCGATGTCAGCAGCGCGGCCATGAACTGCACCGGGTAGTGCGTCTTCAGATAGGCCGTGTGATAAGCCAGCAGCGCGTAGGCAGCCGAGTGCGACTTGTTGAACCCGTAGCCCGCGAACTGCTCCATCAGATCGAAAATTCTTTCGCTCTTGTCCTTGGGGAAGCCGCGTTCGTGCGCACCGGAAAGGAAACGGTCGCGCTGCTTGGCCATCTCTTCCGGATTTTTCTTGCCCATTGCCCGCCGCAGCAGGTCGGCTTCGCCCAGCGAATAGCCGGCCAGCACGTTGGCAATTTGCATGACCTGTTCCTGGTAAACGATGACGCCCAGGGTTTCCTTGAGCAGCTTCTCCAGCTCCGGCAACTCATATTCGACCCGCCGCCGTCCCCACTTGCGCTCGATGAAGTCGTCAATCATGCCGCCCTGGATCGGGCCGGGACGATAGAGCGCATTCAAGGCCGTCAGGTCTTCCAAAGTGCTCGGCTTGTAACGCCGCAGCACATCGCGCATGCCTTCGGATTCAAACTGGAAAACGCCCGACGTGTTGCCGTTGTGGAAAACTCTTTCATACGTCGCATGATCGTCCAGCGCAATTCTTTCTAAATCAATCTTTTCCCCACAGATTCTGCAAGATTAACTTGAGCGCATCATCGACGATCGTCAAGGTCGTGAGCCCGAGGAAATCCATCTTCAACAGGCCCATCTTTTCCACCGCCTTCATGTCGTAGGCGGTGACGATTTCATCGTTTTTCGTCTTGTAGAGCGGCACCAGTTCATCGAGCGGAACCGGGGAGATCACGACGCCGGCGGCATGCACTCCGGCGTTGCGGACCATTCCCTCAAGCTTTTTCGCCGTGTCGATCAGCTCTTTGATCTGTGGCTCCCGGCTCGTAGACCTCGGCCAGTTGCGACGACTCGCCCATCGCCTTGTCGATGGTCATGCCGACGGTTCCGGGTATCATCTTGGCGATCCGGTCCACCTCGGCGTAGGGCATGTCGAGCACGCGTCCGACGTCCTTGATGGCCGCCTTGGCCGCCATGGTCCCGAAGGTAATGATCTGCGCCACCTGCTCGCGACCGTACTTCTGGGTGACGTAGTCAATGACCTCGCCCCGCCGGTTCATGCAGAAATCGACATCGATGTCGGGCATCGACACGCGCTCCGGGTTGAGGAAGCGCTCAAACAGCAACTCATTCTGCAAGGGATCGATGTCGGTGATCCCCATCGAGTAGCCAACCAGGGAGCCGGCAGCCGATCCGCGACCCGGACCGACAGGGATGCCATGCTCCTTGGCGTAACGGATAAAGTCCCACACGATAAGGAAATAGCCGGAAAACTGCATCTGCTGGATGATCTGTATCTCGCGGTTGAGCCGTTGCTCGTAATCGGCAAAACTCTTGCGCAGCCGCCCCTCCTGTTGCATCTCCCGCAGCCATTCCGTTCTGCGCGCGAAACCCTGGCGGGCCACCTGCTCGAAATAGCTGTCCGCCGTGTGTCCTTCGGGAACATCGAAACGCGGAAACGGATTCTTGATCTTCTCCAATCTTCAGATTGCAGCGCTCGGCAATGCCCATCGTACGGGTCAGGACACCCTCTGCTCCGTTGAAAACCCGCCGCATCTCCTCCGCGCTCTTGACGAAGAACTGGTTGGTCGAAAACTTCATCCGGTTGGTCTCGTGCACCGACTTGCCGGTCTGAATGCAAAGCATCACGTCCTGCGCGTGGGCATCGTCTTCGCAAAGGTAGTGGCTGTCATTGGTCGCGACCATCGGGATGCCGAGTTCACGCTCCAACCGGAAGAGGTCGTCGTGGATGCGCTTTTCCTCCGGCAGACCCTGATCCTGTATCTCGAGGAAGAAATTGCCGGCTCCGAAGATGTCGTTGAACGTAACCGCCGCCTTGCGCGCGGCATCGTACCTGCCTTCCGTCAGGCTTTCGGCCACTTCGCCCTTCAAGCAGGCGGACAAGCCGATCAGTCCCTTCGAATGCTCCGCAAGAAATTGCTTTGAAATTCGTGGCTTGTAATAGAAACCATGAAGCGATGCTTCAGAAGTGATCTTGACCAGGTTGCGGTAGCCTTCCTCGTTCTCCGCCAGCACGATCAGGTGATTGTAGGTGTCGCCCTCGGGAGCCGCCCGATGGTCTTCCTTCTTGCAGATGTACAACTCGCAACCGACGATCGGCTTGATGCCGGCTTCTTTCGCCGCATTGACGAAATGGACTGCGCCGAAGATGTTGCCGTGGTCGGTCATGGCCACGGCGGGCATGCCCAAAGCCTTGGCGCGTTTGCAAAGCTCGCTGGCGTCGCAAGCGCCGTCGAGCATGGAATAGTCGGTATGCAGGTGAAGATGAACGAAGTCCGACATGAGTCCTTGTTTGACCGAATACTTTAGACCGAAGCCGCGGAAGGTATATCCCGGAGCCTGGCGTTAGGGAACCCGGTAAACGCCGGGCGTTTACCGAGATGAAGTTAGCGTCCGGCGGTAATTGGAATACACCAACCCGGAAATGCTCTCGGTCTCCTCATTGTACTTGCTAGCGAAAGCCTGCGATCAGGCGAAAAGGATTATGAGCTGAGGAAAACCGGGGTCCGTTGTGCGACCGACTAAACGGCATCCGTCAATGGCAGACCCGGCCAGTGCTTGTCGTGCGCAAAATCCATCCTGCGTGCCGTCAGCTCTTGCTGATTACTACTTGCGCTTTGCCGGTTTCTTCGCCGGGGCCTTGGCAGGCTTCTTTGCGGCCGGCGCCTTCTTCGCCGCAGGCTTCGCGGGTGCTGGCTTCTCCTTGGCGGCCGGCTTCGCGGGCTGGGGCTTGGCGATTTTTTTCGCCGCCTGAGGCTGAACTTTTTCAGCCGGCTCCGGCTGAGCTTTTTGGCAGGCGCAGGCTTGGCGAGGCGGGCTTGGCCGCCTTGGTTTCCACTTTTTCCGCCTGAGGTTCTGCCGCCGGCTTGGCTGCCACCTTCTTCGGGCTTCGCCCGCACTGGCGCTACCGGCTCCGCTGGCGCACCCGGAGCGACAGCTTCTTTCGGCTTGCGTCCTCTCTTGGGACGGCAGCAGCCGCCTGCCCTGCAGCCGCTTTGCCGCAGCGGCCTTGGCGCCGCGTCGTCTGGCGGGCGGAGGCGGGGGTGGAGGCAGCGGCGGTTCATAGGGCTTCAAGAATTTGACAATCTCGGAATGGTTCCGCAGCTTGCCATCCAGCAGCAGCAGGAAAGCCTCTTCGGCGATCTTCGGATATTCCGCGAAGTTGAGGCGTGATGCGCATTTCCGCCATCTCGGGAAGCGGCAGCTTTTGTTGCATCTGCCTCCACTTCCCAAAGTAGTTCTTGATCTTCTCCGAGACCGCCTGCTGGCGCGAAGTGACATCGAGAAACAGAATCGCCTCCGGCTTAGCCGAACTCAGCATTCTCCAGGCGCGCGAGGGAGTCGATGCATCCTTGCCTGCCAGTTTTTTCGCCAGTTCCTTGCCGTTTTCTTCGACTGCCTGCCAGGCAGCGACAAACTCCTTGTGCGGAATAAGGCGCTGAATCTCCGCAATATCCTTTTCTCCCATCCGCTTGGTCAGGAAATACAACGCCAACGGCGCCGCATCGACCGTATACCCCATGTCCTGAAGTAGCTGACGCGTTTTCATCCACTGCGACATTTCGTTCTGGTCAACCTTTGCCGTGGACCACTGCGGATGCAACACCTTGAGCCAGCCCTCTTTTTCGAGCGCCTGCATGATATGCAGCGGGTTGTCCTCGAAGGCGATCTGCTCGATCTCGTAGCCGATATTTTTCCGGTTTATATACTCGATGTAGTTGTTCTCTTTCGCCGCGGCGTAGCGAGCTTGCGTCCGCTCTTCCAACTCCCAGTGGAAGCGCGCCGCAAAGCGGGTGGCGCGAATCAGGCGCGAAGGATCTTCCAGGAAGGCATAATTATGCAGCACGCGGATGAGTTTGGCCTCCACGTCGGCCGATCCATTGAACGGGTCGAGCAGCAAACCCCGCGAGCCGGGATTGAGCGAAAGCGCAATCGCATTGACCGTGAAGTCGCGCCGGCGCAAATCTTCGTTGATCGTCGCGGCGGCGATTTGCGGCGGCATGCCCGGTTCGCCGTAGGTCTCCGAACGCGCCATGCTGATTTCCACGCGCACAGGGCCTGGCAGCACCGCATGCAAGGTCTTTGTTTCCTCGCTGATGACTTCGACTTGCGCTCCGGCGCGCTCAAGATCCTTTTGCAGTTTCAGGGCATTGCCCTGGACCGTGAAATCGAGATCGCGGATGGGCAATCCGGTCAGGATGTCACGAATCGCCCCGCCCGTCAGATATACGTTCATGCCGTGGGCGCGGGCCGCTTCCTGCACCAAACTCACCACCTTTAACTGATCAGGGGTGAGCCGGATTTCCATCGTATAAATGTAGTCAGCCATTCGTGCTAGTAACGATCTCGGAGCGCCACTGCGCGAAAAAAACCGGCACAATCACACCTGCCGCTCTTTCCCGACTTTGCAGCGCCCTTCTGTTCCGGTCGTAAATATCTCACTACCAACTACTTACACGCAACTGCAACAATTCTGCTACAAAGCAAAAACAATAACACAACCGTTATTCGTTTGGCTACCCTGGAAAATCGGGAATCCCCTTTTTTCACAAAAAGATGCGACAATCAGGCAGGCCGGAACCCAGCCCATGCCAAAAATGCGTTCGCCGGATTCAGGCTAATTTTTAACATTTCACGCAAAATGTCTTCCACCCACAAGAAAGTTGTCGTCCGCAAGCTGGATCGGGACTCGGTGCAGGGATACCTGCCCCCGGCCAACTTCATCTCCGACAGCAAATTAGAGCTTCTCAATACTGCCGGAACCGCGGTCCGCATTCAGTTGAGCGACATCAAAGGCGTTTTTTTTGTCCGCGAGTTCGGCGACTCCGAGACCTTGCAACGAAAGACCTTTACCAGCCGACCCAGGACCGAGGGGCTGTGGGTTCGCCTGCGCTTCCGGGATGGTGAAATGCTCGAAGGGCTGATGCCGAACGACCTTACCCAGGTGACTGCGGACGGTTTTTTCCTGAACCCGCCGGACACCCGCTCGAACACCCAGCGAATTTTTGTTCCGCGCACGGCGGTGGCCGAGTTGACCGTGCTGGCCGTGATCGGCAGCCAGGCACGGCGGCGCAAGCCCGCGGAAGATATCCGCCAGGTGCCCTTGTTCGACGACTCTCGCGGCAGCGGCTCAAGCGAAACCGGCCCATAATCCGTCAGGAGTTAAGTGCAGAGTTACGCCTGAAAACCGCAGATACTTTTGCGATCACGATCGCCGGCGATGGCAGACACTTTCATTTTTCAGCCGCTCTCGCCGGTGGCACTTCAAGGGAAGGCTGGCAGACTGTTCATTCGCGTCACATTCCTTGGCATAGAAGCAGCTAGCAATGCCTGCTAAACTGTAACCCGCGCACTTGAGAGTACTACCCGCGCCGCGAGCCGTTGGGCAATTCATCGCCCGTACCCGGCGCGCAAGCGCACCACCATTGTGGGAATTTCCGAAGTCCTTTCTTTGTGCTCAAGCCAGAGCGGAGTCGCGGAAGGTATCTTTCCGGAATCACTCCAGAGCTGGATGCTGGAATCTGAAGAATGAAACTTCTTGAAATCGCAAGGTCGATTGGCGCAACGGCGGAAAACGTTCCGGCCGAATTGGAGATTACCGGATTGGCGGGAGTCGGCGAAGCCGGTCCCACGGAATTGACTTTCCTGACGAACCCGAAGTACACGGCAGCGGCAGCCACGACAAAGGCGGCGGCTATCATCGTCTCGCCCGACTTTCCGGCCAACGGCCGTGCGGTATCTGCGCTGTCAAAATCCTCACCTCGCCTACGCCAAAGCTCTGGAACTTTTCTATTCGCCGCCACATTATCAGCCGTGCATTCATCCCACGGCGGTGATTGCCGTCTCGGCTAAGATCGGGCCCAACGCCCACGTCGGCGCCTACGTTGTCATCGACGACGAGGTTGAGATCGGCGCCAACTGCACCCTGCTGCCCCATGTCGTGATCTACCGTGGAGTGACGATTGGGAATAATTTTTTCGCCCACTCGCACGCCGTGGTGCGTGAGTTCTGCCGCATCGGCGACAATGTCATCTTGCAGAATGGAGTCGTGATCGGCGCCGACGGGTACGGCTTTGCGCCCGACGGCGAAGGCTGGCACAAGATTGTGCAGTCAGGCACGGTGGTGATCGGCAACAACGTCGAAGTGCAGGCGAATTCCTGCATAGACCGCGCCACCATCGGCGAAACCCGCATCGCCGACGGCGTCAAAATCGACAACTTTGTGCAAGTCGGGCACGGCTCGAAAATTGGCGAGAACACGATGCTCTGCGCGCAGGTCGGTCTTGCCGGTTCTACCCGCGTAGGCAAGCATGTCATGCTCGCCGGACAGGTCGGCGCGGCGGGCCATTGCACGATTGGAGATCATGCCATCGCCACCGCCCAGAGCGGCATTCGAGACGTGCCGCCGAACACCATCGTAAGCGGAACCCCGCCATTGACAATCATCAGTGGCTGCGTGCGATTGCGGCCTTCAACCGGTTGCCCGAGATGGTCAAGGCGGTCCGCAAACTCACGAAGGATTAACCGAGCGGACCGGCATCCGGCACCGCAGCCCACCAGGAAGATACGGAAGCATGGACGAAGAAAATCCGGGAATCGTTGAAGACGATCGCAACGGCGGTTCGCGCACCCCTATAAGGGTTCTGCTGCTCGATGATCGCGAGGACAACCTGATGGTGCGCTCGGCAATTTTGCGACAGAAGGGCTATGCGGTCCTCACTTCCAAGTCCGTCGAAGAGGCCGAAGCCCAGCTGGATGAAATCGACATTGCGGTGCTCGATTACAACCTGGGACAGGGAAAATTCGGCACCGAAGTAGCCGAAAGTCTTCGCCGCAAACGGCCGCAGGTTCCCATCATCATTCTTTCAGCCACCCTGGAACGCAAGTTCGGCGGCATCGCCGATATGCACCTACTCAAGGGTTACAGCTCGGTCGACGACCTCGTCAGCGCTCTGCGCAGCTTCGAGGGCAAGCAGCGCGGCCGGCCGGTGGTGGTCGATGCCCGCGACTTTTTCTACTCGCGCATCAGCATGGCGATGGGCGATGATGTCGCGCTGGAGATTCTCGATCGCGAAGGTGACTGGCAGTACGTCAACGATTATTTCGCTTCGCTCAGCGAGCGCAAGCGCGCTTGGTTTCCGGGAAAGAACCTTTTCAAAGAGTATCCCGAACTTGGAGACGAATTCCGCGAAATCATTCGCACCGTGGCCGACACGCGCGAGACCTATATCGATCGCCGCGGACAACGCGGCGTCCCGCACCTGCCCACCACCACGCCGCATTGGAGTTGGAACGTCCTGGTCTTTCCGCTCAAACTGCACGATGGCCGCGACGGAGTCGTGCTCGGCGCGAGATTGCTGGAACGTAAGTAGCGGATGACCTTGTTTTCTGAGTTCGCTCCGCTCGGCATTGCAGCCTGAGTTATGTCACAAAGCTCCAGACATTAGACAAAGAGCAGCCACAGAGTCACTTTATCTCGCGGCTGCTCTTTTCGGCGGTCGCTGGTAAAGTAGACAGAGTGCAACTTTTCGAAGTATTTGCGACTTTCCTCCAGCCAGCGGCGCGGCGGCATACCAGCTACATGTCCGTGTTGCGCCACCTGGGCATTCTGGGACTCTTTCTGCTGGCCGTTGCCGACAGTACCCCGCTACCAACCTTCGCCGGTCCGGACATTCTGACGGCCATCCTCGCGGCACGGCATCGCGATCCCTGGTATTACTATGCCGCAGTGGCGACCGTGGGCTCCGTCATTGGCGCCTACATGACGTTCCGAATGGCGCACCATGCCGGTGCCAGCTACTTGCGGGATAAGTTCGGCGAACGCAAGGTTACCAAGCTCCTCGCTTTTTTCGAAAAGTGGGGCACTGGAGCCTTGGCACTTTCTTCGGCGGTGCCCATTCCTTCACCCACCAGCGCCTTCTTCGCGGCTGCCGGCGTGCTGAATTACCGGCCGAGAAACTTCGTTGTGGTGGTCACGCTGAGCCGCGCCGCAAGGTATGCTGCCATTGCCTCCATAGCGTCGCACTATGGCCGCCACTTCATCCAGGCGCTTCGTCACCCGGCGCAATATTATGGCGTCTTGCTGCTGATAGCCGGAGCCGTATTCGTGATCGCTCTGGCCGCCATTCTCTTGCAGCGGCAGTTGGAAGACGCCCACGACGTGCTCCGCAACCGGGATTATAAAGTCGAGTAAGCGCCAGCGTATCAGCAGCTTACGAAAGAGTTCCTCAGCTCAGGAAAACTTAGTCCTCAGTCCTCGGCGCTCCGGCCCGCCGTCCGCTGCGCCAACGGGAAATGCTGTAAGTATCCGCACATAAATGGCTTGCGGGCTAGACCAGATTCGCGGAAGGTATATCCGCGGACTTAGCCGGGCTTCCACGCCCGGCGGTGATATTGAGGGATACACCAACTCGGAAAAGGTTCTAGCACAGCAAAAATGGCGGTCGAGGGAGAGCAGATGGACTACCTACACATCGCGGAAGACTTGGTGCGCAAGGAATTCATGAAGCAGTGGGATCCCCAGACCTTGGCGATATGGCTGCGGGACGGATGCCGTTGCGCTTACTGCGGAAAAGATATGCTCGCGTGCCGCGACACGGTGTCGTTCGGCTCCAGCATCGATCACCTGCTGCCAATCGCGAGCTATCCCGAGCTTGCGGACGTGAGCTGGAACTGCTTGCTGGCCTGCGCCGCGTGCCATGCGCGCAAGCAGGATTGGGACCCCAACACTTCCGATGGCTACTCGCCGGTTTACGCCCGGGGCAGCCAGACTCTGGCCGACCCTGATCGCTATGAGCTGGTTACGCGGGCGCGAAGCTATCTGACCACGCAAAAGCTGCCCGAAAAAGCGAACTTCGAAAAAGAGCGCGACCTGATCCTTCGTACCCTGCGCACCCTCGGAATGAGGTCAGATCAGCCGAGCCCGCCGCGTGCGACTTCGAAGCCAGCGGCATAACACTGAAATAGACTTTGAGATGTCATCTCGGAGCGTCCACGCGAGCTGAGTATAACGGCGATGGCGCCCCACGTTCACCCGCATTTGGCTAACGTGGGTAGTTTCTTCGAGCGCTCAGCGCAACTCGCGCAAACGCGCCGGCAGCTTTTCATAGATTCCGCCGAAACCGCCGTTGGAAAGAATGGCGACCACGTCTCCACTGCGCAGCTCACTGGCAATGCCGGCGACAATGGCATCGGCATCGGCAAATTGCCGCGCCCGGCGTTCGCGGCGCTGGAGTTCGGCGACCACGGCATTGACGTCGAGACGCTCCTCCGGACGTAGCGCGTCGCTCTGCTTGAAGTAAACCGCGGCCATGACGACCTCGTCGGCGTTCATCAGGCTTTCGACCAGCTCGCGCTGAAAAACATTTCGCCGCAAGGTATTGGAGCGCGGTTCGAGAATGGCCCACAGGCGGCGTCCGGCAAAGCGCGTCCGCAGCGCCTGAAGGGTGACGGCAATCGCGGTCGGGTGGTGGGCGAAGTCGTCAATCACGGTAATGCCTTCGATCTCCGCTTTCACTTCCAAACGCCGTTTCACACTGCGGAAACTGCGCAGAGCATCGCCAATGGTTGCCGAATCGATGCCGTAGCCGGCGGCCAGTGCGGCGGCGGCGGTGGCGTTCAGCACGTTGTATTCGCCCGCCAGTGCGAAGTCGAACTCGGCCCACGGCTTTCCGTGGCGCTCCACACGCCAGGCGGTACACTGCGGATCGTAACGCACGTCGCGAATCCGCCAAGCCGAGTCCTCGGCGAAACCATAGCGCTCGACCGTGCAAAAAGCGCGGCTGACGCACTCGCTGACACTACCTTTCAAAATCTGATCTCGGTTGCCGGATCGTCTGGTGTTGGCCGCGCTGGCTTGCTCGTCCCAGGCAATGACGCGGCCGCGGCGTGGAACCAGGTTTACCAGCCGCTTGAACGCCGTCTTGATTTCGTCGAGGTTGCGGTAAATATCGGCGTGGTCAAATTCGACGGCGGTCAGGATCACGCCATCGGGAAAGTAATGCATGAACTTCGGGCCCTTGTCGAAGAACGCCGTGTCGTATTCATCGCCTTCGAGGATGAACTCGCGGCCCTCGGTCACGGCGAAGCTGGAGCCGAAGTTCTCGGCGATTCCGCCGATGAGAAATGACGGCTGGCGTCCGGCTTCGTGGAAGATCCACGCGAGCATCGATGTCGTGGTCGTTTTGCCGTGCGTGCCGGCAACGGTCAGCACTTCCCTGCCGCGCAGAAACTCCTCGTGCACCAGCGCGGCCATGGAAGTGAACGGCAGCCGCTGATCGAGAACGTATTCCACTTCGACATTGCCGCGCGAAAGCGCGTTGCCGATCACGACCAGCTCTGGACGCGGGCTCAGGTTCGCCTCCGCATATGGCTGCGAGACCGCGATCCCAATGCCGGCCAAAAAGTCCGACATCGGCGGATAGGCTGCGACATCGGAGCCAGTAATGTGAAAACCGCGCTGCTTCAGCATGCCGGCCAGCGACGCCATGGCCGTACCGCAGATTCCGATCAGATGGATATGGCGCGGATTCATCGTCCCTGCGCCTGTCCCGCGGAGTGGATTGTGGCGGCGTCCATGTGCAACTGCACGGATGAATCCGTGACGCTTAACTCGACGTTGATCCCGAAAGGCAGCGTCACATTGTCGCGCTCCACGTGGCCGGAAGGAACTCCGTAGGCGATGGGAATGTCAAGGCTCCGCACAATGCGAGCCACGATCTCCTGCAGCGAGTACGGCTGGCCGCCGGGTTGCACACAGTCGAGCATCTCCCCGAAGATGATGCCCCGAACGCCATCGAGTTTGCCGGCAAATTTCAACTGCATCAGCATACGGTCGATCTGGTAGGGCTTTGCCGACACATCTTCCAGAAACAGGATGCGGTCATCGGTCTCCAACTCGTAAGCCGTGCCGAGCGCGGCAGTCAGAATCGAGAGGCAGCCGCCGCAGAGCACTCCGCTGGCCGTGCCAGCGACGAGCGGCTTGACCGGCGACTCCGGCCCGAACTCGAGCGAGCACGGCACTCCGCAAACGGCGGCGCGCCAGGAATCCAGATGAACGCCGTCTTCCCGCGCGAAGCCCCGCGCCGCCATCGGACCGTGAAACGCCACCTGCCCGAGATCCGCCAGCCACGCCAGCAACCACGTGACATCGCTGTAGCCGACAAAAATCTTCGGATTGGCGCGGATCAGGTCGGCGTCAAGATGTGGCAGCAGATAGTTGCAGCCATAGCCGCCGCGGGCGCACAGAATCGCGCGAACTTCCGGACGCGCGAACATCTCATGCAATTCCTGCACCCGCCGCTCGACCGTGCCCGCGAAATAAAGATCGCGTTCGAGGATGGATGGCAGATAAAAAGGCTTGTAGCCGAGTTCGCGCAGACGCCGGCACCCGGCATCGAGCGCCTCTGCGCTCGACCGCGCTCGATGGCGCAACGATGCCAATGGTGTCACCCGCATGGAGCGCCGAAGGTTTTACCGCCGGATTGAGTTGCCCGATAACCATGACCTTCAATGTTAAACGAAAATGTTAAACAAAAAACTCGCCGCGACAGATGAGCCGCGCCGGACCCGAAAGATACAGCTCCGGGCTCCCGTTGCCTTGCGGGCCGTTCCACTCGACGAGCTGGCTTCCGCCGGGCGCATCGACCTGCAAACGGCTCGCCAAGCCCTTGACGGCAATCGCCGCGGCGGCGGAGGCAGAGGAACCGGTGCCGGACGAACGGGTTTCGCCAACCCCGCGCTCGAAGATGCGAATCGCAATCTCGCTGGCCGAGCGCACCTGCACGAACTCCACGTTCACGCCCTCCGGAAAATGCTCGCGGTGAGATCTGAATCTCGGCAGCAATCTTCCGCCAGTCGTTCGGGAACTCGTCCACGAAGATCAGGAACTGCGGATTGCCCATGTCAACCGGAACTCCGCTGACGTTGCTTCCCTGCACTGGAATGGAGATCGCTTGGCCAACTCGCGGGCAGCCCATCGCCGTGCGGAACGTGAACTCGTTTCCGTTTTGCTCCATCAGCTCGCAGCTCTTTACGCCGGCATCGGTGGCAATGCGCACCACTTCGCCCTTGCGTCCCGCTGCTTCCAAATGCTGGGCGACATACCAGGACGCGACGCAGCGCGTACCGTTTCCGGAGAGCTCTGCGTGCGAGCCATCGGCGTTGATGAGGCTGATGCGAAGGTCGAAATCTTTCTCGCCCGCGGCCGGGTAAACCCACTCGACGCCGTCGGCGCCCACGCCGTCATGGCGTTCGCAGATCAATCGGGTGAAATCCTCGACTCCGGCGGGAGCAAACTTGCCATTGATGATCAGGAAGTCATTGCCGCAGGCGGAAGCCTTCCAAAAAGGGATGCCATTTATTTCCATGGATTTCTGCTTTCACCAGAACAGGCGTTAAGCCGCGCGACGCGGTCCCCCCGTGGGATCGACGCGACTTGGCGCTTGGCTTTCACCAACATCGTAGCGTAGTGTCCGGAAGCTCGTGCAATAAATTTAAGGAGTGTCATTCTGAGCGCAGCGAAGAATCCCAGTATGGCCTGGGGGTGAGACACGGCCAAAGGATTTCATCAAAAACCCAGAGCAACTCGGGGCGGGACACTTTTCCGGGATGCTTCGCTGCGCTCAGCATGACACTCCCGAGATGGGTTTAGTTATTGTTAGATATTTCTGGGACACATCCTAGCATCTGCGCGCTTCGGGAATCGCAAGCCGGGTCCCCGGCGATGAATGCTTTTGACGTGGCTGGGATAGAAGTCGATGCTATCTTGGTGATGGCTGGCGACCAAGCCGGCTTAGGTCAAAACTGAATGGCCGAAAATTATCCTCATGGACGTCCTCAAAGAAGCTATTTGAGCAGCACTTCCACTCGCCGGTCGAGCGGGCGCAGCCGCTACAGGGCGCAGCTCGGCGGTTCGGGGCGCAAGATTCATCCGGCTTGCCGGCGGAAAACTCACCGCGATTGGCGTGCTCTATGACGTGCGCGAAGAGAACGTCGCTTTCCTCGAATTTTCCAGGCATTTTCGGCGGCACGGACTGCCGGTGCCGGAAATTTATGCCGAGGATTTGAGCCACGGCGCTTATCTCGAAGAAGACCTTGGGGACACCACGCTCTTTGAGTTTCTCTCGGAGCATCGCAACGGCGCGGAGATTGCTCCCCAGGCGGTGGAGGCCTATCGCAAGGCGGTGGCCGTGCTGCCGCGCTTTCAGGTCGAAGCCGGACGCGATCTGAATTACAACGTTTGCTATCCGCGCGCCAGCTTCGATCGCCAATCGATCGCCTGGGATTTGAATTATTTCAAATATTATTTTCTCCGGCTCGCCGGCATCGCCTTCAATGAACAGGCGCTGGAAGACGATTTCGACCGCTTGACGAAGTTCCTGCTGAGCGCCGACCGCGATTATTTTCTCTATCGCGATTTCCAGTCGCGCAACATCATGCTGCGCGATGGCCAGCCGTTTTTCCTGGATTACCAGGGCGGCCGCAAAGGCGCGCTGCAATACGACATCGCTTCGCTTTTGTACGACGCCAAGGCCGATCTGCCGCCGGAGTTGCGCCGGCAATTGCTCGATCACTATCTCGACCGGCTTGCCGGTTTCGTCCGGCTTCGATCGCGAAGCTTTCATGCAGCACTACTATGCCTACGTTTATGTCCGCATCATGCAGGCGTTGGGCGCTTACGGCTTTCGCGGATTTTATGAGCGCAAAGCGCTTTTTCTGCAAAGCGTGCCCTATGCGCTGAAGAACCTGCGCTGGCTGCTGCACAACGTCGAATTGCCCATCGCGCTGCCGGCGCTGATGGACGCGTTCAAGAGCATGGTGGCCTCGGAGAAACTGCAGGGCATGGCTTCGGCGGCGGAAAATCTGACCGTGCGAATTTTCAGTTTTTCCTTTCACCGCGGCTTGCCGCAACGACGAGACCGGACATGGCGGCGGATTCGTTTTCGATGCCCGCAGCCTGCCGAATCCCGGGCGCGAGGAGCGCTTCAAATCTCTCACCGGCAAAGACGCGCCGGTCGCCGAATATCTCGCTCAGCAGGAGAGCGTGCATCAGTTTCTCGCCAGCGTCCTGTCGCTGGTGGAAGCCAGCGTCAGCGAATATCAGCGGCGCGGCTTCAAGAACCTGATGGTGTCATTCGGCTGCACCGGCGGGCAGCATCGCTCGGTGTATCTGGCGGAGCAATTGGCAAAACACCTGCGCGACGGGAGCGGGGTCGAGGTGGTGGTGCGGCATCTGGCCTTGGAGAATTCGGGCAAATGAAAGCCATGATCCTGGCCGCCGGTCTCGGCACGCGCTTGCGGCCGCTCACCGACGACCGTCCCAAGGCGCTGGTGGAAATCGCCGGCCGCACCATGCTGGAGATCGCGCTCTCCCGCTTGCGCGCCGTTGGGGTTCGCGAGGTGATCATCAACGTGCATCACTTTGCCGACATGATTCTCGACTATCTGAAGGCGAACGATAACTTCGGCCTGCGGATCGAAGTCTCTCGCGAGGAGACATTGCTCGACACCGGCGGCGGCCTGAAGCAAGCCGCCTGGTTTTTTCTCGAGGATTCCAGCCGCGCGGAAGAGCCGTTCCTCTTGCACAATGTCGATGTCGTCAGCACCATCGATCTCCGGCGCATGGTGCAGTTTCATGCTGACCATCAAGCTCTCGCCACCCTGGCGGTGCAGGAGCGCGAGACTTCCCGATACCTGCTCTTCGACGAGCAGCTTCAGCTCTGCGGCCGGCGATCCGGGCGCGATGAGGAACCTGAAATGGTTCGATCCGCACAGCAGGTGCAGGCGCGGGCGTTTTCCGGCATCCACGTTATTTCTCCGCGCCTGCTTGCGATGATGACGGAAGAAGGCGCTTTCTCCATCATCACCGCCTATCTGCGCCTTGCCGCCCAAGGAGAAAAAATCGTCTCCTTCGGCGCCGACGAATACTTATTGGCGCGATCTCGGCACCCCGGACAGCGTGAGGCAAGCGCACAGGAAATAGCGACCCGAGATCGGTCGAGTAATTCCGCAAAAGATACAGCCACGGCGCTGATAGCTAACCCAGGATCGTGTACCCGGAGTAGAGATCGCATGCGACGCGACCATCGGGATCTGCGACTTACGAAACCAGACTGAAAACAGCACACGGTGCCGTAGCCGTGGCTGTTTCCTGATAAGTACTGCCTCGAAAGATTAACGCGGGCCTCCGCCTCCGCCTCCCGGACGACGGCCGCCACGGCGCGGACGCCGCCGATTACGGTCTGCCGGTCCGCCTGCGGGTGCACCTGCGCGGGGTTGCGGACGGAGCTGCGCCATCGCGATTGAAGTTAGGCTCGTCTCCGCCTTCATCGGCTTCCTCATGGCCGCCTTCAAAGGTGATCGGCTCCGGCCGCCTCGACTGCGGGTTCTTCGGACTCGACACTGCCCTCTACACCGCCCTCGGCCGCTGCCAGTCGTCTGGGGAGCCATCTTCGCCCGCTGTTCCTTCAAAATCGCTTTGCGCGATAAACGGATGCGATTGCCTTCGACCGCCAGCACCTTGACCAGCACCTGGTCGCCTTCCTTCAATTCGTCGCGGATATCCTTGATGCGGTGCTCGGCAACTTCGGAAATATGCAGCAAGCCGTCGGTGCCGGGAAAGATCTCGACAAAGGCGCCGAAATCGGCCAGGCGCGAAACCTTTCCGAGATAAGTCTTGCCCACCTCGGCCGTCGCCGTAATCTCGCCGATCATTTGCAGCGCTCTTGGTAGCGGCTGAGTCATCGCTCGAAGAGACCAGCACCTTGCCGGAGTCGTCGACGTCGATCTTAACCCCGGTTGCCTCGACAATGCCGCGGATGACCTTCCCGCCCGGTCCGATCAGGTCGCGGATCTTGTCCGTCGGGATCTGCAGGGTATAGAAGCGCGGTGCGTACTCGGAAACCTTGGTGCGCGCTTCGCTGATCACCGCGTTCATCTTGTCGAGGATGAACAGACGGCCGCGCTTGGCCTGTTGCAGCGCTTCGCGCATGATCTGCGGCGTGATTCCCTGAATCTTGATATCCATCTGCAGCGCGGTGACGCCTTCAGCGGTGCCGGTGACCTTGAAGTCCATGTCGCCATAGTGGTCTTCGGCGCCGGCGATGTCGGTAAGAATGGCGTACTCATCGCCTTCCTTCACCAGTCCCATGGCAACCCCGGCGACCGGAGCACGCAACGGAATGCCGGCATCCATCATGCTGAGCGAGCCACCGCAGACGGTCGCCATCGAGGACGAACCGTTCGACTCGAGAATATCGGCGACCACGCGCATGGCGTACGGGAAATCTTCTTCCGAGGGCAGCACGGCCGACGAGCGCGCGCTCGGCCAGCGCTCCGTGACCGATCTCGCGACGGCCGGCGCCGCGCAGGAACGAAACTTCCGCCACCGAAAACGGCGGGAAGTTGTAGTGCAGCATGAAGCGCTTCTTGGCTTCGCCTTCGAAGCGTTCGAGCCGCTGCATGTCTTCGCCGGTGCCAAGCGTCGTCGTCACCAGGGCCTGCGTCTCGCCACGGGTAAAGATCGCCGAACCGTGAGTACGCGGCAGCACGCCGGCCTCGATCCAGATATCGCGAATCTGATCGAAGGCGCGTCCATCCGGACGGCGTTTTTCGTGCGTAACCTGCTCGCGGAAGATGCGCTCGCGCAAAAGCTCAAAGTAGTTGGAAAGCTTGCTGCGTTCGGCGGCGTTCTCTTCTGGAATGGCCGCCACAAATTCCGCAAGCAGAGCATCGACCTGCTGATAGCTCTCGAGTTTCGGGTGCTTCTGCGTATCCAGGGCATCTGCCAGGCGCTCGCCGATTTTGGCGCGCAGAGCCGCCAGATAAGCGCGCGTCGATCTCGACCGGCGCGACCGGACGCTTCGGCTTGCCCGCGCGCTGCTGCCAGTTCGGAGATGACGGCGCAGATCTTCTTGATCTCGGTGTGCCCGAATTCGATGGCGTCAACCACCCGGTCTTCCTGGATTTCGTTGGCCCCAGCCTCGATCATGACGATAGCTTGGGCCGTGCCGACCACCATCAGGTTCAGCTTGCTTTCGTGGATTTCGCTGTAGGTCGGATTGACAACAAACTTGTCGTCCAGCAGGCCGACCCGCACGGCTCCGACCGGCCCGTTGAAGGGGATGTCGGAAACCGCCAGCGCGCAGGAGGCGCCATTGATGGCGGCCACATCGGGATCGTTCTCGGAATCGGCCGAGAGCACGAGGGCGATCACCTGGGTATCATTGCGGAAAGCTTCGGGAAAGAGCGGACGAATGGGGCGGTCGATCTGGCGGCTGACCAGGATTTCACGTTCACTGGGGCGGCCTTCGCGCTTGATGAAACCTCCGGGGATTCTGCCCCCGGCGTAGGTATATTCGCGGTAATCGACGGTCAGCGGGAAAAAGTCTCCCCCGCCCGGACGGGGCTGCGCATTGGCGCAGGCGGTGGCGAGCACAACATTCTCGCCCGTGCGCACCACGACGGAGCCGTGTGCCTGCTTTGCCAGTTTTCCGGTTTCAAAACTGATGGACTTGCCGTCGACGAGGTTGACGGTGGCTTCTTGCTTCATTTCGTTCCTTCCATTCAGGACGCATCCGAATCATTAGACCGCAGACCGCGCTGCATACGGACAAAAACCAAACATGGAGCTGCCACCATGCAATCTGCGGTGGCTCATCGGGATATGGTTTCCGCCGGCATGGGCGCCGCCGAATAGGGCACGCATCGAGGTCAGCAAGAGTCTGGGTGGAGAAACCATGGCAAGCAGCCAAGCACCTGCCGCTATCGGCATTGCCTGGCTCTCCGGACTCTACTTTCCTCTGAGTCCTAATCGGCCAAATGCAGTAATGCCGGAGCTTTCGCCCCGGCAATGTCGACATCCTACTTGCGGATGCCCAGCCTTTGAATGACTGCCTTGTATCGCTCGGTATCGTATTTCTTGAGATAATCCAGCAAGCTACGACGCTTGCTGACCATCATCAAGAGGCCGCGACGCGAGGCGTGGTCTTTCTTGTGGGTTCTGAAGTGTTCGGTGAGCTGAGTGATACGTTCGCTCAACAACGCTATCTGCACTTCAGGACTGCCGGTGTCTTTGGCGTGGCTGCGATACTGCGTGATGATGTTGGTCTTCTGCTCTCGGGCTAACAAAACGGACGCGCTCCTGCTCTCTTTATAATCAATCCTGTACGCAATCGAGGGTAACACGCGCCGCGCAAAAGTGTAAAGTTGCCGCCCAGTTACCACCGTGGGGCAGCTTTCAGACCAGGTACGATGGTGCTCCACGGTCGCCCATTTTTAAAGCGAGAAGCACATGGTCGAAGCCGAGGTGCTGATTGTAGGAGCCGGGCCGAACGGCCTGAGCGCCGCCATTGCGGCAGCTCGCGCCGGATGCGGCGTCCTGGTGCTTGAGGCCCAGCCGACGGCAGGCGGCGCGGCGCGCACCGAGGAACTTACGCTGCCGGGGTTCCTGCACGATTTCGGCTCCGCCGTGCATCCCCTGGCAGTGCTCTCGCCGTTCTTTCGCACTCTGCCGCTGGAGCAGTTTGGCTTGACGTGGATTGAACCCGAAATCCCTCTCGCTCATCCCTTGCCGGACGGAACTGCGGTCGTTCTACGGCGATCGATGGCGGAAACCGCCGAGCGCATGGGGGGCGACGGTGGCAGTTATTGGCGGCACATGGGCGCGGCGGTCGAAGGATTTTCCTGGCTCGCCGAGGAACTGCCGCACGCACACCTGCCGCGCCATCCAGCATCGGTTGTGCGCTGGGCCGCGGCGTCGCTGCTGCCCGCTTCGACGATAGCTCAGCGCTGGTTCGTTTCGCCGGGCGCGCGGGCGCTGATCGCCGGTCTGGCCGCGCACTCCACACTTCCGCTCGACCGGCGAGGCACGGGTGCACTGGCACTTGCCTTGGCGGCCGCGGCGCATCTGGTGGGATGGCCATTTCCGCGCGGCGGTGCGCGGCAGATCACGGCAGCCCTGACGGCTTGTCTGCGGTCGTTTGGCGGCGAGGTGCGAACCAACTGCACGGTACGTTCGCTGGCCGACCTGCCTCCGGCCAAAATTGTGCTTTGGGATCTGACGCCACGGCAACTGCTAAGCATTCTCGGAGATGCCATTCCCTGCCCGTATCGGCGAGCACTGGCGCGCTTCCGCTATGGGCCGGGCGCCTGCAAAGTGGATTGGGCGCTGGCGGGGCCGATCCCATGGCTTGCGCCTGATTGCCGGAAAGCAGGCACGCTCCACCTCGGCGGCACCTTCGAGGAAATTGCGCGCAGCGAAGCCGAGGTCTGGAACGGGATGCTTCCCCGCAAGCCATACGTGCTGCTGTCGCAGCCCAGTCTTTTCGATCCCACGCGCGCTCCACTGGGACGGCACACGGCATGGGCTTATTGTCACGTGCCCAACGGATGCGAGGGTTCCATGGCCGACGCCATGGAAGCGCAGGTGGAACGTTTTGCTCCCGGCTTCCGCGAGTTGATCTTGGCGCGCTGTGTGCTGACCGCTCCGGAGCTGGAAGCACGCGATGCGAATCTGGTCGGCGGCGACGTCAGCGGCGGCCTGCACGATCTCGGCAGATGCTCTTCCGTCCGACCGCCCGCTGGTATTCGATGCCGCTGGCCGGCCACTACATCTGCTCGTCGTCCACGCCGCCCGGAGGCGGAGTCCACGGGATGTGCGGCTACCTGGCGGCCCGGCGCGCTCTGGGATCGAAAGTGACGCTGCGGCGTTGAGCCAAGGCTCTGGCGAGTTGCTGAAAATCTATTCTTCGAGGGTGTCATCCTGAGCGTCGCGAAGGATCTGCTGTTTGTGAGCTTTGAAAGCAAAGCAGATCCTTCGCTTGCGCAAAACCGGCGCGACCTCAGGATGACACTTCTGCGAGTTTTTCCAGGCATGGTGACGACTTGCCGGCCTTCGGCGTACGATTTGACACTGAGATCGGGAAGCTTTGAGTTCTTGACGGCGCTCGTGCTGCACTCGTGTAGGCTCCGGGAGCGGTTTGCGGATGCTGCGAGATTCGTGATTCTTAAATGAATTCGCTGTTGCGAGGAACTTCGATGAGAGAAAACAAACTGCGGACGATCTGGAAGCAGGGCGGTTGCGTAGTCAACGGTTGGCTCTCCGTGCCGAACTCATTCTGCGCGGAAGTTATGGCGCACACGGGATGGGATTCGTTGTGCATCGATATCCAGCATGGAATGGTGGATTTTCAGACGGCGATTGCGATGATGCAGGCTATTTCCACGACCAGCGTCACGCCCATTGTTCGCGTGCCGTGGAATGAGCCCGGGATCATCATGAAGTGTCTTGACGCCGGCGCCTATGGAGTGATTTGCCCCATGATCAACACTCGCGCGGACGCCGAGCGCCTGGTCGCAACCTGCCATTATCCACCGATCGGCTTTCGCAGTAGCGGCCCGACCCGGGCTGCGCTCTACGGAGGCAGCGACTACCAGGCGAAGGCCAACGAAACCATCGTCGTCTTTGCCATGATCGAAACCGCCGAGGCACTCGCCAATCTCGACAGCATTCTGAGCACGCCCGGCCTCGATGCCATTTTTATCGGGCCGAACGACCTGGCGATTTCGATGGGCTTGCCCAACAGCCTCGATCCGACGGAATCGAAGGTGGTGGAGGCAATCAGCCCAGATTCTGGCCGCGTGCAAACGCCACGGAGTCAAGGCGGGAGTTCACACCGGCAGCGCCGCCAATGCCAAGGCCATGATCGCCAAGGGCTTTGATTTTGTAACCATCCTCAGCGAAGCCCGCATTCTGGCCCAGGCGGCAACCGCACTGGTGACCGACGTTAAGGCCGCGGCCACGGCGGCGGTCGCAAAGTAGATCTGCGATCGCGAGTGCGTCTCGCCAAAATCAAAAAGCCCTGCGAAATCCGCAGGGCTTTTTCTCGTTTCAGTCACGATGAAGCCGGATTTGAGCGAGGTGTTTTAAGCAAGGTGTTCGCGGACCAGTGAGTGAGTTCAGTGCACCTGCGGGGGAACGACATCGCCAGCCTGGTAATCCTCGGTTGCCGACAAGCCGCACGGTGAGGACGTTTCCGGCGACTTCAATTTTTGGATTCATGGTGCGGGCGCAGCGGCCGCACAACCAGATGTACTCGGTCTTGCGCTCATCGCCGCCCGAATTGCTGCCGATATCAATGTCGATGCGAAACAGCTTGCCTTCATCGGGACCGTGAAAGGAAGCAGAACACGCCTTATTAATGCATTTACCGGACATAAGGACCCTTGTTCAAAATAGCCGCCTTGCCTTGCCAGACATCGGTTGAGAAACTTCCGCATCAAAGGGATGCGCTGATCGTTCCTGGCACATCCGCCGACCGTCGAAATTCAGTGTTGACTAATCATGCACCACGGGACAGGAAGCGTCTATGCAAAACGAAGCGTATCGAAAGAAAAATAGCACCGAGACTGCTCGACACAAATGATCGATTCGCGCGCGGACCACTTAGTACTCAAGCGCGTTGAACGCAATCGCTGCCAACCATTCTTCATGGTATTGACCCGACGCCGCGCAGAAGAACGACGCTGGTAGGCACTCTACGCCATCGGCGACGCCGTGCGGGCCAAGTGAAATTGCTTAAGCTGTATACTGAACAGAGAACTTACTAGCTGTATACTAACGACAGAGTTTTCTGGAACCGCCAGGGGTCAACAGCTTGAGTAATGGCTCATACGCTGAGCCAATTTCAAATGCCTATGGCTAAATATCTCGTAACCGGTGCGGCTGGTTTTATCGGACGGTCGATTGCCGCTGAACTTCTCGCCAGCGGCGAGAGTGTCCGCGGAATCGATAATCTCTCGACCGGCAAGCGTGAGAATCTCGCCGGCCTGGAAGCGATGGATTTTATCGAGGCGGACCTCAATGACGCCAACGCCTGCGCCAAGGCGTGCCACGGCGTGGACGTTGTGTTTCACGAGGCGGCGATTCCTTCCGTGCCGCGTTCGGTGGTCGATCCGATTTCGATCGAACGACTGCCAATGTTTCCGGCACGCTGCAACTGCTGGTCGCCGCTCGCGATGCGAAGGTGCGCCGGGTCGTGTACGCCGGATCATCCTCCGCCTATGGCGATGCGCCGAGTTTGCCCAAGCATGAAGCGATGCTTCCCGACCCGATCTCGCCCTATGCGGTCTCCAAGCTCACCGGCGAGTACTACATGAAATCGTTTTACCGGGTTTATGGATTGGAAACCGTAACCATTCGATACTTTAACGTTTTCGGGCCGTATCAGGATCCGTCTTCGCATTACAGTGGAGTGCTCGCCAAGTTCAGCCTGCAGATGCTGGCCGGCGAGGAGCCAACTATTTTTGGCGACGGCGAGCAGAGCCGCGACTTCACGTTTATCCAGAATGTCGTGCGCGGCAACCTGCTGGCGGCCCAGGCGCCCGCCGGCGAAGTTGCCGGCCGGGTGTTCAATGTGGCCACCGCATCGAGAATCACCCTGAATGAAACCGTGAAGATCTTGCGCGAGCTGACCGGTTACAGGGGAGAGGTGCGATATGCGCCCGAGCGGGCCGGCGACATCAAACATTCGCTGGCCGATATCGAGCTCGCGCGCGGAAACATCTTGGCTACGAGGTGCAAGTGGACTTCCAGGAAGGCTTGCGCCGCACCGTCGAGTGGTACAAGAGCACCATGAAGCCGGAGCTGCTCGCCCGCTCCTGATCCCGGATGCAACCAGATCGATCGACTTATCGCGATGGAGAACGCCACCTTGAACCCACACGCCACCATTCAGAGCGAGTTAAAAAGTAAGTTGGAACAACGTACCGCCCACATCGGCATCGTGGGCATGGGATATGTCGGACTGCCGCTGGCCTTGCTGTTCAGTGAGGCAGCGTTTCGCGGTAACCGGCTTCGATATCGACGAGCACAAAGTGTCCGCGCTCAACTCGGGCGGCTCCTATATCGTGCGCATCCTGCCGAAGGAAATTCAAAGCGCGCAAAAATCCGGATTCCGCGCCACCAGCGATTACAGACCAGATCGGCCGTATGGACGCCGTCATCATCTGCGTTCCGACCCCGCTGAACGAGTATCACGAACCCGACCTGAGCTACATTACGAGCACCATCGAGGCGATTGCGCCACGCCTGCGCGCCGGCCAGTTGATCGTGCTGGAAAGCACGACCTATCCGGGAACCACCGAGGAAGTCGTCATTCCCCTCCTGGAAAAGGGCAACCCTGCGGGTTTGAAAGTGACCCGCGCGGGCTCGCCGGGAAATTTCTATGTCGCGTTCTCTCCCGAGCGCGAAGATCCGGGCAATACCACGGTGGCGCGCCGCGACATCCCAAAGGTTGTCGGGGGCGTGGAGCCCACGGCAACGGAGCTTGCCTGCGCCTTGTACGGGACTATCTTCAATCGCACCGTGCCGGTCTCCAGCCCGGCGGCGGCCGAGCTGACCAAGCTTCTGGAAAATATCTACCGCTGCGTAAACATCGCCTTGGTCAACGAGATGAAGCAGCTTTGCCAGCGCATGGGCATCGATCTTTTCGAGGTCATCGAGGCGGCCAAAACCAAGCCCTTCGGATTCCAGGCTTTCTATCCGGGCCCGGGATTGGGCGGACACTGCATTCCGATCGATCCTTTCTACTTGTCGTGGAAGGCAAAGCAGTTCGACTTCCGCACCAGGTTTATCGAACTGGCCGGCGAAGTGAACATTGGCATGCCCTATTACGTGGTCGAGGCGGCCGCTGCCGCTCTCAATGAGCGGCGGCAAACCGCTGAAGGGCTCCAAGGTTCTGGTTCTCGGGCTGGCGTACAAAAAAGATATCGACGATCTGCGCGAGTCGCCTTCACTCACCGTCATCGAGCTGCTGCAGAAACGCGGCGCGCAGGTTTTCTACAACGATCCCTACTTCCCTCGCGTGGGCCGCGGACGGCATTACAACCTCAACATGACCTGCACTCCGCTCGATAAGCTTGAGCAATATGACTGCGTCATGATCGTGACCGACCACTCCGATTACGACTACCAACGTATTGTTAAGGAATCGCAGCTCGTGGTCGACACCCGCAACGCCACCAAGGGAATCACCGCGCCTAATATCGTGCGCTGTTAGACCTGGGTTTTGCGTAGATGGTTGCGTAGATGGTTCGCGCAACGATCAGGGTTGCGTAGGCATGGCGGCCCACATTCGCAGAACAGCCGGCGCAGCGAATGTGCGGCTGTTCCCTCAGTTGCACGCCCCTTGCTGTGGGTTTTTCATGAAAACCTGCCGACCTTATCGGCGGGCATTTCGTCTGGCATTGCAACCGATGGCGAGAGGCGTGATTCAATCACCCCCGCCGCGCGGCTTCAGCTCCCTGAAGAAACGATAACCGCAGGCATGGCAGCGAAACGGGTAGCGCCCAAACTGAGAGCGGAACTTCTCCAGGATGTTCTTTCGGTGAGAACGGAACACTCTTCTCTTACCGCATTGTGGGCACTTCGAGCCTACTTTTTCCCGTCGTTTTTTCTCCGCTCCGTCGCTCACGGTTTCCTCGCGGAGGGAGACCGAACTATGCATGATATAAGTATCAAATATTTACTTGCTATCATCGTGGGTAAACTTGCTCCCGGGAAGACTCAGCTTTGCAGAATTGGGACCTCTCCCGATATGGAATGTACAGTTCCGGCCTCCTGTGCATTTGAAACTCTGCATAATATCAGACTTGCCGAGTATCTTGCGGATTTCGAAGCCTCACTCTCTATCTGCGAATGCTGGCCTTTTGCCTATCCGGCTCCGCTCTCGCGGGCCAGCCGGCGGCGAACGAACTCGACGATTTCCGGCGTTACGTATTGCGGAGGACGCATGAAAAGCATGGGCCTGTCCGGTAGCGTTCGCGGCGAGCCGTTCTGCCACAGCGGTTCTTCCCGATCTCGATGGACCAGAAACGCCGCCGCCCGAGGCAGAAATCTCTGCGCCGAAGACTTGAACTCCTCAACTCCGTAGTCAAGCGCCAGAAGATAAAGATCAGGCGCGAGCCATTGCAGAATGCCATTGGATTCCACCATCACGTCCGTGGCGTCCGCTATGATTTTGCGCAAATGCGGCACGGCTTCCGCCAGGCATCCGGCTTCAGCTTGCAGCCAGTAGACGCGCTCGGCACCGGCCGCCGCAAAACGAGCGGTGTCCGTGAGCCGTGGGGTGGTCTGTTGCCCATCCCCGGCGCGCGAGCCGGCAACCGGTTCCTCCGTCAGCACAAATCCGCGACCGGCGGCGATCAGTTTGGATGCCGCCCCGGGAGAGTCTTGGTGGATGTGCCCGGAGGTCTTGATTGCCGTCCATCGCCGCTCGCTGATGGCGGAGATCAACCCGGCGATCACGCTGGTTTTGCCGACCCTGCGAGCCTGTCCACCCACAACCACGACGGCCATTCAGATCTCCTGGCGAACGAACCCCGACAGACGCTTCGTTCTGACGAGGCGGGAACCGGGATTTTGATTTTAATAGAGAGGCGCTTCGCCGGGCGGACGGGTTTTCCAGCGCCGATGAACCCAAAGCCACTGATCAGGGTAGCGCCTTACGAAGCTCTCGATCACCTTCGTATACATTGCCGTGTTGGCAACCGCATCGGCCTCGTCATCGCCCGTGCGAATCGTTTCCAGCGCCGGCTCAAAGCGGATTCGATACTTTTGCAGTGAGTCGTCCCAAATGGTGAACGCCGGAACCACGGCGGCTCCGGTGCGCAGGGCAACGCGGGCGATTCCCACCGCGGTACAGGCCAAATGGCCGAAGAAATCAACAAACACGCCCTGCGGCGGGGTCATGTTCGTATCCATCAGGATGCCGACCGTATCGCCGTGACGCAATGCGCTCAGCAGGCCGCGCGCAAATTCGTTCTTGTCGATGCTGCCATTGCCATGCAGCGTGCGGTAACGCTTGACCAGACGATTGAGATAGCGATTGTCGAGATCGCGAACCACGACCTGAAGCGTGTTGCCATGGACAGAGTGAACGAAGGAGCCGACTTCCCAGCCACCAAAGTGAGCCGTGAGAAACAGCACGCCTTTGCCTTTTTCGCGTGCCGCGGCAAAATTTTCGAATCCGTCATATACCGCGATCTCGGAAACGTTTTCCTTCGAATAGCCGGGGAACTTGGGAAACTCCGCCAGCAATCGCCCGAGGGAGAGAAACACACCGCGCAGAATCCCGAGGCGCTCGGCTTCGGGCATCTCCGGAAACGCCAGTTCAAGGTTGCGCAATCCGACGCGCCGCAGGCGTGGATAGAAGTGAAAGAATCCGAGGCCGATTGCCATTCCAATCCGGCGGGCGGCCCCGCGCGGCAACACCCGCAGCAGCCCCAACAGACACCATACTGGCAGGAATTCCAAAAGCTCTAACATTGGCGAGAAGTCTGACGGTAGCATCCGAGAAAAAGCGTGTCAAACCCGCGCCTGATGATTCGGCCGCCGCTCGGTTTCCGAATCGACGGTCCCAGTTCGCTCGATTTTGGCGCGTGGTCATTTCTTGAACTGTCAGACTTTGTAGTGAACCACTTTTCGAAATGTTTGCGAAGCGCCAAAGCCAGACCGCCGCAACCCATGCAGTAGCAGGAGAGTTCGTTTTGTTGTGCGGGGCGTCACAACAGGGCGGTGACTAGAATCACGGCCTCAGGCGTCATCACGCTCTACGATGAACATGGCATTAGGGAAGCGGCCAGTCGCACCAAGCGGGTCGCACCATTACAGCATCAGCATTGGAGAAACTACATGGCATACGTGATCACTGATTCCTGCGTGAAGGACCTGCTTTGTCTCGACTCTTGCCCGAGCGACGCGATTCATCCGCACAGTGACGAATCTGATTTCGAGGCTGCGGCTCAGATGTTCATCAGCCCCGAGCTCTGCATGGATTGCGGCGCCTGCGTCGCGACCTGTCCGACGAATTCGATTTTCCCGCTGGAAGAACTGCCGGCCGACAAGGCGGAGTTCGCCGAGAAGAATTCCGCGCATTTCGCGTAATCGTTCTCGTTTTCTCAAAGCTTGGGCGCGAGGCGGGATTGCCGTATAGTGACTCCTCTCCAATTCCTCAACCGCCTCCGCCCTCGAGCTTTCCCGCCTGCGTCGGAACATTTCAGGATTACGCCAAAGACGACCGGTCCGGCCCCGGTGCTATCCGCTCTAAACTTTGACTACACGTACTTCTCGGGACACCACCTTCGCTTTCGAACACAAAACCAGCAAATCGTCGTGCCCGACGCTCCCGCTCTCCTAATAAATTGTTATAAATATAGGTAGCAGCACAGGTCGCGGGAAAGGTGCCGACGCCTTCCGTCCCTGCGCACCTTGGGCGAGGAGCCATCTTGTGAACTATCCTGTCTGGCAATTGCCTTTCCCCGGCGGAATCCTGATCGCTCTGGTAGCCGTTACTCACGTTTTTGTTTCGCATTTTGCCATTGGCGGCGGCGCCTTTCTGGTGCTGACCGAACGCCGGGCCTACCGTGAGAATGATCCGTCATTGCTCGCCTACGTCCGCAAGCACTCACGATTTTTTGCCCTGCTCACGCTGGTTTTCGGCGCACTCAGCGGGGTCGGCATCTGGTTCACCATCGGGCTGGTCAGTCCTGAAGCCACCTCTTCGCTCATCCATACTTTCGTCTGGGGCTGGGCGATCGAATGGGTCTTCTTTTTCGTCGAAATTATTTCTGCCATCGTTTACGCCAAGTCCTGGGACAAGCTGCCGGCGCGCGATCATCTGATCGTCGGCTGGATTTATCTGGTCGCCGCCTGGCTGAGCCTGGTGGTCATCAACGGCATCATCACCTTCATGCTGACGCCGGGAAACTGGCTGCAGACGAAGCGATTCGCCGATGGCTTTTTCAATCCCACCTACTTCCCTTCTCTGCTGTTGCGCACGGCGATCTGCATCTTGCTGGCGGGCGCCTTCGGGTTGGTTACGGTCGGGCGGGTGAAGAGCGCCGAGCGCGATAAGAATTGTCCGCTGGGCCGCGCAGTGGATGGTGCTGGGCGCCTTGTTGCTGCCGCCGTTGGCCGCCTGGTATTACCACTCGATCCCCGGATTTTCCAAGGCTTATCTCTCCGGCCGGTTGCCGGCCGCGCAACATATCGCGCGTGGCGGCATCGCTTTTGCCGCTCTGGCGATGCTCGGCGCCCTGGTGTTCGGCGTGTGGAAGCCGCGCCGGATGCGGATGCCGCAGATTGTGATTCTGCTGGTGCTCGGCTTTGGCGTGATCGCCTCCTTCGAGTACCTTCGCGAACTGGTGCGCAAGCCCTGGGCCATCACCGATTACATCTATGCGAACGACATGCGCGCCGACGCCATCGAGCCCTATCGCGAGGCCGGAATGCTGAAGACCGCGAAGTTTCTGATCAGCGAAGACCCGGACTCGGCGGCCTATGGTCAAAATATTTTTGCCGCCCAATGCGCCCGATGTCACTCCGTCGATGGAGAACGCGCAATGCGTCCGCGCGTGCGCGGCTGGGATGCCGGCTTCGCCTCCGACATGCTGGCTCATCTTGAGGTAACCCGAGGCACCATGCCGCGCTTCGCCGGCAATGAGCAGGACCGCGCCGCACTCGGACGCTATCTGGCCTCGCTAAACCCGGCGCTCGCATCGACCATAAGCGCACCGCAAAAATACGGCCAGCAAGTCTTTCAGACGCGTTGCGGCAGTTGCCACACCATCGACGGCCCTTTCGTCCGCTGAAAAACGCTTTGCGCGGCGCCGGCGCGGAGCAGATCGAGGCGCTGCTGCCGGTTCTGGACAGCATGAGCCCGAACATGCCGCACTTCAGCGCCTCTGAGGCCGACGCGCACGCGCTGGCCGCTTACATGGCGCATGCCCTGGCGGACCAGCCGGCAAAGGAGAATCGTTAAATGCAAATGCCGATTCGCATTCCCGACGTCGATCCTCTGCCTCTGCCCGGACCGGTCTGGCTATTCAAATTTCTTTTGCTGTTCACCTTTACGCTGCATCTGGTGGCCATGAATTGCGCGCTGGCCGGGGGAGTCGCAGCCGTGCTCAACGCGATTCGCGGGCGCAGTCCGCGGCATCCGTTCTCACGCCGTTTGGCCGCTGAACTGGCGCGCATGCTGCCCATCTTTCTCGCCTTGACCATTACGCTTGGCGTGGCCGTGCTGCTGTTTGTGCAGGTGTTGTACGGCAATCTGCTCTACACCAGTTCGATTCTGATCGGAGCTTTCTGGCTGAGCGTGATTGCCCTGGTGATGGCCGCTTATTACGGCTACTACTATTTCGAAGCGAAGCACGGCGAAACCGTCGGGGCCATCGCCGCCGCATCGATTGCCGTGCTTTGCCTTGCTCTGTGTCGCGTTTATTTTCAGCAACAACATGACGCTGGTGCTTACGCCGGCGCGCTGGCTGGCCATGTACCGCGCCCACCCGGACGGGGTGAACCTGAATCTTGCCGAGCGCAGCCTGCTGCCGCGCTATCTGCACATGCTGGTGGGTTCGATCACCGTAGTGTCCGCGGCCGTATGCCACATTGCCTGTCATCGATTGAAAAAAGAACCGGAGTATGGCGGATGGCTGGTGCGGCGCTGGTCGATGGTCTTTGCCGCGGCAACCGGCGTTGAGATCCTGCTGGGGCTCTGGTTCCTGATGGCCTTGCCCCGCTCCGTCGGCCTCTATTTGCTGTCCGATCGGGTTGGGCGCCACGATTTTCGGCTTAGGCTTGGTGTGCGCATTGGCGGCAATGATTCTGATCCTGGTGGGCGGACACACCAGCCAACCTGCCCCGTTCGTGCACGCCGGATTCGGGCTCACGATCATTACCGTCGCCCTGATGGTCGTGATGCGCCAGATGGTCCGCACCGCTTATTTACACCCCTCCGTCCAGCCTGAATCGCTGGCCACGGCGCCACAGACGGGAATTATCCTGCTGTTTTTCGTTTTGTTCGTGCTTGGACTGGCGACCGTGGGCTATATTTTGAGACTGCTCGCCCGGGCGAAAAAACAGGCCGCGATTCCAGCAGCCGGCGACTAGAACAGCTCTAGCAGGCTGCTGGAAAACTGCTAGTGAATCGTCTTCGTCTTGCGCGACATGTAATCCATCAGCAGGTACTCGCCCAACGTGTAGGGAGTGGTGAAGTACGCCTTGCCGCGGCACATCTCCGTCACCTTCTGCACGAACTGCACCAGTCCAAAATCGGAGGCGAGCATGAAGGTGTTGATCATGACACCGGCGCGCTTGCACTTGGAAACCTCTTCCAAAGTCTTGCTCACCACCAGCGGATCAAGTCCGAAGGCATTCTTGTAAATGCGCCCGTCTTCCAGGGTCAGGGCCGAAGGCTTGCCGTCGGTAATCATCACGATCTGCTTCATGTCCTTGCGCTGGCGTTGCAGGATTCGTTGCGCCAGACGCAGTCCCTCGCGAGTGTTGGTGTAGTAAGGTCCGACGCGAACGCGAGCCAGTTGCGAAATCGGCAACTCCTCCGCTGAATCGTGAAAGAGCACCAGCGAGAGCGAGTCTCCCGGATACTGCGTCCGGATGAGGTGCGACAGCGCCATCGCGACCTTCTTGGCCGGCGTGAATCGGTCCTCGCCGTAGAGAATCATCGAGTGCGAGCAGTCCAGCATGAGCACCGTGGCGCACGATGACTGGTACTCGCACTGATGCACTTGCAGGTCGGAGTACTCGATATTCAGCGGCAGCTTCAAGCCTTCGCGGTCAATGGCCGAAGCCAGCGTTGCCGTAATATCCAGGTTCAGCGTGTCGCCGAATTCATAGGGCTTGCTGGCGCCGCTGGACTCGATTCCGGTGGCCTGATCGCGAGTGTCGTGACGCCCAAAGCTGGATTTGCCGAGCGAACCAAGCAGGTCGCGCAGCGCGCGGTAGCCAAGAAAGTCGAGCGCCTTGTCGGTCACCTCGAAGCGTGGCTCGTTCTGCGGCTTGCCGATCTGGCCGCCCACCGACGACGCCTGCGATGGATCGTGCGGCGGCGAAATCGAGATATAGTCCTCGGCCTCCATGCGCTCGATGATCTGCTCGATCAACTCGTCGAGCTTGCCCTCGGCCTGCATCTGCTCAAGTTGTTGACGCATTTCCTCATCCAGCAGGTCGCCGTTCAGCAGGGCGCTGCGGATGGCCTCGCGCAGCGCCTCCATAGTCTGATCGCGATCGCCCACCTGCTGCTGGAAGCGCGTGAACTGGTCTTCGAAGCCGCTCTGCAAAAGATGATCGGCCAATGCCTGCATCAGATCCTCCATGCTGAGTTCATCGGTCAGATCGGCAACGTATTTCGAATAGCGGACTCGACGCATAAAATCCTTCTCTGTTTCTCAGGAGGCGTACTTCACCAGGCTGCTGAAGAAATGTTCTCCAAGGTGTCGCCCTGAGCGCCCTAGATCCACGGCGATGGCCGTTTTTGCCATTGCCGGACCTGGGAGCAAAGGACCTGCTGTTTGCGCATGCCGAAAATAAAGCAGATCCTTCGATCGCGCAAAACCAGCGCGACCTCAGGATGACACTGGAATAGGCGCCCTTATCATCCGCCGATTTTTCAGCGAACGATGGATCAGGCACCACCAACGAGGGAACCCTCTCAATTAAACGGCCTGCGGTTCCTCCGCCGTGCCTCGAAATCATCCTGCACTTCTGCCTTGTACTCCCGTCCGGGAGGCTTCGGTCCCTTTTCGCCGGCGCTGAACAAACGCTCCTCCGAGCGCCCGATTTTCTTGTGCGCGTGCAGTCCCTCCAGCACAAACTCGGCGGCGGAAACCTGCACCTCGGGCGCCTCGGGATTCTCCAGCTTTAAGACCGAGATCTTGTCGAGCAGCCCCTGGATGTTGTGGAGCATGCCCACCAGCTCAGCCGGATTCGCCGATTCCAGAAGCTGTATTTCGCCTCCCAGCTCGAACCATTGCACCACCTGCTTCAGGTCGGCGTTGGCGAAGTACTGGTCGAAGATCCGCGCGATTGCCGCCTTGATAATCTCGCGCACCACTTGGTCGGCGCCGCGCACCTCGCCCTCGTATTCCAATTCGAGCTTGCCGGTAATCGAAGGCAGGGCGGCAAAGACGTCGGCAATCCGCGGCACCACGTATTCGGAATCCTGAAACACCGCGCGCCGCTCGGCATTCGAGATGACGTTTTCAATCGCGCTGATCGGCAGCCGTTGACTGACGCCGCTTCGCTTGTCGATGTGCTTGTCCTCGCGCGCCACGAAAGCGATCTGCTCAATCACCTCGTGAATGAAACGCGGAACCTGCAATTGCAGGCCATTGCGCCTGGTCCACGCCTCCTGCGCCGTGATTTCGATCCCCTCCTCGACGGACGCGGGATAGTGCGTGCGCACCTCCGACCCGATGCGGTCCTTGAGCGGCGTGACGATCTTGCCGCGCGCCGTGTAGTCCTCGGGGTTAGCGCTGAAAACCAACGCAACATCCAGCGGAAGCCGCACAGGATAGCCCTTAATCTGCACGTCGCCTTCCTGCATGATGTTGAATAGGCCGACCTGGATCTTGCCGGCGAGGTCGGGCAACTCGTTGATGGCGAAAATGCCGCGATTGGCGCGCGGCAGCAGGCCGTAATGCACCGTGAGTTCGTTGCCGAGTTCGTGCCCGCCCTTGGCCGCCTTGATGGGATCGATGTCGCCGATCAGGTCGGCAATGGTCACGTCGGGAGTCGCCAGCTTCTCCACGTAGCGTTCATCCGGGCTGAGATAGGCAATCGGAGTCTTGTCTCCAACTTCGGCGATCAACTCGCGGCAACGCCGGCAGAGAGGAGCGAAGGGATTATCGCGAATTTCGCATCCGGCAATGTACGGCAGTTGCGGGTCGAGCAGGGCGGTCAGCGAGCGCAGGATGCGGCTCTTCGCCTGACCGCGCAACCCAAGCAGGATGAAATTGTGGCGCGACAGGATGGCGTTGACCACCTGCGGCGTAACCGTATCTTCATAACCGATGATGCCGGGAAACACCGGCCCTCCCTGGCGCAGACGCGCAATCAGGTTTTCCCGCAACTCATCTTTCACGTGCCGGGTGCGAAGTCTATTTTCACAAAACGCACTCTGCCGTAGTTCGCCCAAAGTTCGGGGCAGATTCATAACCAGACAACCCTCTCCGCTCTCGCCATTGAGAGACTGTTCGCACCAGCATGGATTAACGCCTCGCGGTTCGAGCGAAGTTGCAGGTCACCGGGCGTTAGCTCTTTGGACGTTACTAACTGCTCAACGGTTGCAGCAACTTCGAGCCCGGCGAATCCAGACCGCCTGCAAGGTGAGTGTCTGGTTCTCAGAACTCTTTTTCGAAATACATCCTGAGCGAGCGCAGCAAGGGAGGTTGAGGGCGGCGCTGCGCTGGATCATCAGAATGCCAGAATTCAGGCTTTCCGGAGTGCCCCGAGCCGCTTGCCGAAATCCTGAGCGAGGCCAGGACGGCCAAGGCTCAACGCGGCATGACGTGGAGAGATCCTCAACCATCGGCGACTAGGCGCGCTTGACTTTTTCGGCCGGAGAACTTAAAAGCGCTGCATGGACCTGTCTGAAAAAGTGGTAGTGATTACCGGCGCATCCATGGGCATCGGCGAGGCAATCGCCAAAGTGTTTGCCGAGCATGGCGCGGCCATCGTTTTTTCCTCGCGCGAGTTGGCAAGGGCGGAAGCGGCGCGCGCCAGAGTTGGACAACATCAGCAGCAAAGCCTGGCCGTAGCCTGCGACGTGTGCGACCCCGCACAGATTGCGGCTTTGCTCCGCGCCACCCTGGAGCGTTTCGGCCGGGTGGATGTCTGGGTTAACAATGCCGGCTTCGGGCTGGTCGATTCCATCGAACACATGGAACGCGAGGCCTACCGCCGGATGTTTGAGACCAATCTATTCGGCGCCATCGAAGCGATGCAGCAGGTGATCCCCGTCATGAAGCGGCAGCGATCCGGGTGCATCATCAACATCTCCAGCGTGGCCGGCTACATCGCGGTGCCGTACATGGGCGCGTACGGAGCGACCAAGCGCGCACTGAACGGGATCAGCCGCGCCGCCCGCCTCGAACTGGAAGGCACCGGGGTCTCGGTGGTCAACATCTGTCCCGGCTACGTGACCACCGATTTCGGAGAGAATGCGGTGCGCGGCAGCGAAGGCCGGCGAATCGCTTCCAACGTTCGACGCGGAATTACCGCTGAGCGCGTCGCTCAGGCCGTGCTGCGCGCCTACCAGTGCGACGTCACTGAAACTGTCGTGCCCTGGACAAACCGCCTGGCGATTGGCCTGGCGTTCCTGGCGCCGTTCGTCATCAATTTTGCGCTCAGGCGACTGCTCAAGGACGAGCACCAGCGGACGGCCTGAATATTCGATTTGTTGTGGGCTCTCCAATGAAGTGGCATGGCAGTGTCCCGCGCAATACACGTCGAGGGATGTCACTCTGACTGATGAAGCAGGCCATGCAGTGCAATATACGTTGAGGAATGTCATTCTGAGCGAAGCGAAGAATCCCATCACGGCACGGGGCAAAGGTACCGCCGTAAGATTTAACCTTCAAATCTTAGAGCGGGTTCCGAGAAGCTATATCCTCTCGAAATTATTCCCTGCCGTCGCTCCCTGTTGGTCGCAACGGCCGATGGACCGCGGCTTTGGGATACACCATCTCGGGAACCGCTCTAATGAAGAACTTGGGTGCCCTACTCTTTCGTTTGGTCCTGGCGAAGTGTAGGGTAGTTTCTCGTGTGCAGGTTTGTCTTGCCGCGGTTGTTTACCGCTCCAGGTCATCCAGCATGAGCTGCATCTCTGATTCCGCGTGATGATTTCCACTGCGATTGGCCGCCGCGATTCCAACGCGAAGCATTTGCGCCGCCTCGGCGCCGCGACCCGCACCCGCCAAGGATTGCGCGGCCATGAAGTAAGCATTGGCGTAGTCGGGATTTTTTTCGAGCAACAGCTTGAACTCGGCTACCGCCGCGTCGACTTCGCCGGAATTGGAGTACTCCATCGCCAGCGCGTAGCGGGTTAACAAATTGTTTGCGTCCTGGGCAAGAATTTCTTTGAGTTGCTCTACTCGACTCTGCGCCATCTGTGTCCTCAGCGTGCCGGAGTCCCCAACGTACACCGTAGTTGCACGGTTTGAGGGTGATAGTGCGGCGGCCCGCAACATCCTATCGTACTCCGCTCGCCTCTGGAGACTTCATCCAAGACTTCATATCGTTGTCATTCTGAACGACCGAAGGGAGCTAAGTTGAGGCGTTGAGGGTGAGCGCCTGCCGAAATCCTGAGCGAAGCGAAGGAACCCTGGAATCCCCGCGCGGCCTGGGGCACAGTCGCAGGATTTTTATCGGCAGCGGGTGCGCTATTCTTGCCCCCGGTTGGATGGGGTGGGTAGTTTCTCTCTGAACCGTACCGCTCTCCCCAGGTCTGTAGAATTCTGTAGAATAGTGGAACTTGATGTTGTCCCGCGGGTGGGCCGTGCAGCGTGAATCGGCTGCGGCAACTCCCGATAAAGTGAAGCCATTTTATGTGTTGCCCTTATTTCATTCCGGGCCGGCGCCACGATGCCGACCTGTGGCTTTGGCGACAGCGCTTGCCGCTGGGAGACGCTTTCCGTGGCTGCTGTTCGGCCCCCGGAAATCGGGGAGAGCAACCGGATGACGAGGCTTTGAAACAGTGCAACCTCGGCTACGCTCGCTGTCGATGGCTTCCTGCCGAACGCGCAGCCGACGCCGTCCGTTTCTGCGTGCCGCGCGATGAGCCGGCGATTCTGCGGATTCTCTATGTCACGGAGCTGAACCATGCACCCGGAGAATCCGGAGTGCTGGAATTCTCGCGGGCAACTTCCACCTGGCTGAACGTTCATCAGGATGAGCGGCTACAGCGCCAAGCAGAGTGCTTCCTGTCCGCGTATCTCAGCCATCACCCGGCGCGACCGACACGCGTGTAGTTCGCGTGGTGGGGTAACAGTCGGAGGCCCCGACACGCGGGGAGTTCGCAGGTTAGGCATGGGCGCTGGACTCTCATAAGCTGGACAATGCAGTGAATCGCCTTTTGAAGTGAAGCGTATTTTCGAGCATGGAAAGGATCGTCTGTTGAGCACCCAAAGCGAAAAGGAAGACCAGAACGAAGAACAAGCACGAGCCCGCTTCGACATATTCCTGAGCCCGAAACCGGTTGCCGCTTCGGCTTCGGAGATGGTGCAATTCGTACTACCGAACGACGCCAATACGCTGGGCGCGCTCCTCGGCGGACAGCTTATGCACTGGATCGATCTGGCGGGGGCCTTGGCGGCGCACCGGCATTCGCGCAGCTACGTGGTTACCGCATCCATCGATCACCTGGATTTCCTGGTGTCGAGCCGCGTCGGTGACCTGGTAGTGTTACAGTCTTCGGTCAACCGGGTTTTTCGCACCTCGCTGGAGGTCGGCGTAAAGGTCTGGGTCGAGCATTATCTATCGAACGAACGCAGTCACGTGAGCAGCGCTTACCTGACATTTGTGGCCGTCGACCGCCATGGGCGCAAACTCCAGGTGCCTCCGGTTTTGCCGGAGAGCGCGGACGAAAAGCGCCGTTATGAAGATGCGGGCCGGCGCCGCGAAATCCGGCGAGTGGAAAAGCTGCGCAAACAGGAACGGCTCAAACCGTAGCAGACGGCGGAAAGCAGGTTTCCGCGGGCGTGCGCATACGACCCTGAAGGGTAGTTCTGTCGCACTCTTCGACCGGAGCGGTTTCCCAATTGTGGACTCATCGGTATCACCGCCGGGCACAAGGCCCGGCTGGGGTTCTGTCGATATAGCTTCCGCGAATCTGGTCCGGGGGCCGACCGCCAAATACGTGATCGGACAGAACCCGTAAACTTCAGCGATAGGGCAGGCTTCTGCTGAATGTGGACTCGTGACAGTGGATGCTCGGGGCGGACAATGTGGCGTGATGTCCGTCACAGACAGAGGTCCAAACCGGGCTTACGTTTGTCGTGGATTAAATCGGTCTACTTAGTCCGTAGCATGTAATTTTACGCGCCCCTCATGCAACTCACTCGTGCCGCCGACTATGCCGTTCGCGTGACTATGCACCTGGCAACTCTGCCGACAGGAGAGCATGTGTCGCGGTCGATTTTGGCTGACGCCACCGGCGTGCCTGACAGTTTTTTGTCGAAAATCCTTCAGACATTGTCCCGCGCCGGCCTGCTCATTTCGCGCCGGGGAGGCGAGGGCGGCTTTGCGATTTTGCCAAGCGGCCGGAATGCTTCGCTTTTGCAGGTCATCGAGGCGATTGACGGTCCCATTGCCCTGAATGTGTGTCTTCTCGAAGGCACGGCTTGCGATAACAAGTCATGGTGTCCGGCGCATCTTGTCTGGACACACGCTCAGCAGGCGATGTTGGACGTTCTAAGCAGCGCAAAAATTGCCGAATTATCAGCCCAGGCGATGGCGCGCAAGTCAGCCGCGGAAAGTGCCATCGGGACAACTCAATCGGCCCTGAGCGGGACGCAAACAGAAACACGAATTCTCGGTCAAGCAACTAGCGGAAATCGACGCTCCCGGTCCAAGCCCAGAAATAAATGACGGAAAACTCCGGCCGGCTTTGGACGGGGCGTGTCGATGGTGAACGAGGAACACATGGACAGCGCTGAATTCATACATCGATTGCATTTCGCCTTCACCGTTACCTATCACTATCTATTTCCGCAGCTCACCATGGGGCTGGCGCCGCTCATCGTGGCGTTGAAGAGCCTGGCACTGTGGAAGAAAGACCCGCGCTATGACGATGCCGCACGCTTCTGGGCGAAGATTTTTGGCATTTCCTTCGTCTTCGGCGTGGTGACCGGAATCCCCATGGAGTTCCAGTTCGGCACCAACTGGTCGTATTTTTCCAAATACGCCGGCGGCGTCATCGGACAAACCCTGGCCATGGAAGGCGTCTTCGCCTTCTTCCTGGAGTCGGCCTTCCTGGGACTGTTTCTCTATGGCGAAAAGCGGATGAGCAAAATTGCCCATTGGTGGGCGGCTTTCGCCGTGTTTTTCGGCTCCTGGCTCTCGGGCTATTTCATCGTCGCCACCGATGCCTGGATGCAGCACCCGGTAGCCTATGCGCGCACCGCCGATGGCGCCGTGACGCTCACCAGCTTCTGGGGTCTGGTGCTGAATCCGTGGGCGCTCTGGCAGTACGCGCACAACATGACTGGCGCGGGTGTGACCGGCGCTTTTGTCATGATGGCCGTGGGCGCATTCTATCTGCTCAGCAAGCAGCACGTGGAGCAGGCAAAAATCTTCCTCAAGGTTGGCGTGGCCGCCGCGCTGATCTTTGTGATTCCGTTGATCGGACCCACGGGAGACGGCCAGGGACGCAACCTGGCGAAGCATCAGCCGGTCACCCTCGCCGCGATGGAAGCATTGTTCGAATCGCGCCAGGGCGCTCCGCTGGTGATCATCGGCCAGCCCGACGTCGAGCAGAAGAAGATCGACAATCCGATTGTTGTGCCGCGCATTCTCAGCTACCTTGCCTACCGCGACTGGGGCGCCCACATGAACGGCCTCGATGCGTTTCCGCCCTCGGAGTGGCCGGACAACATCCCATTGCTCTACTTCAGCTATCACATCATGGTGGGCCTGGGGACGATCTTCATGGCCGTCGTGGTGATTGCGGCTTTGCTGCTCTGGCGCAAGCGGCTCTTCGAGTCGCGCTGGATGCTCTGGATTCTGCTGCTGAGTTTCCCGCTGCCCTTTATCGCCAACACCGCGGGCTGGATGACGGCCGAGATCGGACGCCAGCCGTATCTCGTTTACGGCTTGATGCGCACGATCAATGGATATTCCAAGTCGGTTTCGGCCGGCAACGGCTGGTTCACGCTGCTCGGATTCCTGGGAATGTACACCATTCTTTCGATCCTTTTTCTGTTCCTCATTCGCCGCGAGCTTGAGCACGGCCCTGAGACGCACGCGGCACAAGCGGGGGTGAAATAACCATGCCGACACTCTGGTTCTGCATCATCAGCGTCATGCTGGCCTGCTATGTCATTCTCGATGGTTTCGATATCGGCGCCGGGGCTATTCACCTGTTTGCCGCCCGCACCGATGACGAACGCAAGCACGTGATCCGCGCCATCGGCCCGGTGTGGGATGGCAACGAAGTCTGGCTGCTGGCCACCGGCGGCGTGCTCTACTTCGTTTTTCCGCAGCTTTACGCCTCCAGCTTCAGCGGCTTCTATCTGCCGCTGATGATGGTGCTTTGGCTGCTCATGCTGCGCGCCATCGGCATCGAGTTCCGGGCCCACATCCAGCAGGATCTCTGGAAGACTTTCTTCGACGGCATCTTCGCCCTGGCCAGTATTTTGCTCGCAATTTTTTACGGAGCCGCTCTGGGCAACGTAGTGCGCGGTGTGCCGCTCGGCCAGAGTCATTACTTCTTCCTGCCCCTGTTCACCAATTGGCGGATTGGGCCCGAGCCCGGCATTCTGGATTGGTATACCGTGCTCTCGGGCGTGCTGGCGCTGGTCGCGCTGGCCACCCACGGAGCCCACTACGTCGCCTTGAAGACCGAAGCGGACATCAATTGGCGGACACGCCGGATCGCCCGCGTGCTCTGGCCGGTACAACTTGTGCTGACCCTGCTTAGCCTGGTGGCAACCTTGTGGATTCGTCCCGAACTGTTGGCCAACTACCAGACCGCGCCGATTGGATACATTATTCCGCTGGCGGTCTTTGGCAGCCTCTTCGCGATGCTCGCCTTCGGCCGCAAGGGCAGCGACCTGGGTGCGTTTCTCGCCTCGTCGCTTTACTTGGCTTTCATGCTGGTCGGAGCCGTTTTCGCACTGTATCCGGTCATCCTGCCGGCCGTGGACCCGCGCTACAACCTCACCATCCAGAACTCGGTCACCTCCAGCTACGCGCTAGGCGTAGGACTGGCTTGGTGGAGCATAGGCATCGTGCTGGCCCTTGCCTATTTCGTCTTCATCTACCGCATGTTCCGCGGCAAAGTCAAACTGGACGGAAGCGGCGAGCACGGATATTGATTGCCCCAGCAACGGCAGCTCAGTTGAGTATGGTGTTTCGCATTTTGCACTAATTAACAAACTCCTTCGCGAGTGTCATCCTGAGCGTAGCGAAGGATCTGCTTCTTCTCGCACCTAAAAATAAATTCGAGTGCCCCAGGTTCCGCGCCGTGTTGTTCGCTAACCTGGGGTAGTTTTTTCGGGTGGACGCGCGTCGCACGCTCAGGCGGCCCTTGGCTCCACGAAATCCTGGTCGATGTAGCACCAGTACCAGTTCTCGCCCGGCTCGAACGAGCGGATGATGGGGTGTTTTGTCTTGTGAAAGTGCTTGGTCGCATGTTGATTGGGTGAAGAGTCGCAGCAGCCCACGTGTCCGCAGATCTCGCACATGCGCAGCTCGACCCATGTGCTGCCTGTTTCCAGACACTCTTTGCAGCCTTCGCCGCTGGGTTGCACGGTGGGATTGATCAATCCGAGGTGAGTGCAGTTCGCCATGATTCTCTCCTGGTTTCTTCCCTCGCACGGTTGGATTCCCGTCAAGCACCGGCCGTCACCAAAAATAAGCTCGACCGAGGCGGGTGGCGGCCTGTCTGGCGCAGCCAAGCTGCCCGCCCGAAGCCAGTTTGGCTGCGGCAGATAGTGCGGCGTATATAATCGATGTTTATTTCGGCAAAGGGGATTCCATCTTGTCTCACACTCAAGGGCACGGACCTGGTCCGCAGGTGCAAGAACCGCAAGCTATTCCTGGCGTTCGATCGATTATCGCTGTTGGCTCCGGCAAGGGCGGCGTGGGAAAAACCACGCTGGCGGTGAATCTTGCCCTCGCTCTGGCTCGCATGGGGAACAAGGTCGGCCTGCTGGATGCCGACGTTTATGGGCCGAACGTTCCACTCATGTTCGGCACCAACGAAGCGCCGCAGATCGCCGAAGGTGATCGCATCATTCCCATCGAGCGTTATGGCGTCAGGGTGATCTCGGTTGGGTTTCTGAACCCGGGAGACAAGCCCCTGGTTTGGCGCGGACCTATGCTGCACTCCATCATTCGCCAATTCCTCGGACAGGTGGAATGGGGAGAGCTGGATTACCTGGTGGTCGATTTGCCTCCCGGCACCGGCGATGTGGCGATCTCGCTCATCCAGACCGTGCCGCTCACCGGAGCCATCGTGGTGACCACGCCGAGCGACGTCGCCTTGCAGGACGCACGCAAGGCCATCGAGATGCTCCGCACCATGAAGGTCGACGTCATCGGCATTGTCGAAAACATGAGCTACTTCCTTTGTCCCCACTGCCACCAGGAGATCGACATTTTCTCCAAAGGCGGCGGCGAACGGACGGCTCAGCAATTTGACTTGCCTTTCCTGGGCCGCATCGAACTCGATCCGCAGATTCGCCAAGGCGGCGACAGCGGGCATCCGGTGGTGCTTGAGGGCGAACAGTCCGAACACGCCCGCTCGATGTTTGCTTTTGCCCGCGCCGTGCTCGAGCGCGTCACTGAACTGAACTCTACCCAGGGCGGAAACATCATCGAAGTCCAGTAATCGTCCGGGTACAAGAACGCAGGCCGGCCGGAATATTGGCCGGCCGTGTGTTTTTCCCGCAGCCTGCGAGCACCGCCAAGCCGAACGTCCGGCTCTGCGCGAAGCGATCCATTTATTTCACCGCGCATCACCCCAAAGATTGAAAAAGCAAATCCATGGACCCTCACGTCGCGTCCTGACGGACGTTCCTCAGGGCGAACCCTGGAATGATTACTCGGGATACACGAACCTTAGCTCGCTCTAAGGTGCGGCTGCCGCGCGCGATTGTGCTTTTCGGCGACGCTTGCGCCTGGCCCACAAGTACGCCAGCCCGGCCACGACCAGCAGCAGAGCCGCATAACGCAGTTGCGGGCGCATCCTCAAGTAACTCCAGATGTAGGCAAAGCTCAAGCCGAAGAGAATCACCGCGAGCATGATCTTCAAATAGAGCGCCGGAATGAAGCGCTGGGTGCGCGCGCCCAGGTACATTCCGGCGATTCCGCCGAGGCCGAAGCGAATGCCCAGGGCCCAGTCCGGGGCCACCATCATTCCATGCGTCTGATAGAAGGGCGCAACCGACTGGTAGAAACCAACTCCGACCAGTGAAGTTGCGAAGGTGCCCATCAGGGTTGCGCCGGCGACGGCATAGACGGGCAGTCCATAGATGGCGACGAAAAACGGAGCAATGATGGCGCCTCCGCCGATGCCGTAGATCCCGCCGATCAAGCCAACAACCAGGCTCAGCATGAAAATGCCGCCCGGGCCGCACTGGTAGCGTTGCTGACGAAACTCGAAGACCAGCTCGCGGGCGCTGAACTTCAGCAGGTGGACACGCGATTCAGTTTGCACGGTGGAAGCATCGACCTTCCTGCGTGACTTGAAGATGTCGGTCGCCATGCGCAAGCCGACCCACAGCAACACACAACCGGCGAAGGCCTTGAATCGTTCGCCGTCGGCCAGGATGGAAAGGCGGATGAATCCGCCGGCGATCACGCCCGGAGTTGTACCGGCGATCACGATCAATGCCAAAGGCCACAGGATTCGCTTCTCACGCCAGTAACGGTATACGCCAGCCGGAATCGCGATCAGGTTGAATACTAAATTGGTGGCGCTCACGGCCGGGCCGGTGAGAGCCAGAAAGCTGATCTGGATCGGCAGCAGCAGGAACGCGCCCGAGATGCCGACCATGGAAGTAAAGAACGAAATGACAAAAGCAGCGACCGGCGGCAACCACCATTGTGCGTCCATTCCTTCCCTCGGCCTTTCGGAAAGCAAAACGATAGCGCCAGACGTATGTCCGCAACGTGATCATGATCACTCACATCGTGTGACGTGACTCAGCTCACGGACCATGCCGGTCATTGGGGCCATGATGTCGCCACGGTCAACTTGAAGCTATCGGAGGTTGGATGTCCGTAGTACGCGGGCACATTCCGAAGTCCTCCCGGCGCGGAGTACGCATCAGCGGATTCTCTGCCCGGCTCCGATTCCGACTTTCTGTTTCGGGGATGGTATGCATCGGCGTTTCCGGAGCAGAAGCGACGGCGACCCCGCCCGGCCTCCTCCTTGATCGTATCGCACATCATCCACCCCTCTCCGGATGTCCGGGTTCACGGCATAAATGGCGGCAGGTTTCTTTCTTGTCTCTTTTCTTATTGCTGTTCGGCCGCCGGCAGTGGGCACGCTGCATGCCTCGGGCAATACGGACTTTGGAAAAAACAACGAGGCTCGACTTTATTCGGCCGGTCTATAATCAGGGCTTCATCGATCAAACGATGGCCTGGAGGTGATTAGTGCCAAGTTATGTAATTCCTGATAAATGTGACGGGTGCAAAGCACTGGACAAAACTGCCTGCCAGTACATTTGTCCCAACGACCTCATGGTTCTTGATAAAGAAAAAATGAAGGCGTACAACCGCGATCCCATGCTGTGCTGGGAATGCTACAACTGCGTCAAGATCTGCCCGACGCAGGCGGTGGAAGTTCGCGGCTATGCGGACTTCGTTCCCCTCGGCGCTTCCGCTACGCCACTGCGCTCCACGGATTCCATCATGTGGACGGTGAAATTCCGCAATGGAACCCTGAAACGCTTCAAGTTCCCCATCCGCACCACGCCTGAGGGCACTGCCGTGCCAGACGGCGGGTTCAAGACTCACACCGATCTCAACAGCACCGCGCTATGTACCGAGCCGGAGGCCCTGGGATTGCCTGCGGTCTTCAGCCCTGAAGGGAGGCGCCAATGCCTAAGTTTGAAACTGTCATCGTCGAAACCGATCTTCTTATCGTGGGCGGCGGCATGGCCGCATGCGGAGCAGCCGTCGAAGCGGCTCACTGGGCCAAGGCGAACGGATTGAAGGTCACGCTGGTCGACAAGGCCGCGGTGGACCGTTCCGGCGCCGTATCCCAGGGCCTCTCGGCCATCAACCAGTACGTCGGCCTGCGGGACGGCGCCAACACCGTCAAGGACTATGTGGACTACGTCCGCAACGACCTGATGGGTGTGACGCGCGAAGACCTGGTGGCGGACATTGCCCGTCACGTTGACTCGACCGTGCACCTGTTCGAAAAGTGGGGCCTGCCGATCTGGAAGGACGAGAAGGGCGCTTACGTTCATGAGGGCCGCTGGCAGCTCATGATCAACGGCGAGTCCTACAAGGTCGTGGTGGCGGAAGCCGCCAAGAACGCGCTGCTGAAGACGGGCGTCGGAGAAATCTACGAGCGCGTCTTCATCACCGGTCCGTTGATGGATGGCGACCGTTGCGCGGGCGCAATCGGGTTCTCGGTGCGCGAGAACAAAGTGTACGTCTTCAAGTCCAAAGCCACGCTGGTGGCCATGGGCGGCGCCGTGCACGTGTTCAAGCCGCGGAGTTCGGGCGAAGGCTTCGGCCGCGCCTGGTATCCGCCGTTCAACACCGGCTCCTCGGCGTATTTCACGCTGAAGGCCGGCGCGGAAATGACCTGCCAGGAAGTACGCTTCATCCCCGTGCGCTTCAAGGATGCCTACGGTCCGGTGGGCGCATGGTTCCTGCTGTTCAAGTCGCGCGCGACCAATGCCATGGGCGGCAACTACATGATCGAGCGCAAGGACGAGTTGCAGAAGTGGGGACCCTACGGACGGGTAAAGCCAGTCCCGGCGAACCTGCGCAACTACCTCGGAATGCTCGACATCGCAGGAGGGCAAAGGCCCGCTGTCGATGCGCACCGAGGAAGCCATGGCGGCCATCGCCGAGCAGTTCAAGGGCGATCCCAAGGCCTACGCGAAGAAGATGAAGGAGCTGGAATCAGAGGCTTGGGAAGACTTCCTGGATATGACGATTTCACAGGCTCTGCTGTGGGCTGGAACCAACGTGCAGCCCGAACAGAAGTCTTCCGAAATCGCTCCCTCTGAGCCGCTCTTTATCGGCTCGCACTCCGGCGCTTCCGGCGCCTGGGTCAGCGGTCCCGAGGACCTCCAGACTGCCGAGACCAAGTCTCAGTACTTCTGGGGCTACTCGAATATGTCAACCGTCAAGGGCCTGTTCTGCGCGGGTGATGCTTCCGGCGCTTCGAGCCATAAGTTCTCATCCGGCTCGCATGCTGAAGGCCGCATCGCCGCCAAGTCCGCGATCAAGTTCGTCGTGGAAAACAATGCCGCGCCCAAGCTGGATCAGGCCACGGTCGACGCGCAGATCGAGGAAATGATGAAGCCCATGGAGACTTTCGAGCAATTCCAGAAGGCGACATCGGACCCGGAAGTCAACCCCAACTACATCAAGCCGCGCATGTTCATGCTGCGTCTGCAGAAGATCATGGACGAGTATGCGGGCGGCGTTTCGTCGCAGTTCACCACCAACAAGCCTTCTCTTGAGCGGGCGTTGGAGCTGCTGGCTTTCCTGAAGGAAGACTCCGAGAAGCTGGCGGCGGCGGATGCGAACGAACTGATGCGGTGCTGGGAAAACATTCACCGTATGTGGCAGGCCGAAGCCCACGTGCACACCGTGCTGTTCCGTGAGGAGACACGTTGGCCGGGCTACTACTTCCGGGCCGACACGCCGAAGCTGGACGATGAAAAGTGGCATGTCTTCGCCAACTGCCGGTGCGATCCGAAGAGCGGAAAGTGGGAAGTGTTTACACGGCCCATTATCCGGATCTTCGAAGACAAAGGCCCAGACGGCTGGAGCTGATTAGTGTCAACGGGCGGGGCTTTCACCTCATTACCCATAAAAGTGTGTAGTGGGGTCCGTGGCAGGTCCCGCCCAATTTTTCAGACCCGGCGAGTCACCCAAAGCGGAACTTGCCGGGAATTGCGATCCATTGCGTTTGTAAAGAGGTCCCTTGGATACGTTGAACGAAACCCGTTGTCCCCACTGCGACGAACCACTGACCAAGTGGGAAAACCCGGAATTGAACTCCTGGAGCGGCGAATACCAGTACGTCTGCTTCAACGACGAGTGTCCATATTTCGTACGCGGCTGGAATTGGATGCGGGAGCAATTCAATGTGAACGCTTCTTACCGTTACCGCTTCAATCCGGCCACGGGAGAGAGCGGTCCGCTGCCCGTGTGGTCCAAGGAAGCATTGCGCACCAGTATTCTCACGACTGAATAAGAATTAAGGAGGCCCTGCTATGGCTGAGGCTGAATCTCCGGAATCAGATGTTGTACAAAATACGCCTCGCCTGGGCCCCGACGACCGGTTCACGTTCCATTGCGATCCGGCTCTCGACTGCTTCGGGCACTGCTGCCAGGACGTTTCCATCCTGCTGACCCCCTACGACGTGCTGCGCATGAAAAAAGCGCTGGGGATCAATTCCTCCGAGTTCATGGAGCAATACACCTCGATCGCGTACTCCGCGGAGAAGCGGGTGCCGGTGGTGTTTCTCAAGATGAACGAAGGCGACAAGAAGTGCCAGTTTGTGAGTGAAAAAGGCTGCGGGGTTTACGCCAACCGTCCCTGGGCGTGCCGCATGTATCCGCTGGGAATGGCCGAACGGGCAACTTCGCAGGCGGCCGCCGAGCGATTCTACTTTGTGTTGAAGGAAGAGTTGTGCCACGGTCACGGCAAGGGCGGCGAGTGCGCGGTTCGCGAGTTCATCGACAGCCAGGGAGTCGAGCCCTACGACGTGATGCAGTTGCCGTTCCGCCGGCTGCTGGCGCTGGCCGCGGAGCAGAAGGAAGCGCTGACGACCGAGCAATGCGCCATGTATTACATGGCGCTCTACGATCTCGACCGCTTTCGGCGCTTTGTTTTCGAGACTCGCTTCCTGAAGATGTTTGAGCATGGACGAAGCGCGGGTCGAGGCGCTCCGCACCGACGACGAAGAACTGCTGGAGCTGGCGGTCGAGTGGCTTGCCTTCAGCCTGTTCCAACAAAAAGCGATGCGGATGAGCAAGTCCGCAGCCCAGCAACGGCGAGCCACTGGGTCCGAAGCATGCGCCAACGAAGCCTCGCCGGCCTAGACCATCATGTCTACTACGGAAACCGCGAACGGAAACAGCAAAGCCCTCCTCGTGATCGGCGGCGGCATCGCGGGACTGACCGCGGCGCTCGATGCAGCCGAGGCGGGACTCGATGTCATCCTGATCGAGAAATCGCCTTACCTCGGCGGCCGGGTGGCCGGCTTCCACAACTATTTTCCCAAGCTCTGCCCGCCCTCCTGCGGACTGGAAATCAACTTCAGGCGTCTGCGCAACAATCCGCGGATTACCGTGCTGACGCTGGCGGAGTTGGAAAAGCTGGAAGGCGCGCCCGGGCAATACGATGCGGTCATCAAGATCGCGCCGCGATACGTGAGCTCGGCCTGCACATTGTGCGGCGACTGCGTTGAGCGTCTGCCGGTCGGAAATTGCCGATCCGCTGGAGTTCGGATTGATGCGGACAAAGGCGGTGCACGCGCGCCGGTTGGCCGCGTTTCCCGCGACCTATGTGGTGGATCGCGCCGCCTGCGCCAGCGGCTGCCACGCCTGCGTGGATGCATGCAAGTATGGGGCAATCGACCTCGCCCAGAGCGTCGAGCACAAGACGTTTCGCGTCGGCTCGGTGATCGTGGCGACCGGATGGAAGCCGTATGACGCGACCAAACTCGACAATCTCGGCTACGGCAAGAGCGCCAACGTGGTCACCAACGTAATGCTGGAGCGGTTGGCGGCCATGGATGGTCCGACCGGCGGAAAGCTGCTGCGTCCCTCCGACGGCAAAGCGCCAAAATCGGTGGCCTTCGTGCAGTGCGCCGGGTTCGCGCGACCAGAACCACCTGCCCTACTGCTCGACGGTGTGTTGCTCGGCTTCGCTGAAGCAGACCACCTACATTCGCAAACTCTATCCGGAAGCCAAGGTCACGATTTTCTACATCGATGTCAGGACGCCCGGGCAATTGCAGGAGTTTGCTTCCAAGGTGCGCGCCGACGAAGCCGTGGAACTGGTCAAAGGAAAGGTGGCCAAGGTCGAAGAGGACGCGCAGACCAAGGATCTGCGAGTCACGGTGGAGGATGTGCTCGGCGGCAAGAAGATGACGCGGAGCTTCGAGCTGGTAGTGCTGGCCACCGGGATGGTGCCACAGACTGCCGGATTGCCCGCGGATTTCAAGCTGGACGAGTTCGGCTTCGTGATGAATGGCTCGCCCGGACTCTTTGGCGCCGGCTGCGCCAAACGGCCGGCGGAAGTCTCCGCTACCGTTCGCGACGCGACCGGGGCGGCACTGAAGGCGCTGCAGATCGCAATGGGGGCCGCGCACAATGGATAAGAAACTAGGACTCTACATTTGCAGCGGCTGCTCGATCGGCGACTCGGTGGATGTGGACAAGCTGGCGATCCTGGCGCAAGCAGAGTACAAGCCGGCGGTGTGCCAGACCCACGCATTTCTCTGCGGCGATGAGGGCGCGGCGATTATCCGCCGCGACGTCGAGCGCGGAAAAGTCGATGCGGTAGTAATTGCCGCGTGCTCGCCGCGCGTGAAAGCCGAGAGCTTCTCGTTCGATCCGCGGATGGTGCTGGAGCGCGTCAATTTGCGCGAACAGGTCGCCTGGTGTCATGAAGCGAAGCACGAGGATACGCAGGCGCTGGCCGAAGACTACATCCGCATGGGCATGGTCAAGGCCGAAAAGATGGAGCCCTGGAGCCGTTGCCGGAAGAGACCATCTCGCGGACCGTGCTGGTCGTGGGCGGCGGCATCGCCGGCATCAGTGCGGCGCTGGACGCGGCCGCTGCCGGATACGACGTGGTGCTGGTCGAAAAACAGCCGCAACTGGGCGGATTCATGAAAGGCCTCAAGAAGACATTCCCGACGCGCGCTCCTTATACGGAAGCATCCGCCGACGGGCTTACCAGTCAAGCTCGCAGGCGGTGCTCTCGAACCCGCGCATCAAAGTGTTCTGCTCGACCCGGATCGTGAAGACCGAAGGCCAGCCCGGAATGTTCGACGTAACCATCGAAGGGCGCGAGAGCATCGGGTGCGCCGGAAACGTCGGTCCAGCGCGTGGGCGCGATCGTCATGGCAACCGGCTGGCAGCCGTACGACGCGACCAAGCTGGGATCGCTCGGCTACGGATTGCCGAACGTGATCACCAACGTCGAGCTGGAGCAGATGGCGGCACGCGGGCCAATCACGCGGCCATCGGACGGCAAGCCGGCTAAGCGCGTGCTGTTTTTGCAGTGCGCCGGCTCTCGCGAACAGGAGCACCTGGCCTACTGTTCCTCGGTCTGTTGCATGACAACCCTGAAGCAGACCGAATACATCCGCGAGCAGGATTCCGAGGCCGAGGTCTTCGTCATTTACCGCGACATCGTTACCCCGGGACCTTACGAAAAGTATTACCGCAAGGTTCAGGATCACCCGTTGAATTTTTTCATGAAGGGTAAGGTAACCCAGGTTGCGGCGGCGCCGATGGCCGGGTGCAGGTGAAGCCTCGACAGTGAATTGCTGGGCGAGCCGATGCAGGTGACGGTCGACTTGGTGGTACTGGCAACCGGCATGGTGCCGAATTCCGCCGATGGTCCGGCCATTCGCGCCTTGCGGGACGCCATGGCCAAGCTGGCTCGCAATGAATCCGAGACGCAGTGCAAGGATGCGAAAGCGGTCATCGCGCAAATGAAGCATCACGAGGGAACGGAGATTCTGAACCTCAACTACCGGCAAGGTCCCGACCTGCCGGTGCTGCAAGGCGGATTTCCCGATTCCAAGTTCGTCTGCTTCCCTTACGAGAGCATGCGGACCGGCATCTACGCGGCGGGAACGGTGCGCGCTCCGATGGACGCGGCGTTTACCGAAGAGGACGCCGGCGGTGCGGTGATGAAGGCGATTCAGTGTATCGAGCTGGCAAGTCACGGACAGGCGGTGCATCCGCGTACCGGCGATCTTTCCTACCCGAGCTTCAACCTGCAACGCTGCACGCAATGCAAACGCTGCACCGAGGAATGTCCGTTCGGTTCGCTCGACGAAGACGAGAAGGGCACGCCGAAATTCAATCCCTACCGTTGCCGGCGCTGCGGAATCTGCATGGGCGCCTGCCCGGAACGGATCGTTTCCTTCAAGAATTACTCGGTGGACATGATTGCCAGCATGGTGAAGGCGATCGAGGTTCCCGACGAATTCGAAGAGAAGCCGCGCATCCTGGTGCTGGCCTGCGAGAACGACGCGTATCCGGCGCTCGACATGGCCGGCCAGGCACGCCAGCAATACGACGCGTCCGTGCGCATCATCCCGCTTCGCTGCCTGGGCTCGATGAACATCGTGTGGATCGCCGACGCGCTGTCGCGCGGCTTCGACGGCGTGCTGCTGCTGGGATGCAGGTTTGGCGACGATTATGAGTGCCACTTCATGCGCGGCAGCGAACTGGCGAACCGCCGCCTGGAAAACGTGAAGGAAACCTTGCAGCGGCTGCAATTGGAATCCGAGCGCATTCACCTGCAACAGCTCGGGATGGATGATTACGGCCGGCTGCCGGAGATCATTAACGAATTTGCGGCTCGTATTCGCGAGATTGGGCCGAATCCTTACAAGGGCTTTTAGCCATGGGCAACCCGATTCTGGTCGAACCCGATACTGAGTTGATCCGCGACGTGATGGAGGCGGGCGGAGGCGACCTGAAGAAGTGTTTTCAGTGCGCAACGTGCGCTGCCACGTGCTCGCTCTCGCCCGAAGTGGGCACATTCCCGCGCAAACAGATGCTGCTGGCGCAGTGGGGCATGAAACAGGAATTACTGAAAGATCCCGCGCCCTGGCAATGCTTCTATTGCGGCGAATGCTCGAAGACGTGTCCCCGGCAAGCCAATCCCGGCGAGACCATGATGGCGCTGCGCCGATATCTGACGACGCAGTACGACTGGACGGGGCTCTCGCGCCTGATGTACCGCTCGGCCTTTTGGGAGATCGGAATACTCGCGCTGGTGGCGGCCGCGGTGGTGGCCCTGTTCACGCTGCCGCATAGCTTTGGCTTTGGACTGCTGAGCCAATCCGGCCCGCTGCCCTTGTCGAACGTGATGCTCGACCGCTTCGCCCCGAAGGAGATGGTGCACCTGGGCGACGCGATCATGGCGGTGCTGCTGAGTTTGCTGCTGCTGGCGAACGCCGCCCGCATGTTCCGAGGGCTGACGCGCGACGACCGGATTCCGGCTCGCCTCTACCTGGAGCAGATCGGTACGCTGATTCTTCAGGGCATCACCCAAATGCAGTGGAAAAACTGCAACGACCGGGACGCGAGCAAAAACTGGATTCGCCACCTCTTTTTAGTGAGCGGCTACGCGACGATTTTCACCCTGGTGGTGGTGTTCCTGCCGTGGTTCCAGGTCCAGGACAGCAGCTTTCACTGGACCAGCGTGCTCGGCTACTACTCGACCGTGGTTTTGCTGGTCACGACGGCCTGGATGGTGCTGGACCGAATCGGCAAGCGGACCGAGATGCACCGCTTCAGCCATCTCTCCGACTGGTTGTTTCCCATGCTGCTTTTTCTCACGGCAGTGACCGGCATTCTGGTCAACATTTTCCGGCTGCTGGATCTGCCCATGCCGACCTACGTCACCTACGTCGTTCACATGGCGATTGCGGTGCCGATGCTGGTGGTGGAAGTTCCGTTCGGCAAGTGGTCGCACCTGCTGTACCGGCCGCTCGGAATCTTTGTTGCAGCGGTGAAGAGAAAGGCGCTGGAATCCGCGAGCGCGGAGGCGGCCGTCGCCGGCCCAGCCATGGCCAGCAATGGTTAAGAATCGAATCGCGAAGGAGGACCAAGGTTTGCGGCTATGGCAGTTGGAGCCGCCGATGTGTGGAATTGGTTGCGGTTGATGCATGGTTTCTATGCGCTTGGCTGCCGTCTTGCCGGTTTTTTATTTCCGTGCCGGCGATGACGGTGGCGTAGGAAAACAACACCGGTTGATGTATGCCGCTCTTGTCACCGAGCCCTCCGGCCATGGTTGGCCTGAAGGATTCCCGACAGGAACGGGACTTCATAATTCTTAGGAGAACTTATGAGTAAGCTCGTTTCACCGCATGGAAGCTCCGAATTAAAGCCCCTCCTTCTAGAGGGTGATGCAAGAGCCGCGGAAATCAAGCGCGCGCAAACAATGAAGAAGGTTCCGATCACCAGCCGCGAGAGCGGCGACCTGATCATGATGGGCATCGGGGCCTTCACGCCGCTCGATGGCTTCATGGGCAAGGCCGACTGGCAGGGTGTCTGCGACAGCTTCCAGATGCCGAGCAAGAAGAACTTGTTCTGGCCGATTCCGATCACGCTGTCGACCACCGAGGAAATCGCGAAATCCATCGGGCTGAACGAAGAAGTCGCGCTCATCGACAGCGAGAGCCAGGAACTGGTGGCCACCATGAAGGTCACCGAGAAATACAGCATCGACAAGGCTCACGAGTGCAAGCAGGTGTTCGCGACCAACGATCCGGCGCATCCGGGCGTGCAGAAGGTGATGGAGCAGGGCGCAATCAATCTGGCCGGCCCCGTCAAGGTCGTCTCGGAACTGGATTTCCCGGAGACATTCAAGGGAATTTATGAGCGTCCGGCCGAAGCGCGCAAGCAGTTCGAAGAGCGCGGCTGGAACTCGGTGGCCGCCCTGCAGTTGCGCAATCCGATGCACAATTCGCATGCCTACCTGGCTTGGATTGCCATCGAGATCTGCGACGGCGTGTACATCCACCAGTTGCTGGGCAAGTTGAAGCCCGGCGATATCCCGGCCGACGTGCGCGTGCGCGCCATCGATGCCCTGGTCAGCAAGTATTTCCGCAAGGAGCGGGTCATCCAGGGCGGCTATCCGATGGAAATGCGTTACGCCGGTCCACGCGAGGCGTTGCTGCATGCGTTGTTCAGACAGAACTACGGCTGCTCGCACCTGATCGTCGGCCGCGATCATGCCGGAGTTGGCGACTATTACGGCCCGTTCGATGCGCAGAAGATCTTCAAGGAAATTCCAGCCGGCTCGCTGCAAATTCAGCCGCTGCCGCTGGATTGGACTTTCTACTGCTACGAGTGCGGCTCCATGGCTTCGATGAAGACCTGCCCGCACACCAGCAAGGCCGTGATCGACGATAACGGGAAGTACAAAGGCGGCGCCCGGTTGATGCTATCCGGCACGATGCTGCGGAAACTGATGAGCGAAGGCAAGCCGGTTCCGGCGGAGTTCTCGAAGCCGGAAGTGATTGCCGTCCTCAAGGAGTATTACGACAAGCTGGAAAACAAAGTGGAAGTGAAGCTGCACAAAGCCGCAACGGGAGAGAAGTAGGAATTCTCGCTCCAGCGGAGCCAGTAGGTCTTGCAGGTCTGCGCAACGATCCGCAGGTCCGGGCCGCTTGCCGTTCAGGCGGGCGGCCTTGTTTTCATTGCGGCCTTGTTTCATTAGGGAGGAAAGGAGGAACCATGTAAGCTAAGTACTCTTCAAGGTTGTTGGGTCTCATAACAGTATTACTGCTTTTCCCGGCGCAATTACTTGCCAAGGAAGCAGCCACGAATGGTCTTAGTGGCTGATACACGAAACTTTAAAGGCGGGGAAGCGTGGTGGGCAAATTTGTACAACGAAGGCCATCTTGCGTTTGCCCTCGCGACCGTGGTCATCATTCCGCTGGTTGGAGTAATTCTGGGCACGCTGGCAGATGTGGTGATGTCCCGATTGGGAATCGATCTGAAGAACAGAGCGCTGGCCGAACATTAACCGTGGCGCTTCGGCAAGGAGACGAATATGGATTTGCTACATACACTCATGCCTATCGCCGGCGTCCCGATTTTTTGGCCAGGGCTGGTAATTCTGGGATTCGGCGTCGGCATCATCGGAGGTTTTTTCGGGATGGGCGGATCTTGGATGGTAACGCCCGCACTGAATATTCTCGGGTTTCCCATGGCCTTTGCGATCGGCACAGATGTTACGCACATGGCCGGCAAGTCTCTCATATCCACGATGCGGCACTCCAAGTTTGGCAATGTGGATTACAAGATGGGCTTGATCATGGTGTTCGGCACGATCGGAGGGTTTGAAATCGGAGCCCAGATGATCATGTGGCTGGAGCGCATCGGCGAAATCAACATTGTTGTCCGTTGGTTGTACGTGGTGCTGTTGACCCTGATCGCCTGGATGGTGTTCGCCGATGTCGCCAAGAGAAGGAGAAAAGAACGCGAAGCGCTGGCGACCGGCCAGAAACTGGATGCCATGGCAACCGGCCTCGAATGGCACAAGAAACTGCATAAAATCAACATTCCCCCGATGGTTAACTTTAAGGTTTCGGGGATTCGCTGCTCGCTCTGGCTGCCGATCAGCATCAGCTTTCTGACCGGATGGCTGGCGGGCATCCTGGGTATCGGTGGCGGACTGGTCCGCATGCCGGCATTGATTTACCTGCATTGGAGTTCCGACCCACGTAGCCGTCGGCACGGACCTGTTTGAAGTAGCTATCTCAGGTCTCTACGGGGCGGCCTCCTACAGTTACAAAGGCCGGGTTGAGCTGGTCGCGGCTCTCATTATGCTGTGCGGCGCGGCAGTTGGCGCCCAGATCGGTACCGTGGCCACCAAGTACGTCAAAGGCTATGGCATCCGAATCTTCTTCGGGTTGGCTGTAGTGGGTTGTGAACTGTCGATCATTATGAAGTTGCTCTCGAGTGCATTTCCATTCATCAAGCCGGTGGCAGACCCGACAGCAACGGTTCTGGTTTTCGGCGTGGTGTCGGCAATTTCACTCTATATCCTGATGGCGTTTCTGAAAGGCGTCCGGGACGAACGGGCGCAACGGCAGTCCCAAAAAGCGACGTCAGCTCATGCTGACTAGAAAGGAGCAATATGACAATTAGCAAAAGGGTGTTGACGCTGCTTCTGGCATGTGCCCCTGTGCTGTTCAGTTTGGGATGCAGTGATTTTGGGAAGGTCGATCAGGGGCGGGTCATCGCATTCGACAAGCAACAAGGATTAGTCACCGTGATTCTCGACTCGGCAGCTACGACAAAAAAGCCGAAGTATGACGTGCTGCCACCCGTCACTGTAAAGATTCCGGCCGATCCAGACGAGATGGGACCGACACCCGGCGGCCGGTAAACGGCTGCTGTTCGATACCGGACAGCAAGAAGATCGTGTTCTTTGATACGATCGCCGGCAGCATCAAGACAGTTACTTACACGCCGCTGATGGAAGCGGCGAACGTAGCCAAAGACGATCCTCGCGTCAAGGGCGTCCAGTTTCCTGTCATCGATCGGCAGAACAAGGCAATTACTATTTATTCATCTCGCGACAAGAAACTGGTGAAGTTCACGCTGGCTGACGAGTACTTTGCGCTTCCCGATGACACATGGCAAGCGGGAGACGACGTCCGTTACTACTTCAAGCAGCCAGGCCAGGCACTCCGCATGATGAATGTCACTAAAACCGACGTAATGAAAGGATGAGAGGGGAAGGCGGTATTTGACAGAGACCGCTGGAACCTCGAATGCTGAGATTACGAGCGATTTCACAACTCGGTTTTGCATGGGGCGCGGCTTCGGTCGCGCCGTTTCCTGACCGTAGATCGCTCCGGCTTTAGCCGCCAAGGAACCGCCGTTGACTCGATTCCGAAGTAAGATTCTGCTTTAGAATTATTCGGTCTCTCGGCCGCCGGCAAAGCTGAACCAGGAGTGATGTTCGATGCCGTGGTGGTGGAAGAAAAAGCCGGCGGATGCAGCAGGGTCTCTGCAGGACAAGGTCCGAGGCCGTTACGTCAGTTTTCGCGAGCTGCTCTCCCTCAATAACGACTGTTTGGAGTTGCTGGCCAGCATTCAGGAGGACCTGCAATACGCTCCACCCACACGGGAACTGCTGAGCGATCGCGTCAGTTGCGTCTTCGACAAGACCGCCGAGGTGGTTCGAACGCTGGAACGGCTGACCGGCTACGACTATCAGTCGCTTCTAACCTCGGTGCAGGCGCAGCGTCAGGAAGTTGAGCGATACATCGCCGCCGATGACTTGAGACCCACAAACTTTTCGGCCTCGCTGTCGGAGGTGAACGCAGCCTCTGGCGCCGAAGCGGGAGCCAAAGCCGCCGCGTTGGGCGAGATCAGGAACAAGCTGCGATTGCCCGTGCCTGACGGTTTTGTCCTGACCGCCCACGCTTACCGGCAATTTTGCGGAATACCGCTGTGGCAGCGGTTCCGCGATAGCACACGAAACCTGGATCTCAATGACCTGAATCTGCTGCGCAAGGTTTCCACCGAACTGACTGAGTTGGTGATGGCTACGCCGGTGCCGCGAGCGATTGAGGTCGCTCTCACCGAGCGCGCCCTCGCTTTGCAGCGGGCGGGCATGGCCATTGCGGTCCGATCCAGCGCCGTGGGCGAAGGCGGCGAAAAAACATTTGCCGGCCAGTTCACCAGTTTTCTCAATGTTCCCGTCGATCAGGTTGTCGATGCTTACAAACGGGTGGTTGCCGGGCGTTTCAGTGAACGAGCGCTGTTCTACCGCTTATCCGCCGGATTGCCGGAAGTGGAAAGCCCGATGGCGGTGCTTTGCCTCGGGGTGGTCACGGGCGCAAACGGCGGGGATTCTCTATACCAGAGATCCGAAGGACCGCAAACTCGATGCCCTTTGGATCACCGCCACGCGCGGACTGGGACTGGACATCGCCAGCGGCCGGGTGCCCGCCGACCTGTTTGTGGTGGAACGCAAGTGGCCCCATCACGTGGTGGAGCAAAGTATCGTTGTCAAAAATGAAGCGGTGGTGCTGGCGGAAAGTGGCGGCGTGCTTCGCCGCCCCACCTCGCCGGAAGAGGCCACCGCCCCCAGCCTCAACCCGCGAGAGCTGGCGCTGCTGGCGGATTGGTCGCTTCGCATCGAAAAGCACTTCGGCGTTCCGCAGGATATCGAATGGGCGCGGGATGAGCGCGGGCAGGTCTGGATCGTGCAGGCGCGGCCTCTGGCCCTGGTGGACTCGCCACAGTCGCGCAGCAAGGCACGCATAAAAGGAGAGCCGCTGCTCGCCGGTGGCCGTACGGTTTATCCAGGCCGGGTTTCCGGTCCGGCGTTCCTGGTCAACGATTTGAAAACCTTGGGCGATACGCCGCAGGGCGCGATTTTGTTTCTGCGCAAGTCATCGCCTGAGATCGTGACGGTTTTTCCCCGCGTTTCAGGCGTGGTGGCCGAGATGGGAAATGTGGCGGGCCACGCCGCTTCCCTGCTGCGGGAAGCCAAAATTCCTTCGATCTTCGAAATGGGCGGCGTCTTCGAGCGGGTTAAGGACGGCGATCCTATCAGCCTGGACGCCGTGCAGCCGAGAATCTATCCCGGAATGTTGTGGTCGCCCCGGGTCATTGAAACCGAAATCCGGGAACGGTATCAGGAAAACGGCACGAAAGCCGATCCGATCAACCGGCGGCTGCTGGTGCTCCATCTGCTCGATACTTCATCTTCCGATTTTCGCCCGTCCGGCTGCAAGTCGGCGCACGATGTGCTGCGCTTCTGCCACGAGAAGGCGGTCGAAGCGATGTTCGCCGTGAACGACAACGCCTTGGAAGGCGACCTGAGCTGCTCGAAAAAGCTGATGACGCCAGTGCCGGTGAACATCTACGTGCTGGACCTCGGAGGCGGGTTGGCGCTCGATGATCCAGCGGCGACCGAAGTCCGGCCATCGGAGATCGTCTCCTGGCCTTTTCAAGCGCTGTGGCGCGGATTGACCCATCCGGACGTGAGCTGGCAGCGCGAGATGCCCGCCAGCCTCAGCGACCTGGCTTCGGTCATGGCGAATTCGCTCACCGCGACCACGCGGAGCCATGCGGGCCCTGGGTGATCGCAGTTACCTGTTGGTGGCCGACGAGTATATCAACCTCAACACCCGGCTGGCCTATCACTTCACGCTGGTCGATGCCTGTTTGTCGCAGATCACGAGCCACAACTACATCTCTTTCCGTTTCGCCGGCGGAGGCGCCACTCCATACCGCCGCAATCTCCGGGCCTGCTTCATCGAGGCTTGTCTGGCGCATTATGGATTCCTGGTGGACCGGCGGAATGACCTGGTGAACGCATGGTTCAAGAAGGCGCCCGCCGAAGAGACCGAAAACTCGACTGGATATTATCGGACGCCTCATGGCTTGCACCAGCCAACTGGATATGTACATGACCAGCAATGCGGTGATGCAGCGATACGTGCAGCAATTTCTGGATGGCAATTATGCTTTTGTGGTTCCCAATGAGGTCGCGGTAAAGCCAACGACGGCTGGGCGCTAGACCGGATTCGCGGAAGGTGTATCCGCGGATATCGCCGGGCTTCCACGCGCGGCGATGATATTGCGGGATACACCAACTCGAAAAATGCTCTGGCCCCCAGCCGACAATCCGCATCGCTTGTTCCAGCAATCCCGGCGGTTTGGAAACGGCGCGGTTTCTGCCTTTTTGGGCGATTGATCATCCCACCCCTTCGGTGATAGATTCTCTGCCATCAATCAGGTTCTTCCGATCGGAAGATATCCTGGAATCGATCAGAGTAAAACCAGGAATGATGTACCCCAGGAGCCAGAGCGCTTCAGGTGACGCGATCATCGGCATAACTCAGGCGACGCAAAGGCGGCGTCCGCCGGGGACCCCGAGAATCACCCCAGCGAGCCGAGCCTCGCCGGGGACCCCGAGAATCACCCCAGCGAGCCGAGCCTCGCCGGGGACCCCGAGGAGCGGCGACCTTGAATGAGGCGAAAAAGAACATAGTATCCCTGGTTTCGTCGTAACCAGAGCGGTTTGCCTTTTGTAGAAGGAATTCTACGCATGCGCGGTAGCTATCGTACTCCCCACGAATGCGAAGAGATTTTCGCTGCCATCGATCCCGAGAAGGTACGGGCAGCGGCGGCGCATCTGCGCTCCTGGTTGCCCGAAGCGGAGCGTCAACGCCTCCGTAAGAATCATTGGCGAGCACGGACATTACGGGTGGATTTTTCACTTGCACGATGCGGAAGTGGCGGCAGAGCCCAGCCATCGTTCGAAGGCGGTGATTGCGGCCAAAGGACATTTTCAATTCGCCACCGTGATTCGCAATGAACTTCGCTGCTCCGGTTTTGGCGAAAGGGAGTTGGGAGTTCAAGACCTGGAGGATGTGTATTTGTTCATCGTTGAAGAGGCGCTGAAAGAGTAGTGCCGCGATTATTCTTCGTTTTTTCTGTAGGCCAAATCTCCCGCCTCACCGCTCGAGTTCCGAAATCGGTTCTTGCTTTTCCTATAGATAGATAGTTAGATAAATCCGGCTTGCCCTTACATAATTCTCAACCCTAAGCTGAAAACGCGACGCTTGAGGCCTGGAAGGTAAATGCAATTGAACGCAACTCTCACCGAACAATGCGCACAGCGTGGTATTGTTCGAATTCAAAGGGATTTTCGCTGGGCAATCGCATTGTGTGCGCTAATCAACTGTTGGATCTGCCGTTTCTACATGAATGCCGATGGCGTGTCATATCTGGACTTGGGCGATCAGTACTGGAAGGGGAATTGGCAGGTTGCACTGAACCCCTATTGGTCGCCGTTTTATGGCTGGCTGACGGGATTGTTGTTCAGGGTGACGAAGCCGACGATGCGTTGGGAGTATCCGGAAGTACATTTGCTGAATTTCGCGATCCTTATCGCGACGCTGTTCTGTTTTGAGTTCTTCTGGCGCGAGTTGCTGGCCTGGAGAAGCGACAATGCCTGGACGGGAACGGCGCGGCCTTACATATGGGCACTTGGATACCTATTGTTTGCCTACGTGCACCTTGTGCTCCACTCGCCGTTAGATGATTATCCGCCGTTATCGCTGGTGACTCCGGACCTCATAGTGGCCGCGCTGATATACGTGGCTTCAGGGATGATGCTGCGATTTGCTGCCGGAAAAATGGGGACAAGGCAGGCGGCGCTGATGGGAGTGACGCTGGGAATCGGATACCTGGCGAAGTCCGCGATGTTGCCATTCGCCGTAGTCGTAATGACGACGATGTTGCTGGTCGCGTGGAAACAGAATGGCAAAAAAATGCTGATTGGCGCCACTCTGCTTGGTTTCGTGATAATTTCGCTGCCGTTCATTACGGCGCTCTCTTGGAATGAGCACCGGGTTACATTCGGCGACTCCGGGAAGCTCAACTATGCGTGGGGGACGAATGGCGTGCATCCGATGCATCGGCATTGGCAAGGAGACAGACCCGGGCATGCGGACGCACTGCATCCGACGAGAAAGATCTTCATTTGGCCGGAAGTTTACGAGTTTGCTACACCGGTGGCGGGAACTTATCCGGTATGGTACGACCCGAGTTACTGGTATGCGGGGGTTGACTCGAGCTTACATCCGATGCGGCAGATCATCACCTTTGGGCAAAACACGGGTCGCATTGCGCAATTCGTGCTCATTCAGACAGGATTTCTGACGGCGGTGCTGCTGCTGACGTTTTTACTGAGCGATCGGATCAAGGAGTCGTGGCGAACGCTAGTGGGATTTTGGCCGATCCTGGTGCCGACAGTTGCGGTGTTCCTGATGTATGCGATGGTATGGCACAGTTCACGGCCGTGGGATCCACGATATTTTAGCGGGGTGATCGTGGTTGGGTGGGGAGCGGTAATGGCCTCGACGAGTATTTCCGGAGAAGAGTGGCGACGGAAAGTCTTGCGAGCAGCCAGCCTGGTGCTGAGCGCGATGGTGGTGTTCTCTGCGCTAATGATGCTGATTAAGAGCCATCGCGACAGCGCGCCCGCGGTGGAGCAGGTTGTGGTGGCGGAGCAGTTGCGATTGATGGGGGTGAAACCGGACGACCATGTAGCGGTGATCGGCTCGGCGATGGGTGAGCAATGTTGGGCACGGCTTGAGAAGGTAAAAATTGTCTCCGAGGTGCCGAGGCCGGACAATTTGGAACTGGGCGACTCGTCAATCGCCTTCTGGAGTTCAGACCGGGAGGGTAAACAGACGGTGCTCAACATTCTGAAAAATACCGGGGCTGCGGCAGTGATTGCCGACAAGGCGCCAAGAGTGCTGCCATCGGGATGGGTTCTTGTGGGTAACACGGGACATGCGGTTTATTTCTTCCAATGAGTATTCCAAGCCGCACAGCCGTCCATTTCAAAGCCGATCAGGCTGATATCATAATCAATTCGAAAGAAAGATTCGGAGCCGGAAGGGAGATTCCTGCTGAATCCGTCGGGATATTCATGTCTGGATACTGGAAAAATGACTTATGAACTGACGCCATCACGGCGTACAGAGTTTTGGCATGGCGTCCGCGACACGGTGCCCATGCTGGTTGGCGCTGCGCCTTTTGGAATGATTTTCGGAACCCTGGCCTCTCCATCGGGGCTGTCGCCGCTGGGTGCGGTGCTGATGTCGCTGCTGGTTTTTGCCGGCTCATCGCAGTTCATTGCCCTTACTCTGCTGGCCAGCGGTACAGGGTTGGCGGTCATCATACTCACCACGCTGGTGGTCAATCTACGGCATGCTCTTTATTCGGCCAATCTGCAACCCCATGTGTCACGGCTTTCGCAAATTTGGCGCGTGCTTTTGGCCTTCTGGCTTACGGACGAAACCTTCGCGGTGGTGCAGCGACGCTACGGCGGAGCGGGCGACCCTTCGCCTTTCAAGCACTGGTATCACCTGGGGTCTTGCTTGTCCATGTATAGCAATTGGCTGCTCTGGACCGTGGTGGGCGTTTTTCTCGGAAAGGCAGTGGCCGGCATCGGAGGCCTTGGTCTGGAGTTTGCCATGGTCGCAACTTTCATCGCGATCGTCGTACCCCTTTTGCGGAGCCGTCCGATGGTGGCCTCGGCGCTGACCGCGGCGGTGTTGGCGGTATTGGCGCGCGGGCTTCCCTACAAATTAGGCTTGATGCTGGCCGCGCTGGCTGGAGTGGTCGTGGGTGTGCTGTTCGAAAACCAGGAGGGGGCGGATGAGACAGCATGAGATTTGGCTCATCGCCGGGATGTTCGCCGTAACCTTCCCCGTCCGCTATCTGCTGTTTGCCTTGGGCGAGCGAGTCAGCTTCCCGCCGCTGTTACGGCGGGCATTGCAGTTTGTTCCTGTGGCCGTACTGACAGCGATTGTTGTGCCCATGGTCTTGCTACCCGATGGACAGCACTGGCGTCTCGACTGGCGCAATGCCTATTTAGCCGGGGCAGTCGCGGCCGGCGTGATTTCCTGGCGTTGGCGTCATCTCCTGGCTTCGATTGGCGGTGGGCTGGCGGTCTTTCTGCTCTGGCGTTTGATCCCTGTTTGATGGGTTTAACCGGCTTTGCTATAGCAAACCAGGGATAGTGTATCCCGGAGTCAGAGCACTCCACTCGACGCGACCATCAGGGAGCGGCGACGTTGAACGAAACGAAAAAGGATAGAGCATCCCTGGTTTTGCCGTAGACCAGATTCGCGGAAGGTGTATAGCGGCAGGACTTAGAGCAATTCCAGAGTTGGTGTATCCAATCTCTCGAGGTGTCATCCCGAGGCGGAGCCAAGCGGAGCCGAAGGATCTGCTTTCTGGCGCAGGACAAAAGCAGATCCTTCGCTTTGCTCAGGATGACACTTTGTAGTCACCACCGGATACACCAATTCGAAAACTGTTCTAGAACCCTGGGCCCCTGGGACCGGAAACCCTTATGTCGTTAAGCCCGCGGATAAGCTGCTGCTCCTGTGGGCTAAAGCCCGACTTGAACTGTCCTGAGTCCATCACTCTGCTTCTTTGCTCCGGCGGAAGCGTGCGCAGTTGACGCAACTGCTGCACCACGGCCTGCCGGCGATCAGCCCCGAGGCCACGGAATTGCTGGAACAAACCCTCCACCCTTTGCTGCTGATCCGGGGGCAGGTGCTCAAGCAGCTCCATGCGGTTCAAAACCTGCTGTCTCTTGTCCGGCGGCAAACTGCTGAAGTGATCGAGGCGTTGCCGTAGCATTTGCTGACGTTCGGCGGGAAGACTCTGGAAGTCCTTATCCTGTTCAAGCTGCCTCCGCATCTGGTCGGAGGGCAAGTTGCCGTACCTGCGAAGCCAATCGCCACGATGCGGCCCGGGACCGCGCAGACGGTACCCTGGCGGTTGACTGGCGGCCGGCGGAGCACTTTGCGGCGCCGGACCTCTGCCCCTCGATTGCGCGAGTTGCTGTCTCCGCGCCACTGGCGGGCGGAACGCCATCGGGGGCCTGACTTGCGTCCGAGGGGCTACATTCACTCTTGCATAACCCACCGGCACTCTTGCATACCCCATCATCGGCGCAGACCTATGGGTCGACGCCGCCATTGGCAGCGGAGCGGTAAGAGCGCAGGACAACACCAACAGCACGATGGGTTGAGACGTGATCACTTTCTCGGATTCCTTCAGCTTCAATCGTCTGTGCAGCCAGACTGCCGACCACCGGGAGCTAATTTGCAGCGCCTCCGCTGTCGCTGTTGTCCAAGACGTCGAGCGCCTCGAATTCCTGTAATAGGTCAGAGTGTTTTTCCAGATACTGCAAATCGCCTACAGCGGTCCCTCTGACTGCCGTAGTGGAATGATCCGCGCTCTTGGTGTCGCTTTGCCGGCCCAGGAATGAGCCCACGCCCAAGGCCAGCAGAACGGTGGCGGCCAGACCGACGGCAGCCGGTTTGCGAAACCAGCCAAACCATCCCACCGTAGACTTCTGCTGCTCTTCGCGCAGGCGGGCCTGGAGTTTGAGGTCGAAATATGGCGACGGCTCCGGGGCCTGCCACTCGTCCAGCAGCGCCATGGTCTTCTTTAACTGCTCCAACTCGAGCGCGCATGAACCGCAAACCGAGCAATGCGACTGAATTTCCGGCGATGCCGGTCCGCCTTCCACCGCTACTTCCAGCAGTTGTTCGCGAACATCCCTGCAATTCATAACAGCCCCTAGATAAAGTCCTTCAGCTTTTCCCGCAAAGTCTGGTAAGCGCGGAACAGTAATGATTTGGTTGCCGATTCGCTCAGGTGTAGTACGCCGGCGATCTGGCGATAGTCCATGTTCTGATACTTATGCATAACAACCGCCATGCGCTGCCGCTCCGGCAACTCGTCCACATGACGGCGAATTGCCGCCAGCCGCTCACGACGAAGCATCTGCTGTTCGACATTCAGCGTGCCGTCGGCGACATCGATCGAGAGCCCGGTTTCCTCGTCGGTTTCGTCCAGACTAACCTTGGTCTCCGGGCGCTCGTGCTTGTTGTCGCGGGCATGATTTACCGCCAGATTGGTGGCAATCCGGTAGAGCCAGGTGGTGAACTTTGCGCTTGCGGCATAGCCTTCCCGCGAACGGTAAATGCGCAGGAAAACCTCTTGCGCCAATTCCTCGGCGATTGCCGAGTTATGTACCATGCGGTACATAAAACTAATGATTGGGCGACGGTACTTCTCGATGAGGTAATTGAATGCGGCGTCATCTCCGGCTTTGACCCGGAGCATAATCTCAGCGTCACTCAGGTCAGCAGCAGGAGCGCCACTCGATTGGACTCGAACCGCATTTCCTGGGCTTTGCTGACTGGCGCCGACATATCCTGCGGGCATCACCCGCTCAAACGCTGCACTGCCCATATCCGATGGAACCCCAGCGGCATCCGAAAGTTTCGGGCTATCTCCACTCGGAGCAGAGTCGGTTCCGGGGAAATCGACAGTCGGGCGCTTAGGGTCTCGCAAATCCATCCAGAGTCCGGGTGAGAGGCAGAATATCCTTGTTAATTATGCCTGATTGGGTGAATCTCTGCCTGGGCCGAAAAGTGCCGTACCGGGTGAAGGAACCACGGCAGAGTTTCTCACATCCATGAACCGCGACTGATATTAGACGCTTCTATCCACTATTAGACGCTTCTGTCCACGGCTCGTTGGATTGGTCATAGCACGAATTGCCGGATCATCGTAAGGATCTCAAGACATGTTCCGGATTTTCCGGGCTGGCTGGCAGCTCGCCGGGGAAGCCTTATCCAGGTTGTTTCGACAACTACACCCCTCGCTGCCCCGGGGCTACCTTGACAACCGCAGGCGCTTCGGATTCAATTCGAGGGCGACCTTACCATCGTGCAGGAGGAACCGTGAAAGTGGTCCGGCAGGCGACGCCAAGGCGTCTGATTGTGGGTATCAGTGGTGCCAGCGGCGCCGAAATCGGCATTCAACTGCTGCGGGCGATGCAGCACCAGCCGGAATGGGAGACCCATCTGGTGATTTCCGATGGGGCAAAACGGACGATCCGGCTCGAAACCGAATACTCGATCGAGCAGGTAAAAGCCTTGGCGACACACTGCCACTCTCTGGACGATATCGGCGCCGGCATCGCCAGCGGCACCTTCAAGACGGAAGGCATGGTGGTGGCGCCGTGCAGCATGAAGACCGTCGCAGGCATCGCGCACGGCTATTCGCAGAACCTGCTCCTGCGCGCCGCCGACGTGGTCATCAAAGAGCGCCGCAAATTGGTGCTGGTTGCCCGCGAGTCCCCGCTGAGCACCGTGCACCTGAATAACCTCCTCATCCTGGCCAACGCCGGGGCCGTCATTCTGCCGCCGGTGCTCACCTACTATCATCACCCAGCCACGATTCAGGACATGACAACCCACATCGTGGGCAAGATTCTGGACGTATTTGGAATTGAATTCGCGAATTTCAAACGGTGGGACCCAGATCCGGCGGGCACGCGAGCGGACTCCTGAAGCCCCGCTGAGGTGGGAAACTCGGACGCCTGGGATTTTAAACTCGGCCGGGCTCGAAATCTTGCGGGCAGTGCGGCTCCAACGGAATCTGCGCTAACCATTCCGCGAACCATCCGTCTAAGAGAGCGTATGACTCCTCTCCTGATGGCCCCGGCGAAAGCCGGGGTTTTATTTTTCCTCGGCGGTTATGTCAGTCTGCGCCGCGGCTGGGTCAGAACACGCCATCGAACGCTTGCATGATCGCCTTCGGCACGTCCTCGCGGTTCTGCTTCGTTAGCAAACCGTGCCCTGCTCCGTCAACTGGAAGCAGCCGGGTTCGGGCGGGGATCAGCTTAAGGGCAGCTTCCAGTTCCTCGATGGAAGCAAAGGCATCTCTCGTGCCGCTGACGAACAGCGCCGGGGTCCGCAGGTTCGGGAAATGTGCCGTCCGGAGTTGGGCTGGCCGTCCCGGCGGATGAAGCGGATAGGAGAGCAGGAGCAGTCCCTCGACCAATTCCGGCTCTGAAGCCACCAATATACTCGCCTGGCGCCCGCCGTAAGACTGACCGCCCAGGTAGAGCCTGCCAGAGAATCGCTGGCGCATCAGCCGAACCGCTCGCCGAATTCCGCCCTGGTCGCGTTTGGCACCGGCAGGAGATGGCGGCCCGTGGGGGCGCAACTGCCGGAACGGCAGATCGCAGCGAAGTACATTGATACCGGATAAGGCGAATCCTTCGGCGAGCGAGACCAGCAGCGGAGCGCTGCTATTTCCGCCGGCACTGTGGGTGAGCACCAGTGCGTCACCGGAGGAAGTGGCGGCACGGTGAAAAAAGCCACGTACGGGCACCTCGCCGGGATGCTCGTCCACAAACGGTTCTGCTGGTGTGTGTAGAATAGGACACCCGTAGTCGCAACCGGAAGTTGCGATCGGAACTACACTTTCCTAAGCCGCAACGCCCGCCCGCCGCCATTCAGGAACGACCCTAGAGGTTTTGTCCTCGCGGTCGTTGCTAATCTTTTTAATTCTGAATGAAGAGCATCGGGGGTGACATCGGGCTCGGGTTTCGACTTCCCGATCTTGTACCATCTCTAAATAGCTGAATAAAAATAAGTTAGAGATGGTGGGCGCTACTGGATTCGAACCAGTGACTTCCACCGTGTGAAGATGGCACTCTACCGCTGAGTTAAGCGCCCACTGCTTTTTGATTCTATCACTTGCGGCCGATCCAGAACACCGACCATACTAGAAACATACCAAATCTCTCGCAAAGTTTCACGTGCCTGCCGTTGCCTCCGGGCTGGCCGTCAACTTCGAGCAGATCGCCTTCGGTGTCTGCGGACGCCCGGCGGGCTTTGATCGCAAGACGCGGGACTGATGGACACGGCAGAGGGAGACTGACATGAACAAATTGCGGCGCTGGGCAGCTTTGGTCGTGGTGATTGTGTCGGCCCTATTGGCTTTGCCAATTTACGGTCAGCAGGCACGAACACCTGACGTGATCTTCGTCCCCACCGAGCCAGCGGTTGTCGATGAAATGCTCCGCATGGCGAAGGTTTCGAAGAACAGCGTGGTCTACGATCTCGGGTGTGGCGACGGCCGCATTGTCATCACGGCCGCGACCCGTTATGGCGCGCGCGGCGTCGGCATCGATATTGACCCGGAACGCATTCGCGAAAGCCGGCAGAATGCCCGGGCGGTGGGCGTGTCGGATCGCATCCAGTTCATCCAGGGAGATCTGTTTCAATTCGATTTCCACGAGGCAACGGCGGTCCTGTTGTACCTGTCGTCGGCGGTGAACGTGAGGCTTCGTCCGATTCTGTTGCGCCAACTCAAGCCCGGAACCCCGGTGGTTTCCCATGACTTTCTGATGGGCGATTGGCAGCCGGACGAAATGAGTTCTGTCAATGGGGCGGCGATTCTTCTATGGATCGTGCCGGCAAAGGTGGCAGGCGTTTGGCAATGGACGGTCAACAATGGCGCTGCCGTCGATCGCTACGAGCTCACGATAAGGCAGGAATTCCAGAAACTCACTGGCACTCTGGCCGTCAATGGCAAGGAAGAAAAGCCTTCTTCTCTGCGGCTGACGGGAGACCGGATAGAGTTCGAAAGCGCGCAACGCTGGTTTAGCGCACAGGTATCGAATGGAACGATGAACGGCCTGCTGAGCGAAGGAACGCACAACTATGCTTGGACGTCAACCCGCAGTGAAGCAACGGCCTCTGGAGATCCCATCGAGTAACAGGCCAGGAACCGTATCGGTCTGTGACCATGTTCTGCGAGAAAAAAAAGCTCGTGCCGGCAGATCATGCTTCCTGTCTGCTTGCCGCCGCAGCTTCCGCCCTTGCACTGGCGAGTTGTCGCTTCACTCGGAACTCCAAAGAACCAGGAGCCAATAACTCCGCGCGCCGATACCACTCGACGCTTTCCGCATAGCAACCCATGCGAAACGCACATTGTCCGATCTCGGCAATTGCCGCAGCTCCAAAGATGCGCTTATCGTAGCCCACCGATGTTATCAACGCATCCGCATCGATTGCTCCCAGCTTCTTGAAAATCTGTATTGCCTCCACATATCGCTCGCTTGCCATGAAGGCTTTAGCCTTGAGCCATTGCAGCAACCAGTTGCCGGGCTGCAACGCCAGCGCCCGTTCAATAAATGGCAGCGCGTCCTGCTGCCGGGTGAAAAGCAGCTTCGACAGTTCGATATAACATAGGCAATCTTCGGCTTCCCGTTCGCTCCTGGACTCCGTTACTTCTATCCCCGTGCGCCACGCCGCCTCGGCATCCGTCGGCCGTCCCAGATCGCGATAGACAGTACCGAGATGCCACCAAAGATAAAGTCTCGAAGGATCGCACTTGAGCTCTTTCAGTAATAGATGGAGATTTCGTTGAAGCTTGTGCGTCTGGTCGCCGTCATAGCCCAGGTGATCGATCGTCAGCCGCGAAGAACCAATACGCCTTCCGTCGCTTTCGACCATGCGCATTATCGATGGAAGCATGGTCTCGTGCATTACGCCTTCAAAACGAATGCGCTCGTCGCGCCGGAACAGGCGGTACTCCGGATAAGCGGTGAATCCGCTCCTTTGGTGAAAGCGCACCGTACATGCCACCAGGCTTTCGTCGCTTAACTCGCGTTCCAGCGCGCGGCGCTCAAACGGGCGAATACGCTCATCGGCGTCGATGTAAAGAATCCATTCACCCCGCGCCCTATCCAGCGCAAAGTTCCGTGCCGCCGAAAAATCGTCACACCAGACATAGTCGAATAGCTTCACCCCGTAAGAGCGCGCAATCTGCCTGGTGCGGTCGCACGATCCGGTATCGACGACTACGACTTCATCGGTCACTCCCCGGATCGATGCCAAACACCCATCCAGAAATCTCTCTTCGTCGCGTACGATCAGAGCGGCCGAGACAAGCGGTCTGCGCGTTTCCTTTCTCACTCCAGAGGTCATAGGTCAATGCAGTAGGCAGGTATAGAGTAATTCGATCATTAAATAATTCCGTATATCGAAATTCGGCGCCGGCAAGGCATCTCGGTCAGCCTCACCGGCCCCAGTTCGGTGGTGATGGTTGCGTTAGCCGTGATGGTGATGGTGATGATGCTCGTGCTCGTGATGCTTGTGATGGTGGTGGTGATGGTGCTCGTGGTGTTTGTGTTGTTTGTGATGGTGGTGGCCATGCGTGGTGTTAGGAATGGAAGCATAGGCTTCGTTGACGCCCAACCCACTCATGGTAAACGAGGCAACGACCGGTATGGCAAACGCGGAGCCTAGAAGAATCTTCTTCAAAGACGCCCGTTTACCCTCATCGACGCTCTCCAATAACTTCGGATCTGGTTGATCGTCCATAGTGAAACCTCCTTTCGCGCAATGGATGGTTCAACGCGCTTTGCGGTTGACTATGGTTGCTGTGATTCAAGTATTTCTTTCACTGCGAGTACTGCTGAATTCAGCTCTCCCAGATGCAGCATGAACGTGTTGGTGTTATCAATTGTGCGGCTCAGATCGCCAATCCAATTCGTTCGCTTGGAACTCGGCGGGGTGCATTGCGGGATGATGCGTCTTAGCATATCCAGTTTGCCGCAAGGCCTGATGATTGTCCGCGCGCCATAGTTAGACTCAATCAAGAAAACTGTCGAAAGCTTCCGTGGCGTAAGACGCCAGGGCTTCCCCAGTCCAATCGGGTCGACGCCGATGAGAGTCTCTCTGGCCGGTTTCTCGGCAAAAGCGACGAACTCATCGCATGACTTGAGTTGCGGCAGCAACTCCACACAATCTCCGCGCACAAGAAATCTGCGGGGAAACGCTATAGCTACGCCATCCAGCAGCAAGGTTAGTTCGTCTCCGCAAACCTCGAAGCCCGCGAGCAGCAGGCGAACAGCTAAGGTTGTCTTTCCCGAGCATTTCGGCCCGACCATGAGAAAGGCTTGTCTGTCTTGATTGCCGGTAACAGCGCGAAGCCGTATATGATCCGGCAGATTCGCCAGCGCCAGCCTGTGCATGCGTTTGAAGAGTTGATCAATAACAACCGTTGCGCTTATTTCATAATCTTCGCAGACATCGCCGTTGCGGATGCAAAACTCTTCGCCAGTCCAGGTGATGGAAATCGTGAATCGATGAGATATCGGGAACTCCTGCTGCAAGTGCGGAGCAAAGCCGCACACCTGGTCGAGCAGCTCCCGTGAGTTTGCCCTTATCTCAAATTCGCTTGACAGGAACTGAAGGCGCTCGACGTACATCAGGCGACCAATCCTTCCATGCGCAACGTTCTGAGGCACTCCTCTACCTCCTCAACTGGCGCGTCGGGTAGATCAAAGGCCGATTGCAGCAGTTCGGGAAGGTCTGCGGCCGCGTTGCGTCCATTGCAGAGTTCCAGAATCAAGGCGGCGGTTTGGTTCAGATAATGAACCCGATCGCGGTCGGACTGGTAGACGATATAGCCATCGGCGACCGCGTTGATTTCGAGTCCTTGCGCCGTTTTAGGGAAGTGTTCCGGGCTGTCGGACATCAGGGCTCCTTTGCCGAACCAGACTAACGTTCGAATGGTGGGCGGGGCTGGCTCTTCATACGCGGTTCATGTCCTTCCACTCCGGCATAGAGGTCAGAGACCGCATCCATGATCCGTGCGGGGATATACCTTTCATGGAGCAATGCCGAAGCTCGCACAGCCAAGCCACGGGCAAGTTCCGGGTGTTCCTTCACCCGAAGGCACGCACGCGCGAAAGCCACCGCATCGTCCGCCAGTAGTAGATGCTTACCGTCAGCCACACCGATGCCCTCCACGCCAATCCGCGTCGACACCACTGGAACGCCATGTGCGAAGGCCTCAAGGATTTTGATCCGCGTGCCACCACCCGCGCGAAGAGGAACCACGGCTGCGTCAGCCAGGGAGTAATGCGGTCTTAAGTCATCGACGTAGTCATGAACCTTAATGATCGTGGTCGGCGTAAGAGTCTCCGGCACGCGCAAAGGTTCGCGTGCTGCGATGGAGAGTTCCCCGATCGCTTCCGCACCGCCGCTGCCAACCAGATCGATTTGAATCCGCCTGCCGGTTAAACCGCGCAGCGCAGGTAAGACCTCTCGACAGAGAAAGAATGCCGCATCGCGGTTGGCGTAATAGCCGAACGTGCCCACGAGCAGCAATCGCAGCGCTCCCTCGCGCCGTGGCCGTCGCTCGGAAAAGACAACCGGCGTCACGCAACCATTGGGTACTACCGCGAAAGTGGCTTCGGGAAACTGCGCGCCAAGCCGGGTGGCATCATCAGCGGCACAAACCGTTACGCGATCGAAGGTTGCCAGATAGCGCTTTGCCGCGACGGCATATTTCTTAGCCTCTGCGGCTTCGAAGGCGGCGACTTTGGCGTCGCCTGCGGCTGCGGCGAGCCGGGCCATTCGCTCGCGCGTCCGAACCTCGTCATCATCAAGATCCAGTACGCACATTGGCCTTGCCGAAGATGACATTCGAAGAAATCCTTCGGCCAGCGGCGCCAGATAGAGGCGCATGACGTGTACGGCGTCGATGCGCGGGCCGGCCCATTCCATCATGCGACGAACGCTTTCGCCCGTGCAGAACCGGCTGAGCTGCGGCTTGGGATAGGCAAGCTCCGCCTGGAATCGTGCTTCGGGATTCAAAACACGCGCGATCAGCCCAAAGTGCGGATCAAGATAGCGGCTCGACTCAAGGCCGCCAACCCTGACGGTATGCTGGCGCACGAATTCGGAAGTTGCAGCGCCCTCGCCGGCCACGGGAACCACAAATAAATGAACGTCAAAGCAGCGCGACAAAGCTTGCAGAATCAAACCTGCACGCATCGCCAATCCATTGCCTTGGCAGGCTGGCAGCACAGGCGAGATGTAGAGAATGGACGCTCGTTTCACGGCTTGCAGGATTCTCTATGCTGTAGCTCAGCCCTTTGCATGCAGGACTTCGAGGTTAGGCATTCCCCAACATTGGTAACCCATATCGATGGCCATAATACCCAGACCTTCGGTTTCCAACTCGCCGCGAATTTGCGCTCCCAGTGGATGCGGCCGCCGAATCGCAGGGTTTTCACCACCATAAGGAAATGGCGGAAAGATCAATCCATCGCGATGCAGATCGGCACGCACCAGCAGCACTGTCCCGCCGACGCTATCGAGCCTTACCAGTTCCGCTCCGCCACGCAGGACATCCATATGGACCCGCCCATGTTCGCGCCAGGCATTCAGGTCAAAGGTTTGCGCGCCGTATTCCTGCACGCAATGTGGATGTACGATGTCGCGCCCGGTGCCGATCAGAATCTGCAGCAGATCCGGCGGATACTCGACCACATCCACATCCAGCCAAAGAACCCAGTCATGATCCTCCAGCGCGTGAAATAACAGGTGATTCCGGGCCTTTGCCAGGATCTTCCGGCGCGGGATCTGGAACGCGGGCGCCCAACGAGGAACGCCATCCGGGATTTGAAAGTGAAAGTGTTTCTGCCAGAGTCCAACGCCGGCGTAGCATGCGCGAACCTTTTCAAGTTGTTCGCGCAGCTTCTGGAAGGTATCGTCGCGGCTGTCGCTCTCGATAAAGCCAAACGATATCAACGATGCCGGATAGGTCAATCGTTCGACCGCCGTCCAGTAGCTCTCAAGATGCCGGGCTGCGTTTTTCACGGGCGTTAGGATCAGTACCGTTTCTGTCGGAGTCGATGGTGATTGCCCGTCCGCTGCCTGGGCTTGGCTATTCGATACTTTCATACGTGCTTTCGGAAGTGTCATCAAAACTCCGGTTCAACCATCTGTGTCCCGGGGCAATTCCGCCTCGTTCGGCCCAGGCCGCAGGTTCGGCGAGCCCCTTGAGCGCCGATTGCAATAACTGAGCCCGCGTGCCGCTCGCCAGTTTCACCTCGTAGTGCAATCGTTCAGCCACCGCCGGCTCCAGCGTGGCCAGGGTTCGCAGGGCTCCGGCGAAGTCTCGCATCACCTCGCCGTCCCAGGGCAGAGACGCGTAGTTTTCCAAGAGACGATCCAGCAGCGAGAGCAACCCGCAGCTTTCAGATTCAGCGCTTTGGATGAAGGATGTTTTGCCGCCCGGCGGCTCGGGAAAAAGTTCGATCGGCATGGCCGGCTTGGCGAGATATTCGCCTCGCCAAATTTCGTCAGCCGAGCACCGCAGCACGCAGCTTCGATAACCATCGCCTTCCAGGATCAGCTCTGGCCCCTGCTCGCCATCGGCAATCCACCAGTAGAGTTCGTGTCCGGAAGCACCCGCTCCTATGCGATTCGCTTGCCGTAACTCCATGCGCCGCTCATCCGATGACACGCGCACGAAGCGGAACTCACGAATTTCCGCCAGATGCCGTTCCAGCCGCAGAGCGCATTCCGAACGCGCGGGTGGATTGAACACGCGTCCATCCCACAAGCTTCCGAGTTGTCTGATCAGCTCCAGGCATTCATCCTCAAAGCGAAAACCTTCCACGTGGGGATTCGAGCCCCGCAGAATCCATTTTGCGTTGTTCCTGTGCTGGAACAGCACTGCCCCGTCCGGATCGCGCTGGCAAAGAGTGAAATCCAGCAGCTTAGGCTTATGCCGAATGACGTGAAATGGCTGACCGAGAATCAGCCAGGCCATCAGGAATGTGTCCTTATCGCCATAGAGAACCTCGTAGAACGCGTCAGAGTGCTGATTCATCCAGTGCGCCAGGCAAAGGGCGCGCCAGCATCGCGACTTGTCCAGCACCATCTGGCCCGATTCCAACGACGCTCCCTCATATCCCGGAACTCCGCTCATCGCCCAAATCGGGTTCGTCCGCGAGAGCCTGACGATATCCGGCCAAAACATTGCACCCGCAATCTGAAATTCAGGCCGCCCGAAAAGATAGCCCGGATCTTTGACCGGTACATTGTCGGCGTCCAGGAAGAGCACTTCGCGGAAGCGGCAGTGCATCAGCGCATAGGTCTTCAGTTCCCATCCGCCCAGGCATTGCACCTGGTGGCGCTTCGCGACCTCGAACGCATCAATCGCCTGGGCTCCGAGATCTTCCAGCAAACTGCGCATCGCCGGACCCAATTCCTCCGGACCTAAATGCCAGACTTCGATGGGCAGCGTGCAACCCAGCTTGCCGCGCAGCAGAGCGATGCAAATCCATGCACAGGTGAACAAGCGGGCTCCGCCGGCACAGATCACAATACCCCGCCCCTCAAAGCGATCGGCAGGAAACTGCGCATCTACGGCGGCCGCGGCGGCCAGCATCGGCTTCAGCTCTTCTAGCTTTGTGGACACGGCGCCCTCCACTGTCTTCGACAGGGGCTATCCTCTCAGCCCTTTCATCGGAGCTCATCTCGGGCTTGCAGTTTGGCCAAAGAGGAGTGCACCGGGAATCAGGCTGCGACAGATAGTGGATGGATGAATACCAAGGGGCTCAAGTTGTTTGCTGCACGACGGCAATATAGCGCTAATTCGCTCCGCAGTCATAAATGAGCAGGACGAGCCGGCTCCGTATTCGGTTCTCACCAATTGTGGCTGGGATGGGCCGTGTTGCCCTTGAGGAAGAGTACCTTTAACATGAAGGTGTGTTTACGCGTATGTGATCATAAAGCGTCAGGCAAAGCCGGAATGTGTACGATGAGCGGTGCCGCGGCGATTGAACGGCACGGGTGCAATTGCGATGGGGAGGAATTGTTATGGGCGGCTACATGGGAAAGCTGGCGTGGATCGATCTGTCCAGTGGCACGGTAGAGGTCGAAGAAATCGCGGAAGATGTCCGCAGAAAATACATTGGCGGCACTGGGCTAGCCTCCTACATCCTGCGGCAATTTCCCTTCAATAAGATCGATCCGCTCGGTCCTGAGAATGTAATGGTATTTACCACGGGCCCCCTGACCGGCGCAAATGTTCCGACCTCTGGACGCTATGCGGTGGCGGCAAAATCTCCGCTGACCGGAGTCTGGGGTGAAGCCGATAGCGGAGGAAGATTTGGAGTTTCACTGAAGGCCTCGGGATTCGATGCAATTGTCATCACCGGCAGGGCGAGCGCTCCATCCGTGCTCACCATCCTCGAGGGGAAGATCTCGATTGTTTCGGCTGAATCGGTGTGGGGAAAAGATACTTTCGACACCTACGATATTCTGACCAAGCAGTATGGAAGCAAGGCGGCAATCGTCTGCATAGGGCCGTCGGGCGAACGGCTGGTTCCCTTAGCCTGCATCATGAGCGAAGGTGCGCACGCAAGGGCGGCAGGGCGATGCGGTCTGGGCGCGGTCATGGGCTCCAAGCATCTCAAGGCCATCGTGGCCGAGGGAAGTTTACGCACGCCGGTTGAACACCCCAAGGAACTACTGCAGAGTATCCGCGAATTAGTTCCCTTCATGATGGAGAAAATGAAACGCCAGCGTGCCTTTGGGACTCCCGGCGGCACGGTCGGCGGCGCTGTTTTAGGAGACCTGAGCGCCTATAACTGGACGGATGGGAACTGCGGGAAGGCCACCGAGTGCCTCAGCGGTGAAATCATGATGGCCGAGTATGCCACGGGAAAATTCCACTGTCCGCCCTGCGTGATCGGATGCGGAAAGGAGGTCCGGGTTCCCAAGGGACCGTATGCTGGAAAAACTACGGGGCTGGAGTACGAAACCATTGGCGGCTTCGGCCCGCAGTGCGGAATCTTTGATTGGGACACCATCATCGAAGCAAACAATCTCTGTAACCGGTTTGGGTTAGACACGATTTCGGTCAGCGGTGGAGTTGCGTTCGTTTTCGAGGCGGTGAGTAAGGGGCTGATTGGAAACCCGTCGACAGGTCCGAAGCTCGAATGGGGAAATGGAGAGGCGGTTCTATCCCTGGTGCAGCAAATCGCTTCGGGCGAAGGACTGGGAGCCCTCATGCAAGGCGGAACCCGCCGGGCGGCGCAACAGCTTGGTCCTGAGGCAGATAAATTCGCCATGCACGTGAAGGGACTGGAACCGCCTTATCACGATCCCAGGGCCATGGCTAGTTTGGCCGTGGCATATGCCACATCCCCGCGCGGCGCGTGCCATAGAGGCTGCACCCACACCATCGAGCGCAATCCGATGCCCGGCCTCGGTTACCCGAAACCGCTGGACAGATTGACGAACGAAGGCAAAGGGAAATCAGCCGCTATCGCTCAAAATTACGCCGAATTGTTCAACAGCCTGAAAGTTTGCTCCATCGCCATGTCAGTGCTAGACCTTCCGATCTTGCTCAAATGGACAAACTATGTAACTGGCTGGGACATGAGCGGCGAGGAGTTTCTCAGGGTTGGAGAAAGAAGTCTCAATGTGAAGAGACTTTTGAATCTCTCTTGCGGGCTAACAAGAGCGGATGACACTCTACCTTACAGGTTTACGCATGAGCCTTTTCCGTCAGGAGCGTCGGCTGGACATGTCCCCGACTTGCCTAAGATGCTGGATGAATATTACGAATTCCGCGGCTGGGGCAACGACGGAGTGCCCACTCAGGATAAGCTGGTGGAACTAGGGTTGGCGTAAGGCTTACGATGCCGCGAGAACATCGACGTCCGGTTTCTGCTCGGCAATCGGTAAAGACTCGAGAGTGACATTCAAAGTATTATTATGCGAACTTCTGGGACATAACACTAGCGCCTGTTTCATGGTTCTTTGAAGGTCGCGGCTTCAGCCGCGCAGGCCAGAGCTGGCAAAAAATGCGGGCTTTAGCCCCTGAGGGAATTAGCCGCTTTCTCTATCATCATTGATGAAACAAGCTCTAGGAAGGCCCGATCGTAATTGCTTCATTCGATCCTTCGGTCCCAATTACCCGGGTTGATTCGCCATCCGCGGTGGCGATCAGCTCTTTCGGTACTAACAGGATCAACGGCAAGATCAGCGCATACACAATGGTTGTTGCGATCACACAGTAAAGAAATCCATGGCTAGGGCTGCTGTTATAGATACTGGAACCTAATAGGTCGCCGCCACGTGCCGAGAGCGCAAAGACTCCCTCAACCAGCATCATTAAGGTTCCTTGCAGGCCCGCCGGACAGGACCTTATCGCAAGATCAAAGTACGCCGCCGTTGCAATACCGCCCATCAAACCTATGGGCACCGCTAGTAGCAGCGCGAGATTACCGGAGTGAATGAATGCCAGCGGAATCATCTGTGGTACGGCGATGATCGTTCCCCACCACAGCAGCTTCTTGAGCGGCACCTTCTTGCAAAGAATGCCATACAGCAGAAATGTCGGAATGAATGAGACCGCGAATATGCCGTTATAGTACGAGTAAACTGCATCCGATGCATGGAGCTTATTGGTCAGATAGAACTGCAAAGCGGGTTGCGGCCCCTGGCGCAAAGTTCCATAGGAAGCAGATTAGTACCGCTGGATAGATCGCCCGGTGCTTCAGCAGCCGCTTGACATCCCCCAGGAAATCCAAGCCCCGAGCCTGCGGCTTGTCATAGGTATTGCGGAAGACAGAATAGGGTTTCCAGAGACCCAGGAGAGCTATGAATAAAGTGAGTACTGCTACTAATGAAAAAGTCGCCTTCGGCGGCACATGTTCGGATATGTATCCGGAAGCGAATGCCCCCATAATGACAGGGCCGGAGCTGACTACATTCCACAACGTACTCAGGCGGCCGGACATGAGCTTCTCTTGCCCGATTAAGGCGATCAACCCCTGATAGGCTGCCGCGATGAACCGGGACGCCAGCATCACCAGCAACATCCCGATCAGCAGTCCCTGATACGAGAGACGGGACATAGCCATCCCGATAAATGCAATGGCGGTTACCGGAGCGAAGATCAGAAAGAAGCCGCGGTCCCGCAATCCCAGCGGGTTCCACAGATCTCGCATCAGGCCAAAGACAAAGGCAAAGTACACTGGAATGCCCGTAACCAGCCGGAAGATTGAAACTTGTGTCGCCGTTGCATGCAACTGATTTTTCAGCATGTACGACGTCTGGATGTCTACCAGATAGCCGCCGGGCGTGGCGAGATACACGAACAACGTCAGCCAGCCAAAGTAAATGAAGGTCTGGCCAGTGTTTGTGGAATCGTTATGCGCAACAGGGTTTATGTATTTTCTCCTGACCTTGCGGCTCACTCGGTCTCCGGCGGAACGCCACGTTCCGGAAACACATCGCAAGAGTAGACTACCGAACCGATGACAGTGATACCCTGGCCGAATCAGACTTTCATCCCGGCTAGTGAACATTGTACCTGACTGGCGCGTAGCGTTTGACTGATGAAAACGTGATGAAAAAGGCTCCATTCGGGAGCCCGGAGTTTCCCCCGGAAATATTTGAGAGGATAGAGACCAGGAGATTGCTCTAACAGCCATCCCCAAGTTGGTGTATCCCTTGATACACCGGGCATGTAAGCCCGGCTATGTCCGGGGATATACCTTCCGAGAATCTGGTCTAGAATAAGCAGACATTCACGACAAAAGGAGCCTTCATGCCATTCACGGTGAATCAGGGAGCAAAGATTTATTGGGACGAGATCGGGAAGGGAGAGCCTCTCTTGCTGATCACGGGACTGGGTTTTCCGTCCTCCGCATGGTACCGCAACCGGCCAATCCTGTCGAAGAACTATCGGACCATCGTTCTGGACAACCGTGGTGTCGGCCACAGCGACAAGCCCGCAGGCCCCTATTCCATTGCATTGATGGCATCCGATGCGGCAGCCGTGCTCGATGCCGCCGGCGTGGAGAACGCGCATGTGTTCGGCATCTCCATGGGAGGCATGATCACCCAGGAGTTCGCGCTGCAATATCCGAAGCGCGTGCGTTCTTTGATTCTCGGCTGCACCGCCGCGGGTGGTCCAACCGCGGTACGCGCCGACGCCGAAGCTACGCAGATGCTCATGGCGCGCGGCAAGATGGCTCCAGAGGAAGCGGCCCGGGCCGCGCTGCCGTTTACCTATCACCCGGCCACTCCGCAAAAGCTGATTGAAGAGGACCTGGAAGTACGCCGGCCGTGGTTTCCCAGTCAAGAAGCGTACAAGGCACAACTACAGGGAATCCTTGGGTGGGAATCCTATAGCCGCCTATCGCAGATCAACTCGCCCACACTGGTCATTCATGGCGAGTGCGACCGGCTCGTACCGCCAGGCAACGGAAAACTGATTGCGGAGAAGATTCCCGGCGCAAAGCTGGTCATCCTCCCACGCGCCAGCCACATCTTTACCACCGACCAGACAGACGAAGCACACCGGGCGATTCTGGAGTTCCTGGCGAGCCACTCTGCGGCGTAGTGGCGCTCGCACGCTGCTCACACTGCACTACGCGGGACAGATGGATGTGTTTATGCCGGACCGGAAGCCCATCGACGCATTGCAGGCTCTGCGTCCGGGATCGTCAGGCGCTGGTAGACGAGATTTCCTTTGCGGTGATCTCGTACTTGAAGTTGTCCGGATCGAGGCTGTCGAGCCGGCCGTCGCTCGTTTCCGCCTGCGGATACATCAGGAAGCCGACCGGTGCGCCGCTCGATCCGGGCAGAGCAACATCGTGGGCGAAGTTGTACGCCATCCAGTTCATCTCCCACGACCCGAATAGCCGGGCGCGCGCCTTCTTCACCATGTCGTCGTCCAGCGGACGATTTCCGGGCGGTTCTTCGAGCACGACCTTGCGCACGTCGGCGGGATCGACCGGAACCCAGCCGTACGTCGTTGAGGTACACCTCGGCACGGCAGTGCTGTGCTTTGGTCACGTTCTCCGACGAAGCGCCGAGGCTCTTGTATCCCAGCTCCGACTTGGCGACGCGGATGCCGTACACGTCGCGCGCCGGAAGGCCCGCCGCGCGCGCGAGGCCAACGTAGAGCGCGTTGAGATCGGCGCATTTGCCGCCCAGATCCCTGGACTCCAGCATGAAGCGGATGTCGCCAATGCCGCAGCCGCGCGTTTTCGGATCCCGAAACGTGTTATCGACGATCCATTCGTAGATGGCGCGCGCCTTTTCGACATCGGTCTTGGCGCCGCTCGTGATTTCCATGGCTGTCGCTCTTACGATGCCGTCGGTCGGCAGAAGCTTCGTCGGCCGAAGAAAATAATCCAACTCCGCGCGGTCCGCTTTCGGCGGGTGGCCGGCGGTGGAGAGATCGACCGCATAATTCTTCGTCGCGACCCGGCTTGTCACGGTGAGGACCGGCTTCACGCCGGCCGGAAATTCCGCGGCAATGATTCCGAGCGCGTCAGCTTTGCTTTCGACAATCTCCGCGGTGCCACCCATCGGCGCTGAAGTCGATTCGCAGAGCGTCTTCTGAAAGGCGTACTACCGATGAGCGCCGCCGGCAGCCATACGCGCGTCGCCCCGGAAGGTTTTAGAACTTCAACGTGCGTCGTCACTTCGAACGTGCGCCAACTTCCAGACGGTTTGCTCTGCGCGAACAGACGATCCGTAGCCGGGAACGCGAGACTCGCGGACGCAACGCCCGCCAATTGTAGAAAATCGCGACGGTTCATAGCTCATCCCTTCGGCCTGTAGCATACTTGACAATTCCTTCCGTACGCAACGCGCAGCCGGGTTTTGGTACAACGGTCTTACACTTCGCGCAGCATGTCTCCATCGTATACTTATGTCTGCCATGAAACGCACCCGCGATTGCCGACCTATGTACTTTGTTTGGATGCTGATTGCCGCAGCCCTGTTCGCAACCATCATTACCCCCGCCCGGAGTGCTGGCCCATCGTCCTCGGCTTCAGAGTTGTTGCCAGGCAGCGCGGAGTTGATTCAACCTCAGGAATTGTTGAAAGTGTTACAGTCCTCTTCCACAAAGCCAATCGTACTGTACGTCGGTCCGCGCTTCCTTTATGTGCAGGCACACATCCGCGGCGCCGAGTTCATAGGGCCGGCCTCGGACCCGCATTCGCTGGAGAATCTGCGGAAGCGTGTCGCCGCTCTGCCTCGGAATTCGGCCATCGTTCTCTACTGCGGATGCTGCCCGTGGGAACACTGTCCCAATATTCGGCCGTCCTATCAAGAACTCCGGGAGGATGGATTCACCGGTGTGAAGGCGCTGTATCTCGCGAAGAACTTCGGAACCGACTGGGCGGACAAGGGCTATCCGGTCGAGAAAGGCCAGTAGCGTGCGATGAGGAAAATCGCGGCTTTCCTCGCGGTCTTTGGACTGGCCGTTGCCGTTTATTACGGTAACCACAATCGCATCGCGAAACGGGCGCGTGACCGCAACCCAGGATCATCCGCGTTGCAGGCCCCGGCGCTAACCCTGGTGGACCTCAGCGGCTATCACATCGAGACGTCCAGTTACGCCGGCAAGGTTGTGCTGATTAATTTCTGGGCGGCCTGGTGCACCCCCTGCGCCGGAGAGATTCCACAGCTTGTCGCTTTGCAGGACAAGTACCGCGCCCAGGGTTTTCGGGTAATCGGCATTTCCATGGAAGATAGAGACAGCGCACTACGCGACTTCTACCGAAATTACAAAATGAATTACCCGGTGATCGCCGGCAACGCGAAAATTGCAGAGGCCTATGGCGGTATTCTCGGATTGCCGACCAGTCTTCTGATCGGCCGCGACGGCCGCATCCGCGCAAAATATGCCGGGCTGCTGGATTTCGCCAAACTTGAGCAGGAGATCACTTCCCTCCTGCGGTAGTGCGCCTCATCCATGCTTCCAGCCACATTCTGCCGAGAACTACAAGAGCGACCTCAGTTACCAGAGGCCGCTGCACACGACCTATTTCGCCAAAAACCTGGCCAGGCGTTCAACTCCGAGCTGAAGTTTCTTGAGGTCGGCCGCATAACACCAGCGCAACCAGCCTTCGCCTTCCGGGCCAAAGGCTCTGCCGGGGGCCAGGCCAAGACCGGCTTTTTCGACCAATAGTTTCGCCAACTGCAAAGAGTCCGCATATTTTGCCATTCGCAGAAAGACATACATCGCCCCCTCCGGTTCAGGCACCTCGATGCCGGGAAGAGCGCGCAGACCGTCGATGAGACACTGCTTTGCGGCAATCAGATCAGATCGCAGACGCGCCACATGTGCTTCGCCCTGTTGCATAGCTACAGTAGCAGCACGCTGCACAAACTCAGGAATGCAGGATGTGTTGTACTCGATGAGGCATGCAAGACTAGCCAGGATGCTCGGTGGAACGACCATCCAGCCCACGCGCCATCCGGTCATACGCCACGCCTTTGAGAAGCTGTTGATTCCGATCACCCGGTCATCTTCGTCCGCAAGCGTCAAGAAGGATGGCGCCACGCGGAGCCCCTCGCGATAGATGAGACGCTCGTATACGTCATCGGCCAAAATCCAGATTCCATGACGGCGGCAGTGTTCGAAGAGTATGCGTTGCTCGTCGCGGCTGATCGTCCATCCGGTTGGGTTGTTGGGCGAATTCACATAGAGCATGCGCGTGCCGGGAGTCAACGCCGCCAACACTTTTTCAAGCGGCAGTGCCCAGCGCCCCCCACACACTTCCAGTGGGACGCAGGTAACCTCGGCGCTCATGATTTTTGGCATCTCGACGAGATTCGGCCAGAGCGGAGTGATCGCCACAACATGATCGCCCGGTTCGAGGATGAGCTGGCTGGCCAGCATCAGAGCCGAATCGCCCGAAGAGGTCATCGCGATGCGGTCGCTTCCGATGTGGATTTGGTGCAGATCGGTCAGGTAAGTCGAGACCTGTTCGCGCAGATAGGGACGGCCCAGGTTTTCAGTATAAAAAGTTTCACCCTTCTGGAGAGAAGCCGCCGCAGCCTCGCGGATATAAGTGGGCGTGGGCTGGTCGGATTCGCCGAACCAGAAAGGCAGGATGTCTTTGCGACCCATGGCGGAATTGGCGACTTCGCGAATCAGCGACGCGGAGAGTGCCTGGATACGAGGACGGGCAGTGGGCTGACTCTTCTGAAGTAAAGTACAGGATTCTTTCTGCAAGGAATTGGCCTTTCGTGATTTCTATTTCGCATGTCCGGCAGTTGTCGCGTATCGGATTTGCCAATCTGTCGGCAAAATGCCACACGTTCGAATTCTGCTCGGATTCGGGCTGTCGTAACCCGTGCGAAAACGTAAAACTTCTCAATTCTGCCGGCATGCCCAATCGGCCCGGAAAATCAAGGGCTGCTCCAGACCGTGCCAAACGACCGAAGATGATAAAAAATATTATAAGAGTTTGAATCGCTTTGGTCTCGTCCCTGGTTGGTGTATCCCACAGTTCCAAAAGAATGCCACGGCGACCGGAGCGAAGCGGAGTGGAGTGGAGCACTGTTTGTTTTCAGCAGCAGGTACAAAAGGTGGCTCGACTTCGCTCGCCATGACAGTTTGATATGTCGGGGATACACCTACGCGGAAACTGACCGTAGCTCTGCTGGAGACTGATTGAGAGTTTTTGGACAGGCGCCCTGGAGGGGTGGTAGGGCGATTTCAGAGACGCTGTACCGATACCAAGTCATTCCGAGCGAGTGACATCTCGCCTGATGAGCATCTATGCACCGCAATGCGCTCACGAGCAGTGTGACAAATAGCGCATCGCTCTCCCGGTCGCGAACCGAGGAATCCTTTGCTTGCTTTGCTGCAGAAAACAAAAGATTACTCCGATCCCTCGGGCCGAGGTCCCCAACAAGCCCGCTGCTGGATTGTCGGAGTGAAAGTCGGGGTCCCCACCGCGCGCCGTAGTTGCGCGTGGCGGGGTGAAAGCTCTAGTCGAACGACACGCGCACCGAGCCCAACCCGGAAACGCGCACCTCGAATGCGTCGCCGGATTTCGCCGGAACCATGGGTCCCAGCGCGCCGGAGAGGATGGTGTCGCCAGCTTTGAGCGGACGTCCGACGCGAGCCATCGTCGCTGCCAACCAGAGAGCCGCCGCCAGCGGATTGCCCATGCAGGCTTCGCCGGCGCCGATCGAGACCTGCTCGCCGCCGCGTTCCATCAGCATTCCACAATGCACCATGTCGATATCGCGCAGCAGTTTTGGCTGCGTGCCCAGCACGTACATCGCGGCGGAAGCGTTGTCGGCGATCGTATCCACCAGTCGAATGTCCCAGTTCTGAATCCGTGAATCGACAATCTCGATCGGCCGCGACTGCGAAATCGACTGCCCGCAGCAGGTCCGCAATTGTCGGCGTTGCGAAATCCAAGTCGCGTCCCAGCACGAAAGCAATTTCGCCTTCCACCTTCGGTTGGATCAGCCGCGCCATCGAGACGATTTCGCCGTCGGCCCGGGCCATGTCGGCAAACAACATTCCGTAGTCGGGCTGATCGACTCCCAATTGCTTTTGCACCGCCAGCGAAGTGAGCCCAATCTTGCGGCCCACCAGGCGAGCCCCTTCCGCCAGCCGCCGGTTTGTGTTCAGCTCCTGCACCTGATAGGCAAAATCCGGCCCGGCGCCGCTGAACAACTCACGCACCGGAGCGCACGTCCGGAGGCTTTGCTGCGCCGACCACAAGAGGTTTGCTGCTTTTTCCACGATTTCGACTGCTGGTTCCGCCACTGGCACGGTCATCTCTCCATTATTTCCATAGACTCTGCGGTTTGGCCGGACGATCTCAAGCGGAATTCGCCGGCTCTACAATTGCTCTGCCCGATCATAGACCAGATGAGCGAAAGCTATATCCACGAACTGAAACCCGTTTCGCTAGGCCGTGACCGCTTTCGCCTGCTTGCGATTCTGAAAGAACTTAAAATCTCCCCGCTCCACCAGCAACGACGTCAGCACTCCAAGAACGATCGCCCAGAACGGAGCACCGATGCCGAGAATGGACAGGTTCGTAATGGCAATGAAAAAGGCTACGACAGCTCCGGACTTGAACTGCCCGGTAAACGCGCCTCGGAACGCGCTGCCGAATACGTCGAACATCGCCAAGCCGGTAAGCACGGCGGTGAACTCGGCCGGAACCAGTTTCACCGCATCGACCGCGACCTTGGCCAACAACGCGAAACAGAACCAGAATACCCCTTCAAAGAAGGCGGCAATAAAGCGCAGGTCCTTGCGTTCGCCCGACGCCGGACCGGAACAAATCGCCGTGCTGGGACCGGCGGTAACCGCCGGATGGGCGCCGATAAAGCCGTTGAGCAAGGCTCCGATGCTGGGGATCAGGTACATGGCGTTAATCGGCGGGGTGTAGCCTTCCGCCATCAGTACGCCGACCGCCTGGATGTTCTGTACGCCAATCACCAGGAAAAACAGCGGCACGCTGATGTTGAGGATGGCGGCCAAGCTGAACGAGGGCAGCACAAGCCGCGGCTGGGCAAACTGCCAGCTCATCGCGACCGGCTTGATCATCCCGAAGAAATACAGCAGCACCGCTCCCACAATCATGGCAACAATGATCGGCGGAAACTTCTGGCTGAATTTCCGGAAAGCCATGACCACGAGAAACAGCACCAGCATGACCCCATAAATCGAAGGCTTCTTGATGGCGGCGCTGAACATGCTGACCCCAAAACTAAGCAGCACGCCGCCCACCATGCCAAGCATCACGGGGACCGGAATATGATCGACAACTTTCTTGATGGCTCCCGTGAGCGTGAGAATCAAAGGTCACCAAGCCGACCACCATGTACGCGCCCACCGCCTGGCTGAGCGAAAACCGCGCCAGCAGTTTGGCCAGCAGAATTGCTCCCGGGATGCTGTAAGCGACCACCAACGGTATGCGGTAGCGCAAAGACACGAACATCGTGGCCAAACCGCCGAAGGCATAAATGCCAAGCAGCCACGACACGGCTTGCGCGTCGGTCAAGCCACCCTGCTTGGCCGCGTTCATCACGATCACGCCAGGGCCCAATGTGCTGAACAGCGTAGCCACCAGGCCGGTCCCGACCGCGGCGGCATTAATATTCGTGCAGAGGATCTTGAAACTTTCCTTGAGGTCGTACCCTTTTTCCAAAATCACTTCGTTCGCCTCCTCAATGGGATTGACCGCTCTCCCTGAAGGAGTGCGGCACGCTGTCGCCCTATGAAACCTGAATCATCTGTCGCGGAAAGCGAGTAAGAATCTCGTTTCCCTCATGGCCGACGTGAATACAATCCGTAATCCGCGGACCGCCGCCATGACTTGCGGTAAATGGTCGGAAGCAGCAGGTCCACGACCATCCCGGCCTCAATCCTCTCGCTGCGGCCCTTGCCAATGATGGGATAAAACTCCGATTGCCTGATCCCTACGCCGTAGCCCGCCACGTCGAGATACTGTTTTTCCAGCCCGCCTCGATCACTATTGCCCGGGCCGCGGCGTCCACATCGTTGGCGCTGGCGCCGGGTCTCAAAGCCTGAATCGCGGCGCATTGCGCCCTGAGCAGCAGTTCATGCACCTGGTGGTACTCCGGCGCGACCTCGCCGACCGCGGCGGTGCGGCACATCTTGGCGCAATAGCCATGGCAGGCCGCACCCAAGTGGATGACGACGATCTCGCCCGCCTCTATCTTTTTGCTGGTGGCGCAAGGATGCGTCAGCAGCGCGCGTTCGCCCGAAACCACCTGGGGACGAAAGGGCGAACCGTCGGAGCCGGCCTTCAGCATCGCGTACTCGGCCTCCGCCAGCACTTCGACCTCTCTTACGCCCGAACCCACGGACTTCGCGGCTGCCTCCATACCCACGGCCACGATCTCGCCGGCCTGGCGCATCCATTGCAATTCGGTTTCGTCCTTGATTGCCCGCAGGCGATAGAACAGATCGCCGGCGCTGGAAAAGTTCTCCTCGGAAAACTCCTTCCGTAAACTGTCGTATACGCCGAACGCCACAAAGTAGCGCTCGAATCCAATGCGAGGGGACGCATAGCCGAATGCCTTGATTCGCTCGATGCATTTCTCGACCAGCGATTCTCGCGGAAACTCGTAACCGTAAGTGGCGAGCCCGGTTTCGCTGCCGCACGTATCCGGCGTCGAGCCACAAGGTCACGGTGCAGGCTTCGCCTTCGCGCGGTATCAGAATCGCCTGGCACTCGATCTGGGTCAGTCCGGTGAAGTAGATCAGGTTTTCACGATTGTTGACGAAGAGAATGTCCAGCCCAAGCTCAGACATCATTGCCTGTGCTTTTGCAATGCGCTGCTGTGCAAGAGCCGACATGAAAGCTTTCTCCAATCTCGCAGGACCTTGATTGACACTGATCTTGACGGCCAACCGCAATCAGTGGTGATGCGCGTGCCAGTGCGCTTGCTTGGTGCGCAGTTTCTCCCGCAGAATCTCGACCACCGCATTCGCCAAAGCGAGCTTATCCACCCGTCTGCCGGTGCAAAATTTTCGCAGCGCCACGGCACTGGCCTCGACCTCGTCATGCGGCCCGGGCAGGCTAACGTAGGTCGTCAACCCATACTGGCCAACGCCGATGCGCACGCCCTCTTTCAAATGGCGGCCGGTGCCCGCCTGGAACTTGACGATCCAGGGAGTGGCCGCCTCGGGATCAAGTCTGGTCACCGCTTCGACGCTGAAATCCTTATCTTCCGCGCCCACGCCGCCCGTCGTAATCACCAGGCCAAATCCCCGCTCGGCCGCGTCCCGCAGCGCGTGAGCGATGGCGTGAACGTCGTCTTCCAGAATTCCGCCGAACTCGGCCTTGTAGCCTTGCGATTCGAGCAGCGCCAGCAGGTAAGGAGAATTGGTGTCTTCGATCATTCCCCTCTTGACTTCAAAGCCGGTCGCGTAAACCCGTGCGCGGCGCAAGACCGTGCGCTCGATCTCATCACTCATGGCCTCGGTGCGGGCGACGATCTCGCCGGATTGCAACGGCTCGCAACTGATCAGTCCCATGATGCCCGCCGAATCGACGTAGGCATCCTCTCTCACCTTCAGGCCCTCGATGCCGCGCAACTCATCGAGCAGGCTTCCCTGCTTGCCGATGAGCTGCTGCATATCGACCGTCTTCGCCAGGATGTCGAGACAGATGTGATCGTCTCTCACGTCCACCACCAGCACTTGCTCGGCAGGCAAGCCGAGAACCTTCGCGGCTCTGGCGGCCACGGCTGTCAGGTTCACCTCGTGGAGATCGAGGCCATAGATCCGCAGTTCGGTCTTTTCCAGCAGATTCAGTTGCACGGCGGCACCACGCTAACGTCCAGCTTCATGTCCAGCAGCGGAGCATCCACGATCTCGGAACCGATGTCCAGGATGTCGATGCCGCGGCCTCTCATGGCGGGAATGTCCTGCAAGCGCACGCCCTTGGCGAACGCCAATTTCACCTGCTGCCGCAGACCGATGGCTTCCAGCGCCCGGCGGGCCGCTTCGAAATCGGCAAGCACGCCGGTATCGATCATCAGGATGTTCGCGCCATGGGTGACGGCCGTGACCGCTTCCTGAGCGACGCTGGCGAACTCGCCCTTCAATTGAATCACCTTGAGTTTGTCGCGGACCGAAGCCACGGCGATGAGCGTGGCCTCAATTCCGCCCAGCATACGAACAAAATTCTTGTCGAGATAGAGGAAACGGCTGGTCGGTAATCCGGAATGCGGCTCCGCCACAAACCACCGCCTCCCTGACAATCGACTTGATTTCCGCGGGCATTTTCTTCCAGGCGCCGCAGACGATCTTCATCTCGTCGCCCGCAAGCTGGACCGCGTGCCGGGCCGCCGTCGCAATGCCGGACGACTTGGCCAGCTTGCCGATGGCGAACTCTTCGGCCAGAGCAATCTGCTTCGCGGTGCCCGTGATTCGACCGACAACCGCGCCGGCCTTCACTTCGGCACCGTCGGCGAGCAGTAACTCAGCGCCGATTCCCGCCTCCGCCAAAGCGGCTTTGAGCCGGCTGATTCCGGCTACGATTCCGTCTCGTTCGGCGACGATCGCCGGCGCTGAATTGCCGGCCGTTGATCCCGGCAAAAATGATCTCCCGAATATCCTGCTGCACTCTGGCCGCGGTCTGCACTCCATTCCCCTCCAACCCTGCTACCTTGCGGCCGCGAGTTTCGACTGCTCCGCGGTGACGCCGCGCTGCTTGAGCCATCTCGGCATCAGCTCGTTATCGACCCGGGCCGAAACCTCGGGGGCCTTGCGCACCAGCAGCTCAGCCAGACTCTGGCTCACGTTGATGCCGCCCATGGCGCCGTCGAAGATGATCACGTTGTCGGTCTTCGCAACTTTGTAGGCGAAGTGCATCGCATCATCCAGCTGGTTCGCCACCACCGCCCATTTCATGTAGTCCAGGTTTTGCGGGTCGGAATTGAACAGCTCGGCCTGCTTCTGGCCCACCACCACGGTCGGCACGTGCTCGGAGAAGAATGCGCTGGGATATCCGCCCCACGCATAGTTGTGAACCACCATCCTGATCGCCGGGTTCACCGGAAGAACGTCCACTAGCGGCTTGCCGTTCTTGCCGTAAAAAGCCTCCGTGTACCACGTATACGGCGGCAACGGCTGATCCAGATCGAACAGGTCCTGGTTGGCGCCGATGAAGTTCGCGTAAATCACGCCGGCGGCAAAGACGTACGGCACCGGACACGGAAAATCCAGCCCCGTGATGCACTCGTCGATCTCGCCCAGCAGGGTCATGATCTTGCCGTAGTACTTGCAGTCCTTCGACCGTGATCTGGTCGTTCAAGGCGTAAAGATTGTTTTCCGCGCTGACCCCGACCACGCCGCTGGGAGACATATTCAGGAAGGCCGTGAAGGCGAACTTGTTCTTCACGTACTCGGAGTCGAAGATGGACCGGGCGGTAAAGTTCGCGCCCCGCGGCCCCATGTTCCAGTGATAGGTGGAGCGGGTTTCGATGCGGGCATAGGACATGCCGAACGGCTTGACGGCGCGGTCGACCTGCCGGTGGAAATGGACTTCGCGCACGTCGCTGTTGTGCACGTGGACGATCCAGTCGGCGTCGTAGATCGCCTTGATGCCGTAGAGCGTGCCGATTTCCGTCTTGATGGCGACGCCTTCGTCGATCGGGGCCACGCCTCTGGCCTTGCCCTTGTAATGCTCGTCGAGGTGGTAGCGCTTAATGTATTCCTCGGTCTCGCGGAAGCGCAGGCCGACGCCGGCGCGCAGGCGAATGTTCTGGGTGCCCGTGCGTTCGGCAATCACGTCGCGGACCACGCGCAACAGCTCGGCATACGGCTCGCCGCCCAGCAGCGTGAAGCCGTGGTGGGAGGCGCACACATTCACCGATTGCCCGGGCTTGATCATCGACATATCGACCCGGCTCAACGCCTCTTCCGCCGCCTTGCGAACCGCCGCAATGCCGGTCTCGGAGGGATAAATCACCGCCGGCGTATCGCTGAAAAGGTCCTTCACCAGCAGCGAGGTCATCTCCGGATATTCCGCCAGCCGCTTGGTCACCAGTTCCGGTGCGATACCGTACTGCGAAGCCCTCGGCAGCATGGGCGTAATCGGGTTACGCTTGGACGTCTGTTCGCGTTTCATCAGGCATCACTCCTCTCCGGCGCGGAGTCCTCATGGAGCGCCGTCTTGGCGCTCGATGGGTGGACTTCGCCGCCGCTACCTGCTTAAACAGCTCGATATCTTCTTCAAAGTAGAAACCCCGGCTGCCATACTTGGCCTTCACTTCTTCCGGGATGGTCCACACCGTGGGCGTCAGCCCATACCACTGCCAGCCCTTCGGTCTCTCGGGAGTAATTCCTGCCGCCTGCAGCAGCCGCAGGGCGGGCTCGATGCACTCGACTTTGCATCCGGTGCGAATGCCGGTCTGCCGGGAAAGCTCTTCCGGAGAGGTGGCGCCCTTCAAAATGGCGGCGGCCACTTCTTCGGCCCGAGTGGCCGTGCAGTAGCAAATGAGCTGTTGCGGATTGAGGTTGGCCTTCAGGCAGAGCGCTTCGATGTTGGCGTAGGGAACGTCGCCCACGGCGACCCCCACGGTATAGGGCGCATCCAGCTTGTGCATGCTGATGGCATAAACCGGACAACGCTGGTCGCAGGCGCCGCAACCCCGGCAATCCTCTTCTTTGACAACGGCTTTCCTATCCACCAGGGTGATTGCCAGCGTAGGGCAAACGCTGCTGCAGATCACGCAGCCATTGCATGCGTCCTGGTCGACAAGAGGAGTCAAGGAGATCAATTTCATTTTCGTCCACCTCTCCTATTCGGCTGCTCTCACAGGGCTCGAAAGGGTCTTTTGCGGGTATACCTTCCGCAAATCCGGTCAGCGCGACTTCAGCAGCCTGCTAAATCCAACTCGTGGCGCTATTCCTTTGACAGACGGGTCTCTTAAAATCATGGCGGGGAGCCCTGCTCTTTCTAATTACTACGGTCCGGAAGGGCTTTTCGTGATCGCAATCACGCATAGGTGTGACGACTTGCCAAATGGCGGTGGATGCCGTCCGGAGAAGATCGCGGCCAGCCAAGGCGGGCGAAAACGGCGGCCCTCAAAACCCCGGATGCCTGACCCGGAGCGGCTTTCCCGCCGGTGATCCCGACAGATCAGATTGTCATGAGTGACCCGTGCCGTAGTTGCGCAGGTTGCAACAGAGCTTCACACTACGAGTCGTTTGCCAGCCTTATTTTCCTTGGCGCGGTCCAGCACTTCGCGCACTCGGGCCAGCAGCACGTCGGGGGAGAATGGCTTCTGCAGGAACGACCTGTCGCTTTCCATCGCACCCTGATGGGTCAGGGCGCTGTTGGTATATCCGGACATGAAAATCACCGTGAGTTCCGGATACTTTGCCAGAGAGTTTAGCCGCAAGTTCCTGCCCCCCGAGGGTCGGCATCACCACGTCGGTGAGCAGAAGGTCGATGGCGCTCGGCGTGTTCCTCGGCAACTTTCAGCGCCTGCTGTCCATCGGGTGCGATCAGAACCTGGTAGCCGCTATCGCGCAAGAACTGCGTAATAAGATTTCGCAGCAACTCCGAATCTTCCACCACCAGGACAGTTTCCGTACCGCACAGCGCGGGCTTGGAACCTGAGGCTGCATGGTCTTGGGTGGACGCTTCCGCGGTTGCCGGAAAATAAAGTCTTAAACGTGGTGCCGGTTCCCGGCTCGCTGTAAACCCAGATGTGGCCTTTGACCTGTGAGACGATCCCGTAAACGGTCGAGAGTCCCAGGCCGGTTCCTTTGCCGGGCTCCTTGGTGGTGAAGAACGGCTCAAAGATCAGCTTCTGCGTCTTTTCGTCCATGCCCTCGCCGGTATCGCTAACCGCCAACAAGACGTAGTGACCCGGTGAGACGCCGTGATGCGCGGCCTCCTGCTCGTCGAAGAAAACGTCCGCCGTTTCGATCGTCAGCTTGCCGCCTTTCGGCATCGCGTCGCGCGAATTCACCACCAGGTTCATGATGACCTGTTCGATCTGGACCGGGTCCAACTTGACGCGCCTGAGATCCTTCCCGCGCACCATGCGCAAGTCGATGTCTTCGCCAATCAGACGGGGAAGCATCTCGTCCATATTCTTGAGAACCGAGTTCAGGTCCAGCACCTCGGGTTGCAGTACCTGCTTTCGGCTGAACGCGAGCAATTGCCGGGTCAACGCTCCGGCGCGTCCGGCAGCCGTCATGATCTCCTGCGCCGAGGAATGCGCCGGCTGATCGGGCGTGGTGTTGGCGTGGATCAGGTAGCCATAGCCGACAATGACGCTCAGCAGATTATTAAAGTCGTGGGCCACGCCTCCGGCGAGCCTGCCGACCGCTTCCATCTTCTGTGACTGGCGCAGTTGTTCTTCGAGCCGCTTTCTATCGGTGATATCGCGCGCAATAATCGAAAGTCCGGGAACGGTGCCCTTCTCCGCCCTTGAGCAGCGAGATGCTGAGCCCCACGTCGATGAGTCTGCCGTCTTTCCGGACCCGCACGCTCTCGCCCTTCCAGCTTGTGCCTTGTTTCACCTGTTCAATCTGCTGCGACAATTCTTCGCGAAGCTTCGGCGGCAGCAAAATGGATGCGTTCAGGCCAATCATCTCCGTCGGCAGCGTATCCGAACATCTTCTCCGCCCCGGAATTCCACGTGGTGATCACGCCGTCCAGGACTTTGACTGATGATGGCATCCTCGGAAGAATCGACAATCGCTGCCAGTTGACGAAGCCCTTTTTCGGCCTGCATGCGTTGGCTGATGTCGCGCAGCCTGACCGTGAGAATCGTCTCCGAGCCGGCCTTGAACTTCGCAATCGAAGCTTCGGCGGGAAATTCACTTCCATCCTGGCGCAACCCGTAGATCATCGAGCGTTCGCTCATCGTCCGCAAGCTGTCGCCGGAGGCGAGAAACATTTTCATATGCGCCGCATGCATCGCCCGGTAGCGCTCCGGCAGCAGCAGATGGATTGGTCTGCCGATCACTTCCTCCGCACGGTGGCCAAAGATCTTTTCCGCCCCGGGATTGAACAAGGTGATGGCGTGCGACTCGTCGACGGTCACGATCGCATCCTCGGAAATCTGCACCACACCGCTGAATTTGGTGTTCGATTTTCGCAGCTCCGCCGTCGAAGTCTGCGCCGCCGATGCAATGACCCAGATGAGAGCACAGGTGAAAGCGAACGCGATGTCGAGAGCGACCGATTCCGTCGAGCGGCCCTGCGCGAGGTGGTACTCGAAAACTGCCACGGCCGCATAGCTGAGCAGCATGGCGGCCAGACCCGGACGCCAACCGGCGAACCAACTGGTGATCGCAATCGCCGTCAGAAAGGCAAAGAAGAGCGGCTTATCGCCTGCCGCTCCAGCCACCAGCGTGAGCAGAATGCATTCAGGCAAGTGCCTACGGCCAAGCTGTAAGCCGGAATCGGCCGTTCGAAGACGGTCAGCAGGTCGATAAGAAAGCTGAAGCTCCGCGATGGAGGCACGTTTTCTCCTGAGGTAGACGAATAATCAAGATTATCCACTCAAGATTCTGAAGGTATCTGCTCTGAAAATCAATCCCAAACAGTACTTAAGGCCTACTTAATTAAGATGCTGGTCGCTGGTCCTTCGACGATATATGTGAGAACCTCAATTTCCGTTATTCAACTTTAGTGCCGCCCGCGTGACGATGGGCAGAAAGGAATTTGTTCTGCCGGACCGTTTTCGCGAAACCAGATCCCGCGACGCCCGGCGTTATTGCAATCCGCCCTTAGCGGTTCCCGAGATGGTGTATCCCGAAGCCACGGTTCACCGGCCGTTGCGACCAACAGGGAGCGACGACAGGGAATAATTCCGAGAGGATATAGCTTCTCGGGAACCGCTCTAGCGCCGCCCCAGGCCAAAGTTGTTGTTACGGCTCAAGAATGGCGTTGGCGGAAGGTCTACGGACAACTTGAAGTCTTTTCCCTGGTAGCTGATCGCCAGGGTGAACGGGCCGGCCGGCATATTTCTGAACAGGTAATTGCCCTCGGGGTCGGTAATGCTTTCAGCTCCGGTTTCCACCACCCGGACGATTACGCCCGGCACTGGAACTTCGCGACTCTGGGCTGAATCGAAAATACTCACTCTGCCCGCAATGGCCCGAATCGCTTTCAACTTGAAGGTAATGTGCTTCGGCGCGCCGACCAGCAATTCGCCGTCAACCGGCTCCAGTCCCTCGGAGACGTAGCCCATGGGCAGCGACTCCGGGCTGATCTCGGCCCGGAAAGTACCCGCCTCCAAATCGGCAATTGTGAACGTGCCGCCAGCATCGGTCTGGGCGCTGTAAATTCGCTCCGCGCCGGAAACTCCCACCTTCACGCCAAAGACCGGAATGCCGGCATCATTGACGACGTGACCGATCAGCCGCGCCCGGCTGAAGGCGATGCCGAAGTTGACGGCGGTATCGATCTCGGCGCTCACGTCCGACTGGGTGGTGAAATAGAATGGGCGCTCCGCGTGATACGCCACTTGCAGCCGGTGCGGACCATAAGGAACGCGGGAGAACGAATAATGTCCGGCGGCATCCGTGGTGGCCCGGCGGGCGCCGTCGAGCACAATCTCCACCCCGGCCATCGGCGGCATACCTTCGTGAAACACTCCTTCGAGTTGCAGATCACGGAAGACGATGCCGGAGATTGTTCCCTTCCGGCCCGGCATGAGGAACGGCGGCACGGAAGTAAACTTGTGACGCAGCGAAACCTCAAGCAGCGGCTGGTAGCTCGAGGAGGAGCCCGGCGTCCTCGTGCAATACAAGGAGTACGAGACGAAGACGGTGTTCGACGGTGTCAGCTTCCGCGAGTAAGTCGCGCTATAGACCGTCGATTGCTGGGTCGCGGTCAGCATCTGGTTGCTGCTATTGAGGAAGCTGATAAATAGCTGCTGTGCTGAGCTGTGATTCGACCAATTCAGCGTGGCTCCGGTTTGGGTGAGCACAGGACTGAGGTTGAGCGTCAGGTTGCTGACCAGCCCGAGGGCTTGCAGCGTCGCATCATTGAGCAGCAGAGCGGAAATCTGCTGCGGCGTGGTCGCAGTAATGCCCAGCCGATCGAGCAGGTCCTGCAGACCGGGCACGGACGATACCAGCGCGGAAACCGTCGGAACATTCGTCTGGCGGTCGTAAAAGACCGAGAGATGCCACGGCTGCAAGCTCCACGTGGCATTGCCGCGGAATCCCTGCCCTGAACCACCCTCGTTGGACACCACCGATTCCCGGTAGAGAAAGCCCGCTCCCCAGTGAGAAGAAGTGAAGTTCACTCCCATGGGGATCTGGGCATTTTGCAGATAACTGGCGCTTCCGATTCCGCCGGAGAAGCGCGAATACACAAGGCCGGAGGTGGTCGACCAGTGCTTGGCCAGCCGATAGTCCAGGTTCCAGTCGGAGGAAACGTTCACCTGTGCGGGGGATTGCGGCAGATCGTAGCGGTTCCCGGAGAAGTCAACGGCGGAGTTCAGTCTCCGGTTGAGCTTGCGGTCCCAGCGAAAGGTCGAGAGCACGCCGTGAAGGTTATTCACCGAGACGGAACTGAACGAAGCCGGCTCGTAGCGGAAATCTCCGTTGATCCGTTCCTCGGCGTTGCGTTGAAAGTCCAACTTCCCGGCAGCTCCGAAGCCCCCGCCATAACCGGTTTCGGCCAACAGCTTGAAGCGTTTACCCACCTCATGACGGAAGACCATTGAGCCGATTGCACCGGAATGAGCCGTGGTGGCCAGGCTGGTATCGGCATCCACATAATAAAGATTGGGAGTGAGGGAACTGTGTTCGCCCAGCCGGAAGCGGTATCCGAGGCCCACGACCGTGTCTTTCTGCGTCGGCACCAGCAGATTCTGGAAGACCGACTGCGACGTGTACCCCACATGGAAAAACCATGCGCCTTCGCGAAGATGAAATCCGCGCACCAGCACACTGTCCAAGGTCAATGGTGAATTGACGACGGTCTGGTCGGCCAGGGTGACGTCCCGCCCAGGCGTATCAAGTTCGTACGACAACCCGGGCAGCACAACCGGAGAACTGCCGCTCACCCCGCCCGGGTAATCGGAATTTGCCATGTGGAAGCGCATCACCCGATCACCCTGCCGGCTGGAGAGATCGACTATGTTCTGCAACTGCGACGGATCGGTGTCGAAGCGCAGCTCATAACTTCCCTCTTCGTAGTTGCGGCCTTGGCGGGGCGGCTCGAATCCTGGCGGATAAACCGGGGCGGGCTGAGGCACTGTGACCCGGAAGCTCTGAAGCCCCACGCCGGTGACCACCATGATCGTAGTGGTACCGGGATTGTTTCCCTGGATCACGACGACGCCATCGACGACCGACGCGTCGGCATAGAAGCTGTTCAAGGAGTACGCTGCCGTCGCTCCGGGGACGCGCATTTCGACCCGCTGCTGGTACGCCACCGTGACGGTCTGGGCCACCAGGGGCATATACCCCATCCCAATCAGCAACAGCAGCAGTCCGAAACGTAGCTTCATTCGATGGTAAAGTCGGCCGTCTTCGACAGAGTCTTGTTTTCGAACTGGAATGAGGTCACTGCCTTGTAGCGCCCTGGCTGTAGCTGCCCGGCGTACTCCGCCGCAAATTCCAGACGTTCTCCCGGCAACAGCCGTTGCGCGACGAAGGGAGCTTTACCCACGAGTTTCCCGGATTCGGCCAGCAGCGCGGTAATCCCCTCGGGAATCACCGGCTCCGCTCCAACGTTCGCCAGGTTCACGGTGACCCGCAGCGGTTGGGTGGCAGTTTGCGGGTGAACCGCGACCTCCGAGGAACTGACTTCGAAGTTGTCGGAAGCGGTAAAGGTGATCAGGCAGCCCAACGACGCAGTCATTCCGACCGAACCTTTTCCTCCATTGAATTTGTCCGTCCCCTGAAAAATCGCCACAATAGCCCTTATATCCGTGCCTTTCGTGAGCGTGACCGTCACATCGATCAAGGCTGATTGTCCGGGTGCGATGGTAACGGACGGCTTGGAAAAAACCGCTGTCGCGGCAATGCTTTGGGGTAATTCGCCGGCTGCGATGAACGCTCTTTTGCCATCGCGCACTACAACGTCCTGCGCAACCATATCGAAGCTGAAAGGCATGGACGTGTAGTTGGTGAGCGAAAGCGTTTGCGTGACGCTCTGGCCGGCTTGGCCGCGAGTGACCACCACCGATGGACTCAGTGCAAGCGTATTCAGCGGCGGACTGCTGACCGGCGCTTTCGCCGTCGACGCAACTGCGGAGGCGTCATCCAGTGCGTAGGAACAAATCGAAGATGCCAACACCAGAGTCGCGACCATCAGCGATGCGACCACACCGACCCGGACACACGTTGACCTTCCCACGCTAGATACCTCCAATCGAGATGGAAGAACCATTCTGGAGAGGAATGACCGGATAAGGTAGTGATTAGTTCGGCACTGCCAGAAAACCGACGTTATCGACGATCTGACTTTGGCTCTCCGGCACTGAACTGGGGATTTCAACCTCCAGCCGATGTGGGCTGGCGACTCCGTAAGCGGCTCTGCCCTCGATCAAGCGGGGCGAAGTGCCCAACTTCAGTCCGTCCAGAAATATGTCGCAACGCGGATCAACCCGAAAAAGAAACGCGCTCAGGGTGGCCGTGCCTTGCTGAGCGCCCGGATTTTCGACTTTAAGTCCGAAGAGAGCGCGAACGACCATCGAGTGTTGCCGCCGTTCAACCGCGACCCCCGCGTTACGCGCTCCCGTTCCGGACGATACAGCACCCAACTGCATGGACGACAACCCGCTGGGAACCGCCGAAAAGGAGGGTCCCCCGGCCACGGGAACGATGCTCACCGCCAGTGCGCCTTCGCTCTTCGCCGACCGGACCACGACAGGACGGGAACCGCGTCCCCCCGCCGGACTCCGCTGGCTCCAGGCACTTGTCCAACTGATTCCTAGAACCAGCACCAGCGTTGTGACAAACCGATTCATGAATCCCGTCCTCGATAATGAGATGACGCCATTCACCTTTTGCCCTAGCTCGCCGTTGCAACCAAGTTGATCTGATTGGAAACCGTGGTCCCAGTGGTCCCAGAAGTCAAAGTTGTGGGAATCTGCAGGACAAAAGTGTGAGACTGAACAGTGGTGCCAGCCGTTCCGCCGTTGATGGCCACCGCGGTAGTCGAGAGCGCCTTGGTATCGAGAGTCCAAGTGTTCCCCTGGGTATCCGCGTTTTTCAGAGCAGCAGTAAGGGTATACGCCCCGCTGGTGGTGGCATTGAACATCACCACTTTTACGCCAATTGGAGTCGAGATCGTAAAGGCCGTCGGAGCATTTGAGGAGACCGGGACCGTTGCCAGAGTCGTGCCTGCCGGAGCAGTGCCGAATGCGGAAACGTTGCCTAACGCCAAACTTGCAGTCGGGGTAGAAGCACCCGTAAGCGTTGCTCCGCCGGTTGCATTTTCAAGCGTCAGATAAATCGAGCTCATGACGTTTGCGGTGATCGCCAAACTTCCACTCGACGTCCCCTGCGCCATCGCGGCCACCGGAAGTAACATCGCCAGACCTAAGACTACCAAGATAGCTTTCTTCATTTTGTCCACCCTCCTAAAGGTGTTACAGCAAAGTTGAAATTCAGTTGGCTGTTGCCGTGAAGTTGATCGTGTCAGTCAGCGCTGTTCCCACGGCGGGTCCTCCCGCGCCTGCTGAAGCCGTTAAAGCCTGTAAATACAATGTGTGCCCAACATCTGTCCCATAAGTCCCGTTGGTCTGGACCGTCTGCGATCTCGTAGTCAGGGTCACGCTATCAACCTGGTAGGTGAGTCCTGTTGGCGCTGCGGCGGATAACTGTGCCGTGAGCGTGTAATTCTGGCTGGTGAGGCCCCCCATGGTGACCTTCACGTTGAACGGCGTCGAAACCGTGAAGCTGCCGCCGCTCGGGCCGGTTCTGGTCACTCCAGCCGCAAGCGAGCCATACGCCGCGATGGTTCCAAAATTCAGCGTCGCCGCCGAGCCGCCGCTGGCGCCTAACGCAACCCCGTTGGAGGCGCTGTCGAAAACAATTGCCAGGCCGCTGGAATTGATCAGCGTGGCATTGATGGTTCCCGTAGCCGTCGGATTCTGCGCCAGCGCCGTACTCGCGACAAACGTGCCCAGGAGAATGGCCAGCATGCGAGTTTTCAAAAGTTTCGTCATGTCCGATCTCCTCAGTTTGCCGTGGCCAGAAACGTGATCGTCTCTTGCAGAGCCTGCGCCGGTACCGAAAAATACACCTGCACTTGCAGCGTCTTCGTAACCGTCTGGCTGTAGTTGTCGGTCGTATCAAGCGTGGTGTAGCCGGTGTTGTTCAGCGTCGTGTTATTCACCAGCCAACTCACATTCGCCGGCGGAGCCGTGCTGATCTTTGCCGCCAGCCGGTAATTCGCGCTGTTGCTGTTCGCCTTTGATACGACCACGTCAAATGCACTCGACATCTGGTACGTGCCCAGCGGGTTGACCCATCCAAACGCCGCGCAAGTGGAGGTATGACTGAAAAGCCAGGCGGTGCCGAAGTCCAATTGCACGTTGTTGGTTCCGGAATTCACCAGCGGACAATATCCGGAGTTGCCAACGTTCGGATTGTTCTGAAAAATCAAGTTGATCGACGGCTGCACCTGTAATGAAATCGCCAGCGTTGCGTGGGCTTGCGCATGTGCGCTCGCGGCCAGAAGCACGCTCAAGCATGCAACCAGCACCAGGCAACGCTCGATATGACCGACTCGGTGCACCTTTCCTTTTTCTTTCTCGGTCCGCACAACCGCTTGGCTCATTCCGGATGACCGATGAACTACGACCTTCAGACATGTACCAAAGTGCTAAGTTACTGTTCCTAATTTGGTCACGTCCCAATTACGGAACTCAGCTTAAAAACATTACTCGGGATTGACAACATCACCGAGGTAACCACACACATTGGCCGGATTTGCTCCGAATTCGATCCAGAAATGGCTTTGGAATGACTGTGGGCGGGACTGTTAAATGCCGTGTAAAAATCTTGTAAACTTATTAAGTACAACTACTTACAAAGTCTGAACTGGCTTCGCTTGTAGATCAGCGTGCGTCAATTGGAAGCGATTTTCCGCGACTCACCACTAGTAACTGCACCTTAGTGGAAGTTGACCGTGTTGGTACATTTCACCTAGATCGATTTTTTTACAATTTTCCCCTTGACTTGCGTTCGGCCCAACATGCTCCGCATGCGGGCGCTCGTGTACATTGCGAGAGCGCATGATCGCTCAGTGTGGAAAACAGCTTGACTGCGCACACCGCTTGCAGGTAGTCACGCACTGATCGAAAGCGCTCAGTCCGCCGATAACCTGCAATAGACCATGATCCGGCGCGCGCGCAATGCGAACATCCTCGGGCCATTCGTGCTGCTGATTAGCGCATTTTCCGTGGGCAGACTTCGCAAGCACTTTTGCGCGCACGGTGAAAGCCTCGCCGGCCGGAGCGCAAGCCAATATTCATGGCGGTGGATACTCATGCCGGCGCTGCTGGCGTGCATGCCGATTTCCCTCAATGCTCAATCCGCCAACGCAAATCTCAGCGTTACGGCTACCGTTGTGCCCTCGACACAGGTGATTTTCCTGCCCGACGGATCAACCAAGATCGTCGTCGCAAATGGCTCTGAAAGCACTTTGGCAGCGAATTTGTCTTCTCCGCGGGAAAGTGCCGCCAGCACCGCGAGCGCGGCAGATCAGAAACCGGCGCCTGCCACTCTACCGGCCGCGCGCGCCGCTTCGCAGGGCGCCAAAGGAACGCGCCGTCGCGTAAAACCCTAGCCCCTCGACTTCCCTCTCAGGTTTTCCAGCAGACGATCTACAAGAGTTCCCGGATACCCAAGCGACGGCACCTCGATTACAAAAGAAGCAGCAGCTTTCTGCCACTTTTTTCAATGCTACGTCTCGATTATTTATCTTGTGCTCTGACCATTCTGTCGACCTGTCTCGTGTCGCGCCGCATGTGGCAAGGGTGGGTTATAGCAGCGGCGAACAGCGTGGTTATCTGTATCATCGGATTTCGCACCGCGCAGTTCGGCTTTGTTCCCGCGAATCTTTTCTGCCTGGCGCTTTATGTTCACGCCATCTGCAAGTGGAAGAGTTCTCCAGAGCAGACGGCATCGCCCGTAAAATTAGCGTCTCATAGGTCGAGGCAGTACGGGGCGGCGGTTCCTTTGCGATCGGGATCTTCGGCCAACGCGACACTACGTGGCGCGCGGCTCCGGTCTTCATATAGTTCCGCCCGAGTGCCCGCCAACCATGAGCCATTCGTCAGAAGCAGCGATCGAGTTCTCTCACGTACATTACCGGCACGGCCCTGACCGCGCACTGATCTCGGATCTCAGCCTGTCGGTCAGGCGCGGCGAAACGCTCATGCTGCTGGGACGCAGCGGCTCCGGCAAAACCACATCTCTCAAGCTGATCAATCGCCTGCTGGTGCCTGACGAGGGCGCCGTTCTTGTGGATGGCGTCGACACCGCGGCATGGGACGTGATCCGGCTACGCCGTCATATCGGCTACGCAATCCAGGATGTCGGACTCTTCCCGCACTACACGGTCGAGCAGAATGTGGCGCTGGTTCCGAGGTTAGAGGCGTGGCAGCGCCATCGAATTTCAACCCGAGTCAGGGAGGTGCTGACCCTGGTTGGCTTGCCGGCCGATGAGTTTGCCAAACGCTATCCCGGCCAACTCTCCGGCGGCCAGAGGCAGCGCGTCGGTCTGGCTCGGGCGCTGGCTGCGGACCCGCCAATTCTGCTGATGGACGAACCCTTCGGCGCGCTCGACCCGATTACCAGGGCTGAGATACAGCAGGAGTTTCAGCAACTCCAGCAGCGGCTGGCCAAAACCGTGGTCTTCGTGACCCATGATTTGAGCGAGGCGCTCATGTTGGGCAATCGCGTCGCTCTGATGGACGCCGGAGCCCTCAAAGGCATCTACCAACCTGAAGAGTTCCTGGCCAGCGACGATGCCAGCGTGAAACCTTATGTCGAAGCGTTTCGCCAGGCTCAGCGCGTGCCTTTCTCTTCCAACTCCCGCGAGATTTCGGGCTAGCCATGTCCGCCGCACGCTACATTTTCGATCACCGGCACGAAGTTGCAACGCTCGCGGCGGAACACTTCTGGCTCGTCTTCCTCTCGATGCTTTTGGCGATAGCGGCCGGTGTTCCGCTCGGCATCCTGCTGACGCGCAGGCCGCGATGGAAGACCCTTGTCCTCGGCGCGAACAATGTAGTCCAAACCATTCCGAGCCTTGCCCTGTTCGGTCTGCTGCTGCCGCTTCCCTGGCTTGGCGTTCGTGCTGATCGACTGGCCATCACCGCACTCACGCTCTATGCCTTGCTCCCCATCGTGCAAAACACCTACACCGGAATCGTGAACATCGACGCCTCCGCGCGTGAAGCCGCGTTAGGAATGGGACTCACCTCACGCCAGTTGCTCTGGCATCTGGAGCTGCCACTGGCCTTTCCGGTACTGCTGGCTGGAATCCGCGTGGCGACCGTGATTACGGTAGGAGTGGCTACGATTGCAGCCGCCATTGGCGCTGGAGGCCTGGGCGAGTTTATTTTCCGCGGCCTCGCCATGGTAGACAATAACGTGATTCTCGCCGGTGCCCTTCCGGCGGCCGCGATGGCTCTGGCCGCCGACTTCCTGCTGGGCGCGCTGCAACGGCTGGTGGCGCGATCTCATTGCTGACCATGATTGCTGAGATGGATCGTTCCTGACATGGACCGTCGCGCCTTTCTCGCCACTCTGCCGCTGTTGCTGGGAGCGTGCTCGCCGGCGCATCGCATCACTGTGGGCTCCAAGAACTTCACCGAGCAGCTCATCCTCGGCGAGATGCTTGCGCAACTGATCGAGGCGGTGGCGCGCGAGCCGGTCGACCGGCGCCTCTATCTGGCGGGAACCTATATTTGCCATCAAGCGCTGCTGGCCGGCCGCATCGATCTCTACGCGGAATACACCGGCACGGCTCTCGCCGCCGTCCTCAAACAGCGGCCCACGGGCGATCACCGGCAAGTCTACGAAACGGTCAAGGATGAGTATCTGCGCCGCTTTGGCCTCGAAGTTTTCCCCTCGCTGGGCTTCGACAACACTTTCGCCATCGTGATGCGCGGTGACGATGCGGCCCGATTTCACATTACCAAGCTGTCGCAGCTTGCACCTTTCTCGCCTAAGCTGAGGATGGGAGTCGGCTATGAGTTTCTCGAACGCCGTGACGGATTCGACGGGCTCGTCGACACCTACGGGTTGCGGTTCGCAGCGACGCCTCGCGTCATGGATCTCGGCCTGCTCTATCGCGCACTGGAAAACCGCCAGGTCGATCTCATCGCCGGCGCAAATACCGACGGTCTGATTGCCGCATTGCGCCTGGCGGTGCTCGCCGACGATCGCCATTATTTCCCGCCTTACGATGCGGTTCCGATCGTGCGCCAAGATACCCTGCAGCGCCATCCGGCCGTAAGACGCGCGCTGGACCGGATCACCGGACGCATTTCCGTCGATGAGATGCGAAGCATGAACTACGCCGTGGACGGAGAGAAACGTGACGCCGCGCAGGTGGCACGCGAATTTCTTATCAGCCATCGGCTGATCGCAAGCAATGTGTAGGCCAGATACGCGGGAGGTCAACTTGCGAAGCAGAGTGAAGTCCAGTGGCGGCCGGTTAATCATGGTTTTACTTTGGCCTCTGCGGAAACGGCCGCGGCTCCAACCGCACCAAGGACAGAGATGTCCGTGTATACTGATTTTCAATGGCTCTTGGTAATATGGTCAAAGTAATCTCATGCTGACGGATGTAGCGGACGGCCGCTCCGGCTTCTGGATCATAGACTGTCCTTCACGAACCAGTAATCGACATTTCGGGGTATAAAGCGAACACCCGATGTTCGACTGTTCGCCCCCCACTCACTCCTGATTGAGAAGTTTATTGAGGCGATATGAGCGAAACTCTTTCTCTGACGAACGAAACTCTTTCTCTTTTGTACAGCCATCGCAGTAACCGCTCTTTTACCAACGAGCCGGTGAGTGACGAAGCTTTGGATGTCATGATTGAGGCTGCGCGACGAGCACCGACTTCCAGCAATGCGCAACACGTTTCTCTCGTCGTCGTACGCGATCCGGCCAAGCGCGCCCGCATCGCCGAGCTCGCAGGCGGACAGCCGTGGATTGCCAAGGCCCCGGTTTTTATCGCCGTTATCCTTGATTTTTACAAGACCCGTGCGGCCATCGAAGCCGTCGGTGAAAAGCAAGAGGTTCATGAAACCGTGGAAGGCTTGCTGGCCGGCGTGACCGACGTAGGGATCACCCTGGCGACATTGATGTCTGCCGCGCGTTCGCTCGGAATGGGGATAGTGCCAATCGGTGGCATTCGCCGCAGCTCGCAAGCCATGATCGATCTGCTTGAGCTGCCACCTCTCTCCTTCCCTGTGGTGGGCATAACTATCGGACACATCTCCAAGCAGGCATTCCAGAAGCCCCGCCTGCCAATGGAAAGCTTTCGTCACGACGAGCATTACCACAAGGAAGTTCTTCAGGACGCAATCGCCGCCTATGACACAACCTTGATGGACTACTGGAAAAGCATTGGCCGCACGGATGGGAAATGCTGGTCCGAGAACACGGCCGAATCCTACAAGGGGATGTGCTTCCGGGATGTGTTGCCCGCAATGAACAAGCAGGGACTGACGCACAATAAGTAAGACCGCTAATCCACATGGATGATAGCTGGGTTGAACAAGAGAGAACCTGCCAAAGGTCCTCTCTTTTCTTGCTACTGCAAGCGAAGATTGAGGAAGGTACTTTACTTTGCCTGCGACGTGCGGCTGCCGTTTTGAGTGAGTTGTTCAATAGTGGAGACGGTAGCAGACCTCAGCGTATATCTGCCGTGGGTCGGTAGTTATTCGGCCACCCACATCAGTTTCCCAAGGACTAACCCAAGGACTAAGGCTAACTTAGCCCATACTCCAATGATTACTCTAACCCATACTTAGTCCTATAACCGGAAAATATTCACGAAAAGTTCATAGTGGCTTGCTTCCGAAAAATGCAGCATGTTAGCCTTCCTGAGTTCCTGGACGGAGCTGCACGCGCAGCACGGTAGAAAGGAGCACAAACGACCATCAAGGAGTCTTGGCCGAGTGAACTATCCATTAAAAGCGACGCATTCCCGGTTCGCGGTGTTCGTTCCAACCCTCATGTTCTGCGCGATTGTCATCTCTTCGACTCAACTTCACGCGGAAACCGTGTTCGCCAATCTCGATCAAGTGTCGGGATGGCAGTCCTGTACCGTGTGCGCCGGGGTGGATGGGAACGGCCCATCGGCCAAGTATGCAATGACCCCGAAGGTTGTGTCCCCTTCCATGGATGGCCACTCGGCCCGCTTCAGCATCAGCGGGACAACGCCTTATTCTGATGCCCTGTGGTGGAAACAACTTGGCGCCGATGATAGTGCCACTCACTTTGTTTACGACCTATACTTCTACTACACGAACCCCTCCGCTCCACAGGCGCTTGAATTCGACGTCAACCAGACGGTGAAGGGCCAATGGTACATTTTCGGCACGCAATGCGAGATGCACAGTTCACATCAGTGGCAGGTGTGGAATGACCGCGCGGGTTGGCAGAATACCGGAGTCACATGCGCCACGCCTAAGCCCTACGTCTGGAATCATCTGACTTGGGAATTTCAGCGAGCCGGAGACAAGGTCCAGTTTGTGTCGCTAACCTTCAATGGGCAGAAGCACTATATCAATCGGAGCTATACACCACGGACGGGCGGCAGCGAGCAACTCAACGTCGCTTTCCAGATGGATATGAACAAATCGGCAACCACCTACCAGGTATGGCTGGATAAGATAAGCCTCTCAGTCTGGTAATGCGGCCCCTTGCGTCGCGTCTTGACAGACGCTTCTCCGAGTGACCGCGGGAAGAATCGCTCTTGGGATACACCGATTCTGAAGCTGCTCCGGCTACGGCTCCGTCATCTCCGCGTCGGTGGAGATGATGTGCACCTCAACTTCGTCTCCCGCGGAAAACGAGACGCGCTCGGCCGGCAGCACGGCCCATCCGTCGGCCCTGAGCATGGTCTTCAAGAATGCCGGTATTCTGATCGCCCGAGCTGTACGCGAGAAGCTTTCCACCCGCGGACTCAAGCCTGACTCGCAGGAACTTGATTTTGCCCGGCTTCTTTCGCGCGTCCTCTTGCAGAATTGCACGCACCAGAGGCTTCAGCACCCGCCGGTGCCCCATCATTTTCAAGAGCGCTGGCTTGACGAACTCTTCAAAGGTAATCATCGACGCGACAGGATTGCCGGGCAGGCAGAAAATCGGTTTCCCATCCCTAAGACCGAAGCAGGTTGGTGCTCCAGGTCCTATATCGACCCGGCGAAAAACCTGCCTCATGCCCAGTTCAGCCAGAACCTCCCGCACCAGATCGCGTTCGCCGGCGGATACTCCCGCCGAAGTGATGAAGACGTCCGCTTTCAGCCCCTCGGACATTTTTTGCACGATGACTGGCGCGGTTATCGCGAGCGATCCCAAGCATCACCGGCGTCGCGCCACATGCCCTGCACGCCGGCAGCTAGCGACATTCCGTTGCTGTCTACGACCTTGCCGGGAACCAGCGGTTCGCCGGCTTCCAGCAGTTCATCCCCGGTTGAAAGAATGGCGACCGTGGGCTTGCGATAAACCGAAACCAGCGCCCTGCCGCATGAAGCCAGCATGCTGATCTCCGCCGCACGGATGACTCTTCCCGAGGCGATGACGGTTTCGCCACAGCGGACGTCCTCGCCCAGCATAGCGAATATGCTGGCCCCGAACCACCGGCGCGGCAATGCGGACCTGATTGCCGCGCTCCTCCGCGTCCTCGAAGGGCACCACGGTGTCGCGACCCTGAGGAATCGGCGCTCCGGTCATGATCTTGATCGCGCAGCCCGCTTCGACGGGACCGGTCGCCGCGGCTCCGGCAGGCACAAAGCCGGTAATCCGCAGGCTGGCCGGTTGCTGGCAATCGGCCCAGCGGACAGCGTAGCCATCCATGGCCGAGTTGTCGCACGCGGGCAGGTTCCACGGCGCCACAATGTCCTCGGCGGTCACTCGCCCGAGAGATTCCAGCAGTCCGACGCGTTCGGACGCCAACCGCGTAACGTTGTCCAGAATCAAGCGGCGTGCTTCTTCAAAGCTTGGCATAACGATATCCGTCCACGGCGCGGCTCGGCGCCTCCCCGTTGCCCTCGACGATTCTTTCCACCTTGCCATCGAGAAGCCGGATCACTCTGCTCTCGGTCCTCTGCCCAAGCTGCTCATCGTGACTCGACATGACCACCGTCGTCCCCTGGCCGGAAAGTGAGACCACAAGCGCCTCGATAATCTGCGCGCTCTCCTTGTCCACGTGGGCCAGAGGTTCGTCGAGCAGCAACACCTCCGGCTGGCACGCCAGCGCTCTGGCCAACGCGACGCGGCGGCGCTTCGCCGCCGGATAAATGTCTGGCATTTCTCGATTCAAACCCATCAAGCCCAACCATCGCCAGCGACTCTCTCACCTGCGCGTTGCACGTCTTCCTTCGCCATGCCCCGAGCCTTGGGGCCGAAAGCGACATTCGCCGACACGGTGCCGGAAAACAGAAACGAATGCTGATGGAGCAGCGTGACTCGTTTCCGCAAACTGGCAAGCTGTTTTCTCTGCCAGTCGACCTGCGCTTCCGGCAAACACGATCTGCCCGTGGTCGGGCTTCATCAGGAAAGCCAGGATGCTCAACAGCGTGCTTTTGCCAGAGCCATTCGGGCCAGCGAGAATATGCAGACGTCCGCTCGCGATGGTAAGCTCATCCACCTCCAGGGCAAGGTTCGCCCGATAAAACGCGCGTATTCCGTCGAGCTGATATTGAGGAGGCTTCATGGCTGATGGCTCTCTTGCATGAAGGTCAGGAGAATATTGATGGAAAAGGAAACTACCATGAGAATAATTCCGAGTGCCAGGCCGAAGGCAAATTCGCCTTTGCTGGTTTCCAGAGCGATCGCCGTGGTCATCGTCCGCGTGTACCAGCGAATGTTGCCGCCGAGCATCATGGCCACGCCCACCTCGGAGATCACCCTGCCAAATCCCGCAATCACCGCGGCCATGATGCCGAAGCGAACTTCGCGCGTAAGTTGCATCATGCTGCGCAGCGAACCGGCTCCCAAGGTGAGCGCGGTGGGAACAATCCGGACATCGGCGCCCTTGATGGCGCTCAGCGTGTAGTTGGCAACAATGGGAACCGCCAGCAGCGTCTGCCCAATAATCATCGCCTTGGGCGTGAATAACATGCCCCGGCCACCCAGCGGTCCCTGCCGGCTCACCAGACCGTAAACCAGCAGACCCAGGACAACGGTCGGCATGGCCATCAGGCTGTTGAGCACAACGATCACCACTCGCTTGAGCGGAAACTGGTTGACGCCAACACCCATCCCCATCGGAATGCCGAACACCGCAGCCAACAGAACCGACCACGCCGCAACGCCGACCGAGGTCCGAACCGCGGCGAAGACATCCTGGTCGGCGGAGAAGATCAGGGAAAGCGCCGTCCTGCAAAGATTCCGCGATGAAGCCCACTTCCTACCTCGCTCTTCTACTTCTTATAAAGGAAGAACACGGGCTTGCCCGCAACCTTGTACTGGCCAATGATCCCCTGGCCTGTCGGGCCGGTGATGAAGTCAACGAACTTCATGGCGAGATCGTACTTGACGTGCGGGAACTTCTTCGGGTTCACGGCAATCACCCCATAGGGATTGAAGAGTCCCTTTTCGCCCTCAAACAAGATTGCCAGGTCCGTCTTGCCGTTCGCGAAGGCATTGTAAGTGCCTCGATCGGAGAGGGTGTAGGCTCGCTCCTCGGTAGCCATCATGATGGTCTCGCCCATGCCCTGTCCTATCGACCGGTACCATCGGCCCGCGGGAGTGATCCCCGCCGCGGCCCAAATCTCTTTCTCCTTCACGTCGAGTGCCCGATTCATCGCCGCGCGAAATAAAGACGGCCTGCGTGGCGGCAATTCTCTTCAACGCCTCAGCCGCTGTCTTCGCGCCTTTCACATGCGCAGGGTCGTTTGCCGGACCAATGATGACGAAATCGTTGTACATGACATCGCGCCGGTTTACCCCAAAGCCGTTCGCCACAAACTTGTCTTCCAGACTGCGAGCATGCACCAGGACAACGTCCACATCGCCGGCTCTCGCCCAGCTTCAAAGCCTTGCCGGTGCCGACGGCAATCACATCCACCTTGCACCCGCATTGTTTTTCAAACGGAGGCAGCAGCACATTCAGCAGGCCGGTGTTCTCCGTCGAAGTCGTGGTCGACATTCTGAGCCGCTCCTGCGCCGCCGCCAATGAGCACAGCCAGCAACAGCACCGAGCAGACCGGCTGCATATCTTGATTTCATCGTCCGATCCTGATTCATCCTGCATTTCAGTTTACCCAAGGATACACCTCACTCCCGCTTCAACTGCTTATAGAACGGATGCCTCCAGGCGGCGGAAACCCCGTACCAGTGACGCCCTGCGGTTGCGCCGGATTTTCTGTGGCAGAGGGATATGCTTTGCTTCAGCACTGCAGATGTGAAAAAGGCCACCGGAATCGGCGGCCTGAAGACAACGGTTAGGGGATTCAAAAATCTTTGCGCAGATGAAATCCGTCTTCTGCAAATCCGCTCTAAACGGCGCCGCCTACGCAGACGGCTTGGCGCTGCTCGTATTTCGCGCATCATTGCGCTGAAACCACCGCGCCCGCAGGCAATGATCGAACAACTCCTCGCGGAACGATGGGTGGGCGATGCTGATGAGCAGTTCCGCCCTTTCTCTCACGCTCTTGCCGAACAAATCCACGATGCCGAATTCGGTGGCAACGTAATGAACGTCGGCGCGCGTGGTCAGCACGCCGGCGCCGGGATTCAGCATGGGAACGATGCGCGACATGGTTCCGTTCTTCGCCGTCGCCGGCAACGCGATCACCGGCTTACCGCCTTTGGCGCGCGCGGCTCCGCGGATAAAGTCCAGTTGGCCGCCAAAACCGCTATAAAACTGCTGCCCTATGGATTCGGCGCAAACCTGTCCCGTGAGATCGACCTGGAGCGCCGAGTTGATCGCCACCATCCGATCGTTTTGCGCAATCAGAAATGGGTCGTTGACGTACTGGTTGGACAAAAACTCGAATGACGGCATTCTCATGGATGAACTCATACAGCTTTCGAGTTCCGAGAGCGATAGCGACGACAATCTTGTTCGGATGAAACGTCTTAAACCTGCCATTGATCACACCCGATTCGATCAGCGGAATGGCGCCGTCGGACAAGACTTCCGTATGCACCCCGAGATCTTTCCGGTCCGTCAGGTACGTAAGTATGGCGTCGGGCAGGCCGCCAAGGCCAACCTGAATCGTGCTGCCATCCTCGATCAGGCTGGCGACGTTCCTGGCGATCAGTCTCTGGGTCTCACTGCTCTGGTGTCGGCCGGAGTTCGGCCACCGGCTCCGAATGCTCGACGAAGGCGTCAATTTCGCTGACATGCAGTTGCGTGTTGCCGCAGGTGCGCGGCACCTGGCTATTGACTTGGGCAATGACGTACTTGGCGCAGCGCGCCGCCGTCAGTGTCGTCTCCACGCACGCGCCCAGGCTGACGAAGCCGTGACGATCGGGCGGGGTAACCTGGATCAACGCCACGTCAATGGGGAACCGGCCTGACTCCATCAGGCGCTCCACCTCGTGCAAGTGTATCGGGACGTAGTCGGCGCGGCCATCAGCCACGGCCGTGCGCACATTGGAGCCCATGAAAAGCGACTTGTGCCGGAAACTCGCGGCATACTGCGGTTCGGCGGTCGGCAAGTCCGTGAACGAGAGCAGATGGCAGATTTCCACATCGCGCACCGTCGGGGGCGCGACTGGCCAGCGCGCTCATCAGAGCCGTCGGCGCATCCGCTATTCGCATGCACCCAGACGCGCATTCCGGATTGAACCGCTTGCAGCGCCTCGTCCGCCGTTTTCAGCTTCCGGGAATACTCGATTTCCCACGACATTGGCCTTACCTCCCTAGTAAACTGGTCGCCGCATTCTCTAATCAAATTAGATATCCTAATGGACTCGATAAGGCAAGTGGAAATCTTGAAAATTTTGCAGTCGTCGGAAAAATCTCACGAGACTTGGCCAGATGAGGAATTCACCCGAATTGGCATTATTCATGGACCGCCGGCAACCATTGGGTGCCTACCAAGACCGTTTTTCCGCAACCCGCCAAACCGGTCAGCAAAGCATACTCCGCGGGTAGCCGGCGAATTAAGACGATCAGTCTAATCTGAAATGGTTTTCGCCGGAGCCAGAATTTCCAGAGCCGGTTGAGCGTGACTGGTTTAAGATGTCTGGTTTACACGAAATAACACCAGCGTACCGGGATCGCCGGTTCCACGCCGGGGTCAGCCGCGAGGAATCTCGGTCACCGGCGAAAGCCGCTGCAAGCAGCCTCGCAGGTCATATGTCACACGATGCCGTGACATTCTTACTGTAGCGATAGGTCGTTCCTGTGTGACGCTACTGGTAAGAGCTGCGCTGCCGCTGGAGGTCGCAGTTTTTGATCACGGGGGTCGCGATGGCGCACCGCATGGGTTGGGTCGGGTTGAAAATTGCCTCACTTGCAAGACGAAGCCGAAGGATGGCTTTTGCCATCTGCCGCAGGCTGCGCTACAGGCATTGGAGTCGATCAAGTGCACGACCAACTTCCCCAAAGGTTCCGTGCTGTTCGCGGAGGGTCAACCCTCGCGCGGAATTTTTATCCTGTGCAAAGGACGCGTAAAGCTGTCGCTCTGTTCGATGGGAGGCAAAATACTCATTCGCAGGATCGCCGAAGCCGGAGAAGTCATCGGTCTGAGCGCCGCCACCTGCGGAAAGCTTCACGAATGGACTGCCGAGGCGATTGATCCCTGTCAGACCAATTTTGTCAGGCGCGAAGATCTTCTACGCCTGCTGCGCGAGCACAACGAAATCGGGTATCGTCTGGCCGAAAAGTTGAGCGATAAATACAACTCCTCAATTCGCGAGATCCGCTTGCTCGCGCTCTCGCGCTCGGTGGGAGACCGGCTGGCCAAGCTGCTCCTGAAGTTGAGCACTCTCGACGGCGAAGCGGATGAACGCCCGTCTGCGGGTGGAAATGCTCACGCAGGAAGAGATGGCGCAAATGATCGGAACCTCGCGTGAGACGGTGACCCGATTGCTCGCTGAACTGAAGAAACAGAAGATCGTGGAGATTAAGGGATCGACTTTGGTCATTCTCAACAAGGCTGCCCTGATGGCGTTCACCACCGCCCGGCCGGCGATCGGCATATGGAGCACAGTCATGTCCGCCATGAGCGCCGGCCAACCTCGGCGAGCAGGCCAGAGCACGAAAACCGTCGCGATTTAGCCAGTCTTGGGTGAAATTTTTCGGCTACACTCATGCCGCGCAGTGGCGCTCAGAATGGCACTCCCGCAAATTTTCGGGATGCCCCTGCTTTAGCTCTTTCTCTTCATCGGCAGGCCCTTCGTCCCGGTTGCCGATCCTGCACTCGCAGATAAACCATGTAGAGCACGATCATCAAGTTCAGCAGAAGCACCGTCCATTTCACGGCGTTAGCCCTGCGGTTCAGCTCGTAAATTTCCAGCGGCAGGTAAGAGGCTCCAGAAATCAGCGCCAGCCACTCGGCCCAAACCCGCTGTTTCCAGAGGCCGTACGATTCGACAAAGCGCATGACCGAATAGACTCCGGCGAAGACGGCCACTCTCAGGAGACTGGTGTCGCCAAGCCGAGCGGCGGCCTTGAGGAACACCTCGGAGAGATGCCGCCCGCGGTTGAGGTGCAGCATCCCAAGCAGGTTCTTGGCGATGCTTTCGAAATCGAGGCCGCGTCGCGAGAGCGACAGAAGGCCCAAGCCCACCAGCAGCACCAGCAGCCCCTTCGACAGCTCCAGAATCGCGACCGAGCGCAACATCTTGCGCTCCACATCGCCGACCTGGTGGGTCCTGGGCATGATGAAAATTCTAAATTCGCGCAAGCCTATCCGGGGCAAGTTCCCGCCGGATTCCTTCACTCGCCGGGATCGAAACGATAGCCGACCCACGGTTCGGTCAGGATATAGCGTGGCGCGCCCTCTTCGGGCTCCAGCTTCTTGCGCAGGTGGCCGACGAAGACGCGCAGATACTCGGGCTGTTCGACGCTGTTTTCCCCCCATATGGCCGCGAGCAGCACCCGATGGGTGATCACCTTGCCGGATGGCGCGCCAGGTAGACGAGAAGTTCGAATTCCTTGGGCGTAAGGTGCACTTCCCTGCCCGCAACCTGAACGCTGCGCAGTTGCGGATCGATGCGGAAGCTTCCGAGTTCGATGACATCCGACGCCGGCTGTTGCCCGGCGGAGACACGCCGCATCGCCGCGCGCACCCGGGCCAGCAGTTCATTCACGCTGAAAGGCTTGGTCACGTAATCATCGGCGCCGGCATCGAGCGCATCCACCTTGATCTTCTCTTCGCCTTTGACCGACAACACGATGATGGGCAGCGGCGACTTTGCCCGGACATGCCGGCAAAGCTCCAGGCCGTTCATGTGCGGCATGCGAAGATCGGTAATCAACAGGTCCGGCGTCCACTCCTTCATTACTTGCAGTGCCTCGTCCCCGTCGTTCGCGGTGCGGATCGCGTATCCCTGGCTGGAAAGCGTAGTCTTGAGCACGCGCGTAATCTGCGGCTCGTCATCGACGACCAGAATGTTGCGTTTTTCTGCCACGGTTGCCATCGGCGTCTATTTCACCTCTTGGGTAACGATGTGAACGTCCACCGGCGGAGCATCCCGCAGGAACTTGTGAATGGCGGAAAGATACAGGTATCTCCGCCAGCTCGTCTGTGCCGAACGTCCGAATACAACCTGGGTGATATGTTTTTCTCGAACCAGCTTGGCCACTTCCTGCGGCCACGTGTTTTCCCTTGGCGCGAAGGATCTGCGCGCCCAGGTTTTCGGCGAAACGGAGGTTCTGGTTCAAGGTGCGCTGACGCTCGGGCGTATCATCGGCGCCGATGTCGACGTAGATGACGGCAAGTTCGGCATCGATGCGGTTGGCCATGCGGGCGGCGCGGGCGATCAGATATTGCGCCGAGGGATTGGAGCTGATGCAGACGGCGATCCGCTCGCGAACCTCCAGCGCCCGTCCCGGCTCTTCCTTCTCCAGATACGATTCCAGATTCCGGTCCACGGCGCGGGCCACCTGCTGCAGCGCCAACTCACGCAAGGCGTTCAGATTGCCCGGACGGAAAAAATGCCCCAAGGCCCTTTCCGCGCGCTCCAGCGGATAGATGTCGCCCCGGCGCATGCGCGTTTGCAGCGCTTCGGGCGTCAAATCCTGCAGCACGATTTCGCTGACGCGCTGCATCACCCAATCCGGCACGGTCTCGCGGATCTGGATTCCGGTAATGTTCTGGACCAGCGGCGCCACGCTCTCAATGTGCTGCACGTTCATCGTCGAAAGCACGTCAATCTTGGCGTCGAGCAACTCCATCACATCTTCGTAGCGCTTCTGGTGCTTGCTTCCCTCGATGTTGGTATGCGCCAACTCGTCCACCAGCGCAATCTGCGGCTGGCGTGCGAGGATGGCCTCGGTATCCATTTCCTCGAACAGCGTGCCTTTGTATTCGATCTGGCGCCGGGGCACCGTTTCGAGCTTGGTCGACAGCTCGGCAATCGCCTTTCGGCCGTGGGTCTCGACGTACCCGATGACAACCTCTTCGCCACGGCTGCGGCGGCGTATGCCCTCGCTCAACATGCTGTACGTCTTGCCGACACCGGGCGCATAGCCCAGGAAGACCTTGAAGATTCCCTGCTTCTTTTGCGGAGCGGCTTCCTCCAGCCATTGCTCGGGAGTCTTACGCATGACTTGGTATTATTCTCAATAGCTTGGCACTTGTCGAATCGGATTACAATCGCCGCGTGGGAATCGCGGCGCGCCGTCGCATACTACAGTTCGCGATCGCCACGGCGATCGACTTCCTGATCGTCGTGGTTTACTTCAAGCTGCTGCACGTAAATCAGACGACCGTCGGATTTACGTTTCTGCTGGCGATTCTGGCCGTCTCAGCGTCGTGGGGATTGGCGTGCGCGATCTACATGTCGATGGTCGCTACGCTGGCCTATAACTACTTTTTTCTTCCCCCGATTTTCAGATTTACCATCGCCGATCCTCAGAACTGGATTGCCCTGTTCACCTTTCTGGTCACCGCCGTGCTCGCCAGCCAGCTTTCGGAGCGGGCCCGGCGCCAGGCGCTGGAAGCCAATCAGCGCCGCCACGAAGTCGAGCGCCTGTACGCTTTCAGCCAGCAGTTGCTGGTTACGGAAAACGTCCGGGAACTGATCAACATGATTCCGCGATACATCGTGGAATCCTTCCGGACCTCCGGCTGCGCGCTTTTCCTCGAGGGCAAACACGACGCCTACTATTCCGATCTCGCGGCGCAGTCGTCGCTGCCGGCCGAGCAGCTCAAGACGGTGGCCGGACGCGGAGAGCCGATCCTGGAGCCGGAACACTCTGCTTTGCTACATGCCCTTGCATATGGGAGTGCGCTCCGTGGGAGCGCTCGGGCTGACCGGAAACATTCCCTCGCGGGAAACCCTGGAAGCCGTCGGCAGCTTGATCGCCACTGCCATCGAGCGGGCAGCCACCATGGAGAAGCTGAGCAAAGCCGAGGCCGCGCGCGAAAGCGACCGGCTGCGCTCCGTGCTGCTGGATGCGGTGACCCACGAGTTCCGCACGCCCTCTGACGTCGATCAAGGCGTCGGCCGAAACCTTGCTCTCCGGGGTCGATCTGGAGCGCTCGCAGCGCACCGAGTTATTGAACGTGATCAACGAGGAGAGCGACCGGCTGAATCGTCTGGTCGGCGAAGCGACGGAAGTGGCCCAACTGGACGCGCACAAAATCGAACTTCGGGTACGGCCCTACCAGATCCGCGAGGCTGTGGACGCGGCGATCGAAGAATCCAAGCCCGCGCTTTCGCACCATTCGCTTGAGGTCGTCAATTCCGGACGGACTTCCGCCGGTGCCGATGGACTTGGATCGCATCGCCGAGGTCCTGCAACAGTTGCTGGACAACGCCGGTAAATACTCGCCGCCCGGAACGCCCATTCACATCACGGCCGAGTTGTGCGGGCCGGAACTCATGGTCAGCGTCGCCGACCATGGCTCCGGCGTCGACGACATCGAACAGGCGATGATCTTCGAGAAGTTTTATCGCGGGCGCAACCAGCGCGTCTCGATTCAGGGCACCGGAATGGGGCTGGCCATCGTCAAGGCGATCATCGAATTGCACGGCGGCACGGTTGGCGTCACCAGCCAGATTGGCCGCGGCTCGGTCTTCTACTTCACCCTGCCTGTCCGCTCCTGATGGACTGCGGGCCGTCGGAGCGCTATTTTCTCAAGTCAAACTTACGGTGAAAGACGTGCCGCGCCAGCATGTTCAACTGCGCTTCGGTGGTCCCGCCGCCGATCTTGAACATGCGGACATCGCGATACATGCGCTCCAGCGGACTATCTTCCGCGTAGCCGGCCGCGCCAAACATCTGCAGGCTGTCGCTCACCACCTCGATGGCAATGTTCCCGGTATAGGCCTTCGCCATCGAAGCTTCGTTCATCAGTGGCATGCGCACGTTGTTGCGCAAAAGACGGGCATTGCACGCCGCCTGGCAAATCAGCAGACGCGCGCAGTTGAGTTTCACCTCGGCCTGCGCCATTTCCCATTGCAATCCCTGGAACTCCGAAAGCGTTTTGCCGAAAGCCTTGCGCTTCATCATGTGCTGCACGGCCAACTCGTGCGCACCCTGGGCGATGCCCAGAGCCACGGCGCTGGCGCCTACGCGCTGCCCGTTGTAGCCGAACATCAGCTTCTTGATGCCCTCGCTGCCCTCGCCCATCGCCACCACGTTTTCCCTCGGCACCACGCAATCTTCGAAAATAAGTTCGGCCTCGGGGATGCCGCGCAGTCCCATTGCTTTTTCCACCTTGCCGTAGCTGAATCCGGGTGTTCCCTTGTCGACCAGGATGCCGCCGATCCCCAGCTCTTTCCCGTCCTCAAAAAAACGCACGAAAATCAGGTTGGTCTGCGAGATGCCGCCGCCGGTAATCCAGTGTTTCCTGCCGTTGACGACGAAGCAGTTGCCCCGACTGTCAGCCCTGGTGGTGAGATCGGTGAGCGCGGTTCCCGCCTCCGGTTCGGTCATGCCGATCGCCGGCTTGTCGCCTTCGGCCAGGATGCGGTGCGCCACCGTTTTGCACTGTTCCTCGGTGCCGTAGGCCATGATGCAGCCGAGCGCTCCCATGTTGGTCTCGACGATCAGCCGCGCGGTCACGCCACAGTACTTGGCGACCGTCATGATGGCGAGAATCGCGTCGATCAGCGGACGCTCCTGCCCGCCGAATTTTTCCGGGATGGTCATCCCCAGAATGCCCATCTTCCGGAGCAGCTCAAGGTTCTCCGCCGGATACTCGTGATTCTGGTCCCAACGCGGAGCTTTCGGAGCAAATTCCCGCTCTCCCAGCTCGTCCAAGGTTGCGATCATCTGCTGCTGCCGTTCGGTCAGCGTGAAGTCCATGGCTTCCTCCGGAATGAGTGAACCTCTATCAACTCATACCTTAGGGGAGGTTGGCAAAGCATTTTGCAGGTCAGAGCTTCTACCCTCGCCTTTTGGCGTCATGCGCCTCCCGCTGATGCACATCAGGAGAGTGAGCTGTATCACAGCGGCAAGCCGCGGCGATGTCTAAATTATCTCTACAGTCGTGTGGGGAGGTTTTTGTGTCTTTCAAAGTGGATGCTGAACTCGAAACCAAGCTTCTCGGCAAAGGCCGAAGCGTCTCCAGGCAAGCCGGAGCTTTGCTCTTCAACCAGGGTGATGCGGTGACCGGTGTCTATTTTCTCAGCAAGGGCCGGGCACGTATGACGCTTCGCTCGGCTGATGGCAAAATCCATTTAGAAGAAATCGTAGACCGCGGCGGCCTGCTCGGATTGCCCGCCGCCATCAGCGGCACCCCTTACAGCCTCACGGCGGAGGTCCTGGCGGACTCCGAGTTCGCGTTCCTTTCCCGCGAGGAGCTGGTTAGCCTTATGCAGAGCGATGTCGCGCTTTCCTTGAAGCTGGTGGAGTTGCTGAGCGAGGAAGTGCGAGCCATGCGTGATGTCATCGTCGGGCCTGCCAGCGCGCAGAACTAGCACCCGTTTCTTTCGCAGGAGCATGCGTCGTGGCCGAAGAGCGTTCCCGCCCCAACATGGATGAGTACCTGATGGGAATTGCCATCGCTGTCCGCGCTCGCGCTAATTGCGTAGGCAATCGGGTCGGTGCGGTGATAGCCAAAGACGCGCGCATCGTCTCCACCGGCTACAACGGCACGCCCCGCAACATGCCGAATTGCCTGGACGGAGGCTGCCTGCGTTGCGCCAACCGCGAATCGCACCCGGCCGGCACCGGCTATGACCTCTGTATCTGTGTCCATGCCGAGCAGAATGCCATTCTCGGCGCCGCCCGCTTCGGCATTGCGGTCGAAGGGGGCACGCTCTACACCACCATGCAGCCCTGCTTCAGTTGCATGAAGGAAATGCTTCAGGCCGGCATTCAGCGCGTCTTTTACCTGCACGAATGGAAGCATCCGGACGCCGCTTATCGCGCCGAGTATGAAAGACTCCAAAGCCGTTTTCTGCAGGGAGTGCGCCGCCTCGAAATGGACGACCCCGACGTCGAGTGGGCCGTCTCCACCCGCAGAGCCAAAACCTAGACGACCGCCGAAAAACTCTTCTCCGAGATGTCATCCTGAGCGAAGCCGGGGCCCCGCCAACGTCCGCTTCTGCCGTTGTTGGGGTGGAAGCGGGGTCCCTGGCAACGGCCGCATTTGCCGTTGATGGGGTGGAGGAGCGCAGGATCGGCTTCGTATCGCACCACGATGAAGACCTGTCGCACGCCCTCACCGGCGATAGCACAACTTAATCCAGCCACTTACAACCTCCCGCGAAGCTTCCACATCCCATTTTCTCGTAGATGGAAAGTTGCACCCCATGCGCATGCCAAGACTTCGACTATTGACGTCCACCCTCGTCTGTCTTCTCCTGCTCACCTCCGCGCTCACCTTCGGCGCCAATGCCCCGACGGAGATCAAGATCGGTACGCTCTATGCGTCTTCCGGCCCCTTTGCCGCCATTTCCATGCCGGTGCATTATGGCCTGAAGCTCTGGGTCGATCAGAAGAACGCCGAAGGCGGCGTCATGGTCAAGCCCTACAACAAAAAGATTCCCATCAAGCTCATCGCCTACGACGACCAGAGTTCGACCGCGACCGCCGCAACGCTTTACAACCAGCTCATCACGCGCGACAAGGTTGACCTGCTCATCTCCGACTCCGGTTCGGTGCTCACCTCGGTTGCCGTGCCCATCGCTCGCGATCACAAGATGCTGCTCATCGATCACGACCGGCACGGGCGCCACTTTTTTCAATCAGGACAATCCGTATATCGTGCTGATTTCGGACCCCGTCTCCAGCATCTGGCCGAAGTATGTTGGCGAGTTTCTGAATAATGACGGCTATCAACTGGGCATCCGTCGCGTGGCTATTGTTTATGCCACCAACGATTTCACCAGCACCCAGGCCAATGCCGTTCGCAAGTCCCTGAAGGATGCCGGCAAAGTGCAGATCGTCTACGACAACGGCGTCGCCACCAATACCTCCAACTACACAGTGCTGCTGCAGAACATCCGTGCCGCCAATCCCGATGCCGTCGTACACATGGGTTACCCCGACAACGACATCGCCTTTCTCCGCAACCTGCAGGACGGCGGAGTGAAATTCAAATGGCTGTTCTGCATCTATCCCGGACTTGAAACCGAGCTGCTGGAGAAGAACGTCGGCGCCAAAGGTTTGCAGTACGTTTATTCGTACGTCACTTCTTCGGTCATCAATTACAAGCCGAACTTTGGCATGGCGCTCGCCGAATTCAAGACCGCCTGGGATAAAAAATATGCTGGCGGCCACGTCGAATTCGGCTTCAACTCCGTGGCCGGCTACACCACGGGACTGGTGCTGGAAAAGGCTCTGGCCACCACTGACAGCATGGACCAGCTTGCTTTGCGCAAAGCCATTTTCGCGCAGTCGGGCAAGCTGAAAACCCTCGACGGCGACTTCATGCTCGACGAGCACGGGGCGCAGGTCGGCGAAATCACGCCCCTCGGACAGCTCGTCAGCGACGGCAAAGGAGGCGTGAAGTTCGTCACCGTAGCTCCCCACGCTCTTGCCAACGGGAAGCCGGTCTACCCAGCCCCGTAGACCGGGGCCGAAGCTGTCGTTGTCGTTGCTCTGAACGAACCGTATGCTCGAATACGCCCTGCTGGCAGGTATTCTGTTCGGCCTCTATTTCAGCTTGGTTGGCCTGGGGCTGAACCTCATGTTCGGGGTCATGCGCATCGTCAATCTGGCGCATGGCGACTTCCTCATGCTGGGCGGCTTTACCGCCTATTGGCTCTTCACGCTCTTCCACATCAACCCCATGATCACGGTCCTGATCGCGTTCGTGGGGTTCACCGTCATCGGCGCTCCCATGTACTATCTCGGGGCTTGGCGGCTGGTCACGGCCAAAGATCCGGAGATGCTCTCGCTCATCCTGTTTTTCGGTCTCTCCCAGGTGATTGAAGCGGCGGCCACCGTCGCCTTCGGCGCGAGCCAGTACTCGATTCCCGGCATCGTCCTGGGCGCAGAGCCATGGCACGTTCTCGGGCAGACCTTCCCTGCCTCGTGGATGATCAGCAGTATCGCCAGCCTGGCCTGCATCGCCTTCCTCTACGTCTATCTCTACCGCACACGCCTCGGCTATCTGACCCGCGCCGTGATGGCTTCGCGCGACGAGGCGCTGAGCACGGGAATCAACGTACACTTCGTTTCTTCCATTGCCTTTGGATTGAGCCTCGGCTTGGCGGCCGTGGCCGGAGTCTTCGCCCCGTTCATGCTCGGCAGCATCCTGCCCGCCATGGGTGCAAGCCTCAACATCACGGCATTTGCCGTCATCGTCGTCGGAGCGCTCGGCCAGCCCCTGGGCACGGTGCTGGGCGGCATTATTTACGGCATCGGCCTCATGCTGATGCAGACGTATTTCAGCTCCTGGGCCAACCTGCTTCCTTACCTGCTGCTGATTCTCATCCTGCTGGTGAAGCCGACCGGCCTGCTCGGAAAGCAGGTGCGGCGTGCGTAAGCCCGTGCTGCAACTGCTGCTGATCGCCGTGCCGGTAACATTGGCCTTCGCGCTCTTGCCGTTCGTCTACGACAATCAACTGCTGCTCTTTAATTTTGTCGTCTTTCTCACCCTGGCGCAGGGCATCAACGTTATCTACGGATTCACCGGCTACCTGCCTTTCGGTTACGTCGGATTTTTCGGGGCCGGCGCTTACGGATTTTCGTTGATGGTGATCCATCTGCACGCCCGCCCGCTGACGGCGCTTGCTGGTGGCTGCGCTCGCCGCCCTGACGCTGGCGGTGATCCTCACGCCGCTGCTGCGGCTGGAAGGACCCTACTTCGCCATCGCCAGCCTAGCAGCCTCCGAAGCGGTCAACCAGTTGGTTTCCAATCCCAACCTCACGGAAATCACGCGCGGGCCCTACGGCATCAGCCTGAGCGGCGTCTTCGCGCCAAACTTTGCCTACGGCATCGCCATTGCGATTCTCGGGCTTACGCTGGCCGCCGTCATCTATCTTCGCAACAGCCATTTCGGACTCGCCTTGCAAGCCGTTCGCGAAGATGCGGTCAGCGCCGGCATGGCGGGAATCGACGTGGTGCGTGAGCGTGTGCTGGCCTGGTTGCTGAGCGCGCTCATCGCCGGGCTGATCGGCGGCGTCGATGCCTGGTACATCTCCGTCTTTTATCCGGAGACCGTCTTCGATCCCAGCGTGAGCATATTCGCCATCGTGTTTGCGCTCTTCGGCGGCACGGCCACGGTCGTCGGCCCCATCCTCGGCGTCGCCATTCTTTACGGCATCTACAACGCCATTGGCATTACCACGCCGCAGTATTTTCAGTTCATCTACGGTACCTTGATCATGGGCCTGGTCATGTTTCTTCCGAACGGCATGGTTTCGCTGTTCCGGCGCTGGGGGCTGAATGTCCCATGATTCAGCGGCGGCGCAGGCTCCGCTGCTCCGCGTCGATAAGGTCGTCAAGCGCTTTGGAGGCTTCTGCGCCCTCGATGGCGTCAGCTTCCATCTCATGCCGGGAGAAATTCTCGGGCTGGTCGGGCCCAATGGTTCCGGCAAGACCACCTGCATCAACGTCATCTCCGGCCTCTACCGGCCCGATGGCGGACAGGTTCTTCTCGGCGAGCACTCCATCGGCGGACTGCCACCGCACAAACTTGTGCATCTCGGCATCAATCGCACGTTTCAAGTCCCCAAGCCATTTCTCTCGCTCACGGTTCGCGAGAATGTGGAGGTCGCCGCCGCCTATGGCCGCCGTCGCGAAAAGCCGGAGGAGATCGACACCATCCTCGGCATGCTCGATCTCCTCGCCAGCAGTTCGCGTCCTGCCGCCAGCCTCAACAGCGTTCAGCAGAAGATGCTGGATCTGGCGCGCGCGCTCGCGACCGCTCCGCGCATTCTGCTGGTGGACGAACTTGCCGCCGGACTGAATCCCGAGGAGTTGCGGCGAGTGGCCGCGCGCTTGCGCGATCTGGCCAACTCCGGCATCGCCCTGGTCGTGGTCGAACACCTCATGGGCTTCATCGGCGAAGTCACCGACCGGGTGATCGTGCTCAACGCCGGGCGCGAGATTTTCGAAGGGAAACTTGCCGACGCGGTGCGCGATCGGCAGGTCGTCGAGGTATTTCTGGGGGTGAGCGATGCCGCCTGAGTTGCTCGCTGCCGAGGGTCTGGAGAGCGGCTACAACCGCGTCCAGATCCTGTGGGGCGCCGGGGTCGCCGTCCATGAAGGAGAAACCGTTTTGCTTCTCGGCGCCAATGGCGCGGGCAAAACCACGATGCTCAAGGTGCTCATGGGCCTGCTGCCGGCATGGCGGGGAAGCATTCGTTTTGCGGGCGAGGACATCACTCATCTGGCCACCGACCGCCGCGTGCATCGCGGAATCGCCTTCATGTCCGAGGTGGGAGTTTTTCCCGGACTCACGGTGGACGAGAATATCCGCATCGGCGGACACCTGCTGCCACGGGCGGCGCTGCGTTCCCGCGCCGACGAACTCTACGCCATCTTTCCCGATCTCAGCCAACGCCGCCGCACTCCGGCCAGCAGCCTCAGCGGCGGACAACGAAAAATGCTGGGCATCGCCAAGGCAATGGCGGGACGGCCTCGCCTGCTCATCATGGACGAACCCTCGGCGGGTCTGTCTCCGCGCTTCGTGCGCGAAGTGATGCGAGTGCTCGCCGAATCGCGCCGGCAAGGCCTCTCGCTGCTGATTGCCGAGCAGAATGTAGGCTTCCTGGATCTCGCCGACCGCGTCTACACCCTCGAAGGCGGCCGCGTCGGCTTCAGCGGAACTGTCGCCGAAATGCATGCCAACGACGCTTTGAACCGCGCCTACTTCGGACTGCGATAACCGGCGATTCCAACCAGAGCACCTCGCCGATAGCATTTCTCATCAGTCTGTAATTTAACGACGATCTAAAACACCTTGGTGATGCCTTCTTCCAGGACCAGCACACGATCGAGCAGATTCAACCGGCCGGCCTCGTCCAGCAGCCGCCGCACGGGTTCATCCATAGGCTCCTGGGAAAGCTTGAAGGTTCCATAGTGCATGGGAATCATCAGCCGCGCTTGCAGGTCGCGAAAGCCCAGAAAAGCGTCCTCGGGACTGGTGTGCACCGCCCGGAACGATGACGGCTGATAGGCGCCGATGGGCAGCAGCGCAATCTCCGGAGAAAGCCTTTGTCCGATCTCGGCAAAACCGCTGAAGTAGGCCGTGTCTCCCGAGTGATAAACAGAGTGCTTGGAAGAGCGCAGCACAAAACCGCAGAATCCGCGGTGCATGTCGCGAATGATCCGCGCCCCCCAGTGATTTGCCGGCACCGCCGTGATTTCCGCCTCTCCGACCTGCGCCGTCTGCCACCAGGAGAGCTCGATCACCTTTTCGTAGCCCAGATCAAAGACCAGATCCCGCAGGTGTTTCGGAACGATCAACACCGGGGCGCGACCACTCTGGCGACGGGTGGCGCGGGCGATGGCCCGCAGCGACGGCCGATGCAGGTGATCGAAGTGGGCATGGGTGACCAGGACGGCATCGATGGGAGGAAGATCGGCAATCCGCAGGCCGGGACGCCGCAGCCGCTTCAGCACGAACAGCCACTGAGCAAAGTTCGGATCGATAACGAATTTCTTTCCCGCAAGTTGCAGGAAAAAACTCGAGTGCCCGATGAAGGTCACGCCAAGCTGTCCGCGGCCCGCCAACACGGGAGACTTCGTGGTTCCCGTCCGCGGCGTGAGGGCGGAGTGCCGGATCAGGCCTCCAATTTGCCGGGCTTTGCGACGAATGGATTTATTCAACATCAACAGTCAAATTAGACGCCAGCACTGCCGTTCAAGATTCCGATATGCGAGCCCAAAAGGACCTGCGGCGCTCCCGCGCGAATAAAATTCTTACGTTCCGCCGCTTAAAAACGCGATGCGGAAGCGCCGGCGGCAAGGTCTTTGAGGGCATCAAAAACGCCGGATTCAACCGTGGAATCAGGTTGCAGGGTGGTCAGCGGAATGGTAGCCGAAAAATGCGGGGTGCTGCGTCCGAACTTCACCTGCATGAAGTTGCAATCGCGGGAGGTTACGGTCGACTCCACCATATTTTTGATCTCTCGCTGCCAGTCGGGACGGCTGGTGATGACGAACGGACCTACCCGGGAAAGAGTCCAGTTCTTATCAGGCACCAGTTTGTGGCGGGTTCTGCCGCACCAGCGATGGTTCTGAACTTCCAGATTGAAGTTGGGAGCGCAGGGCAGGTCGGATTCAAAGGTCAGGGTTTCGCGACGCCGCCGCAGCAGGCTTATGATCCACTGCAAAGGGGTTTCGCGCGGCAAAAGGCGGACCAGCATCGACGGCCGGCAGAAGCCGGAGCCAAAGAGCCGGAGTTGCACCTGCATGCGCGAGGCCGACAGCCATTTCACCCCGGCAATAAGGCCTTTTCCGTCAAGCGCTTGCTCAATCCATTGCAGGATTCGGACGCCTCGCCGCCGGTTCAGACGCAGAAAAATCAAGTACCAGGCCGCCACCAGCACAGCGCCCGCCGCGATGTCCACGCCAAGGATTCGCCAAGACATTCCAAAATTCTAGATGCAAAATCGCTTGGCCTGAGATGTCACGGGAAAAAATTCGCGCCGCTCGGGTTGTGACCTCCGCGTGGTGTTTGCCGAGCGATTGCTGCCGGGCGGCGGCACAAAAGGAGCTATGCCTTCGGGGCTGAAACCGTGTCTCCGACCACGTAGAAACGCTGCTGGCCGCCAGGGTGTATACCGTTCTTGTCAAAGCACTCCTTGATTTTGCGCCGCAGCTCGCGGCTGACCGCGTACTGCTCGCCTGGCTTGGTCTTCACCAGCAGGAGGTAGTCGACTTCGTCGGCTGAAACCTTCTCGATGCCGGGCACCATGGGGTCGGCAACGATCGACTCGGAAAATTCCGGCTCATGCCGCACTTCGGCGGCGACTTCTTTCAGCAGCTCCACCACCCGATCGCTGTTTTCGTTGTAACCCACAGAAATGTGCATCGCCAACTGTGTCCAGTCACGCGTCAGATTCGAGACGGTTGTGATCTGGCCGTTCGGAACCATATGCAGGGTGCCATCGTCACCGCGCAACACCGTCCGCCGTAGCGTCAACTTCTCGACCGTTCCCTGTACGCCACCAAGTTTGACCACATCACCAATGTCGAACTGGTTCTCGATTAGGATAAAAAAACCATTAATGAAATCCCGAACCAGCGTCTGCGCGCCGAAGCCGATGGCCAGTCCCGCGATGCCGGCGCTTGCCAGCAGCGGGCCAATGTTGATGCCCAGCAGGGGCAGAATCTGCATTCCCGCCACGAAAAAGATCACGATCAGCCCGACGCTGTGAAACACACTCGCCAAGGTCCGCAATTGCGTGGCGCGGAGCGTGGACTGAACCGCATCCCGCCGGCTCAATTCCATCAGGTGCTTCTTGAAGGTCTTCAGAAAACGCGAAAGGATAAACGCTATGAGCAGAACGCCCACGATTTTTGGAACGTCGTGCCGCACGAACTCAAAGGCGTCATCGCTCCAGTTATCCAGAACCTGGAACCACGAATGCTGCGAGGTCTGTGCGACAAAAGCGGAAATGGTCATCGCCGCGATTATAAACAATTAAGTCTCAGGATGATCCCGCGAAGGTGCCGCCCGGTGAAAGATGCGCAGTGTTCTCCCGGGTCGAGCGGAAGGTCCAAACGAAAGCCTCCAACAAAAATTAAGGGCCTGTCGCCGACTGGATACGGCAACAGGTCCCTGCCCGTCTATGCGGATTGCAAAAACATTGGTGTCATCCTTCGGTCGCGCAAAACCGACTCTCTCAGGATGACACCCTCGAAGAACCGTTTTTCATCGGTCCGTTAGAGTGAAGAGGCTTCCCGGGAAGGGTGTTTCCTTCCATGCCTGTGGTGTCTCTTCTTATGCTTCCTTTCCATCTTGCTCTGGTCACCGGGCACAAACTGACCGGCCTGCAGCTGGGCTCCCTGCACCATCGGGCCGACCGAGGGTTGCGCAAAACTCATTGAGCAGCCAACGATGAGGGCAAACAGCAACGCCAACAACTTCTTCATGAACATCTCCTTTTTCGTTTGCAACAACTACCTAAAATCGTTTAGAAGGCTGCTGGAAAAGTGTTCTCCGGCGCGAACTGAGGATGACACTTCTACGAGCTTTTCCGCAGCTTCTTAGAGCAACTACGCTATTCAGCAACCACAACGTTCTTATGTTACTAAAAATCCGGTTCAGCTTCCCGCCGCGCGGAAGCGATTTGTCCGCGATCCTCTTCCCTTTCAGTATGCCAGCAGAACCCGCAAATCGCGCAGGTTGTTGCCGGTTGGGCCGGTTTTAATGGCATCGCCCAGCGACTCAAAAAGCGGCGTCGAATTGAAACTCTTGAGCGCCTGCTCCGCGCTGAGATTCTGCTGCTTGAGACGAGCCATGGTGGTGCCGTCAACCACCGCGCCGGCCGCATCGCTGTTGCCGTCGATCCCGTCGGTTCCCGCGCTGAGGATGGTAATGTTTTCGCCGGCAATTTTTTGTGCGCAGTAGAGTGCGAAATGCTGATTGCGGCCGCCCGCGCCGCCCTTGCCCTCCACTTTCACCGTGATTTCGCCGCCCGAAATCAGGCAGACGCGGGAGACGCCCTTGCGCAACTCGCGCACGCGCTGCAGCAGATAGTCGGCTGCCGGAACATAGTCCCAGTCATCGCAACTGTTATCGACCTCGACGGCAAAGCCGGACATCACCGCCTTTTCCACCGCAACCTTTTCGGCGACCGCGTTGGATGCGAGCGTGCACCAGCGCGAGCGCGAGAAAACGGCGTCGGCCGGCTTGGGGGTTTCCAGAATGGCACGGCCTTCAAACAGCTCGCGCACGCTCGCCGGAAACTGCGGCAACAGATTAAACTTTTCGACCAGCGCATAGCACTGTTCGACCGTGCTTGTGTCCGGCATGGTCGGGCCACTGGCTAGCGAATCCAGTGCATTCTCCGGAACGTCGCTGATCATGATCGAAAGCTGGTGGGCAGGCGAGGCGGCCAGCGCCAGCCGTCCTCCCTTGATGGCCGACAAGTGTTTGCGGACGGTGTTAATGGCAGCAATCGGCGCGCCGGAAAGTACCAGCGCCCGATAGGTGGCCACCAGATCTTCCAGCGAGATCGAGCTGGCAATCGGCTTTTCCACCAGCGCCGAGCCACCACCGCTCATCATAAAAATGACGAGGTCCTTGCCCGAGAGCGGTTCGACGGCGCGCAGCATCGCCTCGGCCGCCTTCACCGAATCCTGGTTGGGCAGCGGGTGTCCACCTTTGTAATACCGGAATCCAAAGACCTGGGCATCCGGCAACACCGGACCGCAGGCGAGGCCGGTGACTCCGACACCGGCGCCGAAGCGCTCGCTCAGCGCCTGGACCATGGTGTGCGAAGCCTTTCCGATTGCCACCACGAAAACTCGCGAGAACGAGTTGATGTCGTATTGCTCGTCGCCCACCCGCAGCGTGCCATGCTCGTAGCTGACGCTCTTGGTGAACATACGCTCGATGCTCGACTCGGCTAGCGTGTGCATAAAGATATTGAGAGCGGTGGAGCGCATTTCCGTAACCAGCGCACCGCCCGCAGCTTCCGATTCAGCAGTCTTTTGGATTGGCATAATCACGCAAATTATACGGCAACTCTGTCACATCGAAGCATTTCTTCTATCCCAGCCCGGAGGGCCTCGCGCAACGCCTCCAAATGGCCGGTGAAAAAATGATCGGCCTGCGGAATCAAGACCAGACGGGCGGGCTCAGGCAGCGTCCGGACCATCTCCTCCAGCGCCAGGGAGCCGGCGAATTGATCGCTTCCTCCGCTGATGAAGAGCTTTGGCTTTGAACACTCCCGCAGAAAGTCGTACGAGTAAGCCCGTCCTTCGGCGGCAATGGGCGTGCCCAACGAAATTAAGGCCGACACCCTGCTGTCGGGACAGGCGGCGCGTAGTCCGACGGCTGCCCCGAAGGAAAACCCGGCAAAAATGATCGGCTTGCCGAACTCATGGCTCAACCACTCCAGCGCGACTTGCACGTCATTGACCTCGCCGCGGCCATCGTCGTGCTGGCCTTGACTGTTGCCGGCTCCGCGAAAATTGAACCTCAACACGGGAAAACCAAACTGATTCAGCACCTTCATGGCGTGGTAGACGACTTTGTTGTGCATCGTCCCGCCAAACAGCGGATGCGGGTGGGCGACGAGGGCGGCAAAAGCCGCATCGGCCGTCCCGGCGTTCAGCAACGCTTCGAGCCTCCCGGCTGTGCCCGGCAGAAATAATGACCTGATGTTGGGAGATTTCATGTTGATGTGCCGCCCCCTTTTGAGTGAGCGTAGTGGGCTACATTCCACTATTCCACAATCGGCAGCGATTTCCTATGGATGGCGTAGCCGCCTGCGCAAGCCCGGTATTGCATTTAAGTTTTGACGAATACTTCAACGCCTGTTTACAATGCAGTAGTTGATTGCACACGCCGTCTGCAAGGACGGCCTGTCGACACTCCTCAGTAGCTCAATGGCAGAGCATCCGGCTGTTAACCGGAGGGTTGTAGGTTCGAGTCCTACCTGAGGAGCCATTTATTCAACAACTTAAGAACACTTCCCCGAATCTTGTACTTTCCTCTGGTGATTTTTCAAAGGACCCCAGGCAAAAACTTCTTCAATTGCTGCCGATGTCCCGTGTCAGTTTGTCAATCGCTGCCAACGGTTCAATCGAATCGTGACGTTCGAGGGGAGGGTGCTGCCGGAGTTTAGCTCCGAAAAAACATCTCCAGTCGTGAACCGATCGCCTGATGCGCTGTCGGTTTTTTTTCGCTCCTGATGCATGTTGCCATGGAGGTGCATGCATCGTGAACTTGTCAGTTATTCCGTTTCGTTCAAACTCAATTGTTAAGAAAGCGCCGAAAACCATCAGAGGGGTTTTCGAGAAGATGCCCGGATCTGGCGTGTGGTGGGTCCGTTATGCGGATCAGCACGGCCGTATACGCAGAGAGAAAGCCGGTACACGCGCCGCCGCAATTTCGTTGTACCAGAAACGCAAGACCGAAGTTCTTGAGGGTCGCAAATTTCCTGAGCGCCTATGCGCAAAGGGGGTGCTTTTCTCGGCTCTTGCCGCGGACGCTCTTGAATATTCCAAGGTTCATAAGCTTAGTTATCTCCAGGACAGCTACCGGATGCAGAGACTTTTACAAGCATTCGGTGAGAGATCAGCGGAAACGATTACGCCTTTGGACATTGAGCGCTGGTTGACTATTGCCCGGCACTAAACGTGGATTGATTTTTCGTCAGTGTCCATGAAACGCCGCCTATCTGATAGGGCGTGAGCCTGTGATGAGGATGTCCACCAGCCTCCTGGCGCTTTGCTGCCAGCCGGGGCCGGATGCTATATGGGAGACACCGATCAGCGCTCGAAGCAGGTCGAAGGGTTCGAGGTCGCTGCGAATTTCACCGCTTATGATCGCGCGTTTCACCAGCGCATCGATGGCTCCTTGGATCTGCTCGCGAGAACCCTCAAACAATTTTGAGGGCCCTCCGGCGAGACTATTGAGTGCGGGTGCAATGATCCGCTTTGCCGCGATGTGGTCAACGAACAGCAGCATCCATGTTCGCAATGCTTCAATCGGGGGCATTGTTTCAGTGAATTTGCGTGCCGCCGCAGCCAGCTTTTCCACTTCACTTCGATAAACCGTTTCGATCAGGACACCTCGGGTGGGAAAGTGACGATACAGAGTTCCGGCTCCCACTCCCGCCTGTTTGGCAATATCGTCCAGGCTGGCGTCAGCGCCAAATCGAGTGAACGCCTCCTTCGCCACCTCCAGAATGCGCTCGCGGTTGCGCTGGGCATCCATGCGCGGCTTTCGTTGGGCGGATTGTGAATTTTCCTTGGGCATCGAAGAAATTACTTGCAACCGGAGGCTGTCTCCGGTTATCTATTGATTGGGAGACTGTCTCCGTTTTATTCGAAGCGGCAGGGGTTCGTCAATGCCGATCAGCGAACGGAGAAGCCAACAACGCATCAGGGAGGAATGGAATGATTCAGGAAGTAACTCAAGCCGGCAGCTTCACCTTTCCTGGCAGTTCGCTCACGGTGAACCGCATGGGCTACGGAGCCATGCAACTTGCAGGGAGAGACGGCAATAAGTTGGTGTGGGGTCCACCCCGAGATGTCGATGGGGCAATCGCTCTTTTGCGAGAAGCCGTGGCTAGCGGTGTGAATCATATCGATACATCCGATTTCTATGGTCCTCACGTCACCAATCAGATCATACGAAAGGCACTCTTTCCCTATCCCGGCAATCTGGTAATCGTCACCAAAGTCAGCTCCCGGCGAGGCGAAGATGGATCGTGGATTCCCGCCCTCTCACGCGAGGAACTGACCGGGGCGGTGCACGACAATCTCCGCAATCTCGGCCTGGACGTGCTGGATGTGGTCAACCTGCGCAGCATGTTCAACGTCCATCAACCGGCAGAAGGTTCGATCGAAGCGCCGCTCACTGTCCTGGCCGAGCTTCAGCAGAAGGGCTTGATACGTCATATTGGTCTGAGCAACGTCACGCCCGCACAGATCGCGGAAGCGCGGCGCATCGTACCCGTCGTCTGCGTCCAGAATCAATACAACCTGGCACATCGGGCCGACGATGCGCTCGTAGCGGACCTTAATCGAGACGGCATCGCCTACGTTCCGTTCTTCCCACTTGGCGGCTTCACTCCGCTGCAATCGGATACGTTGTCTGAAGTGGCTCAGCGCCTTGATGCCGCGCCGATGCAGGTTGCGCTTGCATGGCTCCTCCAGCGCTCGCATAACATTCTGGTGATTCCCGGAACATCTTCTATCAAGCATCTTCGCGAAAATCTTAAGGCGGCGACGCTGCAGATTCCCGCTGAGGCGCTTGCCGATCTCAACGCAATACCCAGACACGATGTCGAAAGTTCCAATATCTCGGTATGAGTAGTGGTCGTATTTGTGAACGGTCGAATATCTAAAGAACAAGGAGTTCTCATATGCGTGTTTTCGTCACAGGAGCAACAGGTTTCATTGGTTCAGCCATCTCCCGGGAGTTGATCGACACCGGCCATCAGGTGCTCGGCCTTACTCGCAGCGACGCAGGCGCCAAGTCGCTTGCTGCCGCTGGTGTCCAGGTGCATCGCGGTGATCTCGAAGACCTGGAGAGCCTGCGCAGCGGAGCGGCCAGCGCAGATGCCGTCATTCACACCGCCTTCATTCACGACTTCACGAAATTCAAGGAGAACTGTGAGATTGATAGGCTCGCAATCGAGACGCTTGGCGACGCGCTCGCGGGCTCAACCCGCCCCTTGATTGTTACCTCCGGCACGGGTGGGCTTGCCCCAGACCGGGTCGCAACCGAAGATATGGAGGCCATTTTCCACCCGGCGCTGCCTCGCGTTTCCGAACAGACAGGCCTGGCGCAAGTCTCGCGTGGGGTGAGCGTGTCGGTGGTGCGGCTTCCGCAAGTACATGACACGGTGAAACAAGGTCTTGTCACATACGCCATCCAGGTGGCCCGCGAGAAGGGCGTCTCGGCGTACGTCGGCGATGGGTACAATCGCTGGCCGGCGGCGCATGTTCTCGATGTTGCGCATCTCTACCGGCTGGCGTTGGAGAAGCACGAAGCAGGTAGCAGGTATCACGCGGCGGCCGAAGAGGGAGTGTCCATGCGGGAGATTGCAGAGGCCATTGGCCGGGGCTTGAAGTTGCCCGTGGTCAGCCTCTCTCCAGAGGAAGCACAAGCTCACTTTGGCTGGCTCTCAACGTTCATGGCGTGGGACAACCGTGCCTCCAGCGCGAAAACACGAGAGAAACTGGGATGGAAGCCGACGGGGCCGACACTCCTCACCGATCTCAGCAACATGAACTTCTTCCCGGCCTGAACCGGAGGGATGCTCTGATCGGAGGAACGCTTCCAACCCAAGCAAAGGAGATTACGATGCAAGAGAAACCCGTCGCCTTGGTAACCGGTGCTAATCAAGGAATCGGTCTTCAAATCGCAAAGGACCTCGTGGCACAAGGCTTTACCGTGTTGATCGGGTCGCGCAATCTCGGTCGCGGCGAAGCTGCGGCCAAAGAGGTTGGGCCGGACGCACGCTCCATCCAGATCGACGTGACGGACCAGGCTTCGATCGCCGCCGCGGCGGAGCGCATCCGCAAGGAGCTTGGCCGCCTCGACGTGCTCGTCAACAATGCTGCCATCTCGAATACGGGTATGCGGCCCGATATGTCCTTCGAGGAGTATGTCAGGTTGAGCCGCCCCAGTAATGTCTCTCTCGACGAAGTGCGCACGATCTGGGAGACCAACGTATTCGGCGTCCTCGCTGTTACCCAGGCGATGCTGCCGCTGTTGCGCGAGGCACCGGCAGCCCGCATCGTCAACGTGTCGAGCAGCGTTGGCTCGCTTACGCTGAACTCAGACCCAGCCGGCCACTATCGCGCGATCTTTGTTCCCGGCTACTCTGCCTCCAAAACGGCTCTCAACGCCATGACGCTTGCCATGGCGATCGAGCTGGAGTCGACGGGGATCAAAGTAAACGCCGCCTGCCCCGGCTATACCAAGACGAACCTCAACAACTATATGGGCACAAAGACTGTCGAAGAGGGCGCCCGCGAGCCGGTGCGCCTCGCGCTGCTCGGTCCGGATGGTCCGACGGGCACTTTCTCCAACACAGAAGGCGTGGTCCCGTGGTGATGTTGCGTGGCGACGTTCCGGACAGCGGGCAAACAAGTCGAGAGCTGGGATGGAACCCCGCTGGGCTAGACAGCATCTACATCGTACTTTTCAAAGGCGTCTCTCGCATGACGTTCGTCGAATTCTGACTCAGGAGGAACAAGATGGTACAAGTATTTGGCGCGACCTCAACAACGGAAGATGTTTTATCCGGAATCAACCTGCATGGCAAACGCATTCTGGTTACGGGCGTGTCTGCTGGGCTTGGCGTGGAGACTGCGCGATCACTCGCAGCCCACGGCGCGAGTGTGGTAGGCGCCGCGCGAGACTTGGCCAAAGCTGAAGCGGCAACCGCGCAGATGCGCAAGGACGCTACGGCCCACGGCGGGAGCTTCGAACTTGTGGCGCTTGATCTGGCCAGCCTTGCAAGCGTGCGCGCCTGCGCGGACGGTTTACTGACCAAGGGAGAGCCCTTCGACGTGATCATTGCCAATGCGGGTGTAATGGCCACCCCATTCGAGCACACGTCAGACGGCTTTGAAAGACAGTTCGGCACCAATCATCTGGGCCACTTTGTCCTTGTCAATCGAATTGCATCGCTGATTCGCCGAGGAGGAAGACTGATCAATCTGGCTTCTTCGGGTCACCGCTTCTCGAACGTCGACCTTGAAGACCCGAACTTTGAGCGCACGCCCTATGAACCCTTCGTCGCCTACGGCCGGTCGAAGACGGCGAACATTCTATTTGCTGTCGCTTTCGATCAACGACATCGGGGACGCGGCGTGCGGGCAGCGGCCGTGCATCCAGGAGGCATACAGACAGAGCTGGGTCGCTACATGGAGCCGGGCCAGTTGCAGGCCTTGGTTGACCAGATCAACAAGCAGATTGAAGCAGAAGGTAAGACCTTTCAGTTCAAGACGATCCCGCAGGGTGCCGCGACTTCGGTGTGGGCCGCAGTGGTTGCTCCGGCGGACGAAATTGGCGGTCGCTATTGCGAAAACTGCCATGTCGGCACAATCGTAGCAGACGACGCGGTGATCAGCGCCGTTAGCGAAGGTGTTCGTGGTTATGCGCTGGATCTGGTCAATGCGGAAGCACTGTGGAAGAAGAGCGAGCAGATGGTTGGAGAGTCTTTCTAGGCACCAGGCGTTCACAGACGGAGTAGGGACGATAGATTCCTACTCCGCGCTCGAATCGGGTTTCTGTTGGGCCACGTTTCCATCCAGACGACGGAGCGATACCTCGGCTGTAAGCAGCGGTTCCAGAATACTGTAAACGACCACATCGGCCTGGATCCGGATGATCCGGTCTGACGGCCAGAAGAACCGTGCCCGCTGGCCGACTTCATGGGACTAATTACTGGGCGAGCAGTGACTCTTTTCGGCGGGCCAGAACGTAGACTGCGACCAGGGCAGCGGTGAAGCACGCCCCGGCACCCACTGCGAGCGACCAGCGCGGGCCGAAGTGGTTGGCAACCCAACCGACGATCGGGGCGCCGATTGGTCATTCCCCCCAGTGCAATGCCGACTCGTAGCGCCATCACCCTGCCCCGCATGGATGGTTCTGTCGAGAGCTGCATGATGCTGTTCGTGCCGTTGGTCAAGGTCAGGGCAGCCGCGCCGCTGACCGCGAGAGCTGCCGCAAACCACCAGTATCCCGGCGCGAGTGCGGCGAGAGTACAGCCCAGCCCGAAGACACCGGCTCCCATCGACAGAGACGCTAAGCCTGGTTTCTTCCGGCCAGCAGCAAACAACGCTCCCGAGAGCGCGCCCACGGCCATGATGGAGGAGAGCAGGCCAAAAGCACGCGCGTCGGAGTGGAAGACATTCACGGCCATCGTAGAGATGAAGATCGGAAAGTTCAGTCCAAAGGTGCCGATCAGAGACAACATGACCAGAATCGCCCTGAGATCGGGTTCTTCCTCCACACATAGCGAAATCCTTCCAGAAATCCGGATGCAGCGCGATGCGCTCTAACGCTTGCACGCAGCTCGGAGAGACGGAAGGATGCAATCGAGAGCA
>CAWAZO010000007.1:0-181952 GCA_963786555.1 uncultured Acidobacteriota bacterium
CATGCGGCAGCGACTCGCTCAATCGCCCCAGGATGAGTTCCACGTCGGCGATGCTGTGCTCGCTGAAATCCAACTCGGTGGAGTAAATGCGCTGGGCGTGCTCCTGTGCCGCCTCCAAAAAGCGCTCGATGGTAGCGCTCAGCTTCGGCGGGCTTTTGTCCTCAGCCATGGAAAGTAGTTTCCCGCTTCCGGCGGCTTCCCGCAAGCATCCAGCTTGTCCGGCAGTGGGTCGCTTCCGATTTGCCGCCCACGCGCCCCGAACCAGCGGGTCACTTCCGTGGGGCCCTGCGATGGTTTGACCGCAGGCGTCGGTCGTCGTCTGGAAAGTTTCTGCAAGGATTTTGCATTTGTGTGCAAATCAATACAGACATGGTTGCGTCACTAGACGATCCTCGAATAGGCAGTGGACGACTGCCGTTACGATTACGAGGAGAACGAATGAACAGACTTAGATATCTTGCACTGGCTGTGTCGCTGCCATCTGCTTCACGATGACCGCTCCCAAACTGGAGGCTCAGGTCAGCATTAACATTGGAGTCGCCCCTGAATGCCCCTATGGGTACTATGACGCTTCCCCTTATGGCTGCGCTCCTTCCGGCTACTATGGTCCGGAATGGTTTACCGGTGGTGTCTTCATCGGTGCCGGTCCGTGGTTTCATGGCGGCGACAACTTCCGCGGTCATGTGAATAACAATTATCATCCGGAACATGGCTATCGGGGCGCAACCCCACAACGTGGCGCGGGGTTCGAGCCGGCAAAGCACGCCAAAAATATGTCCCATTTCAAAGGCAATGAGGTACGTGATGGGCGCGGCCATGCAGGCGAGAAAGGTTAAGAACAAAAGGCAAGCGAATGAGCATCTGGCCCAGCCAGATGCTTTGACGTTTGCGCCCTCACCCTTCCTCGTCAACTGAAGCGAATCGAAGATCGGGCCTTCTTCGTCGAAGCACAAGAACCCCCATGTCCCAGCACCGCGACGATGGCCAGCCCACAAAGCCCACGCCCTCAAAGAAGACCACGCCACCATCATGAACTGTCACGGAGGGTATACACCAAAAGGGGACTTGCTCCAAAGCGCCGCTCAGCAAAGCCGGGTTATGAAGCAACTTGTACACGGCCACCGATTGCCGCTTAACTGCGCCGGATGGCCAGCGTCAGCGCACCGGCCCCGATCAGCGTGCAACCGCCGACATAGCTCACTTTGCGCTGCGCCGAGGCAGCCGTCAGACGTCCGCCGACCAGGCTTGCCATGAGGCTGTACATAGAGGAATTGAGCGCACTGAGGCTGGTGAAGGTGGCGATCAGCAATCCGCTCTGCACCAGGAAAGATGCGTGCGTCGACATGAATTGCGGCACGAAGGCGACGAAGAAAAGAATACTCTTCGGATTCAGGACGGTGACCGTGTAGGCCCGGCCAAAGCGCGCCAGCCTGGTTGGCCCTGTGCCGGCCGCAAGACATTGGTCTGCGCCGCACCTCGGCGCGCACTCAGGATCGACTTCGCCCCGAGGTAGATGAGGTACAGGCCTCCGAGGGTCTTCATGAAGGTGAAGGCCGTGGCCGAGGCTTCGAGCAAGGCGCCGGCACCGGCCAGCGACAGGGTCATCGCCGTGGCATCGGCCATGACGACCCCGGCAACCGTGGCCCAGGCACTACACCCCAACCAGCCAACAACGGGCTTCCATCCCGGCACTGGCGCGCTGGGGGCCCGGTTGCGCCACGAACGGTTTGCCAGAGCATCGCCGACCACCATCAGCACGGTCGGGCCGGGAATCAGCAGCAAAATGGCGCTTGCGGCAACGAACGCCAGCCACACCTCGAAGGTCATCGAAGTCGCTCCAAAAATTACTCAACCACCCCAGGCGAGCTACGAGCCTCGCTGGGGACCCCGATCAAACACCCCAACGTAACGGCACAAAAAACAGACTGTCATGGCGAGCGGGGTCGGGCCCCTTTGGTTTCTATCACCTAAAACAAATCTCCGCGCCACTGCGGCCGGTCAGCAATGGAATACTGAGCATAAGTGTATACCGGCAAGAGCGGCGTGCTAAAGTGATCATCACAAATCTGATGCGGAGCCGGGGGCCCCGACAAGCCCATTGTTGGCTTTAATTGGGGTGGAAAACAGCGAAGGATCTGCTTTTGATCTCCCTACGCTAGAAACAGATCCTTCGGCTTTTCGCTACAGCTACGCCTTCAGGATCGACACTTCGAGAAATTGGCACACACTCAGATATGACACCGTAATAGAAGACAATGGGCCACTATGTCCAGTGCCCGCGAACTTCCTCCTATCCTTGGCCAAAAACGTGAACGTGCCGAGCATCTTGACGAACGTTGTGGAGAAAACGAAAAGCTCATCCCTCCATCTATCTGAAGATTCCGGATCTGCACCAGTTCCTGCCGAATTATATCTATGGTCACTCATAAAAGTTGCTTGCAGCCTGGCCGCGAGGTCGGCGCGGGCGACCGCGACCTGTTCTCCGGTGGCGAGGTTTTTGACCGCGAAAGTATCGCCGGAAACTTCGTTTTCGCCAACCAGGATGGCGTATTTCGCGCCCAGTTTCCCGGCGGCCTCGAAGCCTTTCTTCAGGCGGAAGCTCTCGTCTCCGACATCGACGATCAGACCGGCGCGGCGGAGTTCGCGCGCCAGCTTCAGGGCGTGGCGGTTCATGCCGGCGCCAAGCGGAATGATGTAGGCGGCAGGCGTCTGGATGACGCTGGCGGCCTGCGACTGCAAGGCCAGCACCAGCCGGTCCTCGCCGATGGCGAAGCCGGTGGCCGGAGCCCTGGGACCGCCGAGCAGCTCCGAAAGTCCGTCGTAGCGGCCGCCGCCAAGCACGGCGCTCTGCGCGCCCAGCTCGCCGTGGGTGAACTCGAAAGTGGTGCGCGTGTAATAGTCCAGGCCGCGAACCATGCGCTCGTTGATGGTGTAGGGAATCGCCAGGCTGTCCAGAATGGCGCGCACTTCGGCGAAATTCTCGCGGCATTCTTCGTCGAGGTATTGGCTGATCTTGGGCAGCGTCTCGATGATGGGCTGGTCGGCCGGCACCTTGCAGTCGAGGACGCGCAGCGGATTGGTTTCGGCCCGGCGCTGGCAATCGACGCACATCTTGTCCTTCACGCCGGCCAGGGCCTCGCGCAGAGCCTGGTTATAGAGCGGACGGCACTTGGGGCAGCCGACCGAATTGAGTTGGAGCGACCAGCCCCTGAGACCGACGGCATCGAGAATCGCGGTGAGCATGTCGATCAGCTCGGCATCGCGCATCGGCAGCTCGCTGCCCGAGGAAGGCGGTCCGATGACCTCGGCGTCAATCTGGAAAAACTGGCGGTAGCGGCCCTTCTGCGGACGCTCGCGACGGAACATCGGCCCGATCATGTAGAGCTTCTGCAACAGGCCGGTGCGGTTCAGATCGTGCTCGATGTAGGCGCGAACGATGCCTGAAGTGGCTTCCGGCCGCAGGGTGAGCGACTGCGCGCTTCTCGCTGGCGGCGCGGGCGCGGTCTTCCCAGGTGAACATCTCCTTGGAAACGATGTCGGTCTCTTCGCCGACGCCGCGGGCAAACAGCTCGGTGGCTTCGAACAGAGGAGTGCGGATTTCGTGAAAATTGTAGCTGCGGAAGACCTCGCGCACACGCGCCTCGACAAAGTTCCAGAGATCGGTGTCAGGAGGCAGGAGATCGCGGGTACCGCGAACGGCTTTGATCATTTCGATTCAGTTCCCGGTTATGAGTGTTGAACTTGGCCGGAGTCTGGGGCAACTCGGCAAAATATGATCTTAGCAGGTGGGCGAAAAACAGAGATGTATCAGTACACCGGCAGGTGGCGAACGGAGGCGCGAATCAGAGAACCCGATGCAGTACGGATCAGGAAAGTTCGATGGGATCCTTCGCTACGCTCAGGATGACAGCCGTTGAGATTTACTGTGGCATTGCTTTCGGTCCCAGCAACGGCAAAAACGGCCGTTGCCCGGGACCGACAATCATCAATGAGCCGATCCTCGGTGGGGGCGATGAAAAACAATAACTGCATGGATCCTCACGTCGCGCCTGCGGCGCTCCTCAGGATGACAACGCGGACCTGAATCGGGCGAACGCGGGCAGTGCAGGAAAACTGCCCCCACTCAAGCCAACGGCGGGCTTGAATGGGCCACCCACCGCGGGAATGACACTCTGGACGAGGGATGACATTCCGGGCGGAAGCGACTAACGTGTCTTGGCCGTGACGAGCTCTTTCAGGTATTGCTCGCGAAGGGCGATGTAGTTGCGGGCGTGCATGAGAATCCGTTCCCGCTCCCGGTCGCCGACGGCGCGGTGAAACTTGCCGGGCGTGCCCATCATCAGCGAGCCCGGCTCGACCACCGCATTCTCCGGGATCAGGGTACCGGCGGCGATGATCGAATCGTGACCGATGCGGGCGCCGTTCAGCACGATGGCGCCGATCCCGATCAGGCAGCGATCCTCGACGATGCAGCCGTGCAGGGTGGCATGATGTCCGACCGAGACCCATTCGCCGAGTTCGACCGTGAACAGGCCGGTTTGTCCGTGCAGAACCGAAGCGTCCTGAATATTGCTGTTGGCGCCGATCCGGATGGAATTGACGTCGCCGCGCAACACCACGGCGGCCCAGACGCTGACGTTTTCGGCCAGAACCACGTCGCCAATCACCTGGGCCGATTCGTCGACATAGCAGGAAGACGGAATCGTCGGCGTAATTCCTTTGTACGAACGGATCATCGCTGCTCTCCTATTAGCGCAACCTGCGCTACCGCGGCGTGTGCTGGGGACCCCGGTTTTCACCCCAGAAGCCGAGGGGGTTGTCGGGGACGATGGGAAAAAACGATAACTGCATAGATCCTTACGTCGCGCCTGCGGCGCTCCTCAGGATGACATTCCGATGCAGGTAAAGCTGGGGCGCCATCAAAAACTTACCCATTACCCATCGAAAGCTAATCCATCACCCGTCAAAAGCTAACGCATACCCCGTCGACAACTATCCCATCACCCGTTGCTCTGGACCCGGGACAGCACCGCAACCGGCTCCGGCACGGTGGACGGCGGATTGTGCTTGGCTCCCGAAACCAGGATGACGCTGACGACGACAATCACGCTGCCGGCAACGATATAGGGCGTGATCTGTTCGTGGAGCACCAGCCATCCCAGGAAAACCGCGACGATCGGGTTCACGTAAGCATAGGTCGCGACCTTGGCGGTGGCGACGTTGTCGAGAAGCCAGATATAGGCGGTAAAGCCGATCCAGGAGCCGGCGACGATCAGGTAGCCAATGGCGAGCACACCGGGGCGCGCCCAGGATGCTGCCTTGAAGCTGCCCAGCAGCAGACCGGCGAGGCAATCCACGACGCCCGCGATGAGCATCTGCCAGGCGCTGGCGGTGTAGGAATCCACTTCCAGTTGCCAGCGTTTGGACAAGGATCGAGCCGCCCGCCCAACCATGCTGGCCAGCATAATCAGGCCGGCGCCGGCAAGTTCGCGGCGGCCGAGGTGCAAACCGGCACTCAGAGCCGGCCACATCAGCACCACTACGCCGCACAGCCCGAGCAGGATTCCTACCAGGCCACGCCGGCCGATGCGTTCGCCGCGGCTGCTGAGGCGCTCCAGCAGCAGGAACCACAGCGGGGTAATGGCCAGCAGCAGAGACGTCAGCCCGGTCGGGATGTAGGTTTCGGCCTTGCCGGTCATTACGTTGCTGATGCTGAGCAGCAGAATGCCGATGGCGGCCAGACGCAGAAATTCAGCCATCCGCAGGCGCACATGGCGGCCACGCAGGGCGCACCAGAGCAGCATGACGGCCCCGGCAATGGTAAAGCGGGTGCCCGCCATGACCACCGAAGGCATGTGCGCGACGGCAATTCCTATGCCGAGGTAGGTTGAGCCCCAGAAGACATAGACCAGCGCAAACGCAACGATAACCCGTAACCGAAAACTGCGATTCCCGCGAGGCATGAGTAAAAAACCGTAGTCTTAGCTTACCAGAGGTTGGTGCGATTCCAGCACTCTCAATCGTGAGGAACGCGCCGTCGGACCGTCTTCGCCGCTGGCGTGTAACTTCTGGCCGGTGAGCAGGATGTAATGAAGTGCCGAGAGGCAGGTGAGGATCAGGTGGCCACCAGAAAACCCCGGCGCGCGATGCCGATCCAGGGTGCGGGATCGATGCGCCAGCGCAGCACAAAAAAAATCGGCGCCGATTTGCGCCGCCGTATTCATCTTGCCGAAGACGCTGGGCCGGAAATCGCGAATCGAGGTGGTGATGTAAAGCACAGCCGTGATCAGCATGATGGAAAGATCGCGGCTGAACACCAGCACGGTGTATTTCCAGGGGATCTGCTTGGTAAACGACAAAACCAGAAAGGCCGAACTGAGCAGCAGCTTGTCGGCAATCGGGTCCAGGTACTGGCCCAGGATCGATTGCTGATTGAGCCAGCGCGCCAACAGGCCGTCGAGGGCATCGCTCAGTCCGGCGAGCACGAAGAGCACGAGCGCCGATTTGAAATTGTGATCGAGAATGTTGATGACCACGAAGGGAACGAAGATGAGCCGCAAGAGCGTGATCTGATTGGGCGCGGTCCAGAACTGGGATTTCACGGCCGCACCTCGTCCGTTGGGGGCTGGAAAAACCTCTCCGGGATCGGCGCCCGTCTCCTGCCGAAAACGCTCCAGCAGGGAAGGCACGGGGCCGTCCGAGCGCTCCAACTCGACCGACTGGACGCGATGCATGGGATAGAAAATGATGACCGGGACAGCCGCTTCGCCGCCGCGCAATTGGCGGACAAAATCGTCGAATGAGTCCAGCAGAACTCCGCACAGCACAATGCCGCGCGGATCAAGGTCGACGAGGCGTCCCCAAAACTTTTCGCGCGGATTGCCGAGCGTGGCCAAGACGAACGCCGACGGCGGAAAGCCCTTTGCCAGTGATAGAGCGTCCAAGTTTTGCCTTCCAGAACTCAATCGCCATTCTACAAGCTGAGCTGCACATCTCAGAAGGGCACCAATTGGCGGCCGGGACAGGTGACCTCGACTGATATCAGGTTACGGCCGTGCCGTTGCCGGGTGCTGTTCGCGCGTGCCGAAAATAAAGCAGATCCTTCGCTCGCCACACCTCGAAGTGCAATTTGTCAGCCACCTCTGAAATCGCGCTCCTTCAAAATCGAGTTATGCGGCCTACATGCGATTGATCAGGGTGCCGACATAGGCGGCGCCAAAGCCATTATCGATGTTCACCACCGAGACGTTGGAGGCGCAGGAGTTCAGCATGGCGAGCAAAGCCGTCAGTCCTCCAAACGAGGCGCCGTAGCCAACGCTGGTGGGAACGGCGATGACCGGGAACTCCGACCAGGCCGCCGACGACGCTGGGCAGCGCGCCCTCCATGCCGGCGCAAACGATGAGCACGCGCGCATGCTGCAAAGCACTCGCGGTGGGTCGAGCAGGCGATGCAGGCCGGCGACTCCGACATCGAAGATGCGCTCGACGCAATTTCCCATGATTTCGGCGGTGACGGCGGCTTCCTCGGCGACCGGCGTGTCGCTGGTGCCGGCCGATACGATGACGATCGTGCCTTTGCCCGGCAGATTATCGTTTTGCCTGAGCACCAGCGTGCGCGCCAGATCGATTGTGCGAGGCTTCGGGAATCCGCTGCCCGACGGCGGCGACCTGCTCGGCTGGAAACCCGCGTGGCAAGCACGTTGTTGTTGCCCCGGGCGGCAAGCCGGCAGAAAATTTCGGCAAACTGCGCCGGCGATTTGCCGGGACCAAAGATCACTTCCGGCATTCCCGCGCGCAGCGCACGATGATGATCGATCTTGGCAAATCCCAGGTCCTCGAAAGGGAGTCCCTTGAGTTGCTCCAGCGCGTCGTCGGGAGAAGTCTGGCCGGAACGAATTTGTTCCAAAAGCTCTCTGAGATGTTCAAGGTTCACTGCTTCAATTTATCATTCTGCCGGGCTACCACCCCAACCTGCGCAACTGCGGCGCACGTTGGGGACCCCGGCTCGATCCGACTCCCAACACGGCAAATGCAGCCGTCGCCGGAGTGGAGGAGAGAAAGGATCGGTCGTATTTTATGTATTAAGGAGCAAATACATTGATTCTTCGTTCGCTGCGCTCGCTCAGAATGACACCTCAAAAGTGATTGCGCGAACTTCTGGGATACAACACTTGCTGGCTGCTGAAAAACTCGCATCAGTGTCATCCTGAGGTCGCGCCGGTTTCGCGCGATCGAAGGATCTGCTTTGCTTTCAGCGTGCACAAACAGCAGATCCTTCGCTACGCTCAGGATGACACCCCAGAGAATAGCTTTTCCTCCGCTTGCTAGCGATGTAGCAGGCTCGGCCCGCGCCGCTGGGTGCGGCTGGCGAGTTGAAAGTAGATGAGCTTGGATCGGCCTGCGAGACGGCGGAAATAGAGCGAGCGCAGATAACGGCGGTCGACGCGTCCCTCCAGATACGCCTGATAGAGCCGGGCTCCAAGGTCCTGTCCCAGCAGGCGGCTGACGAAGCGAAGCTTGTCTCCGGTGTAGCCGCGGCCTTCGCGGATGAGTTGGGGAACGTCGCGATAGAGCCGCGCATGGCACTGGAAATCCTGGTGCACCGTCACGAAGTCGATCATCCGCAGGTAGTCGTGATAGCTGAACGGGTAGGCCAGTTCGACTTGCCGGCGCGAGCGGGCGAAGCCGGAGTCGAGTTCCTGCCCGGTGGTGGCTCCGCGCGCCGAATGCAGAACTCGCGCCCCGAATTCGGCAAGGGTCTCGGTGAGACATGCCCCATAAAAACCGTCTTCCGGAGCGGCGAAGGTGGAGGCCACCGGGCGGGCGTGGGCATCGAGGCTGCCGCTGCACACGGCATGAACAAAGCGGGCGGCCGCCATGGCAGCGCCCGGCAGCTCAAAGGTTTGGGCGTAGATGGCGTTGGTGGCCGTGCAGTAGGCGCAGCCGTCAGCTTCGATCTGGCGCATCAGTTCACACATCTGATCGGCGGCAACGGCGCGCTGCAAGGGCCGGCGAAAGTGCTCCACCGAATTGTGGATCACGACATCGGGCTGCAACTCAGCCAGACGCCGCCACTGGTCGCGCCGGCATCGATCCAGCCCCAGGTAGCGCGCCAGGGCGGAGATCAGGTTGTAAAAGGCGGGCGCCAGATCGACCGCGCTGGGACGCGCCTGTCCCCAGCGCTCAAGGCACTGGCGATAGCTCTCATATTTTTCCAGCGGAGTGGCGTTGAAAACACAGAAGACATCGCGGCTGACCCGGACGGCTTTGACCCGCGCTCCGGGCTCTTCCTCGGCCTGCCAGTAGAGAGAATCGACATTTTGCAGCAGGGTCACGACGCGCGCCTGCGGCAGCTTGCGTCTGAGCAGCGCGGGCAGGTGCTGCGGAGCCATGTGGCTTTCCCCGAAGAGCACGACGAGGCGGCTGTCCGGCACTTCGCGGGCAATGGTCGCGATCCGCTCGGGCCGCCTGTTCATCGCGCAGGGCAATCCGGCGAAGGTCGCCACGCGGCGCGGTATCGAGTCCGTACAGGCGGACGCCGTGCCGGCGGGCAGCCGTAAGCAGATGAAAAAACGGATTCCAGTCGAAGCCCCAATCCAGGTCGAAGCGAATGCGGCTGCGCAACTCGCGTTCGTCGATCCGGCCGTTGCGCCACAGCATCGAGCGACGCGCTGATCGCGGGCAAAAATCGCCTCCAGCGCCAACACCAGCGGCCGCTGCGCGCGCTCCGATAGCTGCTCAATCAAGTTTGCCGTGTAGTGCTGCGAGGCCGGCAGCGCATGATAGTCGGCGACCAGCAAAACGTCGGCCTGCAGCAGTTCATCCAGCAGGCCGGAGCGGGAGAGCCGCGAACGATAGGTCTGAAAGGCTTCGGCAAATACACGGATATATTTGTCCCCGCTGTGGGGGTCGGCGGCCCTGACTTCCCGCTCGACTTGCGAAACCGCGTAAAGCTGCGCCGCGCTTCTCCGCTGGCGCAAATGCGAATAGGTTCCCATTCGGTCTGGGCAGACCGCTTGCATGGCTTGAAACTCTTCGGCTTGTTTGATGCCGGAAAGTGTCAATCCGGACTCGCCAAAAACCTGACGATTGCGAGGCGCGGAGTACACGGAGAACTGCAGGCATCCGAGAAGCGACGTGCTGGATCGGGGGAACTCAATTCTACGGTTTGAATTCCTTGTTGCCGATTTTGACAACCTCGGCGGGCCGCGCTAGCATGGGCCTAACACTGGAAAGGAGGTGGTCCGATGCAAAAAAGTTCCGACTGTAGCATACATCTGACTAGTGAGGTGGCTGAGGCTTAGGGCGGTTTCGCTCTAACTGAAGCAGTTTCCGAGCCAGGGTGTCCGGCAGCCGCAAGCGTTGCTGGATGCAGAAGATACCTGGCGCGGAATAGGTACTCGCCAGATTCCCGTATTTGTTTCCATTCCCACGAACGTATCAGAGCGTCTGGGAAGGGAGTCTGTCGCAGGGTCGAAAGGCTTCGGTTCTTGTGCATTGGGTCACCGGGACCGGAGCTGAGAGCGCGACCTGCCTCAGGCCAAACCAAACAGCTAACCGGCGCCCCACCAGCTACAGGGTGGGGCGTTCTGTTTCTGGCAGTTTTCCGCGAAGAGTCCCACCTGTAAGAGACCTGGAACCGATTTCAGAAATGCGTTTTGCAGGAACCAGCAATCCCTCAGGGGCGAAGAAGAGATTGCGGAAAGTATTCTCCGCTGCTGTTTGTAGGTGCTGGAATAAAGCAGATCCTTCGGCCGCGCAAGTGGCGCGACCTCAGGATGACACTCCGATAAGATTTTCCGCCGCCTCATGAAGGCCGCGCCATTGCCGGTTCTGGACGGCACGGCTGGCAATCTCTCTTTTGAGACTGGAGTAAGCCGCGCCTCATCCTTTAATAACTAATAACGCTGAGATGTCATTCTGAGTGAGCGCAGCGAGAGAAGAATCCATGTATTCATAGAATGCATAGACCCTTCGCTACGCTTAGGGCGACATTCTTCATTACTCAACGAACTGCTGGGACAGCCTGCTAGTACTTTGAGCGAACTCTTTGGGGCTACATGCCCGGCATTTTCATTCCTGCCATGCGGCGGGCGAAGCTCGGCTTTCCCATGCCCTTGAACATTTTGCGCATTTGGACGTACTGGCGGAGCAGGTTGTTGACCTCCTGCACGCTGGTGCCCGAGCCGCGCGCGATGCGCTTGCGGCGCGAGCCATTGATGCATTCGTGGTGCTCGCGCTCATAGGCGGTCATGGAGTTGATGATCGCCTCGACCCGCACGATCTGCCCCTCGTCCACCTTATCCGCCATCTTGTGCATGTTGGCCAGCGGCCCGATCTTGGGAAGCTTGCTGATAATCGACTGCAGCGATCCCATCTTTTTGACCTGCAAAAGCTGATCGCGAAAGTCCGCCAGCGAGAAGCCGCCGCCGCTGAGAGCTTTCTGTGGCGAACTCTTCCGACTTCTTCTTGTCGATCTTGTCTTCGGCCTGCTCGATGAGCGAGAGAATGTCGCCCATGCCGAGGATGCGGCCCACGATTCGATCGGGATGGAAGGGCTCGATGGCATCGTACTTTTCGCCGACGCCGAGGAACTTGATGGGCTGTCCGGTGACCTTGCGAATGGACAAGGCGGCGCCGCCGCGGGCATCGCCGTCCATCTTGGTGAGCACCACGCCGGTGAGGGAGAGCTTGTCGTGGAACTCCTTGGCGGAGTTGACGGCGTCCTGACCGGTCATGGAATCGGCAACGAACAGGATTTCCTGCGGATTCAGCAGCCGCTTCAACGACTGCATCTCGTCCATCAACTGCTCGTCGATGTGCAGGCGGCCGGCGGTGTCGACGATGAGCACGTCGCAGCCGTTGTTGATGGCTTCGCGGCGCGCTTCTTTCGCCAGGCGCTCGACCGAGGCGGTGTTGGGCTCCGCCACCGCTCCTTCATAAATCAGGGAGCTGACGGCCTTGGCCACGATCTTCAACTGCTCGCGCGCCGCCGGACGATAGACGTCGACCGAAACCAGCATGGGGCGGCGTCCGTTCTTTTTGAGCCAGGATGCGAGCTTGCCGGAAGTGGTGGTTTTGCCCGAGCCCTGCAGGCCGGCCATGAGGATGACCGAGGGCGGCTGCGAGGCGAATTTGAGCTTGGCCGTGTCGTGTCCGAGCAACTCGATGAGCTCGTCGCGAACGATCTTCACGACCTGCTCGGCCGGCGAAGCGCGGTCATGACTTCCTGGCCAACCGCCTTCTCGCGAATGTGGTCGACCAATTCCTTGACGACCTTGAAGTTGACGTCGGCCTCAAGCAGCGCCAGGCGGATTTCACGCAGGGCTTCGGTGATGTTCTCTTCGCTCAGCTTGCCCTGGCCGCGGAGATTCTTGAATGCACGTTGCAGTTTGTCGGTAAGGTTATCGAACATAGGGCTGCTCTATGATTCCAAGTCTAAGATTTTAGCAGTCTCGCGAGGCCCGGTGCGAAGCCGGAGCCGTTCAGGGGCGGGATATCGCTCTGAAGGCGGTGTCAGCCGGTGACATTGGAGTCATGTTAAGAAAGTCATCCTGAGCGAAGCGAAGCATCTCTGCGCGGCCGCTAAGGTGCGGCCGACGGATTTCATCAAAAGCCCCGAGCGGCGCAAGGTGTGACAGCTCGGGGATCCTTCGCTGCGCTCAGGATGACACTTTGAAGAACACTGTTTCAGCAGTCTGTGAATACCAGTACTGCTCCATCGCTGCGGTTCGCATCGTTCAGAGTGCCGACTTTTCGACCGGTCCGACGAGGCTCGCCTTACTAGTCGGCGGCCTTGTCGCGCTGAGCGCCAGTCACTTGCGAAGGGTGAGGTTTCACGGCCGGCGAACACTTTGCGCGCGGCCAGAACCGTGTTGGCGTGGATGGCGACGGTATCCTGCAGCTTCTCAGCGTATCCGCCGGCGTAGGTCACCATCACCGGCACGCCCCAGTCGCGAGCAAAGCTGAGGACCATTTCGTCCCGCTGCTGAAGACCTTCGATGGTGAGAGCCAGCCCGCCGAGCTGATCGTAGCGATAGGGGTCCGCGCCGGCGACGTAGGAGATCAGCTCCGGCTCAAACAGCCGGCGCGCCGAGATCAGAGCCTTTTCAAGCCAGTACAGATATTCGCTGTCGGTGACGCCGTCGGGCAAGTTGATGTCGATCGAGGACGGCGGTTTCCAGACGGGGTAGTTGTTCAGTTGGTGCAGGGAGATGGTGAACACGTCGCCCGCACTGGCCCTGAATCATGGTTTCGGAAGCGGCGACGGAGCGGTGATGGAAGCGGACCAACCTGCAGGAGGCGGAAATGGCTCGGCGTGTCCGCCAAAGATAACCGCCGTGCCGTTGCCCTGGTGGACATCGCAATCGACGGTCATGGCCCGCTTGATTCGTCCGTCCTTTTGCATTTTGCGGATCGCGATGGCGATATCGTTGACCACGCAAAAGCCCTCGCCGTGGTCGGGAAAGGCATGGTGGAAGCCGCCGCCGAGGTGCACGCTCACGCCGTCCCGAAGCGCCAGGTCAGCCGCCAGGATCGATCCGCCGGCCATCAGCCAAAACGCCTCGACCAGCGGCCGGCTATAGGGCACCTCAAGTTCGAGTTCCTCGCGGACCGAGAGGGTTCCGGTTTTCAGCTTCTGGACGTACACAGGAGTGTGGACCAGAAGGATGTCCTCATCGGCGGCGGGCTGAGGCTCGACAAAATCCTGCGGGGCGGCTGCTCCGAGCTCGAGCAGGCGGTCGTGTACAAGCTTATACTTCTGGCTTGGAAAGACGTGATGCCCGAAGGGGAGCAGATATCGATCGCTGTAGACGAGCCTGAAAGGCAGCATAAGAGGCAGTGCCCTGAACCGCGAAACGTCTATTCTCCGGGAAACCAGCTTGGAAACGCAACTGTTGGTGTGCGAAATTGGTTAATACGAGTAGTGGGGACGACGGAAATGTCGTCCTCCAGGAGTTTATAACGTGATGAAACGAGCATCGTGGATCGCTTTGTCCGTGTCTGTGTCATCGTGCTCGGCGCGGCGCATCGCCGGCGTCGCCGCCTATGAGCATGGCAGACCAGGGCTGGGAATGCACATGCGGTTTGAACGGATGGCGGTGCGCCTCAAGCTGACCTCCGCGCAGGAATCGCAGATCAAGGCGGACTTGAAGCAGGCGCGAACCAATGCGCAGGCCCGAATATCGATTCGATGAGGAACTTGCGGGCCACGCTGGCAAAGCAGATCTTCACCGACCATCCGGACCAGGCGGCGATTCAGAAGAATGCCGCCCAGTTGAAGCAGCAGCTCTCGGCGATGATCGATCAATACGTCAAGGCCGGCCTGCAAATCAACGGCGTGCTTACGTCCGGTCAGCGCGCCGAGGTGCAGAAGATCATCGTCGAGCACCAGCAGCTGGCGGAGCGGCGGCGAGCGAGCTGGCAACAGCATAAAGAGAGAATGCACCCGTCCGGCGGCAGCAACCGGCGGCCCCGGATCAGCCGAAGCAGTAGTAGCGCACGTGAGTGAGGTCGCGCCGAGTGCGCGGCCGAAGGAGCTGCTTACTTTTAGCCGCAGTCAAACAGCAGATCCTTCGCTCGCTCCACCCCGGCAAGCCAACAGCAGGCTTGTCGGGGCCAGGAGCGCGCAGGATGACACTTCGGAAAACACTTTCCAGTAGCCTATAAAGTCGCCGATGAAGGTCATCAGGCGGCTTGGTTGTCTTTACCTTCGTCAGCCAACCGTGCCTCTTGTACCGCACTGCGCGGGCGCTCGAAGATGCACTCGCGCGGTTCCTTATCGTTTCTCAGCCCAAGGAAGACCGGCGCGCGCATCTTGATCGCCCCGCTCTGGCCCTCGTGCGTCCATTCCGTGAACTTGATTTCGCGCGACCAGCTCAGGCCGCACGAAGTGCACGAGTGCGGGTTGCTTCGACAGCGTTGGCGAAGGGATTCTTCGCCGGTCTTGCGGGCTTCCAGCAGCTTCCAGACCTGCTGCTGCGTGCGGCGTTGAAGCCGCTGCCCGCCTGTCCGACGTGCATCAGCCGTCCGCCTTCATAGAGCCCGAGCACCAGCGAGCCGAAGTGTTCGCGTGAGCCGCGCGGGTCCGTGTAGCCGCCGATCACGCATTCCTGTTCGTGCGTGAGTTTGATTTTGAGCCAATCGCGCGAGCGCTTGCGTCACGTAGCAGGACGAGCTGCGCTTGGCGATGATGCCTTCCAACTGGCGCTCGCGGGCCGCGCGGTAGAGCTGGATTCCATCGTCGAAATGTTCGGAGTAGTGCACCCACTGGTTCTCCGCGAGTACTTTGCGCAGCAGCTCTTTGCGGGTTTTCAAATCGACGCGGAACAGGCTGTAGCCGTCGAGGTAAAGCAGATCGAAAACATAATAATGAATGGGAATATCGCCGCGGCTGACGCGCAGGCGGCGTCCGCCGTAACCGGTTCCCGTGCGCTGCTGCATCAGGCTGAAACTGGAGCGGCCTTGTTCGTCGAGGGCGACGATTTCTCCGTCAAGAATTGCGCTCTTGGCGCGCACGCAACCGGGAATGACCGACAGCTCCGGATAGGCGCCGGTGAGATCGTTCTGATTGCGCGAAAGCAGGCGGACATCCAGCGTTTTCGACGAAGGCCAGGGCGCGAAAGCCGTCCCACTTGACTTCGTACAGCCACTCACGGCTGTTGAACGGGCCATCCACCAGGGTCGCCATCATGGGACGAATCGAGCTCGGCATGGGCTCGCGAACGGCTCCCGGCAACCGGCTCAGGTCGTGGTCTGCCGGCTCGCTCTTTGGCGCGGACGATTTTGGCCGCGGATTCGAGCGTTCTTGCCCGCAGATTTTGAGGCTGTCGCGGACGCGGCGTCGAACTCTCTGGAGGCCTGCGATTCTCGAGCGCGGCGAGTGCAGACTTGCTGGCCGGGACGATTTGGATTTCGCAAGCGCCGGACGGGCGGACTTTTGGCGCACACCGCGAGGCGAGGCATCGGCCTGAGGCCTGTTGCCGGTCATGAGCGGCGATCGACGGCGGCAAGCCATTCGTTCTTGCCGACCGGCTCGGGCGGCGGGACGGCTGCTTCCACTCGGCGCTGGCGGCGTCGGCTGCAATCTCGTCAAGCGAACGGCCGGTCAGGACCGAACCATCGAATTTGTCGATGTCATAACCGGCGGTGGCCGTCGGAGTCGCGATGCTTGATCAGCAGCCATTCCGTGCCTTTGCTTCCGGGCCGCCGCGAGCGCATCTTGGCCAGCACGAACTCGCCATTCAGCTTGCTGCCGTGAAGCCGGAACTTGAGGTCGCCTTTCTCCAGCATGGCGGCTGCCAGCGCATCGGCTTCGGCGGCATTGGCGGGCGGGTTGACGCCGGCGGGGGGAGACGGCTCCCAGGTTCCTTGGTCCCACACCATCACGGTGCCTGCGCCATAGTTGCCCGGCGGGATCGTGCCCTCAAAATCGATGTACTCGACCGGGTGATCCTCCACCTGCATGGCGAGCCGTTTGTCGGCGGGATCGAGCGACGGTCCCTTGGGAACGGCCCAGGACTTCAGCACGCCCTGCATTTCGAGGCGAAAGTCGTAATGGAGGCGCGAAGCCCGGTGCTTCTGCACGACGAAGCGATGTTGGGAGCGGCGAGCAAGTTTGGCGGGAGGCTCCGGCGTCTGCTCGAAGTGCCGTTTGCGGTTGTATTCCTCAAGAGCCATAGCCTGGTTTGGATGCCGCCAAGGCGAGTGCGTGTCGCGAACAGCATAACCATGCGGCGCTCCGTCGCCACGCAGGCGGGGGCAAGGCATCTGGAAGGTCTGACTCGGCGTATACTTCAAGGTTTTGCAGAGCTTGTTTCTTGTCTTGCGCAAGCAGCGTCCCTTCGGCGTATACTTCATTGTTTTGGTCGCGATGTTGCGGGTTTCTGTAACTAGTCTCTGGAAAGGACTGCCATATGGAAGCACAAATTGCCGAAAAGCTGTTGAGCGAAGCAATCAAGCATCGGCGCGCTACGCCGAGCTTTGACGGCACTCCGGTGTCCGAGGAAGACCTGAAGAAGATTTTGCAGGCCGGGTTGGAAGCTCCCAGCGGCTACAACCTGCAGCCCTGGAGGTTCGTCGTGGTGCGTGATCCCGAGGCGCGCAAGCGGCTGCGGGCGGCCGCCATGGGCCAGCCGAAGGTGGAGGAAGCTCCGGTGGTGATCGTGGCCTGCGGAGATCCGGAGGGCTGGAAGGGCAATGGCGACATGGAAGAGATGATGCGGCTTGCCGAGGTGGACGAAGGTACCCGCACCGTGATTCGACAGAACTTGAACAGTTTTCTGGGAGGGCCGGCCGGAGACAAGGGCGGCATGGCACCCCCGATTTCGGCGTGTGGGCCAACCGGCATACGATGATCGCCCTGACCACGATGATGTGGATGGCGGAAACGCTCGGATACGATACGGCTCCGATGGAAGGCTTTTCCGAAACCGCAGTCCGGCAGGCGCTGGGCATACCTGACCGCGTGCGGGTCGTCGCCCTGCTGGCCATTGGACATCTGAAGGGTCCCGACAAACCCTACGGCAAACGATTTGCCATGGAGCGGGTTGTGTTCAACAACAAGTGGGGCGACGGGATTGAAGCTATGAGCAGATCTGAAATCGGCGAACGGCAATCTGCGTTAGCTTGCGGGCTGCATCCTGTTGGCGACGGCTTCGCCCGGGCAAAGCAGCGCGGGAACGATTGCCCGTGGAAGTGGTGACGCTCCGACAGATGCTTTCTCTTCGGAGGCGGTTGCGGAGAAGCTGCTGAACCAGGTCCGCGACGGATTGCAGGCCTACAACTCGCGCAAGATGCTCGCGGCTTTCGACCGGGAAGGCATGCCGGGATACCTGGTGTTCCAGGACCAGGTGGAATCTTTTTTTGCGCAATATGAGTCCTTTCGCGTCTCCATACGGCTGGAGGAGAAGTTCCTTCGAGCAAGATAAAGGGACGGCCACGGCTGAGTTTCCGGCTGGAGGGCATTCCGCGAGATGGCGGCCCCGCGATGCGTCGGGAAGGCGATCTGATTTTCGAATTCAGCCGGACCGAGAGCGGCTGGAAGATACGGGACGTAAGTCCGCGAAATTTCTTCTCATGACGAACACTACGGCAGCAACAAAAACCGTAAGACGCGAGTACCCGGATAGCCCGATTGTGGGTGTGGGCGGAGTCATCGTAGAAAATGGACGCGTGGTGCTGGTGCGCCGCGCCAACGCTCCACGCAAGGGAGAGTGGTCGATTCCGGGCGGAATGCTGGAGCTGGGCGAGACCCTGCGCGACGGCGTCGCTCGCGAAATCCAGGAGGAAACCGGGCTAGGGTGAAGAGCCAAGAGGTGCTCGACGTCTTCGACAGCATCGTCACCGACGCGGACGGGAAAGACGCAGTACCACTACGTGCTGGTCGACTACCTCTGCTCGGTGACCGGAGGCGAACTGCGGGCTGCCAGCGACGTCAGCGAGGCGCGATGGGCCACGCTGGAAGAAGCCGTGAGCCTGGTGAAGCGGGAGATGACGGTCGGAGTCATCCGCAAGGGGCTCGGCGTGGCCGGCAATGAGACTGAGACGAAGATAAGCGAATAGCTTCCCGGGTGATCGGACGTTGGGGCAGGCTGCATTCTCTTAGTAAGTGGCGAGAACGCCTGTTATCAACAGTTATCTCACTCTTGGTGGCCCACACTAGCTTGTTTTGCTAGTGTGGGGCAGTTCGTCATGCAAAGGAAAACTGCCCCACTCAAGCCAACGGCGGGCTTGAATGGGCCACCCGTCACCCGCCGTTTTGATAGCTGTCATTCTGAGCATAGCGAAGCATCCCCGAAAAGTGTCCTGCCCCGCACCGTTGGCGACATCTCTCTGAAATCCGGCCGCTCATCAGCGCCACACTGTAATGGGATTCGGGGTTCCTTCGCTTTGCTCAGGATTTCGGCAGGCGGTTCGGACGCCGCCTCAGCGCCTCAACTTCGCTTCGCGCAGAATGACACTCCGGGCTGTGTCGTACCAACTTCAACCCGATGGTCGTGAAATCCTCTTCTCAACAGTTTGCGTTCGGGAGAATAAAAATCCTTCGCTTCGCGCAGGATGACACTCCTGAGGAGCATCGTTACTATTCAGAAAGAAACTGGCAGCGGAATTTCGTCCTTGCCTTCGCAGTTGAGCAAAGCCCTGCCGACGTGTTAGTTTCGCCTTCAACGTGAATACAATCCGCTGGAGTTGAACCGGAGGAAGCCGATGCATTCCAAGACGAAGGCTGTACTGTTGCTGGCGATTTTTCTGATCTCGACCGCGGCAGTTGCCGCGACCCAACCGGTGGTGGTGCTGATTGCGACGGGCGGCACCATTGCCATGAAGATCGATCCCATCAAGAAAGCGCCGGTGCCGGCGATTTCGGGCGAGGACCTGCTGGCCACGGTTCCCGATGTGGCGAAGTACGCCAAGATGGAGGTTAACAACATCTCCAACGTGCCTTCTGGCTACATGGACCCGCAGCGCTGGGTGGCTCTGAGCAAGGAAGTCAATCGCACCCTGGCACGGCCGGAGGTGGCCGGGGTCATCATCTCGCATGGCACCGACACGCTGGAGGAAACCGCCTGGTGGCTCGACCTGACGACCGACTCCGACAAACCGATTGTGTTGATCGGGGCACAGCGCAATGCTTCGGAATCCGACTTTGACGGGCCTCGCAACCTGCTGAACGCGGTGCGCATCTGCATTGATCCGCAATCGAAGGGCAAGGGCGCGATGCTGGTGATGAACAACCAGATCAACGCGGCGCGCGATGTCACCAAGACGAATACTTCCAGCGTCGAAACCTTTAAATCGGGCGATTGGGGCTTTCTGGGCGTGGTGGACTTCGACCGCATCGTTTATTCGCGCTCGCCACTGCGCCGGCAGCACATTCCCATCAAGACCGAGACCATGCCTTACGTCGAAATCATCAGCACCTACGGCGGCACGGATGGATACCTGATCAAGGCGGCGGTCGATCACGGCGCCAAGGGAGTCGTGGTTCAGGCGTTGGGATGGGGCAATGTGAATCCCGCGACTTCGGCGGCGATTAAAGAAGCGATGGGCAAAGGGATTCCGGTGGTTATTACTTCGCGCGTACCCAACGGCCGCGTGTTGCCCAACTACGGCTACGAGGGCGGCGGCAAGGTGCTGGCCGACGCGGGCGCGGTGATGGGAGACGATCTCTCGCCGCAGAAGGCGCGGCTGCTGCTCATGCTGCTGCTACAGAATGGAGTGCAGGGACAGAAAGACTTGCAGGCGGCGTTCAGCCATTAGCGGGCTGCTGAAAAAACTCATACGAAGTGTCATCCTGAGGCCGCGCCGGTGTTGTACGACCGAAGGATCTGCGTTGCTTTCAACGCTCGCGAACAGCAGATCCTTCGCTACTCCACCCCAACAATGGCAAAAGCGGCCATTGTCGGGGACCCCGGTCGCTCAGGATGACACCCTCGGGAAAGCTGTTTTTCAGCACCCCGTTAGCGCCGTTCGCGGCCGGTCGAGTCCGCGCGGCTAATAGTTTCCAATCAATCAGGGAGGCGATGAGTGTCTGGACTGAAGGGCAAGGTGGCATTGATAACCGGTGCCGGTGGCATGAAAGGTGTAGGCCGGGCCACGGCATTAAAGCTGGCGCAAAACGGTGCGGATGTGGTGCTGACGGACGTGCATCGCGCACCCGAGGACCTTCCGCCAGGGGAAGTGCGGTCGGCGTGGCGCGGCATCGAGAGCGTGGCCGAGGAGGTGCGCGCCCTTAAGGTCCGATGCCTGCCGATCCCGTGCGACCTGGGCCGCAGCCAAGAGATTCATCGCCTCATCGAGCAGGCCATTGCGCATTTCGGGCGAATCGACATCCTGGTCAGCAACGCCCGGGCCATCGTCGGCAAAGACAAGGTTCCGATCACGGAGCTTTCGGAAGAGACCTGGAACCATCTGCTAACCATCAATACGACCGCCCCGTTCATCCTCACCAAGCTGGTTGCGCGCGACATGATACGGCGAGGACAGGGCGGGCGGATCATCAACATCGGCTCCAACGACTCCAGGCAGGCGAACCCCATGGCGGCGGCCTACGGCGCTTCGAAGTTTGGACTGATCGGGCTGACGCAGGGCGCGGCGCTGGATCTGGCGGCTTACGGAATTACGGTCAATGCCGCTTGTCCGGGACCGATCAATACCAACCGGCTGAGCTATTGGGAACAGGAGAAGGCAAAAGAAAAGGGCATTACCATGGAAGAGTTCCGCGCGCAGATCGTGCAACAACAGTCGCAGGCAACTCCGATGGGCCGAATCGCCGAGCCTGAGGATGTGGCCAATCTCGTCGCTTTCCTGGCATCCGACGATGCCAGCTTCATTACCGGGCAGGCCTACAACGTGAACGGAGGATTGCTGTTTCACTAGACGGTTGTTGCAAAAATATTCTTTGGGAACAATACGTGTTCCCTCAGGGGCTAAAGCCCGCATCGTTGCTGGCTCTGGACGGCGCGGCCAGGGCGCTTCCCGCGTGGCTGTATCCCAACCAACAACGTCATTCCGAGCGAGCGGCGCAGGCCGAGGTCGTTTTGTTCCGCGGCGGCAAAACCCAGGATACCTCCACTTCGGTCGGGATGACGCTTCTGAATTCATTTTGCCGGGCGGCTACACCAATCCGGGAATCGCTTGAAAGCCGCGCCCCTTCATAGGGGACCAATTCTAGAGTCTTGGCGCACCTGTCAGAACTACTCCACGTCAGCCCAATCACCCGGCGAGTCGAAGCGACGCGGCGCGGAACGTGAGGCCCACCGGACCGAAACAAAAGGTGGCTCGACTTCGCTCGCCATGACAGTCGGAGTTTGTGTGGGGAAGTATTTGGATCTTTTCCGGATTTGGTGTAGCTGCAACATGCGATGAAGTGTCATCTGCTGTTGTTCCGCAAATAAAGCAGATCCTGAGGTCGCGTAAAACCGGCGACCACCCCAACAAAGCCAACGGCGGGCTTTGTCGGGGACCCCGGCGGCGCGACCTCAGGATGACACTTCGAAGCGTGATCGCGCGAACTTGCACAGCACTTGCGCGGACCTTGCCACAGAACTTGCACATCGGCAGGGCTCTACTCAGGCACTCTGTCCGATGGCTTTGCGGAGCGGGGTGCGCAGGGCGAAGATCGCCACTCCGGCGGCAACGCCAAGCGCCGCCAGCATCATAAAGAATGACTCGCGCGACATCTTTTCGTAATAGGTTCCCAGGTATCCGGAGAGGAAGTTGCCGAAGAAACTGGAGAGAAACCACATTCCCATGAGCATGCTCACCAGGCGCGCGGGCGCCACTTTGGTCACCAGCGAGAGGCCGATGGGCGAGAGATAGAGTTCTCCCACGGTGTAAATCAGGGTGCCGCCGACGAGCCAGAGGAAGCTGATGCGCTGGTCGGCGCGCAATCCGGCCGTAATGTAGATGAGCGGCAGGAACGACACTCCCAGCAGGCCGCAGCCCATGGCCATTTTGCTGACACTCGCCGGTTCCTTGCCGCGGGCCGATTGCCATCCCCAGAACAGGTTCAGCAGCGGCGTGAAGAGGAAAATAAACATGGGATTGACCGACTGGAACCAGGTCGAGGGCATCTCCCAGCCGAAGATATGCCAATCGGTGTTGCGGTCGGCGAACAACTGCATGGTGTTGCCCTGCTGCTCGTAAACGCCCCAGAAAACGATGTTCAGCAGGCAGAGCACCACCAGCCCGACAATGGCTTTCCACTGCGCGGGCGTGAGTTTGGCGTGTTCGGTGTGCGTCTGCTGGGCGCGCGCCAGTTGATCCTGCGCGAGGAATCTTTGTCCCCAGAGGTAGAGCGCCAGTCCGGCCACCATGCCGACGCCGGCGGCGGTGAAGCCGTAGTGCCAGCCATAGACTTGCCCCAGCGTTCCGCAAACCAGCGGCGAAAAGAACGCGCCCAGGTTGATTCCCATGTAAAAGATGGTGAAGGCGCGGTCGCGGCGCGGATCGTCCGGCGGATAAAGGCTGCCGACCTGGGTGGAGATATTGGGTTTGAAGCAGCCGTTTCCCAGGATGAGGAAACAGAGCGCGACCAGGAACATGGACTCGATCGCCATCAGGAAGTGGCCGATCGCCATCAGCACGCCGCCGACGACCACGGTCTTGCGCTGCCCCAGGATGCGGTCCGCCAGCATGCCTCCGAAAAACGGAGTGAGATAGACGAACCCGGTATAGAGCCCGTAGATCTCGGAGGAGAGCGGCTGGATGGTCATCGGTCCGAAGACGGCTTCGAGCGCATGGCGCAGCGGAGCGAATCCGAAGACATACGAGCTGCCGGTCTCGATGCGATGGATCAGGTAATTGGCCATGTACAGGACCAGCAGCGCCCGCATGCCGTAGTAGGAGAAACGCTCCCACATTTCGGTGAAAAACAGCACGAACAAACCTACGGGATGACCCAGGATGGTTCTTTGCGCGCGCACGCCGCGAGAGAGCGGCAGAGAGCCGGCCGCATGGTTCTCAACCCCGGTTGCATTGCTATCGCTCACGTTCTCAATCCTAACCCGGCGCCGGCCTGGGCGCCCACGTTACCAGTGAGATGCCGCGAGGCGCCCCAGCAATCACCCCGGCAACGGCAAAAGCGGCCGTCGCCGGGGACCCCGAGAATCACCCCAGCGAGCCGAGCCGTGCCGGGAACCCCGACTCTCACTTCGGCAACGGCGGACCGCGCCGGGCCTGAATGGGCATACGTCTTGAAAAGCGCGAACCGCAACGATACAAGGACGAGTGATGCGCATCACCGCCCGGTTGTTGGTAGATCGGTATAGTCGCCGCCAAATATTCCCGATTGGTGGTGGATCGCTGCTACGGCAAAACCAGGGATGCTCTTCGCCGCAGTCGCAGCCGATCCGACGGGATGTTCATAAGCGGGGCGGGTACCGCCATAGGGGCGCGGACGATTTCGTTGTGATGGTTTCGTCATGATTTTCAGCAGTGCTTGATGTGATTGCAATCCAGGTTTTCCGGGCGCATTCGAGATTTGTGCTATAGGAGGACGCAATGGCATCTCCATCCGCAGGGGTTCAAAGCTTTGGCCAAGCGCCGCAAACGGCGGGGCGAAACCGGCTGGTCCGATGGCTGGTGCCCATCGGGCTCGGAGTGGTCATTCTCCTCATTCCCAGGCCGGACGGCCTGACGCCCGCGGCATGGCATTACTTTGCGCTGTTTGCGACGGTGATCTGCGCTTTGATCACCGAGCCGATTGCGGGACCGGCCATGGGATTCATCGGCGTCAGCGTGGGCGCCGTCCTGGTGCTGGTGGGCAAATCGCCGGCGGACGCGATGCGGTGGGCGTTGTCGGGTTTCTCCAACGACACGGTCTGGCTGATCTTTGCGGCTACGATGTTCGCGGCCGGCTATGAAGCCACAGGACTGGGCCGCAGGATTGCCCTGTTGCTGGTGAAAGCCCTCGGCCGCAAGACGCTGGGGCTGGGCTACGCGATTGCGATTTCCGACCTGGTGCTGTCGCCGTTTATGCCCTCGAACACGGCCCGCAGCGGCGGTACGATTTTCCCGGTGGTGAAGAACATTCCGGCGCTCTACGATTCCTCTCCCACGAAAGATCCGCGCAAGATCGGCGCCTATTTGTGCTGGACGGCATTTGCCACCACCAGCATCACCAGCGCGATGTTTCTTACGGCCATGGCGCCGAACCTGCTGGCGTGCGAGCTGGCCAGGAGGATTGCCCACGTCGATGTCACCTGGACGATCTGGATGATCGGTTTCCTGCCGGCCGGCCTGGTGATGTTTCTGGCGACGCCGCTGCTGATCTACATCATCTATCCGCCTGAGATCAAGCAAGGCGGAGAGGTGGCCAAGTGGGCGGGCACGGAACTGGCCGCGATGGGGCCGATTTCGCGGCGGGAGATCACGATGGCGCTGCTGGCCGTGCTGGCGCTTACGGGTTGGATCTTCGGCGCCCGCTGGATCGCGGCGGTCACCGTGGCGCTGGCGGTGATTTCCTTGATGCTGCTCACCAAGGTGGTGAGCTGGAACGACATCATGCAGAACAAACAGGGCTGGAACATCCTGGTATGGTTCGCCACCCTGGTCACCATGGCGGACGGACTGAGCCGGGTGGGCTTCCTGGTGTGGTTCGCCAAACGCAGCGCCACGGCCCTGGCAGGCATTCCGCTGCTGCCGATGATGATCGCCCTGATCGCGCTGTTCTTTTTTGTTCACTATCTTTTTGCCAGCACCTCGGCCCACACCGCGGCTGTTCTGCCGGTTTTCCTGGCGGCGATCGTTACTGTCAGCGGCCTGCCGATCAAGCCGATGACGCTGGTGCTGATCTATTCAATCGCCCTGCAGGGCGTGCTGACCCCTTACGCGACGGGACCGGGCCCCATCTGGTATAGCACCGGCTATATCAGCACGAAAGATTTCTGGCGGCTGGGATTCATTTTCGGCGTGTTCTACCTGGGCGTACTGCTTCTCGTCGGGCTGCCCTATGCGCTCCACTTCATGCGATAGCAGGCCCCCGGCGGAGAGGATGGAAGACCGGAAAGCAAATCCGTGAACCGCTATTCATCATCTTTTCACGGATACGTCTTAGGGTGACAGGCTGGAAGGATCGATCCCGGGGACACACCAACCCTGATGCCGCTGGATAGAAGGGAGACCGCATGAAAGCAAAAGTATTGTTTCTTTGTACGGGGAACTCCTGCCGGAGCCAGATGGCGGAAGGTTTTCTTCGCGCCTTTGGCGGCGAGCGCTTCGAGGCGCACAGTGCGGGAACGAAAGCTTCGGAGCTGAATCCGATGGCGGTCGAGGTGATGCGAGAGGCCGGCATCGACATTTCGCAGCAGCGTTCGAAGAATGCCGACGAGTACCTGGGAACTCGCTTTGCTTACATCATCACCGTCTGCGACAACGCCAAAGAGTCGTGTCCAATTTTCCCGGGGCCGTCGCTGCGGATGCACTGGCCCTTTCAAGACCCCGCGCTGGTAACCGGGTCAGAGCAAGAGCGTCTGCGAGGTTTTCCGCAAAGTGCGGGATCAGATCGGAGCCCGGGTGCGCGAGTTCTCCGCCAAACCCGACCCGGTGAATGCCTAGAGCTTCTTCGGGAAGAGGCGGATGCTACAAGCAACGACTCAATGAACGCAAAAAAACGAGGCTGGCTGCGGATTGAAGCCGCTGACCAACCTCGCTTTTTCATCTCCACGGCTTTGATTCCGATCCCGCGGCGCTGGTTACGATATGGACAGAGCGACGGTAATCGCCTGTGCCGCTCCAGTCTGCGGCGTTGCCGTGATCGTTACCTTGGGCGCGGCGCTGCCGCTCTAACCGCCGCCGCCGCACGCCACCAATCCCACGGCCAGGCAGAGGGCCAATCCCAGCAGTAGCAGCCATCGCCGGCGGCGTCCGGCGAAGACCAACCCGATTGCGCCGAATGGAAGCAGGGTTGCCAACAGGCGTCCGGGTCTCATCAATCTTGCGATGGTGATCGAATTTCCGGCGGGAACATTGACGGTCACGGTGACCGGCTGGGTGGTGGTTCCGCTGACGACTTGAATGGAAGTCGACGAAAGCGAGCAGGTCGTGCTTCCGGTCGGCGTACAAGCCAATTGCACGGTCCCGCTAAACGTGCTGGATGGAGTCAGGGTAATGGTAAAGGTCGCTGGCGTTCCCGGGGTGACCGGTAGTGTGGTCACCGATGGAGTCAACGTGAAATCGGAGCTGGTGGAGCCACCCGCGGTTCCCGTGCCGTTGCCGATGCCTGACAACTGAACCGCCTGGTTGTAGTTGCCGTTGGTGGGGTTGACGATCAGCTGGCCGTTGCGCGATCCCGCGGCGGTGGGGGTAAAGGTCACCCCCATGGTGCAGCTTTCTCCCGGTGTCAGCACCGTCGTGCAGGTATTCGTGCTCACGGCAAAATCGCCGCTGGCAACCGGATTGTTGCTGAGAATCAGCGTCTGCGACGAGTCCGTATTTTTCACCGTAACGGTCTGCGCCGCACTGGTTGTCCACAATCGTTACGGTGCCAAACGAGAGCGAGGGCGGCGTAATCGTATCCGCCACCAACACCCCGGTACCTTGCAGGCCCACGGTTTGCGGGCTGTCCGTCGCGTCATCGTTAATGGTCAACGTGCCTGAGCGCGTACCGACGGCCGTCGGGGTGAAGGTCACGGTGATGGTGCAAGTATTCTGATTGCTGGTACCCGCGGGGAGTCCCGTACCGCAGGTGTTCGCCTCCGTGAAATCGCCGGAAGCGGTGATGCTGGTGATTGTTACCGGGACTTGTCCGGTGCTGGTGAGGGTTACAAGCGTTGTCGAGGCAACGGAAAACCCTACGGCTTGGCCGGTAGTAAAGGTAAGCTGGTTTGCCGGCGAGACGGTAACGGTCGGGAAGCTAGCCCCCGAGACCTTGGTTACAAAGGCATCGCCGTTGCCGGCGTAGGCGCTGATCCCGAGCACTGGATTCGTCGGATTGGCAACCGGCTCTAACGGAAAATCGGAAGAGTTGGTATTGCCCGCCAGGTAAATATCACCATTCCCAGACTTGCTGAGAGCGATGGCATTTGCCTGGTCGCCAGCGGAGCCACCCAGGTAGGCAGACATGATCAACGCGGTTCCGTCCTGAGTAAGCTTGGCGAGGTAAGCTTCCGCGTGCAGCGCGTTGTGAAGCTGGCTAAGCGTAGTGCTGTTGTTGGTGCCGGCCATCAATGCGTTGATTACCGGGATGTCGGTCGACTGGGTGCTCCCGGCGACGTAGGCATAACCCCCGGCGTCCACTGCCACGGCAAGTCCCTGGTCATTGCCCGTGCCGCCGAGGTAGGTGGCATACTGAATCTCGGAAGGGGTCTGCAGCTTCACAATGTAGGCATCGGTTGAAGGCGCGGTCCCAAGCGGTGACTTATTTAAGCCGGTGGCGGATAGCAGGGTTCCCGTCGCGGTGCCCACCACGTAGGCACTGTTCAGGCTGTCAACCGCGACCCCCCGGGCCGCATCCACTTTCCCTGTATTGTCCGTCATATTGGTTTCCAGGGCGGTCACGTAAACGGGCCAGCCGGCGGGGTTGGTAGAGGTGTCATGCCCGTGGAGTTTTATGATCCACGATCCGGTGCCGTTCCAATAGGTGTCCGCCTGCGGCAGCCAGTCGAAACTCCCTGAGACGTACCCCGGTCCGGGAAGTGAAGGATGGAGCTGAGTGGTGCTCGAGCCGCCAACCGCGAATACGTCGCCATTCGGGTCCAGCGCCACGCCATAAGCTTCCGTGCTGGCAGAAACCGGGCCGATGAACCCGCCGCCGGCACCGGCAACCGCAAGCGTTAACCAGTTAATCCCACCGACATCGGGGATGATGTCGCCGATGACGCCGTTTGAACATAGGTTGCTGCCGACCCAGTCGATGCCACCCGTCGTTCCTCCGTTCTTGGCGACAACTCGCAGAGCGGCGTAGGGCGTTGGCGGAGTGGTGGTCGGGCAATAGGGCGTTACCTCGGTGATCGTACCGGACGCGATGGGGACGCCAATCGAGTAAGCCCACGTAGGCGGGGGCGCTACGAGCTGTCCGCCATAGACCGCGGAGAAAAAGAAATAAGCGATCGTTGGGTCCGGCGTGGCCGGACAAAGGGAACCGCAAGTATCGGCGGCAGATGCAGGCCTGGGAGACATCGGCGAAGCGCCGGTAAGGAGCGGAGGGGCGATGTGAAGTCCGAAATCAAGCTTGGTCACGAACGCCACGTAGGCTTCCGTAATTGGCTCGAAGCCGTTGTAGGCGGGAAAATTGAACGAACTCGTCTTGCCGGCCACGATCACGTTCTGCTGCGGATCTACCGCAATTGCGTTGCCTTCGTCAGTGCCATTTCCACCCAGGTAGGTGGAGCGGATCACGATGCCGGTCTTCGAATCCAGGATCGCGATGAAGGGATCGGTATCACCGCTGGGCCAGTTGGGCGAAGCACTGGGGTGATTCGGGTCCGCGTGATACCCAACGATAGGCATATCGCTGAAACTGGTGGTGCCGACCACATACACGTTAGGGTACTGGTTGGGAACCGGGCTGGGATTGAGCGAAATATCATCCAGGGCGATTCCATTGCCGGACGCGGAAGCCCCGGCGGGCGTCGGAGCTGTACCCGAAATGAAGGTCGTGAAGAGAACGATCGATCCGGTGGGATCCAGCTTGGTGACAAAAGCGTCATAAGCTCCCGAAACTCCCTTGGGAGTGGTGCCGCTGGGATTGGTAGCGCCCGGAATTGTAGTGTTCGGAGTAGGGAATACTACAGGATTTGTATCCACGCCAATCGAATCGGTCTTCCCCGTGATGTAGGCGTTGCCGGCCGTGTCGACCGCGATCCCATTGGCGGCGTCACCCTGGGAGCCGCCGAGATAGGTGGAATAGGACAAAGTCGGATCGATCACCAGCTCCAGGTTCTTGTCGTAATCGCCGATCTTGAGCCGAGCCTTGCCGGGAGCGGCGAGAGCGTATTCGGCGCTGACCGCTTTGGCGACGCCGGCAACTTTCTGATAGGCATACGGCTTGGCAAAGCGGACAGGATGGCCGTTGACTTCGGCCACCAGATCGCCGTCGGCATTGACGTAGAGCTTGTCCATGCCGGAGAGGGCCAGCGCGATCGGACGCGGATCGGCCATGGGCGCGACCACGAAATCGAATTCCAGGCGGCGGTTGTCGCCGTAATAGATCACGTCCACGCCGGGATACACGTTCTTTGGCGCGCAGTTTGGCGAAGTTCCGCACGCCCAGCCGCCATTTGCCCGGGTCCTGGCCAATGTAGTAGTTGGTAACGCCCGGCAGCGGTTCGATGGCTTCGATCCTGCGCCGCGGCATTCGAGCGTGATCGAAGGCGAAGCGGAGGGTCCGCGTCACGCCGGATTTGGCGTCGGTGATGGCAACGGCAGACTCACCGGTCCCAACCAGCACCGCATAGCCGCCGCTGCGAGCCAGGAAACTTCCCGGCTCGGCCGCCGGCTCGAAGCGCAACGGCAGATTGGCATAGGCCCGCGCGGCATCGCGACTGGCAACGGCCTGGGCGGGGGTTCCCGGCGCGCCACTCCCAGCGGATAGCGATAAGGGGGTTACCGCAGTGACAAAGGCCAGCAAAGCGACACGGAACGTTAGCTTCATCTTCAAATACCTCGATTGCATGCAACTGCCACCATCGGCTTGCTTGTTTCGTATCAGCAATCAACAAAGGAGGCAGCTCGCAGAATAGCAACAACTCTGGTGCCCGGGAAGTTACGTTGGTGGTACCACCGATGAAGCATGAGTAACTGAACGGACAGGCAGGACGCGGGTTTGGCCGGGGTCCCCGACACGCCCGTGGTTGTCTGGTTGGGTGGTAGCGAGCGTTGAAGGCAAAGCAGATCCTTCGGTTGCGCAAAACCGGCGCGACCTCAGCACTTCTACGAGCTATTCCGCAGCCTGCCAGGAAGTCCAGGAAGATTCGAGCTTGAGTAGATTTTCAGGCGGAAAGCCTGGGAGCGAGGCGGGAGACTCATTCCGTGCAGCCTTAGCAATACTTTTGAAAGAGACGGCAATTCCCTCAGAGTTGAAGGCAAAGCAGATTCTTCGCTTTGCTTAGGAAGACATCCTCGGAGAATAGTTTTTGCAGGCCAGGCTAAGAGCGATTTCTGCGATCCGGGATGAACGCCCGGACGCGATCCATCTGAATGATCTTCCAGTTTTTATCTTCGACGCGCTCGCCGACGACCGGGAAGAGTTCTTGCAGGATTCGGCCGATCCGATCCACGCCCTCCAGCACGACCTGTCTGTTGTTTCCGAGGCAGGCAGGTACTCGCTATACAGGATCGTTTGCAGGGCGTTGCGGACATGATGATTCAGTTGCGCAATCTTCCTGAGATCATCCAGCAACTTCCGATGGCGTTCACGGGCGGCGAGCAGGACGAATAGGGGCACCAATGCCGCCGCGAAACCCACCGCCGCAGCATCGGTCATCGCTTGCATCCGTGGCGAAGCGCTGGCTCGCATGACAGCCGTGTGAACTCCGAATTCCAGCAATCCGGCAGAGAGGCCGAACAGCAGCACCACGAAGCCGATCCGCAGGTGCGAGCCGGCAAGCACCTGCATGGATTTCTCGAATCGATTGCACACCGGCGGAGGGCTCCTCAACTACGTCTGATCCAAGTCTGGTTCAATGAGATGCCGCCAGATGCCCGCCAGTAGCCGCGATCGAGCGGATTTCACCGAGGCATTGCCGATCGGCCGGTGCTCGCGAGGAGCCGGCGTATCGAGCCTAGGGCGCAGAGGTGCAGGAGCTGGGCGTGGGCGAAACCGCTTGGCGTCCCCAGCCAAGCTGGAGTATCGTGAAAGCAAACAGGGTTCCCTTTACGCACATGCTTTGACGCGGTGAATAGCGCCGGTAACCGGCCGGCACGCAGGTGTTTTCCGCGTCTTGATCGCGGTGTGGTTCGGGTTTGGCAGGCTGTTATGGACGATGATTGTGGGCAGCAAGTCGCAGAATCGCCGGTCGCCGGGTGGACGGTGGCCGCTGCCCCCTCGCGCAGCACGATTCCTCTGCTGATCGCCGGCCTCTCCGCCTTCATGAACCTGTATTCCACGCAGCCTCTGCTGCCGCTGCTGGCGCACCTGTTTCATGCCAGCAAGTTTGCCGTCAGCCTCACGGTCACGGCTCCGCCGATCGCCATCGCGCTGGCCGCGCCTGTCCTCGGCCGGTTTTCCGATCGCTGGGGCCGCAAGCGAACCATGATCTGGGCGGCCTTCCTGCTTTCGTTTTCCACCATTCTCACCGGGACGGCGGTGAGCCTCGGCCAGATCGTCGCCTGGCGTTTTCTGCAAGGCATCTTCACCCCCGGAGTGTTTTCCGTCACCGTCGCTTACATCAATGAAGAATGGGACCCGCGCCGCATCGGGCGCGCCATGGCGGTTTTTCAAACCGGCGGGGTTCATGGGCGGATGCATGGGACGCATACTGTCCGGTGTCATCGCGGCGAATTACCCCTGGCGGTGGACCTTCATCATTCTGGGCTGCATCAATCTGATCTGGGCCGTGGCGCTGGCCAAGTCGCTTCCTCCGGAAGCGCGCTTCGTACCTTCCACGCAGTCCGCCTCGTCGCTGCGCCTGATGTGGGGGCACCTGTGCAATCGCCCGCTGCTGGCAACCTACATGGTGGGAGCATGCATACTCTTCTCCCTGCTGGCGATTTTCAGCTACGTGAATTTTCACCTCGCCGCAGCGCCGTTCCACCTGGGGACGGCGGCGCTCGGCTATATCTTTCTGGTCTACATCCTGGGTTGCGTGATCACGCCGGTTGCCGGCCGCTGGCTCGACCGCTTTGGCTACCGCAACGCTTTCATCGGAGCCACCGCGGCGAGTATCGTCGGCGTGCTGCTCACTCTCGCCAACTCGCTGTGGGTCATCGTCGTCGGGCTCGCCATATTCAGTTCTGCCACTTTCATTACCCAAGCCTGCGGCAACTGCCACGTCGGTAGAGTGGTGAAACACAGCCATGCCTTGGCGGCCGGCCTGTACGCTTCGTTTTATTACCTGGGGGGCGGCGCCGGCAGCTCAGTGCCAGCCTGCCTGTGGGAAATTGGCGGTTGGAATGGCTGCGTGGCGCTGGTGGTCGTGGTGCAGATGATCAGTGCCTCGCATCGCCTGGTTTTTCTGGTCGCGCAAGGGGGAGCCAGTCGAGTCCTGAACGTTGCGCGCTTAGCGTCGGACGCGGGCTCGAATACGCCTACTCTGGAGCGACTCGGGCATCGGGAATGACGTTCTCGCATTCGCCTTCGCCATAGAGTTGCGGCAAGGGAAAAGAAACCCAATCGGGCGGAAAACTCTTCAACTTCCAGATTTCGCGGGCATATTCCCGGATGGTGCGATCGCTGCTGAACTTCGGAGAGCGCGCGGTGTTCAGAATCGACTTGCGGTTCCACAGCGGACGATTCAGAAATTCCTGATCGATGCGCTCATTGATCGCCATGTAGGCCGGCAGGTCGGCCACGTGGAAGAAACGGTCTCCGCGATTGATCAGCTCGTCGAAGATCCAGCGGAACAATCCAGGCTCCTGGGGCGAGAAGCGGTCATGGGTGAAGCAGTCGAAAATCCGCTTCACCAGGGGATTGCTCTCGTAAATTGCGCGCGGATTATAAAGCCCGCGCTGCCGCATCATCTGAATCTCTTCCGCGCGCAGCCCGAAGACGTAGATATTCTCGCTGCCCACCTCTTCCATCATCTCGACGTTCGCCCCGTCGTAGGTCGCCACCGTAAGCGCTCCGTTCATCATCAGCTTCATATTGCCGGTGCCGGAGGCCTCCATCCCGGCCGTCGAGATCTGCTCGCTGAGATCGGCCGCCGGAATGATCACCTCCGCCAGCGAAACCCGGTAATCGGGCAGAAACGCGATCTTCAGCCGGTCTTTCACCCTCGGATCGTGGTTCACAACCTCGGCGACGCTATGGATGAGCTTGATGATCTGCTTGGCCGCCCAGTAGCCGGGCGCGGCTTTTCCGGCAAAGATCACCGTGCGCGGCACCGCGATTTCCTGGCCGTCTTCCACGATGCGCAGGTAGTCGCCGATGATCCGCAGCACGTTCAGCAGTTGGCGCTTATATTCGTGGATGCGCTTGATCTGCACATCGAACATCGAGGCCGGGTCGACGGTCGACGCCCGTCTGTTCCTCGATGACCTTGCCGAGCCGCACCTTGTTGTCGTACTTCACCTGCGGCGAAGCGCTGCTGGAATTCGGCCGAGTCCGCATATTGCTCCAGCTTTCGCAGCTCTTCCAGATCGGTGATCCACTCCTCGCCGATGGTTTCACACAGCAGCCGCGAGAGCTGTGGATTCGCCTGCAGAAGCCAGCGCCGCGGCGCCACGCCGTTCGTTTTGTTGCTGAACTTTTCCGGCCATAGCTGGGCAAATTCCGGAACCAGGTTCGAGCGAAGCAGTTCGCTGTGCAGGGCCGAGACGCCGTTGACCGCGTGCGAGCCGACAATCGCCAGGTGCGCCATGCGAACCTGCTTTTCGAAGCCCTCTTCGATGATCGACATCTTCCGCACTTTTTCGCCGTCCATCCAGCTCAGGGTGGAGAGTCCGCGGAGAAAGCGGTAATTGATGCCGAAGATGATCTGCGTGTGCCGCGGCAACACGTGCTCCAGCAGCGACAAACTCCATTTCTCCAGCGCCTCCGGCAGCAGCGTATGGTTGGTGTAGGCCAGCACTTTGCGCGTCAGCTTCCAGGCCGGCTCCCACTCCATGCCGTGATCGTCGATGAACACCCGCATCAGCTCGGCCACCGCCAGCGCCGGATGGGTATCGTTCATCTGGATGGCAACTTTTTCCGCGAACTGATCGAAATTTTCGTACTCATCCAGGTATCGCCGCACGATGTCGCGCACCGCGCAAGCGACCAGGAAATACTCCTGCACCAGCCGCAGCTCGCGGCCCGCCATCACCGAATCGGAGGGATACAAAAGGCGGGAAATATTCTCCGTGCCGATCTTCTGCTCCACCGCCCGGATGTAGTCGCCGCGATTGAAAATCTCGATATCGAAATCTTCCGAGGCGCGGGCGCTGAACAGCCGCAGAAAATTGACCGTCTCGCCGTTGTAACCGACCACCGGCATGTCGTTGGGAACCCCGAGCACGATCTTGTAGTCGGTCCAGTTCTGCCGGTAGTCCTCTTCGGCATTGCGCAGATTTTCCACCCGCCCGTAGAGCGGAATCACAATCGCCTGCTCGGGACGCGGAATCTCGAACGGGGTTCCGTTGGCTTTCCAGCGGTCGGGCTTCTCCCGCTGAAATCCGTTCACGATCTCCTGCTTGAACAGGCCGTACTCGTAATCGATGCCGTAGCCATAGCCCGGCATGCCCATGGTTGCCATCGACTCCAGGAAACAGGCGGCCAGCCGTCCCAGTCCGCCGTTGCCCAGTCCGGCGTCCGGTCTCGCTTTCCAGTACCTTGTCCAGGTCTTCCCCCATCGGGCTCAGAGCCTGGCGGGTTATTTCCATCAGACGCAGATTGCACAGGGTGTCGCCCAGCAGTCTGCCCATGAGGAATTCCATCGACAGATAGTAGAGGCGCTTGGCGCCGGCAGCGCGATAGCGGGATTCGGTTTGCAACATGCGGTCGACCAGTTGGTCGCGCACCGCCAGCGAAACCGGCGTGACGAACTCGCTGGTCGTCAATTCGTCCTCCCGCCTGACAAGCGTGCGCCGCACATGACGCGAAATCGCCTGCCGCAGGATCTCGGCGGCCTGGCCTGATTCACTGAATTATTGTTCATGCGTATTGATCTACGCTCGCGCTCAAGCCTGCCGCGGGCTGTTCCGCTTCCACTCCGATGCGCTAACCGGTTCCACCCCACTACGCACAACCGCGACGCTGCCGGAATTCAGATTGAGCGTATGTGCCTATCTACACCGATTCTAGAGCAATTCCCGAGTTGGTGTATCCCCAAGATCACCACCAGACGCTAACTTCAGCCCGGCAAAGGCGAAGGTTTGCCGAGGACTCCGATCGCCCGGCTCCGCTTCCGGAATACGCGTGGCTGAAAACATCCTCCAACCCGCGCCAGGGATGGAGGACAAAGGCTTGCGCTATGCACATTAGATTCAGCGCGGAGTACCTGCGGCTAAGTTTTTATGATCGGCGGGACTGCCGCGCCCGGCCATTCTAGAGCAGTTTTCGAATTGGTGTATCCGTCGCGATCACCGCCGGGCACAAGTCCCGGCCCGGTTCTGCGGAGATACCTTCCCCGAATCCGGTCTAGCCGCTCACTTCTACTATCGGCTGGGGCCGGCGTTCACCGCATGGTCTTGAAAGATTTCCGCGGGGCACCGTTTGCAACCAGGGTCGATGCGCATCAGGTGTTCGCCTCACTTACTGTTTTGCCAATATATCTTTGGCAAGCCGCAAGATTCTTCAAGAATTCGTTTCTTCCGGAGAGTTCCTGCGTGGTCTAATCCCAACTGTGCAACTCTGAAAATTTTCATGTTTCCCCAGCGTTCGCGGCAGTGTGTGTTTTGTCCGGAGGCATGGCGGGAGACCGGTTTTGCCAAAGCTATCTCGCGCGAAGTAGCCGGGGACACGGGTTTTCGGCGAACACCGTCTTCAGCGGTGATCGAGAGGATGTGGATCGGATCAATGTTTTCTGCCGTTGCCGTTTGAATTTCAACGCACGTTCTCAGGAGAGCATTTGATGAACTCAACGAACAGCAGATGCCTCGCCGCGCAGGGGTTCCCGGCAAGCGACGGATCTAAGATTTGCCGGAGTGGCTTTGCGCTGGCGATGCTTTTTTGCATCCTGCTGCCGGTAGCGGCCCTTGCCCAATCGACCACGGCTGGCGCTATCGGCGGCACGGTCAGCGACCAGTCCAAGGCGGTGGTACCCAACGCCAGGATCACCGTTCAAAATCTCGGAACTCACGAGAAAAAAACCGGCATGACGGACAGCTTCGGCAAGTTCCGCATCACCACGCTCTCTCCCGGCCAATACGAAGTGACGGTCGAGGCGCCGTCTGTTTGCGCCCTACAGGGTCTCGGGCTTGATCGTCGAAATCGGCCGTGTCACCGAGGTCGAAGTCGGCTTGAAGCTTGGCACCGCCGATCGAGACGCGTCCAGGTCACCGACGAAGCCCCGACGGTCAACACCGCGCAGCCGGACTTTGCCACCAACATTAACAACACCGCCATTCAAAACCTGCCGATCAATGGCCGCAAATGGTCGAATTTCGCGCTTTTGACGCCCGGCTTGGTTCCGGACGGTCCTTACGGGCTGATCAGTTTCCGCGGCATCAGCGGACTGCTGAACATGCATACCGTCGACGGCGGCAACAACAACGACGCCTTCTGGTCGGAAGAACGCGGCCGCACCCGCATGGCGCACACCATCAGTCAGAGTTCGGTGCGCGAGTTCCAGGTCAACAACTCGAACTTCTCCGTCGGAGTACGGCGGCGCCGCCGGCGGCGTGATCAATACGGTCACCAAGAGCGGCTCCGACAACCTTCACGGCGAAGCGTTCTACTTCCTCCGCGATAACAACATCCTCGGCGCGACCAACCCGTTCTCGACCGAGTACACCGACAACTCCGGCACAATCACTTCACAGGCCGTCAAACCCCTGGATCGCCGCCAGCAGTTCGGTGGCAATCTCGGTGGGGCGATCATCAAAGACAAGCTGTTCTGGTTCTTCAACTACGATGGCCAGCGTCTCAACTTCGCCGGCGTTGCCGCCCCGTCCGGCAGCTCTTTTTTTGCCCCTGCGACCACCCAAACCACGCTGAGCAACACCGGCTACGCAGTTGGGCGCGAAGTCCGACCTGAACACGATCGCCAAGTATCTGGGACTTTGCAGCGGCTCCGGCTGCAACACCATTTCTCCTGCCATGCAGAGCCAGGTCCAGGGCTATTACAACGCCGCCCAGAACTTCCTGCTGTCGGAGACCGGCGTGGTTCCGCGCACCGGCAATCAGGACATCTTCTTCCCCAAGCTGGACTGGGTCATCAACGGCAAAAATACCTTCACCGTCAGCTACAACCGTATGCGCTGGAGCTCTCCCAACGGGGTTCAGACGGTTCCGGTTTACAACGACGGCATCGCCAGTTGGGGCAGCGACTACGTCAAGACCGATATGCTCATGGGGCGCTTGCGCATCGACGCTGACCAATAACCTGACCAGCGAATTTCGCTATCAGTTCGGGCGCGACTTCCAGTACGAAACCGCCGCCCGCCGTCCGCTCGCCGAGGTGGACAGCAATCTGGTTCGCCGCCAGCGGCTACGTGCCGTCGATTTCCATCGCTTCGCAGTTATGGATCGGCACTCCAACCACGTTCACCCGCTACGCTTATCCCAATGAGACCCGCAACCAGTTCTCCGAAGTCATGAGCTGGATGCATGGGCATCATCTGTTCAAGTTTGGCTTCGACCTCAATCGCGTCAACGATATTCAGAATTATCTTTATAACGGGTACGGTTCTTACAGCTACAGCACCCTCGACGACTTCGTCGAAGACTATACGATCCTTCAGAATCCGGCTCTGTTCGCCGGCAGGCCGGCCACCAACTGGAGCAGCTTTTCTCAGGCATTCGGACCGATCGGCACCCAATTCCATACCTGGGACTACGCGGGATTCATTCAGGACGATTGGAAGATCCTGCCGCGTTTGACGATCAACCTCGGCCTGCGTTACGAGTACGAGCAGTTGCCTCCAGGTGCAGTATCCCAACGCCAGCTTCCCAACCCTGGCGCAATCCCAGGGCTCTTTGCTGGCTTCCTTGAACGGGGTGAACCCGACCCTGACGATGCCCTCCGATAAAAACAATTTCGGTCCCCGCGTCGGCTTCGCCTGGGATGTCTTCGGCGACGCCAAGACGGCGCTTCGCGGCGGCTATGGCATCTATTACGGCCGCATCAACAACAGCGCCATTGGCAGCGTCCTGCTCGGCAGCGGCATCCCGGGCGTCACCCAGACCAACTACACCGTCCAGTACAACTCAAGCTGCGCCCCGAACTTTCCGCAGACGTGATTTCCTCCTCGTGCAGCTCCTTTGTTCCCTCGATTACTTACTTCGATCCGCACCTCCAGAACCCGCAGATCCACGAATTCGATCTGGTGCTGGAGCGCGAAGTCGCCCGCAACACGGTCGTCTCGCTCAGCTACCTGGGAACCTTCGGGCGTGAGATGATGCAATGGATCGACAAGAACCTTCCGAACAGTGAGCCAACCACCACCGCCTCTTACATCTTCAATGGCGGTCCCTTCAACGGGAAGACCGTGACCGTTCCGTTCTATGGCGGCGCTCGCCCGATCACCAACTACGGCGCAATCATCGATGCCACCAGCAGCGCCAACTCCTCTTACAACGCCGCCGTTGTGCAATTGAAGCGGCGCATGACCGAGGGCTTGCAGTTCGAGATGAGCTACACCTTTTCGCATGCGATCGACAATCCGCCGATCCCTCGCAGACGCAGACCGCCAGCTACGGACAGGTCTACGATCCTAACAACCTGGCACTGGAAAAAGGGAACTCGAACTATGACGTCCGCCACCGCTTCGTGACGGCGCTGATCTGGCAGCCGCGATATTTCCAGGACAGCGGCAAGCTGACCAGGACGATGCTGAACGGCTGGAGCCTGGCTCCGGTGATGATCATCTCCAGCGGCAGACCTTACACGGAGTCGATCAGCGGCAACGATTACACCTGCAGCGCGAGCTATTGCAGCTCGAACTACGGAATCGCCGGCGGCATCAACGGCTCGGGTGGAACCTACCGTCTTGCGCACCCTGTTGCCGCGCAACGATTTCCGTTATCCGGCTTTTTCCAACATCGACTTGCGGCTTGGCGCGCAGCTTCAAATTCGCCGAACGTCAAAAGATCGAGGTGCTGGTGGAAGCCTTCAACCTCTTCAATACCGAGCAGGTCAGCAACCTCAACCAGACGATGTACGTGATGCAAAGCTCTTCGTCGGCGACGCCTATGCGGGAGTTCCGGCGGTGCTCAACTATGCGGACAACATAACCGGCTATTCTCCGTTCGGCTCTGCCAGCGCTGCCGGCACAAACCTCTATCGCGAGCGGCAGGTGCAGTTCGCCGTGCGCTACTCGTTCTAGTGCAGTTTCCGAATTGGTGTGTCCGTCGATATCACCGCCGGGCACAAGGCCCGGCTGCCTTCTGCGGATATAGCTTCCGCGAATCTGGTCTAGCGGGATGCTGACTCGTGATACATCAACTTTGGAACCGCTCTAGGCCCCACATCCGCTAACTGCGGCAGATATGGGGCACCGTCAGTCTCTCTCGCTCCCCAGACCTGGGCCACCAGCCCTGGGTCATTACTTTTTACAGTCAAAATCCCAGGTGCAACTCCGTACCCGCTGCACACATCGCTCGCCCTGATATACAACACATTCATAAGTACATCGCATGCAACCTTGTAACGCTACGTTACTCGCTTTGCCTTTTGTTTCTGTTGCTGTCTGAACCTTCATATCCTTAGCAAATCGGGCAACCTCTTTTCCGTCTTGATCTACAATAGCCTTTCCGTCGCCAGATATTCGCAACTGCAATTTTGTGGATTGTTCCTGAGCGGCCGCGCAACACTTCGTACAACTGTTAACAGTGTCCTTGCCTTTGCATACGCACCAATCGCAATCACCCGCAAATGCAATAGTGCTATAGCAAAATGTCAAAATAATAAGAACTGCAAAAACCTTTACGTCTTTCCCGAGGTTCATGAGTATCCTCCCTTTTTAGCGGGAATCTACTTTTCCCAGCTCTGGATGGCCGAAATTGTACTGCTCGGGAGTGCGTTTGCAAGCCAAAACTGCATCAGCCGACGCAAAACGGAACGATGCCGCCATTTTGGCTGGTGCCCCCAATCTGCCGCAGTTGGCAGATCGGGGTGCTCGGATGATATAGGCCAGCTCTGAACAGGGTTTCCCGCTAGCGCGCGAACTTCAGCCCGCTCAGGGTGCGGGCTTTCGCCGGCTCGATGCCATGCGACAGCAGCAGCACCTGAAAGATTTCTCCGATGCCGGCGGGGGTGACCAGGTGCTTCAGTTGCATCGCGACCTTGGCGTGTTCCTGCGGCAAACGGCAATCCTCGAAGGCCTCCGCAAACTGGGTCGGCTCGCCGACTCCCATCAGGAATTGCGATTGCGTCAACAGCGCCAGATGGTCGAGGCCGCCCTGCCGGCGGCGGCGCGCAGAGCCGTGAAATTGACGTGCGCGGTAATGTCCTGCTCGCCCGGAGCCTCGTAGGGATTGTCGCTCGCCCGGTGCTGCCGGTAGGTCATGAGCGTATCCAGATGGCGTCCGGCGAGTTGCTGTGGGCGCGTGTAGCCGTAGTCGATGAAGACGGCGAAGCCGCGCGCTGCGGGCCGGCAAAAGCGTCGGCGATGCGGCGCATCCATTCCAGGCCGGCAAGCGAAACCTCGACGCGTCCGCCAGCGGGCGGATGCACGCCGTAGCGATCGACGTATTCGAGCACCTGCGGACGCGGATCGACGGTTTGCTCGGTCAAGGCGCCGTCTTTTTCCGCCACGCGAAGCTCGCCTTCGTCGGTGAGCACCTCGACCGGAAGCGCGTCGAAAAATTCGTTGCCGAATACGATCAGTGCATCGCCGTCCGTGGTCTTCGCCGCACCCGCTTTGCGGTTGTGGGGTGATCGCGCCAGGGCCGAGGAGAAATCGCTGTCGATCGTGACCTGTCCGCTGGCGATAAATTCGGCCAGCCGCTCCTGCTGACGCTGCCGCAGCCAGGGCGATGTCTCGACCAGCCGGTAGCGGAGCGCCCGCAGGAACTCCGGATGCTTTTTGGCCGCCCAGTCGAGCACGTCGCGGGCAAAGAGGCCGCGTCCGGGACCGAGTTCGATCAGCTCGATCGCGGCGGGTGCGCCGAGCGCCTGCCAGAACTCGACAAATTGACGGCACAGCAGACGCCCGAACAAGGCATGCACGTCCGAGGAGGTGTAAAAATCGCCGCCTTTGCCGAACTGCTCGCGCGGCCGCATGTAGTAACCCAGCTCGGGCTCGTACAGGCACATGGCCATGTAGCGCGAGAAGGGAATCGGCCCTTCGCGCCGGATGAGCTCGACAATGCGTTGACGCAGCGGATTAGCGGTCATCTTTGCTCACGGTCGGGGCAGTTTTCATTTGGAAGGCAGTTCGAGGTTATAGGGAGTGCGGGTGAACATCTCGACGAAATAGTCGTGCATGCAATCGTAGAGCTGCCGCTGAAAAGACCATGCGAACTGCGGATTTTCGGCATCGCGCGGGTGGACGTAGAAAAAATAAGTGTGCACCGGAACCGGCGGATTCTTGAACTCTATTTTGACCTGAACCTGCCCGTCGTGGAGTTCCGCCGCGAAACTCAGCAGCGGATGATCGTAGCGCTCCAGTTGCTGGCGGACCAGCGCGAGATGTTCCGGGGTGGATGACATGGAGAGATTCTAGAGCAGTTTAATCGCCCCAGCGAGCCTGAGCCTCGCCGGGGACCCCGAAGCCACCGCGAGCCGAGTCGCCGGAGGCGAAAACCACCCCAGCGAGCCGAGCCTCGCCGGGGACCCCGAAAAGCCACCCCAGCGAGCCGAGCCTCGCCGGGACCCCGAAAATCACGCTGCGAAACCCAGGGTACCGTCGCCTTACAGGTCAAATACACAGATTCTTCGCTCGCTGTGCTCGCTCAGAATGACACTTCCAAAATTTCGCGCGAATTTCGCGCAGGCGATGTTAGCGAACTCCGGCGCTCGAGGGTTTCAGCACCGGCTTTTTGCAATCGAGCCGTCCCGCGGGCTGATCCGGCAGCAAGGGCTTCGGCTCTTCGTAACGGCTGGGCATGGCGAAGTTGTTGGTCGCGGCGGGATCGAAGAACCCCTGCACGTGCAAGGTCAGTCCCTGGATAGAACGCTTGCGGCTCTGTCCCTCGCGAAGCTCGGGAGCGAAGAGAACGTTGGAGACGGTGACAATCAGCCGCATGTCTCGCAGGCGGAAAGTGCGCTGCCCGCCGTAGTCCGGATAGCGGTAACAGGGGCCGCTGAGCTGGTTCCAGTTGAAGCCGGTTGGGTTCGGTGCGGCTCTCGCTTGGAGCCGTCGCTCAGTAGCAGGTTATCGGCCGCTGGTCGCTCCGGGAAGCGAAAGGCGGCATTCGAACTCGTGGGTAGGGTGAAAGCTTTCAGCGCGGGCGCGGGGGTTTTCCGGACTGGCGCATTCGAGGATGTAGGCCGGCCTGCCGTTAACGGCCAGAATCGGCAAGCTCAGGTACATGTCCTGCGGCCGGGGAAAATTGTAGATGCGATCAAAGGGCTGGATGCGTGGCCAGGATGCGGCCGGGGCCAGCTCCGCGACAGAGAGGCACGCGGCAAGCACAAGCATCAGTCTGTGCGACATTGTGAACATTCCATTGCAGTCTGGCACCTCAGCACGCCGGCTCAGCTGTTCACCGCCGATTTTTCACCGCGACTACGGGCATGTTGAGGCCCCCTTTGCGCGGCACCGGGCTCGGGATAATCGTATACGCCGTGGCCGGATTTGCGGCCGAGACGTCCGGCTTTGACGTATTGCACCATCAACGGACAGGGACGATACTTCTCGCCCAGCGTTTTGTGCAGATATTCCAGGATGTGCAGGCGGGTGTCGAGTCCAACCAGATCGACCATCTCGAAGGGGCCTATGGGATGATTGAGGCCCAGCTTGATCGCCTTGTCGATATCGCCGGCCGAGGCCACGCCCTCCTGAAGCATGTAAAAAGCTTCGTTCCCGATGAGGGCATTGATGCGGCTGGTGATGAACCCGGGCGATTCCCGGACAACGACCACTTCCTTGCCCATGCGGGTGCCGATCTCGACGGCGGCGGCAATGGTCTGGTCGTCGGTTTCCAGGCCGCGCACGATCTCCAGCAGCTTCATTTTGTGCACGGGATTGAAGAAGTGCATGCCGGCGATGCGGTGCGCCCGGTAGGTGACGGAAGCGATTTCGGTGACCGAAAGCGAGGAAGTGTTGGAGCCCAGGAAGGTCTCGGGACGGCAGATTTTGTCGAGCATGGTGAAGATTTCGATCTTCGACTCCATCTCCTCGGGCACGGCCTCGATGACGAAGTCCGCCTGGCGCGCCGCCTCCTCGACCGAATGGGCGTACTCCAGGCGGGCGAAAGCGGCTTGGGCTTGCTCGGGCGAGAGCCTGCCGGCCGCGACCGCCTCGTCGAGTGCGCCGCGGATTTCATCACCGGCCTTGCGCAGGGTCGCCGGCAGGATGTCCTCCAGAATCGTGCGGTAACCCGCAAGAGCCGCGGCATGAGCAATGCCACGGCCCATGACCCCGGCTCCGATCACGGCGACCGTGTGAATCGCGGCCATCAATCTCCTCTGTCCAGAGCTTCCAGAATCTTGAGATAGCTCGGATCAGCGTTTCGCATGTACTCGGCCAGACGCTTTTTTTCATCAGCCTCGACGAATGCGCTTGCGGTCTTGATCCGCCGCAGGGTCGTGGAAATATCGTCGACGTAGTTCATCAAGCGAATCAGTTCACCACTGGATGCCATGATCGTCCTTTCAAGCAGATGGGGTGAGTGAGGGTTCGCAAACGCGATGCGCGCCCCCCGTGGCGGGCAACTCGTTATTTTCGGCGTTGACGGCGAATTAGTAAAGCGGCGGGACGGATTGCCGGAAACAAAAACGGCGAGCCCGGCGAGTCACCCAGCGAGCAGTACTCGCCGTGGACCCGGAAATCACCCCAGCGATGCGCGAAGCAGCTCGCCGGGGACCCCGATGCAGGCGAACACGCGGGCGAGCACTCCCGGGCGGACACCCTGTCTCCGGGGCGCATCTAAGTGGCGTATTCATGGACATCCAAGAGCTTGGCCAGGAATGCTAAACCAGTCAGTTGTTGTCGTCGATGAGGCGTCCGGATTGCGCGAGTGTCTGGGGCGCCTTGCCGTCCGCAAGGAGCAGCTCCGGCCGCTTTCGACCTACCGCCTGCAATTCAATCGTGCTTTTCGCTTCAGCGATGCGCGCAAGCTGGTCGGCTACCTGCATGAACTCGGGGTCGGTACCTGCTACGCGTCGCCTATTCTCAAGGCGCATGCCGGCAGCATGCACGGTTACGACATCATCGACCACAATGCCATCAACCCGGAGCTGGGAACTCAGGAAGAACTCGACGAACTTGCGGCGGAGCTGAAGAACCACGGCATGGGACTGCTGCTGGACGTGGTGCCGAACCACATGGGCGTGGGGTACGGCACCAATCCGTGGTGGCAGGATGTGCTGCGGAACGGGCGCGCTTCAAAGTTCGCGGACTTCTTCGATATCGACTGGAACCCGCTAAAAGGCGAACTGCACAATAAAGTTCTGCTGCCGATTCTGGGCGATCAGTATGGCGAGGAACTCGAGTCGGGCAGGCTGGTGCTCAAGTACGCTGACGGCGATTTCCGGATCGACTACTACGACAAGATTCTGCCGATCGACCCGCAGACGATTCCGCTCATCTTCGAAGCCGTTAGGCGACTTCACGCTCCCTGGCGGGCGAGGAATCGGCGCGCGAACTGATGGGCGTGCTGGCCGGATTCGCCGAGCTGCCGAAGCACGATACCGTCGAAGCCGGAGCGCGCTACGGCGCGGCAGCGCGAGACTCCATTCATCGGCCAGCGGCTGCGAGACATGGTGGAGCGCAAGCCGGAGATCAAGCGGCTGGTGGAGGAGGCGCTGCGCCGCATCAACGGACGCGCCGGGCGATGGCCGCAGCTTCGACGCGCTGCACAAGCTGCTGGAGGCGCAGGCATACCGGCTGGCGCATTGGCGCGTCTCCGCCGAGGAGATCAATTACCGGCGCTTCTTCGACATCAACGACCTGGTCGGGCTGCGCATGGAAGACCCGCAGGTTTTCGCCGCGACCGGAGCCCTGATCCGGCGACTGCTCGCCGCCGGCACCGTGTCCGGACTGCGGATCGATCACCCCGACGGGCTGTTGAACCCGCCGCAGTACTTCGCCCGGCTGCAGATGCTTTATGCCGCCAGCCAATGCTACGGCGGCGAACCGAAGCAGCCGCGGGCCGAGAACGGAATCGAGCTGGAACTGCAGAGCGCCTTCGGCCAGCAAGACGCGGCCGGCGAACGGGCGCCGCTGTACGTGGTGGTGGAAAAGATTCTGGAGCCGGGAGAGGATCTGCCGGGAGACTGGCCGGTCGATGGCACCGTCGGCTACGACTTTGCGAACCTGGTGAACGGGATTTTCATCGATACCCGCAACCGCAAATCCTTCACCAATCTCTACCAGCGCTTTCTCGGCCAGTGGATGGACGTGGAGACGATCATCTACCAGAGCAAGAAACTGATCATGCACACGGCGCTCTCCAGCGAAGTGAACGTGCTCAGCCACATGCTGGACGAGATCTCATCGATGAATCGCCGGGCGCGCGACTTCACCCGGTCGGTGCTGCGCGACGCGATTCGCGAAACCATCGCGTGTTTTCCCGTCTATCGCACCTACCTCGACGAACGAGGCAACATCAGCGAGCGCGACCGGGGATACATCAACGAAGCGATCGCCCGGGCCAAGCGGCGCAACAGCAGCATGCCGGGCACGGTGTTCGAATTCCTGCGCGACATCCTGCTGCTGCGGGGCGGCGACGGCGGCGACGGGGCCATCTACGGCTACCGCAAGCAGTTGTATTTTGCCTTGAAGTTCCAGCAATTGACCGGCCCGGTGATGGCAAAGGGAATGGAAGACACCGCCTGCTACGTCTATAACCGTTTCGTCTCGGTGAATGAAGTGGGCGGATCGCCCAAGGAGTTCGGGGTCGAACTCGACGAGTTCCATCGCGGCAATCTGCAGCGTCAGCAGCAGTGGCGCTATTCGATGCTGGCCACTTCGACGCACGACACCAAGCGCAGCGAGGATGTCCGTATGCGCCTCGACGTGCTCTCGGAGATGCCGCGGCTATGGGCGGCCCAGGTGCTGCGCTGGCGGCGCAGCAATCGCGGAAAAAAACGGACCCTGAGCGACGGACGCACGGTTCCCGATGCCAACGAGGAATACTTGCTCTATCAAACCCTGGTGGGCGCCTGGCCACTGCCGGCCGCTCAGCCGGCAGGGTTCGCCGGGGATCGGCCGCAGGGGTGGCCGAAGGCAAGGGAAATGGCAACCTGCGAACCGCGCCATCTGGGCGCTCGACAAGCAGCGGCGGAGGACTATCTGGCGCGAATCCAGGCCTACATGACGAAGGCGGTGAACGAGGCCAAGGTCAATATGAGCTGGATCAACCCGAACCAGGAATACACGGAGGCGTTGCACAACTTCATCGCGCGCATCCTGACGCCCGGCTCGGAGAACCGCCCCAACCGCTTTCTCAGGCAGATCGAGGAATTCGTGCCCAGGATCGCGCTCTTCGGGGCCATCAACTCGATTTCGCAGACCCTGATCAAGCTGACCTCGCCGGGGGTTCCCGATATCTACCAGGGCCAGGAACTTTTCGATTTCAGCCTGGTGGACCCGGACAACCGGCGCCCCGTGGACTTCGAGCTGCGCCGGCGGTATCTGCGACGAGATGCTCGAACGCTCGCGGGAGGAGCAGGGCATCAGCCGTCTGTGCGGAGAAATGCTGCGAAATTGGAGCGACGGCCGCCTGAAGCTCTGGGTGACACGTTGCGCGCTGCATGCCAGGCGCAGTATCGCGAGCTGTTCGAGCTCGGCGAACTATGTTCCGTTGAAAGTGGCGGGAGCAGGCGAGCGCCATGTGGTGGCTTACGCCAGGACATTCGGCCAGCAGATGGCCGTGGTGGCGACTCCACGCTTTGCCTACAGCATGATGGGCGGCGAAGAGCGCATGCCGCTGGGCGAGGCGTGGGGAGACGGCGGAAATCGTGCTGCCGCCGACCCCGCCAGGGTCCGCCGCTGAAGAATCTGCTGACCGGCGAAACTTTGCCGGCCGGCCAGCAAAGCTCTGCTATGCCGCGAAGTTTTCGCGAGCTTTCCCCTCGGTCTGCTGCTGCGCTGAAGGGCTCGGCAGCCGGTCGGAAACCTCGGCCATGGCCGCCAGCTTTTCCGCCAGTTGCGGCGTGAGAGTCGGACTTTCGGTAGCGCCAATCCCAGTTTCCCTGGGCATGGCTCGGAGTGTTCATGCGCGCTTCCGAGCCGAGGCCGAGCACATCTTGCAGCGGGATGACGCAGAGGTTGGCGATGGAGTTCTGGGCGGCCCGCGCCATCGCCCAGTGAATGCCGTCGGCGGCATCGCCGAGGTAAGCCAGGACATCGCGGCGCTCCTGCCCGGCAAGCGACTGCCACCAGCCCACGGTGGTGTCGTTGTCGTGCGTCCCGGTGTACACGACCGTGTTGGCCTCGTAACGGTGCGGCAAATAAATATGCGCGCCGGGATTGCCAAAGCCGAACTGCAGAACCCGCATGCCGGGAATCTTGAGGCGCTCGCGCAAGCGCATGAACGTCGGGGGTAATGAGGCCAAGATCCTCGGCGATGAAAGGAAGATCGCCCAGCCTGGCTATGCAAAACCTGGAAGAGCTCATCTTTCGGCCCGTCGACCCAGCGCCCGTGAACCGCCGTGGGCTCGGCTGGCGGGGATTTCCCAGGACTGCAGGAAGCCGCGAAAATGGTCGAGCCGTATGATGTCGCAAAAGCGCAGCGCCCAACTGACGCGCTGTACCCACCAGTCGTAATCGCGTTGCCGCAGCACATCCCAGCGATACATGGGATTTCCCCAGCGCTGGCCGGTTTCGGAGAACGCATCCGGCGGCACACCGGCGACGACCTCGGGATCGAGATCGGCATTGAGGCGGAAAAGATCGGGATGCATCCAGACATCGGCGCTGTCATAGCTGACGAATATGGCGATGTCGCCGATGATGCGGATGCCGCTGGCGGCAGCAGCGCGAGCGCAGCGCCCGCCACTGCTCGAAAAACGCAAACTGCAGGAAGCGCCCGATGTCGAGCTCATCGCGCAACTCGTCGCGCAGCCGGTTCAGCGCATCGGGCTCGCGGCGCGCGAGTTCGCGCGGCCAGCGGTTCCAGCTCTCGCTGGTGAAAGCGGCGGCGCAAGGCATCGAAGAGGACAAAATCTTCCAGCCACCAGGAGTTGTCGCGGCAAAAAGCGTCGTAGGCGGCGCGGTCGTTTCCACCGGCGCTGAGCAGGAATTCGCGCGCGGCGTCGGCCAGCAGCGGCAACTTCACTTCCGCTACGCGCTCGAAGTCGACGCGGTCCCCGGCATCGGGAAGTCTGCGAGATCGTCTCCCGCGAAAGCAATCCGCGTTCGGCAAGACGGTCGAGCGAGATCAGCAAAACATTGCCGGCAAAGGCCGAGGTGGAAGAATAGGGCGAGTTGCCGATTCCCGGCGGATTCAGCGGCAGAACCTGCCAGAGCGACTGACGGGCGGCGGCCAGGAAATCGACGAACTCATAGGCCGCCGGACCCAGATCGCCGATTCCACCGTGCGACGGAAATGAAGTCGGATGCAACAGAATTCCGGAAGCTCGCTGGTTCAGCATCAGTGTCTTTCAATCTCTAGAAAGGGCGCGTTGCAAAAGCCGATCATGCTCACCAGTGCCGCGCAACCCGAGGATAACGGACGCTGGCTCTGCCAGTCGTCCAAATGGTAACAGCCAGTACGAACACGGCAAAAAAAGGGGAGAGTTTCGCTCCCCCTGTATGCACTGGAAATCAGGCTACTCGTTCACGGAGGCCATCAAACGAGTGAACTCTTTCTCGTAAATCTTGATCGATGCCTTTCTGCTCGGCCACCTTGCGCAGATTGGCGATGTAGAGTTCAAACATCTCCGATTTGCTTCTGCTGGAGCAGTTGCTGGCGGATTTCGTCTTTTTGCTGGTCGAAGTCGGCCATGGACGGCTCCTGCTTGTCGAGCAGCATCATGACCAGCCCGCCCTGCTGCGGTGTTGATCGGGCCCGAAATCTCTCCCGGTTTCATGGTGAAAATCTGCGCTGCCGGCCCGGTGAGCGCACCGATTTCCGGCACCTGGCCCTGGGGCGTTACGAATTCGCTGGTGTGCAGAGTGGCGCCAAGCTTCTTTGGCGGCGGCGCGGAGGTTGTGCTGGGCGCGAGCCCGGTCCGAGAGCTCCTGCGTCTTTTGCGCGAGCATCGCCTGGGCCCGATCCGCTCTTGAACTGCTGTTCAACGCGGTCCTTTACTTCCTCATAGGTCGGAGTCGAGGGAGGTTTCACGTCCGTGACCTGCAGGATCGCGAAACCCTGCGGCGTGGCCACGGAGGCGGGCGGCGCCATCGGCTTCGCGGCAAACACGGCATCCATAAAGGCCGGCGCATTGCCAATGCCGGGAAGCGACTCGGAGCGAGCGAAGTAACCGATGTCGACCACCTGCAGGCCATGATTCTTGGCGGCCTTTTCCATGCCATTGGTGCGCGCTTCGGCTTCCACCGTATGGGACAGCGCCTCGGCCGCCGCTTTGGCTTTATCGCGGGCGATCACCGACTCGATCTCCGGCTTGGCTTCGGCCAGGGTCTTCACGTGCGCTTCGGTCTTGTCGTCGACATGAAGGATGTGGAAGCCGTAATCGGTCTGAATGATGCCGCTGGTCTGTCCTTTGGGCGTCGAGAAAGCGGCCTTCTCAAACTCGGGAACCGTGCGTCCGCGGGTAATGGGACCGAGAAATCCTCCGTTGGGGGCGCTCGCCGGGTCTTGCGAGTATTTCTTTGCCAGCGTCGCGAAATCGGCGCCCGCCTTGAGCTGTTTCAGAATGTCCTCGGCCTTGGCGCGCGCCTCGGCAACGGCCTTGGGGTCCACCTTGCCGTCCGGCCCGGCCGGCGGAGTACGAATCAGGATATGACGCACCGTCACCGATTCGGGAACCCGGAACTGATCCTGATGAGCGTTGTAGTAACTCTGCAAATCTTCCGCCGTGACCTTGGGCGGGTTCGGCAGCTTCGCCTGGTCGATCGGGATGTAAACCGCCTTGCGTTTTTCAGGGATGCTGTTCGCGTATTGCGCCTTGGACTTCTCGTAGAACGCCCGCAGTTCGGCATCGGTCGGCTTTATCTGTTTGGCCATGTCCTGCTGCGAGATCACGGCGTAGTCAAACTTTACCTTGGTGTTGGCCTGGCGGAACTGCTGGACCAACTGATCGGAAGAGACGGTTGCGCCTCCCTCGATAACATTGCGCAATTTGTTCATCGTGATCTGCCGCTTCAGCTTGTCTTCAAATTGCGCGAATGGTCAGGTTGAAGTTGGTCTCAACAAACGCCTTGTATTGATCGGTGCCGACGAAATTGCCGTTGGGGAAAAGCTGGGACGAAAGCCCGCCGTGTTGCAGTTCGTAGCGCAGTTCTTCGTCGCTGGTGCGGAAGCCCATGCGATTGGCTTCGTTCAGCAAAAGGCCCTGCATCATCAGCGATTCGGCGGCCTGTTGCACAAGATAGGGGCGAAGCTGCGGAGGAGCTCCACGCGGGAACTGGCTGCGGGCTATCTGGTTCGCCTGCTGATTGACGTCCTGAGCCGTAATCTGCTCGGAGCCAACCTTGGCGATGAGGCCCTCATGGGTGATCCCGAACTCGTTGAGAATGCCGCCGGGAACAAGGGTGACGACCATCATGATGCAGATGATGGCCAAAAAGCCGACCAGTAAAATCTTCTGAATCGGGCCTTTGGTTTGCAGAAATCGAATCATTTTTTTCTAAAGCTCCGAAACTGTACAGAACAAATGATTATAAATGAGCGCCGCGAGCCGCACCGGCCCAGTGTCGCTCCACTCCGAATTCAGCGCCAGTCGGACTCCTATGCCGTTCGGCGGCGGTAAGCCCGGTCGCGTCGCGGAGCCGATACAAGCGAGACAATCCATCCTGCCGCTATTCCCCGATGAACCCGGCTTTTCGCTGATCGGCGAAAGCAGGTTCCGGCCGGCCAGGGGTTCTGTGTTGTAATAAAAAGCTGGACCTCTATGTCGAGTAAGAATCGTGGGCTACGCAGAACAATAATCGCGGCAAATCGTCGTCTGCGCGAGTTGGCAATGATTGCCAAGGGGGTGGTGTCGACCGACCATCCGGTGATGGCGCACATCATTCCCATGCGCCGCTGCAATCTCTCCTGCGCCTATTGCAACGAGTATGACAGCACTTCCAAGCCGGTGCCGCTCGCCGTCATGCAGGAGCGTATCGATCACCTGGCGAGGCTGGGCACCACGATCATCACGATCAGCGGCGGTGAACCGATTCTCTATCCGGAACTGGACGAGCTGATCGGCTACATCCGATCCAAGGGAATCATCACCGGCCTGATCACCAACGGATATCTGCTCACCGCCGAGCGCATCCAGCGCCTCAACCGCGCCGGACTTGACCACATGCAGATCTCCATCGACAACGTCATGCCGGACGAGGTGAGCAAGAAAAGCCTGAAGGTGCTCGACAAAAAGCTGCAACTGCTGGCCGAATACGCCGACTTCCACGTCAACATCAACAGCGTGGTCGGCGGCGGCATCCACGATCCGCATGACGCCCTGGTGGTGGGAAGGCGCGCGCGTCAACTGGGTTTCACCTCCACCATCGGCATCATTCACGACGGCGATGGCCAGTTGCGTCCGCTCTCGGCCAATGAGCGTGAGGTCTTCCTCAAATGAAGGCATATGGCCCGGCGGAATTATTCGCGGTTCAATTACTTTCAGGACAGGATCGCGCTCGGCTTGCCGAACCAGTGGCGATGCCGCGCCGGGGCCCGCTATCTTTACATTTGTGAAGATGGACTTGGTGCACTACTGCTCGCAGCAGCGCGGCTACCCGGGCAAAGCCTTGGCGGAATACACGGTGGCCGATATCCGCCGCGAATTTTTGACGGAGAAAAGTTGCGCCCCGCACTGCACCGTCAGTTGCGTACATCAGGTGGGCTACCTTGACTTCTGGCGCGCGCCGCAGCAGCCCGAGCAGGCTTGCCCGAGAGGCGTTGCCGCCGCCGAGCAGGTGCAGCGCGAGCCGCCTGCCGGGAAGTCCGATGCCACAGCCCACCCGCCGGCCATCGGCGCGTCCCACGGCGGATTTGGTGCAGATCAACACGCGTCCGGTTGTGGAATGAACCCGGCTTGCGGATTAAAATCCGGTTGCGGCTTCGGGAGCGGGCGTTTGTGCAATCCAGGGATGTCCTGTGCGGTTTGGTTTGTCTCGAAGTCGCCGCTCCTCGGGACCCAAGAGACGCTGTTTTTGCGTCTCTGAAGGGCGCTAATGGTCGCGTCGACTGGAATGGTCTGCTCCGGAGACACTATTCCTTGTTTGCTATCGCTTTGTTGGCTTGCGGAATAGAAACTCGTTTGTTAGACTGCGATTGAACTTCTGAGTAAAACAGAAGCTGCAATTGACCCCGCCATCTAACTTCGTTCTGAAGCAGGGTTTCTGGAAATTGAAGGGCGCGTAGCTCAACTGGCAGAGCAACTGACTCTTAATCAGTAGGTTGAAGGTTCGATTCCTTCCGCGCTCACCAACCCCTTTATTTGCACCAGCATTTCAGGCTGTTGCAGCATTCTTCGTAACATTTCGTAACAACTCTCTGCCTACGAAGGCGAGCGGCTGCCTGAAATCCTCTACATCCGCGTGGTCGTAGGTATTCATAGCCAAATCAACTTTCGAGTGGCCAAGAATGCCTGAAATCACCTTCGGATGGACTCCATTACGGCGCATCTGGGTGGTCATCGTGTGCCGAAAATCGTGCCAGCCGCCAATTGTGATTCCGAGTTCCGTCACCGCAGGTCGGACATACCGCTTCAGCGCATTGCCGGGATTCACTGGAGTACCTTCCCGCGATTGGAAGATCCACTTGCCCTTTTCAAGCTGGCGCATCCGCGATACCAGCGCCGGATCAATCGGGAGTTCGCGGATCGAGTGTCGAGTCTTCACGGCATCCTCGTCTCCGTCATAAATTCGACGTGTGACGTGGAGGACATTCCCGTCGAAATCCGACTCCTTAACTGCGATGGCCTCTCCGATACGCAAGCCGGATGCTGCCAAGAACAGCACCAGAGTTGCATACGGTTCTTCCAATTTTTCCGCAATTGCGATGACCTGCGCGGGCGTCAATACCGTGCGGATCACCTTTCTGCCCCCGGTTTCTTTTGGTAGCTTGATATCCCGACAAGGGTTATTTTCAAGCCAACTGCACGACTTAGCCCAACCTAGCGTCAGACCCAGCACAACTCGCATACTCCGCAGAGTGCTCAGACTGTACCATTTCGCTTGTTTTGCGAGAAATAACTGAATTTTCTCGCGGTTGATCGAATTCATTTGCATGTGGCCGAATTCCGGGGTGAGATAGGCCCGTAACGCATTCCGGTAATGCCTCAAGGTTGTGGGCTTCATGGTCGGCCCTTCTGCTTGTTCCCACCGTTCTGCAAGCACCGCAAACTCCATTTCCGTGGATGAACTGGCTTCTTTCGCAAGTTCTGCCAGCCGATTTCGCGCTGCATTCTTTGATATCCGCAAAAAGAATAGGCAATTCGCTAACAGTGCCTAGCCGGATGTTCCGATTCCTCCTTTTTATGGTGCCATCCGGTTTTCGGATATCCTCTCGGAATCTCCCATACCATGTTTTTTGCTTACGCCCTGCCTGATAGACAGAGCCCAGTTGATACCGGGGCATAATGCTCCTTCCCGGTTTCAATGGTTTCCCTATAGCGATAGACGCAAGACCAATACCGGATGTCTGGGCTAGGCTCCTGCCTTCGAATTGCTTAGAAAGTTGTGACGAATCTATACGGATGAGCCGCCCAAGCCGCACAACAGGAAGTTCTAAAATGTGCCGCCTAACCCATGATTCGGAAACGCCCAGACACAGAGCAGCTTCTTTAACCGTGAGCAGCGACTGAACAGTGCTGGATAATGATATTTCTGAAGATTGGAACCGAACCGGCAGTCCCAATGCGTATACGTCCGAATCAAACTCTTCGCGGCGCACCGGAGGCAACAAAGGCCGCACTTCCGTCAGTACGTTAGTGGCAAACGGCGCGGAGAGAAGAGCCAAGCGGTAATCTTTCTTGCCTTCCTCCGGTTCGGGGTACCGGCGATAAAGCTCGTCCAGGTGAGTGCGGACAGCTTTCCTCAACAGCCGGCTGCCATCGTCGCCAATGTCCCATCGTGTGCCCACCCAAGCGACGATCGGACTGCGGGGTGCGTTGTAGACCGTGCAGAAATCTTCGTTCTCAGCGACGAAGCCCCGCGCAATGTCAGCGTGTGTCATTCGCGGCAAGCGACGAACGAACGGAGGCAGTCCCGGATTTCTACGCTGCAACTCCGCCCGAAATTCTTTCCAATGGCGCTCCGTGCAATGACCGTGAAGACACTTGAATCCGAAGCCCCTAATCCCGTCATACGAGGCCACGCAATCCCGAGGGCCGTCATCGCTGTGCTCATTCACCCACGGGCACTCAATGGCTATCTGGTGTCCGTTCGGAATTGGCCGGGGTGCTGACTTGATACTGACGCTATAGTGCTCCAGGAAGCCGATTAGCTTTTGCAGCTTGACGTTGCCGTCAGAAACGCTTAGCCCGGCTCTACGCTCTACCGCTTGGACGTACTCGGCAGCAACGGCGCTTATCAGCTCCAAAGACACCGGAGTTAGCGTGACCGGAGCCTCTACAATTGCGGAGCGCCGGTGCGGTCGCTCATCACTGTGCTCGCCCTTGCGCGCCCAACTGCCGTAGAACTTACAGACGCGAGAGGCATCAAAGTTTCCGGCATCCACCGTGTCTGAAGTGGCCGCGCTTACCGGCTTTTCCCGGCAAGCCGTAACGCGGCTGTTTGAACGAGAGCGGGGCGTTCGGCGCAAACACCTCATCAGGGCTGTGGTCCTTCCGATCCCACCGGAGCCTACTGCCAAAAAACAAAGGGTGGCTCCACTCCGCTTCGCTCCGGTCGCGGGCAGAAGGGGCACGTCAAATCTTCTCTGAAGAACCCGAAAGGCTGCTGGAGATATCACCTCGTGCAGCTGTAGTGTCTGCCATTACATTACTTGAAATTGCTTTCCGCCTTCGTCTCGGCAACGATATTTTGAGCCCAGCAGCTCTGCCGGTATCTCTCGGGAAGCTCGCACGTGTCGCGATGTCCAGAGGAATCATCACTAGCAACGATTTTGAAGAAATTCAGGGCTGGTTGCGAATACGCAATGCTGCAGTGCATACAGCCAAATCGATATCGCGCGCAGAGGCTGAACGAATCATTCGTGGAGTGCGGGAACTCATCGCGCGGCTCGGCGAGACACCTATAGCACAATAGAAGAATCGATCAAATCATCCGACTTGGCTCAACGAAGAGGTGTACGCGCGGAAGATTCAACCGCCACTTGCCCCAATGACGAACGCAGCTATTGCATCGCGAATTGGCGTTTCCAAAGCGTTTGCAGGGCGGATTCGCCGGGGATACTGTCCGCATCCACGGCATTGGGTGGCGCTGGCTCAAAACATTGCACAGCACGACGCCTACGAAATCCTCACACCCATCGGCCTCGTACCGCACCCGCGCATCGGTTCCGTGTGGGCCGCCAACCCAAGTGGCAAACCGTCAAAGTCATTGGCGAAGGTGATCTCACGCACCACAAGCACCACAACATTTGAGGTAAGCCTACATTCGGGCCGCCCTCATCAAATCAGAATTCATCTGGCATCCATCGGCCATCCCCTGGTAGGCGATCCTCTGTACGGCTTAACCGGCCAGCCTCTTGAAAATCTCCCCGGCCTCCCCGGCGATGGAGGATATTTCCTGCACGCCCAATTTCTGAAATTCCAGCACCCCATCACTGGAGAACAAATCAATCTTGAGGCAGCTTTGCCGTCCGGATTCTCCTTGCATCAGTAGGTTCACGGCGGGACCAAATCGCAACTAGATTCTCACGGCTGGGTCCTGGCGTGCCTATATGATTTCCACGCATGCCTTCGCCGGCACCTGTCCGAAATCATGGGGATGATCGCTAAGGACTGAAAGTCGTGAAAGAATCAGTTAGGGCCGCAGATGAACGCCCGTGAAAGCGGATGACCTACAGTGTTTTCTATCGGCGTTCATCCGCGGTCAATTGGGCACCCACTGGGAACAACTACGAGATGCGAAAATGGTCTGCTAGAAAACCACGAGAGAACGAGCCCGCGGCGCGCGGCAAGAACTACATAACGCCGAGCGGGCTGCAGCGCCTCAAAGATGAGCACCGGTTTCTGCTCACCAGGGAACGCCCGGCCGTTGTGGAGGTGGTGGCGTGGGCTGCCAGCAACGGCGATCGCAGTGAAAACGCCGACTACCAGTACGGCAAGCGGCGGCTGCGGCAGATCGATGGGCGGGTTCGCTTTCTTACAATGCGAATCGAAGCCGCGGAGGTAGTGGACCCGGAAGCTTCGAGAGCGGGGCAGGCGAAGACGAGGGCATTCTTCGGAGCGACCGTGCGCTATGCCAATGCCGCGGGAGCGGAGCGAGTGGTGAGCATCGTGGGTGTGGACGAGGTCGATCTCAATCGCAACCACATCAGTTGGGTGTCACCTCTGGGGCGCGCGTTGATGAAGTCGGCGGCGGGCGACAGCGTAGTTCTCCAAGCGCCTGGCGGTACAGAATACCTGACCGTGCTGGAAGTGTGTTACGAGCGCATTTCTGTGGAACCGTTCCGTGAACCACCTGGATCCGAGGCCTCGGCAAAGGGACACCCTCGCCGACGCTAATCCAGGCTGACGAAGACGCGACTAAACGGCACAGGTGGTGAAAGAGCGACCACCGTAATAGCGCGCTATAACTGCCCCGATCATGCGGAATCTGCGCACACACACGTCTCCCGTCCGGGCAGCCCGAATGGGCTCTAACTTGAGCACGTCATCGGTTGCCTTGTAAGCGTGGTCGATTCGCCCTTTATCGATTTCATGTCCAATGAGTGTTTACCATTACCGATCTCGCTGGCGCAGACTCCTCCTACCGGCCCATTGACCGTATCTGTTAACCGAAAAGTAATTGACGGGTAGCCGACAAGCCGAGCAGGATCGTGACTTCCCGCAGGCGATGGACGAGATCTTCGCGATAAAGTGTGAACCCAGCGATTCCAACTCCAAGCCGGGCGTAAATCTGATCGAGTACTCCGGCACAGATCGCGAGGAGCCATATTGTGGGAATGTTTCGCTTTGTGTGATGCATAAAGGTACCTGATATTTTTCACAGCTCTGGTAAGCTGGAATTATTCAGTAACTTACATCGGAGCTGAATGATGCCGTCTGAAGCTGGCGTGCGTCTGTTCGGAAGTGCGCGCCTGAACGAAGCTGATACACGGTCAAACCTGATCGACCCCGCCATAGATGAACGTGGATGGAAAGTGCCTGACTTGATCTCAAGTCCCGGGACATTGGCGAATTACATGCCTACCCAGGGCTGGAGCAACGGAGAGGGACTGAGCTTTTTACACGGCTCCTGCGAAGGTGTTGATCCCGATAACCCGCATCGTTCCACGCTGCGGACAGCGATGTCCACGGCCTCCAGCAAAATGCCGACGCCTCCCGAGATGCCGGATGACGCTCACCGGCACGTAGTGCGCGGGGAACTGATGTTGAAGGATGGCCATTTCGATCGCGCTTTAGTGGAGTTCAACGAGGCGCTGCGCATGGCACCCTACATGCCAAAGCTCTACTACAACACGGCGCTGATCTACGGAGAACTGAAGCAATACGACTAGGCCATCCGCCAGATGAATCTCTACCTGACCGCTGCGCCCGAGACTCCGGACGCCCGAACCGCGAAGGATCAGATCACCAAATGGGAGATGCGACTAGAGATGGAAGGCAAGCGGTAAGGACGCCGTAGTAATGTCGGAATGTAGGTAATCCGTTAGTTGCTGGTTATTGTATGCGTTGCCGCCCATGTGCGGCAACGCTGCTGAATCTCCAAACGCTCTTCCGGTGTCAGTTTCGCGCCGACGATGTCACGCTCAAAGATGGCTCTTGGATTATCCGAAGCGGATGCTCCGAGATACAGCCAGAAGTAGGCTTCGGACACATCTTTCGCAACCCCCATGCCGCTGGAGTACATCACGCCTAAGTTGTATTGAGACGCCACCACTCCTTGCTCGGCAGCTTTGCGAAACCATTGCACGGCCTCGGCTTCATCTTTGGAAACGCCGCGCCCAACAGCATAGCTTGAGCCGAGGACATACTGAGCCTCTGCGTGCCCTTGCTCGGCGGCCTTGCGAAACCAGCGCGCAGCCTGTACGTCATCTTTCCCTATCCCTCTGCCAAAGCGATACGCGGTGCCGAGGTTGTATTGAGCCTCTTCTTTGCCTTGCTCAGCAGCTCTTCGATACCATCGAGCAGCCTCGGCCTCGTCTTTCGGGATGCCAAGACCTAAAGAATTCATCACACCAAAGATGTACTGAGCTGGCGCGTAACCCTGCTCGGCGGATTTGCGGTACCACCGATCGGCTTCGGCGTCATTCTGCGCGACACCTGTACCATCGTGATACATCACGCCGAGGTTGTATTGAGCGGTTGCCACTCCATGCTCGGCAGCCTTGCGAAGCCAACGCACACCCTCTGCTGAGTCCTTTGGAACGCCGACTCCTGCCGCATACAATGCGCCGATAGCCGATTGTGCGTTCGCGTGCCCCTGCTCGGCGGCTTTCAGATACCACTGAGCCGCCGCAGCTTTATTTTTCGCTACTCCCTGACCGGAGGTATACGCTGTGCCAAGTCGATATTGAGCGTCGGCGTCTCCGCCTTCCGCGTTCTTGATGAGTTCGGCGGTAACCCCGGAGATGGGTTTCGCTGCAGCTTGAGCAACCATCATAGGAGCGTTGGAGAGAAGTACGAGGACCGGCAGAAGAAATCGAAGTGAACGGCCACAAAAAAACATCATGGCACCTCAGGACAGTTTACGTGTGATATGAAGGCTCAGGCCATTCTCCCACTCCGAAACAAATTTGGAACTAGTTTATCGTGAGCACGTAGCGGCAAGCATGAGCCAATTTCAGGTTGAGGTCCGGCCGGGAATTTTAGTCAGCGCGCGCTGATGATGAGCTTCTCTCATCGCGCACTCGAAGCGTATGCCGCACAGCGGTATCGTTCAAGTCCGCATCTGGGAAGTTGATGCTGCGATGGCGCTCGCCTCGGATTCCGAGTGGATGACGGGCTAAGCGGAAGTAACCCTGATTTCGACGCTGCTCGGATAGGTCCTCTGAAGTCGGCTTGTGGCAAGGAATCCGGGCAAGGCTCCCCTCACCGGATTTCATTCGACGCTAGGGTGTTTGTCGGTATGAATCCAAAGGATGATCCATGACTTCTGTCCGGGTACGCCAGTGACGAAGTGGTCAGGAATTGCTTCAAAAACGGACGATTTTGTGAGGAGGAAACTGCCATCCCTAGGCTGCTGCTCCGCCAGAGCCGGCTCCGCCGGATTCGCCCTCCCTTTTTGAGAGGCGCTTGGAGGAGGGCCCGAAGCCTCGGGCTCCGACCGGCCGCCTTCCAACTGAGGGGTATCTGGGAGGGCGCGGACCTCCACGCGATTGCCTTAGCCGGAGCGTGGTCGATCAACGAATGAAAGTGAGACTGCAGTTTCGCGAAAGCTTCTAGGCCATTTCGAAGATCACTCATGAGTGTGCCCTGCTCTGGTCAACAAATTGATCGAAGCCGAACAACAGCTGCAATTACGCCGTGTACTGGCATGATGGGAACGCTATGATTTGATTGTCATCGACGAGGTTGTCAATTTTGACCAGCCACCCGGTTGCGTCCGCCTCAATTTGCATAGGCAATTACTGCCCCGGCAATCGCTTGCAGAGGCAAAATCCGATCCACTGCGTTGCGTTTAATGGCTTCATTGGGCATCCCGAAGACGACACAGGTTTCCTCGTCTTGCGCGATGGTGACCGCCCCCGCCTGTTTCATTTCCAGCATGCCGTTGGCGCCGTCATCCCCCATGCCGGTCATGATCACTCCGACCGCATTTTGTCCCGCGTAACGGGCAGCCGAGCGGAACAGCACGTCGACCGAGGGGCGGTGGCGTGAGACCAGCGGCCCGTCTTTTGTATCTACGTAATAACGGGCGCCGCTACGCTTCAGCAGGATGTGGTGATTCCCTGGCGCAATGAGCGCACGCCCGCGCAGGACCGTATCGTTGGGCTCGGCCTCTTTGACGGAAATCTCGCACAAGCTGTCCAGCCGGTTGGCAAACGCACGTGTGAACAACTCTGGCATGTGTTGCACAATCACTATCCCGGGAGCATCGGGTGGAAGCGCCTCCAGAAGAGCCCTGAGGGCCTCGGTTCCGCCGGTCGATGCCCCGATCACTACGACCTTCTCTGTGGTGGCAATCATCGCGCCGGTGGACCGGGATAGAACGGAATCGGCCGTCAGCTTCGGTTCGACGGCGTGGCTGGAATGAGCCCGCAGCCGCGCCCCGGCAGCCGCCTTGACCGTCTGGCATAGCGTGACCCGTGATTCCTCGAGGAACTGCTTGCTGCCCAGCCGCGGTTTCGTAATGATGTCTACGGCCCCGTACTCGAGCGCTTTGAGAGTGCTTTGCGCCCCCTCCTCGGCCAAGCTCGAACAGATCACCACCGGGATCGGATGCTGGGACATGATCGTCTGCAGGAAAGTCAGGCCATCCATACGGGGCATCTCGATGTCGAGGGTGATCACATCCGGCAGCTGCTCGCTAATCCGCTCGGCAGCCACAAAAGGATCGGCAGCGGTAGCGATGACCTCGATTTGCGGATCCGACGAGAGCACTTCGCTCAAGGTTCGGCGAACGAGTGCCGAGTCGTCCACGATCAGAACATGAATTTTCGATGCGCTCATAGTTCAGTATTCACCAGCATTCGTCTTCTTTGATCTTCGTCCTGGGGCAGATGGGAAAGGCGGCGAACAAGTACTTCGCCGGTCCCGGTATGGAACTGAATGATGCGACCCGCTTTGCCACCTACGTCCGACGCGATCACCTTGAGGCTCTCGTCCCGTAGGATCTCCAGCGCGGTGTGCCAATTCTGGTCGCCTACAGTCGCTTTCGCCGAAGCCGTGGCGTTAACCGGCAGCACATCCGCTCCCCCGAACACCTTGACCTGCACTTCGCTGCGAGGCACGCCGAAGCTTTCAAATTGCTTGGCCAAGTCGCCGATCGCGAAATCGACATAACGGTAGCCTTCCGCAGCCTGCATTCCTTGCGGACATCTGGGCAATACTCCGTGGCAGAGTGCGCCGACGCGGAGGCGCGGACTCCAAAACGTGACCCCAACACAGGAGCCCAGAATCGTCTTTAGGATCGCTGGGCGACGCGCCAGGTGGACCTCCCCGGGTTGCAGGTAGACCTCCGGCGGGCCCGCTCCGACCTTGGCTATGATCTTGGTTATCGGCTTTTGATAGAGGGCGGGGGCAACCGGCGCCAACGGCACGTCCATATGGTGCAGGTTCTCCGAGTGGCCCACAAAAACGTACCCTCCATCCGTAAGTTGGCCGCTTAGCTTCCGAAACAGCCGCTCTTGCGTTGGCCGGTCGAAGTAAATGATCACGTTGCGGCAGAAAATGGCGTCGCTCAGCTCAGACATGCCAAATTCTTCTATCAGGTTGAGGCGCCGAAACTCGACCATGTCGCGCAATTCCGGAACGACCCGCAACAGATCGGCCCCCCGGTCCCGGCTGCGCATGAAGTATTTCTGCCGCAGGCCGGGTGGCACCGGAGCCACCACTTCGGAATGGAAAACTCCCCGCTCGGCCTTTTCCAGAACGGTGGTGGAGATGTCGGTCGCCAGCACCCGGAATCGGAAGCTGGGGTGAGACTGTCGGTACTCGTTCAGAACCATGGCCAGGGTGTAGGGTTCCTCCCCGGTCGAGCATCCGGCGCTCCAGAACCGCAATTCCCGGGCGCTGCCGTGGCGTGCCGTAAGATCCGGAAGCGCCTTCGCCACCAGAAAATCAAAATGCGTCCTCTCCCGGAAGAAGTCAGTCTTGTTGGTCGTGACAGCGTCGATCAAGTGAACCAGTTCCTCCGCGTCCGGGCCATTACCGGCGAAGAGATACTCGCAGTACTCGCGATAGGAAGCCAGGTTGAGCGCGGCCATTCGCCGCTTGAGCCGCCCTTCGAGCATGATCTTTTTCTCCGCGCTGAGCGCGATGCCGGATTGCTCGTAGATCAGGCTGCGGAGCCGGTCGAGGTCCCGAAGAGAAAGGCTGTCGGCTTGGCCACCCGCAGTAGGGCTGGGGAGCGATGGGGCCGCTCCCCGCCCAGAAGGCTCAGGCGCTAGCTTCAACAAGCGTCCCGTTCCCTTCTGCGCTTCGCACGGCCGACAACTCTTCGGCCGAGAAAACACGGTCAATGTCAAGGATCATGATGAACTGGGATTCGCGTTTTCCCATGCCCTTGATGAAATCAGTTTGAATCTGGGTGCCGATTCTGGGCGCCGGCTGAATCTGGTCCGGCTCCAGATCGATCACCTCTTCGACGGAATCGGCCAGCGCGCCAATCACGGTGGCTTCGCCGTCCAGGAGTACCTCGACCACAACGATGCAAGTATTCTTCGTGCGCTTGGTTTTCGACATCTGGAAGCAGAGCCGCAAGTCCACTACGGGCACCACGCTCCCTCGTAGGTTGATTACGCCGCTCATGAAGTCAGGCGTCCTCGGGATCTCCGTGATGGTAGTGAAGTCGAGCACCTCGCGCACTTTTGCGACGTCGATACCGAAAATCTCGTTACCCAGCTTAAAAGTAAGATACTGCCGCGTCTCAGTAATATCGCTAACCCTCATGATCCCTTATCCTTTCACCGGCTGAAGGCCGGCGCTCACCCTTGCGGATTCGCGCCGGGACCCGTTAGTAGCGCTCGAACTCCTTGTCGAGGTTGTCGCTTTTCTCCTTCATCTTGAGAGCGACTCCGGACTTGGCCGCGGCTTTCATGGCGGGGGGCACGGCGTGCCCGTTCGGCTTCTGCACTTTGACGGAAGTGGCCTCGGCGGGCCGGGCAGCTTTAACCGTAGCCGGCCGGGCAGCACGGGCGGGGGCATCGTCTCCGGTGCGGAAGAATCCCAGCGCACCCATGAGTTGGTCGGATTGGCCGCTCAACTCCTCCGTCGTCGACGCCATCTCTTCGGAGGCGGACGCGTTCTGCTGAATGACCTTCTCCAGTTGCTGCAAGGCCTTGTTGATCTGCTCCGCCCCGGTTTCCTGTTCTTTGCTGGCGGCCGTGATCTCCTGCACCAGTTCGGCCGTCTTTTGGATGTCGGGCACGAGTTTCTCGAGCATTTCCCCAGCCTTCTCCGATACCTTGACAGTGGTTCCAGAGAGTTGGTTGATTTCGCCGGCTGCCTTCTGACTGCGTTCGGCAAGCTTGCGAACTTCGGCCGCCACTACGGCAAATCCCTTACCGTGCTCTCCGGCCCGGGCAGCCTCGATGGCTGCGTTCAGGGCCAGCAGATTGGTCTGGCGAGCGATCTCCTCGATGATGGAAATCTTACTGGCGATCTCCTTCATCGCCGTAACCGCTTCCGCCACTGCCTGGCCGCTTTCCTGTGCGTCCTTGGCCGATTTATTGGCGATCTTGTCGGTCTGTTGCGCATTGTCGGCATTTTGCTTGATGTTGGAAACCATCTCCTCCATCGAGGACGAGGCCTCCTCGGCGGAAGCGGCCTGCGTGGTCGCACCGTTCGAGATCTGAATCGAAGCGGTGCTGATCGATTGGCTGGCCGCGGTCACTTCGCCGGCAATGGTGCGGATTTCGGAGACCGTACGCGTCAGGTCGTTTACCATGGCACTCAGGGCTTGCATGAGCTTGTCCTGCGCGGACCGCTCATGGATGGTGACAGTAAGGTTGCCGTGGGAGATTTCTTCGGCAGCATGGGTAACCTCATTCATGGCGTCGATGAGGCTATTCAGGTTGTCCTTGATGGCGTTGAAGTCGCCGTGGTAAGTATCCGTAATCTGCGAGGGAACGTCACCCTTGCTGATCCGGTCCACATAGTTGGCCGCGACATTCAAGGGGGCGATGACCGCATCGAGGACGCTATTGACCCCGCGTACTATGTCGCTATAAGCGCCGCGGAACTGGTCGTGGCGCCCGCGCTCGGATAACTGCCCGGCATTGGCTGCATCGCTCAAGCGCAGCAATTCTTTCTGCATTCTCTGCAGCTCGATGGCGACGTTGTTGACCGCCTGTTTCATTTTTTCGTGGTCGCCTTTGTAGGTTTGGGCAATCAGTTCGTCGATCTTGCCGCTGGAGATTTGCGCCAGGATGCGGTTGCCTTCCCCGATGGGCAGCAGAATCGCGTCCAGCATGGTGTTGACGCCGCGAACGATCTCGGCGTATGCACCCTGGAACTGTTCCGGCTTGCCACGTTCGCTGAGCTGTCCTTCTTTCGAGGCGTTGTCCAGGCGCACCAGTTCCTTCTGCAGCGTTTGCAGCACGATGGCGACGTTGTTGATCGCCTGTTTCATTTTTTCGTGGTCGCCTTTGTAGGTTTGGGCAATCAGTTCGTCGATCTTGCCGCTGGAGATTTGCGCCAGGATGCGGTTGCCTTCTCCGATGGGCAGCAGAATCGCGTCCAGCATGGTGTTGACGCCCTGCGTCATCTCGCGATAGACGCCTTCAAACTTCTCCGGCCTTGCCCGCTCGCTCAAACGCCCTTCCTGCGACGCGTCGACCAGGCGCATGATCTCTTGCGCTACCAGCAGCGCCTGCGTGTCGCGGCTGTTTTTGGCCCGCCCATCCTCGGCGGCGCCGTTTGATTTCTGTCTGCCAACTGCGGTTGCACTTGCCATCATCATCTCCTTGTAAGTTCGAACTTGTTGAAGCATTCGGTGGAGTTTTCACGCCACAATTTGCGAGCACGGGCCTCCGGTATACTTGCGCGGATCCGCGATTGCGGCCGCGCCAATTACGTTTTGGACCAGGCGGTGCAGGTCGAGAATGAGTGCCACGGACCCATCCCCTAGAATGGTGGCCCCCGACACGACCTGGACGTCGCGATAGAGCCGGCCCAGATTCTTGATGACGGTCTGGTGATCTCCGAGTACCTCGTCCACGACAAAACCGAATCGGCCATGCTCGGTTTCGGCCACCATTAATTGCTCGCGCTCCGGCCGCTCCGTGCGCATTTGCAGGTACTCGCTAAGGCGAATGTAGGGAATGATCTCGTCCCGGATGTTGGCCAAGTGTTTGCCGCCCGTGTTCTCTATGTCTTGTCGGGTGAGCTCGACACATTCCACGGTATTCGCCAGGGGCATAACGAAACGCGCCTGGCCGACCCGCACCAGCAATCCGTCGATGATGGCCAACGTGAGCGGCAGGCGGAGGCTCACCGTAGATCCGGCTCCGGGCTCGCTGGCAATCTCGATGCTTCCCCGCAAGGCCTCCACGTTCCTCCTGACCACATCCATGCCCACTCCCCGTCCAGAAACGTCGGTGATCGCGCGCGCGGTGGAAAAACCCGGCAACAGAATGAGGGAGAAAACCTCAGATTCGTTGAGGCGGGCGTCGGCAGTGATTAGCCCCTTCTCAACCGCACGGGCTCGCACCGCTTCCCGATCGATGCCCCGGCCGTCGTCGGAAACGGAGATCAAAACCTGCGCGCCGGCGTGGCGTGCCGAAAGATGAATGTGGGCAGTAGCTTGCTTGCCGGCGGCGCGGCGAACGTCCGGCGGTTCAATGCCATGGTCCATGCTGTTACGGATCAAATGCATCAGCGGATCGTTCAGCCGGTCGATTACCGTCTTGTCCAGCTCCGTGTCCGCGCCTTCAAAGGTGAGATCCACTTCCTTGTGCAGATTGCGTCCCAAGTCGTAGACGAGTCGTTTGAAGCGCTCGAAGGTTGATCGCAGCGGCAGGGTGCGCATGCTCATCGAGTTCTCGCGGAGCGCGGAGATCAAGGCCTCGATTTCCTCCGCCACCCCCTGCATGTCGCTATCCTCGCTGCGGGCAGCGACCTCAAAGAGCCGGGCCCGCACCGTCACCAACTGGCCCACTACATCGATAAGCTGATCCAGCTTGGCGGCTGATACGCGAATACTCGACAGGGCTTCTTTATCAGAGGCACGGCGGCTCCCACCAGAGCGCCTTTCGATGGGCCCAGTGGGTGGAGGTGCATGAACGGCTTGGGCTGCGGCTGGAGCGGGTTCGATGGCGAGCTCGCAACAGTCCTCCACAAAAATAAAAACATCACGGATCTCGTCCAACGCCGCCGCGGTCCTCAGAACCATTTCCCAGGCGATGTAGCAGCGCGTTGGATCCAGTTCGCCGATAACCGGAATGGCGGAAGTGTCCGCCTTGATCTGGAGACTTCCCAGTTGCCGTAACTCGCGGAAGAGCAGCAGCGGATTGGCTCCATTGCTCAGGAGATCAGGCCGTGGACGAAGCCGGAGATGCCAGTCGCAAACCGCGCTGGCGACCCGAGGCGAGTCCGTGGTGGATACCGCCGGCACCTTCTTGGCCGGGAATGTCTCGGGCGTTCCAGTCAGTTCTCGCAAACTCGCCAGGATCTGGGCAGAAACCGTAGCGTCTGCGCTACCATGTCCGGCGGCTTCCTCCATCATGGCTTTAATTTGATCGCTCGCAGCCAAGGCAAGGCTAATGAGGTCCGAGGTAGCGCCTAGGCGGCCATCGCGCACCCGGTCAAAAGCGTTCTCGACGTGGTGGGTGAAGGCAGCGACCTCGTCAAATCCGAACATCGCCCCTGAGCCCTTAATCGTATGCAGGGCCCGGAACGCTCTTGCGATCAGTTCGGTGTCGCCGCGATTCTCATTCAGCGCCAGGAGGGCGGATTCCAGCTCCGCCAGAGTCTCACGAGTTTCCTCCTGAAAGCCTTCTCTGTACTTATCGTCGATCATCGCATTCTCGATTGGCAGAGCACGGCGAATCGCTTGCACAGCTTTCGGGAACCACTGATGCCAGGAGGTTTTCAAACCCCGCGTCGCGAACCGCGCAACGGATGTTCTCCGGCACCTGTCCGGCAACGGAAAAAGACACGCCCAATTTGTCGGCCTCGCGCGCCGCTGCCCACAGCAACTGGATAGCGGTTATGTCAAGGTCGGTGGCGTTCGCCAAGTCCACCCGCAGCTCTTTTTCGGATGAGATTGTTTCGATCAGCATTCGCTTGAGCTCCGCCGCACAATTGATATCGACGTTGCCCGCGAGTCGGATAACATCACGTGTTTCACCCGCATCAACCATGAAGGACAAAGCTTCACTCCATCTCAGAGCCTGCAACTAATCTCAACCAATTACTTGGGCGTACACTTCTCAAGATCGGCAGTGCAATACATAACTTCAGCTCTATACCGCGAGGCTTTGGGAATGGAGCTGAGGGTTCAACTGTTGGCCGGCAAATCAAATTACCCTTTGCGGATCGAATTGCACTACCTCCGGTGGAGAGCCGTAAGGTACGATCGCGGGTGGGTTTACGATCCCGTTATGACCGCAACGAAGCGTTCAGCAATCATCGAGGTGGCAGGGTAATGAAGAGGCTTTTGGAGCGTATTCGCCGCTTGATTGTCTTCTTGTTTATCTTCAGATTATTGTCGAACGACTTTTTACGTTACGGGTGTGCCGTAAAGTGTGCCGTAGGTGCTAAACTCCCGACGGCGCCGGCTTCACTCGAAACAAAGATCACTCTTCGCCACTTGCTTTTGATCATGCCCGGCTAAGCTGCTCTGCGAACTCTATCTCCAGGCCGTGTGGGGAACTCGCGACTCAGCCGGCGAAAGGCACTGCGCACCACAAAGACGTTCAGCGATATCGAGATCAAAGATGCTGCGATCATCGTGCTGAAGACGCTTTCGGCCACCATACCCGAAGCGCGTGCCACTTGCACAACCACGAATGACAGCTCGCCGATCTGAGTCAGCCCGGCTGCCACCGCCATGGCGGTCGAGACCGGATAGCGGAAGAGCCACACGATCGCGGTCCACACGAGGAACTTGCCGGCGACGATGAGCAGAAGCATTACGCCAAGGAGCGGCAAACTATGGAAGAGCACCTTGGGATCTATCAATGTCCCCAACGAGACGAAGAACAGGGCTACAAAAGTATCGCGAAGCGGTACGAGCTGGGCGTGAGCGTCGTGCAGATCCTCCAAGCCGCTGATCGACAGTCCGGCGAGAAAGGCGCCCAGTGCCACCGAAAACCCGACTGCTTGCGCGAGGGCTGCGGTTCCCATACAAATGGCGATTGCCAGTAACAAAAAAAGCTCTGAATTACACGTCAACTTGATTCGCCTAAGAAGGCGTGGAATTACCTTGATCGCAAGGAAGGTCAGCGGAATCAGGAGGAGCAAAGCTTTACCCAGAGTCCAGGCTGCCTTGGGCAAGCTACCGCCTCCGGAGCCGAAAATAGGGAGAACGACGGTCATGCAGATGACAACCAGGTCTTCCACCAGGCTGATGCCGATCATGACGCGACCGTAGGTTTCCGTCAGCCTTCCGGTGTCGCTCAGCAGCCGCGCCAATACCATTGTGCTCGCCACTGAGATTGCGGCGCCGACGACGATCGCTTGCATCATCCTCCATCCCGCGAGCTTTCCCGCACCGACCGAGATGCCGAGGATGAGCAAAATTCCGAGCGGGCCACCGAAGAGCGCAACCCATTTCACGCGCAGCAGATCCGGAATCGAGAACTCGACTCCGATGGAGAACATCAGCAGTACGACGCCGACTTCGGCAAATACCTCGAAGGTGTGCAGTTCCGAGAGGTGCGGTCCTGGCGTGAAGGGGCTAATCACTATCCCGCCTACAACAAAACCGAGGATTAGAGGCAGTCGAAGGCGCCACGCCGCCAAGCCTCCGACAACGGCGGCCACAAATATGTAGGTTAGATCGCGGAATAGAATCGGGCTCGCTTCCAATTTCCAGGCTCCATGCCGGAATTGCAGTGGCCGGCTTTAAGACATTTCGATGTGCGAGCATCATCCGAAGATTCCCTCCAGTCCGGTTGCCTGGAAGTTCTGCCCGGCTAGCTCACGGTTTGCTCTCCGCATCTCAACCTGCGGGCGCGGTGGATATCTATGGGTGGGTGTAAGTGCTCAATTTCCTGGCGGTCGCGTGCCGGGCATTTTCGGGGGTGCGCAAGGCCGCGACCACCCACCGTGATGCCCAGAACGCCTCGTAGTTGATCTGCCGGCACTTTGAGCGGGCCAGCGGGATGGCGCGGGGCTCATTGCTTCTCGAGGTGAGAGTACTTGGAGATGTCGAATGCCGGGCAACGCTTCTGGTAGGGCGCGAATCGCTATCAAAAATACCTGCTACCCGGCGCTTCGGCTCGAACGGGAGAACGTCAGCCTGCGAGATCGGGCTGATCTCGGGGTTGGGTGAGTGATGAGCCCGAGCCGATTCAGCCGGCCGGTGGATGGGGGTGCAGAACGTGACGACAGGTGGAATTCAAGCGCTATTGGAGCAGCACTGGGCCGCATCCGCCGCGGGGGATGTGGTAGCAGAACACGATATTTACGACGACAATGTGATCTGTGAATATCCGCAGTCGGGCGAGAGGATTCGTGGCCGCCGTAACTTGCAAGCGTTGCGGGGACATCATCCGGGAAAGCCTAGCGACTTCGATGTTCGCCGCATTGTGGGAGCAGGAGTGCTGTGGGTAACGGAGTACGCCATCCACTACGAAGGCGGCAAGCTTTTCCATACAGTGAGCATTATGGAATTTCGCAATGAAAAGGTCGTCCACGAGACGCAGTACTTCGCGGAGCCCTTCGAGGCCCCGGCGTGGCGGCTACCGTGGGTTGAGCATGCGGCCGCCTGATTCCCATTCTGTCCGATAGCTGCGGTGAAGGATCGGAGCTGCCTGAGAAATCGAATGTCGATGAGTCACAAATCGAGGACGACGTCTGGAATCGGTTGTGAACAGCAAACGAGGAGGTTGCCATCGTCGGGCTTGTCGAGTGGTTTCGGGCCGGTAGATAACCGCCTCTGAACCCAACCCGCTCTCACCGCTGTGACAAACACCGGTGCAGCACGTACCGGGACATCGCAAGCTCCAAAACACTTTGGTAGGCCGATGCCTTCCAGTGTGCGGCGCGCCGTTGCGCGCAAACGCTACCAGAGGACCGGTGTTGGCGTGGTTAATCGTTCACCGCGTGTGAGGTACAGGATATGACAAATTACGATGCCATCATCATTGGAACGGGCCAAGCTGGCCCATCTCTAGCGGGACGTCTGGCTCGGGCGGGGATGAAGGTTGCCATTATCGAGCGGAAGTTGTTCGGTGGCACCTGCGTGAACACCGGCTGCATCCCGACCAAAGCCATGGTTGCCAGCGCCTACGCGGCCCACCTGACGCATCGCGCCGCGGAATACGGAGTCATGGTAAGTGGCGCAATCAGCACAGACATGAAAGCAGTCAAGGCGCGGAAAGATGCCATTGCCGGTAAATCGCGCGTGGGGCTTGAAACCTGGCTGAAGAGCATGCAGAACTGCACGGTATACCAAGGCCATGCTCGGTTTGAGTCGCGGAAAGAGATTCGAGTGGGGAACGAACTGCTCAGTGCAGACCGCATTTTTATCAATGTGGGTGGCCGTGCAGTGGTGCCGTCTCTGCCGGGTGTGAACGAGATTCCTTACCTTACAAATTCTTCCATGATGGATGTTGATTTCTTGCCGCGGCACCTGGTGATCGTCGGGGGAAGTTACGTTGGTCTGGAGTTCGGGCAGATGTTCCGCCGTTTTGGAAGCGAGGTAACAATTCTGGAGATGGGACCTCATCTGATCGGGCGCGAAGATGAGGATATTTCCAAGGCGGTTGAAGAGATCATGGGTCAGGAAGGGATTGACGTCCGCCTGAACAGCAAATGCATCGGGTTTAGCCCACATTCGGATGGAGTGAGAGTGACAGCCGAATGTGCTGAAGGCTCGCCGGAGGTGATCGGAAGCCATGTTCTGCTGGCGGTGGGCCGGAGGCCAAACACAGACGATCTTGGGCTCGAAAAAGCTGGCGTGGCGACAGATCACCGGGGCTACATTGTGGTGGATGAACAACTACAAACCAATGTTCCCGGCATCTGGGCACTCGGCGATTGCAACGGCCGGGGAGCTTTCACGCACACCGCGTACAACGACTATGAGATCGTGGCGGCGAACCTGCTCGATGGCGACTCGCGCCGTGTTAGCGACCGGATCACCGCCTACAATCTTTACATCGATCCACCGTTGGGCCGTGCTGGTCTTACAGAAACCGAGGCACGCGAGTCAACCAGAAATCTGCTGATCGGCCAACGCCCTATGACCAGGGTGGGACGGGCGGTGGAAAAAGGCGAGACGAACGGTTTTATAAAGATTCTCGTGGATGGAGATAGCAAGCAGATATTGGGAGCTGCAATCCTTGGCACGGGCGGCGATGAAGTAATCCATTGTCTTCTGGACCTGATGTATGCAAAGGCGCAGTACACGGTGATGCAGCGCGCCATGCATATTCATCCCACGGTTGCTGAATTGCTGCCAACCATTCTCGGAGAATTGAAACCCCTGACGAGTATGGCCACGAAAATCACGCCGGCGCAAGAAGCGGCTTGACGTTTCCGGGATTCGCGTTACCAAAGCCTGAGACGCTATGGGATGTGTGTTCCAAGATGTCATTCTACAAGGGCTAGTGGGCTGGATCAATTGCAAAACTGATTTTCAGCAGCCTGCCGGGAATCCATTGATTCGTACCTTCGCCGCGCTGCGGGTTCCAACTGAATTACCGCTTGGCAAAACCGCGACCAGCGTGCCAGAGTAGTTTCCACCCGACGAATCCCATGCGACGAATCGATTTCATCACGCTGAAGCTTTTCAGTACGATCGCCGACGAGCTGAACTTGACGAAAGCCGCCGAGCGAGAGCATCTGGCACTGGCCGCGGTGAGCAAACGCATTACCGACCTGGAGGAAGAATCAGGGGTTCAGCTTCTATACAGACTCGCCAAGGGAGTCGCATTGACTCCGGGCGGGCATGCCTTGCTGCACCACGCACGCAACATCCTCAGCAGTCTTGAGCGTCTCGATGCCGACCTGAGCGAATACAGTCGAGGGGTCAGGGGACACGTGCGTATTTACGCGAACACCTCCTCAATCATACAGTTCTTGCCCGAGGATCTTAGTTCCTTCCTGGCTCAGCATTCGGCGATCAAGATCGATATGCAAGAGAAGATGAGCGCGGAGATCGTTCGCGCCGTAAGAGAAGGGCTGACCGATATCGGCGTTTATAACGCTCACGTTCCAGCCGAAGGGTTGGAGGTATTTCCATACCGCCAGGATTGCCTCATATTGATCGCGCCTACGGGCCACCCGTTAGCAGGCCGCTCGGCGGTTACCTTGCAGGATGCCGCCGAGTACGACTTCGTGGCTCTGCGACAGGATAGCTCACTCCATTGGCTGGTTTGCCAGTCCGCGCAAAAACTGGAAATCGCCCTCCGGGTCCGTATTCAGGTACATAGTTTCGATGCGATATGCCGAATGATTGAAGCTGGACTGGGTGTCGGGATCCTTCCAGACAAGGCTGCGCAGTCGCATATCCGGTCTATGCGGATTGTCGGTATCCCGATCGACGGAAGCTGGGCGCAACGCAAGATCAACCTCTGTGTTCGCGACTACAACGCTCTATCCGTCATCAGCAGGCAATTGGTCGACCATCTCTCGTCCCAGGGCGCCAGCAGCGGCGGGGATCAGTTCAGTGAGAAATCGCAACCGCGCTGATTTCGCTCCAGGGGTTCGTATTCGGAAGTTCGCCGTGGCGAAACGCCTCAGGAACATCTTGCCTGGGTATCCCTGTTTTTAGGGGCCTTCCTGTACAAACAGGGCAAAGGGACGACCCCGTCAAGAGTTCGCGTTTGACGAACTGGGGCTTAACGAAATAGTAATTCTCAATTTCAGGTGTTTATGACATGCTCCTTCCGTCCCTGACAGGTCAGAATCGCATTGCAGGTGTGTTCACTCCGCGCTGCGGCGTGCCGGGTCGAGTTCGTCGAGGGGCGTGAGGATACCCATGGAAACATTTGAGATTATACCGGTGAGAGTCGGCGAGTTTCTGTGCATGCAGAAAGCAGCCTTAACCTATCAGGTCGACTTCATGACTCAGATGGTGGCTCCCATCATCATGTATCTCATTAAGGGCAAGGATAAGCTGGTACTGGTGGATACGGGCTCAGGCGACGAAGCATGGGCCAAAAAATATCATCATCCCATGCGGCGCCCTGCCGATGAGGCTCCGGCTGCCGCCTTGAAGAAGATCGGCGTGAATGTCGAAGACATCGAGTTCGTGGTCAACACCCATTTGCACTGGGACCACTGCTTCAATAACGGTCTGTTTACCAGGGCAAAAACCTACGTTCAGAAGCGCGAAATGGAGTGCGCCGTCAGTCCGCTGCCGACCCAGTGGACGTTCTATGAAACCCACCAGATCGGCATGGTTCCGCAATGGTTCAGGGGCTATGAGCGAATCACGGCGCTCGAGGGCGACTTCAACCTCTTTCCAGGCATAGACATTGTCACTCTTCCCGGCCACACGCCCGGCTTCCAAGGTGTACTGGTCAATACGGCGGCCGGTCGTTGCCTGATCGCGAGCGATACCTTGGGGTTGTTTCAAAACTGGACGGGCACCGGACAGTACAAGCACATCCCATCCGGCATACATTACGACCTCGTAGAGTACTACCGAACGTTCGAGAAGATGGACCGGATCTGCGACTACATTCTGCCGGGACATGACCCTCTCGTCTTTGAGCACGAGATATATCCTTATGCGGAATTGACCCGGGATTTTGAGTCCAGGCGGGCGAGTGCCATGGTGGCCCGTTCGTCCTAGATACATCGATACACGGTTTTTGTTTCGGCAGGTCTTTGAGACAGGACTGCTGGGAACGCACCGCCGAGAACGGCCGATCCATGGTTTCTACTCGCGTGCTTCTGATTAGGTTGCGACACGGCTTATGAAACACGCTCCAGTTGCAATCGCCAGAGTAGCGGTTGATGTTCCCCGGCTTCGGCAGTCTGGACCGAGCCATTATGGATATCTTTCAATCTTGCAAAGTAGGACAAGGCCATCATGAAAAACGAAAGTAGTTCTGCGGCTCTCGGTGGGCTGAAGGTCATTGAGTTGGGGCAGTTGATTGCGGGTCCGTTTGCGGCCAAGCTGTTGGGCGAGTTTGGAGCCGAGATCATCAAGATCGAGCCGCCTGACGTTGGCGATCCCTTGCGTAAATGGCGCAAGCTGGAAAATGGGACATCGCTGTGGTGGCACGTGCAGTCGCGCAACAAGAAATCGGTCACGCTCGATCTGAAGGCGCCCGAGGGGCAGGAGATTCTGCGCAAGCTGCTCAAGGATGCCGACATCCTGATCGAGAACTTCCGCCCCGGGACGATGGAGAAGTGGGGGCTGGGTTGGGAGCAGCTATCGCAATTGAATCCGAAGCTGATCATGGTTCGGGTTTCGGGCTATGGCCAGACGGGGCCCTATCGCGATCTGCCGGGCTTCGGCGTGATCGGCGAGGCGATGGGCGGGTTGCGTTATCTGACCGGCGAGCCCGGACGGCCGCCGGTGCGCTGCGGCATCAGCATTGGCGACTCGATTTCAGCTCTGTATGCGGTGATCGGCGTTCTGCTGGCCTTGCATCATCGCAACCAGCACAGCGGCAAGGGACAGTGCATCGATGTGGCCTTGTATGAGTCGGTCTTCGGAATGATGGAGAGCCTGATTCCGGAGTACGACTACTTCGGATACGTGCGCGAGCCGAGCGGCGCCGCCCTGCCCGGCATCGCTCCGACCAACGCTTACCTCTGCCGCGGCGGCAAGTACGTGCTGATCGGCGGAAATGGCGACGGCATTTTCAAGCGCCTGATGAACGTGATGGGAAGGGACGACCTCGGCAACGACCCGCGCTTTGCGCACAACGACGGACGCGCCCAGGAAGCCGCATTCCTCGACGCCACGATTGAGGAATGGACGAAGCAGCACGAGGTCTACGGAAGTCCTGGAAAAACTGAACGCCGCCGGCGTTCCGGTTGGATATCCCTACACCGCCGCCGACATCGTCGCCGACCCGCACTACCAGGCGCGCGAGATGATTCAGACCATCAATCTTCCATCGGGCAAGACCTTGAAGGTGCCGGCCGTGTTGCCCAAGCTGAGCGACACTCCGGGGCAGATCGGCGGCGCGGGCCCGGCGCTGGGCGAGCATACGGACGAGGTGCTCTCGGCGATCGGCATTGACGAAGAAACCCGTAAGTGTCTGCGCCAACGCGGCGTCATTTCGGGTGGAAAGGAAGACTTATGACGGCGATGGGAAAGAAACGCACATACATCAATGATGTTGCGCTTCGTGACGGCTTCCAGATCGAGCCCAACTTCATAGCGACGGAAGAAAAGGTCAAGTTGATCAACCGCCTGAGCCGGACTGGGTTGGCGAAGATCGAAGCGACATCGTTTACCTCACCCAAGGCAATCCCGAATTTGCGCGATGCCGAGCAGGTGATGCGGCAGATCGAGCGGGTCCCCGGGGTCGTTTATACCGTGTTGGTGCCGAACGTAAAAGGCTGCGAGCGGGCGCTGGCCTGCAAAGTGGACGAAATCAATCTCGTAATGTCAGCCAGCCAGTCGCACAATCGAGCCAATCTGCGCATGAGTTGCGAGCAATCGCTGGCGCAGTTTGCGGAAATCGTTAAGTTTGCCGGGCAATCATCCGTCTTCATCAACGGCTCACTCTCAACCTCATTCGGTTGTCCCTTCGATGGTTGGGTTCCCGAGCGAGCGCGTTCTGGAACTGGTGCAGCAGTTTCTGGATGCCGGCATCCAGGGAGTGACGCTGTGCGATACGACCGGCATGGCGAATCCGGAACAAGTACGCCGTTTGTGCGAGGCGGTCCTGAGACGCTGGCCGAAGGTTCCATTCACCTTGCATTTCCACAACACGCGAGGCATGGGCCTGGCGAACGTAGTGGCGGCGCTCGGGAGCTGGAATGTGCCGTTTCGACGCTTCGCTCGGCGGGCTTGGCGGTTGCCCCTACGCGCCCGGCGCAACCGGAAATGTTTGCACGGAAGACGTGGTGCACATGCTGGAGCAGATGGGATACGACACCGCTGTCGATCTCGATGCACTGATTGCAATCGCCCGGGATCTGCCGGGAATTGTTGGTCATGATGTTCCGGGCCAGGTGATGAAGGCGGGCAAGGCGGACAGGAAATACCCCAAACCAGAGTGGGTCACCGATGCAACCGGACAGGTTGCACTGGCGGGCTCATGTCACTGATGGGCCTGTCGATGCCAAGCCAGATTTGACACTTGCAGGAATTAATCATCGAGGAGGTTTGTAATGCATTCCGAAATGGAAATGTTGCGTTGCGCCATCGTGCGCGGAGGCACAAGCAAGGGTGTCTTCATCATGAAGAATGAGCTGCCGCGCGACCCGGCGAAGCGCGATGCGGTGATCCGCGCCATCTATGGCAGTCCCGATGTGCGGCAGATCGATGGCTTGGGCGGCGCCGATGTCCTGACCAGTAAGCTGGCGATCATCTCGCCATCAACCCGGGAGGACGCCGACGTCGATTACACCTTCGGCCAGGTGAGCATCGATACGGAGTTTGTCGACTACGGCGGAAACTGCGGAAACATTTCCTCCGCCGTCGGTCCATTCGCCATCGACGAGGGATTGGTCGAGCCCAAAGAGCCGTTTACGACGGTGAGAATTCACCTGACCAACAGCAACAACATCCTGGTTGCCGAGGTTCCGGTGAAGAACGGCCGCGCCGCCGTGGAAGGCGATTTCAAAATTGACGGCTGTCCTGGAACGGGCGCGAAGATCACGCTCGACTGGTCGGACACGGTAGGAGCAATCACCGGCAAGCTGTTGCCCACGGGAAATGCCAAAGACTGCATCCGGATTGATGGCAAGGGATATCCCGTCTCGATTGTCGACGCGGCGAATCCGCTGGTCTTCATTCATGCCTCGAGCCTTGGCATGAAGGGCACCGAATCGCCCGCCGAAATCGAGGCCGACAAGGGCCTGATGCAAACCATCGAGCGAATCCGCGGCGAAGCCTGCGTCATGATCGGTCTGGTCGAGAGGCCGGAAGATGCCGCCACCAAGACGCCCTACCAGCCGTTCTTCGCGATTGTCAGCGAGCCCGCCGACTATCAGACCATCAGCGGAACGAAGGTAAAGGCCGCCGAGGTCGATCTCGTCTCCCGCTTGCTGTTCATGTTGAGAATGCACAAGACCTATCCCGTGACCGGAACCGTATGTACCGGCGCGGCGGTGAGGGTTCCGGGAACGATTGCGTACGAGGTGCTGCGGGAGGAAGCCAAGTCCAGAATGACGGTTCAGATTGGTCATCCCGGCGGCGTCATTCCGGTCGAAGCCGAAGCCACTTACGTGAACGATCAGGTCAAGTTGACGCGAATCGGCGTGTATCGCACTGCCCGCCGAATCATGGATGGTTATGTGTACGTAAGGAAGTCAGTATTTAAGTAGATTGCGCGCGGCGATTGCTGGCCATGTTTGCGAGCGAGGTATTCGAATGGGTAAGACGATGTCGGAAAAGATACTGGCGAGTGCGGCTGGTATCGCGGAAACGACCGCGGGCGAGATCCTCTGGGTCCATGTTGCCAAGGCCATGATGGATGACATCCTCGGTCCGCGGGTGGAAATTGCGGACCAGATGAAATCCATACGCGACGAGGTATGGGATCCGGAGCAAGGTCGTCGTCATTTCCGACCACTACACTCCGCCGGCAAGCGTGAAGCAGGCGGCGATCGTGAAGTTTACGCGAGAATGGGCCCGGGATCACGGGATCGACAACTACTACGAATCGGAAGGTCCGTGCCATCAGGTGATGGTGGAACATGGCCACGTGCTTCCCGGCGCGGTGGTGCTCGGCACCGATTCGCACACCTGCATGGGCGGAGCGTTGGGCGCGTTCGCCACCGGAGTCGGTTCTACCGAGATGCTTGGGGTCTTGCTCACGGGCAAAACCTGGCTCAGGGTGCCGGAGACTATCCAGGTGAAGTGGAGCGGCAAATTGCCCGACGGCGTGATGGCAAAAGACATCGCGCTCAAGACCATCGGAGCGATCGGCCACGCCGGCGCTACCTACAAAGCCGTTGAGTTCGCCGGTTGCGCGATCGACGCGCTCAGCCTCGATCAGCGATTGGCGATCACGAACATGGCGGTTGAGATGGGCGCCAAGGTTGGCCTCATGTCGCCGGACGCAAAGGTTGTCGAGTACCTGGAGAGTCAGAACATCAGTTCGGGATACTCACTGGTCTTCAGCGATCCGGACGCCACCTACTGCGCGCGCTACGAGTTCTGCGCGGATGAACTCGTGCCGGTTGTGGCTTGTCCGCACGAAGTCGATAACGTCAGCGCGGTTTCGGATGTGCAAGGGGTCGACATTGACCAGGCGTATCTCGGCTCATGCACGGGAGGACGGTACGAAGACCTTCGTGGCGGCGGCGCGCCTGCTGAAGGGGCGCAAGGTGGCCAAGAACGTCAGGCTACTGGTGTCGCCGAGTTCTCGTTCCATTTGGAAACAGGCCAACGCCGACGGAATTCTCGGGATTCTATTCGACGCCGGCGCGGTGATTCTGCCGCCGACCTGCGGCGTCTGCGTCGGAGTGCACTCGGGTTTACTGGCGGACGGCGAAACCTGCATCTCTTCGACAAATCGCAACTTCGTCGGCAGGATGGGCAGCCCGAAGGCCAACATCTACCTGGGATCGCCCATGACGGTCGCAGCCAGCGCCATCGCTGGTCGGATTAGAGATCCAAGAGCCTTCTTGCAGGGAGGTAACGGTTGTGAATAGCATGATCGTTCGCGGCAAGGTGTGGAAGTACGGCGACAACATCAACACTGACATCATTTCTCCGCCGCAGTACATGGAGCTTAGCGTCGCCGAGGCGGCGAAGTATACGCTCAGCGCGCTGGACCCGGAGTTTGCCAGCAAGGTGCGCAAAGGCGACATTCTAGTTGCCGGCGCCAACTTCGGCTCAGGCTCCAGTCGTGAAACCTCGCCGTTGACCTTGCGTTACCTGGGCGTGGGAGCGATCGTCGCCAAGTTTTTTGCCCGCATATTCTATCGCAATGCAATCAATATCGGCCTGCCCGTGGTGGAGTGCCGCGAAGCGGACCGGATCAGCGCGAACGACATCATCGAGATCAATTTCGAGCAGGGAAGGATCACCAACACAACCAAGGGCGAAGTCTACAATTGCAGCGCCATACCATCCGCACATTCTTGAGTTGGTTCAGGAGGGCGGGCTGGTCGCTTACCTGAAGAAGCATTTGTCCGAACCGGCGAAGACTAAGTTCCAGGTAGCGGGTAGAGGCAGTATCGCGGATTTGCACGAGAGCAGACAGATTCTAAAGCAGATGGTCAAAAGTCATTACCACAATTTCATGTCGGTAAAACTGAGGCGGTGAAAAACATGTCAATTGTTATTAAGGGAAGACCCATCAGCAAGGGATATGCGGAGGGAGAGGCGTTAGTCTGCCACCAACCGATAGGATTCAACTTCGGGGTCGATTTGGCCGACGGCAGGATTCTCGAGCATGGCCATGAGCTACTCAACAAGTCCATCAAGGACAAGATTTTGGTTTTCCCCCACGGTAAAGGCAGTACCGGCGGTTCCTACGTCGTATATCAACTCGCGAAGTGCAAGAGCGGTCCCAAGGCGATGATCAACCTGACTACGGAAACCATCATTGCCGTTGGCGCAATCATGGGCGGCATTCCGGTGGTTGACAGCTTGGAACAAAACCCGCTGGAGACGATCAAGACCGGTGACTATGTGAAGGTGGACGCCGTTAACGGAACAGTCGAGGTGGAGAGCAAATGAAGCTGACAGATGAAGAGAAACGCATGCTCGACGGCGAGTCAGGGCAGCCGGTGAAAATGGCGATGGACATCGTGGTGGCCATCGGTGAGATCTACGGGGCTGAAAAGCTGATCCCCATCAAAACCGCGCATATCGCGGGGCTCTCGCTGAAGAGTCACGGCATCGCCGGCATGGAATGGGTCGAGGATATCGCCAAGAGCGGCGCGAAGGTGTGCGTGCCGACAACGTTGAACGTGATTGGAGTCGATCGGAGCAGGGACTTGAAAATGCCTCGCGGACTGGTCGACAAACCAATTGCGAATCGAGCAAGCCTACGAATGCATGGGTTGTTTTGGTTCCTCGACGTGCGTTCCTTACTACATGGGATTTATACCTAAGTTCGGGGAATCCATCGCGTGGGCGGAGTCTTCAGCGGTTGTGTTCACTAACTCCGTGCTAGGCGCGCGGGATAACCGTGAAGGCGGACCGACGGCCATGGCTTCGGGGCTTACCGGGCGTACTCCTCTGTACGGATTGCACCTCGACGAAAATCGCAAGGGCGATGTGCACTACAAGGTAACGGCCGATTTGCGCGATATCGCCGACTACGGCGGGCTAGGTGCCTACGTTGGGAAGAGAGTCGGGACGAAGATCCCGGTATTCAGCGGCATCTCTTATCCTTCGACGGAGGCCTTGGTCTACCTGGGCGCTGCGTTGGCATCCTCGGGCGGCGTCGCCATGTTCCACGTCGTCGGCGTCACTCCGGAAGCGCCGACGATCGAAGCGGCCTTCGGCGGCAAGAAGTACGACACCATCGTGATCACCAACCGCGAGATCGAGGAAGGCAAACAGCAGCTCACCTCTGCCCGCGACAACAAGGTTGACTACGTGGCGCTCGGCTGTCCGCACTACTCGCTGCCACAACTGGAAGAGCTTGCGAGACTTTTGCATGGCAAGAAGATCTCCAAAGACGTGACCATGTGGGTGCATACCAATGTTGCCATCAAGGGCATGGCCAGACAACTCGGCTACGTGCGGGCGATTGAAGAATCAGGGGCGATCGTCACCCAGGACTTGTGCACCATCCTGGGAAATCCAGAGGCACTCGGGTTCAAGACGCTGGCGACGAACTCAGGCAAGATGGCCTTCTATGCCCCGGGATCCAACGGGTTTGGCGTGTGGTTTGGAGATGCGAAACGCTGTATCGATGCGGCTGTGACGGGTTTCTGGAAGTAAACAATTCGAGTTAGCGAACGCAAGAGCGAACGGAGGACTCCCATGAGTTCCGGCCCCGCCGTAAAAGCGATTCAATCTGTCCTTCCACCTACCTCTAGTCGGTAGCGAGGAGATGAAGAAAAAACTGATTCGGGCGGCGATCACGATTCTTGTGCCTGTCCTGATTTTTTTGGCACCTGTTCCCGCGGATCTTCCAGTCGCCGCCTGGAGGTTATTCGCTATCTATATCGGCGCTATTCTGGGCATGATGTTGCGCCCAGTGCCGGAAGCCGTCGTCCTGCTGGTGGCGATCGCCGTTTCGGGTATTTTCCTCAAGAACACAACCGTTGTTCTGGCCGGGTTCGCATCACCGACTACTTGGCTGGTGTTTTCGGCTTTTATGCTCGGCCAGGCATTTATCGAAACAGGTTTGGGAAAAAGAATAGCGTTTCTGCTGATCGGCACCAGATTAGGCCGGACGACGCTCGGCCTCGGATACGTCGCCGCGTTCACGGATTTGATCATCAGTCCAGCAACTCCTTCGAACACTGCCCGTACCGGCGGCTTGGTGTACCCGATTTTCCGCAGCTTGGCCGTAACACTTGGGTCCGAGCCCGGACCGACCTCGGGGCGGATAGGCGGGTACTTGAGCCTGCTTCTCTATCAGATAAGCATCACCACGGCTCACGTTTTCCTTACCGCTTCTGCTACCAATCTGATTGTCACCACCTTCGCTAAGAGCATCCTGAAGGTCGATGTCTCGTGGATGCAGTGGGCACGGGCGATTACTCCACTGGCTCTGTTCATCCTGATGCTGCTGCCCTGGATCGTGTACAAGTTGCATCCACCAGAGATAAAACAACTCGATAACCGTACAATCTCCGAGAGTGGGCTGGCCGAAATGGGGCCGGACGACGCGGCGCGAAAAGACCCTGGCCTGCTTGTTTGTGCTGGCGCTCGTCGGATGGGCCACGGGAAACATTACCGGGATTGATGCGACGGCCGTAGCAGTTGGTTTCGTCGCCGCCTGTCTTATTACTGGGGTGGTGAGTTGGAATAGCCTGTCAAGTGCCAAGGGCGCTTGGAGCATTCTGATGTGGTACGGCGGAATCATCGGTCTAGCCGGCGGTTTGGCAAAGGCGGGATTCTTCACTTGGCTGGCCAAGGTGATATCCAGGAACTTCAGTTTTTCCGGTTATAGCACCTTCACGATGCTGTTGATCCTGTTGTTGTTGAGTTGCGGCGTCCGCTATTTCTTTGCCTCTCTTGCGGCGTTCTGCACGACGTTTATTCCCGTTTTATTAACTATCGGACTGGTTGCGAATGTTCCCAAATGGCCGCTTATTTTTTGATGGGAGCAGCTTCGGAATTTGGATGCTTGCTTACCCACTACAGCAATGCGGTGGCACCAGTATTATTCAGTCCGGGATACGTGGATCAGGCCACATGGTGGAAGGTCGGACATATTGTCGCTTTCATTTGCGGAGTGATCTACATGACACTCGGATTAGGCTACTGGAAGCTGCTGGGTTTGTGGTAACGATTGCTGCGAAATAGCTCGGCCGTGAAGTACTAAAGGATGTTGCGAAATAGAGTCATTAAAAGGTCATCGAGGAAAGCTTTGGAGGACTGCTGTGAATTCGACTACTGAGGCAAGAACCGCGACCACTACAGTCGACAGAATTGTGGAGAAGCTACCGCTAAAGTCTGTCCACTATTACATCATAGCCGCCGCCGCTTTGGGTTTCATGTTCGACTCTTTTGATACCTACATCGCCTCCTATGCGATGCCGTCGATTATCAAAGAGTGGAAACTGGACACCATCATGGTTGGGACAGCGGCGTCGGCCGGCATTCTGGGGAATGATGTTTGGCGCTATAGTTTGGGGGCCGGTCACCGACAAGTACGGCCGTAAGGTCGGATTTATCGGCACGATCCTGGGCTTCAGTTTGTTCAGCGGCCTGACGATCTTTGCTACTGGCGTTGGACAATTTCTGGTCTATCGGTTCATCACCGGGATGTGTCTCGGAGGCATGATTCCGGTCGATACCGCGCTGGTCTCGGAGTACATCTCGGCCAAACACCGCGGAAGGTTTGTGGCTGTACTTACGGTTCTCTGGCCTTTCGGGTTACTGGCGGCGGCCATAGCGTCGCTCCTGCTGGTTCCGACTCACGGATGGCGAATCCTGTTCATCCTTGGCGTGCTGCCCGCGGCATTATCGTTTATCGTCAGGTGGAAGGTGCCTGAGTCTCCGCGATGGCTGGCCATCAAGGGAAGGAAGAAAGAAGCGGCGGCGGTTCTGAAACAGTTAGGCGCCACCGAAGCAGATGTCCGCAATCTCGGCGACGAACAGATAACCGAAAAAGTGCCCATCGGTGTTTTGTTAGCAGCCGACTACCTTAAGAGATTCATACTTACGGCCGGCTACTATTTCTTTGCGTATTTCGGCTACTACGGCTTTGTGTTGTGGCTTCCCTCAATTCTCGCAGTGGTATTCAAGCTGACGCTGGTGAAGACATTCACCTATACGTTGTATGCCGCGCTTCTCCGCCATTCTCGGCCGGATGACCGCTTTTTACACCATCGAGAAGTTCGGCAGAAAACAATTGTTCTATGTCGGATTCGGCCTTGGCGGCGTGGCTGCGCTTGCTTTTGGACTGATACAGAATCCCGCATACCTGGTTTGGGGAGCGTGTGTTCTGGCGTTCTTCTATGAGCAGGGCGTAGCCGGAACCGTGGTGTGGACCGCCGAGTTGTATCCCTCGAAGGTGCGCGCGACTGCGACTTGCTGGTCAACCGGAGCTGGTCGCATCAGTGCCGCGCTGAGTCCAATCGCCTTCGGATACTTTATGGCGAACAAGATGTACTACGGCGTTTACGTGACCATGGCGCTGTTTTTCTGGATCGCTTGCGGGCTGGTTTACTGGCTGGGCATTGAGACCAAGGGCCGGTCGCTGGAGGATGTTGGCGCAGCATAGGTCAGCCGCACAAGCTGTTTGGCCGGCACGAAGACCTGCTGAGCGGAGCTACGGGACTGTTCAAGAGCCGTAACGCTCCGTTCCGCATTGCGAAAGATAGATGTGACTTGCACGACCGCATGACTCAACCGCGCCGGTCTTGTTTGACGGTGACGCAATGAGAGGAGCACCAAGTTGAAAGAGACAATCATTAAGAAAATAGGTTGCAGAACGATTTTCGACAGCCGGGGCGTAGAGACACTGGAAGTAGATGTCGAAACCCAGAATGGATTCGGCAGGGCCGCGGCGCCTTTTGGCGCGCCCGGAAGCAGAGGCGAGTTCGAGGCGCCGGCATACTCGCCGGAGGGAATTCAGGGATCGATTTCGACTTCTGAATCAAAGCGTCTTTCCCGCGCTCATCGGCACGGATGCCGCCGAACGGCGGCGGATCGACCAGTTCTTGCACGAGGTTGACGGCACGCCGAATTTCGAGCGCATGGGCGGCAATACTTCTACCGTGGTCTCTGTAGCCTGTGCGAAGGCCGCGGCTGAGTCGCTGCGGATTCCGTTGTTCAAGTTTATCGATGAGAAGGCGAACTATAGCATTCCGTTTCCGCTGGGCAATGTCATCGGTGGCGGGGCGCATAGCCTTGGGCCGGCCCCCGATATGCAAGAGCACCTCGTCGTTCCATTGGGCATTAAGAGCGTAAAGCAAGGAATCCGGATCAATCTGCTGGTGCATGAGGAAGTCGGCAGGCTGCTGGAGAAGAAGGACCCGGCCTTCGCGGGCGGCACCGACGACGAGAACGCGTGGACGGCGAATCTGAACGACTTCGAGGCGTTTGAAATTCTCGAAAGAGCTTGCAAGAAGATCTCCGACGAGCAGGGAGTGGAGCTAAGAATAGGGCTGGATCTTGCAGCGGATCGCCTGTGGGATCCCAAAGCAGAAGGTCTACCGCTACACGCGTGAAGGCACCACCCGAACCTCTCAGCAGCAACTGGACTACCTTACGGAGCTGGTCAATAGATTCCAGATGATCTGGGTCGAAGATGGATTTCATAGCAACGATTACGAAGGTTTTGCCGCGCTAAATGCGCGGGTTGGAACCAGGTGCCTCGTCTGCGCTGACGATATCTACGCCACCAACCCGCAGCGCACCGAAGCCGGAATCAAGGCAAAGTCGGCTGGAGCGATGATCGTCAAGACAAACCAGGTGGGCACGATCACGGGCGCCGAAACCACTTCACGACTGGCACAGAATCATGGGGTCTCGATCGTGTTGTCGCATCGTTCGGGAGAAACGGTCGACGACTCCATCGCGCATTTTGCGGTGTCATGGAATGCTTTGATGATCAAGACCGGCGTCAAGGGCGGCGAGCGGCTGGCGAAACTGAATGCGCTGATCCGTATCGAAGAGGAGTTCGGCATTCAAGTTGGTTGAATGGCCGGCGCTGGCAAAATCCGCGACCGTTCGCTGAGTTCGAAAACACTTACATGTCGATCAAGGCGGGTGGGTTTCAGATTACTCTGAAGGAAGTTGAAGCTCACCTGCCGGATCAGGTTCAGTCCGAAGGCAGCTGGCGCCAATCATCAAGGTGAAAACATTCTGCTGGCCTAAGATTCAACTTTTTCTACAGTTATTTAGTGGCGGCGCTACGAACGCTGTTGGAAATAGGCTTTGCCCGTCAGGCCCGGAGGTGAAGCATGCAATATCCCCATCTGTTCCAGGAAGGCAGCATAGGTCCGCTCGAATCAGGAACCGGATCGTGATGCCGGCAATGGGTACCAACTTTACGGGCACTGACGGCATGGTATGCGACCGCAACGTCTCGTTATTACCGGGAGCGGGCTCGCGGCGGGGTTGGGCTGATCATTGTCGAAGCTGTCTACATCCACCAGAGCGGGAAGCACCGCGCCAATGGGATCGGAGCTGCCGAGGACCGCTTTATTCCCGGGTTGCAAAGGCTTGCCAAAGTCATCCGCGAATGAAGGGGCGGTACCGGCCATTCAACTGATTCACACCGGCAGGTTGATGTCGTCGAAGTCCAGCGGACTTCCGGTGCTTGCGCCTTCAGCGGTTGCCCACCGCATGACCGGCGGAGTTCCGCGGGAAATGACCGTCGACGATATTCGATCTCATGGTTGAGTGCCTTTGCCGCCGCTGCGGCAAGGGTTGTCGAGGCTGGGTTTGAGATGGTGGAAATCCACGGCGCTCACGGTTACCTGCTGCAGCAGTTTCTCTCGCCGTACTCAAACCGCCGTCAGGATGGGTACGGAGGATCGTTCGAGAACCGGGCAAGATTTCCGTTGGAAGTGGTTCGGGCGGTGCGCAAACGGTTGGATCACAGCGCTCCAAGTCATCTATCGACTGAGCGCCACCGAGTTTATGCAGGGCGGACTCACCACGGAGGACATGGGCGAGTTCGCTCGAACCCTTCAGGCCGAGGGCATCGACGCACTGCACGTAAGCGTTGGCCTGAATGAGACTGACTTCACAATCGGGCAGGTAATTCAACCGATTTATTATGAGCCCGGCAATTTGGCAAAGTACGCTCGCGCGATCAAAGCGAACGTGAGTATTCCTGTTATCGCCGTTGGGCGTATCAACAGCCCCGAAGTAGCAGAAGCCATCCTTGCGCGCGGCGATGCCGACTTTGTTGCCACCGGGCGCGCATTGATCGCCGATCCCTACTGGCCTCTGAAGGCTAGCGAGGCCAGGCCGGAAGACATACGAAAATGCGTGGCTTGCAACATGGGTTGCATCGGCCGGCTGATGCAGCAGAACGATATCAGGTGTACCCAGAATCCATGGGTCGGAAGCGATTTCGAAGCGGGCTTACCGCCCGCACCACGGAAGAAACGCGTGCTGGTCTTAGGCGGCGGGCCGGCCGGACTCGAAGCCGCTCGCGTCGCCGCCGCTCGCGGACATCAGGTTACGCTGCTGGAGAAGCAGGATCATCTAGGTGGCCAGGCGCAACTCGCCTGTGTTCCACCGGGAAAAGCCGAATTGCAGGAGGTGATCCGAGCTCGCGTGCGCGACTTGGAAAAGCTCGGCGTCGAGGTGAAATGTGGAGTGGAAGTTACCCCGGGCGTGATCGAAGCCGCAAAGGCCGATGTGGTGATCGAAGCGATCGGCGCACAGTCGGCGGAGTTGAACATCTCCACTGATTTTCCAGAGAAGGTTGTGTCCGCTTGGGCAATGTTGGCCGGGCAGCAGGTTTCGGGACGGAAAGTTCTGGTTGTAGGTGGAGGCATGGTTGGCTTAGAGGCAGCCGACTTCCTGGCGTCGCAAGGCAAGCAGGTTGTTCTGATCGAACTGCTCGACCAGTTGGGACCAACGATTACACCGACCGCGAGAGCGACTCTTCTGTCACGCCTCGCGAGCCTGAATGTCCAGACCATTACGGATGTGCTCCTCGAGCACTGGGGTCGTGATGGAGTCTTGCTGCGGAAGAGGGACGGATCCGTTCTACTCCTTGCAGACATTGAGAATGTCGTCATTGCCGTAGGTGCGCGCTCTAGTCGGCTCAAATTTCCGGAGCTTACGGGCATCGTTTGGAAGCGGGTAGGAGACTGCGAAAGACCGCGTGACATCCTGGCGGCTGTGTGCGAAGCGGCTGAGGTCGCAGCCGAACTCTAACAGGCTGCTGGAAAAACTCGTAGAAGTGTCATCCTGATGTTGCGCCGGTGTTGCGCGACCGAAGGATCGGCTTTGCTTTCAACGCTCGCAAACAGCAGGTCCTTCGCTACGCTCAGGATGACACCCTCGGAAAACAGTTTTTCAGCAGCCTCCTAAGCTGGTTTGGCATGGGTTCGCGCTTGCGCCAGCATGGTCGTGGCATTACTTAATGCCATAAAACCCGGCTTGCATACCCGAGGCCCATAAGAGTTCAACCGTTTTAAATCCGACTTTTCGTAAAAGATCCAGGTGAGACTCAATGGTGATCGGCAAAAGGTCAATCCCATATCGTTGTAGGTGGTGATCGACCGACTCCCGGGCCTTTCCATTGGCTAACTGAGAGGCTCGCCAGCGTTCCAGACCAATCGCTTTTCCTCGCTCGGTATTCGGTCGAATTGTTTCAAAGGTAATGTACATGCCGCCTTCCTTGAGCATCTGAAAGCAATTCCGGGTGGCCTTGATCCGGTTTTCAACCTCCAGGTAGTGATGCGCCAGAATGGCGGTGACAACATCAAAGCGCTCTTGACAGCATAACTGCTCAGTACCCGCCGGAATGTACTTCATCTCGAGACCCGATAACCCTGAAAGTTTGTCCCTGGTAATCTGCAGCATTGCCTCCGAAGGGTCCGCGGCCACAAAATTCAGTTTGCCAAATTCCTGAATTGCACGCAGGATCAGCGTTCCGGTTCCGCAACCGGTGTCCAGCCAGAAGTTTGGCTTGGGCATACTGAACTTAACCAGATTCATGGTCTCGTCGTGGAAGAACCGATAGCGCGGAATCGTCTTGTCTATATTCGCGTCATACTGCAACGCCGATTGCGAAGTCTTGTTATCTTTTGTCAAATCCATACGATGACGGTGCCTTACCGGCGTACCCACCTCTCCCGGTCACATCCAGATTAAACCAGTTACCGGACGAAAAATAGAAACCGCCAGGTGAGTGGTCTGATTATTCACCTGGTTCTCGCACTTGGCTATCGTATAGCTAATGAGAGAACTCACTCATCTCGATGCGTACGCGGTACAGTGCGAGCGATTCTGAACTGAAGAACTGAAGATTAGATTACGGCTCACAGCATGCGCCAGTTTCGCATTCACCGGGTACGGCACTGTTGCTGAGCATTAGCTTGGGCTCCCGCGTCCGGATCGCGGCGAGTCGAAGCCTTGGAATTTGCAACTTCGACTCGCCCTGAGCGATAGGCCCACGCAACTACTTTGTTTTGCCCGGCTCGAGGATCAACTTCTGCACTCGCCAATTCAGCAGTTCGCCGACATAGAGTTCGTTTTCAGAGGGACATGCGATTTCATGAACCCATCCAAACTGCTTGAGCTGTCTTCCTGACTGCCCGAGCACACCGAGAACCTTCCCGTCGAGCGAAAGCTTGTAGATTCTCCCGGGATACGCGTCGGACGCATACATGACCTGATGCGGAGGAGGTGTGATGCAAATCGCCCACGGCGATCCGGGCGCAAACGTCCCTTTCACATCCGGACCGGGCTTGTTCCCAATCACGGGGCGAGTGTCCGGAGGAAATGGAACGTCGATGTGGATCTGGCGAAGGAATTTGCCTTCGGTATCGAACACCTGGATGCGCCCATTGCCCCGGTCCGCGACATAAATGTTGTTCTGTGCATCGGAGGCAATGCTATGCGGTGTATTAAATTGGCCGGGCTGGTCACCGGGCTCACCCCATGACTTGATCCAGTTGCCAGCCTTGTCGACTTTCGCTACACGAGAATTGATGTAGCCGTCGCTGATATAAGTGTTGCCGGCCGAATCCCAGGTTACGTCGGTCACCTGTCTGAATAGGCCGTCGATCGCAGGCAGCGGAGGTTTAGGGTGCCTTAAAGGTTCGGTTCCTTCATCGGAAGCCTCCTGCTTGCGGCCAAAAACCATGACCACGCGGCCTTCGGGATTGAACTTGATGATCATGTCCGAGCCCTTGTCGGTTACCCAGACATTGTCATCGCGATCCACCTTAACGTCGTGCGCAAATGACCAGGCGTAGAGATTATGGCCGATCTCGCGGATGTATCTGCCGTCAGGGGCAAACTCCAGCAGTTGCGCGGCGGCTGCCGCGTAGGCCGGACCGGTCGTGTTACCACGATGAAAGACGAAAACGTGTCCTTTGGAATTGACCGCCACGCCGGAAACCTCGCCCAGATACATGTTGGGCGGCAGCTTCAGAAAATCGGGCACCGAACGGTACGGAATCTCGGGGACCGAGGAGCTTTGCGCCAAGCTCGATCCAGCTAACACCAGAACCAACATGAGCAAGGTAACGGCAACACTCAGCAAACGTTTCATTCGGAATCTCCTTGTTCAGCTCTGAATGGCTCGCATTACTGCGCGGCTCGCATTGTACTGCGCATTGTACTGCTGGTAAGCAGTTTTGCAAGACCCAAGCTGCACCTGTGTTGTTGGCACATGCCATGTCCTCTGCTGGTTGAGGTGGCGCAGGCTCAACCGGAAATGCATGGAGCCCGAAAGCAGTACCTGTGCTCCGGCGCGGCCAGGGTTCAAGAATGGTAAAATTTACTGAATCAGCGCGGAAAGGTCGATCCTACTGAAGTGGGGCAAAGCGTATGCTTGAAAAACTTCTCCTCGTGCTTCATGATCCGTCCATCATCCCGCTTCGTCTCTGGAATAAGGCACTCGCCCTCCGGCTTTCGTTACGGCGAAATGTGGAGTTAAAGGGTAAGGTCATCATCAACGGTCGTCCTTTGATCGATATTCGGAAGGGCTGCAAACTCTACATTGGGGACGGCGTAACCTTGAACTCCAGGAATAAGGGATACCACATCAACATGCACTCTCCGGTGAAGCTTTTTGCCGATAGACCCGGCGCTGAGATAAGGATTGGGGACGAAACCCGCATTCATGGCACATGCATACACGCATATCAATCGATCGTGATTGGTAAGCGCTGCATGATCGCGGCAAATTGCGAGATCTTAGATGGTAATGGACACGACTTATCGTTTCCCGATGTAGAAAAGAGAATTCATAGTGTGGGATCGAGCCTGCCCATCGTCATAGAAGACGATGTATGGATCGGTGCCAATTCTATTGTTTTGCCGGGTGTTACGATTGGGAGAGGCTCGGTAATTGCTGCAAGTAGCGTTGTCCCCAAGAACGTTCCCTCCATGGTAGTCGTCGGCGGAAATCCAGCTCAGGTAATACGGGATTTTGGCATGCTGCCCCAATCTGATTCTCTTCCCGCGGATCTAGGTGTGAGCAAACCCGAGTCTAGCCGCTGAGCTTTCGGTAGCTGGCAGATTCTCGTTGAGGTGAGAAGCAGGGGTACTTACTTACGGCGTCTTCGAGTTACATGCAGCAGCCTGAGCGCCGTTAGCCCCAGGGGAAAATCCATGCGAGACGACTTTCATCGGCACGCTTTCCGGGTCTGCTCCCTCTACCGGTAGTTCCCATCGTGTCAGTCCGGACTCTTCTTCCTCCACCTTGGTGAATCCGAGCTTGGCATAGTGGTCGACTACCAGTCTGTTGCGATCCGTAGGGCGGTAAGCACCGGTCAACTTGTGAATGCCTGCCGCGCGTGCGTGCTCCAGAATCTCAATCTCGTGCAGCACCATCTGTTCCACCTTGCGCCCCAGCACGCGACAGCTCATCAGCCAGGTGTCGATGTCCCATACTCCGGCTTCGCCAGGCCGGCAGATGACGACGCTGATCATGCCGTTGTCGCCGAAGATATCCGCCAGCCGAACCTGGAGGGTAAAGACCGCCGGGTCGTTCTCCGCCGCGGTAACTTCAGGATCGGTGTAACGCCGCGTCGTCAGGTTGTACTGGTTGGATTTATTGATGAGTTGAACGATGCGCGCTCTTCCGGTCGCGTCAAAGGGCTGGAAGGTGATGGTCATGTCCAGCGAAGCCAGGTAGGCATCCACGCCGCCGACCTGTTTTTGCAGACTGGCGCGCTTGGCGTTGTCCTGGTAGAAGGCCGCGCGCTTGAGATCCTCGCGGGCAAAGGCCACGGCCTCAAAGTATCCGCCCGCCGCCAGCGTTCTCGCGTAGTAGGCCGGCTCTTCTGGCAGCTCCGGCACGGCCACTTGCGGAAGCAGCTTGCGTACCAGCCCGCGTTCCACCGGATTGTCGTCGAGAAACACCATGGCGTCCAGACCCAGCGACAGTTCCTCGGCGATGGCTTGAATGTTGGTCGCCTTGTCGTTCCAGTTGGCCTGAAAAACAGCGATGTGGTCCAGCCTGAGCAGCATCTCCGGGTGTTTTTCGAAAGGTTCCCGTGCCACATCATCGGTGTTCTTCGACGACACGGCCAGCACGATTCCGCGTTGCCGCAGATCCAGCGCCAGACGCTGCACCGCCAGATGCGCCTCGCCCCGGGCATCGCCTTGCGCGATCTGTATGCCCTCCAAGCCATCGTCTCCGATGATTCCCGCCCCAGACGGTGTTGTCGAGGTCGAGGATCAGCACCTTCCGGCTTTTGCCCCGGATGGCTGCAACCGTCCGGGCAACGTGATCGGCATACAGCGGGATGAGTTCGTCGGAGAAGGATAACTTCGCCATATTCCACAACAGCGTATCGTGCCAGTCGGCGAGTCCAACGGTTTCGGCCAGTGCGGCAACATCGAGCAGCACATCGCCCGCGCCGGAAACATACTCGGCCAGTTCGCGGTTGATGCCGTCAATAAGACTTCTCGGCGTGCCGGCCAGCGCGCGATCCAGGCTGCCAAAGAGCGTTTCCACCGGAGGAGCGAAGGTTTGAAAGATGCAAACGGCATTCGAATTGGCCTTGATGCCGTTGCCCAGCGCCTGTAAGTAGCCGATCGCTCCCTGCACGGTCGCCGAGGATGCCTCGCGGTCGCCCAGGGAGAGTTTCAATGGCAGGGCACGATAGTCGAGCGCAAGCAGCACCGCATCCGGCTTTGAGCTATTCACCTTGGAGTCTGGAGTCAGAGCCTCCTGCGCCACTTGGTCGTATGAAGGCTGAACGACCTCCAGCGCGATGCCATGCCGCGCGGCGCTCGCTACCAGCGCCGGCACAATCAAATCCATGGTCGAGTTGCTCAGAACCGCCAGCCGGAACGGCGTCAGCGGATCGAGGGACTTGCCCTCCGAGCGCGCTTTGCCGATTGTCTTTGCCAACTTCGTCAATTGGTTCAAGTCCAGGGCGTGCAACGCCAGCGCCTGCAGTTCACACCCCAGGGGACCAGCCGAATTCCCCAGCGCCTTCAGCCGCTCGGAAAACTCTTGCGGCGCACGCGGAAGCCATTGCAATTCCACATAAAGTGAGTTCATCGGCAAGCTTCACTTTCTTCCACGCTGGAGATTTTTGAAGTATCCATGAAGCGGTCAGTTGAATCTCCGGCATTCAGAGCAGCAACACCTCAGAAGTGTTCCCTTTAACTGGGGGAGGATTCCTTCATGCCGTAGTTCAAGGGTGCAACCGGTGTGAGCTTTAGCTAAGCCCGCGCTTTGATCAGCGTCACCAGTTGGGCCACATTTTCAAGTTTGCCGATCTCTGCGGTAGAAAATTTGATTTTGAATGCCTTCTCGACGGTCAGTATCAGGCGAATGTGAGCGAGACTATCCCAACCATCGACGTCCTTGGACGACAGTTCGGGAGTCACTTTAATTGAATCTTCATCGAAAACGTCCCGGAATATTTCCGCGAGCCGGGCGTAAATATGAAGCTCATCCATGGTGGAATTTTTCCTCGCAATACTCCCGCAGAAGTGCAACACAACCCGCCTTCGAACCACGTAAAGCACCGTCATTCCAGTTCATTGCGTTACCCAAGTTTTACCATCCTAGCACTACTCTTGCAGCCCGCGAGGCCTGCTTGGAGCTGCTTTTACACCGGCAATTCTTCCTGTTGCCAAGGCGAGCGCTCGGCGGGCTTGGGTTCGGAGGAAAGTTCGAGGATGAGCTTTTCCAGCACCAGGCGCTTGCTGGGAGGGCTGGAGCGCAAGGCCAGGTCGGCGCGCGCGATGAGCCGGATGGCCCGCGTCAGCTCGCGGCGTGACTTGTAACGGCGCGCCTGGCGTACGATATCGTCGGCCGCGAAGGGTGGCACGCGGAAGCCCTGCCACAAGACTTGCCAGAGGGCGCGCGAGTCGCGCACGTTGTGCTCGCTGATGACCAGCATCTGGCGGAAGGTTTTGGCCAGCATGTAGAGGTGCCCGATGGCGGCTTCGTCGCCATCGCCGGTGGTAAGAATCGCGTCCATGATGGCCAGGGCGCGGGGGCGATCCTTGGCCGAGATGGCATCGGTCAGCTCGTAAAGCGTGCGCTGCTTGGCGGCCAGCACCATGGTTTCGACGTCGCCGAGGGTGATGCGTTTTTTGTCGCCGACGTAGAGGATAAGCTTTTCCAGCTCGCCGGAGATCATCATCATGTCGCCGCCGAGCGCATCCACCAGCTCGCGAGCCGCGTCGGTCTCGATCTTCACTCCGCGCCCGGCCGCGGCTTCGGCAATCCAGCGCGCGGCTTCGGCCTCATCCACGCGGGCCAGCTCCACGATGGGACAGAGCTCGCCCAGGGTTTCGCGAATCCGCTGGTAGCGATCCTTGTCGGTCATCTCCATGCGCCGGGGATCGGCGGGAATGCCAATGTGGTCGGCGATGAAGAGGATCAGCGCATCGGGATTCGGGTGGGCGAAATACTGCCGCAGCGCCTCGAACTCGGCCTCGTGCTTGCCGCGTCCGTAGAGCGCCTTGACGCCGCGTACGAAAAAAACCTGAAAAGGCGCCATCAGCGAAGGCGTAAGCGCCTGGTCCAGAATTTCCTGAAGCGGAGTCTGCTCCAGGTCGAGGTCGTGCAAGGCGAAGTCGCGGAGTTCAAGCGGAAGCAGATGTTCGAGCACCGCCTCGCGGCACTTCCGGCGGAAAAAAGCTTCGTCGCCGGCGAAGACGTATCCCGGCTTCAGCCGGTGCTCGCTGACTTCGGCAATAAAGCGATCAACTACCGAGAAAGTCTTCAGAAGGCCTCCAGCACATTGCTCACCAGGGTGCGGGCAAAGTCGTTGCAAAGGCGGTCAAACGCGGGGTCCTCTTCCTCGAAGAAGCTGGAAACCTGCGCGGAGGCCTGGTACTCGTCGCGGAACAGGTAGTTCTGGTTCTGGAAAAGCACTTCGCCCTTGCTGCCGGTGAGCACGACGCTCATGCGGATGGTGATCACGCCGGAAGAGGCGCGGCCCGTCCGCGAATCGTACGTCAGCGGCTCGATCTGCGTGCTCAGCACGCTGCCGCGCATGACGGCGTCGGCATCGGCGGGATCGCTGACAATGCGGTACTTGGTGCGGGTATTCAACTCGCGCACCACAGCCTCGGTGAGCTTGGCCTCGATGCGGTAGGTCCGGCTTCTATTTTGAAACGTGGGTACGGCGAGCGTATGAACGTCGTGCGGCAAGCGCGATGCCTTGCCCGCCACATGGTAGCCGCAGCCCGGCAAGCCGACGATCGCCAGCAGCGCCACTGCGCAAAGCAGCTTCGCATAGGAGCAGGTCTTCACTGCACCTTCCCCCGGGGACGCGTGGTAGCCATGTCTTCGGCCGACTCCACGGCGAGCGACGCCAGAACGCGCAGGTTATCGGCGGCCGCCCAGATCCAGAACCCGGTTTCGCTCTGGGCATCTTTGCGGACCGCAATCTGAATGTCCTGCTGGCCGGCGGCATTCAGATTACTGGGCTCGCTCGGCGCCTTGCGCACGAACTCGACGTGTTCACCGGCAAGCGCCGCCTCGAAGTCTTCCAGTGAGGCCGGCGACTCAAGGTCAATGTAGATGGAAAAGGTGTGCGCGTGAAAGACCGGAGCGTGCAAAAACATCAGCGAAGGCATGGGGGCGTGCGCATTGGTGATGTCACGATAATGCCGCAGCACGCGTTCTTCGATGGCGGCCATCGTCGGCTCGGCGCCTTCGCCATAGCCCGGCACGACGTTGAACGCCACCTGCGTCCCGAAAACCATGGTCGGCAGTTGCTGAAACGAAAGCAGGTTCACCGTCTGCTCGTGGAGTTCGTCCATGCCGCGGCGTCCGCGCTCGCTGGCCGGTTCCATTACGGTGGCGTTGGCCCGCCGGATCTTGTGCCGCCGGTGGAGTCTCACCAGCAACAGCCCGAGCACCACCGACGCCGGATGCGCGATGACCACGGGAGCCGTGACCAGCTCCACCGGATGACCTTCGCCGAGTTCCTGCTCAAGCCATGGGGCGCGAACCACCGCCTCGGATCCGGGCATCCAGCGCATAGGTGACGTCGATAATCTCGCTGCCGGCGCGGCGCGCAATCTCCCACGTCTTGTTGGTGTAGGCTTCCTCGGCGGCGAAAAATGTGAAATCCACCCCGCTCAGGTGCTCGGCCGAAACCGCCTGAATGAACGAGGGCTCGTCGCCCACGGACTCGAGCTGTCCGAGCGAATCTTCGTCGTCCAGCAATCGAATGTTGCCGGTGGGGAAGTTGCGCTCTGTCAGCAGGTCCTTGATTTCCTTACCCTTGAGCGTAGCGGCGCCGATAATGGCAACCAGGAATTTTGCTCCACCCTGATTGGTTTCCGGTTTCGAATTTTTCATCAATGTCCAGTGACCTCTTGCGGAGGAGCGGGGGGCAAAGCTGCGCGCCGCTTCAGAGCATAGAATAACCGCGCCCACACGCCCGAAATCATGTAAAGAACCGCGAGCGCAAAAAGTACGTAGCGGGACCAATAAAAAATCAAGGCGATAAATCCGCACATCAACAGCACCAGCCGGAAGGGATGCCGGCTGCGGAAATCAATGCTTTTCGCGCTCCAGAATCGCCATCGGCTCACCATCAGAAATCCCAGCGATCGCGACCGCCGCGATCCAGAGGATGGCATAGCCCCACTTCTCGATGGGGTCTCCCTGCACCAGGTGAACCATGGCGGCGATGCAGCCTGCCCCGCCCGGGATCGGCATGCCGACAAAATACTTGCGTCCCGGACGTCCCGGATTCGCCGGCTGCGGGTTGACCGCAATATTGAAGCGCGCCAGCCGGGCCGCGCCGGCAGCCAGAAAGATGAAAGAAGCAATGGCGCCAAACTGAATGATTCGCGCTCTCGCAACGTAGCATCGAGCACCAGCGGAAGTTGCCGGAAGCCCCACATCCAGGCGAGCATAGCCGGGGCCACGCCAAAGGTCACGACATCGGCCAGGGAATCCAGCTCGCGGCCGAAGTCGCTGGTGGTATTGGTGAGGCGGGCGATGGCGCCGTCCATGCCGTCGAAGAGCACGGCAAAGCCGATGGCGATGGCGGCAACGTTGAAGTGCCACGGTTCCTTCGACGCTGCCGATCACCGCCTGCGAAATGGCGTAGTATCCGGCGGCCAGATTGGCTGTCGTGAACAAAGACGGCAGCAGGTACAAGCCTTTCCTCATCCGGCGAGGCGGTCGGTCCTCCCCGCGGCGTTGGAAAACATTCATCGTGAGCTCCCCGACTGCTGTTCGTGCAGCTCCAAAATCTTGGTGGTGCCGGCTCCGGCAGTGCGGCCAGGACCGTGGAACCGCCCTTCACGTTTTCGCCAACTTTGACCACCGGCCGCGCGCCGGCAGGCAGCAAAACATCGCAGCGCGAGCCAAACTTGATCAAGCCTACGCGCTCGCCACGTTCCACGCGCTCTCCCGGGCGGCGATTGAAGACGATGCGCCGCGCCAGCAGGCCGGCAATCTGTTTGAAAACGATCGGATGGCCGTCATCGCCGCGCAAGCGGCAAATACTCTGCTCGTTCAACTCCGCCGAGACCGCGCCCATGGCGTTGTGAAACTGGCCCTTGCGATATTCGACGCCGGTGATCACGCCCGAGACCGGCGAGCGGTTGACATGAACATTGAAAACATTAAGAAAAATGCTGATGCGCAGCCACTGCGCTCCCTCTACCGACACCAGCGAGACGTCCGTCACTTTGCCATCGGCGGGCGAAACCACCGCGCCGGCGGCTTGCGGAATCACTCTTTCCGGGTCGCGGAAGAACCATAGAAAAAAGACCGCCAGCAGCAAGGGAATGATCGTCAGGGCAGGGGTCGTCAACCAGCCGACGACCACGGCCACCAGCAGCAAAGCACCCGCGTAATAGAATCCGTCGCGAACCATGTAGATCAATTGATTATATCGAACAGAAATTCACAGGGATGGGAGAACGACTTCCGGTGGGTTCGAAAACGGCTTTGCCCGGCGCTGCCACGGCAACTCCACCGTAGATTTCACCCCCGGCTTCCGCGATGGCTGCGGAAAAACTCGCAGGAGTGTCATCCTGAGGTCGCGCCGCCGGGGTCCCCGACAAGCCCGTTGTTGGCTTGTTGGGGTAAAGCCGGGGTCCCCGACAAGCCCGTTGTTGGCTTGTTGGGGTAAAGCCGGGGTCCCCGACAAGCCCGTTGTTGGCTTGTTGGGGCTGTACGCCCGCCCGCACCGGCGAAAAGCGAGGCAACCGGCGTCGGAGGTGGTTTATGCGGACACACCTCGACGCCGGCCCGCATTGCAGTGTTCATCGGACTGTAACAATTTGCGAAAACTGGATTGTTGGGCTTTAGGCCACGTGCTCGGGATGCGTTTTCACGTATTCCTGTTCGAGCATGAGCATTTGGTCTTTCAGGCGAAGCTTTAGTTTTTTAAGCCGGACCTGTTCAAGCTTGTCGTCTTCGGAGAGGTAGGGCTTCTGCAAGAGGTGATCGAGGCGTTGGGAGTACTGGGCATGTTCCTGAGCCAGATGGCGGAATTCTTCGTTGCTGGCCAGGAGCGACTCGCGTGCGAGATTTACCATTTAGGACCTCCTTGCGGTACCCGGCGGCGCTCTACCCTCGCCTACGGGCCGGTATACCAGATGAGCCGCAGCTTCCGCGACCTCCGGAACCGTACAACCGTGTTGCAAACACTAGCACGCGGGAAGAGATGCGTTCAACCGTTTTTGAAAGAACGATCGAAGTATCAATTAAAGAGAGTTGGTATTGCACCTGAAATGGAGCAAAACTGCATCTTCCTCGGGGTCGCGATAGTAGTTCCTGCGCCGTCCAATTACCTGGAATCCCCAACGGGAATAGAACGCCCGGGCCGGATCGATTTGACTCCCGTACCTCCAGCAGAACTCTTCCTGCACCTTGGTCGCAGGCAAGCCTGAGCAACTCCCGCAAGAGCAGGTTGGCGCATCCCCGCCTGCGAAGCGCCGAATCAACCACGATGTTCTCGATCTCCCACTCCTCGTCCAGGCAAAGCGCCACTACGAATCCGGCAATCGGGGAACCCGGGCTGCCGGCGATCTCCGAGGTGGTTTCCACCACCAGGCAGATGCGCCTCGGCACGCTGCCCGCATCCGCCCCGGTGCCGTCCGCCAAAGTGGAGCCGGGAAACAAGGCCTGATATTCCCGCTCGCTCCAGTGCGCAGCGCTCGGCGACTGCCGTGCGATGGCCATCAGGCGCGGGATATCGCTGAACTCCGCCGGACGCACTCGCATGCGGTTACTCCGGCGGCCGGGGTGACTTGGGAGCCGCGAAGATCTCGGCGTCCGAGCGGCGCAGGTAATTCGCATCCAGCGCCTCGGACGAAGTGGTCAGCCCCTGGAGATATTGGGCCACTCCCAGGCGGGCGATGAAATCCGCACCAGGGCGCGGAATGTTTTCCACGGGAGAGCCGGACTGACGCAATGCGCGCTCGACGGTCTGCGTCCGGCGTGTAGATAACCGGCACGGGGATGCGCGCGCCCAGCGAGGCCATGAAGTCCTCCAGGGTCAGCAGCACCTCGTCGATGCGATGCGCTCTCAGCTCGGAGGCACTTCGCTGTACACCACCTGGTACTCGCCGACGTAGAGCTCGCCCCGTTGGGCATCGAGCGCGGCAATCACGGAAGCCGTCTGCCGGCTGGCGGCGGCCGAGGCCGCCAACAGCGAAACCGCAACGATCGGCTTGCGCAGGGCTTCGGCCAATCCCTTCACCGTGGACAGGCCCACCCGCAGCCCGGTAAATGAGCCGGGACCGGAGGCGACGGCCAGCAGATCGATCGCACTCTTGGCCACCGAGGCGCTCGCCAGCAATGTCACAATCGCCGGCAATGAGTTGCGCCGAGTAGGTTCTGCCCGCAATCGGCGCCACGCCGATCACCTCGAAGCGCTCTCCGCTTCCGCGGGCCAGGGCGACGCTGCCGTCACGCCCTGAAGTATCTATGCCAAGAATAATCATCGTCGCTCAATGCCCATGATGCCGCCTTCCGCGTCGCTCTTTTAATCCTCAATCTATTGATCCATGCGAAACGATCCACGCAAAATGAGAGGCACGATTCGCAAAGCACCTGCTCTAGCCGCGCCCGAACCGGCCGAGAATTTCTTCCAGCACCGTATATGGATCGCACTCGTGCGCCGCGATTTTCGCCGCCAGCTCTCGCGCCGCCGGCTCCGTCAGGTAGTCGCGTCTGACGCGCTGCATCAGGTCGGCTTCGCAACATCTCGACCAGGCGCGTGCGCCAGTTCTCGACGCGGCGTTGACGGCCCAGCTCCGTCCGCTCTAGAAACGCCTCATATTGCGCCATGGCGGCCGCCAATTCGGAGATGCCGCGGCCCTCGCTGGCGACGGTCTTCACAATCGGCGGCGTCCAACTCTCCCGCACAGCGCCGTCTTCGCCCGTGGCGCCTCTGGCCGGAGCGGTCGACTGCAAAGCCCGAATCTCACGCTCGACCCGTTCGGCGCCGTCGCGATCGCTCTTGTTGATGACAAAGATGTCGGCGATCTCCATGATTCCCGCTTTGATGGATTGCACATCGTCTCCCATGCCGGGAACCAGGATCACCAGCGTCACGTCGGCCAGGCGCACGATATCCACTTCATCCTGCCCCACGCCGACGGTTTCGATCAGCACCACGTCGCGCCCGCTGGCATCGAGCACCGAGGCCACGTCCGCCGTAGTGCTGGCCAATCCGCCGAGCGAACCGCGGGTGGCCATGCTGCGAATATAGATCCCCGGATCGGCGTGGTGCCGCTGCATGCGGATGCGGTCGCCCAGGATCGCGCCTCCGGTGAACGGGCTGGTCGGATCGACGGCGATAATGCCGACACTCTGCTGGCGCTTGCGATACTCACGCGCCAACTGATCGGTAAGCGTGCTTTTTCCCGATCCCGGAGCGCCCGTGAGACCCACGATGCGGGCCCGCCCGCTGTGGGGAAAAAGCGCCCGCAGCAATTCGTGCGACTCCGGCGTGCGGTCTTCGACGGCGGTGATCGCCCGGGCCAAGGCGCGCGGATTTCCCGCCCGAATTTTTTCCACCCAGCTTGCGATTGAATCGCTCATGGCAACCCTGACCAGTGTCGCACTCTCAACCCCAGCAAGCCAACAGCAGGCTTGCCGGGGACCCCGGACACGTCAGGATGACATACTCGGAGGACAGTTTTCAGCAGTCTGCGAAATCAGCAATACCGCCTTGCCACCAATTTTTTCCGGCAACGCGGAGCTTCCAATCGTTCACTATTAGCATCTCTAATATATCTATAAGCCGATCGGTGCGCCCGTCCTTTGGCGAAACCGAAGCATGGCATGGAGGAAAGCATTTGGATTTCCAGTTCACCGAAGAGCAGCAGCAGCTCCGCAAAACGGTTCGCAAGTTCGCCGAATGCGAAATCGCGCCGCACGTGATGGAGTGGGACGAAGCCGCGTGTTTTCCGCTGGCGACCGATCAAGGAACTCGGACGGCTAGGGCTGATGGGAGCGATCTTTCCGGTCGAACTCTGCGGCGCGGGCATGGGCTACGTCGAATATGCCACGGCCATCGAGGAGCTTTCGCGCGTCGACGGCTCGGTCGGCATCATCGTGGCCGCGCACACCTCTCTTTGCACCAACCACATCTTTGTCGCCGGCAACGAGGAGCAACGGCGGAAGTACGTTCCCCGGCTGGCGAGCGGCGAGCAGATTGGCGCCTGGGCGCTCACCGAACCCGGCTCCGGCTCCGATGCCGGAGGCGCGCGCTGCTCGGCCGTGCGGGTGAAAGACAGTTGGGTGCTGAACGGAACCAAGACCTTCTGCACCAACGGCCACTACGCCGACGTGTGCGTGGTTCTGGCCGTCACCGACAAAGTGGCGCAAACCCACAGCCATCACGGCCTCTCGGCCTTCGTGGTCGAGAAAGGCACGCCCGGCTTCAAACTCGGGCAAGAAGGAAAACAAGCTCGGGCTGCGCGCCAGCGATACCGCCGAGCTGATCTTCGAGGACTGTGCGAGTTCCCGCCGAAAACCTGCTGGGACACGAAGGCCACGGCTTCGTCGATGCCATGCGCATTCTCGACGGCGGCCGCATCTCGATAGCGGCGCTCGGACTCGGCATGGCCCAGGGCGCTTACGATTGCGCGCTCGCCTACTCAAAACAGCGCAAGCAGTTCGGCAAAGCCATCAGCGAGTTTCAAGCCATCCAGTGGAAGCTGGCGGATATGGCAACCGAAATCGACGCCGCCCGCCTGCTCACCCTGCGCGCCGCGTGGATGAAGGACAACGGCAGGAAGATCACCCTGGAGTCCTCGATGGCCAAGCTCTACAGCGGCGAAGTCGCGGTCAAGGCCGCCAACGAGGCGGTGCAGATCCACGGCGGTTACGGCTTCATCAAGGACTATCCGGCCGAAAAATTTTATCGCGACTCCAAGCTCTGCACCATCGGCGAAGGCACCAGCGAAATCCAGCGCATGGTCATCGCCCGCCAACTGCTGCGGTAACGAACGAGGTTATTGGAATCCCGCAGGCGCCCTGTGGGTCGCTTCTACCTCGTAATGGGCGGCCTTGGCATCGTGCCGGGACAAGTACTTGCGGCGCTCCTCGGGAATGACCGAAGCCTCGTAGTCCGCTCCGGCGTAGGCGCGAATCGCGTCGATCGAATCCCAGAGCATGATGGTGATGAATTCGACCTCGTCTCCCTGCTCTCTCCTGAGCAGGTAGCTGCTTCTGTAACCTTTGACTTTGCCGATGCCGGGCAGAAGCTCCGGTTTCAGCATGGCCTCATAAGCGTCGGCGTGCTCGGGCTTGGTGTATCCGTGCCAGATGCGTGCGATCATGCGACCTCCTTCAAAAGTTGGAAAGTTTCGGGGAAACTGCTCAACTCATGCCAACAGAAGACTTGAATGGGCCAGCAGCCTCAAATAACTCATAACTCTCGCATGAACTTATAAAGATACCTAAATGAATTGTCATGCTGAGCGGCAGCGAAGCATCCCAGGTAAGTATCCCACCCCGCTCCGCTTTGGGTTTTGATGAAATCCTTCGGTTGCGCCTTGATCCCAGCCGTGCAGGGATTCTTCGCTCGCCATGCTCGCTCAGAATGACAAAGTAACAATCTTCGGGCCGGATCTCAGGCGGCCGCTTACGAAAAACTGCGCCTCCACTCCATCCGGATTCCGGCTCACGCGCTCGCCCGCGCGGCACAGATCTGCTCGACGGCCCGCAAAGCCCGTTCGCACTGTCTGCGGTTCACGTCCAGGTGGGTGACAAAGCGCATGGTCTGCGGGTTTACGCCATTCGCCCTGATCCGGTGTTCGGCAAGTTTGCTGGATAACTCGGCCGAGGTCATTCCCGTGCCGGCGATATCGACAATCAGAATGTTGCTGTGAACGCTTTGCGGATCGATGGCAATCCCCGGAATCGCGGCGAGGCCTTCGGCCAGAAAGCGGGCGTTCTCGTGATCTTCGTGCAAGCGCTTGGGACCCTCTTCGAGCGCAATCAGTCCGGCGGCGGCCAGAACTCCAGCCTGCCGCATGCCTCCGCCCAGCGCCTTGCGAACCCGCGCGCTTCGGCGATGAACTGCCTTGCTGCCGGTCAGCAGCGAGCCGACGGGTGCGCCCAGTCCTTTCGAAAGGCAGAACATCACCGAATCGCACTTGGCCGTAAGCCGGTCGACCGGCACGCCCAGCGCGACCGAGGCGTTAAAGATGCGCGCGCCGTCCAGGTGAACCGGAATTCCGGCCTGATGCGCGCCGTCGCAAATCCGGTTCATCACCGCCTGCGGCATCACCGCGCCTCCGGCCATGTTATGCGTGTTTTCCAGCGAAATCAGCCCGGTCTGCGCCAGGTAGTAGATCTTGGCCGAGAGCTTTGTCCGAACCAGGTCCCAGGTAAGAATGCCGTCCGGCGCGGCCACCGGACGCACCACGCATCCGCTGAACCAGCTCAGCATCGCCATCTCGTAATTGAAGACGTGCCCGCGTTCTTCGCAGATGATCTCCTGTCCGGGCCGGGTGTGCAGCTTGATGGCGATGGCGTTCCCCATGCTGCCGCTGGGCACGAAGATTGCGGCTTCGCGCCCAAATACGCTCGGCGGCCCGCGCCTCCAGACGATTGATGGTCGGATCTTCGCCATAAACGTCGTCGCCGACTTCGGCCTCAGCCATCGCTCGGCGCATGGCTGCCGTGGGCAGAGTTACGGTGTCGCTGCGCAGATCCACCGGACGATCTTGCTCGGAACTGGAGTTCGAATTCGGGCTAGTCAGGGGCATAAAAAGGATTCTCCGTGATCATGACTTTTTACCGATGTAAAAAAAGTTTATCCTAATCACAACGAACTCCATCAAATTGATAGCTACAAAGGTTAGCCGCAAGATGGCAGCGGCCGTGAGTAAGTGATCAACAACGCAATGTTGAACTATATCTTTTAGATAGGGGGAATTACCGGCTTTGATGTGGTTTATTCCTGACAAAGACTGCGACGAACCAGAGCCCGAGCCTCGGCCAGCGCTACAGCTCGTAAGTTCCGGTGCGAAATCCACGGGCGAGGAATTGAAGCTCATGGGCGCGAGCGAGGATTCAATAACCCTGAATGAGGGTTTGAACCTCACGGATGTGGATTCGGAAACCCTGGGTGGGAATTGGGAGCCCTGGAGCAAGGATATGCCGATTCAGTGCGGTATCTGCGAACACACGGGGAACCTGCGGGATGCTCCACCCTTTCTCTGTTTCAACTGCTGTGATGCCATCCGGCGGCTGGTTTGGATCAGCGAAGATCGGCAAGTGCGGGCAGAGCATTCCGAGCCCGTTCAGGACGCCGAGCGTGCGGTAGCGCGCCTGCCAAAAACCGCCGTCCTCGGAAAACATTAGTCCAGAAATCGGCTGAAGACTTCGTTCGATAGCAGGCGTCCGCGTGCGGTCAGACGGACCCAGCCGTTTTCCATTTTTACCAGTCCATCCGATGCAAGTTCGCTGAGCAGCTCTCTGCAACCGTCGAGCACGGCGGCGCCGAATTCGCATTCCACGCCGCTTCAACTCCACTCCGCGATTCAGCCGCAATCCGAGAAACCACGTCTCCTCCAGCGCCATGCGCTCGTCGATCCTGGTTACCTCGAACGCCGCACCTGAGAGCAGCCCCTCGAGTTCATCGCTGGTGGCAAAGCGCACGGCGGAGTGCCGCGAAGCCGCATCGCGGGCCGGCAGCATGGAATGCGCATCGACTCCAAACCCATGTAAGGCTGCCGCAACCAGTACTTCAGGTTATGGCGCGAGGCATGGGCGGGAAGCCCGTCGCCAGCCCGCGGGCCGCGCGCAAAATTCGAGATTTCATACTGTGCGATCCCCGCCGCAGCCAGCTCCTCGCAGGCCAAAGCGTAAAAGTCGGCGGTCAAGTCCTCGTCCGGCACGAGAATGCGCGTGATAGCGCGTGCCGCCGGCGATCAGCTCCCGGCCGAGGCGCGAGTCCTCATCCACTTCCAGCATGTAAACGCTGACATGCGGCACGCCCACGGCGACGGTTTCGGCCAGCGTGTAGCGCCACGACTCCGCCGTCTGGTGCGGCAGGCCGGCGATGAGGTCGATGCTGATTTCGGCGATTCCGGCGTCGCGCAGCCGTTCGATGTCGTCGAGCACGATGGCGCGCGTATGCAAACGGCCCACGGCGCGGGCCTCCGGGTCGACAAACGATTGCACGCCGAGGCTCACGCGATTGACCCCGCAACTCGCCAGCGTGCTCACCACCGCGGACGTGAGCGGTTCCGGGAGCGCACTCGACCGTGATCTCCGCGGCGGGCTGCACGGCAAAGCTGTCGTTGACGGCGGCGAAAATCCTCTTCAGTTGTTCCGGGGCAAGAATGCTGGGCGTGCCGCCGCCCAGGTAGATGGAGTCCACCTCGCGCTCGAAGCGTCCGCCAACCTGCTCGGCAATCTGCGCGGCCCGCCGAAGTTCGCGCTCCAGATGAGCTACGTAGCGCTCCAGCAGAGACGGCGGAAACACGCCCGAGGCGAAGTTGCAGAAGCTGCACTTGCTGCGGCAAAACGGCACCGAGATATAAATCCCCAGCGGCATGCAATCATTCTAGAGATGTTTAATTTTTAGTGCAGTTGCCTGTGAGGGTGTCATCTTGAGGCGGATGTCGGGGCCACAGAAGTTGTCATCCTGAGGTCGTGCCGGTGTTACACGACCGAAGGATCTTCTTTATTTACGGAACAAAAGCAGATGCTTTGCTTTTCCACCCCGTCAGCCAACAACGGGCTTGTCGGGGGCCCCGGCTACCACCCCAACAACAGCAAAGGCGGCCGTTGTCGGGGACCCCGGCTCGCTCAGCATGACACTTCATCGCATGCTGTAGCTCTACCAAGTCTGGAGTTTTGCCCAGTATTCTCAGCGCGCCGGAAGGGACACGAATTCGTGCGCTGCTTACCCGTGGAGAGGTTCCCAGCTATCCGGCATAACCCAGGCGATCGCGGTTTCATGACGCAGGTTAAGGCTGTAGACCGCTTCGCTGCCTGTCGACTCCGGCTTATCGCTGGATGTTGGTTCCGTATTCTTAAGTTCGGCCGATTTTACTCCCGGGGTCATGGTTCTCTCCTTGTCAAATTCATCGCAATCATCCACATCACCCACACCCCAGCACTATTAAGGTGATTGTGTTCTCCTGACGAGGGGAAGGGAAATCGAAACTTTTTATCGCTTCGATAAACAGCGGCGATTCGGTCGATTGAGGCGCGTTTTCCGGTTCCCCGGCGACGGCCGACTTAACTGTCGATGTGGTGGAAAGAGGAGGGTGGAATTCGAAGAATGGTTTTGGATTGCCCTGCCGCTGGCAAAATTGGCAAAATTCGAAGTCGGAAAACAAAAGCCCTCACGTCGCATCGTACAGATACAACGCAAGGGCAACACAACTGGAATCATCGTTCCCGGGATACACCAACTCTGCAACTGCTCTTACCCTGATACAGCTCGTCGTCAGCCGCTCAGGCTATGGCAATTCGTCTTAGTACCACGGGCGTCTTCCATAAACGACCACGCCCGGCGGGTACGGATACGGATACGGGTATGGATACGGATAATAGACGCGATAGGCGCTATCCTGACGCTGGTTTCGCAGCCGGCACCACTCGTCGAAGCTGTCGGGCGCGGGGTCTTTGTGATGTTCAACCGCCGCCGTCCCGCCGGACAGCCGAATCTGCTCGTGTCCCTTTACTTTCACCGCCTGATGCTCTCCGGTGACGCTTCCTTCGCCCTTCCAGACGGTGATCGCCGTGGTGTCTGCCTTCGGGTCCACATCGAAGCGGTAATCACCCGACTTGGTGAGGGTGAAGGAGCCGTTACGGCTGTCCACTTCGTAAATTTCCCCGTCAAACAGATGGCGCACGTGCAGATACAGCGTCCCCTGATGGAGCCGTACCTGCACCGTGCGCTGATCCACGTTGACCATGGTCAGGCTGGTTTCCCCGTTCAACTGCATCAGGCCGGTTCCCACGTTCAGCTCCGCCCGGGAACCCTTGTCCGTCCACACGTTGTCGGAGACGGTGAGCGGATCGTTGGCCGCCGCCGCGACCCAACTCCCGGCGCCGTGGGGCTGAATCGAAACCGCTCCATTGACGTATTGCAACACTGCGACTCGTCCCGCCGGCGGAGCGGCCATTGCCAGTGTCGTCCCCAAAAACAACGGCAATAGTGCTGCCCAACATTTGCGATTCAGAACCTTCATACCGATTCCTCCCGGGATGATAGCCCGCGACTACTGAAGCTATTTATGTCCTTCGTGGCCGCCACCACTATGACCGCCGCTGCTCGAGCGACCACCACCGCCGCTCGGGTGACTGCCACCGCTCGGGCGAGAGCCGCCACTCGGGCGACTAGCACCGGAGGCAGCTCCAGCTCCACGGCTCGCCGAAGCGCCTGCTCGCGCGCCGCTGCTGCGCTGGCTGACGTTTCCTGTAGGCCGGGGAACGCCTGCCGCACGATTATTCACCGCTCCACCGGGTCGCGGAACGCCCCCGGCACGATTGTTCACCGCGCCGCCGGGCCGTCCGTAGTTGCCGCCGGGACGGGCGCCCGCCGCGCCACGGCTGACATTGGCCCGGTTGAAACCTCCAGAGGGCCGCGCATAAGCTCCCCGCGCTCCGAAGTTACGAGGCGGGCCGCCCGGACGGTTAAATCCATGGTTGACCACTGTCCGGCTGTGAGTGATGTAGGTGTTGTGGTTGTAGAAGACGCCACGGCCACCCCATCGCGGGCCCCAGCCCATTCCCCAGTGTCCCCATCCCCAGCCCCAATGGGCGAAGAGGCCGATACCGATCCCGACGCCAAAGCCGATTGCCAGGCCACCCCAGAAAATTCCCGGAGGCGGAGCGTAGTAAAAGCCCGGATACATGGGGAACGGCGTTCCATAGACCGCCCAAGGGTCATAGACGGGAACGTAGACCACCGTCGGATTGGCGGGTGCAATCACAATTGCGCCGCCATCGTTGGTGACCACCTGCTGGGGCGTGCTGCGCAAATGACCGGCGCCCTGTGCCTTCTGACGCATCGCCTGTATGGAATCCATTACGTCCTGCGGTTGGTTGTAATAGGCATTTCCCAGGTCGGTTGTCCACTGGATGTTCCGGTCCATCTGTGCCAGAACCGTTGGAAAGGCGGTAAGTGCCTTCACGCTCGGGTCCCAATTATGGTTTTCCGCACCGGCGGCAACCTGATCCGCGGGGGCGTTGCCCTGTGCCTGTCTCCAGCGATCCGCCTCGACCACCTGCGTAGGATAGGTCGCGGCCGCCAGAACCTGCGCTACCAGAGCATCAGGATAGAGCGCGATGGGCGCGACCAACTGATCCAACTGCTGAGCGGACAAAGGCTCTCCCTGCGGAGCCTGCTGATCCGCGGCGGCGGGGGGCGGTCCGCCGGCTGGAGGCATGGGCACGGATTGCGCAAACGCCTCGCCCTGCCACAGAGGAATCATGATCATCAGTGCGCTGAGCACGACGGCCAAGCCCTGCCGTGTCCACTGTCCAATGCTCTGCTCCGGAGCCGCGGCGTCCGGCCCGGGTTGAAGCATGTCGTGCAGCGTCGCTCTCAGCCATCCGCTGCTTCTCGTACCTATTTCAAATTTCATAAAACTTGCTCCTAAAACGCCTGAACATTTTCCAATGCATTGATTCTAACCCGTTCGTGGATGCGTAGTTTCGCCAAAGCAGCGAAACTTTCATCCCCCACGAACGTTGGCAAGAGCCTAGTTCAGGATCGCCGCGAGGTCCTCCTTCGGGGTAGTAATCGCCATAAGATTGAACTTCTCCTGCAGTACGCTAAGAACGGCCGGCGTGATAAAGGCCGGCAGGCTTGGGCCAATGCGAATGTTGCGGATGCCGAGGTGCAGCAGGGTCAACAGAATCGCTACCGCTTTCTGCTCGTACCACGACAAGACCAGCGACAGCGGCAGGTCGTTGACGCCGCAGCCAAAGGCATTCGCCAGCGCCCCGGCAATCTTGAGCGCCGAATAGGCATCGTTGCACTGTCCAAGGTCGAGCAGGCGAGGCAGGCCGCCGATCTCACCGAAATCCAACTTGTTGAAGCGGAACTTGCCGCAGGCGAGGGTCAGAATCAGGCAATCCTTCGGCACGGCTTGCGCAAACTCGGTGTAGTAATTGCGTCCGGGCCGTGCGCCATCGCAGCCGCCCACTAAAAAGAAGTGCCGGATCACGCCTGCCTTCACGGCAGCGACCACCTTGCCCGCCACATTCAGCACCGCTTGATGACCGAAGCCAACCGTAATCTCGTCATCGGGACCATCTTGCTCGAAGCCGGGCGCGCTCAGGGCGGCGGCAATCACCGGCGAAAAGTCATGATTCGCGATGTGCCGGACGCCCGGCCAGGCGGTCGGACCGGTGGTGAAAATCCGCTCCTGATATCCCTTTGGCTCCTGGATGCAATTGGAGGTCATCACGATGGGACCCGGGAACGCGGCGAATTCTTTTGCCTGGTCCTGCCACGCTCCACCGTAGTTGCCGGCGAGATGCGGATAGGCCTTCAGCTTCGGATAGCCGTGCGCCGGCAGCATTTCGCCATGGGTGTAGACCTGGATGCCAAGGCCCTCGGTCTGCCGCAAGAGCGCGTGCAGGTCGGCCAGATCGTGACCGGAGACAACGATGGCCTTGCCCTTGCGCGGATGTAGGCGGACGTGGGTCGGTTCCGGATGGCCGAGCGAGGCGGTGTTGACCTTGTCGAGCAACTCCATGACGCGATAGTTCAGCTCGCCGGTGCGTAGCGCCATCGCAAGCAGTTGATCGACCGTGGGAGACGGCCAGGTTAGGAAATCCAGGATTTCGTGAATCGTCGCGTAAGCCGCGGGATCGGCGCCGCCCAGATGCTTGGCATGTTGTGCATAGGCAACCACGCCTTTGATGCCGTAGGTGATCAGCTCCTGCAGATTCGTGATTTCCGGTCCCGCGGCGAGAGTGCGCGCGGAGATGAGCGCCTGCTGGCCCTGCTCGATCAGCCCTTCGATGGAAGCGGCCGGCATCCAGACGGCTGCCCCGGCGAGCGCCTCTGGCGCAGTGCCTTTCGCCTGGCAAGCCCGCTCGTAAAGTTGCCGGGCCCGGTCGCGAATCGCCACGGCACGGGCAATCAGAGATGCCAGCCGCTCCGGATCGAAATTGACATTGGTGAGGGTGGCGAAGAGCGCCTCGACTACAAAGGCATCGATTTCCGCATCGGCGGCGTCGGCCTGACGCGCCCGATGAGCGTACATCGAAACGCCTTTGAGCGCGTGCACCAGCAGGTCCTGCAAGGTTGCCGTCGTATCGTCTTTGCCGCAGACGCCAACTTCTACGCATCCTTGCCCGCGAAAGGTTTGTTCACATTGATAGCAGAACATGGAGTCGAATCACCTCGTCGTAATGGAAGTGAGCCGAGGATACGGTCTGCGTCTGGCGCTCGATATGACTTAAGTCACGAGCCAAAATCTGTTCTGGAGAAGCCGGGTTCCGTGCGAAGATGAATTGCGGACGCCGGAACAGGCGCAGTACTTCAGCCGTACTTCGCTCGCAGTGCAAGGAGACGTCAACGTTTCGCCGGGTATTTAAAGCCTTTCAATATCGGGATTTCCGCCTGATGTGGGTGGGTGCCTGCATGTCGAGCATCGGCACCTGGATGCAGATCGTGGCGCAGGGCTGGCTCATCTATCGTCTGAGCCATTCGGCCTTTTTACTCGCTCTGGATCAGTTTCTCGGCGGCATTCCGATCTTCCTTTTCACCCTGATTGGCGGCGCCGTGGCCGACCGCGCCGAGAGACGCAAGATTCTCCTCGTCTCCCAGTACATGCAGATGGCAAGCGCGGCGGTGCTGACGGTGCTGGTGGCGACCGGAGTGGTCCACGTCTGGCACATCCTTTGTCTCTCGGTCGTCTCCGGCCTGGCCCAGGCCTTTGGCGGGCCGGCATACCAGGCGCTGATTCCGACTGCTGGTCAAGCGAGAAGATATGTCGAACGCCATTGCGCTGAACTCGATTCAGTTCAACATGGCGGTCGTCATTGGCCCGGCGCTTGCCGGTCAGGCTTTGGCCCGGGTAGGCGAGAAGTGGTGCTTCGGGCTGAATGCACTTTCCTTTCTCGCGCCCATCGCTTCGCTTTCCATCATCACCGCCCGCTACCTGCCGGAGATCACCACCGACTCGATTTTCAGCAGCCTGAAGCAGGGCATCAAGTTCGTTCGCAAGCAGAATTCCATGGAAGCGCTCATCGTGCTGGCCTTCTGCATGACGGCCTTGAGCATGCCCATGCGAACTTATATTCCGGTGTTCGTGCAAGATATCTTCCATCGCGGTCCTGAAACCTACGGCAACCTGCTTTCGCTGATGGGAATCGGCTCGATCTGCGGCTCCCTGATTGTCGCCGGACGGGGCAACATACGGAATAAAGGGCGGGTGGCCCTCATCATGATCATTTGCCTGGGCGCCGGGATTGTCGGGTTTTCGCTTTCGCGGTCGTTGCCGCTGAGCTACGTCATGCTGGTGCTGGTGGGCGCTTCCATGATGGCTGTCTTTGCCACCGTGACTTCGCTGGTGCAGTTGATTACCACCGACGAAATGCGCGGGCGGGTGATGAGCGTGTACAACTGCGCCTTCCGCGGCGGCATGCCGATGGGGAACCTGTTATCGGGCTGGCTGGTTCCGGTGTTTACCGCGCCCGTGGTGCTCAGCCTGAACGGATTGCTGCTGATTCTGGTGGCTCTCTATTTCTTGCTGGTGCAACGGCGAGTAGCCAGCCTTTGACCGGCCGGCGGACATCTCCGGCGGACAAGCTTTATGCCGTGGCCGGCAACGGCGTCGCCTGCATGGAAAGCAAGGCTTCGGCAATTCCATGTGCGACCTCGGCGAAGTGCTGCAGGTTCTCGGCTTCAACCCGGACGCCCGGGCGGTAGATGAACAGCCAGTCGCGGCTGCTTTCGACGCGGAAGTGCGCGACGTGATCGCGCAGGAACGCAATCTTCGCTGGCGTCAGGAAGCTACGGACCTCGCCCGGATCCGAACAGCGGACAAAGAAGTGCTTGGCGAATTCGTGATCCGGGCTGAACTCAATCAACTTCTTACCTGCCGCCTGCCCGGCGCGCTCAACGATCCTCTCGATGGCATTTTTTCCTCTGACCTGGAAGACCGGAAGATGCAGGCTTGGGATGCGAAAGGCGGCGATGGTCGTGACCAGATTCGCCGAGTCATCCACCAGCGGCACGTCAAAGATCAGGAACCGGCAATCGTCGACGGCGCGTTCCAGCAGATTGTCCACGCAGGTTGCCGGGCCATCCTCCAGCATGGAAAATCCTCGAACGTCGGTGCCTTCAAAAGGCCTGGCCCGCTCGATGAAGGTGAGGCCCATCGCTCTCGCCTTGTGCTCCAGCCTTTGCGATCTGCGGAGAGGAAGCAGCAAACCATAGATCAGGATTGCCAGCAATGCCAACGCGAAGCTTGCGATGAAAACCAGAACACCCATGACTTCACCGCCTAGCGAGCCGTGATGCAAAGCGAAATCCGCGAGTAGCCCGCCTCAGATATTTTCGTCACCGAAGCGCTCTGGAGCAATAGAAAGAGTGAGTACCGCAAGAGCATTGCACAGGGCGCTGCCGATAGCAAAGCCGATCCCTCGGTCGCGCAAACGCCCATGCCATCGGCATGACCTCAGGATGAAACCGCGCGCGGGCCTCACGTTCCTCCGGCGACAATCGCCACCTTATCTGGTCTTGTTGTTCTTTCCGCAACACGCAACCGATCTCAGCCGGGGAGCGCGACACAAGCTGTTGCCGCCCAGCTCGCGCCGGCTCTCGATTTTTTTAATTTTCTGGCAACCGCCGCTGTGTACGCGGCTTCGATGTAGTTGTTTTTCGTAATGGTCCGATCACCAGTCCAATAGGTGGAGGGCGCTTTGGCCAGTCTCAAGCCAGAAGTCGACGGCATACGCCGAAGCAAGATCTACGAAGAGGTTGCCAAGCGGATCGAGCGCTTCATTGCCGAAGAGTTGCAACCCGGAGCCAAGCTGCCTCCCGAGCGCCAACTGGTCGAAATCTTCAAGGTCAGCCGCAGCTCGGTACGGGATGCGATCCGGAGCCTGGAACTGATGGGGCTGGTCGAGCCGCGTCAGGGCGTAGGCACAGTGGTTCGCGAACCATCCACCGACGCCGTGATCATTCCGATTTCCAATGTACTGATGCAGCGGCGCAAGTCGATCAGTGAACTGCTCGATGTCCGCCGGATGCTCGAACCGCCGCTGGCGGCGCGGGCCGCCCGCAACGCCTCGGACGAAGATCTGCGCGAAATAGAAGACATCGTAACGCGTCAGGAGGAGCGAGCGCGCCGTGGTGAATCGACGGTCGAGGAAGATGCGGAGTTCCACTACAGCATCGCTCTGGCCGCCAATAACACCGTGGTGCTGAAGGTGCTGGACGTCCTGATGGATCTGCTGCGCGACACCCGCGAGCGCTCGCTGCAAGTCGACGGGCGCCTGCGGAAATCGCTGGCCGGCCACAAACGGATTCTGGCCGCGCTGAAAAATCGCGATGCCGGCGCCGCCGAAGCCGCCATGCGCCGTCACATCGCGGAGATTGAAAGGGTAGTGATGCAGAAGCTCTAACCAGTTTAGCGAAAGGTATGTCTTCGAAGCCGTGATGAGCGCGCAAGGAGCTCATTCCTGAACTGCATGAGAACGGAGGTTCCCAATGGGCCGGCTATTTGCGGTCGAGATTGTCTATCGTGGAATATTCCAGAAAACCCTGGCCAAAAACATCAGCCGCGGCATTGTTTTGGCCGCGCATCGCGAGGGCAAGCCCGGCATCTCCTTTGGACGATACGGCGACAGCCCGGAGCGCAACGGCATTCCCGCCAAAAATTTCGCCATCGTCGCCACCGACGAAGAGACCCTCGAAGAAGGCAAAGCGAAGTACGAACCGAAAGAGGTGGACATCACGATCAGCCTCGACGATACCCTCTGCAAGGGAGTGGAATCGTGGGCCTGGTACGGGTTGCAACCGATTAACCGGCTGCTCAAACCCGACGGCACGTTGATCGTCACCTCGCGCGAGAGTCCCGAAACCATCGCCGGCATGGCGCACCGCAAGGAGTTTCCTTACCGGCTGGCGATGCTGAAGGCGATTCCCAGCTTCTCGGGCCTGTGGGTCTATAAGGACGATCACACCGACGTCCGCATACTGGGCGCGATCGCCAAGGTCTTACCTGAGCTGTTCAGCCTGGAATCCGTGCAACAGACAATCCTGGACGAGTGGAAGGATGAGCTGAAAGCCGCTTCCGCAGCGCGCTCCTATGAACGCACCGAGACGATCACCGTGCGCCCCGACCAGGGGAATCCGGAAACGCCTTACAGTTTCGAGTTTCCCAAGTGGACGGAGATGCAGGAGGGCGTGGCGATCCCGGGCATTCCGCTCGGCCACAGCTTCGAGGACCCGCAAAGCCACGCCGATGGCGGCTTCCGCCCCGAGCGCAATCCGACGTTCAAGAAGTTCAGCACCCGCACTATGCGCCCGGTGGTGGACTTCTCGACCTGTATCAAGTGCACGCTTTGCTGGCTGCAATGTCCTGACTCCTGCTTCGACGTGACCCCCGACGGACTCTATGACGCCAACATGCAAGCCTGCTGCGGCTGCGGCGTCTGCGAAGCCGTATGCCCGGTCGCCAACTGCGTGACCATGGTCAATGAAACCGCCTTTGAGGATAACTCCAGCCAGTGGGAGGCCTGGAAGAAGGACAAAGAAGCTTACCGGGCTTGGCTCGAAAGCAAGATCCAACAGCGTCCGGAGCGCTCGCACGGCTTCCGTTACCGCGGCCAGTACGAAGAGCAGGTACCCGAGATGCTGGACATCGCGAAAGATGCGGCTTAGACGCCGCCCTGGCGGCATCAGGAGGATAAATTTATGGCACAACCGGCAGTCATTGCCCACCAACCCACCGCCGAACATCTGGCGCTGATCACCGGCAGCGAGGCGATTGCGGTCGCCTGCAAACTCGCCGACGTGGATGTGATCACGGCTTATCCTATTCGTCCTTACGACACGGTGATGCAGTACGTGGCCAAACTCGTGGCCAACGGAGAGCTGGACTGCGAATACATCGTGGCCGAAAGCGAGCACTCGCAGTTCGAAATCGTGAAGCACGCTTCGGCTGTCGGCGCGCGGGTTTTCTGCGGCAGCAGCGGCGTGGGCTGGATGTACGCCTTTGAAGCGCTGACCGTTACTCCGGCGCTGCGCATTCCGATGGTGGCCATGGTTGGCAACCGCGCCCTGGACGACCCCGGCGCCTTCGGCGTCGAGCACAACGACGCGCTTGCCGTGCGCGATCTCGGCTGGCAACTGGTGTGGGTAGACCACGCGCAGGAGGCCCTCGACACGGCGCTGATCGCGTACCGGGTGGCCGAGGACCGCCGCATCTTTCTGCCCTGCGCCATCAGTTGCGATGGCGCGTTTCTTACCCATTCGCAAGGGCTTGGTGAAAATTCCGCCGCAGGATCAGGTCGATGCTTTTCTGCCGCGTTACAACCGCGCCGATCTGCTGCTCCACCCCGACAATCCCATCACCGTGGCGCCGCAGGCAAACGAGGACTGGCTGATGGAAATCCGCCGTCAGAACGCGGCCGCCATGGAGCGCTCTTCGGGCGTCATCCGCGAAGCCTACCGGGAGTTCGCGCGGATCTTCGGGCGCGATTACGGCAATCCCTTTTTCGAGGAGTATCAGACCGAGGATGCCGACGTTGTGCTGATGGGGATGGGCACACTTTCGACTCCGGTCAAAGTGGCGATCCGGCAGATGCGCCAGGAAGGCAAGAAAGTGGGCTTCGTCCGCCTGCGCTGGTTTCGCCCATTTGCCGCCGAGGAAATCGCGAAATGTCTCGGGCGATTTTCCGCCGTGGGCGTCATCGACCGCGACTTCTCCTTTGGGTCGCCCTATATGAGCGGGGTGCTTGCCACCGAAGTTCGCACCGCGATGTTTTCGGCGCCGGGGCCGAAGCTGCCGGTGCTGGGCTTTATCTGCGGCCTCGGCGGGCGCGAGGTTACTGTTCCAGACGTAAAAAAGATGACCGAGATAATCTACCAGGCCGCGGAAGGAAAATCGCAGCCGCTGACCCAATGGATCGGCCTGCGCGAGTAATGTCGTGGACGTTGCCGCCCGTAGAAAGGATGTCAGGATATGAGCACGCTGGTGAACATTGATCCTACCCAGAAACTGGACCCCTTCAAGAGCTTGAAGAAGCTTCCTCTGGAAGAGTACTTCACCTCGGGGCACCGGACGTGCCAGGGCTGCGAGTCGGCCCTGGTGATGAAGATGATGGCCAAGGCCGCGGGCCCCAGAACGATCGTCCTCGGCAGCACGGGTTGCATGTACGTGGCCAACACCACCTACTACAGCACCTCCTGGGTTCTGCCCTGGATGCATACCCAACTGGGCAGCAGCGGCTCGGCCGCGCTGGGCACCGCGGCGGGACTGAAGGCGCTGATGCGCAAGGGCAAGATGAAGAAGGAGCCCATCAACGTGATCGCCTTTTGCGGCGACGGAGGCGGAGCAGACATGGGTTTGTCGGCCATCTCCGCCGCGTTGACTCATCCCGATTACAACCTTCTCATTCTCATGTACGACAACGAATCGTACGCCAACACGGATATTCAGCTTTCCGGCAGCACCCCCTACGGCGCGCATACCACCTTCAGCCCTCCCGGCAAAATGAAGCGCATCATGCACCATCGCTGGAAGAAGAACATGGCGGGCATGATGGCCGCCGGGCACCCGACCTGCAAGTACGTCGCCACGGTTTGCATGTCCTATGGACTGCACGCCATGAATACGGTTCGGCAGGCGCTGGCCATCGGCGGTCCCACGTTCATTCACTCGCTCGATCCCTGTCCGAAGGGGTGGGATTACGACCCCATGCTTTCGCACGAAATGGGCGAGCTGGCGGTGAACACCGGCGTCTGGCCGCTCTACGAAGTGAAAGAGGGCGTGCTGAAGCTTACCGGCCGGACCGACCTGATCGCCCGGGGAAAGATCAAGCGGCAGCCGGTTCGAGACTACCTGCTGAAGCAGGGAAGGTTCGCCCATTTCAAGGACGAGGACGTCGAGTACTTCCAGAGCAAAGTGGATGAGATGTGGGAGAAGTGGCTGGTTCCGGGCGTGATTCCTTTCCGCAAGGAGGTCGAAGGCGAAGACGAGAAAGCTGCTTGAGCAATCTCGGTTGGCATACCACGGTCTTGCGTCTTCCACCTCTGCCGTAAGGGTGGCCGGAGGTGAGATGCGGTTGTAGGCTCAACGAAAAGCCACCCGGGGAGTTGTACCATGGCTGTCTCGGATCGCGCGGTTCCGCCGGAATCCCGCGTGGTGAATCGTTGGGTGCAGTTGCTGGCAGGCATTGTTGCCATGATGGCGATTGCGAACCTGCAGTACGCCTGGACCCTGTTTACCAAGCCTCTCACCGTAAGCCTGCACACCACGCTCGCAGCCGTACAGGTCGCCTTTGCCGCCTTCGTTCTGGCGGAGACCTGGCTGGTGCCATTCGAGGGCTACCTGGTCGACCGGATCGGGCCGCGAGTGATGATCGCCATTGGCGGGGTGCTGGTCGGCGTCGGATGGGTCGGCGCCGGCCGGGCGCTTAGCGTGCGCGAACTCATCGTCTACTACACCTTGGGCGGGGTCGGCGCCGGTGTCGTTTATGGCGGAACCATCGGCAACGCGCTGAAGTGGTTTCCCGATTATCGCGGCCTGTGCGTTGGGCTTACCGCCGGCGCCTACGGCGTTGGTACGGCGCTGACCATCGCTCCCATCGCGCGCATGATGCGGACCTCGGGCTACGCTCATACATTCGTAACCTGGGGAATCATCCAGGGAATCGTCGTGCTGGTTGCGGCCGCGTTCATCGTGAGACCGCCGGCCGGCTGGTCGCCGCCCGGATGGAAAGAGAAAGACGCCCAACTGCGCGCTCGCCACGTGCACACCTCTGCCGTTGATTGCACCCCGGCGGAAATGGTACGCACCGGATCGTTCTGGCTGATTTACGTGATGATGACTATCCTCGCCTTCGGCGGCCTGGTGGTCACCGCCCAGCTCAGCCCCATAGCCACCTACTATCATGTCGACAAGATAGTGGTAGCTTTTGGCATGACGGCCATTGTGCTGGCCATCGAGGTGAACCGGGTTTTGAACGGATTTACCCGTCCGTTCTGGGGATGGGTTTCCGACCACATCGGACGCGAAAACACCATGTTCATCGCCTTCATGCTGGAGGCCGTCGCGGTGTTCCTGCTGCTCCAGTTCATCTCTAAGCCCGTGTGGTTTATCCTTCTCTCCGGACTGGCATTCTTCGCCTGGGGCGAGATTTTTTCGCTCTTCCCGGCCATTACCGGCGACCTGTTCGGCAAGGCCTGGGCGACGACGAATTACGGAATCGTTTACACCGCCAAAGGCGTCGCATCCATTTTTGCCGGTCCGGTGGCGGCGCTCGCCAGCGCCAAAACCGGCTCGTGGGTGCCCATCTTCTGGGTAATGATCGCCTGCGATGTGGTGGCCGCCTTGATGGCTTTGCTGTGGCTCAAGCCGCTGGCGGAGAGAACCATCCAGCACCAGGAGAGGATGCGCCAGGCCGCCGACGCCGCAGCCCGAGAGGGTCTGACGCGAGACGTGGCATAGCCGTGTTCTACGGCAAAACCAGGGATGCTATGTCCTGTTTGGTTTCGCTTAAGGTCGCCGCTCCCTGATGGTCGCGCCGAGTGCAGTGCTCTGACTCCGGGATACACCATCCCTGGTTTTGCTCTAGCAGGCTGCTGAAAAACTGTTTCCGGTGGGTGTCATCCTGAGCGTAGCGAAGGATCTGCTGTTTGCGAGCGTTGAAGCCAACAATCCAACGACGGGCTTGTCGGGGACCCCGGCGGCGGCCTGGCCGGGAACCGCGTCAGGAATGAGCGGCGGCGCGGATATCTTTGCTCTCCAGAATTCGTCTTGGATAACCGTGTTTGGCTACGCTCAGCATGGCCCGGCCGATCTGTTCCGTCGTCAGAACGTAATCAGGAAGTGCTCGCCGGAGCAACGGCAGTAACGGTTTGGCGAATACGTAGAAAAACCTATAAATCGCCGTCTTGGATCGAATGCCATAGAGCGGCTCGATGATTCCCGGGCGGAACATATACGCGGCCGCAAAAGGCAATCGAAGCAGCGCATTTTCGGTCCTTCCCTTAACCCGGGCCCACATACTTCGTCCGCGCTCGGAGCTATCCGTGCCAGCGCCCGAGACATAGATCAACGTCATCCGCGGGTTGAGCCGGCACAGGGTCTCGGCGGCGGCCATCGTGATTCCATAGGTCACACGCCGGTAATCCGGTTCATTCATTCCGCTGGATGACACACCAAGGCAGAAGAAGCAGGCATCGAAGCCCGCAAGCCTGGCCTCGATCGCCTCATAGTGCAACAGATCCTGATGCACGATCTCCTGCAATTTCGGATGCTGCGCGCCGCTCGCCGTTCGACCGACGATCAGCACCGATTGCACATCCGGATCCCGAAGACATTCGCGCAACACACCCTGGCCAACCATGCCGGTAGCACCGAATAGCAGGACGTTCATCGCAAGATTACCGTTCACAAGATTGCCGTTCATTCATGACGAGCCACGTCGTCTATCAACCCTGGAACACGCTCAAGAATGCCGGTTACAGCGGTTCCCGAGATGGTGTGTATCCCGAAGCCGCGGTCCATCGGCTGTTGCGACCAACAGGGTCTCGGCGGGGAACAATTCCGAGAGGAGATAGCTTCTCGGGAACCGCTCTAGTTGGTTCAGCCTTCGAGCGTGATTTTACCGGCGCCCAATCGCCTGGAGAGGGTCGCAGCCAACTCCACAAGCGCCGCGGCTATGGTCTTTTTTTGCTTCGCATCCAAGGTGGACTTGACCAGGCTCACCCCAACTCCGGCCACCGCGCGTTCGCCCGTGTAGTCAAAGACCGGAGCACCAATGCACATCATGCCTTCACGCGTTTCCTCGTCATCGATCGAGTAGCCGCGCCTGCGAGACAGTGCCAGTTGCTTCAACAGCGTCGGCAGATCGGTCACGCTTTTCTGGGTTAAGGAGCGAAGTCCGCCGTTACGGGCCAAGTCGGCAATCTGCTCGTCCGGTAACGTGCTGAAAAGCGCTTTACCAGTTGACGTACAGTTTGCGGGAAGCCGCATCCCAATGCGGAAATTCAAACCTAGCGGCCGGCTGCCATTGCGACATCTGACATAGACGATATCCGCCCCGTCGAGTACAGATAGGATAATCGTCTCTTCCGGAAGCACCTCAAAAGAATTAAAAACGCTTTCAAATTCCACAATCGGATCGGTACGAGCCAGTAACGCACGGCTGAAATCGGCGAAGCGCATCCCGAGGTGATACGTCCGATTCTCCAACCGTCGCACCAGGCCGACTTGGACCAACGTCGCGCAGAGTGTATGCACCGTGCTTTTAGGTAATCTGAGCTGGTGGGTCAGTGCAGCCAGCGTCAGCGGTTCCCTCGCCGCGGCCAGCGCATCCAGCACTCCGACGGCTTTGAGGACGGCCGGGACCCCGCCTTTGTAGTCTGCTCCGTCGGTGACAGCATCATTTTCATTCGCAGAATCTGTTGGCTTGTATCGATTCAAATTGCCGCCTAGGTCGTTCGATCCCTACTTTTCCAACTATGTTATAGCATAGCAAATTTGTTCATTTAGCGGAACGTTGTTCTGCGTATCGGAATACTTCATTGACAGCCCTGGCCGTCGGGATTATGATTTGCTGGTTTCGTTACTCGCGCGCAGGCGACTGCCCATCTGCCGATCCATTCACGCAGCGAAGAAGGTTCTGCTTGTGGGATCAATCCACCACAAGAATACGGCAGATATGTAACGCTCAGTTTTCTGCCAGATTCTTCGGTGGCCGACACAATCCTGTGACCTGCTCGGCAATTCATAAGCCAGTTTTTCCATCTCGAGTCATTGGGGAATCATTATGAAAATTAAAGCCGCAGTACTGAATCAGACCGGGGCCGAAATTCCTTTCGCCGTAAGTAAACCGCTCTCGATTGAAGAAATCGATCTTGATGGACCTTGCGAGCAGGAGGTGCTGATCAAGATCGGCGCCGCCGGCCTTTGTCATTCCGATCTGTCTACGATCAACGGTGTGCGCCCGCGGCCAACTCCCATGGTGATGGGACATGAAGCAGCCGGCACGGTGGAAGAAGTCGGCCGCGGCGTTGGCGATCTGAAGCGGGGAGATCACGTCGTCCTGACCTTCGTTCCGAGCTGTGGATGTTGTCTCCCCTGCGCCACGGGCCGTCCCGCCCTTTGCGAGCCCGGAGCTGAGATGAACAATGCGGGAACTCTGCTGTCGGGCGGACGGCGTCTGCACCGCAATGGAACCCCTCTGTACCATCACCTCGGCTGTTCCGCTTTTGCCGAGTATGCGACGGTTTCCCGCAGGTCGCTGGTGAAGATCGATCCTGAAGTACCGATCGCGGATGCCGCCCTGTTCGGCTGCGCCGTCCTGACCGGCGTAGGCGCGGTACTGAACACCGCGCGTGTTACTGCCGGTTCGACCGTTGCCGTTGTTGGGCTCGGAGGGGTTGGCCTGGCCTCCATTCTCGGAGCCGTCGTGGCCGGCGCCAATCGAATTATCGCGGTTGACCTGTTGCCCGCGAAACTGGAATTCGCGAAGTCGCTGGGAGCCACGGACACCTTCAACGCCTCGGATCCGGACTGCATCAAGAACCTTCGTGACGCGACCGGCGGAGGCGTGGAATTTGCATTCGAGCTGGCCGGATCGGTTCGGGCCATGGAACTCGCCTACAAGATCACGGCCCGTGGCGGCACCACGGTCACTGCCGGACTCCCTCCGGCAGCCGACACGATTCCCGTGCCGCAGGTCAATCTTGTCGCGGAAGAGCGCACCATCAAGGGCAGCTACATCGGCACGTGCGTTCCCGTTCGCGATCTGCCGCGCTATGTCGCGCTCTATCGTCAGGGCCGGCTGCCGGTCGATCGGCTGGTAACCAGCCGCCTGAAGCTCGCCGACATCAACGCCGCCTTTGACCAGTTGCGGGAAGGTAAAGCAGTCCGCCAGGTCGTCTTGTTCTAGGTAGGGCGAGACAGCTCTAAACACGCTAGCAGGTAAATATGGCGCGCAGCTTCGTAAGATACACGACCTGCGCGCCATTTCTTTAGGCGCCGGCGGCAACCACGCCGCGCAGCATGTTGCGGAACTCCGGATGACTGATGTTGATGAGCGCTTCGGCGCGCTGCCGCAAGGTCTTGCCCCGTAGGTCGGCAATGCCATACTCGGTCACAACGAAGTGGACATCATTACGAGAGGTAGAGATGGCCGCGCCTCTGTCCAGTTCCCGGCAAATGCGCGAAATCTTTCCCCGGGCCGCCGTGGAAGGAAGCGCGATGATGGACTTGCCTCCCCGGGAGCGGCTGGCTCCGCGGACAAAATCCACTTGGCCGCCAATACCACTGAACTGCGTGGAGCCAATCGTTTCGGCGTTCACCTGCCCCATGAGATCCACTTGTAGCGCCGAATTGATCGACACCATGTTCTCGTATTGGCCGATCAAATAAGGGTCATTCACGTAGTCCGCCGCGAACATCTCGACCTGAGGATTGTTGTGCACGAAGTCGTAGAGTTTGCGCGTGCCCATCAAGAATGTAGCCGTGAACTTGCCGGTATGGATCGTCTTCCGGCGGTTGGTAACCACCCCGGCTTCGGCCAAAGCGACCACTCCGTCGGAAAACATTTCGGAATGAATTCCCAAATCCTTTTTGGTCGTGAGGAATGACAGAACAGCGTCGGGGATGGCTCCGATCCCGAGTTGCAGCGTGGCGCCGTCCTGAACCAGGCTGGCGACGTTTTCCCCGATCTTTCGCTCGATGTCGCCAACCTTCGGCGGTTTTAATTCCAGGACCGGTTCATCTTTTTCGACAATATACGTGAGCGCGTCCAGCGAGATCTTCGCGCCAAACGTGCGCGGAAAATTGCTGTTCATCTGCGCAATGACAATGCGGGCGCGTTCGGCGGCGGCCTGAGTATAATCGGCCGAAACCCCAAAACTGCAGAACCCATTTTCATCCGGAGGAGTCACCTGCATCAACAGAACGTCAACCGGCAGTATGTTTTGCTTGAACAGCCGGGGGATTTCCGAAAAGTAGCACGGCGTATAGTCTCCCCGGTTTTCCTCGACTGCCTTTCTTGTACCCGCCCCGACGAACAACGCGTTGTGGCGAAAGCTTTTTTCCATTCCGGGCTGTGCATATTTTGCCGGCCCCATGGCGACCATGTGCACAATTTCAACGTTGGATAATTCCGGGGCCCGGGCCACCAGGGCATCCACCAACGTCGGCGGCTCGCCGCAAGCGTGCGCAATCACTACTCTATTTCCGGATTCCACATTCTTGAGCGCGGTTTCCGCCGACACCAGCTTGCTCTTATAAGTACTTCTCCAGTTATTCAAAATGTTTCCTCGCTCCAGACCATTCGTTATGATTGCGTTCCAACGCCAAAAATTCAGATTAGACACCCGAGTTGCGGCCGCTCGCCTCAAGCAGTCCTGCTGTCCCGCGAAAGTAATCCCCTATTTTCTCGACGATACTGGCGACCAGCGCTGAGCTGTCGACCACGATTGCATCGATCGTTTCGGCAGCCACTACCACGCAGGGTCCGCCCTCGTGGTAACGTCGTGCACAACTGGCCGTGCACCCGCTTAAACAGATGGCAAACTCCACATCCCAGTTGTTGTAGCTGACCTCGCAACCGCTTGCCTCCAGAATCTTTTTGACGGCTTCAGCAATCTGGGTGCGCTCGATTCTCGGGTTACAGCCTCCGCAAAAGTTAATACTGACCGTGTGCATGGTTGCCGTGTACTCGAAGTGGATTCGTTCGCTCTGCTGGTGAACGAATTGATAATCCTCGATACGAATCGCAGTGTATCCACCGGCCGGAGCATGTTGCGCATGCCCCGGCCAGGAAGAATGGAACCGGCTACTTCGCACCAGCTTTCTGGGAAGCGGTCTGGGTATCGGAAATGCCGGCAATCGCTTTTGCAAGTTCCTTCTTTTGCGCAAGATTTCCCTGGCGCGAAATCATGATGCGCTGGGCCTGCGGCGATCCGGCGCCATGCATCGATTCCGTTCGGTACCCAACGGCAGCGGTTCCGAGCGTGATGTTCTCGATCAGGCGCAAAATGCGCATCCGGTTCTCGGTAGGAACCGACGCTACGCCGCGGAGATACTTCTCAATGACCTTGCCAACTACCGGATTTCTCAGATCTTTTTCCGACGGCATCGTGACCATCAATCCGCCGGCGATGTCCTCCGCCAAACGGGCGATCTCATAGGGGAATCGCGTGACGTTCTGCTTGCAGACGTTGGCCAGCAGCAGATCGATCTGGTAGGTGCCGGATGCCATCTTCTGACCTTCGGCCGAGCAGGCGATCCCGCATGCATAAAGCGTCTCGTTCAGATGCGTCATTTCGATCAGCTTGTCTTTAATGTGGGAAGCCTTTGCGGCGCCGTTGTAGTCAGCCGCCAAGGCCGCTGCTCCGATCAACACATCGCCGACCCCGACCTTGCAACCGCCATAGCTTTGACGGTGATAACCGGCGAAACGTTCCACCATCGCGCTGCTGAACTCATATTCGCCGCACATAAATACGTTTTCCCAGGGAACGAATACATTGTCGAAGACCATGAGCGCTTCATGCCCGCCATAGTTCTTGTTTCCCACGTCAATGGTGCCGCCCTCAAGCTTCCGCGTATCGCAGGATTGGCGGCCATAGATATAGAAGATCCCTTCGGCATCGGACGGAGTGCAGAAGGAGACGGCATAATCGACGTCTTCAGCGCCCATGGCGATCGTCGGCATGGCAATAATCCAGTGCGAGTTAATGCATCCCGTCTGGTGTGCCTTGGCGCCTCGAACCACGATCCCGTCTTTACGCCTTTCCACCACATGCAGAAACAGGTCCGGATCGGCCTGTTTGCTGGGCGAAAGACCACGATCGCCCTTGGGATCGGTCATGGCGCCATCCACCGTCAGATCTTCTTCCTGCATCTTCAACAGGAAAGCTTCGAAGCGTTTGTGGTAGTCAGTTCCCAGCTTCTTGTCCATCTCAAAGGTTGTGGTGTCGATGGAATTGATAGCATCCATGCCCACACAGCGCTGGAAACAGGAAGCCGTCTTCTGCCCAAGCAAACGCTGCATCTTTACCTTCTTCACCAAGTCCTCTGGGCTCTGGTGCAGGTGGCAGAAGCGGTTCACTTTCTTGCCAGTCAGGTGAGACTTGGCGGTCATCAGATTCTCGTATTGAGGATCCTGTGCCAAAGCATAGGTCGCTTTGACCGAATTCATCGATGGCCGGATGATCGGGTGATCCACCGGATTCTTTACCAGTTCGCCCTGCAAATACACTTTGAGGTTGAGTTTACGTAAGCTCTCTTCGTACTGCTCCGGAGTTTTCAGTGACATGATGGCAAAGTCCTCCTGGGACTATTCTGCGAAGCTCAGCTCAGGTTCCGGCTCCGGCACTTGAGCTGCCATGGGTCGGGTTCGACCTGGACCGTTGAACCAACGGGTGCATTCTGTTGTCACAGGTCGCCCGGTTACGGATACATCCTTGTGATCGATCAAAAGACAGGGCACGATGCCGGCGGCGAACGCGTAACCCGCGCCGCGCGAGCGAGCGCCCACGATTCCGGACGCGCCCGCCCCGAGATCAAATTCGAATGCGATCAATGTATGCATCCTCGGGCACGTTTCGGGCGAGGGTTGAGACGCGAGAGTAGCAGCGGAATTTCCGGTGTCATCCATCCCGGCACCACCTGATCGTCCAAATGCGCATGCCATAAGTAAAGAGAACCATGCAAGATCACGATCATGATGGCTATCTCAGAAGGCATTCCAGGTATTCTTGTAGTACGGGAAAAAGGCGAGACATACGGCACAGATCCATAAGCCTCGGAAATACTCCGGGAACTTAAAATAAAATTGCAAGAAAGGCAGCTTCCAATCAAACGGACCGAGCGGTTGAGCCGGACTTCGTGGCGACTCAAGAACCTCTTCAACACGAGTATCCATAGGATGGCCGAGGTGCGCGGAAGATGCTGCCAACATACCGATCGCAGCACACCGATGGAAAGCTCTGGAATTTGTGCTTGAGAAACGAGAAGCATCAAGCTGCTTTAGGTTCCACCACTCCCGCTGCCGATCGGATACCTCCTCTTCTGTACCGTGAAGACTAGACCTATCCTGAACGCCTCAAATAGTGGTTGTCAATAGGTTTTTCAGTATGGGGAATAGAGTTCCATATACTGAACATTTCCGGGTTGTACTCCACCGGAACCGGTTCCCACTGCAGGTTTGGAGTTTCTGGATGGACTCCCTTACCGGTCAATCTTCTGCCGCCTCCCCGGCAGAGCCGAGGGCCTGCCAGGGAGGCGGGACATGATCCGATCCCGCACTTTTCTTAATCCGATCCTGCACCGTTCGCTTTCATCAGGACAGGCGAAGCCTCCGTGTCCAGTTCCTCCAGACTCACATCCCGTGTTTCCCGAGTGAAGAGTAGCGCCACCATTGCCACAACACAGTAAACGCCGTAGACGATCGGCAGATAGTGCCACTTGTGGAGAACGTCGTGACCAATCAGCCCGGCGAGCAAGGAAGGCGCGACCATTCCGCCCATGATGGCCGAGATGCTGTAAGAAATGCCGGTGCCCGAATAGCGGAATTTGGTCGGAAAAGCTTCCGAGGTAAGGATGGGTGCCAGTCCGTGTAACAGTCCGATTCCGAAGAAAGTAATCAGGAACTGCAACACCATGACTGTGATCAGGTGTTTGCCCAGGATCGCCATGGCGAACGGGTAAGAAAGAACGGTGGTGCAGCCAATCGCTATATAGGCGACCTGCCGGCGCTTTATAAAATCGGCCAGCGGCCCGCTGAGAAACACCCCTAACACATCTCCAATGCGGCTGATCAACATAATGGTGGCCGTCATGGCCAGAGGAATTCCGGCAAAGCGCATGAAGGAGATCACGTAGGTTCCGCTCACGTATCCGTCCATCTGCTGGAACGCCGAAATCAGGGCGAGCAGAATAATCGGACGGGCATGCTTCTTGAAGACGCCAAAGCTTGGCATCTTGGATAGCTGTTCGCGTTGCTTCAGGCTCTCGAACATGGGGGTGTCGGCGAGCTTGTAACGCGCCAGCAGCGCCGGGATCACAATCACGGCGGAGAGCACCATGGCAACGCGCCAGCCCGTGGTGGTGAAGCTCTTGTGCAAAACCAGCATGACGGTGCTGGCGGCCATGGCGCCCAAAGGAATGCCAAGGTTTGCCAGCGACATCCAGAAGGCCCGCGACTTCTGCTTGGCGCCAAATTCCGCAAGCAGCGAAGAGGCGCCGCCAAACTCGCCTCCAATCCCGATCCCCTGGATCACGCGCAGCAGCACCAGCAGGATTGGAGCCGCGATCCCGATGGTCGCGTAACCCGGCAGCAGGCCCGTCGCGCAGGTCATGACTCCTACGATCAGGATGTTCAGCATGAACGAATACTTCCGGCCGGTCCGGTCGCCGAAGTGCCCAAAGATAAATGCTCCCAGCAGACGTGCCGGAAATCCGGCACCGAAGGCCAAATACGAGAACACCAGCGCCAGGGTGGGTGACAGGTTGGGAAAAAATACAGCAGGGAACGCGCTGGCGGCGGCGAATCCGAAGATGAAGAAATCGTAGTATTCGACCAACACACCCGCAGTCGCAGAAAATGCAAGGATAACTAGAGTGCGAAGGTCGACTTTCTGATCGAGCTGCTCCGGCATTGAGTGTCTCCTGAACATCCGGGCTATTTCGGCTTTTGGCCGTTCACAACAGCTACCGTGCGTTACGCCGGACAGGGACCATGCTTCTTTGGTGCGTGATTGCACCGGTTTTTCCGCCCGCAGACGACATCAGCCTGCGCGAGGTTCGACCTGTGCCGCTCATCCGGCCAAGTTACGAGAAGATTTTTCCAGGTTGTCGGATGCAATCGCCGTACCATTTGAATGTTGCCTGGAAATGGAGCCAACAGCCTTCACAGAATGACTGCCCGCGCCATCTTCGCTTCGTCGGACAGCATACCGCACGCATGACTCGGAACGCACGCACTGAAAACGGCCTCTTATTTACCGGGATTTGCCAAGCGAAGTCCGCGGCAAACACCCACGGGCGCACCTCGCTCAGCGATCCGCCCTAGAAGTTAGCCGAGGTACGGTTGCGGCCACTGCCGTAACCTGAACTGCCGGAAGTCCGGCTCAATGCCGAATATTCGGCACTAGGGCGGCCGTTGAACCACCCCACAATTCGAGATTTCTGCCGGATTGGCTGAACCTTTCGTTGGCAAGTCAATTGCACTGATCGTGACCGCAACCGAATACATGGGGATGCGGCAGAGCAGTAGCCGGTGTGGTGGCTCACGCTACATAGTTCAGGTCACAGGAGCGAATGCCACCGCAGACGAGCCGGTACGCAGATTGAGGGAGTGCGGCTTCCGGGTGAAATTGGCGAGCGGAAGTCGTGAAGTCACGGAGAAGACAATGTCCGCGCTCTATCTGAAGAAAGCCAGGAAAGCGGTAGAGAGCGACGGTGAATCTGTCCGCCAGGTTGTCGCCGGAATGCTGGCCGAAATCGAGAAACATGGCGAAGCAGCGGTGAAGCGGTATGCGTTTGAACTGGACCGCTGGTCTGGCCCTATCGTCATGAGCGAACAAGAGGTCGCACGCTGTTTGGCGGGCGTTCCCGAGGGGGTCAAGGCCGACATTACCTTTGCCGTCGATAACATACGACGTTTCGCGGAAGCGCAGCGGGACTCGATTCGCGACTTCTCGCTGGAAGTGATTCCGGGTCTGCAAGCCGGCCAGAAACTCGTGCCCTGCAATGTGGCGGGCTGCTACGTGCCGACCGGCCGCTACACGCATGTCGCCTCCGGTTATATGTCGATCGTCGCGGCCAAAGTGGCCGGCGTAAAAACCGTGATTGCCTGCTCGGCGCCTGTTCAGAGCAAGGGTGTGCACCCGTTTGTACTGTACGCGATGAAAGTCGCGGGCGCGGATACGATCATGGCGCTTGGCGGGGTGCAGGCCATTGCGGCCATGGCGCATGGCCTATTTACCGGCAGCCCCGCCGACATCCTGGTGGGCTCGGGGAATGAGTATGTTGCCGAGGCCAAAAGAGTGCTGTTTGGAAGGCTGGGCATCGACGTTTTTGCGGGCCGTTCCGAAATTGCCATCGTCGCCGATGATTCGGCGGATGCGACGATTGTGGCCGCCGACCTCATCGGCCAGATTGCGTATGATATGGAAAGCCCGGCTTGGCTGTTTACCTCGGCGCGGTCGCTGGCCGAGTGCGTGATTCGACTGGTGCCCGAGCTGATTGCCAAACTGCCGCTGCCGGCCCGGGAAGTTGCGGGCGCCGCTTGGCGCGATTACGGGGAGGTGGTGCTCTGCGGCACGCGCGAGGAACTGGCGCGGGTTGCCGACCAGCATGCCCCCGAACATCTGGAGGTGCATTGCCGGGATCTCGACTGGTGGCTGGCTAACCTGACAAATTATGGTTCGCTATTTTTAGGCGAGGAGACGACGGTGGCCTATGGCGAGAAGGCTTCCGGCCCTAACCATATACTGCCGACCAAATCCGCGGCGCGCTATTCCGCCGGCTTGTCCGTGCACAACTTTCTGAAGCCGCTCACCTGGCAACGCATGGACCGCAATGCCAGCCGCGCGATTGCCGAAGTCTCCGCCCGTATTTCACGTTTGGAAGGCATGGAAGCTCATGCGCGCGCTTGTGACGAACGGCTCCGTAAGTACTTTCCCGGCGTGGTTGCCGATATGGGATAGGCCGTGGGCGTCTCAGGCCCGCAGTGAAGGATGCAGCCGATCGGGGCCGGAAGGGTTGGCTGAAAATTCGGTGGTAGAGAGGTAAAGACCCATCCATTTCCTTGCAATCGGAATAATTCCGGATTGCGCGAATTTAACCGAGTAACCTTAATCTCAACTTCAACGAGGTGGTATGACAGCGAAAACCGCAGTAGCAACGTCCAATCAGAAGCCGGGACAGAAGGCGCCAGATTTTCTGGTGCATGAAGACGGCGATTCGGTTGGGGTCATCGTCATTGAGGGCCTCAAGGCCGGTACGGAACTGACCGGCTGGATCATGGCCCAGGACCGTACGGTCACCATGAAGGTTCTGAGCGACATTCCCATCGGACACAAAGTCGCGCTCACCGATCTCAAGGTAGGCGACAGCGTGATCAAGTACGGCGTCAACATCGGCAAGGTTGTGGCCCCGATCAAAAAAGGCGAGCACGTACACGTGCACAATCTCAAGACGAGGAGGTGGTAGCTGTGCAGAAAACATTCTTAGGATATCGTCGCGAGAACGGGCGCGTGGGGATACGCAATCATGTGATCATCCTGCCGCTCGATGACCTTTCCAACGCAGCCTGCGAAGCCGTGGCCAACAACATCAAGGGAACGATGGCGCTGCCGCATCCTTATGGACGCTTGCAGTTCGGCGCCGACCTCGATTTGCATTTCGCCACCCTGATCGGCACCGGCAGCAATCCCAACGTGGCCGCCGTGGTCGTCATCGGGATCGAACCGGTCTGGACTGCCCGGGTGGTCGACGGCATTGCCAAGACCGGCAAACCGGTGGCCGGATTCTCCATCGAGAAGAACGGCGATCTGAACACCATCTGCGCCGCCTCGCGCAAGGCCAAGGAATTTGTGCAGTGGGCCGGCGAGTTGCAGCGCGAAGAGTGCCCGATCAACGAGCTGTGGGTCTCCTGCAAGTGCGGCGAGAGCGACACCACCTCCGGGTTGGCCTCGAATCCGACGGTCGGCAACGCCTTCGACAAGCTGGAAGCTGCCGGCTGCACGCTGGTCTTCGGCGAGACGACGGAAATCACCGGCGGTGAGAACCTGGTGGCCGACCGTTGCGCCACCCCTGAAGTGCGCAAGAAGTTCCAGTTCTACTTCGACCGTTACGCCAAGCTGGTCGAGGACCACAAGGTCGACGACCTGTGCGACTCGCAGCCGACCAAAGGCAACATCGAGGGCGGGCTGACGACCATCGAAGAGAAGGCGCTGGGCAACATCCAGAAGATCGGCAAGAAGTGCAAGGTGATCGGCGCGCTCGACAAGCACGAGGTCCCCACCGGACCGGGCCTGTGGTTTATCGATTCCTCATCGGCCGCCGCCGAGTTCGTGACCCTGGTGGCCGCCGCCGGCTTCGTGGCTCACTTCTTCCCGACAGGGCAGGGAAACATTATCGGCAATCCCATCCTGCCGGTCATCAAACTGGGAGCCAATCCGCGCACCGTGCGCACCATGAGCGAGCACATCGATGTCGATGTCTCGGGCGTGCTGCGCCGCGAAATCAACATCGATCAGGCTGGCGACAAACTGCTGGACTGCATGTTCCACACCGCCAAAGGCCGTCTCACCGCGGCCGAGGCGCTCGGACATCGCGAGTTTGTCCTCACCCGCCTGTACGAAAGCGCATAACTGCCCAATCAGCCCTCAGCCGGAGTGTCGTCCGTCGACGCACCTGGCTGAGGCGAATGGCCTGCTGTGCTCGACCGGATTCGCGGAAGATGTATCCCGTAAAGCAGCCGGGCTTCCAAGCACGGTGGCGGGCGATCCTCGATCGTAAACTCTCAGCGGATATAGTCGCGGGGATTCACGCTGTACTTCTGCAGTTTGTATTGCAGCGTGGATCTGGGTATTTTCAGCAGTGCGGCAGCGCCGTGCTGGCCGGCAATTTTTCCGTTCGCTTTCTTGAGGACCTTAATCAGGTGAGCGCGTTCGGCATCGGCCCAGGCCAGCGACGTGTTCTCCTGGCCGTCGGCCTGCCCGAATTCGAGCAGCGGCTCAATATCGCTTTTGCTCAACTTCTTGCCGCTGAACACAATGATGAGCCGGTTCACCACGTTTCTCAGTTCGCGAACATTGCCGGGCCAGCAATGCCGTGTCATTGCCGCCATGGCGTCGGCGGAAAACTCGGGAGCCATCCGGTTCATGGATTTGGCCTGAGCCTCGGTGAGCCTCAGCACGAGCGGCTCGATTTCCTCAGCGCGCTCGCGCAGCGCCGGGATATGCAACGACACGGTATTCAGCCGATAGAGTAAATCGGAACGAAACGTCTGGTTGGCGATGGCCTTTTTCAGATCGCAGTTGGTGGCGGCGATGACCCTGAAATTCACGTCGATCGGAGAATTGTCCCCGACCCGCTCAAAGCGTCTGTCCTGTAGGACGTAGAGCAGTTTGGCCTGGAGTTGCGGCCGCAACTCGCCAATTTCATCCAGAAAAACGGTGCCGCCATTGGCCATCTCGAATCTTCCCACCCGCTTCGACTCCGCCCCGGTAAAGGCTCCTTTGACATGGCCGAATAATTCGCTCTCGAACAGGCTCTCGGCCAGAGCCGGGCAACTGACCTTCACAAACAGCGCATTTTTCCGGGAACTCAGGTAATGGATGTAGCGCGCGATATGATCCTTGCCCGTCCCGGTTTCGCCCGTGATCAGCACGCTGGCATCGCTGTCGGCAATGATTTCGACCTCGCGCATAATTTTCCGCATCGCGGAGCTGCAATAGAAGAATTTCTCCGGCTGGTATTGAGTGTCCGCGTGCCGCAGAAGATACTCTTTCTGCTGTTGCAGGCTGACGTTGCGGTGCACCAGTTCGGTATGCGCGAGCATGTTGTCGACCGCCAGAGCCACCTGCCCGGAGAGGTCGGCAAGAAATTCCGTCAATTCACCAAGATGCGGAGGAGGTTGGCGGAATGAAAAGTGAAGCGAGCCGACGACATCGCCGCGTGCGATCAAAGGAAAAGCGATGGTCGCGGTCAGTCCGGCATCTCTGAGCAGTTGCACGCTGGGCCATTGGGTGTACTTCACCAGATCCGGAATCACCAGCGATTGCCGCGAGGTAATTACCGCCCGGGCAACTTGGCCCTCGTCGAGGGGACGGGTGGCTTCATCCATGCTCTTGACGGGGACTCCGTCGGCAGTGGCAAACGAGCGCAGCGACTTCGATCCCGGCTCGTAGACGTTGATGCAACATCGGTCGAAGGCTACGATCTTCCGGATTTCTTTGGCAACGCTGCGGAAAAGACCTTCGCGGGTAGTTTGGCTGACGATAGCGTTATTGAGATCGAGCAGGATCTTGTAGCGGCCGCGAGAATCCCGGAACTTTCCAGCCAGGGGTGTTGGCGCCGTTGCCTGCGCTGCAACCGGGATCTCACGATTCTCCAAGGGCACGATGATCCATCCTTTGTCGGTTGCCGCGAAGCCCGCCGCTCCGTATTGTTCCCAATCACGCCAGCTAAATCAAGTTTAATCAGCATCAGCACCATCCCGAGGTCGTGCCGGTTGGTCGACCGAAGGATCGGCTTTGCTATTAAAGCTCGCAAACAGCAGATCCTCGGCTTTGCTCAGGATGACACCTCGGAGAGGAGTTTTTCCGCAAACAGCCAGGCAATCAGGATGGCGCTTCTTAGGTCAGGCCCTGGTACTGTTGGTCGCTGACCTGCTCCATCCAGTCGACGACCTTGCCGTCCTTCTTCTCCTGAATGGCAATGTGCGTCATTGCCGTCGTCGATGTAGCCCCGTGCCAGTGTTTCTCGCCGGGCGAGAACCAGACCACATCGCCGGGTCGAATCTCCTCGATCGCTCCGCCTGCGCGCTGAACCCGGCCGCAGCCTCCGGTGACGACCAGAGTCTGACCGAGCGGATGAGTGTGCCATGCGGTCCTCGCACCCGGCTCGAAGGTTACGCTGGCGCCTTGGACAAGTGCCGGATCGGGTGCCTGAAAAAGCGGATCGATCCGTACCGTGCCGGTAAACCAATCGGACGGTCCCTTGACTGAAGCTTGCGATCCACATCTCTGAATCTGCATCTTTTGACTTCCTTTCTATCATCGCTTTGAGGCGTCGCTCGCTCCCACGTGCGGAAAGCACGAACGAAGGAGTTTGCGTCCTCATACGGCATCGGCTCTCACAAGTAATTCGAAAGCTCGACTAAATTCTGATCGGGGTCACGAACATAGACGGAGTTGATCTTTCCCACCGCGCCAGTTCTTGGAACCGGCCCCAGAGTAACCTCAACATTCCAGCGTTTCAGGTGGTCCATAACCTGAGCCATCGGTGTCTCACAGATTAAGCAAAGATCGATCGATCCCGGCGTCGGATGGGAAGCCTTAGGCTCAAATTCGCGGCCTTTCTGGTGAAGATTAAATTTTTGATTTCCGAATGATAGTGCTTTCCTCCCACTATCAAATATCTCTTCTTTCATGCCCAGTACACGGGTGTAAAAGTCGATTGTCTTATCAATGTCCGCAACGGTAAGCACGATGTGGTCTATGGCTCGAACTTCGATGCTCATGGGTCGCTTCCTTACGTTCGGTTATTGGTGAAGATCGGAGTGGCAGATACCGCAGAAGAGAATCTCGATCTGTACGTCGTGTTCGGTTGGATCGCGCCGCACGATCCCGGTGGAGGCAAGCGGCGATTTCGCACTGGCAGCGGAGTAGGCTTTCGCGTTGTACATACTCTTCGTTTGATGTCCGTCGCGTCTGATATGCAGCAAAACCTGCCTCGATGCAAAGCACGCCAAACGCTACAGGTGAGCTGCGGCGCGCAGCCAAAGTTTTAGAGCCGGGTGCCCCAGGTTCCGCGTCGCGTTGTTCGGCGCTAACCTGGGGACGCTGGATTGTGCAACTGTGGCTTGCCTTCGCGCGTGCTTCCGTTCCTGATGTGGCTGAGCACCCCTTCTATTTCCTTGCTGATGTCGCCGTCGCCGGTGAGCACCACGTCGGCGAACCGCCGGGTGGGATGCACGTAGCGTTGCGCCATGGGCCGCACGGTGCTGGAGAACTGCTCCAGGATGCTTTCGCGGCTTCGTCCGCGCTCGCGAGTGTCACGCTCGATGCGGCGCGCCAGGCATATTTCCTCGCCCAAATCGACAAAGACCTTGGTCGCCTGCACCGCGCGAATCTCTTCCCAGTAGAGCGCGAACAGCCCTTCGACGATGATGAACTCGCGTGCTTCGAGGCGCTCGGTCGCGCCGGTGCGGGAGTGGGTTCTGAAATCGTAGATGGGCTTTTCGATGGCTTCGCCACGGCTGAGCTGGCGCACGTGCTCGATCAGCAAGCGGGAATCCAGCGACTCGGGCGCGTCGAAATTGAAGTGCCTTCGCTGCTCCAGAGTGAGGTGGTTCAGGTCGACGTAATAGGAATCCAGGTTCAGCGTAACGGCCTTCAGATGCCGCGCCAGATGCGCGCTCAGATGGCTCTTGCCCGCGCACGACGGTCCGGCGATGCCGATCAGATATGGTTTCATGCTCGCCGGCTCGGACTCGGCAGCGACCCATCGATTGCGGGGATCATCTCGCCCAGCAGCGCCAGAAGTTTGCCGCGCACCCGCCTGCCGGTGGCGAGCACTTCCTGGTGATTGATTTCGCGCGACGGCCGAGGGTCTCCGAGAGGCCCGTCGTTGGCTTCCGGGGATTGCAGTCCGGCGGCCATGTTGGTGACGCATGAAATCGCCAGCACGCCGATTCCCATGTGGCGCGCGACGATCACCTCCGGCACGGTCGACATGCCCACCAAGTCGGCTCCAATCGCGCGCAGGTAGCGAATCTCGGCGGGCGTCTCGTAGCTAGGCCCGGCCAGCGCGGCGTAAATGCCCTCGTGCAGTTCGATGCCGTGCTTGCGGCCTGCCTCGAGCGCGATCCGCCGGTAGACGCGCGAGTAAGCCTCGGTCATGTCGGGGAAGCGCGGCCCGAAGCGCTCGTCATTGGCTCCGCTGAGCGGGTTGGCGCCTTGCAGGTTGATGTGATCGCCGATGAGGACCAGTGCTCCCTCGCCGTATTGCGGATTGATGCCGCCGGCCGCGTTGGTCAACACCAGCGCCCGCACGCCGAGCCGTCCGAAGACGCGAATCGGGAACGCCGCCTGCTTCGCCGAGTAGCCCTCGTAGGGATGAACCCGTCCCTGCATGACCGCGACCGTCACCTGGGCGATTTTGCCGATGACCAGCCGGCCGGCGTGTCCGATGGCCGTCGAGCGCGGAAAAAACGGAATCTGCCCGTAGGCGATCACGAGCGCCGGCTGCAAGCTATCGGCAAAATCTCCCAGGCCGGAGCCGAGCACGACGGCCATGCGAGGCATCCCGAGCGCCGGATTTTGCGCCAGCGCGGCACGAATCGATTGCGCCGCCTGCTCGGCGCGGGTGAACTCATCGGGTTCCGCTGTCATCGCCGTATTCATCGGCGCCGTGTTCATAGAAAAATCCCCGCAATGCAGGCCGACATCAGATTCGCCATCGTACCGCAGATCATGGCGCGGAAGCCAAGGCGCGCCAGGTCTCGCGCGGCGATTGGGAGCCAGCGCCCCGAGACCGCCGATCTGGATGCCGATGGAGCTGATGTTGGCGAATCCGCAGAGGGCGAAGGTGGCGATGGTGAACGAGCGCGGATCGAGCGCGGCCTTTTGCGCGCCGAGCAGGGTGAAGGCCACCAGTTCGTTCAGCACCATGCGCGTGCCCAGCAGGTTGCCGATCGCCAGACAATCGTGCAGCGGAACGCCGATGACGAACGCGACCGGCGCGAAAATCCAGCCGAAGATCGGTCTCCAGCTTTGCCGGGAACCACGGGCAGCCATGCGCCGCCAGCCAGCTATGCGCGCCGCCGAGGATTCCATTGAGCAGCGCGATGATGGCCAGAAAAGAAATCAGCATGGCCGCGACGTTTAGCGCCAGACCCAGGCCGTCGCTGGTGCCTTTCGCCGCGGCAGCGAGCACGTTTTCGTGTTTTTCTTCTTCATTGCCGAGGGCATCCACGGCGCCTTCGGTCTGCGGACTCCCGGTTTCAGGCACCATCATTTTGGCCAGCAGGATGGTTCCGGGCGCGGTCATGATGACCGCAGTGAGCAGGTGCTTGGCCTCGACGCCGCTGAGAATATAGGCGCCCATGATACCGCCGGAGACATGCGCCATGCCGGCCGTCATGATGACCATCAGCTCCGATTCGGTCACCGTCGGCAGAAACGGACGAATGGTCAGCGGCGCTTCGGTTTGTCCCATGAAGATGCTGGCCGCGACGTTGAGCGACTCCACGCCGCTGGCGCCCATCAGCCGGGTCATGATGCGGGCCGCGATGCGGATGATGAACTGCATCACGCCGTAGTGATAAAGGATGGCGAAGAACGCGGCAATAAAAATGATGGTCGGCAAAACCTGGAAGGCGAAATCAAAGCCGTATTTCGAGTTCTTGATGCCCAGCTCGCCGAAGACGAATTGCGAGCCGGCAAAAGAATAGCCGAGCAAGCGATTGACGGCCTCTCCGGCCACGGTCAGCGTGCGCCGGCCGTATTCGAATTTGAGCACCAGAAAAGCGAAGAGGATTTGCAGCCCGAGTCCGGTGACGACGGTTCTGCGGCCGGATCGCCCGGCGATTGCTGGAGAACGCAAACGCCAAGCCGAGCAGCACTACGATGCCGATGATGCCGGTAAATCGTCCCATCGTGTTCCCTGACCAGACAGGCGGAGGTGTTTTCCAGAAAAGTGCCGCGCCTACGAGTCCCAATCTACGCCGCTATTAGCGTTGGTTGGGTAACGAGCCGCCTCTGCTCACGTTGTAAATCACCGTCCCGGGGAAGGGAAGCAGATTAAGCGGAATGACCGCAGAAACCAATAGCCGCGTCGCGACCCGCAACCCGGCCGCGCCGGCCGAATCAGCTCCGATTGCGAGATCGCCGCGCCAGGCTTACCTGTCCGGCGCACCCATCGATTCGACGATGGAGACGCTGGCGCTGGTGCCCACGCGGCTGGCTCCGGCCTCGACCATGGCCAGCAGGTCGGAGGCGGTGCGGATTCCACCGGCGGCTTTCACTCCCATCGCATCGCCGACCACGCCGCGCAGCAGCGCCACGTCGGCCGCGGTGGCTCCGGAGGCGGCAAAGCCGGTCGAGGTCTTTACAAAGTCGGCCTTGGCGCGCAGGCAAAGCTGGCAGGCGAGGATTTTTTCTTCCGTGCTGAGGAGCGCGGTTTCCAGAATCACTTTGAGCAACGCCTGCGAGCGGCGCGCCAGATTGCTCAACGCGCGGATTTCCGATTCGACCAGCTCGCGTTCGCCCGATTTGAGAGCGCCGATGTTGATCACCATGTCGAGTTCCCGCGCTCCCAACTTGAGCGCCTCGGAGGCCTCGGCCAGCTTTGCCGTGGTGGTCGTAGCGCCCAGCGGAAACCCGACGACCGTCCCCACCAAAACGCCGGAGCCGCGCAGCAGCCGAACCGCGCCGGCCACATGGCTGGGATTCACCATCACCGAATGGAAGCCGAAGGCCACGGCTTCGCGGCAGAGCTTCTCGATCTGTTTCCGGGTGGCTTCGGGCTTGAGCAGCGTGTGATCGATGAGCCGGGCCGCTTCCTTCCAATCCGGAAGGCCCTGCCAGGAAGCGCCTAAGGGTGATAAAAGGCCGGTTTGCGTCATGACTCTCGAATTCTATAGCACTTCCAGAGTACGTGGGCCAGTAGCTTGAACCGCCGCGGGTTCACCGTACGTGGAAAAATAATCCGGCAACCGACGACGGCAACCTTACGCGAAAGCTCAGGGCACGACACAGATATCGGGGAGATTGCGGTATTTTTCCGCGAAGTCCATGCCGTAGCCGACGACGAATTCGTCAGGAATTTCGAAGCCGACATAATCCGCCTGGATTGCCTCCGTGCGTCGGGATGCTTTGTTCAGCAGCGCGGCAATGTGCAAGCTCTTCGGCTGCTTCGCCAGCAGGACATTTCGCAGGTAGGAGAGCGTCAAGCCGGTGTCGAGGATGTCTTCGACGAGGATAATGTTCTTGCCTTCCATCGATTGATCGACATCTTTCAGCAGCTTGACTTCGCCGCTGTTTTGCTTCTGGTTTCCGTAGCTGGAAACCGAGATGAAGTCGAAGGTGGCGTCGAGCCGTATGCAGCGGGAAAGGTCGCTGAGAAAAACCGCGGCGCCCTTCAGCACACCGATCAGCACCACCGGCTCGCCGGCGAAGTCGCGGGTGATTTTTTCGCCGAGTTGCGCGACTCGCCTGGCAATCTGGTCGCGCGAAAAAAGAACTTTGAGATCGGACACTTGGTTCTCATCTCCGGAAATCGAGGGGTTCAGGAAGTCGGAAAAACCAATGATGGTAGAAGCATTTCGGCAAATCTTCAAGCGCCACCCGCAAGCAAAGGACTTGCCGTGATCATGCGCTCCCCTCGCCACTAAGGTGCGCAGGCGCCGATGGCATGACTTCACGCCTGCGCGGCAAGCTCGTTTCCTAACCCGGTCGTCTCCCGAAGTTGTCTCCCAATCAGAGAATTGTGACGCGGTTTGTGATATCTGACCTTTGCCTGCGCGAGACTCTGCCTTATGATGGCTAGCTTATCAATCGCTCACTCTGGAGGACCAGCAAATGCGCTTACGTAGCGCATGGCAGCTTTTGTTCTGCCTGCAGATGGTTTTCACCGTACCAAGCTCGGCCAGTCAGGCTTTCAGCCAGGCTCCCGCCAGGCCCGCCACGGCCAACGGAAGCGTGCAGCGGCAAGCTGCGCCATACGCGGCGGAGACTCCCGAGCAGAAAACCGCTCATCTGATGGACTCCGTGAAGTCGAACGGACCGGCTCTCTATGCCTTTCTGAAGCAGATGCCGAAGGGGACGGATCTGCATCTTCATCTGTCGGGCGCGGCCTACGCCGAGAGCTATGCCGGCTTCGCGGCAGAGTCGCACCTTTGCCTTGAAGTGCGGACCATGACCTTGATGCAGCCGCCTTGCAAAGAAGGGCAGATCGATGCCGCGCAGTCGCTGACCGACCCGGTTCTTTATCGCCAGATGATCGATGCCTGGTCGATGCGGGGCTGGAGCCGTATGACGGAGTCCGGGCACGACCACTTTTTTGACGCCTTCTACCGCTTCGGCGCGGCCACCCACGGTCACAATGGCCAGATGCTGGCCGAGGTCGTTTCCCGTGCGGCCGACGGCAATGTGCAATACCTGGAAGTGATGGAGTCTCCCGACGGCAGCAAAGCCATTGCGCAGGCGGCGAAGATTCAGTGGGACGACAATTTCAGCCACATGCGCGAAAAACTACTGGCCTCGGGGATGAATGAGCTGGTGGCGGAGTCGCGGCACAATCTCGATGCCTGGGAGGCCGAGCGGGATCGGATTCTCAATTGCCGCGATCGTAACAAGACGCTGGTGCGCCCGGGCTGCGAAGTGACGGTGCGCTATATCTATCCGGTGTTGCGGGCGGTGTCGCCCATCCAGGTGTTTTCGCAGATGCTGCTGGCCTTCGAATTGGCGCGGCAGGATTCCCGCATGGTCGCCATCAACATGGTGCAGCCCGAAGACTGGCTGGTGCCGCTGCGCGATTTCCAGGTGCACATGCGCATGTTGAGCTTCCTCAAGGAGATGTATCCCAACGTCCACGTCACCCTCCATGCCGGAGAACTGGCGCCGGGGATGGTTCCTCCCGAGGCGCTGCGCTTCCACATTCGCGAGTCGGTTGAGGTCGGCCACGCGGAGAGAATCGGCCACGGCGTCGACGTGATGTACGAAGAGAATCCCCACGAGTTGCTGGAGGAGATGGCGCGCCGGAATGTCATGGTCGAGATCAATCTCAGCAGCAACGACATCATCCTGGGCGTCAAGGGACGGAAACATCCGCTGGCGGACTACCTGAAGGCGGGAGTTCCGGTCGCGCTCTCGACCGATGACGAGGGGGTTGCGCGCTCGGAGATCACGCGCGAGTATCAGCGGGCGGTCGAAGACCAAGGCATCGAGTATCCGTGTCTAAAGAAGATGGTGCGCACCGGAATGGAACATGCCTTTCTTCCCGGACAGAGCCTCTGGACGGATGCGCACAAGTTCACCATGGTGAAAGAGTGCGCCAATGAAAGGTTGACCGCACGTCCATCCGCGGCGGCCTGCCAGCGATTCCTGACGGCAAGCGAAAAGGCTCGCCAGCAATGGCAACTGGAAAGAGCGCTGGCCGAGTTCGAAGCCACGGCCAGTCAACGCTGATCGTTTCGAGCCGCCGCCGGCGGTTCGGAATATCTTTCAGGTTGCTGGAAAAATCCCACCAAGGTCATCCTGAGATCGCGCCGGTTTTGCGTGATCTCAGGGCCTGTTTTTGCACCTCAACCATTCACCGGCGGACGTGTCGGGCCTCTTGGCCGCGCTCAGGTGAGCGTAAACGGCGGCTTTCGTTGGCTTCGCGCCAGTTGCCTACGGCGTCTCCACCGGCTCGGTAAGCTCCGGTTTCGGCACGGCAGCGAATTTCTGGCGAAGGAAGTCTTTCAGTTGATCGAAATCGGTGAACACCTCGCTGGCGCAGCCGAGAATCCAGCCGCTGATCTGCTCGACCGGCAGGTTGGTGACCAGGTAGATGGGACAGGCGCGGCGATAGGCCAGCGTGAGTTCGCCCTGGGTGCCGCCGCCACGGGAGGCGTGTTCGTCCCAGTAGGCGACCACGTAATCGCAGCGGGTTTCGAGGCGTTCCAGATCGTAGTCCATGATCTTGCGCATGACCTTCTGGAAGCGGGGCAGATTGTCGGCCTTCCAGTTGCGGAACTCGCGCCGCTCAATCTCCGTCAGACTCTTGCGATCGTCGAGTTGAGGGTCGTAGACCTGGTGCCCGAGTGTTTGCAAAAAGGGAGTGATAGCGGCCCGCCAACTTCTTCCCTGGTCGGGAGAATATTCGACGGATCCGCACAGATAAGCGTGCATTCATGGCCTCCGCGGTCCGGCCAAGGACCGCCTGCGCTGCCCTGAGGCGAGAATTCCGCATCAGGAACTCCAATTGTACTTTTCACATTTCATCGGTCAACAGGAAACACGGTGGAAAAACCCCTTAGCTCATCTGGTAGGAACTGCCCTCAGGACGAGCGCACCCGCCCGCCACGAATCCCCCGAGTCTTGCTCTGCACCCTGGAGTCCCGGACCTCAAAAAGATGGGGCAGCAATTCTCCGGCTTTTCCCAGGAAAATATCGGTGAAGGCAAAGGCGTTGGCCGGCTCCTCCGGGCCGACGTAGTAGGTCCGGATCGTGTCCTCCGGTCCGCTCCCGGGTGCCGGCCCAGTGACAAAGCTGGCCGCGGGATGCACTAGCCCGGAGGTGCCAACCGCAAGCAGAACCGTGCAGCGCTCCAACTCCCGCACGATGAGCGGCAGGTGGAGAATGACTTCGCCGAACCAGACAATATTCGGCCGGATGCGAGCCGCCGCAGCGGCATCGCGGAATGTCGGCAAGCGTCTCGTACAGGTTCTCGTCGTCGAAAGGCTCGCGGTCGCAACTTTCGCAGCGCGACTGGAAGAGGTCGCCGTGCATGTGTACCAGACGCTTGGAACCGGCACGCTCGTGCAGGTGGTCGACATTTTGCGTACACAGAAAAAACCGCTCGCCCAGCCTGTGCTCAAGCTCGGCCAGCGCCAGGTGAGCCGGATTCGGCTTGACTCCCAAGGCTCCCTTGCGCCGCATGCGAATAAAAGTTCCAAACCAGCTCGGGATTTTGCTCCCAGCCTTCGGGAGAAGCAACCTCTTCCACGCGATGGCCGTGCCAGAGCCCGCCGGCGCCGCGGAAAATCGCCAGGCCGCTTTCCGCGCTGATGCCGGCGCCGGTGAGCACGAAGAGCCGGTCGTCGGGACCAATCCGAATGACGGGTGTCTGCTTTTTTTGCGCTTTCTTTTTCATCGGCCGGTTCACTGCTTGCGGAGTCTACAGTGCTATTTTTATCATCGAAGTGGGGAGCCATGTCAGCCGCGCGCACGGAGGCCGACGCCGCCGGCGCTCATTGTAATGATCGCAATGATCGATGAACGATCGATCCCTGAGTTTCCGGAGAGATGCACCATGCAAAAACGAAAGCTGCTGATGATCGTAGGCGATTACGTGGAAGATTACGAGGTCATGGTCCCATTCCAGGCGCTTCAGATGGCTGGACACACGGTCGATGCGGTCTGTCCCGACAAGAAGTCGGGCGAATTCGTCCGCACCGCGATCCATGACTTCGAAGGCGACCAGACCTACAGCGAAAAACGAGGACACAATTTCACTCTTGAACGCCACCTTTGCCGAGATTGATCCGGCCAGCTACGACGGGCTGGTGTTGCCGGGCGGGCGCGCGCCGGAGTATCTGCGGCTGAATCCGAAGGTGCTCGAAATGGTGCGTCATTTCGACGAGCAAAATAAACCCATTGCCGCCATCTGCCATGCGGCGCAGATGCTGGCCGCGGCCGGCGTGGTGAAAGGCAAGAGGGTGAGCGCCTATCCGGCCTGTGCCCCAGAGGTCGAGAGTGCCGGCGGCATCTATGTCCCGGTGGCCATGACGGAGGCGGTTGTCGACGGACAGTTAGTGACCGCCCCGGCTTGGCCCGCGCATCCCGCCTGGCTCGCTAAGTTCCTGGAGGTTTTGGAGAGCGCGGCTTCCAAGTCTCAGCAACGCGGCCGGGTGCTCCAGGAGACCCGATAAGACGATTGCACCTCAATGGCGGGCCGTGGTTTCACACGCTGCTGAAGGCATGAGGTGTCATCCTTTTCGAAGTGTCATCCTGAGGTCGCGGAGCTTCTCCGCGGCCGAAGGATCTGCTGTTCTTCGTTACGGCAGTTGCTCTAATTAGTTCCTTCGAGTAGGTGTATAGCGATATATCAAACTGTCATGGCGAGCGAAGCCGAGCCACCTTTTGTTTCTGCAGCCGAAAAACAAAGGGTGGCTCCACTCCGCGCCCAAACCGCTTCTTGCTGATCGAACGTAACGGCGGGTACGCAGCTCGGCTGCTCCGGCCACGGGCGCTTGCGCTGCGGTCGCCATGACATTACTTTTGGAAATTGCAAGCCCATCCCTCTCTGGCCAGATCGCAAAACCACCGAAAAGCAATAGGACTGCCCGCTTTTCCGGTTGACATCCCGCCGCGTTACTTTTACAATCGAACGTGAGATGACTTTGTTCCACCATCATCGCCATCACCATCATCACCACGAGATGATCGTGTCGGCGGGGATGTGCGGATAGGTCGAAGCAAGTCCCTCAGGTTTCTGGCCCGCTGATGCGATCAAGCTCAGCGGGCTTTTCATTGTGCCGCCGGGCTTTGTTCGCCGACAGCACGCGGGCAGTCCGACGGGACAGCGAGAATAAAGTTGAGGTGAGAATGGAGACAATCGATTTCGAAAAGATGCAGGGCCTGGCCCCGGCGGTGGTGCAGGACGCCGACAACGGCGAGGTCCTTATGGTGGGATTCATGAACCGGGAAGCGCTCGACAAGACGCTGCGCAGCCGGCTATGTCACCTTTTACAGCCGGACGCGCAATCAGCTCTGGACCAAGGGCGAAACTTCCGGCAACCGGCTGCGGCTGATTGCGGCCTCCACCGATTGCGATCGCGACACGGTGCTGTGCCGGGTGCGAGTGGAAGGCGATGGACTGGTCTGCCACGAGGGCACGCGCTCGTGCTTTACCAAGCCTATGTCGTTGGAAATTTCCGCGAAAGCGCCGGAGGTGCGGAAATGAAGATTCGCCTCGGTATTCCCAAAGGCAGCCTGCAGGATGCGACCATCAAGTTGTTTGCCGCCGCCGGCTTCAAAATTTACGCCGATGGACGTTCCTATTTCCCCACCACCGACGACCCCGAGCTGGAATGCATGCTGATTCGCGCCCAGGAAATGGCCCGCTACGTCGAGCACGGCGCGCTCGATGCCGGGCTCACGGGGCTGGACTGGGTCATGGAGAGCGGCTTGACCGTGCAGACCGTGATCGATCTGAACTATGCCAAGCAGAGTCGCGGCAAAGTGCGCTGGGTGCTTGCCGTTCCGGAGGAATCGTCGTTCAAATGCGCGGAAGACCTGGCGGGCAAGACGATCGCGACCGAGCTGGTGGACGTGACCAAGCGCTACTTCGCCGGCAAGAATATTCCCGTGCAGGTCGATTTCTCCTGGGGCGCGACCGAAGTGAAGCCGCCGATGCTGGCCGATGCCATCGTGGAAGTGACCGAGACCGGCAGCTCGCTGAAGGCCAATCGGCTGCGCATCATCGACACCGTGCTGGAGTCGAACACGCAACTGATCGCCAACACCAAATCCTGGACCGATCCATGGAAGCGGCAGAAGCTGGAAAACATTGCGATGCTGCTGCAAGGCGCAATTTCCGCCCAGGGGCAGGTCGGCCTGATGCTGAACGTTCAGCGGAAGGACTTGCCGGCCGTGCTGCGGGTTCTGCCGGCGCTGAACAGCCCGACCATTTCCGCCTTGAGCGATGAGTGCTGGGTCGCGGTCAACACGATTCTCGAAGAGACCGCGGTGCGCGATGTCATTCCCAAGCTGAAAGCCGCCGGCGGCAACGGGCATCGTCGAATATCCGCTGAACAAGGTGGTGCTCTGATGCGCGTGCTCGAAGGGAGCGAAGCCGCCGGCTACGTGACCGGAAAGCTCGTCTTTCGCGGCTCGGCCATCGCGCCAAAGGTGGAGCGAACGGTCGCGCAGATCGTTCGCGAGGTTCGCGCCAAGGGCGACGAAGCCCTGCGAAAGTATGCGCGGGAGTTGGACGGCCTGGGCGAAAAGCAATCCGTGCTGGTCAGCCGCCAGCGAACTGGAAGCCGCCCGGCGCCAGGTCTCGCCGGAGTTCACCTCAGGCCATCGAGCGGGCCGCGCGCAACATCCGCCGCTTTGCCGAGTGGCAGATGCCAAAGCTCGTGGGTGCGCACCATGGAGCCGGGCATCCGCGTGGGACAGCGCGTGGAACCGGTCGCATCGGTTGGCTGCTACGTTCCCGGCGGGCGCTATCCGCTGCCCTCGTCGGTGCTGATGACGGTGATTCCCGCGCAGGTTGCGGGGGTCAAGCGCATTCAGGTGGCGTCTCCCCGTCCCGCGCCCGAGACTCTCGCGGCAGCCGCAATGCTGGGCGTGGAGTGCTTCTATCGCGTCGGCGGAGCGCAGGCGGTGGCCGCCTTTGCCTATGGCACCGGTTCCGTGCCGCGAGTCGCCAAAATCGTCGGCCCGGGCAATAGCTACGTGACCGCGGCGAAAAAGATGGTGGCCTTCGATTGCGCCATCGACATGCTTGCCGGTCCCACCGAGGCGATTGTCTTTGCCGACTACGGCAATGCCGAGTTTTTTGCCGCCGACCTGGTGGCGCAGGCGGAGCACGATCCGGAAACGCTGCCGATTTTTGTGACCACCAACTTGCGGCTCGCCCAGGAGGTCGCAAAAGCGGCCATGGCGATGGCCGCTGACAATCCAATCGCGTGCAAATCGCTGGGTGAAAACGGGGTCGCGCTGGTCGCAACCGTCTGCGGACGAGGCTTTCGCCTGGATCAATGCCATCGCTGCCGAGCACCTGACGGTGGATGCGGCCAATGTGCAGAGGGTCTCCGATGCCGGATCGGTTTTCGTCGGCGAATACTCGCCGCAATCGCTGGGGGACTATGCCTCCGGGCCGAACCATGTGCTGCCAACCGGCGGCGTGGCGCGTTATCGCGGCGGCTTGAGCGTGTTGGACTACGTCAAGATCATCAGCGTGCAGCAGGTATCGAAAGCGGGACTGAAGCGGCATCGGTCCAACCGTGGCACTGCTGGCCGAATCCGAAGGCTTGAAGGCGCACGCCGAATCCGTCCGAGTGAGGATGAAGTGACGCGTAAGCGAAATATAAACCTGTTGGTGCCTCATATCTGCCGCAGGTACAGCGGTTCCCGAGATGGTCTATCCCGAAGCCGCGGTCCATCGTGCCGTTGCGACCAACAGGGAGCAACGGCAGGGAACAATTCGAGAGGATATGGCTTCTCGGGAACCGCTCTAGCAGATGTGGGACTTGGGTCCGGAATGCGACCCGCCGGGTCTGTTCGAGGGAGGATAAAGTGCAATGCTGAATGCACGTGCAGTGGTGCAGAACCTGAAGGAGTATCACCCGCCGTTGGGCCGGCGCGAAGGGCTGCGCCTCGATTTCAACGAAAACGTCGGCGGATGCTCGCCGCGCGTACTGCGGGTGCTGGCCTCCATTTCGACCGAGGTTCTCAACAAGTATCCGGAGCGGGAAGTGGGCGAGCTTGCGGTGGCCGAATATCTCGGCGTTCCCATCGACCGGCTGCTGCTCACCAACGGCGTGGATGAAGCAATTCATCTGCTCTGCGAAACCTATCTGGAGCCCGGCGACGAGGCGCTGATCGTGGTGCCGACGTTTTCGCTCTACGAAATTTACGCGCTGGCGACGGGCGCAAAAGTCGTCAACGTGCAAGCCGGGGATGATTTCGCGTTTCCGGCGCGCAAGGTTTTGCGGGCAATCACTCCGCGAACGAAGCTGATCATGTTGGCGACTCCCAACAATCCGACCGGTGCGGTGGCCTCGCGTCAGGATCTGCTTGCGCTGGCCGCTGCCGCTCCCAATGCGGCGTTGCTGGTGGATGAAGCCTACTGGGATTTTCATGGCGAGACGCTCCTCGACCAGGTCGGAACGGTGCCGAACCTGTTCATCGCGCGAACTTTTTCCAAGGCATTCGGACTTGCCGGCTTCCGCGTCGGCGTGCTGATTGGCGATGCGGCGCAGATGAAGATGGTGCGCCGCGTGGGTTCGCCTTATAACGTCAACGGAGTGGCGCTGGCTTGCCTGACCGAGGCGCTCACCGACCGCGAGTTCATCACCAGCTACGTCGGCCAGGTGCGCGAAGGCCGCGCGCGGCTCGAAGCAGTTCTACGCCGCGCGCAACATTCCCTTCTGGCCGAGCTGCGCTAATTTTGTGCTCGCCTATTTTGGCGACTACCGCAAGCCTCTGGTGGAGGAGATGCGGCGCAGAGGCATTCTGGTGCGCGACCGCAACAGCGATCCGGGCTGTGCCGGATGCGTTCGCATCACGGTGGGCACGCGCCCGCAGACCGACCGGCTGCTGCGTGAGTTGAGCGAGGCTTTCGAGGCCATCGGCTTCAAGCCGCAGCCCCGCGTAAGCTCTTGCCGAGAGTGCGGCTGAGGGGCGCGCGATGAAACAGGCAAGTCCCCGGCTAAAAAAATCGCTCCCCGCCAACCATGCTTCTGCCAGGAATTCCCGGCGCGCACGGCTGGAGCGCAAGACGAATGAAACCGACATACGGCTGCTGCTCAAGATCGACGGCCACGGCACCTACAAGGTTGCGACCGGCATTCGCTTTTTCGATCACATGCTGGAGCTGTTTGCCCGCCACGGCGGCTTCGATCTCGAACTCTCCTGCAAGGGCGATCTCGATGTCGATCAGCACCACACGGTGGAAGACGTCGGCATCGCCCTCGGCGAAGTCCTTCGAGCGCGCGCTGGGCGACAAGAAGGGAATCCTTCGCGCCGGCTATTTCCTGATGCCGATGGATGAGACCCTGGGACTGGCCGCCGTCGATTTCAGCGGGCGCACGGCGGCCGTGATCGAGCCGAACGTCAAGGTCAGGTACGTGGGCGATTTGCAGTCGGAGCTGGTGTTTGATTTCTTCGAGGGCTTTGCCCGCGGCGCCCGCGCCAACGTGCATCTGAAGGTGCTCTACGGACGCTCGAGTCACCACAAGATCGAGGCGCTGTTCAAGGCCTTTGCGCGGGCCTTGCGCGTGGCCTGCTCGAAAGACAAGCGGCTGGCAAAGATGCTTCCGAGTACCAAGGGATTGTTGTGATGGATGGAGTGTCGCGAATCTCAGTCCCGGAAGGTTGCGCAATGCGTGGTGTTGAAGGCATTAAGGCGCCCAATTTTTTGAAGTGTCATTCTGAGCGAAGCGAAGAATCCCATTGCTGTGTGGGCTGAGACGCGGTTGAAGGATTCAATGAAAATCCCTGAGCGGCGCGGGATGGGGGCAATTTCCTGGGATCCTTCGCTTCTCCACCCCAACAAGCCAACAGCAGGCTTGCCGGGGACCCCGGCTCGCTCAGGATGACATCCTGAAGCATATGCAGCTTACTTACGGGACAGCAGACTCGCAGGGGAGACGAAAGTGATCATTACCATTATCGACTACAAGGCCGGCAACATCGGTTCGGTGCAGAAGGCGGTTCGCCAGCTCGGCTACGAAGCGCTCATGACCGAAGATCCGGAGGTGATTCGCAAGGCCGAACATCTCCTTCTTCCCGGCGTCGGACACTTCAGCGCCACCCTCCGGCTGAACCAGTCGGGCATGCGGCCGGCGATTGAGGAAGCGATTGCCCGCGGCACTCCGTTCATGGGCATCTGCGTCGGGCTGCAATGGATGTTCGAGGGCTCGACCGAAGCGCCGGGAGTGAGCGGACTGGGCTGCTTCGGCGGCTGTTGCGACCGCTTTCACACCGATCTCAAGGTGCCGCACGTGGGTTGGAACAGTTTGCGGCGCACCGGCGATTCGCAACTGCTGAAGGGCGTCCCCGAGGAAGCGTTTGTCTACTTCACCCATTCCTATCGCGCGCCGGTCGTGGACGGCGTGATCGCGACGACCACCTACGGCGAGGAATTCGGTTCGATGGTGGAGCGCGACAACATTTTCGGGGTGCAGTTCCATCCGGAAAAGTCCGGCGAAGCGGGCTTGCGCATTCTGAAGAATTTCTGCGAGGTAGCATGCTGACGAAACGGATTATTGCCTGCCTGGACGTGACCAACGGTCGCGTGGTTAAGGGCGTGCAGTTCCTCGATCTGCGCGATGCCGGCGATCCGGCGGAGTTGGCGCATCGCCACGCCGAGAGCGGCGCCGATGAAGTCGTGCTGCTCGACATCACGGCCACGCACGAGTCGCGGCCCATCCTGATCGATGCCGTGCGCCGCGCGGCGCGCGAATTGTTTGTCCCCTTCACCGTCGGCGGCGGGGTGCGCACCCTGGCCGATGCCTCCGTGCTTTTTGAGGCCGGCGCCGACAAGATCACCATGAACTCGGCGGCCGTACGCACTCCGGAGCTGATCACCGAAGTCGCCGAACGCTTCGGCTCGCAGGCCGTGGTAGTGGCCATCGACGCCAAGCGCGGCCAAACTCCGGTCGAGCAAGCCGAGGTCTACGTCTCCGGCGGCCGCATTCCGACCGGGCTCAGGATTCTGGACTGGGCGCGCGAAGTCGAGCGGCGCGGCGCGGGCGAAATCATGCTGACTTCCATGGATCGCGACGGCACCCAGATCGGCTTCGATTGTCCGCTGACGGCGGCCACGGCGCGCGCGGTTTCCATCCCGGTGATCGCCTCCGGCGGCGCTGGTAATGGCGAGCACTTCGTCGAGGTTTTCAAGGCGGGCTGCGCCGATGCCGCGCTGGCCGCGTCGATTTTTCACTTCGGCATTCACGATGTCCGCGAGTTGAAGCGGCTCTTGCAGGAGAATGGCATTCCCATGAGGCTTCCATGCTGATTCCTTCGATTGATCTGATGGGCGGCAAAATCGTCCAACTAGTGCAGGGCGACCGCAAAGCGCTGGAGTTCGATAACTTTGAATACTGGGGCGAGCGCTTTCTCTCTTATCCAATGATTCAGTTGATCGACCTCGACGCCGCCATGGGCAAGGGCTCGAATGAGCCGCTCGTCGCGCACTTCTGCGAGCGCCTGCCCTGCCAGGTCGGCGGCGGAATCCGCTCGGTCGATGCCGTGCAGCGCATGTTTCGCGCCGGAGCCAAGAAGGTGATTGTCGGCTCCGCCCTGTTGAAGGACGGCGCGGTGAACCTGGAAGCGGCGCAGCAGTTCGCGCACGCCGCGGCCGCCGAGCGGCTGATCGTTGCGGTCGATGCGCGCGGAGGCCGGGTCAGCATTCACGGCTGGAAAAAAGATATCGACCTCACGCCCGAGCAGATGATGCGCGAGACCGAACCTTATTGCGGAGGCTTCCTCTACACCCACATCGACACCGAAGGCCTGATGAAGGGAATCCCCATGGACGTCATTCGCCGCCTGCGCGCGGCCACCAAGCGCAAGCTGATCGCCGCCGGCGGCATCCGCAGCCAGGAAGAGATCGACCAGCTTCACGCCATGGATGTCGATGCCGTGGTCGGCATGGCGCTCTACACCGGAGCCCTGAAGGCCTGAGGCAGCGCAGAGAAAACGAATCAGGCCGAACGCCCTAAAAGAAACGTGTAGTGCTGGGTGGCCCACACAAGCTTCCTTCGCTTGTGTGGGGTAGTTGGTTCATCGTTGGGAAAAAGCCCCACTCAAGCGCAACTGCGGCGCTTGAATGGGCCACCCGCCGAAAAACTCGGAGCCGGGTGCCCCAGGTTCCGCGCCGTGCTGTTCGGCGCTAACCCGGGGGGAACGCCAACGGCAGGGCGGGACGTGGGACACCTGCCACCCGTTTCGAGATTACTGGCACCCCTCCAATTCGCGCCCAACCCGGCTCTCGCCGCATCCAATAGAACGTGGGGCACTGGTCGTGGCTTATCTGCCGGGCGTACCCTGTTTGCCTCCGGCGGCACTGCCGGACTACCCTAATCTGGATAAGTGGCCTATCCTGCCACAGGTTTTGGTGCCCCATATCTACCCGAATTTGGCAGATGTGGGTACAGGGTGAATCGGTTCCGGCCTGATTCTCAATCAGATATAGGTTCCAGAGGAGCACTCGATTGCAAACTCATGCAATGCCATCGGCTGAGCTGGCCAGCGCAGAGAGCGGCCAGCGAGAGAAAATTTTCGATGCCTTTCGTCGTTGGGGCTACGTGCGGGCGGATCTGGACCCGCTCGGAAACTATGTCGGAGAAGAGCATCCGGAGCTAAACCTGACGGGCCCGTTGGCCGATGAGGCGCGGCGCATCTACTGCGGCACCGTGGGCGCCGAATTCATGCACATGCCCGATCCCGAGCGGCGGGAGTGGGTGCGCGAGCGCATGGAATCCGAGCCCGAGCCGGTCGACCGCGAGCGCATCCTGACCCAGTTGGTCGAGGCCGATGTTTTCGAGCAGATGTTGCAGACGCTCTACATCGGCACCAAGCGCTTTTCGCTGGAAGGCGACGAGCGCGCTGATTCCGTTACTGGAGGAAGCTCTGCAAGCGGCGGTCGAGCGCGGCGCCGACGAATGCGTGATGGCCATGAGCCATCGCGGACGCCTCAACGTGGTGGCGCACACCGTGGGACGCCAGGCGGCTGACATTTTCGCCGGCTTCGAGGACGTGGACCCGCGCAGCACCCTCGGCGGCGGGGACGTGAAGTATCACCTGGGCGCGACCAACGTGCGCGAGATCAACGGCCGTCCGGTTCGCATCCACTTGGTTTCCAATCCGAGCCACCTGGAAGCCGTGGACCCGGTTTGCATGGGCCGGGTGCGGGCTCACCAGACGCGCATCGGCAAAGCCGGCAAGCAACGGATCTTTCCGCTCATCATGCACGGCGATGCCGCCTATGCCGGACAAGGCGTCTGGGCCGAGACGCTCAACCTGAGCTATCTGCGTGGCTACACCGTCGGCGGCACCGTCAATGTCATCGTCAATAACCTGCTCGGCTTCACCGCCAACCCCTCCGAGGTGTGCTCCACGCACTTTGCCTCCGACATGTCGAAGCGGCTGCCGATTCCAATCTTCCACGTCAACGCCGAAGACCCCGACGCGGTGGTCCGGGTCGCGCGCTGGGCGGTGGAATACCGCTATCAGTTCGCCTCCGACGTGGTGATCGACCTCATCGGCTATCGTCGCCACGGCCACAGCGAGGTCGACGATCCGACGATCACGCAGCCCATCGTCTACCGCAAAATCAAGGAGCATCCTCCGCTCTACGAAATCTATGCCCGCCGCATCGGAGCCGATGCCGCGCCGCGGGTCGAGCGGGTGCGGACCATGATGCAGGACGCCAAGAAGCAGGCGCAGCAGATGAAGAAAAAGCCCCTGCTCTACACCCTGCCGAGCTATTGGGACGGCTACAAGGGAGGGCTTTACTCGCCCGATCTGGAAGTGAAGACCGCGCTCGATGCCGCGCAGATCGCCCGCCTGGGGCAGCAGCTCACGCAATATCCGCCGGAGTTCAACATCCATCCCAAGGTCAAGAAGCTGCTGGAGCAGCGCCTGGAAATGGCCAACGGCAAACTTCCCATCGACTACGGCATGGCCGAGGCCTTGGCCTTCGCTTCGCTCGCCGATGCAGGGAACTCCGATCCGGCTCAGCGGCCAGGACAGCCGGCGCGGCACCTTCAATCATCGCCACTCGTGTCTGATCGACGTGGAAGACGAGCACGAATTCGTTCCGCTCTGTCATCTCTCGCCGGAGCAGGCGCGGGTGGAGATCTATAACTCCGAGCTTTCCGAGGCCGCCGTGCTGGGTTTCGAATACGGTTTCAGCCGCGACTATCCCGAGGCGCTGGTGATGTGGGAGGCGCAGTTCGGCGATTTTGCCAATGGCGGGCAGATCATCATCGACCAGTTCATCAGCGCCGGAGAAGAGAAGTGGGGCCTGCTTACCGGCCTGGTAATGCTGTTGCCGCACGGTTACGAAGGCCAGGGACCGGAGCACTCCAGCGCCCGCGTCGAGCGCTATTTGCAACTCTGCGCCCGCGACAACATGCAGGTGTGCCAGCCATCGAGCGCGGCGCAATACTTCCACCTGCTGCGCCGGCAGGCGATGCGCGCCTGGCGCAAGCCGCTGATCTGCTTCACCCCCAAGAGCATGTTGCGGAATCCGCAGGCGATGAGCCCGCTCGACGCTCTGACCAGCGGACGCTTTGAGCCGGTGATCGCCGACGGGCAGGTGCCCGATCCCAAGCGCGTCCTGCTGTGCAGCGGCAAAATCGGCCACGAACTGGTGAACGAACGCAAGCGCCGCAACGACCCGGAGACGGCCATCGTCTCGGTCGATCAGCTCTATCCTTTCCCGGAAGCCGAGATCGCGGAGCTGATGAAGCGTTACTCCCATGCCAGCGAGATCATCTGGGTGCAGGAAGAGCCGGCCAACATGGGCGCACTCTGGTTCGTCATCCCGCGCCTGCGCCGGATCATCACCCGGCATCCGGTGCGCTCGGTGAAGCGAGCGGCGGCCGCCAGTCCGGCAACCGGTTCGGCCAAGGCCCACGCCATGGAGCAGAAGACGCTGCTCACCCTGGCATTCGAGAGCTGAGAAATACGGCAGGGAAATTACGTGATAGCGAAGCATCCCTGGCTTATCCGTAGGCGGTGTCTGGTCTGGTATTCCAGAAGTTCACGTAATGAATGTTGAGGGGATGTCATTCTGAGTGACCAACGGGAGCGAAGAATCCCTGCACCGCGTGGGGCCGAGATGCAGCCGAAGCAGTTCAAAAACTCTTAGCGGCACGGCCTGAATGAGACATCGCGATGGGATGCTCTCGCACCCTCGAAGAACCGTTTTTCCGTAGCCTGCGAGCGCTGCGACTTCGCTCAGCCTGGCCGCAATCCATAGGTCGGTCCCATTCGTACAGTGAATGTCCCGTAAGTTCGCTGGATAGTTTTAGCCTGGCAACGGACGCTGTTGCCGTTGTTGGGTGAAAACCGGGGTCCCCGGCAAGCCCGCTGTTGGCTTGTTGGGGTGGAAACTGAACTCTCTTGAAACATTTCCGCCGCAACCGAATCTGACTGTAGTAGAGAGGTCGCGTCATGCTGATCCGAAAGCCTTCCGACATCCCGAGTTCCGAGATCACGCCCAAGCCGGTGTACCTGAACCGGCGTAACTTCATGCGGGGCTCGCTGGCCTTGGCGGCGGCCGCGCTTGCCGGCGACAAACTGTATCACGCGTTCGCCCCGGCAGCGGCGCAGGCGGAAGCGAAGCTGCAATTTCAGAAGAGCGGATACAGCACCAGCGAAAAGCTGACTCCGCTGAAGGACGTGACCCACTACAACAATTTTTACGAGTTCTCCACCGACAAAGACGGTCCGGCCAAGCTGGCGGGCTCGTTTCAGCCGCTGCCCTGGAGCGTCTCCGTCGAAGGACTGGTGCAGAAGCCGAAGACCTACGACATGGATGCCTTGCTCAAGCTCGCGCCTCTGGAAGAGCGCATCTACCGTCTGCGCTGCGTCGAAGGCTGGTCGATGGTGATCCCCTGGACGGGCTTTCCGCTGAGCGCGCTTGATCAAGCAGGTGGAGCCGACTTCCAAGGCGCAGTTCGTCGAGTTCACCTCGGTGCTTCGTCCCAGCCAGATGCCCGGCCAAAAGCGCGACGTGCTCGACTGGCCCTATGTCGAAGGCTTGCGGCTCGACGAGGCGATGAATCCGCTGGCCATCCTGGCCGTGGGGCTTTACGGCGAGACGCTGCCCAACCAGGACGGCGCGCCCATCCGCCTCGTGGTTCCCTGGAAATACGGCTTCAAGAGCGCCAAGTCCATCGTCAAGATCAAGTTCGTGGATTCCATGCCGAAAACCGCCTGGAACAAAGCTGCGCCCAACGAGTACGGCTTCTATTCCAACGTGAATCCGCAGGTCGATCATCCGCGCTGGAGCCAGGCGAACGAGCGCCGGATCGGCAGAGTTCTTCAAGCGGCCGACGCTCATGTTCAACGGCTACGGAGACCAGGTGGCGAGTCTCTATTCCGGCATGGACCTGCGAAAGTGGTTCTAAGCGCCCCGGCCCGCATCTTAGAAAGTGGGTAATCGGCTGATGCGTTTTCCCTTTTATGGAAACGCTCTAGAACTCGTAGAAGTGTCATCCTGAGGTCACGCCGGTTTTGCGGGACCGAAGGATCTGCTTTGCTTTCGACGCTTGCAAATAGCAGCTCCTCCGGGATGACCGGGCGGAGAGCAGCTCTTCAGCAACGTTCTAAGCGGCCGCCGTGGCGTAGCCGTTTGGCTGAACAAACATCGAAATGCGAAATCGTACTTTGAAACCGATTGTCTTTACCTTGGCGCTCATTCCGCTGCTGCGGCTGGTCGTGCTGGGATTCGCCGGCGAGTTGGGTGCCAACCCGATTGAAATGATTACCCACCAGACCGGCCTCTGGGCGCTGACCCTGCTCCTGGCGACGCTCGCCATCACTCCTCTCCGGCGAGTTACCGGCCAGCTATGGCTCATCCAGTACCGCCGCATGATCGGCCTCTTCGCCTTCTTTTATGCGGTGCTGCACATGCTGACCTATGTCTGGCTCGATCAGTTTTTCGATCTTCACGCGATGCTGAAGGACGTCGTCAAGCGCCCGTTCATCACCATGGGAAGCGCCGCTTTCCTGATGCTGGTGCCGCTTGCTCTGACCTCTACGCGGAGCGCCATCCGGCGCCTTGGCCGGCGCTGGCAGCAGCTTCATCGCCTGGTTTATTTGAGCGCCGTAGCGGGAGTCATTCATTTTCTCTGGCTGGTGAAGAAGGACATCCGCCAGCCGATGATCTACGCCTTGGTGCTGGCGGCTTTGCTTGGCTACAGGGTTTTCGCCGCCGTTCTCAAGCGTTACAGTTCCCGGCAGACTTCGCCCAGCGCCCTCGGCCGCGCCGTCGAGGCCGGCGGAAACGACTGAGCGGCCCAGTGCCGAGGCTATTCGCCTGGGCGGCCCCATTGGTCCGCAGCAGCACACGCCCGCTCTATCCGCATCCAAATCTCAAGCGTTGCCATGATCTCCACGGGAGAGGTCTCAACTGTTGAGCATTCTCGCGAGTTATGTAATCGTAGTAGCTGGTTTGGGGATTGGAGGACCCGGGTGCTTTGTCCAGCATGTCACGAAGAAAATCCCGATAGGAACCGCTTTTGCGGCCAGTGCGGGACGCCGTTGCGCGACCCTGTGCTCGCCGTCGGCTCGTCCTTCCACATGCAGGACATCATCGCGCAGCCTCGGCTCGGCCCGAATGGCGATGCCGGCTTGCCCGATCTTGATCCGCGACAAAAGTCTTTCGAACGGCCACCAACGGGGGTCTCGTCCATGGAGGGTTGAGCCGCTGCCGAAAGAGGTGATCGACTACGACAACGGGCTTCCGCTGCTGGCCGAGCCGGGAATGGATCGCCGCCGCCAAACTCCCGACTCCATTCGCCAAGCCATGCAGGGGGTGTGGGGGACGGCTTCGATCCCGGAGCTGGAAGTGTCCCGGACCGTGCGGCCACCAGCAACGTAGCGGGCGAGACTGCTTCGCCTCCTGCGCTTGAAGTCTTGCCAGCCGGGCCCGAAGCGCCGGTGCTGGAAAATTTATCGGACAATTTCTCGAACCATCACCCCGTGCATGTACCTGAAGCTGACCCGCCGGCGACGGATTCCGCGAGCGAGGCCCTCGGGCCGGTGCCGGCGCTCGCCTTGCCTGCGGTGGAAGAAATTGGATTTAACGTCTTCGATCAGCCTCGCCCCGATGACTTCGAGCCGCCGAGCCCGCCTGCCGAAGTCTCGCGCGCCGCGCTCGCGCGTAGTGGAGACGAAGTCGCCGGTGTCGAAGATTTGAGCCATTTTCTCGATTTCACACCCGCTCATCACGACCAGCCCGGCAGCCTTTCCGGGCCTTCTTTTCTGGGACTGAGCGGCGACGCCGAAACCCTGGAGAGCGAGGACGAGCCGAGGCCAGAAAATGGCCACGATATTTCGCCGCGGCTGTCGTCTGCGCTTCCTGGCCGCGCTGGCGGTGCTGACCGTGATGCACTGGCCATCGGTTGGCGACGACTGGACTCTCGGGTTCGCGGTGCAACCGTCTCGCTATGCGCGGATTGGCAGTAACTTACGTGCAGGTGCTGAGGACCGGCAAGACCGCCTCGTCAGCTACGACCCTCGAACCGTCGAGCGCGAGCGCCAGCCCCGCATCCAATCCCAGCCCCGCGTCCAACGAGAAAGCCGCTCCCGATTTCGTCGTCGAGCAGCCCGCCAAACCGGCGCAACCAGCCAGTGCCGCAGTCCCAAATACGCCGCCAGAAGCTCAAACTCAAGCAAACGACTGAGCCGCCTGCTCCGGAATCGCCCGCGACTGCGGCAGCCAACGTACCGCCAGACTCCACGCACATCCAGTCCGGAGGCAAAAGCCGCAAGCGGCGCGCGGACAGACCTCGACGGCGGAACCTAGTCCATCGCCTGATTCTCAACCGCAGCCACAGCCGGCGGTGCCGCGGCGGCTTGCTACGGCCAAGCCCCGGCCCATCACGCCCAAGCCCTCTGCCCAGCAATCTCCAAAGCCGGCCGCCGGACAAATCGCCGGACAGAGCGAGTACCAGCAGGCGCTGGCGACCACGAATCCCGAGGTTGCAAGGGCTCTGTTGTGGCGCGCTACCGCGCTTGGCAATTCCGACGCGCAGGTGCGGCTCGCGGATATGTATCATCTACGCTCAGGGCGTGCCGCAGAATTGCGACCAGGGATTGGTCTTGCTGCGCTCGGCGGCGCAAAAGGCAAACCCCCAGGCGCAAGCCAAGTTGGGAGCGCTTTACGCGACCGGCAAGTGCGTCTCGCAGGACCGTGTCCAGGCCTATCGCTGGCTGACCTTGGCGCTCAACGACGGCCAGCGCAGTGAGTGGACGGAAAAAAATCGCGCCATGGTGTGGCGGCAAATGTCACCCGGCGAGCGTTCGCGGGCCTATGGCCGCAAGCCCGCTAGCTCGGGCTGTGCTTATTGGTGGAACTCTGGGCGATGCGTTTCTCGAGGAATTCGACGTGGTCTTTCTCGTACTCGGCCAGCTCCCTGTATAGAGTGCGTAGCTGGAAATCGACGGTCACGCCAGCCAGCTCGGCGTAGAAGTTCCGGGCATTGTTTTCCGCCGCCAGCGCAACCTGGAAGCGCTCGTTCCTGCGCATTCGGCTTGGCAGGGTCCTCGTATTCGTCGAAGAGATTGCTGGATTCCAGCCGCGGCACCTCAATCAGCTCCTGCAAATCGTCTTCCGTCAGGGCGCAGGATGCGTTGCCGTAGCGCTCCATGTAGCGCTGCTGGAGCAGCGTGCTGTGGTGGCGCTCTTCGGCCGCCATGTCCCAGAAAACACTGGCGATCTCAAGCGAGCGCACGTCGCGGAACTCGGCGAACATCTCGGCAAAGCGGTGATAAACCTCGGCGTTGCGCTCTTCGATGAAGATGGCAACGTGCAAAGCCTCCTGCGGCGTGAGGCTGGTAAAGGCTTTCTTCATAGCGTGTGGCCCATCCCACCAGACACAGACCTATGTGTCGACTTAGACGGCATCTCTGGAGAAAAAGCCGTATCTGTCCGGGAATGTTCCGCATTCCGTCGCTGTCTGGTTCCAGATTGGAACGGGCTGTTCTTGAACGTCGTTACGTCAGCCCGCCAGGACAGACCGCGCCGTCCAGCGCCTTCGGAATTCAAGTCCCCAAGGTATCCTCGATTGCTGACTTCCCGAACTAAATGTCCCCAATGAGTGTCATCGACGATTGTTAGCTCTGGAACTAAATGCCCACTCCTGAGTGTCATCCTGAGCGTAGCGAAGGATCTGCTTTTCCGGTACCGGCAATGGCTGTCCAACTGCCACCGCCTGCGTTGCAATCAGACTTGTCTCCGCTGCGGATCGATCCAGATAAGTCACAGATATACATAAACTTAATAGAAAATCTGCAAGCTGACTTAATTTCTGCATCTTACATGCAGTGAAATTGATCTAAAAGTTGACAGTCATTGCACTCAAGTTCTATCATCGGTTTGTTATCAGGGCAGAGTAGAGCGATTTCAGGTAAGACGATTTCCAGCAGGAGGCAGGTTTCCAATGGCGAAGATTATAGGCATCGACCTTGGCACTACCAATTCGGTCGTGGCGGTCATGGAGGGTGGCGAACCCAAGGTCATCGCCAACGAAGAGGGCGGGCGCACCACACCTTCGGTGGTGGCGTTCACCAAGACCGGCGAGCGCCTGGTGGGCCAGGTCGCCAAGCGGCAGGCCATCACCAATCCCGAAAACACGATTTACTCCATTAAGCGCTTCATGGGACGGCGCTTCGATGAAGTCAGCGAAGAAATCAAGATGGTCCCCTACAAGGTCGTGCAGTCGGGCGACCACGTAGCCATCACTGGCGCAGGGCAAGGAATACACCCCGCCGCAGATCTCGGCCATGATCCTGCAAAAGCTGAAGAAGTCGGCGGAGGATTATCTGGGCGAGCCGGTTACGGAAGCGGTGATCACGGTTCCGGCCTATTTCAACGACGCGCAGCGCCAGGCGACGAAGGACGCCGGCAAGATCGCCGGTCTCGACGTCAAGCGAATCATCAACGAGCCTACGGCGGCGGCGCTCGCCTATGGCTTGGATAAGAAGAAGAACGAAACCATCGCGGTCTACGACTTCGGCGGCGGCACCTTCGATATTTCGATCCTCGAAGTCGGCGAAGGCGTGGTCGAGGTGAAGTCGACCAATGGCGACACGCACTTGGGCGGCGACAATCTCGACCAGCGTCTGGTCGATTGGCTGATCGAAGAGTTCAAGAAGGACGAAGGGCTGGATCTGCGCGGCAAGGGCAATGAGATGGCGTTGCAGCGTCTGCGCGACGCGGCTGAGCGCGCCAAGATCGAGCTCTCGACCACGATGCAGACCGAAATCAATCTGCCGTTCATCACGGCCGATGCCTCCGGTCCGAAGCACCTGGTCAAGACCTTGACCCGCACCAAGCTGGAAGAGATGGTGCGTGACATCGTGGATCGTTCGGTTGCCCCCTGCCGTCAGGCAATGAAGGACGCGGGCGTTACTGCCGATAAGATTGATGAGGTGGTGCTGGTTGGCGGGCAGACCCGCATGCCCTTCATCCAGAACCTGGTGAAGAACCTGTTCGGCAAGGAGCCGCACAAGGGCGTCAACCCGGACGAAGTGGTTGCCGTCGGCGCGGCCATCCAGGGCGGCGTGCTCGGGGGAGAGGTCAAAGACCTGCTCCTGCTCGACGTGACTCCGCTGACGCTGGCGATCGAAACGCTGGGCGGCGTGGCGACGCCGATGATTCCGCGCAACACGACGATTCCGACCCGCAAGACGGAAACGTTCTCGACCGCGGCCGACAACCAGAATTCGGTCGAGATTCACGTCCTGCAGGGCGAGCGTCCGATGGCGGCCCAGGACCGCACGTTGGGCAAGTTCCACTTGACCGGACTGCCGATGGCGCCGCGCGGCGTGCCGCAGATCGAGGTGACGTTCGACATCGACGCCAATGGCATTCTGAACGTTACGGCCAAGGACATGGCTACCAGCAAGGATCAGAAGATCACCATCACGTCCTCTTCCGGTCTGAGCAAGGAAGAAGTCGAGCGCATGGCCAAGGAAGCCGATGCGCACGCAGCCGAGGACAAAGGCAAGCGCGAAGAGATCGAGACCCGTAACCAGCTCGACGGCATGGTCTACCAGGTGGAAAAAATGCTGCGCGAGCACGGCGACAAAATCTCCGGCTCCGAGCGCGGCGACGTCGAGAACGCCTTGGCCGACGCGAAGAAAGCGCTGGAGGGCGGCGAGGTGCAGGCCATGAGCACGGCCCGCGATCGTCTGCAGACGGCTTCGCACAAGCTGGCCGAGGCCATGTACAAGGCTACGTCCAGCCAGGCGCAGCCCGCGGCGGGAGCCACCGGCGCCGGTCCGCAACCGCGGCGCCGGCGGCGAAGCTTCAGCGGCTGGCGGCCAGAAGAAGGACGAAGGCGTGATCGACGCCGAGTACGTGGATGTGGACGAAAAGAAGTGACCGCGCAGTTCGGCGGGCGTGAGCGGCAGCCGTGAGGCGCCGCGGGCGGTCATCCTGAGCGAGCGCCAGCGAGTCGAAGGATCTCCTGCGGAGCGCAGCTCGTGAATGCTGGCTGCCAGCGGGCGGTCATCCTGAGCGAGCGCCAGCGAGTCGAAGGATCTCCTGCGGGCGAGTTCGCGAGGCAGAGTCGGCGAGTGAATCTCAGAGATTGGGGGTGGGGCGTGATGAGCGCCCCTTCCGCTTATTTGGAAGTCAGGAAGTGAAGTACGAAGCAGTGAAGTTGAAGTAGGAAGTAAAGAGGGAAAACAATGCAGTTTCAGGTACAAGGCCAGAATTACTATTTGAAGTTTGATCCAGGCGCGGGACGGTGGTATTTGTTGAAACCGACGCTCGACGGATTCACCGGCATGGCGGTGTGGATGACGGCGCACGTCCGACGGAGACTGACCTGATTCCGGATGAGCCGGAGCCAGAGACACGAGACCGTGCACTGAGGTGCGGATGTCATGCTGAGCGAAGCGAAAGACTTCGCATCTGGCGGCGACAATAAAAACCGGATTGAGTAACGAATGGCCACAACGACGGAAAAGAAGGATTACTACGCGATTCTCGGGGTAAAGAAGAGCGCCTCGGCGGAGGAGATCCGCAAGGCGTTCCGCAAACTCGCGCGCAAGTACCATCCCGACGTGAATCCCGGGAACAAGACGGCCGAGGAGAAGTTCAAGGTCCTTTCGGAGGCCAACGACGTCCTCAGCGACCCGAAGAAGCGCAAGATTTACGATCAGGTCGGTTTCTATTCCGACAACATCGATGCGGCAACGGCCGAGGCTTACGCCCGTGGCGGAGGCTCCGGATTCGGTGCGGGCGGCTTTGGCGGCTTTCCGGGAGCCGGAGGCAATGTCGCGCGGTGGCCAGCGCGAAGTGCATTTCGACTTCGATAACTTCGACTACGGACAAGCCGGCGGCGGTGGCGGAGGACGCAACGCAGGTTTTCGCGACATCCTCTCCAGCATCTTCGGCGCCGGCGGCGCGGCCCAGGCGGAGCCCGCCGCGATGGGCGGCACCGATCTGGAGTACCAGGTTTCCATCCCTTTCTGGGATGCGATCCGCGGCGGCAGCATCCGGCTGAACATTCAGCGGCCCGGCCCGAACGGCCAGATGGTCAGCGAGCCGGTTGAGTTCCGCATCAAGGCCGGCACGCGCGACGGGCAGCGCATCCGGCTGGCCGGCAAAGGCAATCCCGGAATGCGCGGGGCTTCGCCGGGCGATCTTTATCTGGTGGTGCACATCGATGCCCATCCGGTGTTCCGGCGCGAGGGCGACGACATTTACCTCACGCTGCCGGTCATGCCGTGGGAGGCTGCGCTCGGAGCCAAAGTGGAAGTGCCCACCATCGACGGCCGGGCGCAGTTGCGCGTTCCGCAGGGAACGCAGAGCGGGCAGAAACTGCGCATGCGCGAAAAAGGCGTGAAGAGCGCGACCCGCGAAGGCGGCGTCGGCGATCAGATTGTCGAAATCAAGATCGTGGTGCCCACCGTGCAGGACGTGCGCGCCAAAGAGTTGTGGCAGCAGTTACAGAAGCTGCATCCGGAAGACCCCAGGGCCGAGCTGTGGAGCAAGATTGTAGCCTTGGCTGGATGATGCTGAGCGGGAGCCTTCAGCGATTTGACGAGCTGGTTCACCCGTGCTGACGAGCGTTCTTGCAGGTTGCCTGAGCGTAGCGAGCGCAGCGAAGGATCTCATGACCAAACGTAAAGGCAAAGGCGCATACATGATCTCCGTGGTGGCGGAGATGTACGAAATCCATCCGCAGACCTTGCGGCTCTACGAGCGTGAAGGTCTGCTGAAGCCGTCGCGCAGCGAAGGCAACACGCGCCTCTACACGGAAGACGACCTGAAGCGGTTGGAGTTCATTCTTTCCCTGGCGCGCGATCTCGGGGTGAACATCGCGGGCATCGGCATCATCCTGAACATGCGCGAACGCATGGAGCAGATGCAGCACCAGATGCAGGACTTCGTGCAGTACGTGCAGCAGGAGGTGATGTTGCGCGCCCAGAGCCAATCAGCCCAAGGATGCGCTGGTCCCGGTGCGGCGCAGCACGCCCGTGGTGATTCCTCCGCTTCCCGGAGCGAATTCTTCAAGAAGAAGATAGGCCGATCCCGCCGTTGTTCCGTAAATTTCCGCATATATCTCCGGGTGTCATCCTGAGCGAACCGGGGGTTCCAGCAGGCTGCTGAAAAACTCATAAGTAGTGTCATCCTGAGGCGTAGCAAAGCGGAGCCGAAGGATCTGCTTTATTTTCCGCGCTCGCAAACAGCAGATCCTTCGCTCCTCCACCCCAACAACGGCAAAAGCGGCCGTCGCCGGGGACCCCGGTTCGCGAAGGATGACACTTCGCGGTCCGATACACTTTATTCTGAATAGTCCTATGGCGATTCCCGGATTGGTGTAGCCACCCGGCAAAATGAATTCAGCCGGCGTCATCCCGACCGAAGTGGAGGGATCTTGTGTTTCCCCGTGGTAAAGCAACACGAAAGATTTCTCGACTCGCGCCGCTCGCTCGGAATGACATTGTTGGTTGAGATACAGCTTCTCGGGAACCGCCCTAGATTTCGGGCCAGCAGTGCGAGCGCAGTTTCTGGCCTGGCCGGGCATGTTCGGAAGCGGCACGGCGGGAACTTTCGAGCGCCTCCGGTTCCACGATGCTGGCGCTTACGCGGCTGGTTTCCACCTGGTGATCGGTATGTGTCTCGAAGCAGGGAGCGGAGAGCTTGGCAACTTGCCAGCTTCGGTTTCGGCGTTTTCGAACCAGACGGCATACTAAAACAATTCCACCCGGTATGCTCAAGTATCACCGCCGAGCCCATACCCGACTCCTTCGCGGGGCATACCTTCCGCGAATCCGGTAACCCTCAAATACCAAACGGCCGGCGAAGTGGAGGGGTGCTCCATCACCGGCGCCGGCCGTACGGAATCCGCCGCGGCCGCTGCCTCAGCCGGGTCGGAACATATTCCGAATGCGGTACAGCTTAGCTTGCTCCAAAGCGCTCGCAGTGAGGGTTGTCACAGTCGCAGGTGACCCGGCCGGAGCAGTTCCCGAATTAGTGTATCGGTCGATATATCATGGCCGGGCGGCGTCGCCGATTGCGGGTTGCGGCGCGCACTGCTTTTGAGAAATAATCAAAACGTTGCTTTCCTGCATGAGACGACGCTTGCGTTGGCCGGACTCTTATCGGTATCTGACCAGGTTGAATGCTCCTGCCTCCGAGGCTGGACAATCTGAGGACGGAGCGTGCGCTTGGGCTTGCCCGGGCCATGCTGCTCGATCCTGATGCTGTTGGCGATCTATGTGGATTCGCGTCGCGCTGCCAGCTTCACTCCCCTGGTTTATCTGACGGTTGGCGCCTGGGTACTCTATAGCTGCGTCCTTGTCGTCTGGCTTTACTACCAGGAAAGCTCGCCGCCGATTCGCGCCCTGCACCTGTTCGACATCCTCTGGATCATCCTGATTACCTCGCTTACCCAGGGGCCTTTCTTTACGCTGTTCACCTTCAGCCTGGTGGCCGCCGGCTTCCGCTGGGGCTTGCCGGAGACCATGGGCACGGCTGCGATCAACATCGTGATTCTGAACATCGAGGCATTTTTCGGGAAAGGCACAACCGGGTCCTTTCAAGATCTGCTGCAAGGCCAGTTCGAGGTCAACCGTTTGATCGTGCGTTGCGCGTTCCTGGCCGTGCTGGGACTGCTGATCGGGGTCGGAGCGGAAAACGAGAAGGAGCGCCGCGCCGAAGCCGCCATGGTGAACCGTTTGCTGCACTCGGTTCGTCCGGAGGCGGGACTGACCAGCAGTCTGCAAATTGTTTTGTCGGAATTTGCGCGCCTCTTCTCCGCCAAACGTGCCTACGTCGCCATCAAGGAGCTGACGACCGATAGGGTTCTGGTCTGGCAATTGGAAACTTCATCGCCTGACGCCAAACCGCATATGCGCGAGATTCCGTCCGGCGAGGCCGAAGGTTACCTGCTTCGAGAGTTGCCCAGGACTTTCTACTGCCGGCAACTTGCAACAGCGGCGCGCAGATGAATTGGCTGGAGGGCGGATCGGTTCGCACCCGGGAGATGGATGCGCTGCCCAGCGATCGCGTTCGCCCGCGTCCCGGTGCACTCGATGGTTTGTGTCGCCAGCGAGATGGGAGACCAGTGGTTCGCCCGGCTGGTGCTCATCAACGCGCGCATTGGCGAGCGGCGCGAACGGGAACTCAGGTTTGCCGAAAGCCTGGCACGGCAGGCAACCTCGGCGCTGTACAGTCTGTTCCTGATTCGCCGCCTGCGTTCGCGGGCGGGCGCCATGGAACGGGCGCGGGTCGCTCGCGAACTGCATGATGGCGCCATTCAGAGCTTGATTTCCGCCGAAATGCGGGCTGACGTCTTACGCCGGCGCGCCGAGCGGGGCACGGTCGGGGCTGGCGCCCGAGCTGACCGAGCTGCAGCATTTGCTGCGCCGGGAGGTGCTGAACCTGCGCGAGCTGATGCAGCAGATGCGCCCCGTGGATCTTACCCCCGAGCAGTTGCTGGATTACATTGCGGACACCGTGGACCGCTTCCGGCGCGACACCGGAATCGAGGCCAGCTTCGTCTCCGACCTGCAGGACGTGCACGTCAATCCGCATGTCTGCCGCGAGCTGGTGCGCATTGTCCAGGAAGGGCCTGGTGAACATTCGCAAGCACGCCAAGGCGACGCACGCGGTTGTGGGCATGACCCGGCGCGAGAGCGGCGTTCTGCTGCTGACCATTTCCGACAACGGGCGCGGGCTTCGAGTTCGAAGGGCTGATCTCGCCGGAAGATCTTGCCAATACCACCAAGGGGCCAATGATTATCAAGGAAAGAGTTCGTGGCATTGGCGGGCAGCTCAGCATAGAATCGATTTCCGGGCGCGGTTCCCGTTTGGAAATTACCCTACCACCGAAAGGAAAGTCCGCTCATGGATAACAACGCTTCCAAGATTCGAATTCTTATCGCCGACGATCACGCGATTTTTCGCGACGGCCTGCGCCGTCTCTCTGGAGTCGGAGCCTGAATTCGAGGTGGTGGGCGAAGCCGCCGATGGCGCCGAGGCCATTACCCAGACTCAGCAACTTCGTCCCGACATTCTGCTGCTGGATCTGGCGATGCCGCGCATGCCCGGACTGGAAACCTTGCGGGAACTGGCCGCGCAACACGCCGAAGCTGCGGGTCATCCTGCTGACCGCCGCGGTCGAAAACCGCCAGATGGTCGAAGCCCTGCAGATCGGCGCGCGCGGCGTGGTGATGAAAGAAGCCGCCACCCAGATTCTGCTGCAAGCCATCCGCACTGTCATGGCGGGCCAGTATTGGGTCGGGCGCGAGCCGGTCGCCGATTTGGCGCAATATCTCAGCGCGCATGCCGCCGGGCAGCAGAATGCCAAGGCAAAAAGCTACGGCTTCACGCGCCGCGAGATCGAAATCCTCTCGACCATCGTCTCCGGCCTCAGCAACAAGGAAATCGCGCAGAAGTTTTCGCTCAGCGAAGACACGGTCAAGCATCACCTGACCAACATCTTCGACAAACTGGGTGTCTCCAGCCGCCTGGAACTCGCCTTGTTCGCCATCAACAATCGCCTGATCGAAGCCGTCTGAGGCGCGCTTCGTTACGCGCCTTTTATGGGTGTCCATCCTGAGCGTAGCTTGAAGGGGCATCTGCGTTTTGGTTCAGCGCGCCCCAAAATACAAAGCAGATTGCTATCTGAGCTCCCTTTCGGGCGCTCAGAATGACAATTCGCAGTTGGCGGGTGCCCCAGGTTCCGCGCCGCGCTCGTTCGGCGCTAACCTGGGGTGGTGCAATCTCCATACAACGAATAATTACTTCCCGCTTCTGAGCGGCGTGACCTGCACGCCCGCCGCTTGCAGCTTTTCGCGCAGCGCGCGTGCGATGTCGGGCGCGCCCGGCGTATCCGAATGGATGCAGAGCGTCTGCGCCGACACCGCCAGCCGCTTGCCGTCGATGGCGATGATCTCGCCGCGGGTGGCGATTCCCACGCCCTGCTCGGCCGCGCGCTCCGGCGGTTGCATCAAGGCCCCGGGAAGCTTGCGATTGCGCAGCGTGCCGTTGGCTTCGTAAGCGCGGTCGGCGAAGGCCTCGGCCACCGTCTGCAAGCCCATCTCGGCATACCAGCGCAGGGCGTTCGATCCGCATTGCCCAACCATGATCAGGCTGGGATCGCAGGCCAGGGCGGCGCGGCTGATCGCCTCGGCCGCCTGCTTGCTGTTGTTGGCCGCGTGATAAAGCGCGCCATGCGGTTTCACATGAACCACGGATACGCCGTGGCGCTTCGCCACCTTCTGCAAGGCGGCGATCTGCTCGCGCACCGTGGCTTCCAGAGCCTCCGGCGCCATCTCCATCTCGGTCCGCCCGAAGTTCTCGCGGTCCGGATATCCGGGATGCGCGCCCACGCCGACCCCGAGCTTCTTGGCCAGACCGACGGTGATCTCCATGGTCTGCTCGTCGCCGGCGTGTCCTCCGCAGGCGATATTCGCCGAGGTTAGCTGGCGCATGATTTTTTCTTCGGTGCCGTTGGCGATCGCTTCCGGCGATTCGCCAATATCGGAATTGATATCGATCGTGATTGCGCTCATGGTGTTGTCCTATTTCAGCAGAAGTTTGCCGCTTGCTTCGAACTTTGCGTGCGGTCTTCCTCAAAAGGGAAGTTCCAACCCAAACACAACCTGTCATGGCAAGCGAAGTCGAGCCACCTTTTGTTTCTGCTGCCAAAACACAGAACGATCCCGCAGTTACTCCAACGCTTTCCGCAGCCACTCTTCCTGCTCCCGCAGCAAACCGATGGCTTCTTCGATGGTGACTACGCGAAAGTGTACCTCATCGCGCGGGCGCAACTGCGCCACGTGCCTCAGGTCGGCCGCGATCACGTTGGCGACCTTGGGATAGCCTCCCGTCGTCTGCTGATCCACGAACAGGATAATCGGTTGCCCATCGGGAGGAACCTGCATGGCGCCCAGCGAAATGCCCTCGGTGATGAGCTGCGACTTCGGCGGCAGCGTCAAGGCCTCGCCCTGAAAGCGGATGCCGCGGCGATCGGAGTCGCCGGAGACGACATACGGGCCGCGTTGCAACATTTGCAGTCCTTCGGCGCCGAACCACGAAGCCTGCGGCCCGGGCGTGAGACGCAGTTCGCGGCGCGGCTCCAGATAGGCCAGCGCCTGCCGGCGAAGTCCTGCGCCCGCCGCTAGCGGCGACATGGTTGACGGCCAGTTGGTCGCCGGCCTTCAGCGCGCGGCCTTCCACTCCACCTAGATGCGCCGAACGCAGCGTCGCCACGCTGCCCATCACCGGCTTCAACTCAAAGCCGCCCTGCACCGCCAGGTACGCGCGTGCTCCTCCGGTAATCGCGCCGCACTTGAGCACCGCGCCGGGAAGCACCGGGAATGCTCTCCACATCGGAGCCCGTGCGTTGCCCAGCCTGCACTCAATCTGCGCGCCCGTCAGCGCCACAATCGCCGCGCGTTGGAACTCGATGGTAGCCCCGAGCAAGGTCATCTCCAGGGCCGCCGTGTTCTCCGGGTTGCCGAGCAAAAGGTTGGCCACCCGCAGGGCGAGCGCGTCGGCAGCCCCCGCGGGCGTCACTCCGAGGTGCGCGTAGCCGTAGCGGCCGAGGTCTTGAACCGTCGTCATCAGGCCGGGATGGAGAATTCGCAGTGCCATGAGCTACCTGCCGCCGGCCAGCGCGTCAAAACGTTCGCGAGCGATGGGCATGAACTTTACCAGGTCTCCGGGCTGCAATCGCGAAGGCGGATTGGCCTCGGGATCGAACATGCGCATGGGCGTGCGGCCAATCAGCCGCCAACCGCCGGACCATTGCATGGGATAGAGTCCCGTCTGGCTGCCGCCAATGCCCACGCTGCCGGCGGGAACCGAGGTGCGCGGCGTCTTCAGGCGCGGCGTCGCCAGCGACTCGGGCAAACCTCCCATGTAGGGAAATCCCGGCGAAAAGCCTATGAAATAGACGGTGTACTCGGCCGCGCTGTGCCGGGCAATCACTTCCTCGGGCGAGAATCCGGCGTGCTGCGCGACATCGGCCAGGTCCGGTCCCAGCTCCCCGCCGTAGCAGACCGGGATTTCGATCACCTGCCGCGCGGCCTCCGCCGACGCCGTATCGCTCTGTCCGGTCAGCTCCCGGATGCGTGCGCGCAACTCCGCCGCCGGCAGCCGCAGCGGATCGAAGTCGATCAGCAGCGAGGCGTAGGCGGGATGCAGATTGCGGATCGGCGTGCCGGCGCTTTTCAGCAAGTCGTCTTTGTGCGCGGCGTCCTTCAGCAAGTCGTCATTTTGCAAGTCATGGAAGAGCTGAATCACCCGCCGGTTCAACTTCGCGCGAAATCTCGTCGCCGAAGACCACCAGCATGGAAGAGTCACTGGCCTCGATGACTCGCATTCCCTCGCTCACCTGCACGTCGCCTCGCATCGGATGTGTGGCTTTTAAAGTTCGAGAGTACGCCGATGCCCCTGTGTTTTCCAGTGCATTGCGAGCAGCTTGGAAATTCGTGTAACCCACGTCCACCATGGCTTCGACGACCGCCCCTTTCGCAAAAATGGTTTCGCAAGCGAGAGTGAAGGCTGAACGGCTGTCATGCTGCCGGAGCGAAGCATCCCATGGGGGCTGTCTTACCCTGCGCCGCTATGCGTTTTTGCTGAATGGCGCATTTACGCAGGCGGAGCTAACGTGGGATCGTTGTCACTCGCGCGGGATAATCCGAGGGTGTCATCGTGAGGAGGCTCGCCGCTTTTGCGAGCCGACGTGACGAGCGCTCTGGGTCACCGGCGACGGCCGCTTTTGCCGTTGCTGGGGTGGAAACCGGGGTCTCCGACAAGCCCGCTGTTGGCTTGTTGGGGTGTCTAGTCGGACGCCATCCCGTACTGTTGCCGCAGTTGTCGTTCGTATTGGGAGAGCCGTGCCGCGATTTGCGACTCGGCTTGGCGCCGCCGGATGATCTGCTGGCGGTAGCGGCGCAGGAAGTAGTCGATGGTTTCGACCCTGATCTTGATCGAGCCCGAAGGTTTGTTCTCGTCCAGATCCTTGAAGCAAAAGTACGGCGTGCCCGACTGCTCGACGATGGCTTCGATAGCGGCGTAAATCGGGGCATCGTGTCCGCACTTGAAGCTGGACATCTCCACGGCCACCAGGTTGGGATGGCGCGCGGTGAACTTCGCCGCCCAGATTTTCTGGTTGGTGCTCGCCGAAAACGTATTCTTCCACACATCGCCGATATCGAGCGGATCGGTGATGATCCCGGCGCGCACCTCGTCGCCGAAGAGGCGCTCCAGCAGGTCCGCATCGCGGGGCAAAGTATTTTGCGAGAAGATCGGATAGCCGAGCTTCTGGAACTCTTCGAGGATGCCGTGGTTCAGTCCGGGATCGTGCAGGTAGGGACGCCCCAGCATGACGATGCCGATGCGGTCCTCGCCTTCCAGTTGGTCGATGACCGTGCGGGCTCTCCGCAGGATGCCGGCTTCGACGCTCTCCAGGGCGGCAAATCCGGCTTCGACCGCACGCTCGTTTTCTTCCGCGGAGAGGCCGAGAATCGGCTGCCAGCACTGCAACATCTGGTAGGAAAACAGCCGGCGGTCGCGAAAATTCAGCAGCGGGTTGAGGTACTGGATTCCGTTCTCCGCAAACGCATCGCCTTCCTTGGTGAAGGCCGCCTTGACGGTTTCAGGCGTCGTCATCACCGTCGGACAGGCATTGGAGGCTTGCAGGTTGACCAGGTGAGTGGAGAGAACGTCATACATCGGGAAGAAGATCGCGTTCAGCGGCTTGCGCGCGTGCTTCACTTGCAGTAGCTGGTAGACGTGCGCGATGGCGACCTTCGAGGGATAGCAGGGATCGATGGCGCCGCGGCTGCATCCGGCGCGATAAAGTTCGGAACTGGTGTAGTCGGAGTAGACGATATTTTCCGGCAACACCCCGAGGCTCTCCAGATATGCCTGGAAGAGCGGGGCATAGACGTAGAGGTTGAGCACGCGCGGCATGCCCACGCGAAGTTTGCTGCGGTCGCGCATGCGGGCCACGCGCTCGCGGGCCGCAAACGTCCAGGCGTGCGCCGGAATCGCATCCGCCACGCTGGCCGAATGCAGCGGCCGGAAAACCTCGCGCGCCGCGATCTCTACGAAATTCGGATTCGCCTGCTTCACCTTGTCGAGTCCGGCCTTGATGTCTTTCATCTGGTGGACATCTTCGACCGCGCCTTTTTCGCAGGTGGCGATGATCAGGCGGCGTTCGCCCGGACGCAGCGGAACCCGGCTCGCGCGCTGCCGGAGCCCGGTAACATCCGTGCCTTTCTCGGAGTCCTCGGCGAGTGAGGCCGGCTGCGATGATTCGAGCACCGCGGTTTCCGCCGTGTCGGACGAGAGCTGAATCTGCACCAGCGGCTGCCGCAGGGCCTTGATGCTGGCGCGCTCCTGGCGGTCGTGTTCGTGCTGATGGTCGTGAGCGGCGGTCGCTCGCCGCTCGGCCGCCGCCTCGCTCTCGGTCTTGCCCGAGAGATTGATGTCGATGAAGGTCCGCAGGCAATTGTTCTTGCAGAAATAGCAGCGGGTTTCTTCCCCTCGGGTGCTGTGGTACGAAATGTTTCGCGTTGCGTCGAGGCCGATAAACGTAGTCTTGCGGCCTTCGCAAAAGAGCCGCCGGGCCTCCAGTGCCGCGCCGATTGCGCCCGACTCTCCGCAGTGCTGATGCACCATGATCTCGGGCCGGTCCTCGCCGGAGCGGAAACTGTTGCGGATGAAATCGACTTCGGCCTTCACCACCGCGAGGTTGTTCTGTGTTCCGCCTTGCAGCACGAAGCGCGAGCCGAGCTGCGCCAGGTTGGGAATGCTGGCCACGTAAAGAAAAACGTTCTTCGGCAAAACCGCGGCCAGGCCGGCCAGAATTTCCTCCGCGCGCCAGCCCTGGCGCTGAAAATTGACGATGTCGGATTGCAGAAAAACCGCGCAGCCATAGCCGAACACCGGCATGTTCTTCGCCGCAAACGAAAGGTCCGCGTACTGCTCGATCTTCACCCCGAAGCCTTCGGCCGTCGATTGCAGAAAATATCCGTTGCCGGCCGAGCACTGCGTATTCAGCTTGAAATCCTTGACCCGCCCGTCTTTCAGGACGATCAGCTTGATGTCCTGCCCGCCGACGTCGACGATCACCTGGGGATCGTCGTAGAACTTCATTGCCGATTCCGCGTGGGCCACGGTTTCCACCAGCGCCACGTCGGCCTTGAGCACGTCGCGCAGAATGTCCTTGGCATAGCCGGTAGTGGCCACGCCGAGCACTTCGAGCTGCGCTCCCTGGGCCTCCACCTGCCCGCGCAGGTTCTCGAACATCTCAATCGTGTCCTGGATGGGATTGCCGTTCGAGAGCTGATAGGCCTTGCAGAGAACTTCGCCCTGCTCGTCCATCAGCACGGCCTTGGTCGAAGTCGATCCGCCGTCGACGCCGACGAAAGCGCGCACCGTCTGCCGTGGATGAAAGCTGGCGGGAACGAACTTCGGCGGCGTGTAAAACTCGCGGAAGTGCGCGATTTCCTGCTCGCTGCCGGCCAGCGCCCGCGCTCCCGACTTGGCTTTTTCCTGGGCGCGGCCAAATTCCAGGTAATGCTTCAGCTTGCTGGTGCCGCAGTAGCGTCCGCTGCGCTCTTCCTCGTCCTTGCCATATTCCACCGCCCCGAGCGCCGCAAAATACTGCGCGTTGGCCGGAACCTTGATCAGCTCTTCGGGCGAGGCGCCGGCGGGAATTTCCAGTCTGCGCTCTTCCCACATGCGCGGAATGTTGGCCTGCCAGGCCTCGCGCATGCCGCGAATGAAGCAGTTCGGACCGCCCAGCAAGAGCACCTGCGGACGCAAGGTGTTGCCGCGGGTCAGCACGCTCAGGTTTTGCAGCACGATGGCGTCGAAGAGCGAGGCCATCAGCTCCTCGGGCGGGATGCCGAGCTTCTGCAGGCTGTTGATGTCGGTTTCGGCAAAGACGCCGCACTTGCCCGCGACAGGGTGGAGTTTGACGCCCTTGTAGCGCAGGTTGCAAAGCTCGGCGATGGGGATGCGCAGCTTGGAATTGATTTTGTCGATAACCGCGCCGGTTCCGCCGGCGCACTTGTCGTTCATCGAAGGGATTTTTTTCTTGCGTCCGCTCGCCACATCGTCCTGGAAGACGATGATCTTCGCATCCTGCCCGCCCAACTCGATCACCGAATAGACTTCCGGATGCAGCTTCTCCACGGCCAGCGAGACGGCGTGCACTTCCTGCACGAACTTCGCCCCAATCAGCTCGGCCAGCGCGGCCCCGCCCGAGCCGGTGATAAAGATGCGGCAATTCTCTTTCGTAATGCCGGCCTCGGACTCCATCCGCTCAAGGAATTCGAGAACCTTCTCGGGCTGCTTGGTCTCGTGGCGCTGATAGTCCTGCCACAGGATGCGATCGCTGCCGGGATCGACCACGACCGCCTTCGCCGTCGTCGATCCGATGTCGAGACCGACCATCCATGAATCGCGAATCTTCATCTACAGCTTTTCTCCCTGGCCGATCCCTTATAGAAGTGTCATCTATAGAAGTGTCATCCTGAAAAAGTGTCATCCTGAGCGCAGCGAAGGATCTGCTTTTGCTTCTGCGCCAGAAAGCAGATCCTTCGGCTCCGCTTCGCTCCGCCTCAGGATGACACCTCAGAACACTTTTCAACAGTGGGTAAAGTCACCCTTTAAGAAATATTTATGCAACCAGTTCTATGCCGCTGGCGACTCGGAGAGCACCTGCGTCGGCGTCTGGTTTCGCTTCCGCTGGCCGCTCTGCGCGTCCATCAAGTCGCTGACGTGCGCCACGAACTGCGCCGCCGTTCCCGCGATTCCGTCCCGCTGCGGCACCGGGTACAAGGCGCGTCGCAACTCCGGATGATCGGCCACGAAGTCGTGAATATCGTCGAGCCGCTTGCCGGTGCGCTTCAGTACCTTTTCAAATTCGTCGCGTGCCCGCAGCTTCGCCTCGGCCAGCGCCATCTGCACCCGGCTGTGGGCGTTGACCTCGCCTTCGCCGGAGGTCTCGATGGGAAGAAAAATCATCTCCCGGTAGCGATTGACGACCGACGAGTGAATGCCGTCGGATTGCGACGAGGGCATGCACCCAAAAGGCTTCAGCCCGAGCACCATGTGGCATAGGTGATGGGCCGTGTAATAGACGCTCTTGCCGACCTCCAGATGGCCTTCGCCGCCGCGCGCCAACTGGTGATAAAACGGATGCGCCAGCCGGGCCAGTTCCTTCTGCGAAACCAGCTTGTGGGTGAGTCCGCCGGTGTGCCGAATCACCCGCTCGTAGAAGCGGTTCCAGAGCAAGTCGCCGGCCCGCAGCGCCAGCCACTTCTTGCGAAACTTCATCTCGTTGGCCAGCCGATGACGGAACTCCCACCACTCGGGGTTGGGATACGGCCCGTTCACCGATTTGTAGGCGCGAGCGCCTTCGCCCGCCTCGTGCATCATGTAGCCCACCCAGGTCGAGATCGGTTCCACCACCACCTGCGCGCCCTCGCGCTCCAGGAAGGTGAACATGTTGAAGTTGCCGTCGCCTTCGGTAATCTGCGCCCAAAACTCGCCGTTGATCTTGACCACCGGCTTGACCCTTGTGCGGTCCACTTCGATGGCGTTCATGGTGTCGCGGAACTGGTGCAGGCCGTCCAGCAATTCCTTGCCGTAAAGGTGATCGTAGACCTTCATCAGCCCATTGCCGATCTTCCCGAGCACCGGCTTGTGCTTCGCCATCCGCACCATCCAGGCGGGAGCGTCGCGCTTGAACTCGAAGGCATCGCGCTTGGCCAGAACCTGGCTGAGCTGCTCCACGGCCAACTGGAAAACCCGGTCGGTTTCGCCCGGCGTGGTTTCGTAGGGGCGCACCTGGTAAACGATGTCGCTGACGACATCGCCAAGCTGAAAGGCGTTCAGCGCGCCCAGCCCGAAGTCGGCGGTGAAACAGCAGTCCGGCTTCGCCGGCGCTCGCCTTGATGCCGTCGGCCTGCTGGAAGAGCAGGATGCGGAATCCGTCGAAGCCCGCATTTTTTAGCGCGTAGCGGTATTCGGCCTCGTACATCCCAAAGCGGCACGGACCGCACGAGCTGGCAGTGAAAAAAACGTAGCCATCGATGATCTGCTGCCGCGTCAGCCCTCGGGCTTCCAGCGTATACAGAAACTGGATCAGGTTGCCCACCGTGAAATAGGCTGGATTGCACTGGCCGTTGTTGCCGAATTCTTTTCCCAGCCGGAAGGCGGCCAGATCGGGCGCCGGAAGCGCCTCGCAGCGGTATCCGCAGTTGTGGAAGACGGCGCGAATGAACGCCTCGTGCTTCCAGGTGAGACCGCCGAACAGAATGGTAACTTTATCGCGCTCGTCCGCCGTGAAGGGCCGTTCCTCAGGCCGCCGGAAGTGGCGCACCCGCAAGCCCGCTTCCATCCTCAGGCGGACACGTTCCTCCTCCAGGCGGCGCAGGATCTCGTCTTCGACCGTAGAGGAAGAACATTCTAAGGACTGATCAGCCATCCGTGTATTTCTCCAACCAGGGAATGCACGGTACTCGACGGATGTACGTCAGATGCTCCGGCCATTGCACCCCGCAATTCGCCGGAGCCCCGTCACCGAAAACTGACGGAAACGGGTACCGCAAACCCTTGTCCACCATCCCGAAAACCGCAGCAATCGCTTTGCTGAAGTCCGGGATCGGAATCCATCCTAATACTTTACCAACTTTATTACATCAGGGATGTGCGCGAGCTCACTCGCGGCGTGCGGATTCCCTCCGCCGTCGGCCTGCCTGGACCCGGTTCGCGGAAGCCGTACCCGCAAAGCAGCCAGGCATTCAGCCCGGCAGTGCTGGCGCTGGGTACATCAACTTTGAACGGCCTTAGCAGAACAGAATTAAATTGTATACGCCACCTACAGGGAGCAGCAATGACCCGGTTATTACGTGATGGTTAATTTCCTGGTCAATCTCTCGCCGCTCGCGCCCGGAGCGCGGATGCGTCCGCAGCGGCCGGGATCAAGCGGATTCCACATGGCGTTCTGCCGCGCGGATGTTCGATCAAGGTCATTGTCAGGACAAAAGACGAGATGGCCGAGCTGATCGTCGAGGATGATGGCCCGGGTTTTCCTCCCGACTTGTGCCCGCATGTGCGGGAGCGCTTCGTCAAAGGGCCGCATTCGAGCGGTCACGGCCTCGGTCTGGCATTCGTCAACGCCGTCACCCAGGCCCACGCGGAGCCGTGCTGGTGGCGGATCGCGTGGGCGGCGGCGCATTCATCGAGTTGGCGCTGCCGCTGGCCAAAGTCCTTAAGCCGGTTTCGCGGTAAGTACGTCCGGCATTTCGAGCGGCGATCCGGCATTTTCAGGCTGTCATGGCGAGCGCCGTCGAGCCACCTTTTGTTTGTTCTACAGCGGTTCCCGAGATGGTCTATGCCGAAGTTGTGGTCCATCGGCCGTTGCGACCAACAGGGAGCGACGGCAGGGAATGATTTCGAGAGGATATAGCTTCTCGGGAACCGCTCCAGCAGGCTGCGGAAAAACTCATAGAGGTGTCATCCTGAGGTCGCACCGGCTTGCACGGCCGAAGGATTCGTTACGTACAAGCGGCAGCCCCCGAATGATCCCATGGGTCTGCGGTCACCAATCCCTATCGCGTGGGTATCTGGCGGGCAATCGTGCCCACGGCTCGGACGGAGATGTTCACCTGCTCGCTGACCCGCAGGAACAGCGTGCTCGGGTTTTTCATTCCCCAGGCCTGATAGGGCACGTCAAAGCTGGTGCTGGCCGAAACGTTATTGCCCTCGATGGTGAGCGGAATCGATAACCTCAGCTCGTGCTCGGCTCCGTGGATTCGAAGCGTTCCCCGGAGATCGACGCGGCCCACTCCTGGCGCCACCGTCCCGCTTACCTTTTCGGGGGTGAAGACAATTTCCGGATAGCGCGCGCTTTCCAGGACATCCTTATGCATCTTCCGGTCGCGCGCGTGATTGCCGCTGTCTCCGCTACGGGCGTCGACCACGATGGCGCCGCTGGCGACTCCGCTCGTGGTGTCGTAGCGGATCGTCCCGCGCGTGAGCCGGAAGCTGCCGTGTACCGTGTGGAGCGTGGCGTCCAGCGTGAATTCCACCTGCGATTTTGCCGGGTCCAGCGTGACCACCGCCTCTTCCGCGCGCATCTGCCCGCTGAAGAGTACGACCAGAGCCAGTGCGAGCCCGCCGCTTCGCCACGGCGAGAACTTCGAAAACTTCTTGCTTCGGTATGCCAACGCTTCACTCCGGTCTGTAGAGGATTGTGATCGGTTCACGCGGTGAGCAGCCGCCATCCGAGCGAGACCGTTCCGCGCACTCCCAGGGAAATCGGAGACAGGTCGCCAACGTGGATGGCCAGCAGACGGGCGAATAAGCTGGGCTCGGCGGAAAAGGCGCGAAACACACGCTCTCGGAAAGCGGCATGCCGGTCCATGCCCAGCATGAGCCGGGCCATGAAATGCGGCAGCCTGACGATGCGGCGATGAGCCGCCTGATAGAGCCGCAGGTCGCCCGCCGCGAGCGCCTCGGCCAGCGCCAGCGCCTGCTCAAAGGCCATCGTTAGACCTTCGCCGGTAATGGCGTCGACCGATCCGGAGGCTTCGCCGATCAGCGCCAGGTGCTCCCGGCAGACCAATGGCAGCCTACGGTGACGTGACCGCGCCGCAGCATTCTGGCGAGCCGTCTGGCGCCGCGAAGACGTTCGGCAACCGCCGAAAAATGCGGCAGGGCCTCGTCGAAACTCAAATGCGGTTCGGCGGTGATCAGCGCCACGCAAATCTGGTCGGAGCCGACCGGAGTGATGTACATCTGGCCGCGGTCGCTCCAGTGGACTTCAACGAATTCCGACCACGGCGCCATGCCATAGTGGCAGCGAAACCCGAAACGCCGCCGCGCCGGGCGCAACGGTTCCAGTCCGGCCTGCGCTCGCAGACGCGAGTTCTGTCCGTCGGCGCCAATCAGCCACCGGCAGCGGAGCGTGTGGCCATCCACCACGACGCCTTGCTTGCCGTTCGGGTGGAGGTAACGCGAGTTCCCCAGCGCAACTCGACCCCGGCTTCGGCAGCCCGATCGACCAGCAATTGGTGAAGCACGGTTCGACGCACGCCACAACCGGCGCCGTGCGGGAAGCGGGCATCGATTGCGCCATTCGAATCGATGAACCTCATGCCCGGCCAAGGCGGAGAATTGGCCGGGTGCAAAACTTGTTGGTTCCGGGGGTGGAAGCGTGATCCCGAGCCGCCGGAGCGCGGCGACGCCCTCGGGCATGATGCCTTCGCCGCAAGCCTTGTCGATAGGCGGCCGGGCCGAGTCTGCGAGTGTGACAGTCAACCCCGCCTGTCGGGCCGCAATGGCCGCCGCCAGTCCGGCCGGACCGCCGCCGGCGACGAATACGTCGGCATCAAATCTCTCGGCCATCGCTTCTACCAACGCAACAGGACAAGCTCGGAGCAGAAGCCGGGTCCCATCGCCGCCAGCAAGCCGTAACTGTCCGCCGCCGGACGGCGCGCATTCATGAAATCTTCCAGCACCAGCAGCACCGAAGCCGACGACAGATTCCCCACCTTGCGCAGCGATTCCCAGGAGGCATCCAGCGCGCCGGCCGGCAGGTGCAGGGCGTCCTCCATGGCTTCAAGGATTTTTGGCCCGCCGGTGTGCATGATCCAGCTTTGAATGTCGGCCCGGCTCAGGCCGTTGTCGGCCAGAAAGGCTTCCACATCGCTCGCCAGGTGTTCGTAGACCATGCGCGGGACATCCTGCGAGAGCACAATGCGGAAGCCCTTTTCCGAGACGGCCCAGCCCATCACATCCTGCGTTCCGGGATAAAACGAAGAACGCGAGCACAAAACCCGCGGGCCGGCCGCCTCGACTTCCTCTCCGGCCACCACCACCGCAGCCGCGCCATCGCCGAACAGTCCCGAGGAAATCAGATTCGCCGCCGAAAGATCGTCCCGCTGCCAGGTGAGCGAGCAGAGCTCGACGGAAACCAGCGCGGCACATTGCGTGGGATAGGCGCGCACGTAGTCGGCGGCGCGCGCTATGCCCGCCGCTCCGGCCACGCAGCCCAGACCGAAAATTGGAATTCGCTTGATCGACGTCGGCAAGCCCATCCGGTTCACCAGGCGCGCGTCGATGGATGGACTGGCAATCCCGGTCACCGAAACGAAGAAGATCGCCCCCAGATCCTTTACCGAAAGCCCGGCGCGGGTGAGCGCCTTGCACAAAGCCTGCTCGGCGAGTTCCTCGGAGACTTCGATCCAGGCGTCATTGGCTTTTCCCCAGCTCGTCAGGCCGTCGTAGGCTTCAATCGGCAGCGCCAGGTGCCGGGACTCGACCCCGACCCGGGAGAGCAGGCGATCGAGGACCTCCGGATTCTCGAGCTTATCGGCCCAGCGCTGCTTCAGCGCCGCTGTAATCTCCTGCTGGCTGAAATATTGCTTGGGAAAAGCGCTTGCCACTCCCGCAATTCGCATATCAAACCTTTTCTCAAGGCAGCGGAAGCGCTCTGCCTGATACAATAGTTTAGATGTTGGATGTGAACTGAAGGAACTCTTATTTAAGTCATTACATTGTCAAATCTTTGTCTCGGTCCGAAAGGCGGGGAATGGTTGACAAGGCCTCCGAGCAGATACAAACTGCTTACGATTTCGGTGTGAACTGCGCGAGGTCGAAGATTCCCAGTTGCTTTTCGAGTCCGCCGACTTCGAAACCATCGTTTCGAAGCCGTCGGTTCCGAATAGCTTGTGCTCCTGGTTTTCGAATTCCTCGCCCAGCGAATCGAATTCATGTTGCGAGACGATGTGGTGCAACTCCGGAAACAGCACCGTATCTTCGCGTGCTTCGTGCGGGCGGTACATGCGGACGAACGCAGCGAATGGCGTTGCGCAGGCGCGCGCGTTCGGGTTGCGTGCGGGCGTTGGCCAGTTGCAGGATGCGCGCCGTCACGTCACGTCCGACTGCGTGCTGGAGCAGCAGAACCTGAACCAGATCGGTCAATTTGCCGGCTTGGACGAATCGGGGAAACAGGTAGTTCTCTTCGAGTTTCTCGTGATATTCCTCGATGAAATTGCGGATGATTCGGGCAATGCGGTCACGATCTTCGGATCGTAATCCTTGCGGGCGTCAATGCGCCGTTCGATCTCGTCGTAAATCAGCAGAACGCGATTCAGCAAACCATGTTCGCGCATCAGGTCTTCGGCGGGCGAGACCTCTTCGGCGGCCTTCTCCTTTGCTCGCCGGGCCGGCCGATTGCGCCGCCAGAGAGGCGCATAGAGTGCCGCGCCCAACCAGTGCCGCCCCGGCACGCTTCACGAACCAACGCCGCTCTTCGCCCGTTGTCTTCATGCGATCTCCTTGGTGGCGCCTCGCCGTGCCAAGCTTTTGATAGCTGGATGCTTGCGACGAGTCCGTTCGGCTTATTTGGCGAGCGGAAGCGCGGCTGCTGGTTTCCATGGCTTGCCGGATCAGCTCCACCGAGGTCTCGTATCCGCATGCCGTGTTGAGCATCAGATGGTAAAGATCGCGGCACGGCCAGTCCTTGCCAAAGTAGCGTTTGACGAAGGTGGCGCGCTCCAGATCGATGGTGTCGACCAGTTGCGTCGCCTCCGCTTCGGACATGTTTTGCGCCACGGCGCGGCGAATTGTTGAGTTCCCGGGGAGCGTAGAGAAACACC
>CAWAZO010000008.1:0-84494 GCA_963786555.1 uncultured Acidobacteriota bacterium
TTCGAACCCCCGGTACAGCTTTTGACCGTACAACGGTTTAGCAAACCGCCGCCTTCAGCCACTCGGCCACCTCTCCGCTGAGGTGTGAAGCGGACTATCTAAAACATTATAGCGGAACGCATCATTTTGCGCAGACACAATTACGGCCAACATCATTATCATGTCGCGCTTCCCACGCGATCTCACAAGTATCTCAGCCGCGGACGGATGCGCGGCCAAGTCTGCGACCCGTCATTCACGATGCTGATGTTGCATTCACGATGCGGATAAGGACGGCCAGAATTGCGGTTAGGCCACATTCACCGGGCTGTCATCCCTCGAGTTTCTTCGCCAGCAGCTCATTGACCAGCGCCGGGTTGGCCTTGCCCTTGGAAGCCCTCATGACCGCGCCGACGAAGAAGCCGATCACCGTTTTCTTGCCGCCGCGGTACTGTTCCACCTGCTTGGGGCTGGTCCGGATGACCTCGTCGATCATGCGTTCCAGCTCGCCGGTATCGCTGATCTGCTGCGGCTTCTCGCGCTCGTAGACGGCGGGAAAATCTTCGCCCAGCTCGAAGCACCTGTCGTAGAGGTCTTTCAGCATTTTGCTGCTGATCGTGCCCGCCTCGGAGAGATCGGCGGAGAAAGCAACACCTTTCATCGAGATCGGAGACTGCTCGATGGCGAGTCCCGTGGCTTTGAGGCGGCCCATCATTTCGGTCTGCACCAGGTTCGCCACTCGCTTGGGGTTCTTGGCGGCGCGCGCCGCTTCCTCGAACTGGTCGGCCAGCGCGATGGAGGCCGTGAGCACCCCGGCATCGTAATCCGTAATGCCGTATTCGGCGACCATGCGCTGGCGTCGCGCTCCGGGCAGCTCAGGCAGACGCTGCTGGATCTGCTTACGCCACTTGTCATCGACCACCAGCGGAAGCAGGTCAGGCTCGGGAAAATAGCGGTAATCGTGGGCGCGCTCTTTGCTGCGCATGCTGTAGGTGCGGCCTTCGCCGGGATTAAAGAGGCGCGTCTCCTGCGCGACCTTCTCGCCCGAGTCCAGCACTTCGGCCTGCCGCTCGATTTCGTACTCCAGCGCGTGACGAACAAAACGGAAAGAATTGACGTTCTTGACCTCGGCCTTGGTACCAAGCTCCTTCTGGCCGCGCGGGCGAATGCTGACGTTGGCGTCGCAGCGCAGCGAGCCCTCTTCCATGTTGCAATCGCTGACGCCGGTGTAAAGAATGATCTCCTTCAGCTTTGTCAGATAGTCAAACGCCTCGTCGGGCGAGGAGATTTCCGGCTCGCTGACGATTTCAATCAGCGGCGTGCCCGAGCGGTTCAAGTCGATCGAGCTGTACTCGTCGGAGCCCTCGTGCATGCTTTTGCCCGCGTCCTCTTCGATGTGAACCCGAGTGATGCCAATCTTCTTGCGGCCGCCGTCTGCGAGGTCCACTTCGATGCAGCCGAACTCGGCGAGCGGCTTGTCATACTGCGAGATCTGGTAGCCCTTGGGCAGGTCGGGATAGAAGTAATTCTTACGGGCAAAGATCGAATTCTGGTTAATGCGGCAGCCCAGCGCCGACGCCGCCAGTACGGCGTACTCCACAACCTGGCGATTCAGAACCGGCAGGGCGCCGGGCAGCCCCAGGCAAACCGGGCACACGTGGGAATTCGGCGGTGCGCCAAACGCCGCCGAGCAGGCGCAGAAACACTTGCTCCTGGGTCAACAACTGAACATGGACTTCGAGTCCGATCACGGGCTCGTACTTGGAAAGAATGCTGGACTTCGCTTCCGGCAGGGTGGCCATAACCTATTAATTATATATTCCGCCGTCCGGCCGGGCCGCATTCATCTTTTAGCGAAGACTGGAAATTTTTAGCGAAGACTGGAAATGAACCCCGGTTACGGCTTGGCCGCCAGATATTTGTCGAGCGGAATATCGAAGAACATCAGTTCGTCGCCGCCGCCGTCGCGCACGCCGGTGACATACAGATGCGCTCCGGCCATGGATTCTGAAGTTTCGCTGAGGTCGAAAAAGAAGAAGCCGGATTGGGTTCCGCCCGGCTCGACGACGCTCGCCTGAAAGCGCGCCGCATCCATCTCGTCCTTCACCTCCCGTGAGACACCGGCCTTGGGGCCTCGCGGCCCGGTCGGCAGGGGCAATCGCGAAACCCCGGAATCATTACGCGGAGTGCGGCTGAGACGGCGGTACATGTCGTCCTCATTCGCGGGCGAAATCTTGCTGCGGTCGCGCAACACAAGCTGAATTTTTATGCCGTTCAGCACCACCGGCTGACTGCCACCGTTGCTCACGATGAACAACACCGGCAACAAGCCTTGCTCCAGGTAATGCGCATTGAAGATCGACGATTTCTGCGCGGTATCGTAAGGGTCGATGGCGATGGAGACTTTCTCCAACGGGTGCTCGTCCCGCGCCGGAAACGTCTGGGCATTCTTTGGATGTGGCATCACGAAACGCTTCGCGCCAGCCGCCACGGTCGTCAATCCCAACCCGAGAAAAATCGCGCACAACGAGATTCGCAAGCCCTTAGACCAGATTCGCGGAAGGTATATCCACGGACATAGCCGGGCTTCCGCACCTGGCATTGATATTGAGGAATACACCAACTCGGAAACTGCTCTGGAGAGATGAGAAACGCGAATTCGACGGGACCGCACCCAGAATCGCATGCCAGCAATTATCTCCAGTCACGATGCCGGGCGCAATAATGTCCCTGGGACGGTTTGCCGGCTGCGAAATTGGATCGTGCTGGCAAGATCGGTGACACTACCTGGAAACTTTCTAACTCTGCTCGTAATCTGGAAAATGCCACGGAGGAGGCTTACCTGAGATTCCCCCAGGTAATGTTGGCCGCTCGCGTGGTCGCGCACACCTCGCTGGTATTGCCGTTGATGGTGATGGCCGCCCCATGCGTGTGGGGCTGGTCCTGTGCGAACACCTTGTTGGCCAGCAGACTGATGGCAGCCAACACGAGCATCGCAATAGTCCACCAAATGGATTTCATGGATTTCCTCCCGGATGCGGAGGTAAGTGCACGTAAGCTGCCGGATTCGTATGCGGGCCGTAACCCATTATTTTATAAGCCGTTAACTTGCCGGCCAGGCGTCGCGTGAGCCTCCTGCGGGAGAGCAGAATTTGCACGAGCGTGCAATTCTGAATCACCCGTGATGTAACTAGAGCCTGCGTTCAAGCGGCATCGTCCCGGCTGGGGAGTCCAATTGTCTCCTCATCTGTGGCATTCACATCCGTATCTGACGCAACCGCCAGATAGCGCCACGCAAAGCGATTGAGTACGTCACCCGCAAGAAGCAGTTCTGTTTCCGTGTAGCCGAGAGTACGCCCCACGGCTTCGACCGGCGCTACGCCTGCCGTGGCCTTTCCACGGGCGACAAGGGCTCCGGATTCTTTCATGGCAAGAGTGATCGATTCGTTCTTCATTGAGTCTCCCCGAAGGTACTGGTTTTCGCGGCTGGGGCGTGCATGGCGCAGCAGTCGACCGATCACGCCAGCAAGTTTGTCTTTTGGAGATTTGTTCATCTTTTTGGCCTTTTAGGCGCACACTGCTCTCTCCGCTCTCGAAGAGAGCCCGGTTCGCCGCGTTTTGGATCGTTAAAGGCGGGCTGCGAGTTTCTTGAGAAGCCCTACCCGGATTTCAGGACAAAGTGGCTTCACCCGGCTGGTAGTTGGCCCTCATTTGGCTTTGGCGGCATTGGCTGCCGAGAGCTGCGGGCTGGCTCCTTCATTTTCCAGCAAGCGTTTTTTGCGGTCGGCTGCCCCAGCGATAGCCCGCCAGTTCACCGTTGCTGCGAACCACGCGATGACACGGTACGACCACGGCAAGCCGGTTCGAGGCGCAGGCATTGGCCACCGCGCGCACGGCTCGCGGCTGGCCGATGGCGGATGCAACTTCCGAGTAGGTCCGCGTCTTGCCCGCCGGTATTTTTTGCAGCACTTGCCAGACGCGCTGTTGAAAAGCCGTGCCTCGGATGTCGAGCGAAATGCTCTTCGAGGGCTGCCGGCCTGCGAGCAACTCTTCCACCGACCGCGTCCAGCCCTTTAATCCCGCATCATCGCGGGTGAAGCCAGCCCGGGGATACTCCGACTTCAGCGCTGCTTCGGCCGATTGTCCGCTCAGGAACTGCACGCCGCAAAGCCCTGCGCTGCTGGCGACCAGCAGCACCTCTCCCAACTCGCTCTGGAAGGTGGTGAACCGCAGTTCTTCGTCTGGCGCGCCGGCATGGAAGCGGCGCGGCGTCATACCGAGCTTTTTCCGTGCGGTCTCGTAAACCCGGCTGGGTGAGCTATAGCCGGCATCGACCAGAGCGTCGGTCACCGCGCCGTTGCCGCCCGTCTGGCGCGAGCGGCGCAGCCCACGTTTGAAGCGCGAAAAGCGCAGCGATTCCAGGTACTGACGGGGCGAGATGCCCATCTCGCTCTTGAATACCCGCTGCAAGTGAAAGGGACTGAGCCCGGCGGCCTGGCTCAACTTCGCCAGCGTAATCTTCTCGTCGGAATGCGCTTCGATGTGCCGGCAGATGCGCTCGACCAGGCGCGGCCCCGCGGGCAATCCCGTAGGCTTGCAGCGGAAACAGGCGCGCAGCCCCGCCTGTTCGGCCGCCTGCGGCGAATCGAAAAAGCGCACGTGGTCTCGTCTGGGCCGTCTAGCCGGGCAGGTTGGCCGGCAATAGATCCCCGTGGTGGTCACGCCAAAGACGAACTTGCCATCGGTGGCCGCATCGCGGCTCAGCACCGCCTGCCAGAGGGCATCGGCCGAATTGTCGGATTCCGGTCTATTTTGAAATATCATCTCGATCCTCGAATGCGCCAATTGCAGCGCATGAGCGGACGATATAACGGGGCGCGCCCCATGCACTATCCGAAGCTTGCGCTCAAAGCAATTTCGTAGTGACTCGAGCGGCTCCAGGGCAGGAGGTTTCCCGGAGCTATCTACTTCTTATGGGCCTTGTCCTCGCGAAACTCATCTGACAAAAAGCTTACACATTCAATCTCAAAATGACACGCGTATTGAAGTCTGACATGGTGCGGGACGAAGCCGGCAACCGTTCAAGATTCGAAGAGTAGTCGATGCTGCGATGCACTATTGCACCGCACAAGCAGCCCGATGCCGTCGCAGAGTCGCCGGGATACAACGGTCAACTCCAGCTGAAGATCGACCAATACCCTTGCTGATGCCGTAACGGCTACACCCGACAACGCTTTCGATGAAGTCGCAATTTCCATGTAAACACATCTCTCTTAAGAGATTAGTGTCAAGATGCCCGTTCTCGGCATTGCCTCGGTAAGGTGAGATCGGCAACAGGCAAGAAGGCGACACCAAATCGCTAGAGTTCCATTCTGGGCACAAAAATGAAATTCGGGTTTTCCCCCTATTGATTTTGCTGCACTGCAGATAGAAACTGCCTTGTAAGTCGATACAGATAGTAGATTGTGCGCGAAGTGCCCGCCGGGATGAATCCCAAATTCTCCGGCTGTTAGGAGATTGGCGCGCACTCGACGCAAGCGAGATACAAGGAGGGGAACCATGGCGGTGACTGCGACGGCAAAGGCTATCGAGAAAAAGAGTGTTCAACAGATGGGCGTCCTGGTCGATCCGGGCAAGCTGGCGGCTTCGCCGCAAGTGGAAATCCTGCGGGAACAGGCGGCTGTTCTGAATCCCGTTTATCAGATTTCCTGTATTCTGTCCGACTTCAAGACCAAACTGCCGTAAACTGCCACCGCCGAGCAGGCAAACTTTTCTGCTCTCCGGTGGGGCTGAACCATTGTCCAAGGCCCGTTCAGTACGGCAGCTTCAGCCAAGACAGGCGCCAGCGAGGAATGCCCCGGCACAATCCTCGTAGCGCCTTTATTTTGCCGACGGCCGAATTTGCGGTAACGGTTCAAATCCCCGAATTCTGTCCACCGATCCGGCAACTCCTCAGCCCACACCGTCTTCCCACTTAGCAGAAATTCCGTTTTCCGAAACTTTGTGCAGGGCGCCAGCATCAATATGAGCAAGCGCGGATAGACCCTGGCTTCGCCGACCCAGAGCGGCTGTGGAAACTTCTTTACCGCAAGCGGGTTTATCCATATAGCACGAAAGAGTACAGGACGAGAGAGGGTGAGGTAAGAGATGTGGGGACGATTGGCAAGTGGAATCGGAGCGGGACGCGGCGGGAATTTACGAATTTTTTCGACTTACCTGAACGCCACGCTGTTTGCCTATCTTTCCCGTGTCTTCTGGCCCATTCCAGTGACTCCGCACGTGGTTTCGATTGCGCTCAAGGCGACCCAAAACCGGGCGTCAAAGTTATGGCGTAATCTCGCCGCCTAACCGGCTGCTGAAAAACGCGCCGAAGCAACCAGCGAGATGCTATGGGGGGTGCTCCGTGATCTCGTTATCATAAAGGGTTTGCGGGCCGGATCAATTGCAAAGCTGTTTTTCAGTCCCTGCTAAGTCCCCCGACGCTTTCCTGATTTCCCGTCCCTGCCCATACATGCGCGCAACTACGGTGCGTGCCCGGGAACCAGAATTTGACTCGCAGGCTGCGAGCAAAATCACAATCCAAAATCACAACTACCATGGTCGGCGGCCTGCCGGAAATGCTACATTCATAAGTCCATGGCTGCTCCGAGATCGCCGTTTGTACAAGCCTGCATGAAGCTGCCCACCGCGGCCACTCCTGTCTGGTTTATGCGCCAGGCGGGCCGCTATATGCCCGAATACCGCGAGGTCCGCAAGCACCACTCGCTGGTGGAGATCTGCAAGAAGCCGGCGCTTGCCGCCGAAGTCACAATCACCGCCGCCGAGGCGCTGGGGGTTGATGCGGCCATCATTTTTGCCGACCTGCTGCTGCCGCTGGAAGTGATGGGCCTGCCTTTTCAATTCACCGCCGGAGAAGGACCAATCATCGAGCGCCCCATCCGCGAAGCCGCCGACATACGGGCGCTGCGTACCGATCACGCCAAAGACCTGATGTACGTCTCCGAAGCGGTTGCCCTGGTAGCTAAGCACTTCGGGGAGCGCTTGCCGGTGATCGGCTTCTGCGGCGCGCCGTTCACCCTGGCCAGTTACATGGTTGAGGGCGGAGGGTCGCGCAATTACATTGAAGTGAAAAAGCTGATGTATCGTTCGCCCGACCTGTGGGACGAGATGCTGGCCAAGCTGGTGGATGTGCTGGTCGAATACGCGGTTGACCAGGTAAAGCACGGTGCCGACGTACTGCAGGTTTTCGACAGTTGGGTGGGATGCCTCAGTGTCGACGATTACCGCCGCTACGCTCTGCCCCGCACCACCGAGTTGATCCACCGCCTGCAAGAGGCCGGTGCGCCGGTCATCTACTTCGGAACCGACAGTGCCGCCCTGCTGCCTTCTATGCAGGAAACCGGGGCGGAAGTCATCGGAATCGATTGGCGCATTCCGCTCGACCAGGCTTGGCAGAGCATGGGATACCAGCCGGCGGTGCAGGGGAATCTCGATCCGGTAACCTTGTTCGCCGGTTGGGAAGAGCTGCGGCAGCATGGCGGAAGCCATCCTGAACCAGGCAAACGGACGCCCGGGCCATATCTTTAATCTTGGGCACGGAATTCTGCCGCACACGCCGGTGGAAAACGTGAAACAACTGGCTGCCTTCGTCAAAGAGCGTAGCGCCGCCTTGCGCGCACAAGCCGCGAGATCATCGTGAGCGACCTCATCACAAGCAAATCTGCAAATTCCCGGCAGGCCATCCTGCTGCTGGCGCACGGCAGCCCCGATCGCGTGGAAGACATTCCGGAGTATCTGCGGAACGTGACCGGTGGACGCCCGCTGCCCGAGCCAATCGTGCGCGAGGTGGAGCATCGTTATAGCCTGATCGGGCGCTCGCCGCTTACCGAGATCACCCTTCGCCAGGCGGAAGGCGTTGCCCGTGCAAGCGGCCTGCCGGTTTACGTCGGAATGCGCAACTGGCGTCCCTACATTGGCGACACGGTGCGCAAGATGGCCGAGGACGGCATCACCCACGCGGTCGTCATCTGCCTGGCGCCGCATAATTCGCGGACCAGCGTGGGGCTCTACGGGCGCGCGCTTTGCACCGCCCCGGCCGACGGGAACGCGGATGCCAGACTCCCATTCACGATTGATTTCGTCGAGAGCTGGCACGATCGATCCGCTGCTGATCAAGGCTTTTGCTCAAAGGCTGCGCGAAGGCTGGCAGAGGGCCTGTGCCGAGGCTGGCGGCCGGCTTCCGGTGATATTTACCGCTCACAGCGTGCCGTTGCGCACCATCGCCGAGGGCGATCCCTATGAGGTCCAGACGCGAGAGACCGCCGCGTTGGTCGCCGACGGCGTTCCGGAGATCGCCCGGGGCGAGTGGCGCTTCGCCTTCCAAAGTCAGGGAATGTCCGGCGGAGAGTGGTTGGGGCCGACCGTCGAAGAGACCATGCTAGGGTTGAAAGCAGCCGGCCAGACAGGGGTTTTTCTGCAGCCGATTGGCTTTGTTTGCGACCATGTCGAGATTCTTTACGACATTGACATCGCTTTCCGCCGCTTTGCGGAAGAAAAAGGGCTGCGGCTGTGGCGGGCGGAATCTTTGAACGATTCCCCTGCATTCATTCAGGCGGTGGCGGCCTTGGCGGCCGAGCGTCTGCCGAGGCGCTGCCAGCGCGCCGGCGATCCCGGAGGCGGGCGGCAGCCATGATGCGAATCGCCATTGTGGGCGCGGGCATTTCCGGCCTGAGCGCGGCGCTGGCGCTGGAGAAGGCGCGCGCGCAAGGCGCTGCCCTCGACTATGTGCTGTTCGAGAGCGCTGCGCGGGTCGGCGGCTCGATGTTCTCCGAGCGCGTAGACGGATGCCTCGTCGAAGGCGGTCCCGATTCATTTCTGACCGAAAAGCCCTGGGCGGCGATGCTTTGCCGGGAGCTGGGAATTGCAGACCGGCTGATCGGCTCCAACGATCATCTGCGCAAGACCTATATTCTGGTTCACAACCGGCTCATCGCCATGCCCGATGGCTTGCAGTTCATGGTGCCGACCAAAATCGTGCCCACGGCCATGTCTCCGTTGTTTTCCTGGGGCACCAAGCTCAGGATGGCCGGCGAGTTATTGCATCCGCCGCGTCCCATGACCAGCGATGAGACGGTCGCCGAGATGGTCGAGCGCCACTTCGGCGCCGAGGTGGTTGACCGGTTGGCTGATCCTCTGCTGTCGGGAGTTTATGGCGGCGATGCGGCCAGCCTGAGCGCGCGCGCCGTGCTGCCGCGCTTTGTCGAGATGGAGGAGAAGTATGGCAGCTTGAGCCGGGCCATGCTGGCGGCTCGCAAGCGCATGAAGGCCGCCGCCGGGCAAACTCCACCTCGTCCGCTGTTCACCTCGCTCGAAGATGGCATGCAGCAGTTGGTCAGCGCCATCACCGCGAGGTTGACGCCGGCAAATATTCGCACTTCGACCCCGGTGTGCGCCGTTGCCCGCCGCGAGGATCGATTGGGAGTTGCGGACCGAGAGCGGTCCGGAACTCTTCGACGGCTTGATCTTCGCCACTCCGGCGTGGGCGGCGGGGCAGTTGATTTCCGCCGTGGATGACAGCCTGGGCGCGGATCTGGCGGCCATTCCTTACAGCTCCTCGATCACCGTGACCATGGGCTATAGCCAGGAGCAACTTCGCGCTCTGCCGCCGGGCTTTGGATTCCTGGTGCCGCGCAGCGAGCACCGCCGCATGCTGGCCTGCACCTTTGTCCACAATAAGTTTCCGCACCGCGCGCCCGACGGCAAGGGACTGCTGCGCTGCTTTCTCGGCGGGGCCACGGACGAGGCCGCGCTCGATCTGAGCGACGGCGAAGTGGAGAAAATTGTGCGCCGGGAGCTGAAAGAGCATCTTGCGGCTCGACACGGAGCCGCGCTTCATCCGGGTTTATCGCTGGCGCCGCGCCATGGCCCAGTACAGCGTCGGCCATCTCGATCGCGTCGCTCGCATTGAAGCCGCCGCCGAACGGCTTCCGGGTTTTGCCATCGCCGGAAATTGCTTCCGGGGTATCGGCGTGCCGGACTGCATTCGCACCGGACAGGCGGCTGCCGCATCCGTGGCAAAGCTGGCACCAGAGGCGCAGCGGGGTCTCCGACACGTGCCGTAGTTGCGCGTGTTGGGGCAGACAGCCGGTGCGGTGACTGGCGGCGGCCAGCAAGGATTTTTAGAGCCAGAACATCGGCAGAGGCGCGGCATTCACTCCGCTTATCTCAGTTCCCGAGTAGGTGTATCCCGACATATCAAACTGTCATGGCGAGCGAAGTCGAGCCACCTTGTGTTCCTGTCGCCAAAAACAAAAGGTGGCTCCACTCCGCGCCTTGCTGATCGAATGTAACGTCGGGTACGCAGCTCGGCTGCTCCGGCCACGGGCGCTTGGCGCTCCGGTCGCCATGACATTCTTTTGGAACTGTGGGATACACCAACCAGGGAACCGCCGTCGCCTTTTTTAACCCCACCGCAGCGAAACCTGATCGATCCAGCCCGCCCATCAGACGCGTGGCCTGAGGCTGAGCCGCGGCTTCGAGAGCCGGTTTTCTCCGGCTATCGCATGGAATTTGTCTCCCGGAAAGCCGGTCGGGCGAGGCCTGCGCGGCTTTGGATTGCGGACCGGCCAGAGCCCGGGGAAAAGCGCTCCGGCGTGGTATAATAACCATAGCTCGTTTGCCTCTAAGTGATTGGATTTTAAACTAGATGAGTTGCTTTGCGGAGCTGGCTGCGAGACAGAAACCTCGGCCACAATTGCCAGGGCGTCAGTGGCGACCGCGAGCCCAGCCCAAGCGCCGCGATCCACGGCGTTTGTTGGGGACCCCGAATTCGAACGGAGCAGGATGTCTCCCAAGCAGATTTCAACCGTAATTGAAGCTGAAAAAGAAAAGAAGAGCAGCCGTGGACGCCGAACTCGAAAATCAGAATGCCGCGAAGACGCAACGGCAATGGCGAGTACAACGCGGACTCGATCAAGGTGCTCGGCGGCATGGAAGCCGTTCGCAAGCGCCCCGCCATGTACATCGGTTCCACCGGCGAGTTGGGGCTTCATCACTTGGTGTACGAGGTGGTGGACAACTCGGTCGACGAATGTCTGGCCGGTTTTGCCGACAAGGTCGAGGTCACGATCCACGACGACAACTCCATCACCGTCGTCGACAATGGCCGCGGCATTCCCGTCGACGAGATGGACGTCGATGGCGAGCGTCTGTCCGCCGCGCAGGTGGTGATGACCGTGCTGCATGCGGGCGGCAAATTCGATAGCAACAGCTATAAGGTTTCCGGCGGTCTGCACGGCGTTGGCGTCAGTTGCGTCAACGCGCTTTCGCATCGACTGGATCTGGAAATCTGGCGCGATGGCTTTACCTGGGAGCAGACGTATTCGAAGGGCGTGCCAACGACCAAGCTGAAGAAGACCGGCCCGACCAAGCGGCGCGGCACCTCGGTCACGTTTGTTCCCGACCACGAGATTTTCACCGCCACCGAGTACAACCAGGACACGCTGGCGCAGCGCCTGCGCGAGCTCGCCTTCCTGAACAAGGGATTGCTCATCACCCTCACCGACGAGCGCACGACCGATCCGAAGACCGGCGAACCCAAGCGCTCCGAGTTCAAGTACAACGGCGGCATCGCCGAGTTCGTCAAGCATTTGAACCGCGGCAAGAACGTACTGCACGAGAAGCCTATCTACATGGAAGCCGAACGTGACGGCGTCACCATGGAGATCGCGCTCCAGTACAACGACGGTTACTCGGACACCGTCTTCAGCTTCGCCAACAACATCAATACCGTCGATGGCGGGTCGCATCTGTCGGGCTTCCGCACGGCGCTGACGCGCACCATCAACAACGCCGGCCAACAACTGGCGCTCTTCAAGGACGTGAAGGAAAACCTCTCCGGCGATGACGTGCGCGAAGGTCTGGTGGCGGTGATCTCGGTCAAGCTGTCGCAGCCGCAGTTCGAAGGGCAGACCAAGGGCAAGCTCAACTCCGACATCGCCGGTACCGTGCAGGCGTTTGTCAATGAACGCCTCGGCGCCTTCTTCGAGCAGAACCCGCCGGTTGCCCGCAAGATCATCAACAAGGCGATCGAGGCGGCGCGCGCGCGCGAGGCGGCGCGCAAGGCCCGCGACCTTACCCGCCGCAAGGGCGCGCTCGACGGCGGAGGCCTGCCCGGCAAACTGGCCGACTGTTCCGAACGCCAGCCGGAGCGTTGCGAAGTTTACCTGGTCGAGGGAGAAAGCGCCGGCGGCACCGCCAAGCAGGGACGCGACCGCCGCTTTCAGGCCATCCTGCCGCTGAAGGGAAAGATCCTGAACGTCGAGAAGGCGCGCTACGACAAGATGCTCGGTCACGAGGAAATCCGCGCCATGATCACCGCGCTCGGCACGGGTATCGGCAAAGATGATTTCGACATCTCCAAGCTGCGCTACGGCAAGATCATCCTGATGACCGATGCCGACGTCGACGGATCGCACATCCGCACCCTGCTGCTCACCTTTTTCTTCCGCCACATGAAAGAGCTGGTCGAGACGCGGAAACGTCTACATCGCGCAGCCGCCGCTGTATCGCATCAAGAAGGGCAAATTCGAGCAATACATCAAGAACGACGCCGAGTTCGTCAAAGTGATGGTGAAGCGCGCCTCCGATGGCATGCTGGTGCGATACGGAGAAGGCGCGGCTCGCCTGGAAGGCGCCCAGCTCACCCGATTCATGACCACCCTGAACGAGTACCTGTCGTTTTTCGATAAGGTCAACAAGCGTATTCGCGACGAGCAGATTACCGAACTGCTGCCCAAGCTTCAGATCTTCGCCCAGCGTGGCGATTTCGAGGGCGAACCGGGTACGCCTCCGAAGAAACTCAAACAACTGGAAACGCAAGCTTAAGGCCATGCAGAAGGAGAAGGAGCCTCAAGGAAATCGAGCTCAAGTTCGACGAGGAACACGAGCTCTGGTACGTGCGCTTCATCAACGCGCAGGGCGCCGAGCATCTGCTCAACTGGGGGCTGGCCTCCACCCCCGAATACCGGCAGATGATCTCCAAGTACAAGAACATCGCCGACTACATGCAGCCGCCGTTTGTCATCGAGTACGTGGCCAAAGCCAACGGGAGCGCGGAAGACGAGTTGAGCGACGCGGAAAAAGCCGATCTGGCGAAGGCCGAGGCCAAGAACGTGCGTCCCGCCAAGCGCCGGGCCGACGATTCCGAGACGGTGGAAAAGAAAACCGTGCGCGAGCTGTTCGAATACATGCTCAACGAAGGGCGGAAGGAATATATCGTTCAGCGATACAAGGGCCTGGGCGAAATGACCGCCGAGCAGCTCTGGCAGACGACCATGGACCCCGAGCGCCGCACTCTGCTGTCGGTGAAACTCGAGGATATTGCCGAAACCGAAACCATCTTCTCCACCCTGATGGGAGAAGACGTCGAAGCGCGCCGCAAGTTCATCGAAGAAAATGCGCTCGACGTCAAGAATCTCGACATCTGACTGCCACCGGCGATGCCTTCCTGGCATCGCCGGCAGGGTTTCAGGGCAGCCGCTCCGGGCTGCTCTTTTTTTGCTTCAGGCACAGTCAGACCGGATTCGCGGAAATGTATCCGGCGAAGGAGCCAGGTTTCCACGCCCGGTGGCCGGGGTCCCCAACAAGCCCGCTGTTGGCTTGCTGGGTGGAGGTGCGAGTGCCAGATACCTCAATCTTGGAACTGCTCTAGCTACTACTTACCCGTGGCCTTCAGCAATGGTGTGCGTTACAGTTCTAGCTGCGCTCTGGCGCAACTATTATGATTTCTTGCCAGGACGATTCCGCGATGAGCGTTGAGATTGATCACCGCCAGCAAACGGCTCTGCGCCAGCAAACGGCTCTGCCGCTGTGCGTCGATCTGGACGGGACGCTAATCCATGGCAATCTGCTGTGGGAATGTATCGTCTTGCTACTCAAGAGCAACGCCGCCTGCCTGTTGCTTTTGCCTTTCTGGCTGTTGACTGGCGGAAGAGCGAAGCTGAAGCGGCAACTGGCCCGCCGGACGCTGCTCGAACCAAAAAACATTTCGTACAACCAGGAGCTGATCGAGTTTCTGCAAACGGAACATGAACGCGGACGTCAGATCGTTCTCGCCACAGCCTCTGACCAGCAACTGGCGGAAAAAATTGCCGCGCATACAGCTCTGTTTGACCAGGTTTACGGCACTCGTGACGGGCGAAACCTGAAAGGGCGCACCAAAGCAGACTTTCTTCTTGCCACATTTGGGAAGCGCGCATTCGACTATGCGGGAGACTCCGCTTCCGACATGCCCGTTTGGAGGGTCGCCAATGCCGCTTATGTCGTGGGTTCCAAAGCAACTGCCGATCGGGTCGCTGCCGTCGCCGAAGTACGCCGTTGGTTTCCGCGCAAGGACCGCAATCTCACATGCTGGTCGCGAGCGATTCGCATCCGCCACTGGAGCAAGAATCTGCTGATGCTGGCTCCCCTGATGCTGGCGCATCGGCTCGCCTGGTCTTTGCTGCTCACCACGTTTTTGGGAATGGTTCTGTTTGGTTTGTGTTCTTCAGGGGTTTATATTCTCAACGATTTGCTGGATTTGCACTCCGACCGTGCGCACCCCTGGAAGAGTTCCAGACCCTTTGCCACCGGAGAACTCTCGATCCTCTCGGGCATCGTGACCTCCCTGCTTCTGCTGGGCGGCGCACTCGGGCTCGGCACCGTGATCCTGAATGGGCGTTTTGCCGGGGCGCTTGCCCTCTATGCGGTCATTGCGATCTGGTATTCACTGCGGCTAAAGAGGATTGCAATCTTCGACGTATTCGTTCTGTCCAGCTTCTATACCTTTCGCATCTGGGCGGGCGCTCTAATCACGGACACACCACTTTCCCAGTGGTTCCTGGGTTTTTCGCTGTTCTTTTTTTTGAGCCTGGCGATGGCGAAGAGGTATTCAGAGCTGGTGCACGCGGCGGAGCTGGCTGACAGTGGCAATTCAGGCCGCAGCTACCGCGCCGAAGATCGCGCACTGCTCATGAACATCGGCGTGGCAAGCTGCTTCTCGGCAATTGTGATTCTGAGCCTCTACGTGCACAGTAACGAGGTCCTGGCACTGTATCCGAGACCGGAACTGCTGCTGCTCACCTGTCCGCTGATACTGTACTGGACCTGCCGCATCTGGCTCAAAGCGCATCGCGGCGAACTGAATGAAGATCCCGTCAACCTTGCGCTCCGCGACCCGGTCAGCTATGGCGTCGCCGCGGTTGGCCTGGCGATCATGCTGGCTTCGTCTTGCAGGCTCTAGACGGGCTTCGCGGAAGGTGTATTCCTGAAGAGAGCCAAGCGGTGTGATAGCAGAAATACACGAACTCCAGAATCGCTGAGCTGGAGTTGATAAGTCACGAGGTTTTTCCAGATTCCTATGTCGAATGCCAAATCTGATGACGAATCAGGTTCCCAACTAATATTGCAACCGCCGGTCACTTCCTATCGTTCATGGGGACGATATCCCTTGGCCGCCCACCGCAATGTATACAGGCCAAATTGGGCCGACGAACTCGGCCGCTTTGATGATGCCGACGCTCCCGTGCTCGCCGTTGGATTGCGCCGCAGCTATGGTGACTCCTGCCTGAATGACGGCGGATACCTGATCGACGTCACTGCCATGGATCACGTGATGTCGTTCGACCGAGCCTTAGGACTCATTCGTTGCGCGGCCGGAGTATCGCTGGCCACCATCTTGCAGTTAGCGGTTCCTCAGGGTTGGTTTCTGCCGGTAACACCGGGAACGAAGTTTGTGACCATCGCCGGCGCCATTGCCAATGACGTGCATGGCAAGAACCATCACTGCGCGGGAACCATGGGGCGCCACGTAAAGCAGTTCGAATTATTGCGCAGCGATGGCAGCCGCTTCATCTGCTCGCCGACAAAAAATGCGGAGTGGTATGCCGCCACCATCGGCGGGCTGGGACTGACCGGCATCATTCTCTGGGCGGAGATACAACTGAAGAAGATTCGCTCCAGTAAGATCGCGCTCGACACCATCACTTTTCGAAGCCTTACTGAATTTCTGGATATTACCAGGGAAAGCGAACAAGCCGGTTTCGACTACACGGTTGCGTGGATTGACTGCCTTTCCGGCCGGAATGCCCGCGGACTCTTTCACCGCGGCAAACATGCGGAGACCGGCGAACTCGTGGCCAAGGGTGCAAACGACGCAAAGCTCAAGGTGCCATTCGCGTTTCCCGAGTTTGCGCTCAACCGGGTCACTGTCAAGGCATTTAATCTGCTGTACTACGCGCTCAAAGCGAGGAAGCCGCAGACGCAGACGGTGGACTACGGTCCGTTCTTCTATCCCCTGGATGCCGTCCGCGAGTGGAACCTCATCTATGGCAAGCGCGGGCTAACGCAGTATCAATGCGTCGTTCCGGAAACTGAATCGGAAGCGTTTCAGGAAATTTTGCGCACGATCTCCAGCTCCGGCGAAGGCTCGTTTCTCGGCGTGATCAAGAAGTTCGGCGACATCGCGTCACCGGGAATGATGTCGTTCCCCCGGCCGGGGCTGACATTGGCGCTGGATTTTCCGTTTCGCGGCGAGCGCACGCTCCATCTGTTTGAACGCCTGGATCGCATCGTGCTGAACGCACACGGAGCGCTTTATCCAGCCAAGGATGCACGCATGAGCCGCGATATGTTTGAAGCATCGTACCCGAATCTGGAACGTTTCCGGGCATTCGTGGACCCGCACCTTTCGTCCGGTTTCTGGCGCCGGGTGCGGAGAGAGGATGGAAGGTGAGCCAGAGAATCGTGGTGCTGGGGGCAACTTCGAAGATTGCCCAGGAAATTGCTCGCCTGGCGGCGGCAGACCGCAAGCAATTCCTGCTGGTGGGTCGTCGCCCGGGGCGCTTGGCTACCGTCGCCGGAGATCTGGCCGCTCGCGGCGCCGCCGCCGTGGATTGCGTGTCGGCCGACCTGGCGGACATCGCATCTCATCCGGCGCTGGTCGAAGAAGTTCTGGCCAAGATGCCGGACTTCGACACCATCGTGCTGGCCTATGGCACGCTCGGCGAACAGGCGCGGGCGGAGAACTCAGCCGAGTATGCGTTCAGTGAGTTGACCACGAATTTCACCAGCGCAGTGTCGCTACTGACGCGGTTTTCCACGCTCCTCATGCCGCGCCGCGCCGGGTGCATCGCGGTCATTACGTCGGTCGCCGGCGACCGTGCGCGGCGCTCCAACTACATCTATGGGACGGCAAAAGGCGCGCTGGCTCTGTTCACACAGGGCTTACGTGCCAAACTCTTTTCTGCCGGTATACGAGTCCTTACAATCAAACCCGGGCCGGTTGCCACCCCCATGACGGCGAACCTGCCGGCGCGCTCGAAGTTTGCCAACCCGGAAACGGTGGCGCGCACCATCTATCGCGAGCTCGAAGACGGTCACCGCGACATCCTTTATGTCCCGGGCTACTGGCGCTGGGTGATGTTGGCAATTCGACATATCCCGGAGAGCATCGGTAAGAAGTTGAAGTTCTGAACCATGCTGCACGGATCGCGATCCACCTGCTCCGGCTAGCACGTTTCTGGAGCTGTATATCCGGAAAGAAGTGGAAATGCTTTATGGGAGGCTCTCCTGCGGTATCTTGACATAGGAGACCGGAACTTCCTTTTTTCGGACATACACCGTCAACTCACCGAAGGAGTCGATGCGTTGGTAGGTGTTCGTGTGCTCGATGTAAAAACCCACCAATTCCATTCGACTGTAATCGTCCTTCAGGAAGATCAGCAGATCGGGGTCCGCCCGCTGAAAGGTCAAAAGCATTCGGAGAAGCCGATCGCGTGGGAACAAATTGCCGGTATCCCAGAGCAGCGGCATACCCGGGATCAAAGGTTGGTTGAATACCGCGTATGCAAACTCCATTCGAGGGCCGAAGAAGACCGTTTTTGCCGGATAGCGCGAGAGTACCTCTTCGGATTGCGCAAGCACTCTTTGCAGACGCGGCCCCGCTCGCAGCCCCGCGAAGAAGCCACTCTGGATAGTCCGGGTTGGAAGCAGTTCGTAGTACGTCCCCTCGCCAATCAAATAAATTCTGAGATGGGTGAAGCAGAACCATGCCGACATCACCAGAGAGACGGTGAGAAAACTCGCCAGCACGATTTTTCTGCGCGCGCTGGGCTCCGCATCTTCCCACGGGCGCAGGCAAAGGAAGGCAGCGGCCGTTAGCAGAATGCTGAGATCGCTGTGCTTCGACTCGGCATTGGTGCAGGCCATGAGCAGCGCGGCGGCAGCGGCAATGGTGCAGACGGCAAGCTGGCGCCAGCGCTTGGGCTGACGCCGCACGGAGACCGTAAGCAGCGCGGCAAAGCCGAGTACATTCAGAATCGTGAAGAGGTATTGGAAATCTCTTTCAGGCCACGCCATCTGATGGAAGGGCACAAGACTGAGCGGACTTCCCCTGAGCTTGGCAACTTCCGCATAAGAGTGGAGCAGATCGGTTGGCGGCATCTGCGCGGCGGAGCACACCAGCAGAAAGAGTCCGAACGCAATCGCGCAAGCGGCGAGCGTCTTTGCCCATTGCCGTTTGTCTTTCGTGGCCAGCAATACGAGCACCATAAGACAGGCGGGTAGGACATTGGGCTTGGAGCCCAGAACCATGGCCAGCGCGAGAGGCAAACTGATCCACGACAGCCACTGCTTCGGCTCCTGCAAGCAGGCCAGGACGGAAAGAAGAAGCAGTACGACCGCGATGTAACTGGAATTGTTGTACCACCAGAAAGGAATCGTCAGCATGGTGCAGGCTTCCACGCAGGCGATAATTGCCAGCGCCCAATGGCGTGGCACGGCGGCGCAGCGCAGCAGCCCGAAGCTCCATAGAGAGGTGAGCGTGGCAAAGATTGCCGGTAGAAAAAGCAGGGAGGCCCATCGCAAGCCGAGCAGCTTTACATCCCACCGGATGCAGGCCATAAAGAATGGAGGCATGGTGCAGGGAAAATCGGCATATGGTTTGAACCCCTGCGCGTAGTAATTGGCGGCGTGGACAAGCAGGCCCTCATCGAAGCCGCCGAACTGATACGTTCCAAGTTGGTAGACGGCGGGAAAGATGAGTATGGCCGAGAGCCAGATGAGCCCGGGCGAGCAAAAGAACCGGTGCAACCGCCATCGTCCGGCAAAGCCGGCGTAAAGCGCGATGAGGGCAACCGAAACAAAAATAATGAATGCGTACTCGGCCGCCTGAATCCTCGCCAGTCGCGTCGTCGCATGAAGTCGGCTGCGAAAGAGCAGGCCGGCCGCTGCCAAAACCGCAGCTACCGCGGCAATTCGCAAAGCCGACCTGGTGCCCCGAATCTGGCGGCCATGGCGCGTCTGGAGTTCCAGCATCCTCCGATTTTTGCACACGTGTTTCTCACCCACAATGGCAATACCACGGTATAGGAAGCCTCCACTCTGTATTGTTACAAGCACATCGTCAACGACTATCTCAGCCGGTTGAGAAGAAGAGCTTACCGAAGTTTGACAGTTACGCGAGCCTGTACCCGATTACTCGAGCTGGTTTCAAAAACATCCTTATAGCTACAGGAATCATGTGTGTGCCCTCAGGGCAGGTGAAATCATTATCATGCGGAATGGGCAACTCTTCTTTGATGATCCGCTGCTGCGGATTCACCCCCCGAAGGTCGCATCCTCAGATCAGCCGGTGATTCACCCGCGACATATAGCGTATTTGATCTGTTGGCAGACGATAAAAGCATGGCCCAAATAGCCGGCCAGGCTAGAGCTGGTTGCATCGTTGGGTTGGGCAAGAGCCGGAAGGTGATAACTCCGGGATATGTCCCGTTCAGAGCTGCGGCTGGTCGGAGGGTGGGAGCAGGATTGTGCCCGGGCGTCGTTGTTCTCGCGATTCCAGATGCCTCTGGCGGAAATGCGCCAGCGCCCGATTTCCCCACGCCCGCACAAAGTAGTAGTTGAGCGTAGCGCCCACGCCCGAACTTACGACCGGAATCAAGCGGGCCGTCCACTTCTCGACAAACTCGGCGCTGGCGGAGATCGCGATGCGCTGAATCACCTTCGGCACAAAGCGGTTGATCACTCCCTTTTCCAGCAATTCACGGGTGATGTCCACCCCAGCCGCGCTGGCGGCGGCGACCCACAATTCCGCAACTTCCTCGTCGGTGGTGAACTGGAATCCGTACACCAGGCTGAGTTTCTGCAGCGTGCGCATGGTGATGGCCGCCAAAACTCCCAGATCGGGCACAATCGTAAACACGCCGCCCAATCCGAAGCCGGCTCCCTCGGCGGCCGCCAGCTTCATTCCGGCGCGGACGGTCTGCTGCGCGATGTTGTCCAGCCGTTCGACCGGCAAGGTAAACAGCCCGTCATAACTCTCCACCGGAAGTTCGTGCGCGGTCCGCAGGTGAAACAGGAACTGCTCGGAATCGACCCTGATGGTTTCGTAGGCGCGAGTGAGCCCGGTGCGCAGTGCGCCCTCGACTCGCCGCATCAGCCAGGAATGATTTGCCGTCGCTTCAGCCATGAGGTCTCTCTTGTTTCTTTAACCCTGTTCCACGAGAACAGTTTCCGGGTCGCTTGATCCAAGCCCATAAAACATCATTCCGAAGATCGGGACGGCCTCTCCGGAGCAACCGGGCGGCTGCACCCTGGGGGCAGCTCTAAGTATATTGGATGCGCGGCGAAATCATCCCGTGCTTGTCGGTGGGCAAAGGGCTGCCACTCCGCCGCCGGGGCATTGCGTCCAACGCCATTACCGCTCTTGCCAGGAGGCCCACCTTTTGGCCCCGGAGCAACCCGCTGCCTCCGTCGCGCTCAACGTGCTAGCATTCAAGAGACATGTCTTCAGGAAAACTTCAAATTATTCCGCTCGGCGGCCTTGGCGAATTCGGGATGAACTGCATGGCCATTCGCTGGGGCGACGACATTATTGTGATCGACGCCGGACTGATGTTTCCCGAGGCCGAGCTGTTCGGCGTCGATATCGTGGTCCCGGACCTTGCCTACCTCATTGCCAATCGTAAACACGTGCGCGGCGTAATCCTGACGCATGGACACCAGGACCATATCGGCGCCGTACCCTGGCTGCTTTCCGAGTTGAACGTGCCGGTCTTTGCCACCGAGTTCACGCTGGCGTATGTCGAGGACAAGCTGGAAGAGCACGGGCTGCTGGATGACGCCGAGCTGAACGAGATCCGCGCGGGAGAAAGCTTTCGCCTGGGCGCCTTCACCATTCAACCCATCCAGGTGACGCACAGCCTGGTCGATTGCGTGGCCTTGGCCATTCACACGCCGCTCGGAGTGCTGATCCACACCGGCGACTTCAAGGTGGACCCAACGCCGACCGACAACCGCCTCTTCGATCTGCACTCCTTTGCCGAATACGGCAAGCAGGGCGTGCTGGCCTTGTTGCAGGACTCGACCAACGTCGAGCGTCCGGGCTATACCCAGAGCGAGCAGGCGGTGCGTCCGCGCTTCGAGCAGATTTTTTCTTCCGCCCCGCGCCGCATCTTCATCTCTTGTTTTTCGTCGTCCATTCATCGCATCAAGATGTCGATGGAATTGGCCTTTCGACACAATCGCAAGGTCGCGCTGCTGGGTCGCTCGATGGTCGAATCGACCGAAATCGCACAGGATCTTGGCTACCTGACCATCCCCGAGGGCCTGTTGATCAATCCCGGGCAAATTAGGGATTATGCGCCCAATCAGGTTGCGATCCTGATCAGCGGCACCCAGGGCGAGCCCATGTCTTCGCTCTCGCGCGCGGCGGTCGACAATCATAAACATGCCAAGATCGAGCCGGGCGATACCGTCATCCTTTCTTCGCGCATCATTCCCGGCAACGAAAAGGCGATCTATCGCGTCGTCGATCACCTCTTCCGCCGCGACGCCAAGGTTTTCTATGAGGACGGGACGAAGCCGCCATTGCACGTGAGCGGTCACGCCAGCCAGGAAGAGTTGAAATTGCTCATCAACCTGGTGCGCCCGAAATATTTCATCCCGATTCACGGCGAGTATCGCCAACTCAAGCTGCATGCGGCTCTGGCCGCCTCGATGCCCGGAGCCGTCGGCCATATTTTCCTGCTGCTCAGCGGTGAAATTCTGGAATTCGACGAACTTGGAGCGCGCAAAGCCGGCACCGTGCCGGTCGGACGCATTTGCATCGACTCCGGTTCCACCGGCGACGTGGTCGAGGAGTTGATCATCAGCGACCGCCGTCATCTCAGCGAAGACGGTTTTGTGCTGCCCATCCTGGCCATCAACAAAATTACCGGGATCGTCGAGAATCCGCCGGAGATTGTGATGCGCGGCTTTGCCGGCGCGCCCTCGGATAATGGCTTTGTCGAACAGGCAAAGCAGGTTGTGCTGGCGACCCTGGAGCATTCCACGCAAGAGGAAATGAGCGACTATGGCGTTATTAAGGAGAAAATCCGCCAGGACCTGAAGCGCTATATCGCCAAAAATACCCAGCGACGTCCCTTGATCATGCCCGTAATCCTGGAAGTCTGAGATGGGCATCCTTTGCTGTTTCCGGATATGAGCGGTTTTGCAGTTGCGAAAAGTGGAGAACGCCCGCGCCGAAGCGCGCGCATCGGGTTGGCGTTCGCCCTGGTCATCCTGCTGGTGGCCATTCTTCCTCCCTTGAAGCACCATCTCTGGGCGGCATCGGTGCTCTGGGGATTGGAGAGCCCGGCGGATGAAAGCCGGTTGGTGCGGGAGGTCGCGCGGATTGGCCTCAATCCAGTGCGCACCGAGAGCCGGACGATTCCGGGTTCCACGCCGATCGCGGCACGCTTCTACTATCCCGTCGGCCACGACAAGGCCCCGACGGTGATCGTGCTGCACGGAGTGCATCACCTCGGCATCGAGGAACCGCGGCTGATGGCCTTCGCCCGGTCGCTTTCGTCGCACGGATTTCTGGCCATCACGCCCGAATTGAAGGACCTGGCCGATTACCGGGTTACTCCCGAAACCATTCAGTCGATCGGCGAGTGTGCGCAATTTGTCCGGCAGAGTTCGGGCGCGCCGGCGACGATCATCGGCTTGAGCTTCGCCGGAGGCCTGTCGCTGATGGCTGCCGCCGAGCCGCGCTGGCGCGATGACATCGGCCTGATTGTCGCCGTCGGTGGCTACGATGATCTCGAACGCGTCCTGGAATACTATGCGACCAGCACCATTATCGGGCCTGCCGGCGAGGTCACCCGGCTTCCGACCCATGAGTACGGCCCACTGGTTGCCGTTTACGATCATCCCGGAGAATTTTTCTCGGCCCGCGATGTGGCCGTCGCCCGCACCACTCTGCGCTATCTGCTCTGGGAGGACCGCAAGCGGGCCGAGGCCGAAGCCAAGAGGCTCTCGCCCGGCGGAGAGCAGCGCATGGAATCGCTTTTCGAGCATCATATCGACGCGCTCTCCCCGGTGCTGCTGCGCGGGATTCGTAAATATCACGATGAAATGGCCGCGATTTCGCCGCACGGAAATTTGGCGGGCTTGCAGGCATCGGTTTACCTGTTGCATGGCGCGGCCGATAATGTCGTTCCCGCCAGCGAAACCGAATGGCTTGAGCACGACGTGCCCAGGCAGTCGTTGCGCCAGGCGCTGATCTCTCCCGTGGTCAGCCATCTCGACCTGAATCGTTCGCCGACGCTCACCGACCGCCTGAAGCTTGTACACTTTATGTCAGACTTCCTGCAGGATGCCGAATCCCCGGGTGCGGCACATCCGGTGAAGACTCCTTCGCCGTGAAGTCAACTTATTAGAATAGAGCTAGATCTATCGTCATGATCACCTTGAAAGAAATTGAAAAAGCGCGCGAGCGGCTGGCTGGAGTCGCGGCTCGCACCCCTTTAATCCGGTACTATGCGGCAACCTCCGGCGAGCCCAGGCGCTCGGGTGAGCACGAAATTTATCTCAAGGCCGAGAACTTTCAGCCCACCGGAAGCTTCAAATTGCGCGGCGCCTATAACAAGATTGCCTCGCTCACCGAAGAAGAGCGGAAGCGGGGCGTCGTGACCCACTCCAGCGGCAATCACGCGCAGGGTGTCGCCTACGCCGCCCGCGCCATGGGATTGCACGCCGTGGTCGTCATGCCGCGCAATTCCAGCCGGGTAAAGCAGGAGGCGGTGGCGGCCATGGGCGCCGAGGTCGTCATCGTCGGCCCGTCCAGCCGCGAACGCCGGCAGAAGTCGGAAGAACTCGCGGCACAGCACGGCTATGTCCAAGTCCCGCCCTTCAACGACGAGCTGGTAATTGCCGGGCAAGGCACCATCGGGCTTGAAATCCTGGAAGACCTCGCCGACGCCGACCTCGTGTTGGCGCCCATCAGCGGCGCCGGCCTCATCACCGGCATCGCGTCGGCCATCAAGCTGAGCGGATCAAAAGCAAAAGTGGTGGGCGTGGAGCCGGAATTGGCCAATGACGCGCAGCAGAGCTTCCGCACCGGTCACATCGTGGAGCTCGAACCGGAGCGCGCTTCCAGCACAATTGCCGACGGCCTGCGCGGACAATCCGTCGGCGAGATTACCTTCGACCTGATGCAAAAATACGTCGACGACGTCGTCACCGTCAGTGAAGACGACATTCGCCACGCCATGCGGACGCTTATTTGCCAGGCGCATATCATGGCCGAGCCCAGCGGCGCGGTGGGCTTTGCCGCCTGCCTGTTGCACGCCGATAAGCTGCCCTCTGCCAGGAAAATCGTGGCCGTGGTGAGCGGCGGCAACACCGAACCGCAATTGCTGGCCCGCATCATCTACCCCGAAGGAGAAGCCAGGGAATGAAAGCCCGTCCGGGTGGCCCATTCTCATAGTTGGCCAGAGTGTGGTAGATCGCGGTGGTCCACGTCCGCCCGCGTCGGGGTCCCAGGAGATGTTCTCGCTGGGGTGACTGGGCGAATGTAGGGCTCGAAGAAACGGATGACATTGGATTAGACTGCGGGTATCCCAAGTTCCGCGCTGCGAGTTCGGGGTCCTCGGCGAGTTCTGCTCGCTGGGGTGGTTAATTGACCGGCGTTAACCTGGGGCAGTTCCATGGCCGGGTGTCCACAGTTGCTAAGGTGAGGCATTCGAAGAGGCGGGATTCCCGCTGGAGGCTTATTGAACCACTATTTACTCTCTGTCCTGCTTGGTATTGTCGAAGGGTTGACCGAGTTTCTGCCCGTCAGTTCGACCGCGCACCTGCGAATCTGCGAGCGACTGATGCACCTTTCGCTCGATGACCCGTACTGGAAGATGTACACCATCGTCATTCAGTTGGGAGCCATCCTGGCCTTGCTGCTGCTGTTCCTGCCGCGGATCGTCAATTTTTTCCGCACCTTTCCCGAAGGCGAGCGCGGCAAGAGCACGGTGATGACCCACCCCATAACGCTGACCTTTGTTGCCTTCGTCTGCACCTCTGTGCCTTCGCTGCTGATGATCAAGCGCATCGGCCAAAATCTGGAAAGTCTCAAGGTCATGGCGCTGGCGCTCATCATTGGCGGCATCATTATGTGGATCGTCGATAGGATGAGCGAGCGGCATGAGCCCTCGACGACCGACATGGAAGAGATGTCGCTTGGCCAGGCGATCTGGATTGGCCTCTGCCAGGTGACCTCGGCGGTCATTCCCGGGACCTCGCGTTCGATGTCGACTATTGCGGCCGGGCAACTCGTCGGCATGAGCCGGCCGGCTGCCTTGGAATTCAGCTTCCTGCTTTCGATTCCGACCATGCTGGCCGCTACCGGCTATTCGCTGGTCAAGGCCCTGCACCCCAGCCACGCCGCCGCAGACACGCTCACGCCCCTGGTGATGACCGGGCAGAATTGGATCGTGCTGATCATCGGCTTCGTAGTTTCGTTTTTCGTGGCGCTGGTCGTCGTGGAGTGGTTTCTGGTCTGGGTACGCGAACACGGCTTCGTCCCCTTCGCGATCTATCGCATCCTGGTCGGAGGCTGGGTATTATACCTCGCACTGCACAGCTAGAGTGATACCACGGTTGAAAGCCCGGTTCCTCCACCCCAACAAGCCAACATGATTGCTCCGACTTTGAGCTTGCCGACGATGCCGTAATTGATCATCGGATCACGGTCGAACCAAGGGTTGATAATGGCTTCGGCGCTGGTGGCGTATTGTGGCCAATCCATGCCTTTTGTTCCTTTGGTCTGTGGCGGGATATTGATGAGCAATGCGCCACGGCGAGCGAGTTCAAGAGCTTGCGGCGGGTGCTACTCATCAGGTACCGCCCTTCTCTTGTTGCGCCCGACTAGCCACCCATGTTTCTTCTTGCTCTTTAGCGTGTCACCTTCGCACTTCTTGGCAACAACACGAGCATGTTCCGGTCGAAGTCACTTGCAGGTAAACCGGCTGGACGCCGTGTTCTTGTTCGATGTCTTGTAGCTGCTTGATTAACTCGCCAGAGCATGTTTCATAAATCGGTCTTTAAAGGGGCATGGCTTTAGCCTCGCCGTCCAGGGCCAGAAAAATGCGGGGCTTAGTCCCTAAGGGAACACGCATTATTCCTAAAGCATGTTTTTGAAACAAGCTCCAGTTAACTTCGGGAACGGTTTGACCTGGAGATTTGTCTCTGCGGAATGCGAACCTCGGACTTCGTGGCCGTCAGCAATACCAGGGGGCACGACAGAAGCGGGTCAGAGGGGCAGGGGGATTGATGCTGGTTGGAAAGCCACCAGACCTTTTTGGCCAGGCTAGAGCCTTGGTCGCCGGCGCCGGTTCGCCCCTTCACGGGCACCGTGGTCAGAAGCGGCGAAACTTCCGGAAAAAGAGATGTCCTACACGCCGTGATTGCGTGTTACAACTCGGCATTGTTGCCTTAAGCTTAAGGACGCCACAAGGCGCAGAGCCAGGTTCGGGAGGAATGGTCATGGAGAAGGTTAAGGTGGGAATCGTTGGGATCGGATGGTGGTCCGATGTGCTTGCAACCGCGCTGCAAAAGAGCCCACATCTCCGCTTGGCGGCTTGTTTTTCGCGCGATCCAGAAAAGACCCGCGGATTTGCCGAAAAATTCGGCTGTGAGCCGGTTAGCTCTTTGGACGAACTTGTATCGGGAGAGAAGGTCGAGGGCGTCATTCTGACGACCCCTAACTCGCAGCATCGCGCGGGCGTCGAAACCGCCGCTGCTGCCGGAAAACATATCTTCGTCGAAAAGCCAATCGCCAACGATCTTGAGGACGCCTATGCCATTGTCGCCGCCTGCCACCACGCCGGCGTCATTCTTTCGGTTGGCCACAGCTATCGCCGGCATGGAGGATTGCGCAAGCTGGCAGAGATGATCAAGCGAGGCGAACTCGGGCGAATCAGCCTGGCGCAGGCCATCTTTTCGAAGGATCACGGTCTACACCTAAAGCCTGAGGATTGGAGATCCCGAAGAGAAGAGATGCCGGGTGGATGCTTAATGCAAATCGGCATCCATCACATCGACAATCTGATTTATCTGCTCGGAAACGTCTCCGAAGTCTCCGGCATGTTCGCGCACCTCGAAACCGCCGGAGCGATCGCGGATGTGGCCGCCATCCTGATGCGGTTCGCGAATGGCGCGATTGGACATGTTGGAGTCGATTACATCTCGGCGGACAAGTTCTCTCTCACTGTGCACGGGACCGATGCTCTCGCCTCCTTCGATCTGACCCGGGGCCTCACCGTGTTCCGGCGGGGTCAGGACGCAGAGGAGCGGCTCGCATTCGTGCCGGTCGACTATCTTCGTGCCGAGCTCGACGAATTTGCCCTTTGCATTCGCGAGCATGGTCATCCTGAAGTGGATGGTCTGGTCGCCATCCAGCCCTTATCCGTCGTGCTTGCGGCCGTCGAGTCCGCTGCCACTGGCCGAACGGTTGCTCTCGGAGCACTGAGGGATGACTGGTTGCTTGGGCCACCCACTCTGCGTCATGCATAAGACGCAGAACGGGGAATGGGATGCTGTGACGAATTCCCGACAACAGGGAAACTATGCTCACCTCGGCGCCTGATACTTCGCGACTATGTGAGCAATAGCGAACAGACACCATATTCCGCACTTGATAACTTCTGGGATGCTGGGGACCGCGAGAGTAGCTTATAGGATTGATCGTAGTACCCGACCACAGAAGAACGCACACCGGTCACAACATCAAGCCATTACCTAGAGGGTAGAGAGAGAGTTAAAGATGATTAGTACGCTGAAAGAAAGCGCACAGCATTCCGTTGTTGCAATTTTCGCGCAGCATTCCGGAGCGGAAAATGCGGTCAAAGAGTTGAAGGCCAGTCGGTTCGACATCAAGAAGCTCTCGATTGTTGGAAGTGATTACCATTCGAACGAAAATGTGGTTGGCTTCTACAACACAGGCGACAGGATGATGTACTGGGGCAAAATGGGCGCCTTCTCTTGGTCTTAATGCGGTGCAGGTTGCGGCAGATGGATCTTTACAGGGTGTACGCGAGTTTGAGCCACAAATCGACAAGGACCTCGCTGGGGAGGGAGGAGTCATTCTCATCGCCCAGTTACTCGGACTGTGTCTTGCCCTGATTGGTGAAGTATTAACGTTGCGGCTGGTCGAGGACGTATCTCCTTACCTCAAGCTCACAACGAAACCGGCCACAGCCGTGCCCTTTGAAGACATTCTGAAGGAAGTTGGCCAACTCAACAATGTGAGCGAGCGGCTTGAGTCGCTTGCGGACCAGCATCCGATCGTGGAAGATGCATTGATGAGTGTCTCAGGGAACATCCGTAATACGGCTACTGTATTGGAAGTTCTCGCTCTGATCAGAAACAAGTCTGTCCGGCTACCGGAAAATGGGCCGAAGGATCCGGCGCAGCGCTATAAAATGTAATTTCTGCAAGATCGTTACACCAGTCGTCCGCTGTGGGGCCTGTTATTTGTAGTTCTTTCAAGTTCGCGCAGAGCGGTTGATCGGGAAATTTCGACATGCCCCGTTACGGCGGAGCACTTTGCACGGAAGCGAAAATGAAGACTTCGCCGGAAACGCGAGATTGGGCCCAGCGGCTTCTTGCTTACGAAGCTGTTGCTGGCGAGACCTCTGCTCCAGCGGACTCTGCGGCTGTTCGCGTCTATGAGAATCTGTGCCGGCCACTATGTGCACTCGCGGGAGTTACCGGTTTTCGGTCGCTCGCTTCTCGCGCTCCGAAGGCATTCGCCAGGGAGAACCCGGCATTGTCGCCGTCTTTGAAGAAAGACCGCAGGCGTACGTGGACCGGGCCGGCAGCTTTGGTATGGATTTGGAAACCCCTCAGCAAGAGGGAAAACTTCTGATCCTCTACCTCCGCCCCTGGACCTCTCGGTGGATGAAACCATGAACGAGATTCTCGACGCGGTGCGGAAAATTGACGCAAAGCGCCTGGTGATCGATTCTCTGGCGGGCTTTGAGATGGCGCTGTCGCCCGGATTCCGCGAAGACTTTCGTGAATCGCTCTACCGGATGATCTTCGCTTTGACGGGAATCGGGGTGACGATTCTAAGCACGGTCGAGGTGGATGAGTCTTTCACCGAATTTCCGTTCAGCACCTACTCGATTTCTTTTCTTACCGACGACATCATCCGGCTTCGGTACGTATCCATCGACGGCGAACTTCGCAAGATCCTGGTCGTTATCAAGATGCGCGGTGGCGACCCAGCAAGGATGTCCGCGAATATGAAATCACTTCCGAGGGAGGGATCATCATCGGCGAGCGCCTCAAGGACTATCAATATCTGATCACCGGGATTCCTGAGCGGGTGAACCGATCCCGTCAGGGACAAGGGCTCTCGGATAAGCCGGAAGACACGAGTAAGAGCTGAGATTCACGGGCCTCGCTGGCTTTTGCCGGGTTCACAACCGATGTGGTTTCTGCGTTTCTGTCGCCGATACAGGCGCGGGAATCGCCCCCCAACACTACAAGCGTATCTTTGAGCCTTTTTTCACCACGAAAGGCGATAAAGGAACAGGGCTAGGACTTTGGCTCTGCACAGGTATTGTCAACCGGGTTGGCGGCTCGATTCGCGTCTGGAGTTCACGGCGGCCTGGTCGCTCGGGAGTTTGTTTCTCTGTTTTCCTTCCTGCCGAGAAAGCCACCTCTACCCCGTGCCGCCGGCGATACGAGCGGGAAAACTCGACATGTCAGCAGGAGGAGCACGGTTAGAAATAGAAATCCTGCCCTCCGCAGGTTCGCTGGGGAGCACCCCGACTGAGATTTCTGGCTGAAGACGGCCCATGCTAACGGATTGCTAAGGCATTGATCTCGCTATCACCATCAATGATCGCAGTCAGCAGAGCGGCTTTCGCCACTTTCAATTGCCCAGATGGAGCTAGGTGTGCCGTTTGCATTGGTGGGTTGCTTTCGATCGTCGGCCGAAGTGGGTCGTTCCGCGCCACCGGCAGCAGCGATGACGGCGAGAAGCTCAGTTTTTCGAACCGGCTTTGAGATATAGAAATCCATTCCGCCTGCAAGACAGCGCTCTTGATCACCCTTCATGGCGTGTGCAGTCATGGCAACAATGGGAATGTGTTGGCCCATTGCGCTCTCCGCTCTACGTATTTTGCGAGTGGCTTCGAATCCGTCCATCTCCGGCATCTCCACGTCCATCAAGATCAGGTCGAAATCCGTTTCGGCATGCCCACGGACAGCTTCGCGGCCATTGCGCGCGATTTCGACCATGTGCCCTTCGCCCTGAAGTAATCGCATGGCTAGACACTGGTTGATCGGATTATCCTCGGCCACGAGTATGCGCAGTTTGGGTTTCGTCGGCACTCCGGCGGCGGAGACAACCTCGACAGAGTTTTCCGCTTGTCCGTGCTCAGGTGCGCCCTCTTCCGCTTTGGCAAATAAGACGGCAAAGTGGAATTGACTTCCTCTGCCCGGTTCGCTTTTCACCCAGATACGTCCACCCATCAGCCGAACAATCTGGGAGCAGATGGCTAATCCTAGACCTGTTCCCCCATACCTGCGAGTGCTTGATACATCAGCTTGTTTAAAAGCTTCGAAGATCTCCTCCTGTTTGTCTATAGGTATGCCGATGCCTGTGTCCCGCACGACAAAATGCAACCGTACGCTATCACCGCAGTTTTCGTCCAACGTTAGGGCGACAGCAACTTCTCCGCTCTCTGTGAATTTAATTGCGTTCCCCACCAAGTTCAGCAGAACTTGCCGGAGCCGGCTTCGATCGCCACAGACGCACGCTGGAATTTCAGGGGCGAGTTCGCAGGTCAATTCGAGCTGCTTTTTGTGTGCGTCGAGCGCCAGCGTGCCTGCCACCTCGTCCAACAGATCGCCGGGTGTAAACCGCACCATCTCCATTTCCAGCTTATCGGCCTCGATCTTGGAGAAATCGAGGATGTCGTTCAGAATATTCAACAGCGACTCCGCCGATGACCTGACGGTTTGAATCATTTCACGTTGATCGTCGGTAAGTTCGGTTTCGAGCGTTAACTCGGTCATGCCGATGATGCCGTTCATCGGAGTTCGTATCTCATGGCTCATGTTGGCGAGGAACGAACCCTTGGCGCGGTTCGCCGATTCGGCCGCATCTTTCGCTTTTTCAAGGTCTCCGACAACAGCTCGCAATTCGGCGGTCCTCTGTTCCACCAGAGCATCGAGTTCTTCCATGCGCAGCCGCGCCTGCCGCATGGCGGTCCACTTCGCGGAAAGGGCATGAGCGAGCTGGCTGACTTCGATGGTGTCGAAAGGTTTCTTGAGGACCACAAAATTGTGTGACACGCCTAGGCATTGCACGATCTCTTTCCAGTCGTAATCCGAATACGCAGTGCAAATCACAATCTGCAGATCGGGGTCCGCCTGCCAGAGGTGACCGATGGTTTCGATCCCATCCCATCCAGGAGGCATGCGAACATCGATGAAGGCCAGCGCATACGGCTGTTCGGAAGCCTTCGCCTGTTGGACACGAGCGAATCCCTCCTCGCCTTGAAGAGCGGAATCAATGGTGAAAGTTGCACCGGCCACCTTCGCCGTTCCGAACAGCAGAGCCTCGTCGGCAGCCAATTCCGAATCGATTTCTCTGGGCAAGAGAATCTTCTTTAAATCCTCGTGGATGGCTTCGTTATCATCTACGATGAGCAGTCGAAAATGAGGTGTTTCGTTCATGATGCACCGCTCTTTCCAAACGAATCCTGGGTCGGTTGTAGAGGAAGTTCCAGTGTGAAGGTAGCGCCCTTGTTCGGACCTTCGCTTTCAACGGTAAGCGTCCCGCCCAGCTGTCGCGCCTCGAGTGCGCTGAAATGCAATCCAAAACCGTGGCCACCCTTTTTGGTGGTAAATCCGTAAGAGAAGATGCGCACCAAGTTCTCTTGCGGAATGCCCATGCCGTTGTCTGTTACCTGGATCTTCGCCCGGCTCTGCCCCACACGCAGCAATCGAACCGTGATTTCCCGGCGGATGTCAGCAGCGGACCGCACAGAGTCTTTGGCGTTACCCACCAGGTTCAACAGAATCTGGAGCACCTTATGACGGTCGGTGATCATGGGCGGCAGGTCGTCGAATTCGCGGCGGACAGCGATGCTGTAGCGGTCCATGCTGCTCTGCGTAGTTTCCAGAACGTCCTTCAGGAGTGCCTGAGCTGAGACTTTCTCAAACACCCCCGCGGCCTGCGCGTAGGTCTGCTGCATCGCCACGATCTGATTCACGTGGCTTACGTGCTGCGCCAGGCGCGCGATTTCCCGGCTCATTTCGTCTCGCTCCTGCACCAGGTGAGTGGAGAGTTTGCCCAAATAGGGAAGAATTCGCTGGCCGCGAGGATCCTCCGCCACAAAATTACCGAAGTCTCGCTGGTGTTCTTGTAGCAGTCGGACCAGCTCGCCAAGCTGGCCGAGGCGCGACCCGCGCAGGCGATCGGCCACAATCGTGACGGAAACGTTGATACTGTTCAGCACGTTGCCTACGTTATGAAGAACGCCCGTAGCGACCTCGGCCATTCCCGAGAGACGCGAGAGGTCGATTAGGCGTTTCTGCGCGTCCGCCAGTTCGGCATGGGCCCGGTCCTTGGCGACGACCTGCTCGCTCAATTCCTGGGTGCGTTCGGCCACACGGCGTTCCAAGTCTTGCTTGGCATCCGACAATTCCTGGTCGCGGTGCAGGATTGCATCCGCCATACTATTAAAGGCATTGGCCAGTCGCTCGATTTCGTCTCTGCTCCTGATGTCGGCGCGAGCCGTCAAATCGCCGCTCGCCACTTGTTCCACTACCGCTTGCAATCGTAGAATCGGCCCGACAAGGTAGTGGGCGTACGCCACCGACGCGAGCAGGCTGAGCAATATACAAACGACAGCCAGTATTAAGGTCCGACGATAGACCTGTCTTGCGCTGCTGTCATAGGATTCCAGCGATAGCCCGACGTGAATCCACCCCCATTCCATACCGTTATAGTTAAAAGGAACGGCGTAGTGGAACAGGCGCTTGCCTATAATTGGCACCACTTCGATATGACCGGTGGTAAGCCGTAACGAGGGGCGCCAATAGTTGTCGATACTCTGCTGGACGCGCCAGCCGTTCCGTTTCACCAAAACCGAGAAGCCGTCGTATTTTGTGATCACCAGAAAATCAACGGCTTGGTCGCCTGCCAGAACCTGCATGGCGTGTTCGACGACCGAGGAGTAATCTTCCGAGATTGCGGCCCCCGCGACTTCTCCTTCCAATGCGGCCGCCACACCGCGTGCCTTTGACTCCAATCCAGCCTGCAGATTGCGTTTCTGCTCCGGAATGATGATGGTGACAAAGATACTCAGGGTGAGGAGCGTGACCGTCCAGGCCAGCAGAGTCATCCGGCGCGTGATTCCAGCGACCCTCAACATGGCGGCTCCGTCAACATATTCTCAAAGCTTTCTCTTCGCCGGGCTCGCTGCATGCAGAGCAAGCACTCGGTCATATTGGCGCATCATTTCCAGCGCGCTGGCCATCACGGAACCTGATCGCAGGACGAACCCGCTCGACTGGTACAACGCCACGATTTGCTGCCCGCCTGGCACCGACGTGATATGCAGAATTGTGTCGATCAAGGACTGTTTGGCTTCCACATTGCAATTCCGGCGGAAGCAGGTTGCGATGGGAATGACCTTCGGAGAGACTGCCAGGAATCGGAGGCTCCGGCCAAGCTGCGGGTTGAGCTCAACTGCGGTATTCCAGTGCTGGCGCGCCAGAAAAGCCGCGTCCAGCCGGCGGAAAAAAACCGGAAGCGCAACCTGGGTCAAGCTGTCGCGGAACAGTTGGCCGCCGAAGAAATGTTCTGCCAAAGGCAAATTGTTCGCGGCCAGTAGTGTGCCCAACCAGGCCGGAAGCAAGGCCATGTCGCGATGATGATGGATCACGACCTGCGCGCCGTGAAGGTCCGCCAATTTCTTGAACGGACTGTCATTATGGACCAGCAGAACATATTCCATGCCGTTGGGATAATCCTGCAGCAGTACGGAGTTGCGGTCGGTCAACTCAACGACCTTGGCGTATTCCGGAGCAGTAATTCCATAGCAATCGATCGTCCCTTGCCGAATCATACGAATGAGTTGCTCGGAAGGAACGAAGATTTCCGGGACGACTTCGGCTTGGATCGGCCCCCGATGACGGGTGACCTCCTGTATCCAGACCTTGTATGCAGCCCGCGCATCGTTGATATTGGCTCCCGCCAAAGTCTCGGTACTGACCGCTACGCGTAGAACCCGCTTCTCACTGTCGCCCAAGCAAGAAAGCGGCGCCAGGGTCGTCGCCGCCGCGCCCGCAAGCAGGGCGAGACATTGCCTCCGGTTCATGCGCATGCCTGTGGAACCTGTCATGTTTCATTCCTTGCCCCGGCCTCAGTGACCGGAGACGAACTTGGACTGAAGGTCTCTGCCCGCCACCAGATCGATCCTGGATTGCAGGGCCCGGCGGTCATAGATAGCTTTGTCATGCGCCGCTGAGACCAAGGCTTCCTGCAACTGCGCGCGGATCACTTTCTCGGTGGAGACCAATGCGCTTTGATACGCACGCACCGTCAGCTCGCGGTCCTCCTGCGCTGCTCTCATCGCATCTTGCGTGGCCTGGCAGACTTTCTGCGACGCGTCCAGTTCCAGGAACAGGTCCCTGATCTGGAGACCGAGCCCCTCGCGCAACAGCAGCTTCTTCTCCTGGAGCTGGTGGATGCGGGCGCGTGCCTCCGCCACCTTGGCGGCGGTAAGAAAGCCATTGAATACCGGGATCTCGATTCCGACGCCCACCGTCCAGCCGGCGCGATTCTGCGGGGTGGAAATGCCACCGTTGTAGTCGTTCCACCAGCGATGCAGTTCACCCTTAAGGCCGATCTTCGGATAGTACCCGCTGACGGCCGTCAGTCGCTCGCCCTCGAGCGCCCGCAAACCCGCGTCGATCTTGGCCCAATCAGGGTTAAACTCATAGGCTGATGAAACCATTTCATCCAGATTTCCGGGATAATCCTGGTAAGGTACCTCCTGCTCTGCGGGAGTGACGCTCGATTTCCAGGGCAAGCCGATCGTGTAGGCTAAGGCAGCCTCGGCGGAGGCCTCGTTCTTTTCGAGCGGCGGGATCATGGAGCGGACGCTTTCGACCATGACCTTGTTGTCGAGATAGTCGGTTTTGTTGACCGCCCCTGAACCCTCCTGGTAGAGCGTTTCGGTCAGGCGCAGCGTGGCTTCCATGCGCTCCAGAGTGTCCTGGCCGAGTTGGTGAAGCTGGCGGGCGAGCACTGCACCGTAGTAAATCCGGATCACACTGTCGGTGAGTTCCAGATCGGTGCGGCGCGACTCGGCGCGAGCCGCATCCAGGCCGCCGAGCGACTGCTCCCGATATCCACGCCGCATGCCGCCATCGAGCAGCAGCCAATTGAAATCGCCCTCCACCGTCTCCGTGGTGGGGTTAAGCAGCTTGACAGTTTGCGCGGGAACGGCAAAGACCTGTGCGCTGGTGTTGACCGTCTGTCCCGAAAAGCTGACGGGAAGCTGGGTGGCCGGAGATCCCGGCCCCAGAAAGTTGGCTGGGATGGCGACGGTCGCATTCCCGGCAGGAACAGCAACGGCCTGCGCCGGGATGTACATCGTACTCGCCGGAAAAACAAAGTTAAGCGCCTGGTCCAGACGCGTGACCCCGCCCTGGACGCTCAACTGCGGCCAATACCCGGCCAATGCTTGGCGATGCTGCGCTTCAGCCACGGCGACGGCGAAGCGGCTGGCCGGCCGGCTGTGGTTTTTCTCCAGGGCGATGCGCAGGCAGTCATTCAGCGAAAGCGTCTGTCGCTCGGCCGCCGCTGTAGCTTGGCAGTAGCCCGTGGCTCCGGTGAGCAGTTGCAGAGCAGTCAACAGGAAAGAGCACATCCCGTTTCTGAAAGCATTCCTCTGCATACCTTGCCTATCGGTAGAATTCGGTTGTGCCTTAGCATTTCCGCGAGATTCGTTCCGTGGAGAGGAGTTCGCAGAAGCTACCGAGGTGTGGGCAACATCGCGCCGACCGTAATCCGATATCTCGATGCACGTGCGTGCGATGGTAAAGGCACTTCCGGATTGTCGGCAAACCGGCAGTTACGAGTCGATTAATATGCAACACCCTGTCTGCAATGGGCGAGTATGCGATTCTCTCTAGCCTATCCTCGTGAGTATTTTCGCCAGGAGGCCCGCACCTAAGACTTGCACAGCGGGAGCATCGGCGTCTGGTGTCGGTGCTAACCAGCCCCTAGCCGACCCGATTCGACCCGGAATTTATCTTGACAATTGGTGATCTCACATTAACTTGACCCCACGCAATAACAGTATGGCGTCCTGTCAGGCAGAACGGCAGGCATAAGAAATGATGGTGGGCAAAGGCCCTAAAGCCGAAGAAGGTGTAGCGGCAGTCGAGCGCGCAGTGTCAATCCTGAGAGCTTTTGACGAGCGCTCTCCCGCGCTGACGCTGGCGGAACTGGCTTCGCGCACCGGTTTATAAGAGCACCATCTCACGCCTGCTGGTTTCGCTGCGGCGTTGTGGTTTCGTTGAGCGCGATAGCTTGGTCCGCCATCGCATTGGGCCGCAGGCATGGTCCGTGGGGTCGCTGTTCGCCGTCGATCTGACGCTGGAAAAGATTCTCCGCCCAATCATGGAGGATCTCTCGACTGCCACGCGCGAGACGGTCGCCTATTATGTGCCACTGCCCGGCACCCAGCCGCCGATGCGCATGTGCATCCTGCGCGTCGATCCCATGCGCCGCATACGTGACGCGCTTTATCTGGGCAACCGCATACCGATCGACATCGGCGCTGGCGGGGTGGTTATACGCGCCTTCAGCGGACCTCCATTGCTTAAAAAAGACGACGCGATTCGGGAAGAGCGGGCACATGTCTCCTGGGGCGAAATTGATCCGGAAGTTTGCGCCATCGGTGCCCCCGTGCTCGGACACGACGGGCGCGCCCTGGGGGCGCTGGTAGTATCTGCTCCCCAGGCGCGGCACGACATGGCTTGGGCGATCGCGATGAAAGCGGTGCTGCGCGAGGCGGCCGACAGGGCGGGCCGAAACCTGAGATTGCTGGAAGATTTTTCCAGGCCGCGAGTGCAGGACGGCGGCGAGACTATCAGGCAGGCGGCAAAGCGCGGCGCTGAACCGGGTATAGCCCCCCGATTCTGCGCTGTTACAGGACAGGAAACATGATCGAACTCGCTTGTGACGTATTGGTGGTTGGAGCCGGGGCTGCCGGAAGCCGTGCCGCCCTGGAAGCCAAGCGATGTCATCCGGAACTCAGAGTGGTTCTGGCCATTGCCGGCAGGCAGTGCAAGACTGGCAGCACGCAATTGATCGCCTCCGAGAGTCTGGGAATCAACGCACCCTTCAACTTCGCCGGCGATGCGACAGCCCTGACGTTTATTACCAGGACATGCTGGCAACCGGCGGCGGGCTTAACGATCCCGCGCTTTGCCGCATCATCGCCGACGAATCCTGCGAGCGCATTCAAGACCTAACCTCGCTCGGCATGGCTTTCGATTGCTCGGCGGGCGTTCCTATCAAACCAAGCTCTCCGGCTGCACCAAGGCGCGTTCTTTGACTTGCGGCGGCTCGACCGGGGTGGAGATGCTGCGGGCCTTGGCCAAGGGCCACGCCGAAGCGGGCGTGCCTGGCGACGGTCTTCACACTACTGGGAGCATACTCCACCTCCACGTGGCCGGCAGTCACTTTTCTCACGTTGGCGGTAGCCAGCTTCAGCCTGGCTACCGGTTCAATCCAGACGATGATGGTTGACATCGCACCGCCCAATCACGTCGCAACCCTGGGATCGCTGCAAAATTTCCTTGGCAATATCGGTGGCGCTATGGCTCCACTGGTAACCGGAATTCTGCTGGCCAGGACGAAGAGCTTTACGGTCCCATTGATAGTCACTGCCTGTGTGGCGGTGTTTTCCGGCAGCAGTAACGGAGATGACGACAATGGAAAAGATTCTTCACGCACGTAAGGTTGTAGGCGGCAAGACGCGGGGGCCCGCGCTGGTGACGGCCGAGCCGATCTGCTTTCTGGGCGGGGTCGACGTTAAGACCGGCATCATCACCGAGGTCGGCCATCCGCTCAAAGGCAAGAGCATTGCCGGCAAGGTCCTGGTCTTCCCGACCGGCAAAGGTTCGACGGGCGGCTCTTACCTGATCTACGAAGCGGTCAGCAATGGCGTCGGCCCGTGCGCCATGATCAATCGCAACGTCGAGCAGGTGACGGCGATCGGCTGCATCATCTCCGAGATTCCGATGGTGGACAAGTGCGATTGCGACCCGATCGCGGCGATCAAAGACGGTGACATCGTCGAAGTAGACGCCGACGCGGGAATCGTGAAAGTCACCTCGGCCTGACACTTGAAGTGGCATCCTGAGCAAGCCGGGTCCTCCGGCAGACGCCGTTGTTGCGTCTGCCGGATGCCGGCGCTCCGTTTCAGGATGACAGTCCAGGGGCAGGTATATACCATCAGTAACAACTCTGGAACGAGGATTCCATGTCCGAATTCGATACCAAGTATCGCCAGCGGTTGCTGCGGCTTTCGACCACCAACATAGCCGACGCGCTCGATGCGCTGAGCCTGAAGGGCGCGACCTATGGCATCCGTCCGCTGTGGGAGAGCGCGGGCAAGATCGTCGGCCGGGCGGTCACGCTGAAGATTACCGCTGCGGGACTGACCAAGGGCAAAACTCATCTGGGCGTCAAGGCGATTGAGGCAGGCGAGCGCGGCGACATCATTGTCATCGATAATGGCGGGCGCCTGGACACCTCTTGCTGGGGCGGAATTCTCGCCAACGGCGCCAAGATGAAGGGCCTCAGCGCCGTGGTAGTCGATGGCGCCGTGCGCGATCTCGACGACTGCATCGATGTCCAGTTCCCGGTCTATGCCCGAGGAACGGTAGTGGCTACCGCCCGCGGCCGGATCATGGAAGAGGCGACCAACATCATGATCCAGTTCGCCGGAGTGCAAGTCCGGCCCGGGGACGTGGTCATGGGCGACCGCAGCGGTGTCGTGATCATTCCCCAGGAAAGGCTGGACGAGGTTCTGGTCAAAGCCGAGGAACTCTACGACAAAGAGGAGCAGATGGTGGCGGAGATCAGGGCAGGCGCCTCCATGCTGGAAGTGGACACCAAGTACGGTTACGAAAAGATGCTCAAGTAAGCGCACCGGGAGAGAGAGGAATGATCAAGCGTGGATCAGGCGATTATCGAAGGTTTTAAGAAATTCGATACGACCAGCGTGTCGGATGCGCTGGATAGGCTCGGTATAGTCGGCGGTTTGCACGGCATCCGCCCGGTGATTGCAGAAACAAAGTTCTGCGGTCCTGCCTTTACCGTGCACTACGTTCCCTGCGGAACCATTAAAGGCACAGTCGGCGACTTTCTGGATGATGTTGCGCCGGGGCAGGTAGTGGTACTGGACAATGGAGGGCGCACCTATTGCACCGTTTGGGGCGACCTCATGACCATCAACGCCTCAATGCGCGGTATTGCCGGAACTGTAATCGATGGAGTCTGCCGCGATGTCCCGGGGATTCGCCAAGTTGAAATACCCGATCTTCACCCGCGGCTGCTACATGGTGACGGGCAAGGACCGCGTTCAGTGCGATGGCGTGAACGTTCCGGTGGCAATTTCCGGAGTACAGGTCAAAGCCGGGCGATATTCTGATGGGTGACGATAGCGGCGCACTGGTCATTCCCGGCGAAAGAGCGGAGGAAGTTTATCGCGTCGCCGAAGAGATTGCTAAGAAGGAAGAGATTATTGAGCGAGAAGTTCGCAAAGGAGTGTCACTTCGGGAGGCCCGGGGAAAAATGGGATATCACCAACTTCAGACCCGGAAATAACCGGCGCCCGTCAGCGAGTGCTGAAGCACAAACTCCTCGATGAGCAAGGTGGGGCTTGCACATTCTTGGCAATCAGGGAGTGACATATCTTGAGACTGTCCGGCGCGCATGGAGCCGGCTTGCCGGCTGGCACAGGCGCTGCTCTACTTGGCCCGCTAATGGCTTTAATTTGGCGATGATCTTTCCTTGCAGGAATCGGCAGAGGTCACGGCCTCGACCCTGAGCTTGATGGTGGCGGCAAATCAGCCGCGCTCGACGGGGTGATGCAGTCCCGGCTGCCAGAAGGTGGCAGCCAAACGGCGGCCACCGCATTCGACTCTGCTCTGCAAGTTTTTGAAGAAATTGGAGGCGCGGGGCGGAATCGAACCGCCGAATAAAGGTTTTGCAGACCTCTGCCTTACCACTTGGCTACCGCGCCCATCGGTGAGCATTCTTAAAGTAGCGAAAAACGCCGAAAATGTCCATCATTCATCAGTGGGAAATGGCGCGGAAATGTCCATTGGGCGCCTTATAAAGCGCGGCGCTTGCTCCAGAGCATTTCATAACCGGTATCCTCTACAGGTCATCGCCAAACCGGATGTTATTCCGCAATCGTCAAGCCCTTGCCGGGTGTGCGTTTCCGCGGGCGCTGGTACACGTTCCGCGAATCTGTTCTGTCCAACCGGCGGTGTCGTGGCCCCAGGGTTCAGCGCATTTTTCAGCCGCCGGTCCGGAAGCCGGGGTGACTACAGACCAGACGATATAGGTACAATGGTCGCGACTCCCGTGTGCAATCGTATTCGAAGCCGAATCGAAGTTGGGCCGCGTGTTGCCCGGGCAAGGAAAGGACAAAGATAAACATCATGACCGATATTAAGGTAGCACTCGTGACGGGAGCTGGCAGCGGCATAGGCCGTGCTGTCAGTCTGGCCCTGCAATCGACAGGGTACTCGGTTGTGCTTGCCGGCCGCCGCGCCGCAGAGCTGGAAAAAACAGCCGCATTGGGGCAAGCCTCCCTGGGGAAAATGCTTCCGGTGCCCACCGATGTCAGCAATCCCGAGAGCGTGCGGGCTCTTTTTGCCAGGATCAAGCAGACCTTTGGCCGGTTGGACCTGCTGTTCAACAACGCCGGCACAGGCGCCCCTGCCATTTCCATGGAAGACCTCTCTTATGAACAGTGGAGCACGGTGGTAGGCGTCAACCTCACGGGAGCTTTTCTTTGTGCGCAGGAAGCGATACGCATGATGAAGGCGCAGGATCCGTCGGGCGGGCGGATCATCAACAATGGCTCGATTTCGGCGCACACGCCGCGGCCCAACTCAGCGCCCTACACCACCACCAAACACGCCATTTTGGGACTCACCAAGTGCATTTCGCTGGATGGCCGAAAATACGGCATCGCCTGCGGCCAGATCGATATCGGCAATGCGGCGACGGAAATGACCGAGCGCATGAGCGCCGGCGTCCTGCAAGCGAACGGAACCACTATGGTCGAGCCCAGGATGAATGTTCGCAATGTCGCCGATGCCGTGGTCTTCATGGCAAGCCGGTCCTTCGAAGCTAATGTGCAATTTCTCACTGTAATGGCCACGAACATGCCTTTTATCGGTCGCGGGTGAACTGAAAATCCTGTTACATCGTTCCGCCCAGAGCGCGGTTTCAGCCGGGGTCCCCGACCAGCCTGCTGTTGGGCTGGTTGGGGTGAAAGCCGGGGTCCCCGACCAGCCTGCTGTTGGGCTGGTTGGGGTGAAAGCCGGGTGAGGCAAAGAGTAAGCAGACGGTTTCCGCCGGCTCTTTGCCTCGGACTTCTGGAGCCAACTCTCGACATCGAAGCGTCCGCCCGGGGCTTGTCCGGAAGCAAAATTTCAGGTGGAATATGCAATATTTACGGAGACAGAGGTACTGCTTCTCTGTTATTTATGTTCCAAGCCCGAAGTGGCCGTAGTGATGTGTAGCCCGCCATCTCTCGTGCGTCTCGGGGACTCTCTCTGTAGAAAACTGGAGACTAGATGAAGATTTCAAGATCTCGTTTGCTGGTCTGCGCCCTTTCTCTGCTCGTATTGCTGTTCTGCGTCAGTGCCGTTGCTCAGACCGAAATTCCACAAGCCCAGGTCACAGGCAGCTATTCGTACCTGAATACCTCCAAGAACAGCATCAACCAGCGCGGATTTGAGATCTCGTCGGGTTACAACTGGCTCAAGTGGTTGACCCTCGGCGCCGATTTTTGCCACTATTCCGGCGACGGCCATCAAATGCAAGCCCTTCCTGTGGTTGGGAACACCGATATTCCCTTTAACGCCGAGACGTACACCGTAGCGGTCGGCACGAAATTCCTCTTGCGCAAGAATAAGTGGGTTGCTCCCTTTGTGCGCCCCGGTCTGGGATTGGTCCACGAGTCGCTGCTCACGGTGCAGCCTGCGGGAATTCCTAGTCAAATGCTTCCCATTGGGGGGCAGTCCAAAGCCGAATACAGGATTTTCTACGGCGCAGGCGGCGGCTTCGAAGTTTTCCACGTCGTGCCGCATGCTTCGATTGTGGTGCTCGCCGACTATCTCCGTACGCGTCTTTTCGCCGAAGACCTCAACAGTTACCGCATTTCGGCTGGGCTGAGTTGGCATATCGGCAGCAAACAGGTGAATTAATTTCCGCAAATCAGAGCTGAAAAGGCCCTACGGTGGCGTTCCGCAGAATTCCATTCAGGGCTGGAATTCCATAATGCTGGGTAGCTCCACACTCAGGTGTGGAGCTACCAACCTCCAGCGCATGTGTCCGCCCCTCGCCTATTTCCGCCGCCTGCCTGGGAAGAGCCGCAGGAATCCGCTTCCGAGCTGGACTGCCGTACGTATCCACCTGAAAGACAAATAGTTATTCGAGCAGCACGTCGCGACGCCGAAAGCATCTAAATTCCAGCGGCATTCCGTCGGCACTCGAAATCGGTTGAGACCGGCGCAACTGTGGCCGGACAACGACTAGAATTATGGATTAAGGTCGCAGCCGGATGAAGGCCGCGGGTTGGGTAGCGCACCATTCTTGTTGGCGTCAGGGTTTGCAACATCCGAGGGAGAAGTGTATCCATGAGGTCCCCCAAGCTTTGGATTCTCGCGCTCGCGGTCATGCTTGCGCCGTCACTGGCGGCACGCGCCGCCGATGCAGCGAAGGCCAGCACCGCGGATTCGTCCGAGACGAAATATCACGACGGCAGCATCAAGGACCTCAGCGCGATCGGAAACCGTAATGTGGGTTGCGGCCGAGGCGTGGGCAACTGGTACTCCATCGAAAAGCAAATTGCGTTAGGAAGGGGTTATGCCGACCAGATCAACCGGACGGCGAAGATGGTGCAGGACCCGGTGGTTACCGAGTATGTGAACCGCATCGGACAGAATATTGTTCGTAACTCCGATGCGCAGGTTCCTTTCACCATCAAGGTCATCGACTCCGATGAGGTCAACGCATTTGCGCTTCCCGGCGGCTTCTTCTTCGTGAACTCGGGCTTGATCCTCGCCGCCGACAACGAATCGGAGCTGGCCGGCGTGATGGCGCACGAGATTGCTCACGTTTGCGCCTGCCATGCGGCCCGCGGCGCCACCCGCGGACAGCTCGCGAATCTGGCGGCCATCCCGCTCATCTTTGTTGGCGGCGGCCTCGGCTACGCGGTTTCGGGCGTCGCCGGTATCGGACTGCCGGTGGCGTTTCTGAAGTTCTCGCGCGGATTCGAGGCTCAGGCCGACTACCTCGGCGTGGAGTATCTCTACAAGAGCGGCTACGATCCGCAGTCTTTCGTGCAGTTCTTCGAGAAGATTGAAGCGATGGAAAAGAAGAAGCCCGGCTTGCTTCGATAAGACCTTCGAAAACCATCCGCCCACTCCTGATCGCATCGAGAAAACCCAAGAAGAAATCGGACAGATTCTCCCGGATCGTAACCAGTATCTGCTCGATACATCGGAGTTTCAGTCGGTGAAATTGCGCTTGGCTCAACTGCAAAACCGGCGCAAGATCGATGACAAGAAGGAGCGCCGTCCCGCACTTCGCCGCGGACAGCCGAGCGGCAACACGAACAACAGCGATCAGAATCAGAAGGATCAGAATCAAAAGAAGGATGACGATCAGCCGACGCTGCATCGTCACGACAGCTAGACCAGAGTCGCGGAAGGTATCTCCGCGAAGATAGCCGGGCTTCCACGCCCGGCGGTGATGTTGAGGAACTCTCGGATTCCAGAATTGGTCGTCCCTGAAGTCGGGCGCGCAAAACGCTAAAGTCCCCCCAACTGTCCTCCCAAGCCCGGCTCCGCTCCGGGAATCCCTTTTCATCGGATCGAAATCAGGCCATCGTTGCGGCTTCGTTTCGACCTGAACTCATCGCGCCGCCGCAGCGGGCTTAAATGGTTTAAATTGATAGCGGATTATCAGGCGTGTATTCGCGTTGGGGAGAAGAAAAATGCGATTTGCGGTGATAGGGGCGGGAGCGGTTGGCGGCTACTTCGGCGGCAGACTGGCGCAGTCAGGAGAAGACGTCTGGTTCCTGGCGCGGGGCCGCACCCTGGAAGCCTTGCGGCAGCATGGGCTGAAAGTGGATAGCACAAAAGGTGATTTTGTGCTGCCCAGTGTTCGAGTTTCAGAACAGCCGAACGAGGTCGGGCCGGTCGATGTGGTGCTGGTTGCCGTCAAGGCCGGGCAAGTTGCGGAACTGGCTCCCATGCTGAAACCCCTCGTCGGCCCGCAAACCATGGTGGTTCCGTTACAGAACGGGATTGAGGCCCCGGAGGAGTTGTCGCGGATGGTGGGCAGCGACAAGGTCCTGGTTGGGCTCTGCGGCCTGATGAGCACGATCGTCGAGCCGGGACATATCCGGCATTTCGGTCTTGAGCCTTTCATCGCGTTCAAAGAACAGAACAACTCCCGCACGCCAAGGCTCGAACCGCTGCGAGCGGCCATCGCCAAGGCCGGCATCCAGGCCGTCATTCCAGAAGATATCTACGTCAGGTTTTGGCTCAAGTTCTTCTTTATAACCGCGTTTGGGGGAGTCGCCAGCGTCACCAGATCGCCGGCAGGCATCGTGCGCCAGACGCCGGCCACCCGGCAGTTGCTATACCGGACAATCCAGGAAATCGACGCCCTGGCCAAAGCGAAGGGCGTAAAGATGCCGGCCAGCGCCGTGGATGACACCATGGGCATCGTCGATGGCTTGCCTCCGGGCGGCACAACCTCCATGCAGCGGGATATTCTGGAAGGGCGTCCCTCCGAGCTGGAGTCGCTGTGCGGGGCGGTCGCTCGCATCGGCAAGGAGCTAGGGCTCGATTTGCCGGTCAACACCGCCATCTACGCTGCTCTCCTGCCTTCCGAGCTGCGGGCCAGGGGCGAGCTGAAGTTCGACAGGATGTAGGGATTGCGCGTATCCGATCCGCCGTCGATTATCCCGTCGATTCATGGAGAGGTCGATGATGGAGAGGAGTCGCCATTCAGAGAGCGCGGCATCTTCTCCAGGGCCTCGTTCCAGCGGTACGTCGGCTTCGGGCGGCAGCGCGGAGAGCCGACTTGCGCCGCTCGCGTTTCGCCGCATAGAAAAGCCAAATCAAAACCGCCAAGTTATAGGCGAGCGGGCGGAGCAGGACATAGCCCGGAGTGCTTCCATCTCCCAGATAACTCCGCATCAGCGAAACTGCAAGCTGCACGCTCGCCATCACCCCGAAGCCCAGTGCAATTCCGAATGCCAACTGTCCCCAGCCCAGCACCAGCATCCGCGACATCACGAACAGAGTTGCCAGCACCCCCAACTGAATGATCATCGAGCTGGTATCGAGCGTCAGCAGACCTGCGACGGTGCGGTCCGTCTCGTTGCCGGGCGCCAGCAGCGCGGTCCCGAATGCCACCGCCACCAGGATCAGAACGGCACAGCGGTAGATCTGGTTGGCCCGTTTTTTCAGGATCGAATATTCGCGCAACACCGCGCCGAATACTTCCTGAATGACGGCGATCACCAGCAGGAAATCGAACGCTTGCATAATCCAGAACGCATAGAAATAGAGCGCATGGGAATGGAAGTAGCAATAAAGCTCAATCGGCAACTGCACTATATGGAAGAAGACATAGGCCCGAAAAGACGGGAAAGTCGGTCGAAAGCTTGCGCCGCGACATAAACAGCGCGATCAAGCACTGGCCTACTGCGGGCGCGATCCATAGCACGTACTGGTGCCACAAAAGCATAGCTGCCGGGTAGGGTCAGCATACCCGCAAACCCGGCAGCGAGCAAATGCAGAAGCGCAGCCTTACCTGCCGAGCGGCGGCGGTCCGCCGCTTCCGTCTGGCTGAACGACGCCGGTGGAGGGAGTTGTGGTGGTGCCGGTCGGTCGACGTTGCAGTGCCGATGAAGGACGAGAACGCGAGAATCAGACTAAGCAGAGTTGCCAAGGGGAAGACTCCTTTCAGAATTCAGTAAAGTCATGCAGCGTAACTGGTAACGACAATGCCTGTTGCGGCGGGAAGTGCGATAACTATTTAGATTTTGTTCAAGTTTCCGAACTTAGAACAAGAAATTTCGCCTCTATCCGGCCGAAGCTCTGAGCGTCTTGTGGTCAGCACAGCCAGGCCGCATATGGGATACTGCAACTCGGGAGTCGGCACCAGCCCGGATTTGCGGAAAGTGTGCCCGGCAGAGAAGCGCCGTACGTGGACTCTCGCAAACGTCGAAAGCGGCCATTCCCGAACTGGTCCCGGAGTACTCGGCGAGGAATTGTGAAAGTTTGGTTGAATCGACGATCAGAAGGGCTGTATCTTCAACAATTCGCAAGTAGAATTAAGGCGTGAAGCCTATCATCTTCGTCATGGAGGATGAAGCCGACATAGCTCACCTCCTCCGGCATCACCTTGAAGGCGCGGGGTTTCAGGTGCGCCTTTTTTCGACTGCGAACAACGTACTCGCCGAAGCCGAGAAGCAGAAACCCTTGTTGTTCCTGCTGGACGTCATGGTTCCCGGCGGCGACGGCTTTGACCTGTGCCGCCAGATACGGGCAAAGCAGGCGCTTGCCATGACTCCGGTCATTTTTCTGACGGCAAAGACCGGGGAACCCGACCGCGTACTTGGCTTTGAGCTCGGTGCCGACGACTATATTTCCAAGCCGTTCAGCCCCCGCGAAGTCGTGGCCCGCGTCAAGGCCGTGCTGCGCCGATTTGAGCGGCCGCTGGCGCCGGAAGTGGTACAGTTTGAAGACCTTGAGATCGATAGCGGCGCCATGACGCTGACGGTTCGCGGCGAGTCGGTGCCGACCACCGCGACCGAATTCCGGCTCTTGGATTACCTGGCGCGCCATCCCGGAAGAGTATTTACCCGCGATCAGTTACTGGATGCGGTTTGGCGCGAAACCGCCTTTGTTACTCCGCGCTCGGTCGATGTTTATGTGCGCCGTCTCCGCGAAAAGATCGAAAAGGATCCCGAGCAGCCGCAGTATTTGCGAACCGTCCGCGGAGCGGGGTACCGCTTCGGTGCGGCTAAGTGAAACAACGGATTCTTCATTAAGCTTCTTTTCGCGTTTCTGTTGGTCATCGTGGTGGCGACGGTTACGCTCGACCTGCTGGTGCGCAGGTCGTGGGAGAATTCGCTGCGCCGCGAAACCGAAGCGGCTCTGCGGCAGAAAGTGGCGATGTTTGCCGACCGGGTGAATCACGAGCGCCAGATTTCTCCGCAGAAACTCGTCGAGTTCGTCAGCCAGCAGGCAGCCGCTCGCGCCACCATCATCGACCCGCAAGGCAAGGTGATCGCGGACTCCAGCGCCGAGCCGGACGCGATGGAGAACCATGCCCAGCGTCCCGAATTCCACGCGGCCCTGCAAGGCGGAGTGGGGACTGACACGCGCAAAAGCGCGACCGTCGGAGTCGAATATCTTTATGTCGCCGCGCCGGTGAACGGTGGCGCCGTACGGCTGGCCTATCCGCTGCAAGCCATCCAGCAGGCGCGGCGGCAGAATCCGCTACGAGTTGCTGTTCAGCTCGTTACTGGCTTTTCTGGTGGCGATGGTTGTGGCTGCGCTCTATGCGCGCTCGGTCAGCACGCGCTTGCGGCGCATCGTGGGTTTCGCGGCGCAAGTCGCGCAGGGCGACCTTTCGGCGCGGCTGGACGAGAATTCCGCCGACGAAATCGGCGCCGTTGCGCATTCGCTGGACGCTACCACGAAGAAGTTGCAGGAAAACTTCGAAGCCCTGCAGACCAGTCGCGACCAACTGGAAACGCTGCTGAATAGCATGCAGGAGGCGGTGGTGGCGGTGAACCGCGAAGGCCGGGTGCAATGGGCGAACCGGCGGATGGAAAAGCTGCTGCCCACCGGCGTCCGGCCCAACGCCGCGGTCGTCGAGACGATTCGAGAACCGAATTTCCTTGCCACCATCCAGACTGCGCTTCGCGATCGATCGGTTTCCACCCAGCGCGCCTCTTCCATCGTGCCCGGCAAGATCTTTAATGTGACGGCCGCGCCCATGGCCGGCGGAGGCGCCGTCGCGGTGTTGCACGACCTGACCGAGGTCGAACGCGTCGAGAAGACCCGCCGCGACTTCATCGCCAACGTTTCGCACGAGCTGCGGACGCCGCTGACCAACGTGCAGGGATACGCCGAAACGCTGCTGGAAAGCGCGGGAGAAGATGGCCCCAGCCGCGAGTTCCTGGAGATCATTCGCAAGAATGCCGCGCGCATGACGCGGATTACCGAGGACCTGCTGATTCTTGCCAAGGTCGAGTCGGGCGAGCAGAAGCTCGATCTCCATCCGGTCTCACCCGCCATGCTGCTCGAGGATGCCGCCGAGAACTTCCGCGAGAACGAACTCAGCGGAACCATGGAACTGATCGTTCAGAATCATGCCGCGCAGTGCGTATCCGCCGACCGCAACGCCATTTTTCAGGTCTTCCGCAACCTGATCGATAACGCGCTAAAATATGCCGCGTCGGGCGGGCGGCTGGAAATCGGCGCGCGCGATGTGGAAGGCGCGGTCGAATTCTTTGTGCATGACTACGGCCCGGGAATCGCCTCGGAGCATCTGCCCCGGCTGTTCGAGCGTTTTTACCGGGTGGACAAGGCGCGCTCTCGCGAGAGCGGCGGCACTGGACTGGGATTGGCAATCGCCAAGCACATCGTCCGCGTACACGGCGGCGCGATCTGGGCCGAAAGCGAATTGAACCACGGCAGCATCTTCTTTTTCACTTTGCCGGCGGCGACCGATGTTTCATAATTTTGATCGAGGTTTCATGCAGCGCGTTCACCGGGCGTAAACACTTTTTCGGTATAGTTAAGCTTCGGCCCCGCGAGACGCGCGAGCGTTGCGTAGCGGGGACTCCAGCCTCAGGCGCAGGCATCGCGGAGACAGCATGGCCACCTCTTCCTCAAATCACCACGCCGATATCTCGCAAGTCACCGATTTGACGCTGGATGCGTTTCGCTTGGCCCGTTCCGGGGCCAAGGCTGCCGCGGAGGCAATTGCCACCGGCTCCGAAGAAGCCTTGAAAGCGTTGCGAAGCTGCGAGATCAGTCTCGATGGGATTGACCGCGACGTCGATGATTTCTCCACCTCGATCATTACGCGCGTGAGTGAAAGCGATGCGCGGGAGTTGCTGGCCTGCATGAAGTTCGTGGTCGCTCTGGAACGCATCGGCGACCTGCTGCTGAGCTTTGGCAACCGCGTCGAGTCGGTTGGGCTCGCGCCTGGCGGTGGAAGACAAAAAAGCGCTGGAGTCGATGGCAACGCGCCTGGAGAGCATGCTGGGCGAGGCCGACAGCGCATACCGCGAGCGCAACCTGGATCGCGCCGTAGCCGTGTTGCGCTCCGACGCCGAGATGGACCGTCTCCGCAACCTGATTTTTCTGCATCATCTCGAAACCAATCGCGAGCAAAGGCGCCCGGAGAGTTTCCATGTGCTGTTTATGGCGCAGGGATTGGAGCGCGCCGGCGACCACGCCAAGAACATCGCCGAAGAGGTCTGCCACCTGGTGAGCGGAAGGACGGTGCGGCATGTTCTGCGCAGCTACGATATACCCGACGAAAAGCTTTTCATCGAACACCTGCGTGCGCAGCATCGGGAAAGACAGTAACCGGCCAGAACCGCATCTCTTTGACCCCGTTCGGCCCAAGATGGTGCCACGGGCGAATGGGTTGCGCTGATTCTGCCCGTGGCGACACAACCGTGATTGGCCGAAATTCATTCATCTGTAACAACTTTGTAGTACTTAGGAAGTTTAAGGACCAGGAATAGAAGCTCGAATCGAGCTGAAACCAGGAGGATGGAGTGAATCGTTTTCTCAAAGTCGCATTGTGCGTTGCGCTTTTCAGCATTTGCGCCGTGGCGCAGGTGAACCTAAACGGCGCCGGTGCTACGTTCCCATATCCGATGTACTCGAAATGGTTTAGCGAATTCCACAAAGCAAATCCCAACATTCAGATCAACTATCAATCCATCGGCAGCGGCGGCGGCATTCGTCAACTGCTGGAAGGAACGGTCGATTTCGGAGCCAGCGACGGGCCGATGACGGACGAACAGCTGGCGAGAAGCCAAAGTAAAGATTCTTCATGTGCCGACCGTGCTCGGCTCGGTTGTTCCCGCCTATAACATTCCTGGCGTTTCCCAGGAGCTGAAATTTACTCCCGATGTTCTGGCCGGCATTTTCCTCGGCAAGATCAAGAACTGGAATGATCCCGCGATCGCGAAGGCGAATCCTGGCGTTAAGTTCCCCAACCAGGAGATCGTGGTTGCCCATCGTTCCGATGGCAGCGGCACGACTTACGTATTTACCGACTATCTTTCCAAGGTCAGCCCCGAATGGCAAAAAGACCGTGGGCAAGGGCACGAGCGTAAAGTGGCCCACCGGAATCGGCGGCAAGGGAAACGAAGGAGTCGCCGGAACGATTCGTCCAGATCCAGGGTTCGATCGGCTACATCGAGTTGATCTACGCGGTACAGAACAAGATCCCATTCGGGACCGTGCAGAATTCCGCAGGCAATTTTGTGAAGGCCTCGCTGGAGTCTACGACGGCGGCTGCGGCCTCGGCTAAAATGCCGGCCGATTTCCGTGTTTCCATCACCAATGCTCCCGGCAAGAACGCCTACCCGATTGCCAGCTTTACCTGGCTGCTGGTGCCGGTGCAGTCCAAAGATCCTGCCAAGGGTAAGGTTCTGAAAGACTTTTTAACCTGGATGCTGGACAAGGGCGAGCCCATGACCGGATCATTGACGTACGCTCCGCTGCCCACCGCGGTGAGCAAAATGGTGCGCGCGGAAATTCAGCAAATCCACTAGCTGGCTGCTGGAGAAAGCGCCGAAGCAACAAGCGAGCGCCAGTGGGATGTGTGCTCTACGAACTCGTTTAACAAGGCCTTGTGGGCTGGGTCAATTGCAGAACTGTTTTTCAGCAGCCTGCTGGAGCAGTTTAGGAATGAGTGTATGCCGCGTTCCTCGCCGGGCTGAAACGCCCGGCTGCTTCAACGGCTGCACCCTTTTGCTAAACAGATCTGGCTTTGGAGGAGCGGCTCTGCTAACTTCAAAGACACACAACGAGTCTTTGGAGTTATAAAAATGAGGAGATTTTTAGCCGGGGCGCTGACCATCGTGCTTTGCTGCTCGACTTGGCTGGCCGCCGCCGATACGGAAAAGAAAGAACCTGCTCGCAAGCAGGCCACGGCCAGTTCGGCTCAAGCAATTGCGGCAGATGCAGACTCAGTTGAAGAAACAGCAGGAGCAGATTAATAAGCTGCTAATGCAGTTGCAACAGAGTCACCAGGCGTTGCAGCAGGCGCAACAGAAGCTCCAGGTGGGCGCGCAGCAAGCGGGACAGCAGGCGCAGACGGCGCGAGCAGAAGGCCAATAGCCTGAACGAGCAGTTAACGGGAATGCAGGCGACTCCTGGCAACGTCGATCAGAAACCGCAAGCCAAGTAGTCGGCGGGCCGGATAGCTGAGCCTTAGCATTCAAGTTACTGGCAATGGATTCAATGGGTTAGAATGTTTAGCTGCCGGTTCAGGCCGGCAGCTTTTTTATTGCGGCGCAATCAATCGCCGGAGGCAGCCGACAAGACATGACCTCTGAGCTTGAAACCCTTCGCTCGGTGCGGGAGTTGCTGGAATCACAAAGTACGATGACGCTGGCAACGGTGGACGAGCACGGCCATCCGGACGCCGCGCCGCTGTTCTTTTTTCTGCGGGACGACCTCACGCTTTATTGGCTTTCCTCGGCGGACAGCCGGCACAGCGTCAATCTGCGCGCGCGGCCGCAGGTTGCGGTTGCGGTCTATGCCTCGGTGAATCGCTGGGAGAAGATTCGCGGGGTGCAACTGGAGGGCACGGCGTCTGAGGTGTCGGACCCGCAGCAGCGCCGCGAGATCATCGCCGGCTATCGGCGCCGCTTTCGGCTGGGAGTGCTGCTTTCTGCCGCCATCACGCAATCGACGCTCTATGCCTTCCGCCCAAGCTGGATACGCTACACCGATAATTCGCAAGGATTTGGCTATCGCGTCGAGATGGAAATGTAATTGCACGTCGCTGTGGTGAAGACCTGACGTGACTGTCGTGTTGCCTGGGATTTAACGCTACGTTAACAAAGCTCTGCTAACTTGGCAGAGTGAGTACGGTCCCTTCCAATCAGTGCTCCCCGCGTTCCCAGCCCTGTTTTTGGCAAACCGCATGTCATGGGCGAAAATCGTAGTCCGCTGGAACGGGAGCGAACGCCCGCCCCCACGCGCCGCATCAAGTTGCGAGCGGGGCTGAGCGACCAAGTTCGCCGACGACTCTTTTCGCTACGCCATGCTGACCTGTTCGCTTTCGGTGATGGCGATTGTCGTGCTGATCCTGCACGAGCTAATTACCCGCTCCAGGCTTTCGGTCGCCAAGTTTGGTTTCGAGTTTTTCCTTGGTTCAGATTGGGACCCGGTTTCCGGGCAATTCGGTGCATTTCCGTTTATTTACGGAACTCTGGTTTCATCGCTGGTTGCGTTGCTGCTGGCGGTGCCGCTGGCGGTTGGGGTCGCGGTGTTCATCACCGAGATTTGTCCCAAGGCCTTGCGGGGTTTCACTTCGTTTACGGTGGAGTTGCTGGCGGCGATCCCGAGCGTTATCTATGGTCTTTGGGCAATTTTTATTCTTGCTCCGCTGCTGCGCAACTGGGTTCAGCCGGCTCTGGCCAAATCGCTGGGCTGGACAGGGCTTTTCACCGGTCCGCCGTTTGGCATCGGCATGCTGGCCGCCGGAATCATCCTGGCAATCATGATCATCCCCATCATCGCGTCGATCACCCGAGAGGTGCTGGTCGCCGTGCCGCGCCACCAACGTGAGGCGGTGCTGGCGCTGGGAGCGACGCGGTGGGAAATGGTTCGCATGGGCGTGCTGCGCAACGGACGCGCCGGTATCCTCGGGGCCGTCATCCTTGGCCTGGGCCGCGCCATGGGTGAAACCATGGCCGTCACGATGGTGATCGGCAACCGGCCGGAAATCGCCAAGTCGCTGTTTGCGCCCGCCTACACCATGGCAAGCGTCATCGCCAATGAATTTACCGAGGCCACGGGCGATCTCTACCTCAGCGCGCTGGTCGAAATTGGGCTGGTCCTGCTGCTGCTCACCATCGTCGTCAATGGGTTAGCCCGCCTGCTGATCTGGTCCATCACCCGCGGCACGCCTTCGAGAGTGTGATGTCGAAAGTCAAACAACACGTTTCTTTATGGCGCCGCACGGCGAACGTACTCTTTGCGGCCGGTGCCGGAACGGCGGCGATTCTGGTGCTGGCGCCACTGTTCGCGATTCTCTCCTACCTGGTTTATAAGGGTGTGGGCTCCATCAACTGGGAGTTCCTGACCAATACGCCGCAGCCGGTTGGCGAAGCGGGCGGCGGAATGGGAAATGCAATCCTTGGCTCCGCGTTGATTCTTGGTATCGCCAGCCTGATCGGAGTGCCGCTCGGGATCGGAGCCGGTATTTACGTCTCGGAATTCGGGCGCGGAAAATACGCCAATATGGTTCGCTTTACGGCCGATGTGCTGAACGGCGTTCCTTCCATTGTGATCGGCATCGCGGCCTACACGCTGGTGGTGCTCCGCCAGGGACATTTTTCCGCAATGGCCGGAGGCGTGGCCCTGGGTATTATGATGGTTCCTACCGTGGCCCGGACTACGGAGGAGATGTTGCTGATGGTTCCACATTCGGTGCGCGAGGCGGCCTTGGCATTGGGCGTTCCCCAGTGGCGCAGCACCCTTTCGGTGGCCTTGCGTACGGCGAGGTCGGGAATCATCACGGGAGTCATGCTGGCATTTGCGCGCGTGGCGGGCGAGACGGCGCCGCTGCTGTTTACCGCCTTCGGCAATCAGTACTGGAATACGAATCCGAATCAGCCTACCGCCGCGTTGCCGCTGCAAATCTTCACCTATGCCATCTCGCCATTCGATGAGTGGCACCGGCAGGCATGGGCGGGAGCACTGGTCTTGATCGTCCTGATTGTCCTGGCCGTCGCGGTGGTGCGCCTGGCGGCGCGCCGCGGTTCCTTTGCGCAACAATCCTGATGTTCAATCCACCGAAGTTCCTCCAATCTGAATTGCGGTGGACGGCAGCTTGGCTGCCGCGGGGAGAAAGGGGCCCGTGCTGGAATGGGCGTGGGTATTGATGTCCAGGATCTGAATGCGTGGTTTGGCAAAGCACAGGTACTGAACGACATCAAAATGAAAGTTGAGCCCGGCCACGTGACGGCCATTATCGGACCGTCCGGCTGTGGCAAGTCGACCTATATACGATGTTTGAACCGCATGCACGAGACGCTGCCGGATGCGCATGTCTCCGGACGGGTGATCGTCGGCGATCTCGATGTGTACGACAGCGCCACCGCCGCCGTGGATGTGCGTCGGCGTATTGGCATGGTCTTTCAAAAGCCGAATCCGTTTCCGACCATGTCGATTTACGACAATGTTGCCGCCGGACTGAAGTTGAACGGCTTCCGCAATCGGCATGAACTCGACGAGGTCGTCGAACAATCGTTGCAATTGGCCGCCCTGTGGGATGAAGTCAAGGACGTGCTCAAAAAGAAGTCGGGTGCGAGTCTCTCCGGCGGACAGCAGCAGCGGCTCTGCATTGCGCGCGCCTTGGCCGTGGCGCCTGAAGTTCTGCTGATGGACGAGCCCGCTTCGGCCCTGGACCCGATCTCAACCGGCAAGATCGAAGAGCTGATTTTCCAGTTGAAAGAGCGCTACACGGTCGTCATTGTGACGCATAATATGCAGCAGGCCGCGCGCGTAGCCGACTACACGGGATTCTTCCTGATGGGGAATCTGGTCGAGTTCGACAAAACGCAAAAGATCTTTACCACCCCCTCCGATCAACGCACGGAGGATTACATCACAGGCAGGTTTGGATGAATCGGACCAGGTTCCAACAAGGGCTTGATGATCTCAAGCAAAAGCTGCTGCAGATGGGCGGTATGGCGGAGAGTGCGATCGAGGCCGCGGCCGAGTCCTACCTTCAGCGCGACCCCAAGCTTTGCCAACTCGTCTTCGAACGGGAAGATGCGATCAACACGGCTGAACGCGCCATCGATGAACTTGCGCTCGACCTGCTTGCCATGCAGCAACCCATGGCGGTCGACCTGCGCTTCATCGTGGCGGTGCTGAAGATCAACTCGGACATCGAACGCGTTGGCGATCAGGCGGTGAACATCGCACAGCGCACGATGGACCTGCTGGCAGAGCCCGAGGTCGCTGAGATTCCGGTCGATATCGGACGGATGACGGCAACCGTATCGACCATGATGCGGCGCGCGCTCGAGTCTTTCCTCTCCGGAAAGGCGGATGTCGCCCAAGCCGTTTTGGAAATGGATAACATCGTTGACCGCATGAAGGACGAAGCCTTCGTCATTCTAGTGCAGCGCATGAAGCAGAACCCGGAGCGGGCGCAAGTCTATCTCGACGTGCTGCTGATTACGCGCAACCTGGAGCGGGTGGCCGACCACGCCACGAATATTTCCGAAGACGTAATCTTCTGGGTCCGCGGCGCCGATGTCCGTCACCGGGTTGGCCTCGATCCGGAAGACCGTCCGTCCATACCGCAGTAGGCGCGGCTTCCCGGCGGTTGTGCCTTGGCGACGGCCAGAGCTAACCCCGATTTGCGAAAGGTATTTTCCAGGAAGGCCGGCATCCCCGGCCTGACTGTGCCGCAATCGCTGTTAACCGGTTCAGGTCGCCCGCCATTGTGGCGTTCGCCTCACGCGACGGGCGATGTGGTTTCCTGCTTGGCGTTACCTGTCAACAGAACCGATTTCAGGTTCTCGCACGCCGGCGCGGCACGGTAAATCTCGCATTCATAGCAATCTTTGCCCGGCCAGCAGCAGGTGTGGTGAACCCAACAGGGATTGGAAGACTCAGCCGTAGTGGCGCACTGGCTTCGCTCCACACCGTCACAATGGCGGACGTCCCAGCACGGCAGCAGGGCAAGCAGATGGCGGACGCCGGCAAAGTTCAACCGGTAGTCGCGCACCAGGCGCATCAACGTTTCGATCCACGGATAGTCCCGTTCGGTGTAGTAGCGGGTGCCCTTGGAAGACTTGATGGGTATGAGGAGTCCCTCGCGCTCATAAAGCCGGAGCAGATCCACGGAGATATTGAAATGCCGAGCCACACCGCCGATCTTGATTTTGCGCTCTGGCTTTGCGATGGGGGCTGAAGGATTCGGCTCTGAAAGCATAGCTACCTCAAAACTATCGACAAGGTCGAGACTACTTGCAACCATAGAATTGCAAGCTGATAACCAATCTCCCCACCGTACACCACATTTTAACCCTTGCAGTTTCAATGTCTTACCGGGATGCACCGAAACCGCTCGAGAAATCGTGAGCAGAGCGGCGCGAAAACACGCAAGCGAAGTGCGATATTACCCAAAACGGGAAAGCGAGGCGCGGAGCGCGCGAAAGCCGTTCCCGAGTTGATGTACCCCAGAAAAAGTTGACGATCCCAAGGACGACGATTCCAGCGTGTCGCTTTAGGGTTGAGTAAATACGCAGATCGTCATGTCCGTCACCCTAACGCGCCGAGCCTCGTCGGCGACCCAAATCGGCTCGTAACCGCGAGCTTGCTCACGCTGACCTCCGCAGCGAGGACACCGTATCTATCGAGTCACTCCAGAGCAATTCCTTCTTCGTCATGATAGCGCTCCATATCACCGCCGGATCACCCGACTCCTTTGCGCCATATAACGTCAGAGAATCCACTCAACCCGTGGCGTTTTTCGGTAGTGAGTCCTTTGGATCAAAAGGACTATCACTGTTTTTTTAGTTTTCTTGCCGATGCGCAGGCAACCAAAATCGCGGAGCAACTCAGGCGTGCAGCTTTGGCTTCTATTCATAGGTCGCTGATTGTGTGAATGAATCAACAGGAAGGTGTCATGATCGAAGCCTCGGCCCCTGGACGCTACCGGTATTTGACTCTGTGCGCGGTGCTTCTCGCGTTTTCGTATCTCTCGGCGTGTGGCAGAGGAACCGCCGCATCAACGACTGGCGGCGACTCCTCAACGGGCGGTTCGCAAACCACGCCGACCGCCCCGACCGTGACCCTCAATACCAGCGCAACCAGCATTGTGGCTGGCGGTTCACTCACGCTGACCGTTGTGGCAAGTAACGCCACCCAGTTCGTCATCTCCGACAACTGCGACAGTCAAACCACTACCGTGCAGGCAACCGGCGCAGCACAACCGGTCCCAATCACCGTTCCGACTACGCCGGCGACTTGTACCTACACGGCGACGGCCAGCGGTACGGCGCGGAACGGCTGTTGCCAGTGTTCCGATTACCGTGCAATCTTCGACGACAACGACCGTCGGCATGACGACCAGCACGCCGATCATCGACTCCGGGGCGCCAGTGACTTTCAATGTCACCGTAACGAACGCCAATTCGGTGTACATCACGAATAACGTGGATAACACGAGCGTTGCGGTTTCGGCAGGCGGCGGGCCGGTGACTATAAATCCTGGTCCGACGCAGACGAGGACATATACGGTCACGGCTACCGGGGCAAACAACCAGACGGCTTCTGCCCAGGTCACGATCACGGTAATGTCCGTGTCGATCGCGGCCTCTCCGGCCACGATTGTCAAAGGGAATCCCGCGACCCTGACGGTTACGGCCGCCAATGCGACGCAGGTCGTGATTTCGGATAACCAGGACAGCACGACCTACACCTTGACCGGAAGCGGGGAGCCCGCCGCCGGTCAGCCCGACGGCAACCACGATCTACACGGCGACGGCCACCAATGGAAGCGTCACCGCGACAGCGACGGTTACCGTGACGGTCAATGCCGCGGCTGACATGACCCTGATTAACCACGTCATCTTCCTGATGCAGGAGAATCGCACCTTCGACACCTACTTCGGGATGTTGAATCAATACCGGGCGAACCAGAAGGATCCCACGTCGGGGCAAGCGTGGAATATCGGCGACGATGGCACTGAGTACGACGTCGACGGGATCGCCGGAACCAATGGGGTGTTGGCTACCAATTTCGCTCCCAACAAAACCGATGTTGTCACCTGTCCAGTCGACAGGACAATATGGAACGCCTCCCGTCACCTGTACGCCGGGCCAGTCCGTCCCGGGACTGGACGGCAGCGCCATCAAGTTGTTCACGTTGGCCACCGCCTGCATCGACGACCTGACCTCCGACTGGGTCGGAAGCTACGGCGATGTGAGCCCATACAACTTCGCCCCCAGCCGGACGAACCCGAACAATCCCATCATGAATGGCTTTGTCCACATCGCCTATAACTACGCCAAGAGCGGCAGCGGCAGCGGCGACATGACCGATGATCCCAACGGACAACGCGCCATGGGGTACTACGATCAGAGTTACCTGAACTACTACTACTACATGGCATCGCAGTTCGCGCTCTCCGACCGCTGGTTCTCGCCGGTCTCCAGCAAGAGCACGCCGAACCGTTTAGCCACCATGACCGGCGGCACCACGCAAGGCCTGGTCTACGATCCCTTCGACGACGACAAGTTCACAAATTTTCAGTTTTCGACCCCGACCATCTTCGGCAAACTGGATAAAGCCGGGGTGTCGTGGAAAATTTATTACGGCCTGACCAATGGCGGCTGTACGGACCAGGACGGCGACTGCGGAACCGTGGACGCCTTTCCTTCGATCACCTTCGCCGATTTCACCGATTCGTATAAGTATCTGTATTCGCCACAATCGGGCGCAGCCTGCTCTGCCACGACAACGGCGATTGGCACCGGCGCGAATATGTTTTGCATGGACACGACTCACATTGCTCCCATCGGCCAGTACTTCACCGATGTCGCCAACGGAACGCTTCCCAGCTTTGCCTTTATCGAGCCCGCCTACGGCCACAATGACGAGCATCCGGGTTCGGGCCAGTCGATACTGTGGGGACAGGCTGAGGTCGCGAGTCTGGTCAATAAGCTGATGGCCACCAGCGGAATGCCGAATGATTCGTGGAAGGATTCGGTTTTCTTCCTTTCCTACGACGAGGGCGGCGGACCGTTCGACCACGTTCCCCCGGTTCCCAATTACTCCAACATTTCACCAGCCCGGCAACGGGGATCGCGTCGAACGTTAGCATTCCCGATATTTCCAGTATCGCGGTCAACCCGGATCCTCCGCCCAGTAACCCCAGTGGGCCGCCTTACTTCCCTTGTCCGGCGAATGGAACGCCTCTTGCCGGGTCCACGACGCCGACACCGACCCTGCACTGCGACCTCAAGGACCACGGGAACTACCAGGACCCCGGCTACAATGCCGGCGATGCCGCGGCGATCGATGGATTTGCGGCTCAGCTCGGCTTCCGGCTGCCGAACATGGTCATCTCTCCGTTCACCCGGAGACATTACGTTTCCCACGTTCCGATGGATCACACGGCGATCCTGAAGTTTGTGGAAGATCGCTTCATCGGCGACCACAAGTACCTCACCCAGCGCGATGCGGCGCAGCCGAATCTGGCTGATCCCACCTGGGTTTCTTCGACTTCGTCAACCCCCCTTGGGCCACGCCGCCTGTCGCAAGCACTATCCCGACGCCCATTCCGGCCACAGGCACGGGCAGCAAGCCGTGTGCGCCGGCAGCGATGCATTAGAGCGGTTCCCGAGAGGCTTATATCCTCTCGGAATTGTTCCCGGGCGTCGCTCTCGCTCCCTGTCGGTCGCAACGGCCGATGGACCGCGGCTTCGGGAAACATCATCTCGGAAACCGCTGTAACCGCCGGAGCGCGTAACCCAGCCGCCTCGGCTTACTCAGTGACTACAAAGCCGCGATCTTCGGATCGCGGCTTTTGCTTGGCGACAGCGGGACATTAATTTGATTTCTTGCGGTAGACGTCGTAGTTGCCGAGGCTTGCCACCATCTGAAAATCGTGCCGCAGCAATTCGAGCATCCGATTCTTTTGCTCTACCGGGTCCGCCCGGAGTTGAAGCTCGCGCTTCACGATCAGCCATCGGATGTCCCGCTCCCGGCTAAGCTGGAGAATTGCTTCCGGGCCGTAGGGATTGACCGTATGGTCGAACATCAGCACCGGAAAGCCGGGATGTCTTCCGCTGCTGTAGTAAAAAAGATCCTCGCCGGGAATCATCAGGATTCCGTCCTGCCGCGGGATCTCGCGCTCGGAAAAACGAAGCAGCTCCTCGAACTGTGGCAGCCACGGACCGCGGAGCGAGAGCCCTTTCAAGGCCGGCAAACTTGACCGGTTTATCGCGCCATCGGAAAGATTCGCATAGTCCAGACGTTCATGGCTCCAGAGGTAAAACCCGCCCGAGACCACCATCGAGAGCGCGACCGCGGCCGCGAGTGAGACTGTCCGCCAGCCAGTCCGATCCTTCGACAGCGGGAAAAGCACGGTGATCGTGTCCGCGAGCAGCAGCATAAGCAGGGGCCAAATTGCGTAAGTGGAGCCCCAGAGCTGCTGTGACAGGAAAGCTCCATGGATGGTCCCAATCAGCACGAACGGCAGAACCAGCGCGATGCCCCGGCGACGTCTGACGCTCAAAAGCGCAGAGACGAAGGAAGCGATCAACAGGAAGGGCCAGAGAGCGAGCAGGCTCTCCGCGCGCTCCGCCGGCTCGGTTTCGACGAATTGGCGAATCAGCACCCAGAGGAAAGGGCTCGACAGCAACAGGCCGGAAAGCAGTGCCAATTTTCGGTCGCACGGCCTTCGAACGCTCCCTTGAGATACGGCGCGCGATTCGGTCAAGCTGCGCGGTTGCAGCCAACGGCTTCCCGGCTTGAACCACAGCAGCAACGCACCGGCCAGAAACAGCGCAATCCACCAAGGCAGCATCGGGTTCTGGTAGACGGCGAGCATGTCCACCAACGGTGGCATCCGCCGGGATGCGGCAAACTGGATTGTCCAGTGCTTGTAATTCGCCAGACCGGCGGTCAGATGGATCAGGAGAAGCGCCGACAGCAGTCCTACGGCCGCCCCGAGCAAGACCCACAGCAGTCCGCGTACGGGCCGGCGCTGCCACAGGTTGATGCCCAGCAGCACGGCGAGCCCCAGCGCCGCACTTCCCAGGAAGGCGAGTCCCGTATTCTGTTTAACAAACAGTGGAACTACCAGCAGCACCCCGGTAAAAAAAGCGGGCAGCGGAGAAAATCCTCTGCGCTCCAGTCTTTGAAGGAGAACGATGCAAATCAGTACGACAAACGTGCAGTCTGGATCGTAAAAGGGATGGGGAAAAATGCAGTAAATCCCCAGCACAGTCAAGGGCGCGCTCAGCAGAAACGCCACCATCCGGGCTAACTTCACCTGGCCACGCAGCAGCAGGTTCAGCAGAATTTGCCAGGTGAGCACCGTGGCCGCTCCGCCCTCGACCGCGCAGTAGAGCACGTGATGAAAAAAAACTCGCCCAGTGAGCTTGATGAGCGCCGCTTGCGTGAGGAAAGTCAGGGGCGCATAGGGCAAAACAAAATCGCGATACGGCATATCGCCAAGCGAGATTCTGTGCGCGTTCTCCAGGATGTAGCTGAGGTCCCACAAGACTCCCAGCCGGGTGTTCTGCCATAGCACCACGGCGGCGGTCGCGACAAAAAGCGCCAGCGCGGCGATCCAGTCGCGCCATCTCCAGGGCTCCTCGCCGCTGGGTTTGTCCACCTCCTCCGCCGGCTCCGCAATGGGCACAGCTTCGCGAGTTTGCCGATCGATTTTCATCAGCAGCATTGGAATGAATGGAGTCTTGGGCCGGAGCGCTTCATAACCGGTTGGGAAGGTAATTATCTCACCCCGAGTATTTGCGTCGCTGCCGGGAGCGGAGGACATCGGCGGTCGAGCGGCTTCCGTGGCAGGCCACCACCCGGCCGGAACCCGTTGGCCCGGCGCCCAAGCATCCTAGCACGCAACCAGGACGGGACCAGCCTGATCTGAGGAAAACCCGGGGTTCAGCGGCGTACGCGCTTTCTGGGGGGATGGACCGTTTTGTGTGGTCCATAGGCGATCAAAAACACGCGGATTCCTTCTTTGACGTAGGCGCTTTTGGCCTCCGCTGACGGGAATGGATCGATATTCAACTGCCCGGGCAACAAGTATCGTCCGACACAGAAACTCATGAATAGCTGGGCCGCAAGCTCCGGATCATCGAGGTCCAGTTTTCCCAGGCGCGCCTGCTCCCGCATGTAATCGGAGAGAATTTTATTGCCGCGTTTCACTCCGGATTCCCAGAATGCCGTGGCCAGTTCGGGGAACGAATCCACGGCGGAAATGAGCGTACGCAGCAGTCGCCGGCTCGGGTCCTCCAGCATTCGGTGAAGCATCTCCAGCCCGAAACCCTCCAGTACCTCCGCGACCGGCTTATTGACACTGAGGATGTCGCTGAAGTTCATGTGTACGGTTTCGGATCGGCGCTGCATTACCGCCTTAAATATTTCTGCCTTCGAGGGGTAGCGCACGTAAAGGGTCTGCTTGGAAGCTCCCGCCCGTTGGGCAATCTCTCCAACGCTGGTGCCCTGGTAGCCGCGCTCCATGAACACTTCGGCGGCAACGTCGAGCAAGTGTTCCATACGCCCGGCCACCTGGTCTGCGCAGGGGCGTCCCGGGGTATGCCGCTTTGCGCCACCTGAACGGCGTATCGGTTTTCTCATGGCGAATGCCTCATAGCGGAAGTCTATATTAAAACGAGACGGTACTGTTTTTATTTTAAGGCAAAGAGAGTACAATTACTTTATAAATCGTACTATGCAGTTCTATTATTCTTGAGGTTGCAGCCTCTCTGCCAGGACTTGAGATGACAAGAATTCGATACCGATCGCCCTTTGCTTCGACAAGTGCTTCTGCCGTACTTCCAGGCACATTTTCCGGTGACCTATGCGGTAGACCGGAAGCTTCAGCGAATTTCCGATTTGCCGCACTCTTCATGGTCGTGATCACGGTCATCCTGTTCGCTCTGGGGTGCAGTTCGAAAACGCAAGCCAACGCGGCGGCGCCGGCCTCCGCCGTACAGGTGGTCAAGGCCGTTCAGCAGGATGTGCCGATGTACGGGAATTGGGTGGCAACGCTCGACGGATCGGTCAATGCCCAGATCCAACCGCAGGTGACGGGGTATCTGGTCAGGCAGATCTACCGTGAGGGTTCCAACGTCCGCAAAGGCGAGGTGCTTTTTGAGATCGACCCGCGGCCATTTCAGGCGGTTTTAGACCAGGCTAAAGGTCAATTGGCGCAGGCCAAGGCGAAGCTCTCACTTGCCGACGTCAATGTCAAACGGGATACGCCTCTGGCCAAAGAGCGCGCCATTGCGCAAAGCCAGTTGGATACCGAACTCGCCGCGCAGCTGGAGGCGAAAGCCAGCGTGCAAGCCGCGGAAGCCTCCGTCGAGCAAGCGCAGTTGAATCTGGAGTTCACCAAGGTCCGGTCGCTCACCGATGGCATCGCAGGGATCGCCACGGCCCAGATGGGCAATCTGGTTTCACCGACGACGGTGCTCACCACGGTCTCCAAGGTGGACCCGATCAAGGTGTATTTCCCGATCAGCGAGCAGCAATACCTGCAGTTTGGGAACAAGCAGCAAAAAGGCTCGGGCACGGTGCGCGATTCGCAGGCGATGTCGCTGGAACTCGTGCTCTCGAATGGAAACCGGTATCCCCAGAAAGGGAAAGTCCTGTTCACCGATCGGCAGATCGATCCCCAAACCGGCACCATTCGATTAGTTGGCTCATTTCCCAATCCCGGCAATTTCCTGCGTCCGGGACAGTTCGGGCGCGTGCAGGCCCTGCTCGGAGTCCGGCAAGGAGCCATTCTCGTACCGCAACGCAGTGTCTCGGAGCTGCAAGGCACCTATCAGGTCGCGGTGGTCGGCGCCGACAACAAAGCCTCGATCCGCAAAGTGAAGGTGGGCGACCAGGTCGGCTCCATGTGGGTCATTGAAGATGGACTCAAAGCCGGGGAGCAGGTGATTTCCGAGGGAACATCCAAAGTGCGCGAAGGCATGCCCGTCAATCCGACGATCGCCAATGCCGGGGTGGAAGGTCGTCAATGATTTCAAAGTTTTTTATCAGCCGCCCGATTGTAGCGATGGTGATCGCGATTTTGATGGTGATCGTCGGGGCCGTGGCGATGGTCAGCCTGCCGATTGCGCAGTTCCCGGAGATTGTGCCGCCCGAAATCCAGGTAAGAGCCGTCTATCCGGGCGCCGATGCGAAGACGCTGGAAGAATCGGTGGCTACTCCGATTGAAAGCCAGATGAGCGGCGTGGACAACATGAATTACATGTATTCCACGAACGACAGCAATGGCAATAGCGTGTTGACCGTCAACTTCGACGTCAAGACCGATCCCAACACCGACCAGATTCTGACCCAACTGCGTCTCTCGCAAGCCAGTTCGCAGTTGCCGGCCCTGGTCAACGCGACTGGCGTTACGGTGCAGAAGTCGCGGTCGACTCCGCTGATGGTGGTGTCGCTCTACTCGCCCAAGGCAACTTACAACCGGAACTTCATGACCAATTACGCCTACATCAACTTCGCCGATGAACTGTCGCGCGTTCCGGGTGTAGGTCGAGTACAGGTGTTTGGCGGCCAATATGCCATGCGGGTGTGGGTCAGGCCCGATCAACTGGCGAAGCTGGGAGTCACGGTTCCGCAGATCATTTCGGCGCTGGAGTCTCAGAACACGGTGAATCCGTCAGGGCAGATTGGCGGCGAGCCGGTGCCGAAGGGGCAGGAGTTTACCTACACCGTCCGCTCGCAGGGGCGCCTGACGTCGCCGGAAGAATTCGGCGAGATTGTCGTGCGGGCGAACCCGGACGGCTCCATCCTGCGCCTGAAAGATGTTGCCCGAATCGAGTTGGGCGCGCAGACCTACAACATCGATACCCGGTTCAACGGTCAGCCTTCGGCGGCTCTCGGAATCTACCAACTGCCGGGTTCCAACGCGATTTCCACCGCCGCGGGAGTTCGCAAGAAGCTGGCGGAATTAAGCGCGCGCCTTCCGAACGACATCCAGTGTGAAATCGGTCTGGATACCACGAGAGCCATCAGCGCGGGCATTCGCGACATCGTGACCACCCTGATTGAGGCGCTGCTGCTGGTCGTGCTGGTCGTCTACGTATTTCTCCAGGGATGGCGCGCCACCCTGATTCCGCTGCTGGCCGTGCCGGTGTCGCTGATCGGGACATTCGTGGTTTTCCCGCTGCTTGGTTTTTCCATCAATACTCTCTCGCTGTTCGGAATGGTGCTGGCAATCGGGTTGGTGGTCGACGATGCAATCATCGTGGTGGAGGCCGTCGAGCATCACATGGAACAGGGGATGACGCCGCGTGCAGCATCCCTCAAGGCGATGGAAGAGGTTTCCGGGCCGGTGATTGCCATCGCGTTGATTCTGGCTTCCGTCTTTATTCCTACCGCATTCATTCCGGGAATTACCGGCCGGCTGTATCAGCAGTTTGCGGTGACCATTGCAATCTCCGTCATCTTCTCGGCCTTTAACGCGCTCACGTTGAGCCCCGCGCTCTGCGCCCTGCTTCTGCACCCGAGGCGAAAGTTTCGCGGACCGCTCGGCCGCTTTTTCGAATGGTTTAATCGGGTATTTGCCCGCTCAACCGATCGCTACGTGAGCTACTCGGGCACGCTCATCCGCAAGTCCGGCTTCAGCTTGGTCTTTCTTGCGCTAGTCGCCCTGGTCGCGGTCGGGATCGGAATGAAGTTGCCCACTTCTTTCCTGCCGGAAGAGGACCAGGGTTACGCGTTCATCAATCTTGCCCTGCCGGAAAGCGCCTCGCTGCAACGCACGTCGGAGGCGGCGCGGAAGGTCGAGGATATTGTTCGCCGAACCCCAGGCGTCGACAATGTGACGTCCATCATGGGCTACAACATGCTGAGCGGTGGAACCCAGAGCACGTATAACTCGATGTTTTTCGTCAATCTCAAGGAATGGGATTTGCGGAAATCGGCGTCGGAGCAGGCGGCGGCCATTCAGCAGCGTTTCAATCGGGAGCTTTCGAAGGTAAGCCAGGGCATTGCGTTTTCCTTTGCGCCGCCGGCAATTCCCGGCATCGGCGCAGCCGGTGGCGTGACCTTCGTCCTCGAGGACCGGTCGGGAAGCGGGCTCGAATTCTTCAATGGGAACTTGCAGAAGTTCATCGCCGCCGCGCAGAAGAGACCGGAGCTGGCGAGTGTGATGACGACGTTTGCACCGCATGTTCCGCAACTGTTTGTCGATGTTGACCGGGAAAAGGTCATGCGCCAGAAGCTCGACGTCGCCGACGTCTACCAGACGATGCAGACCTTCATGGGCGGCTACCTGGTCAACTATTTCAACCGCTTTGGACGCCAATGGCAGGTGTACATCGAGGCCGAAGGCGACTATCGCACGAATCCGAACAACATTGGCCAGTTCTACGTGACCGGCTCGAACGGAAGCATGGTGCCGCTGAACACCGTGGCCAACATCCGGAGCACGAGCGGCCCGGAATTCACCATGCGCTATAACGAATACACCTCCGCGCAGATCAACGCGTTTGCCAATCCCGGCTATAGCTCCGGGCAGGCAGTCAAGGCCTTGGAAGAAGTGTTTGCGCAAACCATGCCGAGCGAGATGGGTTTCGATTACCTCGGCATGTCCTTCCAGGAGCAAAAAGCGACCCAAGGGGTTCCACCCGCGGCGGTCTTCGGACTCTCGCTGCTGTTCGTCTTCCTGATCCTGGCGGCTCTCTATGAAAGCTGGTCGCTGCCCTTCAGCGTGGTGCTGGGTACGCCGATCGCGGTCTTCGGAGCTTATGCGGCGCTTTGGGCACGCCACTTCGAAAACAATGTGTATGCCCAGATCGGACTCATCATGCTCATCGGCCTGGCTGCCAAGAATTCCATTTTGATCGTGGAGTTCGCCAAACTGGAATACGAAAAAGGGGGCAAAAGCTATGCCGAGGCCGCGCTCGCAGGAGCTCGGCTGCGTCTGCGACCCATCCTGATGACTTCCTTCGCTTTCATCTTCGGCTGCGTCCCGCTGTGGGTCGCATCGGGGTCGGGAGCCGTAGGCAGGCGTGTGCTGGGGACGGTGGTCATCGGAGGCATGGTGGCGGCTTCTTTGATCGCCATCTTCCTCATTCCGGTTGCGTTCACCGTGATCGAGCAATTCTCAAGCCGATTTGGCGGCGCCCACCCGGCGGCAGCCGAGGTTGAGGAGAAAAAAGAAGGAGCCCTCGTTTAATGTTTCCTAAAAGCTTGATTCCTTTTCTCCTTTTGCCGCTACTGTTTTTCACCGCATGTACGGTCGGTCCCAAGTATCAAAAACCTGCCGTGGAGACGCCGGGCGGATTTCGCGGACAAGCGCCGGATCTGAAGGCGGGAACTGCTTCGTCCGAATCTCTCGGCGACGAGAAATGGTGGGCGGTGTTTCAGGATGAGCAGCTCCAGAAGCTTATCCGTACAGCGCTACAGCAAAACTATGACGTGCAGATCGCTGCCGAGCGGGTGATTTCGGCGCGGGCTCAGCTCGGTATCACCCGGGCCGATCAGTTGCCAAGTTTGCAGGTGAATACGGCCATCATCAGCCAGCGCGAGGAGCGAACCACGCAGGCGGCGGTATTCCGCTCGGAATCGGGTCTGCTGGGTGCATCCGCATCCTGGGAGCTGGATTTCTGGGGCAAGTACAGGAAGGCCACGGAGGCCGCCCGGGCTAATCTGGCGGCGACCGAATGGGGCCGGCGAGCGGTGCTCAGTACGCTGGTCGCCGATGTCGCCAGGTCCTATTTCCAACTTCGCGCGCTTGACCTTGAGCTCGATATCACGACGCGCACGCTGAAGTCGCGGCAGGAGTCCCTGCACCTGACGCAGCTCCTGGCCGACCAGGGCGCCACTTCCATGATGGACGTTCGCCAGGCCGAGCAACTGGTTTTCACCGCATCGGCCGCCATTCCGGACCTGCAACGCCAGATTGAGCAGCAAGAAAATTTCATCAGTATCCTGCTCGGCCAGAATCCGGGCCCCATTGCCCGCGGCCGAAGCTTGACGGAACAACCGCATCTGGCGTCGGTCCCGCCGGGACTCCCTTCGGAACTGCTGGAGCGCCGCCCGGATATTCGCCAGGTCGAGCAGCAATTGATCGCCGCCAATGCGGAGATCGGTGTCGCCAAAGCCGCGTATTTCCCATCCATTGCCCTGACCGGAAATGCCGGGACCCAAAGCACGGCTCTCACCAGTCTGTTTTCGGGTCCGGCCGGCCTCTGGAATGTGGCATCGTCTCTGTCGCAGCCGGTCTTCACCGGCGGGCGCTTGCGCAACACGGTGCGGCTGACCGAATCGCAACAGCGGCAGGTGCTGCTCGGCTATCGTCAAGCTGTGCAAGGCGCATTCCGCGATGTCTCCGACGCCCTGGTCGCGTACCGCAGAACACAAGAAGTGCGCGAGCAGCAGACATCCCTGGTCACGGCGGCACAAGATTCAGCGCGGCTGGCGCATGTCCGCTACGAAGGCGGCGCCACCGCATACCTGGAGGTGCTCACCAACGAGACGAACTATTACTCCGCGGAGTTGGGCTTGGCGCAGGCGCGCTTGAATGAGATGCTCGCGCTGGTGCAGGTGTACAACTCACTGGGCGGCGGCTGGGCGCAATAACGGCCGAGCATTCAGAAATGATAGTTTCGCAGGGGATATGTCGATTGCATGGCTAGGGGCGTGATCCTGTTTGCGATCAACAGCCTGCCGAACAGACTGCTAAAAAACTCATATCAGTGTCATCTTGAGCGTAGCGAAGGATCTATGCATTACGAATCAAATCCATAGATTCTTCGCTCGCTACGCTCGCTCAGAATGACACCTCAAAAGTTATTACGCGAACTTCTGGGACACGACACTAGGTTTCATCGCCCACGACGTCCAGAATCTCGTACTTCAGCATTTGCAGCGACTCCAGGGCCGCACAATACGCCGCTTCAAATGCCACACCATTGACGCCCAACATCAGGGCAGACTGCCTGGTCGGGTATTCTTCGATTCCGCGCATCACCAGAGCGAAGCGGCAGAGCACGTCGATTCGGCCAACGATGTCATTGGGATGGGTCCTGAGCAGCGCGATTTCTTCGGGAGTGAGCGATGCATGTTCCCGATGCGGACAGGGATGGCGTCGATAGGCGGCGCCGAGCTGTGTGATTCGCGACTGTTGCATCTCGGTCGCCGAAAGGATAATCGCGCGCCGCGACCAATGTTCAAGCCAGTCCAGGAACACCTGCTTCTGGCTCACCGCGAGCGCGCAGGCATCGACCATGCAGGGCTGAACCAGGTCTTGATTCCCGGTAAGAAAAAAGGCGAGCCACTCCAATTCCTCCCGGTGCTCGGCGAAGGCTTTGCGAAAATCATCCGCAGTGGCGTGATGGACCGATGTTTGGTCGTCGCGTGCGGCGTTCTTGGGCGGAGCGTTCCCGCAGGTAGCTTGTCGATTGTGATTTTCCATGGTCTTCACCCGGCTATTCGAAACTCTGCGTGCCCCCTTGGAAACCGTGTTTCGCCTGCTGCCACAGCCACTTGATGACCCTCGCGTCGTTGTAGCAGTAGGCCAGGTTGTGGTTGAGAGTCGAGAAGCAGTGGCTCTGGCAAGTCTTCTTCATGTCGTTTAATTGCGCGTAGTCGAATCGAAAATGTTCGATATTGCCCCAATCGAATGTTGCCGGATAGAGCGGGAAGCAGGGAGCCAGCGTGCCATCGGTGCGGATCACAACATTGTTCTGCCCTGCGCGGCAGTTCCAGTCGGCAAAGCGCAGGTCTCCATCTTCATCCTGCATGACTCCGCGATTCGCCGCCAGCATCTCGGCTCAGGTCGCCATCGTTGCCCGTTCCGTCGCCGTTCCAGCCCACCTGCCGCAGATCCAGACCGGACGACATGCGCAGGAAGGTCTTCATCTCCAGCAGCCGCGGAACCGAGTTCACCATCTGGTATCCCGACCGGTTCTTGGCGACGATCCAGTCCACCAGTTCATCCACTGCCCGCCAATCCTCCGGACCGATGTAGGTCGGGTTGTTCTCCATGTGCCGGAAGTGGTCGGTCTGGTCCAGCATGGGACTTTCATTGATGTGATAGTCGGTGGCAATGCGATGCGCGTGTGCCCACTCCGTCAGCCGCTTCACGTCCTCATGGTTGTTGCGGCAGATATTGATATTGAAGAAGATCATGTAGCCGTAGACGTACTGCTTCTTCAGCAGGTGTTCCAGGTTTTTTTCGACCGGAATGAACGCCTTCGGCAGGCTCTCTTTCTCCTCCCATGAATCGAGCGCCAGGTTGAAGATCGCAACTCCGGCATCGCCCAGCCGGTCGGCCACATCGGGCCGCAATAATCGGCCATTGGTCGCAATGTAGACCCACATCCCTTTCTTCGCCGCGTAATTCACAACCTTGTGCACAAACTGGGGACGAAGCAGCGGTTCTCCGCCCATCAGCGCCAGCACCCGGCCGCCGTGATCGTAGAGCCAGTCGATGGAGCGGCGGGCGGTATCTTCGGTCATCCCTTTCACCTGTTGTCATACGAAGGGCAGTACCAGCAGTCCAGATTGCATTTGTATTCGACGAACAGATACGCCGTGATCGGATGAAAATCGCCCGGCAGCAGCCGGGACCTGAGATAAGGAATCAGCCAGCCACGCGCCGCGCGAAGGACCTGGCTTGCCGGCCATTTCCGGCGTTCGGGCAGCACTTCGGGACCGGGGTCCGCCAGCTTTTCCGGAAACTGCGGAAACACCGGCTCGGGAAGCCTCCAGCCGTTGTTCTTCGCCGGTATCGGAGGCTCGGGACTGGACTTCATCAGCAAATCATTGAGATCAACATCAATCCGAAATTTAGCCGGACTTACCATGGCGCCCCTTATCCCCCTATTCTTTCTCGATCTATTCTTTCTCAATGGTTCCGAAAGGTACGGGCGGGGGTGCGGCGATTTCTTGCTGGTCGCACCACTCTTTCCGAAAGAGAGCCCGCCCGCGGCCGAGGCGTGCACATCGCGATCCGATACGGTCGCGACCAATTGCGCTCGGCCAAATTCATTTTCGAGTACACGTCTTTCCGCAAACTGTGCGGTATTTCCAGGCGGTTGCAGAGAAACGCTGAAACGAATCTCCGCGCCAGAACCAGCCCACTCGGTAAAGCCGCCCAACGCCTTTTCGCCCTCATCGTCCGCGAAACTGAGATCGGGATGCCTCCAGACGACGGTGCTGTAGCTCTGTGCAATGCACGAGTGTCCGTCGCTCACGCGCCCAAACTCCCACCAATCGCCCTTCGAGCTGAGCGTGAGCTTGTCGTCATTCTCCGCAACGGTGATTGGCAGCACACTGTGAATTAGCAAGATGAGAGCCAAAGCAGAATAATTTTAAGTTATTGAAATATAAAGGCTTGGTTTAGATGCGACCGATCTGCCCGTGTTCTGCTGCCCGCGGGCGGGCACTGCCCGAACGGGCACCCGGAAGCGGTTCAGGTCCTCGATCAGCGGCGAAAGTTCCGTCGACGCAAATTGCAAGCACACAAATTTTTAAAGCAATCGCCGCACCCAGCCGACCGGATCCCGAGGCTGCGCATCATTAGATTCTCCATCGCCAGATTCCCCATCGCCGGCACAACAATTCCACCGCTCTGGCCGGCCAACCGATGTATGCTGTCGACAATGGCGGACGAAGCAACCCCAACTGTCCTGGAAGACCCGCGATATCGCGCTCTGCTGGCGGTCTCGACGGCGATTGCCTCGCAGCCCAACTTGCAGGCAGTGCTCCATAGCATATCCGTCTTGCTAGCCAAGATCGTTCCATTTGAGTCGATTGCGCTGCTCTTGCTGGACGAAGAGCGCGGCGTGGTAAGGCTGCATGCCTTGGAAACGGAGATTCATCACGCCGGCATTGAGATTGGCACCGAGTTGTCGTTTGCAGGAACGGCTGTCGGGCAGGCCTTCGAGGAGCAAAGGCCTGTATTCGTCGAGGACGTTCAGGCGGAGATGGCGAAAGCGCCCGGGCTGCGGGCACGCTGGAAAGTTGACTCCATCTGCAGCTCCTACGTTTTTCCAATTACGACCTCGCGCCGCAAACTCGGCGCACTCGTCTTCGGGACGAGTCACAAGGAAGTTTTCAGCCCAGCCGATATCGATCTGATGAGCTCGGTGGCGTCGCACGTTTCCGTGGCGCTGGATAGCGCCCTGGCAGTCGAATCCGCCAACGAATATCAGAGAGAGCTTGCGCGCGAGCGCGACCGATTGAAGCTATTGCTGGAGATCAACAACCACATCGTTTCCCGATTGGAGATGAATGATCTTTTTCGCGCGGCGTCAGCTTCGATTCGTAAGTTTTTCGGAAGCGATTTCACCGGATTTTGGTTGTTCGACGAGAATTCCAAGCGGTTTCGCTGTGCCGCGCTCGACTTTCCCGGAGGACGAGGTCTTTTAGAAGATATTCCCGCTCCTGAACTCACCCAGGCTGACGTCGACAGAATGCGCTCGCGCACGCCTGTCATGGAAACTCTGGAGGATGTCGAGCGGAAAATTCCGCCCGCGGTTGCCGCATCACTCAGGGCAGAGTCGATCGCCAGCCTTGCGCACATATCCCTGGTCTCGGTTCGCGGTCTCATCGGACTCATTTCTCTCGGCAGCCGGCGGGTCAATGCGTTTTCACAGCAGGACCTGGACCTGCTGATGCAAGTGGCCACGCAAATCTCACTGGCCTTGGATAATGCGCTGGTGTACGGCCGTCTGAGCGCTTCGCGCAATCGTCTGGAAGATGAACGGGTGTATCTGGAGTCCGAGATCCGTTCGGAATACGGATTTGAAGACATTGTCGGCAAAAGTGCGGCTTTGCGCAAAGTGCTCGATCAGGTCACGATCGTAGCGCCGACCGATTCCACGGTTTTGCTTCGCGGAGAAACCGGGACCGGCAAGGAGTTGATTGCGCGCGCGATTCACCAACTGAGTTCGCGCCGCCAGCGCACCTTTGTGAAACTCAACTGCGCGGCGATTCCGTCGGGGCTGGTCGAAAGCGAACTGTTTGGCCATGAAAAGGGCGCATTCACCGGCGCGCTCGCGCAGAAACGCGGCCGCTTTGAGCTGGCGCACGAGGGCAGCCTTTTTCTGGATGAGATCGGCGACATCAGCGCGGAACTCCAGCCGAAACTTCTGCGCACCATCCAGGAGCACGAATTCGAGAGGCTGGGCAGCAATCGCACGATTCACGTCGATGTACGATTGATCGCGGCCACCCATCGCGACTTGGCCGCGATGATCCGCGATGGGGAGTTTCGCGAAGATTTGTTTTACCGTTTGAATGTGTTTCCGATCGAGATTCCGCCGCTACGGCAGCGGCGCGACGATATTCCTTTGCTGGTTCACTATTTTGTAACCAGGCTCGCCCGCCGGATGCGAAAGCAGATCACGGTAGTGCCCAAGCAAGCGATGGATGTGTTAGTTAATTGGGATTGGCCAGGCAATATTCGGGAGCTGGAGAACTTTATCGAGCGGGCGGTCATTCTCACCCAAGGCGATACGTTGAATGTGCCTTTGCGAGAATTGAGAACAGCCAAGGGAGCGACTGTGGCCTCCCTCTCAAGCTTTGAGGATGCCGAGAAAGGCGCTATCGTCGCGGCCCTGCGCGCGGCGAAGGGCAGGATCGCAGGAAAAGGGGGCGCCGCCGAGAGTCTCGGCCTGCGACGCACCACTCTGCAAAACAAGATGCGCCGGCTGAATATCACCCGAACGGATTACTCCGAAGCGGAGGACTTCCCGGAGCGCACCGCGATCCTTGAGCGCGGCAAATCCCTCGATGTAGCAGGCGCGGAAGTCAGCAAAGCAACCTTCGATTCGCTGATGGAGCAGCCGGCGCCGGCTGGGCGTGAAGAGATTGCCCGCATTGTGAGAGAAACCATCGGCGAGTTGTTGAATCAACAGGCGTCGGGGAGCACGGCCCCGGAACAGGATGAGCGGCAACGGCAGGAGATCATCCGCGTGCTGAGCGAGACCAAAGGTCGCGTTGGCGGCGCTGATGGGGCTGCCGCCCGCATCCGGATCAATCGCACGACGCTGCTTTCGCGCATGAAAAAGCTCGGCATCAATCCCAAACAGTTTTCCTGATCCGGCAAGATGAACATTGCTGCCGTCAGGCTGAATTTCTGTGACGGTAAGCCTGGTACCCATCATCCGCCTGCTGCCGCGCCTGACTGTCAAATCTGACTTCGACAGTTTCGACACGACAGCGGTTCCCGAGATGGTGTATCCCGAAGTCGCCATCCACCGGCCGTTGCGACTAACAGGGAGCGACGGCCAAGAACAATTCCGAAAGGGTATAGCTTTTCGGGAACCACTCCAACCCTCTGCCGAAACCGAGATTCCGTCGAAAGCTGTTGATTTTACTTGGTGGCGGCGAGTGGACTCGAACCACTGACCTACGGATTATGAGACCGTCGGCCGGGTAGCTATTGCCCGTAGCTCATGTCCGCTATCCAGAAAGGACCGGAACCCTGGATCACCCGTGGGAGGTAATTTTCCGGTCACGAAAATATCGCGACTACAGAGTGCGTGTCAAGTGTGGATTTCTGGTGAGGATGTGCAAATCTTGGTGCAATTCCCTCCATCCCCGCTAGCGACGCGCTTTTCCGGCCGGATAAAAAGTTTCTCCGACCCTCACCGGTCCCCGCTTCTTTGGCACCATCCTCGGCTCGTAAGCTTCCACCAACGCCTTCTTCTTCGCCTGGACACTGATCGAGGTGTAATGGTCGAGCATCTTGCGCGAGATGTGGCCGGCCATCGACATGATCACCTGGATCGGCGTTCCCGCCTCCGCCAGCCTGGTGATGGCGCAATGACGCAAATCGTGGATTCGCAGCCAGGGCACACCGGCGGCTTTGCGGATCTCCTGGAACGAACGTTTGATGCCACTCGACGACATCGGCTTTTTGGGGTCCCACGCATCGGCGCCCAGGTGAAAGGGAAAGAGATAATCGTTGGGCGAGATGCTGCCCAGCGCCCGCGCGCGTTGCAGGATGCGGTCCAAAGCCCAGAGCGCATCCTGGAGGAGTGGAATGGTGCGAATGCGGTACTTGTTCTTGGCCGAGGCGGCGCGGATCTGCAGCACCTGTTCGAAGAGGTTCAAGTCGGACAACTTCAGGCCGCGCATTTCGCAGTTGTTCGCGCTCGTTTGGAGCGCCACCAGGCAATACCAATAGGCGACCTGCCACGCCTCGTGCGATGCGGCTACCTCGAGAAACTTCTGCTGTTCTTCAGGCGACATAGCGCGCTGCACGTCAGACTCATCAACCTGCAATGGCTTATATTTTTTGAATTCCGCCGTCCACAAACCAGCTTCTTTCAGGATCTGCTGCAGGGTCCCCAATTCCTGATTGATCTTGCGTGCACCGACCGGCCGGCGCGCTTCTTTTTACACTTTTTCGCGTAGCCAGGGCGCGAGCGCAAAGTTGGTCTTCAATTCGTCCACCGAGCAGTGTTGCTGCTTGGCGCAGTGCTCGATCACTTCCGCTTCCGTGAGCCCGAGGGAGCCGGCAGGACGATCGAATTGATACTGCCGCAAGTGGCCAGGATGGATCTCGTCAAGCTTCAGCGCGCCAAAAAAGCGAGAGAGCGCCGCCACGTACTGCCGGTTGTCCTTGAGCGTGCGTACTGCAACAAAGCGTGCGCGATCGACCTCGCCGGCGAGCTCGCGATTCTTCAGCCAAATCTCGGCCGCTTCGGCGAAGCTGTGGTAGCCGGAAATATCGGCGCCGAATCTGAGATCTTCGCGGAGCGCCTCGCAGGCCGGACAGCCGATATGACCGACCGTATGTTCGAGCGAGCGTTGCTTTTGCTGCAAATCCAAAAGCAGTTGTCTTGGCATTATCCTCTCCGATTGGTAAGCCTTCTGAAGACGCTCCCAACCATAGCCTTATGTCACGTATGTATCAAATTACTTACTTTTGTCATCTGAGCGTGCGGCCATATTACTATGTGTCACGTATGGCTGACACGCACAAACGTAAATCGATCGTCTGTCCTGGCTGCAAACAAAGGCGTCCGCATTGCGCTAAGGGCCTCTGCCACACTTGTTACACGCGACAACATCGCCAAGAGCAGCGCAAGGGAAAAGAGAAAGTCAGAGGCAGACCCGGCGGCCTCAAAGGCGGACCGGCGCGTGCCGCCAAAATGACCCCGGAGGAGCGCAGTGCAAGCGCACGTCACGCTGTCACAGCGCGGTGGGCGAGGCTCACACCGGCAGAACGTAGCGAGATTGCGCGTAGCCGAGTGCGTTCTCGCTGGCCGAGCAAATCCGGCTCCTAGATTCTAACTGCCACGAGCCCAGAAGCTGGGCTATGATGAGGCTGCGGCGCCATCCCCTTCGGGCTCCGCAATCTCCCTCGAAATGAAAAAGGCCGCTCGCGAGAGCGGCCTTCCTTTTTCCTGAACGATTGAACTACGTGGTGGTGGCGACGGCAGTCTGATTCGATGCCGTCTTCGCAGGAGTTGCAGCGCCGGTTACCGCGGCGGCCACACCAGCAATCGATGCGTTCGCGATCGCGGCGCCGGCTTGGGCAATTGGAGCCGCGGCCGGCACTGCGATGCTGGCGATGTCTGCCGCTGCTGTTACAGCGGTCTCGGCCGCCGAAACCTTGGAAGTTTTCACTGCGTTGATGACGTTCTCGACGTCGTCCAGCATCTCGGGAAAGAATTCCGCCACGTTCAGCATGGCCGTTTCAAATTTCTTCAAAAAGCTTTTCTTGGGTGCAGGGGTGGAAGTTGCGGGAGTTGCAGTCGGGGGCATCGAATCTCCTTGTGGCGCCGCGCGAGGCGGCTCTATACGTTTGGGAGTTTTGCGTTGTGGCTGCCCACAAACGTCGGCAAAGGCAGCCCGTGAAGAAATCGGTAAATATAGGCGTAAGCACCGGCGTCGGATTTTGGAGGAGACATCGCATTGATCGCTGCCACGACAGTTCCCGCCGCGGCGGTAATGATGACGCCCTTGTTTTCAACGATGAACTGCCCGATCGCGAGTTCCATCACGCCACCTCCTTCGCTGCCTGATACAGCAATGCACAATCGAGTAGGTTGCTCGGGTGCACGTAGAGCTGCTCCGGCGACGGCTGCCCGTCGATTTTGTAATTCGGATAGAACGGCGCGCTGGTCGCAAGGCTCCCGAGGTTTTGCAAGCCACTGCAATAGATCTGCCGGTCGCTACATTCGGGCGGGAAGCCCTTGAATATCAAGTGCAGTCCCTGCTTCACCAGGCCGCTCGCGGCGTAATCTTCCCCGAGGTGCTTGCGCATCTCCAGAATGGACGGCGTCTCGTCCACGTCGTTTCCAGCCGGATCCACGCGTCGGCAAAGGATGAGAGTCCCTTCGTAATTCTCGATGTAGTGCTCAGCAGGGGTGATCACCACGCCGTGGGGCCAGACCGCCTCGATCACGCACCAGGTCCCATAAAACTGGACGATCATGGCGATGTGAGAGAGCAGCGATTTGCAGGCATCCTCGATCGCGTCGGAGATCTCTTCGGAACCGTTGCAGTAGAGTAGTCGCCCTGGCCGCAGTCGCGACCAGAAGTTCGCTTTATCGACGGCGCACGGCGCCAGGTCCATGAGCGAGTTGAGGTGCGGAGCCATAAATACTCCAGCTACGAAGTTGCCGTGCGTGCCTTTTCTTCGGCTGCTACGACGTCAAGGTCCGCGGCGCTGGGTAGCGCGACAGCAGAAAGAGCCTCGACATAGCGCTTGAAATCAGCCCAGCCGGTGAGGCCGCCATTAACGCGGCGGCGAACATGCTCCCAGTCGCCGGCGAGCGCGGCCTGGTCAACTTTGCGTTCGCGGAAAAAGACAGCGAGGATGTCGGCCGAGACATCGGGATCGAGGGCGGCATCGGGATCCGTGATCAAATCGACGTGGATCTCTTTGCCAAAATGGTCATAGTTCCAGCGCCCCGTGATCTGCACGAAGCCCCGGCCGCGGTAACGGACCGCATCTTCGGAAGAGGTGTTTCCGAGTTCCTTGGCCTTGGCTTGGTCATCCCAGTAGAGCTTGGTGAAGTAGGCTGGCCCTCCGCGTTCGCGGACTGGAATGAATGAGCCGGTCTCGACCGCGATGGTTGCGGCCGCGGCGATCGCGCAAGCCCGGGTGTATATGCCGCGGCGATCGAGCGCGGACTCTACGAGCGGCCAATTGCTGGTGACGTTCCCGATCGGGAATTTAGGTCCGATCGCTTTGGAGACTTGTTGGGGTGTGAAGATAATCCGCGCCTCCGTGTGCTGGCAGCTTTTCCCTAGGCATGCCCAAAAGGCGCGAACTTCAGTCATGTCGTTCGTATTGGCGTTGATCACGACCCTACTGCTTGGCCTGGTTTTCGCGGATCTCAGTAAACTTTCTGTCGTGCTCGGCGATCGCGCGCGAGAACATGCCGGCGCATTATGCCCAGGCCGCCGAACTGGCCGAGGGCCATCAGCACCAGGGTTGCTACCCCAACGGCGATTTGGATCTGCAGCGGAGTCACGCAAAACGACTCTGGAACGCAGTCTGCGGGCGTGCAAATCAAGATTAATTCAGTGTTGCCGGACTCAGCTAATCTCCGCCTCCCCCACTGTCGTTGCCGCCGGCGTCAAGCCAAGCAAGGAACGCCGAAAAAGCACTTTCTACTCAGAGCTACCACGAATGCCGTGAGCAATGTTTGTTGAGTCGTCTCCGGGTAAGTCCCAGAGCCTGCACTGCGGCGCCGCCAAACGAACCGCTTTGAGTGGCGCCGTCGTCGCGATGACACTAATCAGAGTCGATGGGATTTGTCCGCTCCCATTACTTAATAGGTTGCCAGGATCGGTCCCCACTGTGTAGGTTCCGCCGCCGTGCCCGTAGAGCTGGGCACTCCCGCGGGCGGAAAGCCGGTGGGCGCTACCTCGACCGTCTGCCAGATGCTCCTGTATCCCGGTAGACCATCTTCGTGTCGGTTGCAAAAAACAACCGTCCCTGCTCTCCGGGAGCGGGTTTGTTGGCGTCTAGGTCCGGCGGCAGAATAACTTGTCCTAAGGTTACGCTCATAGCTCTCCTAACTGGGCATAGGGACGCCCTGAACAGTGATGATTCGCTCTCGCTGTCGGTAATCGGAATTCCAAGTGAGGTAGTCAGTTCATCTGCCTCGGTCAGTATTGGCGAAAGAGCGGTTACTTCCCCTGTTTGCGCGGCCGCCGGTGACCGGAGATCCCGTCGATGTGACGGCGACAACCCAATACCAATAGCTCTGCCGCCATTCATGCCGACGTCGCTAATAGTCGTGGGCTCCGGCGCCGTGGGGCCCGGATAAGGCAGCCAGCGCTGCGCCGTGCAAAACTGTTGACCGTATTGCGGTAGATCCAGTATTGCGCGATGTTCATGTCACCGCTCATCTCGAACGAAAATCGCAGGCCGCCTGGGATTCCGACGAGCATGCTCGTGATTGTCGGCGCCGGCGGCGCCAGACTCGGTAGCGTGTATTCATACGCCGTGCAATCGGCGAGCGACTGCTGCTGGCCGCCGGTTTTGTTAAACGCGGCGAATTTGAAGTGCAGTATCTTGCCGAACCATGCCGATCGGCACTTCAATGATAGCCACGCTGCCATCCAGCACCGCAAAGCGCGACCCGCTGATGGGCTGTAGAAGTTGTGCCCACCACGCCGCGGCGCACGTAGGCGACGTGTACTTTTCGGCGCTGAGCGGCAACGCGTTGGGGACAACGATCTCATAGCCGGTCGCGCCGGCGATGTAACAGCGGATGCTCGATGTATCCGCTTCGGCCTGGGTCATGAGGGCAGCTCGCCACCGGACTCGCTCAGATTCACCGCGCAGATGTCGGTCGTGTCGGGGTCGACGCCGGCCGGATATTCTGCGCGAGCAGTCGCCGGTTGTGCGCGGGCCACAGATCGGCGATCGGCGAATCGCCATAGGTCACGCCGCCATCGAGAGAGACAAAGACGCCGCAGCCGCCGTAATTCGGGTCTGCGCCGCACGCGATGAACCAAGCTCCTGGCCCGAAACTGCTGCGTCGGCTCAAAGATGATCGGTGTGTTGACGGAGTGCCCGCAACGTTGCTTTGCACCAGCGAGCCGGTGACGCTCGTCGTGCCTTTGGCATCGGGATGGTTGAGCCCGTAGCGGAATTCCTCGCCGGCACTGCAGGTCGCGCTTCTCGGTCTCCTCGCCTGAGGCAGCCGCACCGGAAGCTGGTTGATCCCCAGGCGGGTATCGGTGACGGCGACCAGGTCCATCGCCTCCATGCAACCATTCGGCCTTCAACTCGAACTCGTACTGATTGACGCCGGCGGCGCTGCGCTTGGCCAGCACCGAGGCCACCGCCTGGGCCACGGGGCGTTGAATCGATAGCAGGGACTTCGAGCCTGAAGATGGTCGCTGGCCGATCTCCGCGGCAGAAGCGTGCCGCCCTTGCGCGGCCCATAGAGCGCGACGGCCTGCTGATCGCATTCGGTGGTGACGTTATGGCTGTAATCGAGATTGCGATCGATGTGCTCGATCGAGACGGCGTTGTCGCAATCGGCACGCCGCTTGCGCGTGATCTTCACGGCGGCGGTACTTCCCGATGATTCCAGCGCGAAGTCCTGATCGGTGAGATAGGCGACCGGCCCCGCGGCCGTCGGCGCGGTATAGATTGCGCCGTTGTCAGCGTTGCTCACCTCGTCGTAAGGAATAATGTTGACCAGGTTGCCGCTGTAAACCGCGGCGGAGTTGCCGACGACCAGCAGCTCATCGACCAGGTCCTTAGCCGCGCGCTGAGAATCGATATTCATCGAGATCGAGATCCCGTTGGCGCGGCACCAGTTATTGAGGGCGGTCAGATCGCCGAAGAGAATGCCGTTGCCGGGCGGGTAATTAGGCGCGAGCGCGCCGCCGTTGGCGTAGGCGTTGCAATTCAGGCCGTGGCCGACGAACACTCAGTTGGCTGAAAGCTTCGCGCCGAGCAGCACCGGGCCGCTGCTGACGATGTCCAGGATCACGTCGGCGATATCGGCAGTCGCCGTTGGGCCATTGCGCGAAGGCTCCGATCAGCTCGTAGTTGATATTTTGTACGCTGTTGCTGGTGCCCAGATCGAATGAGACCGAGCCCGCGCCGGCCGCCCACGGAAGTTCAACCTGCTGCGACCCATAGCCGGTATATTCGGCTCCGGAGGCCAGCGTCGGTTCGAACTCCAGGTTGAGCAGCGAGAGCGGCGTGATGTCGGCCGAGTAGAAAGTTGCCATCCGACTTCAGAATCTGCGGCACCGCGTAATAGACGGTGATCGGAGTAGCCGTTCAAAGCGCGCCGGCACGGTGATGACGCGGATTCGACGCCGTCCCATGACCACGAGTAGGGATCGCGCGCGTTATAAGCGCCGCTGTCGATCCGTCCCGGGACCGCGTAGACCTTGTTCCAGAGGTTGTGTTCCCAGTGGCCGCTCATGGCCACCGAGCCGGGAGCGCCGAAGTCATTGAAGTTGGCGCTGAAAAATTCGTTGACGGTGACGGCCAGAATTCCAGCGAGGGTAACGGCATCGCCTCCGGCGGTCAGCTCGCGATATTGAATCGCAAACGGCTGGCCGGCCTGGGCGGAGTTGAAGGTATAGAGTCCGGCAGCGGTGACCGTGTACTCGCCCGCGCCGGGGGGATAGCTCGGATCGGTGCCTTGCAGCCGCACTCCATTGACGGTGACGTTGTTTTGGTCGGCGACAAAGTTCGGGACAGTAGCGGCATAGAGCGGCGACGAAGGAATCGTGCCGTTGAAGGTGGTCAGCGAGTCGGTGCCGTTCGGGGTGAAGTGAACTGGCCTCCGGCGACGACGCCCGGTCGCTCCCATGATCTTGCAAGCGAGCTTCTGGTTGTTGCACCAGACGGAAAGCACACCAAGAATCGGACTGTGGCCGAAGAGGAAGTCAACCGCCGCGGAATAGTATTTTGATGCTGCCACCCTTTTTACCGCCGCCGTTCTTCTTGCCGCCGCTGCTCTGTCCGGTGATGGCGAGCGAGCGCGGTAGTTGACCGGCTTGTTCTGCGATTTCCAGTTGTTGTACCAGATCAGATCGGCGGTCGCTTGCGGCATGCCCATAAATCAGGCGAACGGTTTTGCCATAGATCGCGCTGTTGACGGCGACCCCGTAGGGCGTGGTCATGGCGCTGGTGTTGGTGTTGGCTTTGATCATTTGGCGGCCTGAACGGGAATCGGATTGAAGTAGCGCAGCGGACGGCTGGCAAACTGCGGGCTGGCATGAATGTCGCGCCAGATGGTGACGCAACTCTCGCAGGCGGAGCCGATGACCTTGGGCCAGGCGAGAACGAATACCGAGTGAGCGTAATCGCGGCCGTACTTGGCGAGCACGATGTCGCCGGGCTGCGGAACCTGGCTTGGCGCGAGCTGGTATTCCTTCGAATAGGTGGCGATGATCGGTGGGTACTGTTCGGCCGAGCAGTGCAGGAACCACATCGGCGGCAGCATCGGAAGTTTAGCCACGATCGATATCGACAGACGCCGGCGGCCTTCAAGGATGGCGGCGCAGAAAGCGCCCGCAATCGACGCCGACTTGCTTGACGCAGGCCCCATAAACAAAGGGCGTGCCCAGCCAGGTGAGGGCCTCTTTCACGATCGCTGCGCGTTGTTCCGCTTCTGTCATTCGGCCTCAGCTAATCAGAATTGTGGAGTTGATCGGGGTGGGCACATACGGAAAGCCCTCATAGGCTCCGCCGTTGGCGACGGCGTTCGCCTGGTCGGGCGGCACATAGACAAACGCGCTGAAGGTATCGCCGGCCGAGCGGCAGGAAGGGCAAAGCCTCCTGCAGGTAAAAAGCGTGCTGGCCCCCTCGATAGTCTGCCGGTAGATCTTCGCATAGTGGCCGGCAAGCTTGCCGGTGGAAAACCAGGTAGCCGATGTCGTAAATATCATTCGCCGGCGTGTAGCCGGAGTGGCTGCCGCTGGCATAGACAATTGCTCGTCGAGCTGCCGGAGGTGACTGTGAACGAGGTCGGGCCCGTTCGGCGGCAAGCTGGCCGCACCGAGTACTGCGCCAGCACGTTCGTCGGCTCAATGATGTTGGTCGGCACCTGCACGTTCAGCAGTTCGAGCCGCGAGTTGACGGTGATCTTCACTTTCAGCCGGTCGGGTTCGAGGTTGCCGATGCGTCCGGCGAACATCATGCACGCGCCCAGGGTATTGCAATCTCCGAGCGTGGGCATCAGACAGCGCCACAACTCGACGGTGGCGTTGTCGAAGACGCCGAAGCCAAAGCCCTGCAGGGCGGTCAAGACGATGTTGCCGCTGCCGTCGAATGCGAGGGCGTCGAGCGAGCTGCGGGCTCCAGGTGATGTCGAGCGAGTCGGCATCGAGGCCGATCTTCGATTTGACCTCGCCGCGCGAGATCACGGCCGGCTTGAACGTGCCCCGGTAATTCCACTGGAACGGCGACGCGGAAATCGGTCAGCAGAAATTGCTGCCCGAGATATTGGCCCGCGTACTGCGGCGCGGTGTTGATGACGTAGAGATCGGCGATCAACAGCTTGCGGTGCGCCGCCAGGTAAGCCTGTACGTCCGCCGTCGAATCGTTGCCGTTGCCGTCGATAGAAATTCTCGCATCAGTTCCGTCGCGCTCGACGAGCTGGATTTGCTGCGCCTACATCAGGCCAAAACTTGGTCGAACTCCTGCGTGCTTTGCTCAAAGCGGACGCGATAGTACCAGCCGATGTCGGCCGTGATCGGCGCCGCGGGGATGGCCTTGGTGATGACGGCTACCAGGCCGGGATAAGTGACGCCGGCGCTGGCATATCCGGGGCCTTGAATGGTGTAGTCGGTGCCGGCGACCATCGGAGCGCCGGCCATGTAGAGCTGCGGCGTCGTCGGATTGCCGTGCGGGATCGACGCGCAGCTCGTAGATGTTCTCGTGGGCAGC
>CAWAZO010000009.1:0-23063 GCA_963786555.1 uncultured Acidobacteriota bacterium
AGTGGTTGCTGGAGTGACATCAGCCTGGGCGCGCCGCGAGATATCGCTTCTCGGGAACCGTGGCTAAATTGGCACCGGAATGCTGTCGATGAGGTCGCGGAGGATTTGTTCAGCCTGTTCGGAGCGCTTGATGGACAGGGCCGTGCGATTGCTGAGCACCACGCGATGAGCAAAGGCGGGAATGGCCAGCCGCTTGAAATCATCAGGTTTGCAGAAGTCGCGGCCTTCCAGGTAAGCCATGGCCTGCGCGGCGTGAAAGAGCATGAGCGAGCCGCGCGGGGAAACCGCCAGCGCCAGTTGCTCGCTCTCACGGGTGCGCTGCACGATGCGCAACACGTAGTCCAGCAGGGAGTCGTCGACCCGCACCTGCCGCACCTCTTCTTGCAGCGCCATGACGTCTTCGGCTTTCAGCACCGGCTGCAGGTCGTCGAGGCGAATGGCGCCGGCCCGGCCGCGCAGAATCTCGCGTTCCCCTTCGGGTTCCGGATAGGTCATGCGCACCCGCAACATGAAACGATCCATCTGCGACTCGGGGAGAGGGTAGGTGCCGTGATGCTCGACGGGGTTCTGGGTGGCGATCACCAGGAAAGGCTGCGGCAGCGGATGCGAATGGCCGTCCACCGTCACCTGGCGTTCGTTCATCGCCTCCAGCAGCGCGGACTGCGTCTTAGGCGTGGTCCGGTTGATTTCGTCGGCCAGCAAAATATTGGTAAAAACAGGCCCCGGCTTGAACTCGAACTTCTGTTCGGCGGACGAGTAGATGGAGATCCCCAGGACGTCGCTGGGCAGCATGTCGCTGGTGAACTGGATGCGCTGGAAGTCACAATCGATGGCGCGGGCCAGCGCCTGAGCCAAAGTGGTCTTGCCAACCCCGGGTACACCTTCCAACAGCAGATGCCCGCGTGCCAGGATCGAGACCAGGGTCAGCCGGACAACATCATCCTTGCCGCGAATAATAAAGCGGAGCGCATTTTCCAGTTGCGCCGCCGTCGCAGCCATAGTTCGTGAAGTCGTGGAAGCCATTCTGCTGTACGCATTCTACTGGATGCAGCACTCGAAAACGAAGTGGAAAGCGCAGTCCGCTACGAACATTGCAGGCCGGAGTGCTTTTCCGGGCGCTCTCTAGGCGAGTGCGATGGAAATCACGCGGTTCGTGCTTACGGCCTGGGAACACTCATTTCACAGGTTGTCCTGGCCGTCATTTCGGCGTGTTCGTGCCAGTGCCCGTTTGAGTGTCTGGTCGAGCGCGGATTTCTGCTTCTCGTAATCTTCCTCGGTGATGACGCCCTGCTGCCGCTCGATCTCAAGCTGGAAGAGTTCATCCTTCATGGCGTCCAGCAGGACGTTGCCGCCGCTGGTGGCCGCGGCTGTCTGCGCGGGCGGCGCAGGCGCGACTGAAACGGACTCGGCCGCCACCGGCTTAGCTCCGCGGGTAACGGAGATGTAGGCTCCGCCGGCCAGCACTACGGCCAAGGCTCCAAGAATGATCCAGCGATACTTGGCGAGCGCGTCCGGGGCATCGATGGGCGGTCCAAGGCCCCCGCCCGGACGGCTATCGCGAGCGCCCGGTGCGCTTGGCGGCGCCGAGTCGGATTGCGCCGTTTCCTGCGGAGTTGGAAAATTGCCGGTCCCGGAGATATGGAACGATAGATCCTGTCCCGGCTTGACGTTGCTTGCAACCTGGACATTGCCCTCGCCGTCCTGCTGATCTTCCATGTGCTGGAAAAGGGCCGCATTCTTCGGCTTCCAGGTCACGCTTGGAGGAAGCACGAGAACCAGGTGATTCCACGAGTGCAGCAGAGTGGGCGAAAACGTCGCATCGCCTGTGTAAGGCAGTTCGTAAGCGAGCTGAAAGCGGGTCTCGCCGGGCTTGAGCGCATAAGGCAACGAGTAGTGGCCCTTCGGCGCGAGCGGCTGCGGAGAAATCGAGATCGGTTGACCGTTCGGGCCCTGTGCATCGGCGCCGCTGAGCTTCGCGCCCTCCGGGAGCGCCACTTCGAATCCGGGTTCGGCCAGCAGAGTCTTTGGCGGCGAGGAAGCGTTCTTGACCGCGAATAGCTCCACCACCTGAAGGGACAAGCCGTCGGCCTGCATGCGGATCACGTCCGCCGTGCCTTCGATGCGGTCGATTTTTTTGGCGGCGTCGTAGACATCGATGGCGACCGTGCTGGTTCCGGGCGGCGCCATCTGGAAATAATTGACGCCATCGCGCGTGGCGCGCACCAATCGCGGCCCCTGGGCGGCGCCGCCGGCCTTCAGCGAAAACCTTCCCTGCTGGTCCGTCGTGGTCTTGACCAACTCCGCCATTCCCTGCATGGGATCGACCAGCACAACTTCGATGCCCGGAGCCGGCTTGCCGCTGGTGCCGTTGGTGACCACTCCGGTGATGGTCTGGGCGAACGCGGCTTCTCCGGCCAATAAGGCGATGGAGAAAATCGCGAGAAAGATCAGGAGAAGACGTTTCACGCCCGCACCCCGTTTTTGTCTGGACGATCGGGCAGGGAAGCGCGGCGAGCGCGGCTCGCGGCTTTTTCGAGTTGATCGATTTCGGCCAATACGGCGGCGGCTTCCTCTTCCATGGAGTTGCGCAAGCCCTGGAAATCCGCGTCGCCGAGCTTGCCTGCCTTGAATTCGAAGCTGAGGTCTCGGAGGTTCTCGTAGACCACTTCCTTGCGCTCGTAGAGATAGGCCAGGCGAGTCTTCTCCTCGCCGCTTTCGACGCGCACGGGGACGAAGATATAGAAGACCAGCAGCAGCGTAAAAATGATGCAACCGAAGAAAACGATCATCGACTGGGTTGCGTCGCTCGTTCCGGGCTGCGCCGCGGCTTGCAGAAACATGGCTGCCGTCAAAATTCAGTCTCCTTGCGGGCGCGTTCGCGGAAGGCGTCGAACTGCTCGGCGGTCGCGCCGCCGTGGGCAACCGCCGGCATCCGGCGCGACTTCCAGACCCTCACCAGGACCACGACGCCGGCCACGGCCAGGGTAAAGATCACGAAAGGCATGATCCAGGCAATACGGTTGAAGCCCGTCGTGGTAGGAGCTGCCAGCACCGTGTTGCCATACTTCTGGACAAAACTTTGTAGCACAAGATTGTCGCTGTCGCCGCGCTGGATGGCGGCCATCAGCTCCTGTGCGCATGCGGTCGGAGTATGTGCAGCCAACGTGATTGCACTCGATCAGCACCTGGTTGCAGCCGCACATGCACATGAGCGCGTGGCCCAGGCGATTGAAGCGCGCATCGGTATCGCCGGCGCCCATGGTCGCCACGATGGCCACGAACAACGCGGAAGCCAGGATCGCTCTCCGTGCCACCGGGTGAATCCATCCATGCAGGTGGAAATTATGCCGTATGGTTAGCATTCTCGTTCAATCTCCCGCCCCCACCGATTCGCCCGTGCGAGCCACCTCGGCCAGGGCTCGCTCGCGCTCGGGTGTAGTGGCAGCGATCTTGATGGCCTTCGAACTGGGGAACAGCGCGATGATGGTTCCGATCAGCAGGATGTGTGCTCCCGACCAGATCCAGGACACCAGCGGGTTCAGGTGCGCCTTGATGATCGGCTGGTGGGTATCCGGATTCTGACCGGCATAGACCAGATACAGGTCTTCGCGAATGGTCGAGTAATTGGCAACAATCGTCGACGTCTGCTCGCTCGCCTTGTAGAAACGGCGCTCGGGATACATCGTCCTGATCTGCTTGCCGTTCTTCTGGACGTCGAGGATCGCCCACTCGCTGCTATAGTTCGGCCGGTCATCCTGGGTGTAGGAGCGGCAGATGAGCGTATAAGGGCCGATCGACATGCGGTCGCCGTAGCCCAGCTCCTGCTCTTTATCCTGATTGAATGCGGCTCCGGCGAATCCGATGATCACGATGACGACGCCGAGATGCACGATGTAACCACCGTAGCGGCGAGTATTACGGCGGGTGAGCTGCGCCATTCCGGCAAGAACGTTCGACCCGCTCTTGCCGGCAATCACCCGTCCGCCCCGCCAGAATTCGCTGAAGATAGTGGAGGCAACGAGCACGGAAAGCGAAATCGCCATCAGCGAATAGAAGTACGCAATGTCCTGCCATGGACGCATACCGCCCGCGATCAGCGCAACCGCCGTGATGATGGCGAGGATGGTCGGGATCAGGAAATTCTTCTTCAAACTTTCCAGCGAGGTTTTGCGCCAGGCCAGCAGCGGACCGAGTCCGGTGAGCAGAAGCAGAACCATCGCAATGGGAACGTTGACCTTGTTAAAGAATGGCGGCCCGACGGTGACCTTCGTGCCCTGAACCCATTCGGACAAGACCGGGAACAGGGTTCCCCACAACACGGTGAAGCAGGAAACCAGCAACAGCACGTTGTTGAACAGGAAACTGGATTCGCGCGAGATCAGCGATTCGAGCTGATGTTCGCTTTCGAGGTGCGAACGGTTGCGCACGAAAAAGAAGACGCACACGCCGAAGGTGAGCGACAGGAAAGCCACGAACCACGGGCCGATTCCCGATTGCGCGAAGGCATGCACCGAGCTGACCACGCCCGAGCGCGTCAGGAACGTACCGAAAATCGAAAGCAGGAAGGTGGCGAAAATGAGCCACATGTTCCAGATCTTCATCATGCCGCGCTTTTCCTGCATCATGACCGAATGCAGGAACGCCGTGCCGGTGAGCCAGGGAAGAATGGAAGCGTTCTCCACCGGGTCCCATCCCCAATATCCGCCCCAGCCAAGCACGGCGTAGGCCCAGTGCATTCCAAGAAAAACTCCACAGGTCAAAAACGCCCAGCCGACCATTGTCCAGCGACGGGTGATGTGAATCCATTTCTCGCCGGGGTACTTCATGATGAGCGCCGCCAGGGCAAAAGCAAACGGCACGGTCATGCCCACATAGCCGAGATACAGCATGGGCGGATGAATCACCATCTCCGGATACTGCAACAGCGGGTTCAGCCCGTTGCCGTCTGGCGGTATGGTGCCCGCGACCAGCGCAAAGGGATGGGCGGCGAAATTCACCAGCAGCAGGAAGAAAATCTGTACGGCCGCAATAATGATCGAAGCGTGCGCCACCAGGAGCGTATCGACCTTGTGGCGAAGGCGCAAAACCAGTCCGTAGGTGGCCAGCAGCCAGCACCAGAACAGCAAAGAGCCTTCCTGCCCCGACCAAAGCGCGGCAAATTTGTACTGCACGGGAAGATCGCGGTTGCTGTGGTGGAGGATGTAGGCCAGCGAGAAGTCGTCGCGGAATGCCGAAAAGACCAGGGCCAGGGATGCCGCAGTGACCGCCATAAATACGGCAATTCCAGCGCGGCGGGCGGTCTCGGCCAGTCTTTCATCGTGGCGGAAGACAGCGAGAATTCCGGCGGCAAAAGTATAGACGCTCAAGGCCAGCGCCAACAAAAGACAGTAGCTTCCGATTTGTGGCATGAGAGCAGGCGGCAACGGCAGCCGGTCGTGTTATATTGTTTCAGAAAGTACAAACTAGAGCAACTGCTCCTGATTGTGCACAGTCGCCCGATTCGGAACTGTCTGGACGCCGTCCCATTCTTAGAGGCAACCCCGACGAAAACAGTTGGAAGGGTTAGGCAAGAACCATCTTAGAAATTTACTCTTAAGTCGTTAACCAAACTTGGCAAATCCCAGCAGTTCTGGGAGTGACCAAGGGCAGATCTCCTGATAAGGCTCGCCGAGTGGCGGGCCATTTTTTTTAAAGCAGTTATCGAATTGATATGTCCGTCAATATCACCGCCGGGCACGAGGCCCGGCTGGTTCTGCGAAGATACCTTCCGCGAATCCGGTCGAGAAATCGGCTGCTCGCCGCCGGTTCCGAGTAGTGTTCGTGGTGAGCCGTGCAACATGGCTCACCCGCGCGTAATTATTTCAGGCGACATCGAGTTGGTTACGAACCAGTTCGATGAGTTCGGGCGGCGGAATCGGCTTTTGGCGCACGATCACGTTCAATCCCTCGTACTCCGGTTCAAGACCGGCCATGCCGCTGATGATGACAATTGGGATCCGTGGGAGAAACGAGCGCACCTGGCGAACCACGTCGACTCCCGTGGCCCCGGTGAGGAAGTGGTCGCTGATCACCAGGCCGAATTGGCGGGGCGCCGAACGAAGCAACGCAATGGCGCTCTCCACGCTGGTGGCGATGGAGACGGCGAAGCCGGAAGCGCGCAAAATAGCCTCGCGTATTCCGAGTTGCGTAGCATTATCGTCGATCAAAAGTATTTGGCTCAATTTTCTTTTCTGCTCGACGTTCAGCTAAGAGGTATGGCGGGCGCGAACTTCAGCCTCGGCCTGAAACCAATCCTGTTCCGGGTTGCCCCAGAATCCACCCCGTTGCAGGAACAGCTCGTAAGCGCGACGGCGGACCTGTTCCTCGGTGACTGGCTCGACCGAGACCCTGCCTGGATTCACAACAGGCGACTGGATGACGGGAGTCTTGTTCGTACTGGAATTCTTTTTTGAAGAGGACGAATCGAATCTTTTTTTGGCTCGTGGCATTAAAAACAAACTCCTTGTAGATAAGTTCTGCCCTGGCCAGGGGAAACCCTAGGTACTGCAAACAACTATCCATCACTATAACTTGTTCGTGCGGTTTTGGGTGAGTGGCGGACGAAAAAGATGGAACCAGAATTGATACCGGTTTTTTCGGCAAAGACATTTCTACATAGGACGTGACGAGTCTACATAGGATTTGACGAGATTTTCGCGCCTCATCAGCGCGCGCGGACCGGATCGGGAAACCGGCCGGAGAAATCTGCACTCTACCGAATGACGGTGAATTCCTAAAGTTGCTCCGCGAACGTCATCCACGGTTATGATAGGAAAGGCTCGGCAGGTGCCGTAACTGCCGCGGCCCGGAGTCTCCACTGCCCGCCGTTTGTGCGTGGAGTGGGCGAATTGCCTGTGGGTGAACGCCATGAACAAACAGATATGGGTAGGACTTGCCGAGGTGAAGCCGCAGCCCGGTTGCGAAATGCTGAAGGAAGGCAAGGGCGCGTTCGTACACACCATGGCGTGGGCTGAAGATGCAGCGCACTTCGAGCGGGTGCTGACACGTTGCTTCGGCCAATTGAAAATGGACATTACCGGGCTGCGCCAGCCGGAGCCGTGGATGGTCCGCAGCAGCCGGCCCGACGAGGAAACTCCTGAATTGCTCGATATGGCCCAGCGGATCAGCCAGGACGAGGCCAAGGTCGCCTTCGGCACTTTCCACGCATGGCTGAAAGACGATCTGGCGAAGCAACGGTAACGATCCAGCCCTCGGATCTTCAATTCAATATTCTTTGTGCAGGCGGAAGTCGAAGCCGAATCCGCCGTTCTGATCGCGCACGCCGCTGAAGGACCAGCGCGGCGAGAAGTGGTATTCCACCTGGATAACCTGGTTCTGGGTCGAAGTCACATCGCTGGCAAAGGTGACGAACAGATTGCTGGTGACCCGCTGCTGCACGGTGATATGGGCGCCAGGATTCTGCTGCGTGCCATTTCCCGTGCCGCTCAATACGGGGTCGATCGAGAGGCGCGAAATGCCGGCGATGTTTTGTATCTGGCTGGTGAATTTGCTACTGACGCCCGAGGCAAGTACCGATTCCGCGCCGAGATTTCCCGGCGTGGGATTGGCGCCGGCGGCCTCGGTTGTCTGTCCGAATGCCAGCAGATTGATGATGTCGACGGGCGGAAGCGATGGATCGGAGGAGTAGGTTGTGCGCAGCCTCTCCATAGGACCTTGCAAACGCAAGCTTATGTTGTACTGGTTGATCGAGGTGGTTGCCGCCAGATTGACTACGGGTTCGGTCTGCACAGGGTTGATGAAATCCAGCGTGCCCGGTTGCAGGACGTAGCGGTTTCCGAAAGCGATTACGTCGCCGCCGCTGATGTTGACGCGCCCGAGAATCACCGGCTCCGCCAGCGTGCCGGTGGCGCGGAGATTGGCATCTGCCCGTATGCTCAAGGTCCGGCTGACCAGGTTCACCGGGGATGTGGTTTGTATGCCCACGTTCAGTCTTACGTCCTGCGCGAAGCCCGTTCCCGGCGTCGCCGCCACATCGCTTCCCGCTCCGGAGAAATTGCTGAGATCGAAGTCCGGCGCAGCCGAAACGCGTCCGAGGTTGACCCGGCCGCTCAGCACCGCCGCTTGTGGCGTACCGGTGAGCGCCAGATTGCCATCCATGGTAACGCGCAGACCCTGATCGACGAACTGCGCTCCATTGATCGCCGCCGCAAGATCGAATTGCAGGTTCTGTCCATAGACGACTCCACCGCGCGCGGTCACCGTACCGCCGCCAAGTTGTCCCTGGAATTGCGTGATGTCGAGCCGCTTGTTCTGCAAGGTGAGCACTCCGTTGGCATGCTGCAAGCCGGACGGCGCACCGGATGGCAGCAGCCCCGCATCGACAATGCGAACCTGGCCCTGCAAATTCGGGTTCGACTTGTTGCCTTGCGAACGAATGTCGAACTGGAGCTGGCCACGGCCGTCGAGATCAGGCTGGAGAATCTGCAACACCCGCAGATCCACGCTTCCAACCACGTCGAGCGAAGCCGGCGCATTGCTGGCGAGCGGCACATCTCCCTGCAATCGCAGGTCGGTGCCGGTGCCCCTGATCTCGGTTGGCTGAAGGGTGACGACACCGTTGGCGTAGTCGGCGCGAATGGGAGTGGCGGCGCCGAGCTGAATGCTCTCGTAGTTGACCTGAAAGACGGGGATTTCGAGATGGGCTTCGAGGTGCTGTCGATCCTTGAGCGGTCCGCGCAGAGTGGCGTGCAATTCGGTACGGCCATTCATGGCGGCGGCACGCTCGGGCAGGTAAGCGGCAAATAGCGGTTGCAGCGGAATGCCTTCGGTGTCAAGTTGCGCGACGGCGTAGTAAGTGTCTTTCAGCGCGACCTTGCCCTGGCCGCGTATGGAAGTATTCGCCACCTGCGAGCCCAGGGTGAATTGTGCCTCATGGTTCGCGGCCGAAACGTCCAACTTCAGGTCGCGCACGCTCTGCCCTTGCACTTGCAGCTCCGGAATGCTGGCGTTGGCTTGCAGTTCCGGATTCTGGAAAGTTCCGCGCCCGCTGGCTGAGATGCTGAGTTGGCCTGAGATTTTTAGCTTTCGCGCGCGCGGTGTCCGCAACTGATCGAGGATGAGATGCGGTGCTTCGAGGGTGAATTGATAGCCCTGCTGCCGGGGATAGTAGGTGAGTTTGCCATCGGCGGCCCCAACCGTTGCGCGCAGGTCGATAGAAGCGTTGACGGCTTCGCCGGTGCCCTCAAACTGCGCATTGAGCGACTGTATCGGCTCACCCTCGACCGATGCCCGCGTCAGTGAGAGCTTGCCGTTTCCAATTGGATTCGCCTGCGAACCTTTCAGCACGATATCCGCATTCAGAATTCCCGTGATGGGCGCCTGCACGCCCGCGGCATGGGCGAGCTCCGCAACCGATAGCTGCGAGGCGTGCGCGGAAACCGCGATGGAATTGTCGGGACCATAAGACCAGCGGCGCAGCGCCGTACGCACGTCGAAGGTAAGCTTGCCGCCGGGCACAGGGTCCAGTTCACCATTTTGCAGGCTCGCTTCGCTGGGACTGGCAGTGATCCCGGTCCGCAGCAGGCGGAATTGGCTGCCCTTGACGCGCAGGTCGCGAGCCGTGAGCTGTCCGCTCAACTGCGGGTTCTGAAGCGTGCCGCGAATGTTGCCGCGAAACTGAGCCGTCCCATGGAGTTCCAGCGGCTGAGCTTGCTCGCCCGGAGCCGCCGTGCGAAACATCCTCGCCAGCGCTTCTACTTCTTGCAGGGCATTGGTCTGAAGTCCGACCTGGAGAGTGGAGCGGCTGCCGATTGCGCCGTCTATTGTGCCGTCCAGGGTGAGCGTGGTTTGCGGAACGCGCAACGAACTCCGGGCCAAAGATATCTGTCGCGTTTTTGCCGAATACCGCGCGTGAATGACGCCATCGAGCGGCACGGGCTGTGCGGCTGGGGCCATGGTTGTGCCGCGTGAAGCGACCGATGAGTGTAGGGTTGCGTCCGCCTGGGCAACGAGATTACCGAGGTCGCCAGTCCAGCTTGCCTTGGTGTCGGCATCGACTGTGCCGCCGAAGCGGACCTGGCCGAGCGCCGCGGAATGGATTATCGTCTGCAGGCCTTCGACGGAAATGCCGCGCAAAGACGCGCTGATTTGCCCGTGCTGTGGGCCGGCAAGATCCTGAATGGAGGCGCTGCCCTGGAGTTGGCCGCCAAGCACGTACAAGCGTAATTCGGGAACCGTCAAATTGCCATCGCGAAGCCGAAAGTGGCTGCTGGCACCACGCACTTCGGAGTCGGTCGCGGCGGTCCGCACCAGCAACGAACGGCTGCTGATTTCGCCTTCAGCGGAGAGGCTCTCGATCAGGGGACGATTCGGCGCATAGGCATAGTGGGCCGAACCGGCGAGTCTGCACAACGCCCGCGGGCAAATCCGGATTTCGCAGAACGTCGGCGAAACTCCCCGGTTTCTATGGTCGAATCGTACTTCAGGTCAATGACGGGGCTGCTGTAGTTCCGCACCGTTGTTTGCAGGTGAAGCTGGGAGCCGCCGAGCGAAAGCGTCGCGGAATTCAGGATGAGAGCCGAGCGGGTGGCGTCGAAAGCTGGCTTCGAGGTTGTGCGGCATGGGCGCGAAATGGTTGTAGACCAGATGCCCGTCGCGATAGCCGAGCGTTCCCTGGTAGCGTCCGCCTTGCGCGCCATCGTAAGCCGAACGGAAGGTCACGTCGTGAAGGTCGGCATCGATGATGCTTTTCCGGTCGTTGTAATAGAGCTCGCCGCCATCGAGCCGCGCATGCTGGATCGCCAGATCGAAGACGTTGGTCTGCGACTGTGCCGGCGCTTTCCGGCGCCGGAAGATTGTTCTCGCCCTGCTGGTTTACCAGGAGGTGTACGACGGGATGATCGACCTCGATGCCGTTCAAGTTCCATTCGCGCCGCACGAAGGAAACGATCCTGAGGCTGATCTTGATGTGATCGACGGTCAACAGCGGAGGCTCTGTCGCGGCTTCCGTTCCGCGGACGGTGACTCCGTAGAGATCGGCCGAAAGCGGCGAAAAGTGCAGGGCAAGATTCTGCATCCGAACCGGGGTGTTAAGAGACTCGCCGGCAATCTGCTGAATTTTTCCGAGCAGGTAATTCTGGAACGCCTCGGAACGGAAGAGAACGACTGCGATTGCACGCCGATAGCACAACCAGGGCCACCAGCGCGATTGCGCTCCAGGCCGCAATTCTTTTCCAGTTCCAGTTCACGGCCGCTCCCGCGTCAAGCTCGGGCCGGCGCGTCCGGTTCATGAAGATCGAAACCGTACAGAGGCGAGTACATCGCTGACTCCTAGAAAAGCCTGGCCCAAGGTGATGAATAGCTCCGTTGATTGGATTCCGGGTATCCCATTCAAGTTGTGACCGATGTCGATGCGTATGGGGCCGACCGGAGTGGAGTAGCGCAATCCGGCGCCGATCGAACTGGTGAAACAGTTTCTGATCGCGCCGGTTGGCACCGTTGAGGTCGATCCGCTGGAGACGATATTCGAGGTGCATCCGCCGAAATCGATGTGGTGAAAGCCAATCCGGGTGAAGGCATTGCCGCCATCGTAAAAAATTGCTATGCCGAGGTTTTTGTGGATTGGCGCCGGAAAATCGAAGGGCAGCGGGATGCGAAATTCCGAATTGATCAGGAACAACTCATTGCCGCCGAAGGGAACCGTGATCTGGGTGCAGGTTGCGGGATTCGACGGATCGCCGCACGCCGGAAGCTCACGCTGCGGCCCGGCGCCATTCAGCGGGAATCCGCGAAGCGTGCTGCCGCCTCCGGTAAAGAACTGTTCGCTCAGCGGAACATAGCTGCCGTTGAAGGGCTGTTCAAGTCCGAGCCGGATGCTGTTGGCCCAGATGATTTTGTGTCCCACGTTCTTGTAGTACGAAATTTGGCCGACGAAGCGCGCAAAATCGGCGCTGGAGCCGAGCATGCTGGTGTTGATCGCGATATCGAAGCTCTGGTAAATGCCGTGATGAGCGTCCAGCGGGCTGTCGCGGGTGTCGCGAGTGTAGGCCGCTCCCAGGTCGGAAAGACGGTACTGCTGATCCTGCGGCGGCACCAGTCCCGGGATCAGCAGGTTGTTCAGCGATGTGTACTGGAAGCTGTACCGGAGAATGACGTTCTTGGTGCGGCGGGCGTCGAGCGGTTTTTGAAACTGCAATCCGGACTGTCCGGTTTGCGCGCCGAAGATCGGATTTTCCGTGTTGTTCTCGCCCGGAGCCGGTGATGCTCGCATTCCAACTGCTGCCCCGGAAGCGGGGTATCCGGTAGGTGAGCGAGCCACGTTGGTCGAGACGGCCGGCCAGCCCGGAGGCCGTGAAGCTTTCGGCCATGCCGCGCAGATTGTGGCGCGTGTATTCGATGGAGCCGCGCGGCCCGTAAAACGTCTTCTCGCTCGTCTGGAAGCTCGATGGCAGACCTACGGGCGGGAGTCCGGGCACTGCCACGGTGCCGCTCGGTATGCTGCCGCCGCGATTGATCACTTCAAAACCAAAGCCCGTCGTAACCGTGTTTCGCTTGGATTCATGGACCTTGATCGTGACCTCTTCCTGGGATTGCGTCGTGATGGGCCGGCGGAGGTTGACTTCCGCCCAATCGAAAGGATCGAGCGCGTAAAGACGCGATTCAGCGGTTAGCAAGTCCCCCTGGCTGAGCGGGCGATTGAGCTTGATGTCCGCGGTTTTCCTGATGAGAGACGGCTTGGTGTGCTGGTGTCCGACGAGGATGACCCGGGAGGTTTCCACTTTCGGCCCTTCGTAAATTGCGTACGTCACGGCAAGCCGGTGGGGATCATGATCGACCGGCTTGACCGTGGCGCGGAAGTTCGCCGTCAGGTATCCGAGCGTCAGATAGCGGGCCATGATGTTGTTGCGATCCTGCCGCAGCAGTTGCGGAGAGTAGGCTTTGCCGGGCGCGAGCTGAAGGCCTTTAGGCGCCAATTGGCTCAGCGGCACGGTCGCGTTGCCTTGCAATTGCAGAGGTTTCGACCGTATCGCGCAGCCCCTCCTGCACGGTCAGCTCGATGATGAGATTCCCCTCGGATTTGGTAACGCGCGGCACGACCTTCGCCTGGCCGTAGCCGGCGGCATGATAAAGGTTGGTGATGGAGCTGGCCGTCTGGCGCAACAGTTGCTCGCTGTACTTGCCATGCGAAAGCAGCCTGCCCTTGCTGACGGCGGCGCTCGAAAGCAAAGTTTTATCGGAAAAATGCTGGTTGCCGGAAACCGTGATCTTTTCGACTTTGTGCCTCGGCCCCCGGTCGATGCGATAGACGAGGCTGATGTTGTTGGGCTGACGGTTGATTTCGGTTGTCACCTTCGCATCGAAGTAGCCCTTCGACTGGAAATAAGAGGTCAGGTTGCGCTGCCCCTCATCGATCAGTTCACTGTTGAAGGTTTTTTCCTGGTAAATCGGGATGAGTTGCTTCCGCGTCCAACTCCAGAGGTGCGCGCCTGTGATTTCTAGGTTCGTCTCAGGTCCGGGCGTGACCTGAAAAGTGACGTCCGCGAGGTTGGTCTCCAGATGGTAGTTCGCACTCACCAGCTTCACTTGCGCCATCAGATGACGGTCTTTTGCAGAGCTCCCGTTGCAGATAGCTGGTGGCCGTTTGCAGTTTCTTGTAGGTGTAGGTGGTGCCGTTCTTGAGATAGGCGCCGCGCAGCCGCGCCATCACGGTCTGCAAACTCTTCTGGAGTTTCGCGGTTTCTTCCGGCGAGACTCCTTCGATCATGATTTTGCCAATCTTCGCGCGCCTTTTCAGATCCGTCTGGAAATCCACGTTGACCAGGCCGTTTGCCGGGTCGGGCTGTGATTGCGCGTGAACGACGGCTTCGAAAAAACCCGCTCGCTGGAAGAATTTCGTCAGGTTCGTCTTCCGCCTGCTGCAGGTCAAACGCCGAATAGGGTTCCTGACTCTGGTAGTTGGAAATCTGGAGCAGGCGCGAATAGGAGAAAGAGCGAATCGCTCCCGGAAATTCGTAGACTCCGAAATAAAGCGCGGGTTGCAGCACAAAGCGCACGCGCACGCCACTGGCCTCGGGTAGCACCTGGAGTTGCACGTCCTGGAATTTGCCTTCTTTTTTCAGAGCGGAAATGCTGGCTTCGACCTGCTGCTGCGAAAACGGCTGCCCGGCCTTTTGCCGGATCAGCGGTTCAAGCTGAGACGTCGCGACGTCCGGCTGGCCGACGACTTCAACCGCGGAAACCGGCTGGCCTTCGTAAGAGCCGATCCCCTGGGTGGGCGAGAGCGGCGACGCCTGATCCTGCCCGCGAGCCGGTAACACCGCGCCGGCGATGATTAAGGCCGCCAAAAAAATCGAGCAGAGCAGTTGATGGTTGATGGAGTTTCGGTTGGCGGCTTGCCGATTGGCAGTGTTCACTTTCACACCGCGTCCAAGATTGTCGGAATCGTGCTGGAACATGCTGCTGAATTTCTACGATGCCGGCCAGCGCTCCAAATGACAGCCGGCGGAATTCGCCGGTCGTCGATCGTTGGTCGCCAATCATGGATGCGCTGCCGAAATTGGCTCCGCAAACGGACCGGAGCGGAGAAGAGTCCGGGAAAAAGCAAGAATATCTTGAGGAGGTCTGCATCCGGCAGCGAACCAGGCGCCCGGGACAGGGAACCCGTGCCAAACGACTTGGCGCTGAGATGCAGTTTTGCTACTATGATTCAGGTGTGGTGAACGGCGCTATCGTCTAGGGGTTAGGACGGAAGATTCTCAATCTTCAAACCCGGGTTCGATTCCCGGTAGCGCTACCATAAGCTCTTCCAAGGACTTCCAAGAACATCTACCAAAGTCCACAAAACAGCAAAAATAAAGCACTTAGCGCCTCGATCGAGTCCATCGAGGTGCATCTCTGTCCGTTGACAGCTGGGGGCAATTGGGGGCAAACTTGGGGGCAAATGAACTCTTGCCCCAAGGAGTTGCCCCCATGCCATTGACCGATGTCAAAATCCGCAACACCAAGCCGACCGCCAAATCTTTCAAGCTTTCCGATATGGGTGGACTCTACCTGGAGATTTATCCCAATGGTCGAAAATGGTGGCGGCTGAAATACCGCTTCAACGGCAAGGAGAAGCGGATTTCGCTGGGCGTTTATCCCGAGGTGACCTTGAGCAATGCTCGTGAGCGCCGATATGAAGCTCGAAAGCAGCTGGCCAACGGCATCGATCCCAGCCAGGACCGCAAGGCGCAAAAGACCGCCGAAGACGACCGTCTTGCAAACTCCTTTGAGGAGGTGGCGCGGGAGTGGTTCACCAAGTTCTCCCCGAGCTGGGCTGAGGCGCACGCCGCAAGAAAGATTCGCCTCTTCGAGCGCGACATCTTCCCATGGATCGGGAACGGCCGATTGCCGAAATTACAGCCCCCGAACTGCTGAGTGTCTTGCGCCGGATTGAGAAGCGGGGCGTGCGGGAGACGGAACGCCGTGCCCTGGTCGCTTGTGGACAGGTTTTCCGCTATGCGGTCGCTTCAGCACGCGCCGAGCGTGATCCATCTGGCGATCTTCGGGGCGCTCTGCCACCCGTAAATGCCGAACACTTCGCCGCGATTACGGAACCGGAACAGCTCGGTGGAATTCTGAACGCGCTTGATGCGTACGAGGGAACGCTGCCGGTGCGCTGCGCCATGCGCCTCATGCCCATGCTTTTTGTGCGCCCTGGGGAACTGCGCAAGGCTGAATGGGCGCACATCAACCTAGACACAGCCGAGTGGCGCTATCTGGTGACAAAGACGAAAAGAGACCATATCGTGCCGCTGTCGAAGCAAGCGGTAAACATCCTGCGTGAAGTGCTCCCGGTCACGGGACACGGCAAGTACGTCTTTCCAAGCGCACGGAGCAACACGCGGCCCATGAGCGACAATGCGATCCTTGCCGCCATGCGAACCATGGGCATCCCCAAGGACGTTACGACCGGCCACGGTTTCCGTGCCACGGCCCGAACGATTCTCGATGAAGTGCTTGGCGTGAGGATTGATTTAATCGAACACCAGCTGGCCCATGCCGTGAGAGACCCAAACGGGAGAGCTTACAACCGGACGGCGTTCTTGCCCGAACGCCGAACAATGATGCAGACCTGGGCCGACTATCTTGACCAACTAAAACGCGAGAAGGCGTTGGCTAATCCAGCGTGAAGAGATCCGCCGGGAATGAGCAGCGCGGTTCCGCTCAACGGAAAAAGCGATCTAAGCCGCGGGCTCGACAAGCACGTTCCGCAAGTTCGGGCGGGATTCAAGGACACGGTTGCGCGCCCAAGTTAAGAGTCTCCTCTTCTACCCATCCGACTGCCCTGCCGCCGAGCCTGACGGGGGGAGGAAACTGCCCGGTCTTGATCTGTAGATAGATGGACGACCGTGAAAGTCCGGTCAGTCGTTTTACTTCAGGAAGACGTAAGAACGTCATGGTGATTCCTCCCTTCATTCCCTGCCCAATACCCGGGCGGCCTACTCCTGCATCTGACTTTGCCGCGAATGTGCACCGGTGTCCAATGAATTCCATGCAGCGCATTATGCATCGCAGGGAATAACGAGCAATTTTTCGAAAATTTCTGCAACCAGAGTTTCCCAAGCTGCATCGGATCAGCATCTTGGCTTGTGTGGGCACCGCAATCCGCCAAATGAGTGCATTCGCCATCCTACCCAGGTTCTTTCTCGGAGGATTGCTATGGAGCCCCCAGATATTAGGTTGTTGAAAGCCGCGATAGTCTTGGCGGAAGAGCTCAACTTCTCCCGCGCCGCCGAACGCCTGCGAATCGATCAATCGACACTGAGCCGGCGAATCGTGGAAATCGAACTGTTGGTCGGAGCGCGCCTGTTCAAGCGCAATCATCAGGTTGTCGAGTTGACCGAACCCGGTCGCCTTTTTGTGCAGGAAGCCCGGGATGCGTTGCTGCATGCGGAACGCGCGGTCATCAATGCCATAGCGGCCTCGCGCGGCGCCGACGAGGTACTCCATCTGGGCAGGTCCACTCACGCCGATCCCTACCTCGTTACGACGCTCCTGTCGATTCAGCTTCCGCTATTTCCGGGCTTGAAGATCAAGCAGTCGAGCCATTACTCCCACGAGCTGGCGCATCAAGTCGCTGTGGGGAAGCTCGATATGGCATTGGTGATTGCCGTTCCCGACACTCCGCAGCTCAATCTGCTGGTAGTGGCCGACACGCCGATTTACATTGCCATGTCGAGCGATCATCCGCTGAGAGGGAAAAGGGAGCTTCACCTCGAAGACATCGGCGGTCATGACTGGATTCTTCCCGCGCCGCATGTCAATCCGCACTTCCATGAGACGGTTCAGAGCGTTAAGATCTGAAAAACGGGTTGCGGTTCGCGATGTCCATCATGTGACGAGCGCCGAAGAAGCTTCCGAGCTGATTCTGGCGCACAAGGGAGTTGGCTTCCTGTCTCGCGGAGACGCGTGGCGCATCGCGCGCGACGGCGTCACGATGCGGCCTCTGGCCGAGGAGCGCCTCCGCTTGGTGACGAAGCTGGCGACCCGCGCCGATAACAAGTCGCGCCTCGTCAGCGAATTTGTCCGCGCCGTCGGACGGAAGCTTGCGAGCACCCGCCCGGCGCAACAGGCGCGTCTGCCCTTAGCGGGATGAAATTCTGCCAGGAGGACAGCCATTGCCGGGCGCGACCGTTTCATCCTCTCGTATCACGACATTGAGGGGACCTTCGAGACCGCACTTCGGGCACAAATAAACGCCCGAAGTGAGCGCCCTGTTTTCATATTCTTCTCTGCGGAATGCGCTTCCGCAGTGAACGCACACATGGAAGTGACTGAGTTCTTGTTGCTGCTGATCTGAATCGCTCATGGCTGTACTCCCTTTCTCCTGCTCAACATCCGTGCAGGTAAATGCTGCCTCCGCAGATACATCGCGGAGCGAGTCAATTCTATGCCGAATCGCCCTCCGCGATAAGCGAGTCGAGGCAGTCTGTTTTGTTTTAGGGAAACTTTAATAACACCCGATTGCGTCGCTTCAGCGCTCAACACCGCCCGTCGGATCGGCCAGACGAACGGCTTTTGCCCTTGGGCGGGCACAAGTTCGAGTGAGTTTGTGGGCGTCGAGCGAAAATGTGGCAGGCTACAGCTCAACGTTGCCGGTCATCCGTTCGCCCACTGCGGCTAGTCCCCAATATGAAAGTTCGTAGAACACGGGCCGACTTTCGAGGAGTAATCCGGGTCAAAGAGCGCAATGACGAATTGGTATGCGGAAACCGAGTGGACGTTTTACAGGACAGACGAATCCACTTGAAGTTTTTACATGCAACTGCCGATACGCACATTACGGGCTGTTAAAAGAATTAAAGGAACAACATGGCCATCGACGATGCTGGTGAGCAAATTGATCCGACTTTTAGAAACAACATTAGTCGTCGCAGATTTTTAGAACTTTCTGGCGGAGCTGTTGCGTTTGTTTCGTTGAGTTCGTTGGTGTCCGGATGCGGTGGCAGCAGTCACAGTGAGGCGGACTATCCGATTTCTTCCGAAGTCTTTACAACTCGCCAAAGGGCCATCGCCCCTAACTCAATAACTTCTGTTCCCGGTGCGATTCGACCCTGGGATTCTGAGCATTTTCGAGAAAACGGCTATGGCCTCTGGAGTTATATCCCTGGTGTCGACTTCGGAAAGGACCTGCGCATCATGCCCACCGGCTATGATGCCTCATCGGTTAAAAATGCAGCATCGCTGCTGAGTTTATTTACCATCACTGACACTCATATCTATGACAAAGAGTCTCCCAGTCAGCCGTTCTATCTTCTGATGCGAGATATGAAATATCCATTCAATAGCCTGGCTGGAATAACATTCACCATGCTCTATACAACTCACATTCTTGACGCGGCAATCCAGACGGTAAATGCACTCCACAAACAAAAGCCCTTTGATTGCGGCCTCTTCCTTGGCGATGCATGCAACAACTCTCAATATAACGAACTGAGATGGTACATCGATGTTATAGACGGCAAGTTTATTACACCAAGTTCCGGCGCCCATGCAGGAGCTGAGACGATCGATTATCAGAAGCCTTACCAGGCTGCGGGGCTTGATAAGGCGATTCCCTGGTATCAGATTAAAGGCAGCCACGAAAACTTCTGGTTCGGCGGAAACCCCGTGACTGAGTCCCTTAAGCAGAACTATATCGGTGAAAATCTCCTCTGTGTGGGAGATGTGCTTGCCGATCCTATTCATGCCTTTACTGAGCGGGATTACTTTATGGGTACGGTGGACGGCAGTACACCTTACGGCAATATTATCGGCTTTGGAGCTGCCAATTCCATAACTCCGATCACGGTTGCCGCCGATCCAGACCGCCGCTCACTGAATATGAAAGACTGGATGACAGAGTTCTTTAATACCTCTTCCAGTCCCTCAGGTCACGGCTTCTCCCAGACCAATATCGACAGTAACTTGTCCTCATATAGTTTCGAGCCGAAATCCAATATCCCATTAAAGATCATCATGCTCGACAATACGCAGAGTGAACAACTCGATCCCACCCTTGCCACGTATGGAAATGGCTCTCTCGACACGGATCGTTATAACTGGCTTTTAAATGAACTTAAAGAAGGTCAGGCTGAAGGCAAGCTGATGATTATCGCCGCCCATGTGCCGATAGGCGTTGAACCATACGATTCCGGTGCCGCCGGCAGCAAAAGTGTTAGCGGATGCTGGGGCCCCGACTCAGTTATAAACGATTTTACTCAACTGATTCCCGCGCTTCTGACGTTTCCGAATCTGATCCTATGGCTTGCAGGGCATCAGCATAATAACCAGGTGACCCCATTCGCATCGCCTCATCCAGACCAACCTGAACTGGGTTTCTGGGAGGTTCAGACAGCATCTCTAAGGGAGTTTCCTCAGCAATTCCGCACCATTGATATCGTTCGCAACACTGACAATACGCTTTCAATCATTATTACCAATGTCGATCCGGCAGTCAGGGACGGCTCTCCTGCTGCAATGTCCCGTTTTTATGCTATAGCCGCTGCAGAGCTATACAACACTCCCACAATACCTACTGCCGATACCAGTGCTGACACCAGTGCATACAATGCTGAACTCATCATCCAACTGAGTCCTGAAATGCAGACGAAGATTCAGCAGTATGGATCACCTATGCGGAAGTAATTGTTTTATTCGGAGAACGCAGTTCTCAGTGAGTCTCGGCTTCATTCCACCGCACGTGTCTGGGCTGTAATTGTTTGACTGTTCTGGAATAGCTGCTCTGGCGGTTCCGGTTGTGTTACCGCTCAATCGGGAGCGATTCTCAGTGACGACTAAAGGCCAAAACCGCTCATCCAGAATGATTTGTGCGTAAAATGCGGAATAGATACCAGCAAACGCCGTTCAATCCAGCCATGTCGCGTCAAGGCGCCCGTGTCCAACACATGGCGCGTCTGCCCGTCGGGTGGGCGAGAGATGAACTCCCGCCACGGCGGGAGCACAAACAAGGGTGGGAAGACGGGCTTTGGGCAGAGAAAAGCGGAGCCTGATCGTTCAAGCTCCGCAAGGAATATTCGTTCTGGTTGGTTACGCTGCAACTTTCTTCACTGTTTTGCCAACGGCTTTCGCTGGCTGCGGCGGCGAGTCTTTCTTCGCTGCCTTTGCCTTCTCCTTGGCCGCAAACTCCTGTTTGACTTTGGCGGCAAGAGCATCGGTGTCCACCTTGTAGGCCGCTGCCGCATCCTTCAGCACCTGCGAGGCATTGCCACGCGAAGCCGACAGCAGAATGACGGACTCGACCACGGTGCGGCCTAGCGTGCTCTCGTCGGAACGGCGGAGGAAAGCTGCAAATAGCTTGCCGATTGAGTCTGCTTCTTTCGCCTTCTTGATGCCATGTTGCCGCGCCAGAATCGCAACGCGGTTTTCGTCGAGCAGATTCGCGAGACGTTCGGCAACAAACAAGAGGTCGCGCTTGGTGAGTCGCACTGGAACTGCCGCGCCGATTGCGGACAGAACGCGCAGCCGGTTGCGTTGGCGATGGCTTCCTCCTTGCGCCGCTTCTCCTGCTCGGCCTTCCACTGCGCATCGTTTGTTCCCGCGCTGGTCGCCTTCTTGGGATGGTGGACGGGGCAGTCGGGATTGACGCAGACCTTCTGAATGGTCCCAACGTCGCTGCCTTCGGTGATGATCGCCTCGGTCGCGTACTTGCACACCTTGAACTCCGGGCGCGTGGCCTCGTCCTTCGATTTCGGCTTGTCGTCGCGGATCGCGGTGTACTTGTTGCGCGGCAGAACGGCGCTGCCTTCCTTCTGACTCCCGTAGGCGGTGCTGATTTGGACAAGCTGCGGCTTGGCGGCAATCGCCTTTGCCACGTGTGCTGCAGACCTTCGATTGATAGCAGCCGGGATCGGTGCAGCGGTCGCCCTTGCCTTCCGAGGTCGTCGCCGAATAGCAGCTTGTTGTGTCCGGTGCGCTTCGGGCAGTCGCCGCAACTACCCGCTGCCGGGACAAGCTGCGCATCGCGCTTATCAAAAGGCGCGTCTTTCAGGACAAGCAAGACGTTCGTTTCGATCCAGAATTGCAGGGTGCGCAGTGGAAGCAGAACCCGCGTCGGCTTCTGCTCGCCGTTGTAGACTTCCTTGAAGCACGCCGAAAGCGCCGCTTTCTGTTGGTCGGCGGGAAGCTTCGCCAACAAGAGCGCATGGCCTACGCCGATTTCGTTGGCGTAGAACGCTTCCACGGCGGCGGGGATAAGCTCGATCAATTTCAATCTGTGATGCCACGAACGAGGGTTGCTTGCCAACGCGAGCGGCAATTTGTTCGATGCTGTACTTGGGTTCTTCCAAGTTGAGCAAGGCGCGGAATCCCTCGGCCTCCTCCATCGGGTGAATTTCGGCGCGAATCAGATTTTCGACAAGCTGCGCTTCTAAAATCTCCGCATCGGAAAGGTGGACGATGCGGACAGGCACGGTTGCAGCTTCGGCCAATCTGCGCGGCGCGATAACGCCGCGCTCCGGCCACGATCTCGAAGCTGTTCTCGGCAAGTGGTCGAACAAGCAAGGGCGACAATACTCCTTGGGTGCGGATACTGGCGGCGAGTTCTTTCAAAGCCGCATTCGTCAAACACGCGGCGCGGATTGGTCTTCGATTCGTTGAGCGACGCAAGCGGAAGGTCGCGGTACTCGGTGGCGTTGAGAACGGTGTTTTGCATGACAAGCTCCTTTCGAGCGGTTAAAGGGTGAAAGACACGGAGCGGAGACACGTCGGGCTGTCGTCCGCTCCACAGGGAGCGGACTAGCCGCGAATCGGTGTCTCGGTTGAAGCTTCGGGAAACTCCTGATTTACCGATGCGCTTTCAAGAGCGGTATCCTCCGCGAGAATGGCTCCGAGGATCACGGCTGAGGTGCGCTGAATGACTTCGAGGCTCTCGGCCAAGAGCGCCGCGTTTCCGGCGTACATCTGGATGTAGTCGGAAGAGGCTGTTCCGATTTCAAGGCCGATTGCTTGGCCGACGATAAAGGCGACTGCTTCGGCTTCGGTCTCGCGCACGGTGGCGGTTGTCATGGTGCGGCGCTCGGTCTTGTGCAAGAGTTCATGCGCCGTTTCATGAACCAGCGTGGTGAATTCCTGGGCCTGAGACTGACCGGGCAAAAGGGCGATTCTGCCGCCGTAGCTGACGCCAAGCGCGGGAGCAATCCGCTCGTTGAATTCGAGCGCGATATTCTGACGCATCAAGAAAAGCAATCAGTCGTTCCCGGTGTGCGCCGACTTCGCCGCTGATGTTGTGCTCAAACTCGGGAAGCTCTGCGCCTTCGGTCTGCGCCACGTCGAACACATAAACGGCGCGAAAGCCAATCAGCATTGGCGCGGGTTTCGTCTCCTGATTCGGCGTGTATTCCTGTTCTGCCGCATCTTTCTTGCGCCGCTTTGCGATCATCGGCGCAAGAATCTGAATGCCTTTCTCGCCTTTCTTGACGAAGCGGCCAAACTCCTTCCAAGTGTGAAAACCAGCAACGCGGGTTGCGGTCGGGCGTTGGCGTGCGATGGAGAGAATGTTGCCAAAGCTGTACCGATGAAAACGC
>CAWAZO010000010.1:0-777980 GCA_963786555.1 uncultured Acidobacteriota bacterium
AAAAGCTCCCGGTTTGCGTATCAGCCAATCAATGATGTGGCGATAATCCACGTGATACTTGCGCCGTCCACGCAAGCGCGACATCTCCGCTACTTTCCTCTGCCCGTACCAAACTTCCACCCGGTCCAGATATAACCGCGCCTCCACCTGCTCGCCGATCAGCCGACTCGGCACCGAGTAGACATTGCGATCCACATAGATCAGGCTGCCGGAATCAACTTTGACCCGCTCCCGTTTGTAAGACTCCATCCGCCGTTCCGGCAGCTCCTCCATCGCCGCCATCTCTTCCACCAGCCGTGCCCTGCGTCCGGCATTCAAGCGTTCCAGCAGCATTTTCAGAAAGCGTTTGTAGTCATCGACGCTGCCGAAGTCGCGACTGCCGCGTAGCAGCAGTTCCTGTTCCACGGCTCGCTTGAACCGGAAGTGCCGCTGCTCAATGTCGCCGTTTTCGTGGGCCTGTCTCGCCTGTATCTTTTCTCCTTCGATTCCGTAATAACGCAGCAGGCCTTGGTAGCGGTCGGTGAACTCCGCCGGGTTCGTCATGTTGTTCACCGCCGTTGACAACCGATCCGTCCGATGCCGGTGCGGTACCTTGCCCAGCCCCCACACCGCATTCTGCAAACCTTCACACAGGCTTTCCAGTTCAAGTATGTCAGCACAAAGTGGTAGATCAGGTGGGGAAAGCTCTGGCCTTCGATCGTGATCCCCAACTCGTCCATGTGGGTGAAGTCCGATGCGCTGAGCCGTCCCGGAACATGTCGCTGCGCAAAGAACACTTCCTTCGCCGGTCCCTCCGTCGCTCGCCACGCCTTCACCCGTCGCTGGAACGTACGCAACTGCCCATCGGCAAATTGTCCCAGATAGCAACGCTGTAAGTGCTCGAAGACGGCCTTGGCTTCCACTCCGGGATTGACTTCTAACAGTCGTCGCACCTCCTCCCAGACCTCGGTAAATGCATCGGGGCGCGTACGCCCACGCAGCACTACCGGTAGTTCAGTGGGCACCCTCCCTAACCGTAGATACTTCCGCGCCGTTTTGGCGTCCATCCCCGCTTTCGCCGCCGCAATTTCTTGATTCCGCTCTGTCTTGACCAACGCAAACAGCCTCCTCACCTGCTCGTCCGTGACCAATCTTCCTCCGTTCCCAAGAACGTGCTGAAGTTTGGTCTAAATTGTCGCTGTCGCTGTCGTTGAGCGGGAATTTTGATTGTCGCTGCCCGGGAGATTCAATTGTCGCCGAGATCACAGGAACTTGTTCGCAAGCACAATGGAAGTATCAAGGTACGTAGCCGTGAAGGCAAAGGCACCGTCTTTCGCATAACTTTTCCGGCCACTCCCTCTCGTCAACAGACGAACGACCGCAATCAAGAACAGCACGGCTCGATGATTCAGTCCTTCCGCAGAAAGCGGGCGGGTTAGTTGGCGAAACTGGCTCTTGCCACGCCGGTCCAAGCAGACGATCTCGCCGTCGAGCACGGCTGACCGGCACAGTTGGGTGGTAAGTTGTCGGAAGAGACTTAGTTTTAACCGCGGCTATGTTTACAGCATCGTTTGTGCTAGCTCTCCAGGGACTTGCCGCGGTCCTGCTATGTGGAGCAGTAATATTTGCCCGACTCCGGTTCCAAGGCTACGGTGCTACGCTACCTAGTTTCGGTATGCCGGCGTAAGAATATGCTTCCAAATGTTCCAGCCATCAGCGAGGCAAACAAAGTCCCGATTTTCGCCATTTCCAATAAAGAGGACTCATCTCCAAAGGCCAGCCCCGCGATGAACAACGACATTGTGAAGCCGATCCCACACAACCAACTCGCTCCAAAAATCTGTCCCCACGAGAGGTCAGTGGGTGGTGCCGCCAGCCGGGTTTTTGCTGATATCCAGGCAAGTGCCCAGATGCCTACGGGTTTTCCAATGAACAACCCAAGATCTACGCCTAGGCTTACGGGGTGTGTAAGGGCAGGCTGAAGGTTCCCCAGAATTCGCACCCCGGCATTTGCCAACGCAAACAGCGGCATCACCAGGAAGCTAATCCATGGTTGGATAAGGTGTTCAATGCGGTGCAGCGGGGATTCTACTAACTCACAGTGAGTTTCCAATGAGTGAACGGCCGCGTGCGCTTCGAAGGAATTCGGAGCTGAGTGCTCGAATTTGTCAAGAAGCCGACGGCTGCGGCTAAGGAAGAGGTCGGGGTCGATGTAGGTCTTTGCCGGAACTGTGAACGCGAGCAGGACGCCAGCCAACGTCGCGTGGACTCCCGATTTCAGAATGGCAAGAGCTTGTTTCATAAACCTATTTCAGAAAGCGGCATTAAATCCCTCTGGGGCTAAAGCCCACATTTTTTCTGGCTCTGGACGGCATAGCTAAAGCCATGCCCCTTCAAAGCGCTATTTATGAAACACGCTCAAGCCAAATAACAATTCCGATGGCGGCATAAACGATAGGTTTACGAATGCCGAGCAGATTTGCCGCAAAGGAAGCAGCTACACCAACAGCGCCGACAACGAGACTGAAAATATCAATCTGCTCGGTATAAAAGAGAGCGATCACCAGCACCGAAGCAATGTCGTCTACAATCGCCAAGGCCGTGACGAACACTTTGAGCGAAACTGGAACTCGGCTTCCCAGCAAGGCGAGCACACCTAAAGTAAATGCGATGTCGGTGCCCATGGGAATGCCCCAGCCTCTTTCTCCGATGCTGCCACGATTCACGGAAAGATAGAGTAGCGCCGGGACAATTGTTCCCCCCACGGCGGCGATGAACGGAAAGGCCGCCTGCCTGAACGAGGAGAGTTCCCCGATCAGCAACTCGCGTTTTATTTCGAGTCCTACTAGAGCGTGTTTCACAAATGGGTTCGGCCTCAAGATAAGCACTTATGCATGAGGCAGGTGAGGTGTTGAGCTTCTGCCATGAGAAGGCGGCGGAAGTTGTTGACAGATGAGCAGTGGGAGTTGGTTGGCCCGCTGTTGCCGAAATCGAAGCGGCGCAAGGACGGACGAGGTCGCCCGTCGGTGCCGAACCGGAACTGCTTGGAAGGCATTCTATGGATATTACAGACGGGGGCAGCGTGGCATTTTCTGCCCGACGAATATCCTTCGCCCTCCACCTGCTGGCGTCGCTTGAAGCAGTGGGAAGAGCAGGGCGTGTGGCTCGAAGCCTGGCGCACGCTACTGGGTGTACTGGATGAAGAAGGCCTACTGAGATGGGATGAGGCCTTCCTGGACGGCAGCTTCGCACCTGCAAAAAAGGGGGCGATGCAGTCGGCAAAACCAAGCGTGGTAAAGGCACAAAGTAGATGGTATTGGGAGACGGTGAAGGTATTCCGCTGGGAGTTCGGCTGGAAAGTGCCTCTCCGGCTGAAGTTACGCTTGCGGACGCCACGCTCAACGAGATCCGCGTCCCACGGCGCAGAGGCCGGCCGCGGCAGAAACCGAAGCGCGTGATTGCCGATCGCGGCTACGACTCCGATCCGCTGCGGGAGCGATGGAAACGGCGCGGCATCGAACTGATCGTGCCCTACCGGAACAACAACAAAGAACGGAAATATGAGGATGGAAGAAAGTTGCGACGTTACCGGCGGCGCTGGAAGATCGAGCGCACCAATGCCTGGCTCGGCCAATTCCGCCGCGTACTGGTACGCCACGACCATCTGCTCACTGTTTACCTTGCCTTCTTCCATCTCGCTTGTCTCTGGATCACGCTACGAAAATGTTTTTGAAACATGCTCTAAGCAGGTAGAAGAAAATCTTCGATTACCCTTTCATTCTCCGCTCCCCGCCCCCGCCGCTCTCTTTGGCGGACGCTTTGATTGTGATAAGTCCCTGATAAGCGGGAACGTGTTCGCTCGGGGAAGATTTTGGGAGGGAGAGGTGGCCTTAGTGAAAGCGTCCTATGCAAAGATCAGCAATAGCAGCAACATTCTTTCCCGCGTCAGTTCTGGGTCAGGGTGTCATCCCAAAACCACCAGCGAGCGCCAGCGTTTCTTTTCAACAGCTTATAAGCCTCGATTATCCTTCCCTTACGCGCAAAACACGGTAAAACTTCTCTTATGGGTGACCCTGACGGGGTAGCCCCTTGTTTTCAATCACCTAAGTAAGGATGAATCTCTTGTGCTGCGATTGCCCGTTCCGTCGCTTTGAAGCCTCGTCTATGACGGTTCTCCTCCCCGCTATCTTCCAATAGCCTGCCGCGTAAACTGCGATACATTTTCCATGTAGTCAGTCGGTTAGTTTCTCGACCGGGCAAGCAAGTTGCGCCCGGGCAAGCCGCTAACTCCCGGATTGTCGGTCTTCATCGTCCGGTACTACTTAAAAGTTGCGGCCAGTTTGCCGGAAGTCGAATCTCTTTGGTCACCGCCTGCTTCGCTCCCACCCAGCCAGGAATAATCATGCTTTTCTCTCCAACACCGCCAGCCACAAAGATAAGAAACTGGTCGATGACAAGCTGCGGAGCCGAACTCTTTGCACTGTTCTCCGTGGGATTGCTGGTCCCAGGATTTGTCTGCGGTCTGTGCGTGCTTTCTTTCCCAGACGGAACATTCACGTAATTCAAGATGCCCTCGCGAATGCTGTCCTTAGTATAGCCATCGCGCGCAAGCTGCGCTGCCGTATCTTTGGCGATCACCAGCACGACAACTGGCCAACGGCGCCATTGGGCGGCGAGACCCACCATGTGATCAGCGACCAGCTTCAGATACTCGTCCGACGTGCGGCCAATGCCAATCACACCGCGCATTCCCTCGGCACCCATCAGTGTCACGGCACTGTCGCTCTTGGAGACACCAACATCCGTGTTTAAAGACGACCACGGATTGGCATCGGCGTTTTCGGCAATGACCCAGCCGTATTCGGCCGGACTACCTAGGCTTGACATATCTGTCACCCCGGGCCAACTGCCTCCAACGTTGTTAATGAGCAGTCCAAGCGCTCTTCCAATGCTCGAATTTGCTCGGCGTCCGCGGCCCATCGTATTCGTGTCGGCATTGAAGTCGATGTCCTTGATAATGGGTCCGGTGAGAATAAGGAAGGTAGTATCGGGGCTCGTCGTAGTCGCGTAACCTCGAAGGTCTGCATCTGGATCCGCCAAGGCTGTGACGCTTGCGATCAAGATCGGCATGTGCTCCGGTTTGCAGCCGGCCATCACTGCGTTCACTGCGATCTTCTCGACAGTTGCTTGGCCGTTCATCGGATCCAGAATGCCCACAACGAATTTCGGATCGAGATCGGTGCCGCGCAACATCTCCCTGACACGTCCTGGCGTTGGAATTATAATCGGCAATCCGTCCGTCCAACCGCGTTGATAGAACAGCTCGTTGATTTCTTCCGTAGGGTCGCCCTTCACCTTAATCTTTTCGATTCGCGTTTCCGGAAATTCGCCCGCGAGCCGAGGGCCGCGACGATGAGTGGCCTGAATGCTGGCGCTTAGCAACTTGTCCACGTAAGTGCTGTCTTCCCGGATGCCCGCCGGATTGTAAACCTCCACGACTTTTCCGGATTGTTCCCCATTGGCACTAATCCCGAAACAGAACATTAAAGCAAGTCCTACAGCGCCCATAACAGAACGTTTCATCAGTTACTCCCGCGCACTTGATTTGATCACTTTCCATGCGCCTCATCGACACACGCCATTCCGGCACTACGCTAACAGTGAACAACTCCGGACGCAAGCGCTGAAGTGCGAGCACGCGTCTGTGCCGCGTTTGATCACGGACTGGCGGAGGCTTAAACAAGCGCGTGTGATCTCGATCACGGCGGCTTGAATTCGAGCCCAGTAGTCTTTGATGGAACCAAAACACCTCGAAGCTCGTGAGCAATAGCTTTCTCATTGCCTTCGGGGAAGCGTCAAATCTGTGTCGGACTAGGCACAGAAGAGAAAGGACCAAATGAAGAAAAGGGTGGTATCGGTTTTCGCTGTCCTCTTCGCTTTTCTGCTATTATCAGCAATCTCATTCGCGAAAGAGGCCAGTCAGGAGTTCGAACTCGTTAACCCGGAGAGTGTAGTGAAGGTCGAGCCAATGAATATCAACGCTCACCCCACCACACTGGAAGGCAAGACAGTCGTTCTGCGCGCAAATGGCAAGCACAATTCGGATAAGGCTCTGGACAGGGTTGCCGAACTGCTGCAGAAGGAAGTAAAAAACGTAACAGATTATTAAACTCTGGGAAGTCTATCCCGAGTCGAACGTAATTAGTCAGGGGCCGGAACTGAGCAAGACGATTGCGGAAAAGATCGCAACCTATAAGCCAGTTCTCGTAATCGGCTCCTCCGGTGATTGAGGGAGCTGCACATCATGGCTGGTGGTCGACCAGCTTAATTGCGAAAGACTTGGTATCCCTACGGTTACCTTTACAACCACCGAATTCGTTGGACTAGCCAAGGACACCGCTCTGAGTCAGGGCGTTCCGGATCTGTCCTTCGTCATTTTCCCGCATCCGATGGGAATGATTCCGGTCGACGAAATTAGACAACATACAGAGCAGTTGTTTCCAGAAATTATGAAGGCCGCCACTCAGTGGAAGCCGACTGTCAAACTGGCTCCCATGAAAGCGGCTTATCCCGCGGACCGCTTCAAGTTCACCGGAACCGGGAGCGATGTTTCCAAACTTTTCTGGGATAAGAAATGGTCGATGGGGCTTCCCATTCTGCCGCCAACCTCCGAACGGGTTGCCGAAATGCTGAAAGGCACAATGCGCAAACCGGATGATGTAATCGGCATTGTTCCTCCGCGAATGGGCGTGCTGACGGTGGAAATGGCAGCGGTTCACTGTGTAATGGCCGGTTGCAGACCGGAGTACATGCCACTTGTGATCGCTACGATGGACGCGCTGCTGACCCCAGAGGCGAACCTGCGAGGTGCATTTACAACAACGGGAACAACCGCCGCACTGATCTTCGTCGACGGTCCAATCGTCAAAGAAATCGGACTTGCCTACGGCCAGGGTTCTGCTGGCAAGGGCCATCTCGCCAATGCGGCGATAGGCTATGCAGTGAATTCAATCATCTACGCAGTCGGAGGGTCCAAACCCCCTGCGGCTGACAAAGGAACGCTCGCCGCTCCGTCGGATTTCACTGGGTGGATCTTCGGCGAAAACGAAGATGCACTGCCGAAAGGCTGGAACCCCTATCACGTAGATCGCGGCTTCAAGAAAACGGACAGTGTTGTGACCGTCATGGGGATCTACCCACCCATTGAGAACATCGATCACTGGTCCAGTACTCCTGAGGAACAGATCAACTGGTGGGCGCATATGATCACTCCGGTGAACGACCTTAGCGGACCATGCAGCCCGGTGTCGATCGGTCAGCCGAAAATCATCGGGATGGGACCGGAACACGCTGCATCTTTGGCAAGTGCGGGATGGACAAAGGAGATGTTTGCGAAAGCTTTCTGGGAGCAGACACGCATGCCTCTTTCCGCCTGGCCAAGGGCTGTGACAAATCCACCCTCGAAAGAAAGCTCGGGAAATCATTGGCCGATGATACCCTGCTTCCGGTCACCCAAACCCCGGATCTAATCCAGGTTGTCATTGCTGGAGGCGCCGGGAAGCATTCGCATTATTTTGGACCTTTCCCTGGATGCTATCCGGTAAGTAAGTTGGTAAAGAAGTAGTCCGGCTGGAATTGTTATCTCCGGGGGACTGGGCGTAACTCAGCTTAGTCCCCCCATTTTCTTGAACAAGTGCTACGAAGCACTGGGAGGTCAGAATGAAGTCGAGTCATAAATTTGCGATCATTCTTCTTACTTTGTCGTTTGTGCTTAGCTACGCTGTAGCGGCCTTTGCAGCTCATGATGAGATCCCTCGCATTACGATTGAGGAAACAAAAAAGATGATGGACGGCAAAGTTCCCATTGTCATATTGGATACGCAGTTGAAAAGCGTATATGAGAAGGGTCACATCAAGGGAGCAATCAACTTTCCGTGGAAACAGGAGATTACTCCGGAAGACACCAACAAACTGCCGACGGACAAGCTCATTATCACCTATTGCGATTGCGGGCCTGGAGAAACGGACAGCTCTGATATCGCCGCTCAGCTCACCGGCCTCGGATTTAGCGACGTCAAGGTTATGGCTGATCCCGCAATCAGGGGATGGATCAAGGCTGGCTATCCAACCGAGAAATAAGCTTTCCGAACGTAGTTCGCCGTACAGCTCTGAAAGGTAATTATGAAGACGTGTTTTTTAGCCGTTGCGGCCATGTTCATTGCCCTGCTTTTTCCTGGAGGTTTGTCTGCGCAGGAGCGAAGCGCCTACACCACGGCGAAGGATTGTGCTGATTGTCATGAGGCTATCGTCCAGGGATGGAAGAAAACTCCTCATGCCGGCGCCTACGAAAGTCTAAAGAAGTCTTCCCAGGAGAGTCTCCCCGGATGCTTCAAATGTCACGTGACCGGCTATGAGCGAGAGTCCGGTTTTATCGATGGTGAGCTTACGCCTGAACTGACAGGGGTCCAGTGCGAGGAATGCCACGGTGCGGGCAGGGCACATATAGCCTCGGGAGGCGATAAGAAGACCATCCTTCGTTCCGGAGGTCGTGAACTTTGCGTCAAATGTCATACTCCGGGACAAGACAAGAACTTCGATTATCAAGAGAAAGTCGCCTTTGTGCATGGTGGTAGCGTCACGACCAAGACCGCGGCGAATGCTCCAGCCGGAAAACTTGTTGTTGAGCCGATGAATAAAGACTTCGGTGTGATCGACGAAGGCATCAACGCGCAGATGGTTGCGATCGTGACCAACATGGGGGCAACTACGGTAACCATCACAAATGTGAGGACCAATTGAGCATGCACTGAGAGTACGCTGGGTCAGCGTACATTGAAGCCAAGAGAGAGCACGACGATATCAACCATCTATCGAACCGCCAACCTTCCCGGGCCGTTCAAAAAGATCGTTACGATTTCAACGGATGCAGCGGACCAGAGCGAAATTGAGATCACGTTAGAGGGGCAAGTTAAAGAGAAGCCTTGTGCGAAAATACAAGTCACTCCACGACGAGTTGATCTGGGCGTTCTCAAGGTGGGCACAGAGACGAAACAATCCGTCACGATTACAAATGTGGGGACACTACCCCTTGAGATCAGCAAAATCTCCGGGAAGGAAAATAATACTATTCATTTCGAGGGCAAATTAGTGATCGCCCCGGGTGCGTCCGTATCACAAGAAGTTGTATTCAAAGCTAGTCAAAGAGGGCCGTTCACGGAAACTATTCTGATCCAGTCGAACGCTCGCAACGTCACTAGGGCAGGTTTCATTGTCCTTGCGAAAGGCACAGTCGAAGAATAAAACGCGCGCAGCCACGGCAATCAAGAGGTCGACACAAATGTTTCCTGCTTGCTCCTGGCCGCAAGCAGGATATCGTTTGTAGCACATTGCACCTCGTTCTAGAGTGCGTCGCGCGCGCCGTTGAGGAAGATTGACGTCTATTCGATCAATTTAGCGCGAGTACACACGATCATCCGCTCGTAAAACTCGCTGCGCACCTCACTGTAACCGGCCGCCATCCCAGAGCAGTCCGGGGACTGCGAACTCGAAATGCGTACCAATCCAGTTTGGAACTATCGTAGGCTCTGCGACTCACTGGTTATCCCAGATCGTGTTCAACACCTTCCGGATAAAGCCGCGGAAAGTAATAGCCCGCCGTTTTAGCAGGAAACGCGATTCGCAATGCCCCCTTCGGAGTCTCTGATGTCAGCAAATTTCGTTCAAGGAGCGCGGCCACGATGCGACTCGCGGTTCTGACGGGTTTGCCGGTGATTCGCGCCGCCTCGCCACGAGCAATTTCTCCCCGTAAGAGCACGTCCCGAAGAAGAAATGCTGCGGTGGGATCCAGTTCTCCCAGAGTTGCCTGGTGCTCCGCGTAAGCCACAATGCGTGCTTCCAGCCCATCGAGTTCGAGCAGACCGCTCATGAATGCAACTTGGTCCAATGCCGTTTCCAGGAAGAACTCGCAAAACCGCGTCAATCCGTCGTCTGACAAATTGCCGCGGCCGTCGAGATCAGACCTTCTCGGCGCATCGGCCCCGATGAGAGCAGCCATGTAGTCGTCCCGGCGACGGGCGAATCCGCGGCTGACCATCCACAAACGATGGCCGTCCACACCAGCCCTGATCAGATAGGCATGAGTGAATAGCCGTGTGACGCGCCCGTTGCCATCGAGGAATGGATGTATCCAAGCTAGACGATGGTGCGATGCCGCGGCCGCTATGATGCGCTTTATTTGCGAAAGCGTTTCCGGCGCATAGACGGTCGAGAATCTTGCAAGGAAGTTGTCCAATGCAGTTGCAATGGGCGGAATATGTCTACCCACCGTAACTTCACGCCTGCGAAGTTCGCCCGGAATAATCTCGTGTTTCTCCTTACCTTCCTGGTCTGACACCCATCGGAACTCCTGTGGCATCCTCTCGTAGAAAGCGCGGTGAATCCAAGTCAGAAACTCCGTCGAGCAAATGTTGAGTTCAGGGAATTCATTGAGCCGATTCTCAATCAGTTGCTGAACTTCAATGTGTGCCTTGCTTTCAAGCTGGAGGGCTCGCTTTGCTGGCTCGTCCAGGTACTCGTGCTGCATGGCCCGTTCGATATCGATCGGATGTGTATGGTGACCTTCGATCAGGTTCGAGTAGTAGCTGTTCATTTGCCGCAGCAGTGCAACCAGGGCTTCTCGCGTGTGACTCCGAAAATGGCCTCCAAGAGCAGCAGACTTACGAACCAGTTCGACAGACAGATCGGCAAGTTGTTCAGCTCTTTTGCTGGGAAACATTGGCTCCATCTGCGATACAGAGTCGTACATTTGGCCAGTCCTTTTACTCGACTAACCGTCTGGTTTTTCAGTCGAATCATGAATTAGATGGCCGATCGTATGGCCGATCTTCTTCCAAACGAGTGCAGTCCTAATTTGGCCGATGTCAAGGCCGATCTTAGATAGCGATTAACTTATTTTACATCAATGATCTACTTAAATATAATCTCGCTTTATAAGCCAGACTATGGCCGATATTATCACCGCCACTGAAAACCAAATGGAATCAACAAGACAGCCCGACAGAATCCCAGCAAATCGCGGCGGGATCCGCAACTCAGACGGTCTGTGCCTGGCGGCAGTTGCCTTCGCAATCGCAGCGCCGTAGATACCCACCTGCTCAGCGATTGCGCGTTCCGTCACCATCCGGAACTTATCGTAGATCACAACAACATTCGATGGAGATCACGCCACGCTCTTTCCGGGGATCTCTGCGCAGCGCATTGTCAAAAGAAAATACGGGCCATGGAAGAGAGAACGTGCAGATATTGCACCGAGAAATTCCGACCCTCGAGGTACCACCCAGATCAGCAAGTCTGCAGCTCAGGAGATTGTCAACGCCGCCGGCGCACTGACTACCATCGGAAGAAGCTCGTTGAAGATCCCCTTTATCGAGAGCAATGCCGCGACAGCCAGAAAAAGTGGCGCGAAAATAACCCTCATTATATGAAATGCTACCGTGCGAAGCGGCGAGCCGACGGCCGTTTCATTGTTAAGAGGTCCAACCTAACTTGTGAACTGCGCCAGCTCCTGAAGATGGTAAAGAACAACGTGGCTGTCGATCTTCGAGCGCTCGATGCAAGCGTTTGGCTGGTGTATCCAAATGGGCTACTCAGCGAAAAGAACAGCCTTGGTTCCGCTAAAATCATCATCGTGCTGGAGGCTCCGCACTCTTCAGGCTAGGGTCAGGTCAGTAAAGAACATCTCTTTGAACCTGGCTTATCGCCCGTCATAAACTGATGATGTCCGGAGATAACTACTGATGTTCCGGAGAATCCAGTACTGGGCGTTAAGGCGGTCCCCTGCCCGGTGGCTCTGCCGGCCACCGATCCGCAGGAGCGGCAGGAACTCTGACGGTCGCCCCGGCTCCCATCGCGTGAAATCCGCGCTTTCAGACGATTGGTAGCAATGGAAGAAACGGGACGACAACAGGCTTCATCATCTCAATCCGGTCCTGGCGCGACCCGCGTGGTGGAATACGTCCGCATGTCAACCGAGCACCAACAGTACTCGACAGAGAACCAACGGAAAGTCATTCAGCAATATGCCGAGGACCGAGGCATGATCATCGTGCGGACCTACACAGATGCGGGGAAGAGCGGCCTTCGAATTGACGGTCGAGATGCGCTGAAAGAGTTGATCCGTGATGTGGAGAACGGCCAAGCCGATTTCTGCGCAATCCTTGTCTACGATGTCAGCCGTTGGGGGCGCTTCCAGGATGCCGACGAGAGCGCCTACTACGAGTACATCTGTCGACGCGCAAAGATCGCAGTGCACTACTGCGCCGAGCAATTCGAGAATGACGGGAGCCCTATTTCAACGATCGTCAAAGGCGTGAAACGCGCGATGGCCGGTGAGTACAGCCGCGAGCTTTCCGCCAAGGTCTTTATCGGGCAGTGCCGCCTTATTGAACTTGGAGTTCGCCAAGGCGGCTCGCCAGGGTTCGGGCTCCGTCGGATGCTGCGCGACGTGAGCGGTCAACACAAGGGCGTTCTTAACCGGGGAGAGCAAAAGAGCATTCAAACAGACCGGGTCATTCTCGTTCCGGGGCCACCGCAGGAAGTGGAGATCGTTCGTTGGATGTATCGGATGTTCGTCGAAGAGAAAATAGTCGAATCGAAACTCGCCAAGATGTTGAACGACCGCGGCGTTACCACGGACTTGGGGCGGCCCTGGAGTCAGGGCACGATCCACCAGATCTTGACGAATGAGAAGTACGTCGGCAACAACGTTTACAACAGGGTCTCTTTCAAGCTAAAGAAAAAGCGTGACAATATTTCCAGTCTTGGCCTCAAGAGACCCATTACCGTCGCTCGTCGGATCGAGCCGATAGATGGTAAACCATATGACTTGGTGTGCGGCCAAGGTCGCCTTGAGGCTTTTATGGCGCTCGGCCAAGTCGAAATTCCTGCAATTGTGAAGGAAGTATCAAGGGAGGAGTGCTTCTTGATGAGCCTGGTAGAAAACATTGCCAGGCGCCAGATCCGCCCACTGGAATTACTCAAAGAGATCGAAAGCCTTAAGTCGCGAGGTTACAACACAAGTGAGATTGCAAAGAAGATTGATGTTACGAAGAACTATGTTGTAGGAATCACACACCTATTGAAAAACGGCGAAGAACGTTTTCTTCATGCCGTTGACAAAGGCCGGATACCGCTGTCCGTTGCTATGCAGATCGCGAGCGCCGACGAGGACGGCATTCAGCAAGCCCTCTGCCAGGCTTATGAGGATCAGACTCTTCGTGGCCGCAAGCTCCTCACTGTCCGCCGGATCAGATCGAGGTGGCAGAGATGTTGGTGGCGACAGGAAACTTTTCGGTGCCCTATGCGAATGCCCTTGTGGCTGCCACCCGCCCCGACATGCTTGTCGATCCTGACAAACACAAAGTAGTCGAGGGCCTGACCCCGGAACAGGTCGCGAAAATGGAAAAAGAGATGGAGGTCTTGCAACGCGACCTAAGCCTGATTGAGGGATCTCATGGAAATCAAGTCCTCAATTTGGTCCTGGCTTGCGGATACCTTGCGAAGTTGCTCGGCAACGCACGAGTTGCCCGCTACCTTGGTCAGCATCACGCGGACATCTTTCGCGAATTGCAGTCGCTGTCCGAGAGCTCTTCACTAGAGAGCTGAACCGAATCGGAAACCTCGCACGTACCGGATCGCCGACCGCTAGTGTAGTGCGTCACACAGATGAGCTGTTATTGAGATAGGCCCTGGCGCGTTTGACCTTTTCGAGGATGTCATTGGCCTTAGCAGTCCAGATGAAAGGCTTGGGGCTGCGGTTATGTTCTTCGATATAGGTAAGGATGCTTTGTTCGAGAGCTTCAACGCTGGTGAAGACTCCGCGACGGAGCTGATTCTCGGTCAAGTCGCGGAAGAATCGTTCGACCATGTTGAGCCAGCTGCTGCTGGTCGGCGTGAAGTGAAAATGAAAGCGCTTGTGGCGCTCTGCCCAGCGTTGCACCGCCGGGTGTTTATGGGTCGCGTAGTTATCGACGATGAGGTGGAGTTGTTTGTCGGCGGGTGTTTGGCGATCGATGAGACGTAGGAACTTCAGCCACTCCTGATGACGATGACGTTCCATGCATGTAGCCATCACGGTTCCATCAAGCGTGTTGAGAGCAGCAAACAACGTAGTGGTTCCATTCCGCTTGTAATCGTAGGTCATCGTCTGGGCGCGGCCCTTCTTCATGGGCAAGCCGGGCTGGGTACGGTCCAGAGCTTGGATCTGGCTCTTCTCGTCGAGCGAAAGCAGCAGCGCATGTTCGGGCGGATTCAGATAGAGTCCGACGATATCTTCCAGCTTCTCGGAAAAACGGGAATCGTTGCTCAGCTTGAAGGTTTCTATGCGGTGCGGTTTCAGGCCATGACTGTGCCAGATGCGGCGTACGCTGGCCTCGCTGATACCGGCCGCGGCGGCCATGGTGCGAGTACTCCAGTGGGTTGCATGAGGAGGTTTTTCCTTCGTGGTTTTGGTGATCACCATGCGCACGAGCTCCGGTGAGATGGAGGGTGTGCGGCCGGGCCGGGGCGCGTCGTGTTCCAGCCCGGCAATACCGTTGTGCAGAAAACGCGAGCGCCAGCGTGCGGCGGTGCGCGGCACGATCAAAAGCAGACTGGCAATCTCGATGTCCTGTTTGCCTTCAGCGGCCAGCAACACGATCTTGGCCCGCAACACCAGCCGGGCGGGTATCCTGCGGCCGCGCGCATAGGTTTCCAACTTCGTCCTCTGGTCGATTGTCAGAACCACTTGAGGTGCGATTCTCATCCGCCGTGTCCCCTTGTATAAGAACACGGCTGAAATATAACTGTTGCTATATATGACGCATTATAATGTTCAGTCATGAGCAAACAGCAATCGATGGGAAAGTGTTATCTCTGCGGAGAGATAGTCGCCAAGGCGTCCATGACCCGGCATCTACTCGCGTGCGGCCATCTTGGATCTTCCGGACCATTGCCGGCTTCGAAGAAACCGACTGGCCAGAGTTTCCATTTACTTGTCGAAGGGCGTGAGACGAAGGCGTACTGGATGCATGTGGCGCTACCCGTTGCGGTCCCGCTAAACAAACTCGACGATTTTCTCCGCCATACCTGGCTCGAATGCTGCGGTCACTTGAGTGCGTTCGAAATAGGCGGCAAACGCTATGCTTCAGAGCCCATGGATAAAGACGAACTCATGGATGAAGAAATGGACATGGGTACGCGGTTGAACCAAGTGCTTGAGGTAGGAACGAGGTTCTTCTACGAGTATGACTACGGTTCCACAACCGCTCTTGCGCTAAAGGTTGTTGCTCTTCGTGAACGAGGTTCAGCGAAAGTGCAACTATTGGCCAGAAACGAGGCGCCGCAGGTAACCTGTCAGCGCTGCGGGAACAAACCAGCTACTCAGATCTGTACCGAATGCGCATGGAATGGGGAGGGCTGGCTTTGCAAATCGTGCGTCGTTGCACATGAGTGTGGCGACGAAATGTGCCTGCCGGTCGTCAACTCTCCTCGCGTTGGAGTGTGTGGATATACCGGGTAGGCACTCCCGTGCAATAACTGCTCTGACTTTCATCGCACTACACTAGTTCGAGCGAAATCCCTAACTGCCTAGAACGCGGTCCCGCGATCCAGTGGGCTGCAGCCTTTACGCCGTGGGAGAGAGATCCCTTTTCCACACACTGCGCAACGCGCCGAGCGTGATGGGCAGGGCGCCGGCGAAGAGGAAGACCACATCCCCCACCATGCGCAGCCATTCCAGCTTGTGGTAGGTGCCGCCCATCAGGAATGTCAGGCGGCGCGCGTGCCAATACCCGTTGGCGATGGAATCCCAGAGCTGGATTACTCCTCCGGGGAACAGATCCAGGATGATCATGAGCGCGAGGCCCACATTAGCACCCCAGAAGCCCACCCGGACGAACTTCTCCGTCTCCTTCCATGTGGTGTCGGATTGCATGGCCCTCAAGCAGAAGACCAGGACCGCCAAGGCCAACATCCCAAAGACACCAAACAGTGCGGCGTGTGCGTGATTGGCGGTGAGCGACGTGCCCACCTCGAAGTAGGACACGATCGGCAGGTTGATCAGGAAACCGAAGATCCCTGCGCCGACGAAGTTCCAGACACCCACGGCCATGAGGAAGTAGATGGACCACTTCTGGCTCCAGGCCAGATCGTGGCCGCACGCGGAACACTGCGCCTTCCTCAGCTTGATGAAATCCCAGGCGTCCAGAGTCAGAAGCGTTAGAGGCACAACTTCCAGAGCGGAGAAGCACGACGCCAGGCCCATGTTGAGCGTTCCCTGGCCTGTGAAGTACCAATGGTGGCCTGTGCCGATGATCCCGCCGCTGAGATACAGGATGGCATCCAGGTAGATCAGGCGCGTGGCGGTCTTGGTGCTGACCACGCCCATCTGGTGGAACATGATGGCCACCAGCACCGTCGCGAAGAGTTCGAAGAATCCCTCCACCCAAAGATGGATGATCCAGAAGCGCCAGTTGTCGATGACGGCGAAGTTGGTGTGAGGGCCATAGAAAAGGGCGGGCAGGTAGAAGACAGGGATGGCCACGGCCGCGTACAGAAAGAGTGAGGACAGTTCGCGCTTGTCAGGGCTCTTGAAGGCAGGCTTGAGCGCCCGAAACATCAGAAACAGCCAGAAGAGGAGGCCAACTGCCAGCAGGAACTGCCAGAACCGCCCGAGGTCCAGGTACTCGGAACCCTGGTGACCGAACCAGAACCAGAGCTGCCCCAGCTTGTCGTTGATGCCGAGGAACTCGCCTGCCAGGCTGCCGACGACGACCACCACCAGCGCCCCGAGGAGTGCGTAGACGCCGGTCCTCTGGTGTTTGGGCTCCTCGCCACCGACCCACGACGCCAGGAAAAGGCCGCCGCCCACCCAGGCCGTCGCGATCCAGAAGATGGCGAGTTGGAGGTGCCAGGTGCGCGCCAGGTTGTAGGGCAGCCAGCGGGCGATGTCGAACCCGTAAAAGGCTCCTGTCTCCACCCGATAGTGGGCGAGCACGCCTCCCAGGAATGATTGCGCCAGGAACAGGAGGGCCACGATGCCGAAGAACCATCCCGTAGCCCACTGGCTGGGCGTGAGCTTCAAAGCAGGGGGAGCAGAGTGCATAACATGGGAGCCAGCGCCCTCGCCCTTCCAGCCCAGGTAGTCGAACTTGCCGACGACGAAGAGGATCAAACCCAGCCCTGACAGGAGGGTGATGAGACTCAAGGCGCTCCAAACATAGGCCTCGGTGGAAGGACGGTTTCCCGCCATGGGCTCGTAGGGCCAGTTGTTGGTGTAGGAGTAATCCTTCCCAGGGCGATTCGCCGTTGTGGCCCAGGCCGCCCAAGCGAAGTAGGCGGTCAGAGCTTTAAGCTCCCCGGGGTTCTGAATATAGTTGGCTGGTAGCCCGGGAGCGGCGTCCTTCCTGGTGAAGTAGTCGCTCCATTCGGGAAGCTGTGTGCGGTAGGCAGCCACCTCGCCTGACGAGAGCCGGAGAGTTCGCGAAGCAGGTTCGTACCGGTTTTCCTTGAGCACCGTCATCGTCCGCGCAGATGCGACGCTCTGCTCGTCCGGCGAGAGCTGCGCAAAGAGTTTGCCGTACTTTTCGGTCGCGATCGTGTCCCGGGTTACCTCGCTGAGCCTATGCAGGTACTCCGCACTGTAATCAGGACCAAGATAAGCCCCATGGCCCCACAGGCTCCCGTGCTCCATGAGACCGTACTTGAGGAACACCTCCTGGCCCATTTGGATGTCGGCTCCGGTAAACACCACAGTGCCCGTTGACATCCACGGCCCGCTCGGGGATCGGTGGAGCGTTCGTGTAGGTCAGGACCGTGACAAAGGATAGAACCGAGAAGCCAGCGATCATTACGAGGATGACCGAGTGTCTCCACCACGGAGAGAGACTCGTAGGCTCAGCAGGCGTGTTGATCTCGGTAGACGTGTCGATCATGATATGCCACCTTTAATTCACTAAAAGGATTTTCAGGTTTCCAGTTATTATGGCAGAAGATCTCATTGACGCGATCACGCGGCAATACATCGACAAAGTACCTGCGACAGGCGCCCTCAAGCGCTTTGCTCGCGAGATTGGCGGCCATGCGATGGTCCGATAAGGCTAGCTGTGGCAAGAGGGTAAGTGATGCGATCACCTCGGACACGTCCAAATGAAGTGAGCACGTGAACATGGCAACGCTTTCCTCCAATAATATCGGTTACGCGAATACCGCGAACGACCAGCGCGTCAGCGATGAGCGAACGGTGGCATCGCCATGGCACCGCTTCTGCGCACATCAACGCGCTCTTTTTCTGCTTTGCTAGCTTGATCAACCGCTGTAACCCCGCCTCGAACTCTGGCGTCTGCATATAATCGGCGAACCCTCGAAAAGACGTATTGCGCCAGCCCATGTTCTGTGAATCGCGTCGCGCGTGGCGCAGGCCACCTAGCTTACGCAAATGCACATAGCCAATCCTTGCGGAACGCAGCTTCGCAGACAGTGTCTCTCGGTTGAACTGTGGGTTGTGTCGCGAGCGAGGAATACTGCGCACATCGACGATGCGCCTGATGCCGTGCGTGCGCAGAAGTTTGAGAAAGGCCTCCCACGTGCGCGTAGAGTGCCCAATCGTGAAAATGATGAGCATCTCTGACTAAGACCCTTGGACCGTCAGGAACATCACTTCTCCTCATGTTCTTTGTTGGGCCAAGCGATTGTGACGAGTACGACGCTATCGACCTTGGCCTCGACGTCGTGTGCAACGTCATGATCCAACGTCAACAGGTGGCCAATAGGGAGATTGACGACTTGAGCATGTGCATGGACACGAATCTCACCTAACACTGTCTGAATCGAGATTCGCCCCGCCGTCCTGTGCTCGTGAAGGCGCCCGCCCGCTTTGAGCGCAACCAAAACCACTCGCAGGTCCGGATACTTCACGATAGTATTCGCAGTGTGTTCTGCCTGCCAAGGTTGTTCTGATTGCAACCGGCGGATCTCCTCGCCAATGTCGAAGGTGAGTAACGCACCTGAAGTCGGCACCGGTTGCCGAATCCGGCCCTCGTGACTACTTTGCGGCTCAGGTTCGGTCATTTCTCCTCCTTACGGATGTTGCATCGTCGACCTGACGCTTGGGCGTGTTGTGAATTCGAGAAGACCAGCTCGCCTCCATCACGCCGCGCCCGCTCGGCCAGTTTCTCCCATGCCTTGCTGAAGGCCTCGATCGCACTGCGGTCGAAGAGTCGAATCTGGTATACCGGTGGGCATTCTGTTTCCTGGCTCACCGGACATCCGCACTGCACCATGGTGTGTGACAGCAGAATGTCGCTCAGCGGGACCTCATAAGCCTTGCCACAAGCGTTGCACGGCAATCGAATCGATATCTGGTCGAGAATGTTCATCTCTGAGCTTCAGCTTCTCCGCTCATCGCGCCTGATGTCGCGCCGTCGAACATTGTGGGCATTCGCCGACACGCTGCGTCAGATCTTCTGCCAGGGCTTCGTACGAGCTATGCGCATGGGAGCCGAGGCCAGATTCCGCAACAACGAATTGCTGCAGCAGCAATTCATCATCCTCACCAGACAGCACCTTCGTCGCCATAGGGAACAGCAGGTAATCTTCCTTCCATATGTGTGCGGGGTACAGGGTGATGAGGCTCTGCAAAACCTGGATCAGGCTGAGGCGTCCACTCTCTTCGTCGGCGATATACGTGGCAGCGGCGGAAGCGAGATCGGCCATCAATTGCCGCCCCTTAACGTGCTCTCCCTTCAGTGCGGACAGGGGACAGCCCGTAGCTGGAACGCCTCTTTTCTCCAACAGAGGAAACAGGTAACTTTCCTCTTTGCCGTGGTGACATTGATCGCCGAACACCCTCATAAACTGCACGAGATCCCGTAGGAGATCGGCCTCAATCGAGTGCTTCAGTTCCAACTGGTCGACCATCCGCGCCATTACGGCGACTGCCTTCTGAATCACCTGGTGTTCACGTTCGAGAGCTTCTGTTGCTTTACCCAAAGCGTCCTCCTCTCGTCGTCACTTCATACCTATCGTAATACGATAAGTGAGCTGGCGCGAACCCGCACAGCCAGATTCCGCGTCCCGGGAGCATTCGGCAGACGGGTCCGCACAACACAAGTTTACGGTTTTGCAGGCCCCGGTATCTTCACTTGCACAAGCAGCATCATGGTCGCCGTTTTGGCCGAAATAGCGTGAGGCAACATCGGTGGCATGTAGGCAAAGGAGCCCGCTTTGGCCCGATGGGTGTCTTCGCCGAGCTTAACGTCTGCTTCGCCGGATAGGAAATACAGAACAGCCGGAGTCGGCGCGGAATGGTTTGAAAGTTCCTGTCCCGGCGAAAACCCGAACAGAGTGATGTTCACATGCTCATCCTTCTGGAGCACGCGGCTAAGAATCCCTTCCTTCGGAATGGACGCATCCGCCAGCAAATCGGCAATGAACTTATATTCCATCTTTCCCATTCCTTTCTCATTTCCTGAATAGATTCGTTCGACCTGAAGTTACGCACGCCGTTTTGGATTCTCCCCCGCGATTCTCCCGCGCGGTTTCCTCAAAAGTGCGCCGCAAGCACGAAACCCATGCCATGGCTGCTTGTAGAAGTCCCTCGGAGACTTGTAGTTTCCCGGTACTATTTCCGTATCGTTCACTTCTCACAAATATATGCATAGAATTCTATGCCCAGATTGCCATTCCAACAGCTAACTCTATGCATAGAAACGGAAACCGGCAATGACAAAAGTCACGGTCAGATATATTTCTTGGCGGCTGCTCGGCGCTTCCGTGTTTGCACGGCCTTCTGTCCCAGAGGTTACTCTCTTCGGATTCATCGTTGGCCTTAAGCCAGAACTGGTTGGCAAGGCATTACAACCGAAAACCTACGGTCGTGCAATGTTTAGTATTTAAGTACTGAATGTTACTGAAGGCAACATGATGCTACTGCGGGGATTGGTTTCGGCAGCGAGATGCGCTCTAAGCGGCGATTTTCCTTTCAGAGTCACACTGGATAAAATACTGAGTTGGAAAATCAGCCGCACGGAGTGATCGGAATGTTCCTCCCAACGCACGAATGGCTCTGCCAAAAGATCGTGGACGAGAGCCACGTCGCGATCATCTTTGGCGATAAGGAAGGCAAAATACTATTGTGGAACAGCGGTGCGGAAGAGATGTTCGGCTGGACGGCAACCGAAGCAGGCGGCCAATCCATGGACATGATGATTCCGGAGAAGCATCGCGCCCGTCATTGGGAAGGGTATGATCGAGTTATGCAGACGGGCATCACCAAGTATGGACGTAATCTGCTGGCCGTCCCCGCTCAAACAAAAGAGGGTCGCCGCATCTCAGTCGAGTTCAACATCTCGCTGCTTCGGTCGCCCGAGGGTGAAATCATTGGTGCCGCTGCAACCATGCAAGACGTCACGGCACGTTGGGAGCGCGATAAGGAATTGCATGCCCGTCTAGCCGCCGCCGAAGCAAAGATTCACAGCGGGAGTTAGACGTAGCGCCCCGGCTGGTTACCAAGACAACGATGCCGAACACCTTTCCCGAGGTCCAACCTTCCGCTCGATTGGCTCAAAGAAACGGACAGCGGTCGTGATCAGGCGCCTTTATGAAGTAGAGCGCCACCGGCGGAAATCGGGGTTGCCGCGCCGGATCGACGACTTTCTTCGCTCGATGCACTTTGCCTTGGCTGGTACACGCAGCAGGGCTCTTCGGCAAAAGCGTTGTTGGTGAGTGCAAATGCTCTGGCGCGGGAACCTCCACAAATTTGTTTGTATTCGCAACGCCCACATTTTCCTTCGAGATTGTTTGTGTCGCGGAGGGACTGGAAAAGCGGGCTATCGCGGTAGAGGCTTTGCAGCGAGTGCTCGCGCACGTTTCCAGCCGAAACCGGCAGGAAGCCACTGGGGAACACCTCCCCGGTGTGCGACACGAAGGCAAACCCCTTGCCGTCGTTGATTCCTTTGGGAGCGCGGCCAATGCCGTCGGCAGAGGCAGTGCCAAGCACCGGAGGCAACTGTCCCGGAGCCGTCTGGCCTTCGCGTTTTAGTTCCGTGCGGCGCTGCAGCAGGTAGCGGCGATAGTGCTGCGCCTCCGTGCTTTTGATGTCGAAGTTGACGCGCCTGGACGTTTCGTAGAGCTTGGCGAAGACCTGCTCGAATTCCTCGGCGGAGATGAGATCGACATCTGAGCCTCTGCCTGTCGGAACGAGAAAGAAGACGCTCCAAAGCGCAATGTCGAGTTCCTCGAGCACGGCGATAATGTCGTCAAGATAACCCAAATTGTGACGAGTGATAGTGGTGTTGATCTGCACCGACAGCCCAATCTCTCTTGCCCACCGAGCACCCTGAATCGTCAGATCGAACGAACCCTGCACGCGACGGAAGCCATCGTGAATCTCGGCTGTTGGCCCATCGAGACTGATTGCGAGCCGCGCAAGCCCGCTGTCCTTCAGCTTCACGATTGCCTCGCGGGTCAGCAGAGGCGTTGCGCTCGGAGTCATCGAGGGCCGCAGTCCCAGATCGGCGGCGTGCCGGACGAGTTCGTAAACGTCGGGTCGCTTGAGCGGATCGCCGCCCGAGATGACGAACAATGGGGTCTGCAACTCGGCAACGTCCTCGATCAGGCGCTTCGCCTCACTAGTCGAGAGCTCCAGAGGATTGCGCGACGGCTGTGCGCAAGCGCGACAGTGCACGCACGCCAGGTCGCACGCTTGCGTGGCTTCCCAGATGACCAGAAACGGCTGCTGATCGAAGTCGATGTTCGTGTAGGCCGCCGGACCGTTGTCTCCATCACTACGCTTCATGAATTCCCCACAACCCGAGGTTCGCATCTGATGCGAGAGCCGGGAATGACTTCAGTCACAACAGTTACCTGATTCGAACAAGCGCCGAAGGCGGCGGCGTGAGAAAAGTCGCGACCAGGTTGGCCGCGAACAGCGTTACCGCCGTGAGTTCAATGACGGCGGAGACGGAAAGCCATCTCCAGGCGGAGGCCGCGAATGACTGGTACGCCAACACCTCAGAGCCCACCCTCAACAGGCAGCCGATCGCAAGCAGGCACAAGCTCGCACCCATGAGCTTCGTGCTAAATAGCACGCGCATTCCGCTGAAAGCTGGCAGCACGCGTTGTCCGATGGCGAAGACCATGGTCGCAACAAAGCCGACGGTCAGCGCATGGCGCGAAGCGCCCCAGATACCGTCAGGATACTGCGCGAAGGCGGCCCACACTCCCAAGGCGCCAGCGACGATGAGCCAGGCGTAAGCGAGGCGGACGAAGTACGGGAACCACCTGTGAACTCCCACCGTCTTTGCCGGCTGGATCGCAGGAAAAGCAACCCTGATTGCCAACGTCGACATCACCGCGCCCGCCAGCAGCAACAAAACCGCGATGCGGAACTGTCCGAACATTGCCAGAACGACTCCGGCACTGTTGACCGCAACCAGCAGCATGAGGCCGCGCTCACACACGGGACGCAAGCCAAGGAATGTAGACAGCCAGCGAGCGCTGAATCCCCATACAAACGGGACCATGAATCCCCACGCCATGAGGACCAGGAAGCGCTGGTCGAAGTTCTCTCCAAAGGCCGGCGAGTTAGCCCGCAACGCGACATTGATCGAGCCGGCAAGATTCGCGATCAGCGTCGCGAGCAGACCCACGGTTCCTGCGATAACGACAAAAATCCAGCGATCGAATTTCGGGCGCACTCCGCCTGAACTGGCGGGCCGATGGGAAGAGACTGCATTGAAGAAGACAATGAATGCCAGCAACTGCAGACCAGCAGAAACCGGAAGCATTACGCGCCAGTGCCACTCATACACTGTGGCAACCCAGCGCAGCAGGACTCCGGTGCTCCACACGGCCCAGCAAGCCCACGCTGCCCACATCGCGAAGGGCTGCGAACGGCGCATCTTGGGAATCGAGTAGAAGCCGATGCCGAGAATGAACGTGCCAATCCAGCCGAAAACCTGCGCCTGGCCGTGGGCCTGAATCCACGCCGCCGAGACCGAGTTCGCAGCATGTTTGTTGCTGATCGAAAGCAAGTTCCATACGCCGAGAAATGTCCCGGGCAGCAGCATGAAAGCGAGCCCCGTGCCAATGTAGGTCATCACCATCCGCGCGAGCGCATGTCTCCCGTAGCCTCGTCTCTGCCACTCGATCGTCGAGGCCGTGTTCAGATTCAGAAAAGTGGAACTTAGTGGTGGCCATCAAGCGTCTCCGTTAGTGCAAATCTAGACCGCCGCGGGAGCCTCGGCGATGACTGATGTCACAGTCAACGCCAGACGTGTAAGAACCAAGTCTGCTCATAGCGGTCGACCGCTGCCCATGCTTCATCAGGCGACCGAGAAACTCGCCAGTGCCACGTCAATTGCGCCCGAGACCTGCGGTCGCGTTCTTGCGAACCGGAGTAGCTCTCGCTGTCTGAGAACAATCGCCCCGCGCGCCGCCTTCGAGTTTCGTCCCGAACCGGAAAAAACCGAGCACTCTGTCGCTGTGCCGGGCGGCACAACCAGGAGCAGCGCAGGAAGACCGCCGCCGACATGACCATTTGTCCGACGGACAATCGATACTCCGGTCTGACCTGATACCGCACCGGAAGCGACCCTACGGCTTTGTCCGTTTCGTAATTGCCTCGGAATCCCGCCGGTCTGGCCGTGGCCGACGGGCAAAGAAAGCACATCAGGGCACCCGCCATCAACGGCATCACCACTGTATTTTCCATCAGCCCCCACCACCAGCCCAGGTCTTGTCAGAAGACGAAGACCATGATCAGCCCAGCGACGGCGATCACCAGCCCAGCATCGTCACCATCGAAAGCTGGCCTGAACGGAGCGAGTAGCGGCCGATCGCCAGGCGGGACGGCTTGCGTTTGTTTCTGCGACTGACCCTAGCTCCGGCCGGGGCCGCGCGCGAGGTGGTTTGCCGCGGCACAGGATGAAACGCGCCGTGCCGACGGCGCGCAAGAGGGAAAGGGCAAATTCAGCGAGATCGCATAAGAAGGCCTTCGGTCGGGTGAACACGAACCCTTCCCAGTCGGGATTTTGTTGTGGAGGGACTATATAGGGGTGCAAAACACCCGTTCCCGGGGACAAGGTATACCAAAAGTCCTAGTGCTGTTCGGGGGAAAGCGGGATCCCCCTCGCGCGGCACTACAGAATTTGCAACCGTGATCCCGACCCTTTTTTCTGACGATTTCCAGAAATCTTTATCCGGCTCCAGATCGGGAACAATCAGGCCGCTCCGGCAATTCCGGGCGGCGGGCAACGGGCGGTGCCGAGGCTCCCGCCACGAGACCTTCGCCATGCCGCCGGCCTGAATCGAGGCCGGCGGGCGCGCAGAACAAGAATCATCATCGATCATACACTCTGTTCTCCATCAGCTTCTCTATAAGTAGCCCACGGCCTTGTGCGCAACACGCAAAGAAGAAGATCATCACCGGCCTTCATCCCCGGCGGCGGCGATCATGCCAGTAATGCACAGACTACGTGAGCAGAGCCAGTAGCGGCCGTTCGCCAGGTTGACGTGCTCGTCGGCGATCTCTGCGCTGAACGCTGGCCCCGGCCGCGGCTCCCGCCCGCGCGCGAGGCGTTTGCTGCGCCATAGAAGAAGAGGAAGAATGCCGCCCGACCGGCGGCGCGCAATAGGGAAAAGACATGACCAGGACGGTCAGCAGAACGGAAATTACAAACCTGTGCCAGTCGGGGTTTTGCCCTGGAGTTACTAGCAGCGTTTTGTCCCCGTCTGACCCCGAAAAGTATACCTAAAGTCATAGTGCTGGTCGGGGAAACCCGGGTTCCCCCTCGATCGCATACAGAATCTGCAACCGACCTAAACGAGTTATTTTCCGGCCGGCGGCATTGCGCTGCAGTTACTCCGGAGTTACTATCGGCCAATACTGAGCCAAGGGCTTGCTCTAGGTCGTGGCCGGGGCGAGCGCCGAGAAAACCGCCGGTACGATGCTCAGGCCCCTGATGAAACACGGGGCTGCGACAGCGCTGAGCACGGGTTTTTCCAGCGCCGCTTCGCTGTTGATCCCGCCGGCCTGACCGGGGCCGGCGGCGAAGAACAGCATCATCGAACATCATCATCCATCGTCATCACCACTGCTGTTCTCCATCAACACCCATACCTACCAGCCCAGGCGTTGTCAGAAGACCAAGACCATGATCAGCCCAACCCCGGCGATTACCAGCCCGGAGTCGTCGGCGTCACTGCAACCGCCAGTCACTTCGAAAAATGGCCTGAACGGAGCGTCAGCTTTACCGGAGAAGCCAGTGGCCGTTCGCCAGGCTGAGGCGGTGTGCGTTGTTTCTACAACAGACCCTGGCTCCGGCCGGGGCCGATGCCCGCGCGCGAGGCGCTTGCTGCCCACAGGAAGAAGAGACCTGGTATGTGCTGCAGGCCGTCCATGCGAGCCGGCATGACGAACTCGTTCGGACGGATCTTCACGTTCTTGGCGACCGCGATAGCCTGTCCTTCGTTCAGAATGCCGAAACCGTAGGTCTCTTCGATCGACATGTTCATGATGTTGTACTGCCCGTCTTCCCAGCTCTTCACATGGGGATCTTCGTCCACGATCAGGGCGCCGAGGTTGCGGCTGTTGAACATCATGATGTCGGTTACCCGGTTCTCGGGGTCGAAGTTGACGAACGGAGACACCAGGATGCGGAAAGGCAGTCCCAGGTAGTTCGGCAGCTGCGGGGCCGAGTTCATGTTCTGGTAGTTGCCGGACTCATGGCTTTGGGCCGGAGTCGTGTGAGTATATACTCAAAATAGTTGCACTGATCCCCGGTTTCCTCTTGACGAGGAGCCGTTTTGGAGATAATGAGTATATGAGCAATGATTTCCGTGACCGCCCCGAAGCATCCGACCGTCTCTGCCGCCGCCAGCCTGCCGATATGGCCATGCTGCTGGCCAGCGTATCCGCCGGCGCCGGGAAGAACTCGGCCTTTCCGTCCAGCGCGCCGCCGAACTGAGCGGGATGAGCTGTCTCCGACTGGTAGGCACTGGAGGCCGGCTGGGTGCCCAGACGTGGAATCCGGACTGCTGGGGGCCATCGCCGGGACCCTGGAGGTCTGGCTATCCCGTGCCTGTCCTGTTTATCGCCGAGATCAGCCGCTACAACCAGGAACTGCCTGTTTAGCAGCTGGCATCCCTGGCCAGCTAAGGCTATCGCCTTTACTCATAACCAGATATCCTCACCTCTGAGCTCTGAACAGAAAGGAGGTGAGGCACGATGCCGGAGGACAAGATCAAGCGCATGAACATCAACGTCGAACGTCAGCCTGCACAACGCCTTCAAGGCGGCAACCGCCGCCCGCGGCGAGAACATGACCGACATCCTGATGAAGTTCATCGAAGATTACGTCAACAAGCACACGCCGGCTGCCCTAAAACCGGCGAAGAAGGGCCGCTAGCATGAAGCGCGCGGCCCTGTATATGCGGGTCTCGACCCTCGATCAGCATCCCGAGACCCAGCTTTACGACCTGCGCCAGCTGGCCCAGCAGCGTGGTTACGAGATCGTCGAGGAGTACACCGACAAAATTAGCGGCGCTAAGGCGAAGCGGCCCGGCCTCGACCAGTTGATGGCCGATGCCCGGCCGTGGTCAGTTCCAGGTCGTCATGGTGTGGGCGTTCGACCGCCTGGCCCGCTCAGTCCGCCACTTCCTCGAGGTCCTGGACGAACTCAATCATCTCCAGATCGAGTTCGTCAGCTTCCGGGAAAATATCGATACCGGCGGCCCGCTGGGCCGGGCCATGGTGGTCATCGTCAGCGCCATCGCCGAGCTGGAACGCAACTTGATCATCGAGCGGGTGCGCGCCGGCATGCGGCGCGCCAAGCTCGAAGGCCAGCATATCGGGCGCCGGCCACTGGACGTCGATCGCGGCGCCATCATCCGTGACCGCCAAGCCGGACTCAGCCTGAGCGAGATCGCCCGCTCCCACCGAATCAGCCGCGCCCTGGTCAGCAAAATCCTCCGCGAGGCCGCCGAAGCCGGTGGCCACAAAGGGGTCTCGCCAGCCCCTCTGCAACTTCAACAAAACAAGCAGCCGGAAACCGCTGCTTGAGCTAGCCACAAAACTCTGGCTTCGTGAACACAGATGAGCGGTCGGGGCGAGTAACTTCTGGTTTGCCCGTCATCCGGGGATAATAGAGGCTCAAAAGACTTAGTGTCGCACTCCCTTTCCTGTTAAGCGCAGGCCCCAGAATCGGCAGCTACCTGTCTCAGTAAGTTGGGATTTGCAACCGCCGGGACGGTATCGCTGTCGTGCAAAGGTCCGGCAACAGGCAGCAAGCAAAGCATGTTTCGTCACAAAAAAGCAGAGACAACCGAGTCGGTTGCCTCTGCACCTGAAAGGTAAGTTATTTCCCTTTGCTGTCCACTAACTTTGGCACAGCAACCAGCATGTCTAATGCACGACCAGTGTTACGGCCATCGATTTCTGCGAGGTAGTCGACGCCGAAGTTGCTGAGTTACTGCCCCCGCAAGACGCCAGCGACCACGCCAACCCCAAACAGACCGCGCCGATTAACACCAGCCGAAGCACCTTCTTGCGCATGGCTCCCACCCAGAACAGACCAATGGGCAGTCCCATGAGCCCCATCCAATACGCTAGGAATACATGCTGGCGGAGCAGCGCGACCGTCTGTTGCACAGTGAAGATGACCAGCACCTGGTAGCTGCCCGCCGGAGTACCCGCCACCGTCTGGATAGTCACCGTCTGGGCGCTGTTGTTATAGGTGCACCACGCGCCGACCGGAAGATTCTGGCAGGTTGCCGTAATCTGGGTGGTGCCGGTTGTGGTTACGCCGCTAAGCGTTACCGGTAGGCTGACGCTTTGCCCAGCCGTCACGTTCAACGTTGTGCTCTGGGTAGTGACGGTAAGCCCACCGCTCGTGGCGCTGCTGGTATTGCCATCGATTGCGAATTGGAAAGCAGTTGACGCGCCCCCATTGGCAACCGGGTTCACCACGGTAACCTCGGCAGTTCCTACCGAAGCGACATCCGCAGCCTTAATCGTGGCCGTCAACTGCGTGGAACTTACCACGGTCGTACTGCGCGGCGATCCGTTCCACTGTACCGCCGAGGTGGATACGAAGTTTACTCCAGTAACAGTGAGCGTAAAGTCTGGCGAACCCGCCGTCGTCAGCATCGGGCTCAAGGTGCTGATCGCTGGCGTCACGATCGGCACCGGTGCCGCCTGCACCGGTACCGCCTGCACCGTTACCACCGCTGCCGACGAGGTCACCCCGAAGAAGTTGGTATCTCCCGAGTACGCTGCCGTAATACTGTGCTGCCCGAGAACAAGCGTGCTGATTGTTAAGGTAGCGGTGCTGGTTCCCGTGGGGCAGGTCGACAACTTGATGCAAGGTGCCAGCGACACACTCCCCAAGGGCAGGGTGCCGTCGAAGAAGCTCACACTTCCGGTTGGCGTCGAGCTGTTGGCGGAAGTCACGGTTACCGCAAGGGTTTCCCCGAATCCCACCGTGGGCGTGGCCGAACTGGTTTGTAAGGTTATGGTTGGAGTTGTCTGCGATTGAGTGCTCTGAGGCAGCCCGTGGCCATTTAGATCAAGCCATGGCCAGAAGCGCATACTCAAATTGCCGTTCGTGGAGACCCTATCATAATCCCAGCGTGGATTCTGGGGCGTGAAGTACAGCTTGGCGGTACAGCTAGTACCCGAGGGCAGCGCATATGCTTGCGGCTGTCCTTGCGGGCACGCGCTGCTCGCGTCAATCGTGAAGTCTGAATAACTACCATTATTTAGGTAAAGACTCCACGGCGTACTTGAGGTCACGTCCGCATTGCCGACGTTGGCCATGGTCAGGACTTGCCCCGGGCTGGTCGAGCCCACCGCTGTGTTCGGGAACGTCAACTGCGCGTTGCCCCACCAGCCGGTAAAATCAGCATAACGGATGGTATTGGTATAGTAATCGGCAATAAAGAGGTTGCCCGTCCCATCTGTGGCCAACCCGCTGGGAGCAACCAACTGCGCGCTGGCAGTGTTTCCTTCATCGCCGCATTGGGTTGTAATGTCGGCACAGGCCTTGCCAGTGCCTACGACAGTGCTGATGTAGCCGGTTGTAGCCTCCACCTTGCGGATCACAGCATTGCTGCTGCCGTCTCCGGTATCGGCAATGTAGAGATTCCCGGCTGCATCCACCGCCAGCCCATGCGGATTGTTCAACTGAGCACTGTTTGCTGGCCCGCCATCTCCGGAATAACCCACGCCCAAGCTCTGTTTGCCGGCGATTGTGTGGATATTGCCCACCGTCTTGCCCGCGCACAGCCCGGCAGCAACCCGGCAAACCACCCGCACTACGTTGTTGCCGTTATCGGTGATGAACAGGTTGTTGTTGGAATCCAGAGCCAAACCGTTTGGCGTGTGCAACTTGGCAGTGGTGGCCGGACCACCGTCGCCGCTGTAACCGGCCGTACCGCTAGTGCTGCCGGCCACGGTGGTGATCACTCCATTCAAATCCACCTTGCGTACCACGTTGTTTTTGGCATCGGTGAAGTAGACGTTACCCACCACATCCAACGCCAAATCGCGCGGTCCGTTCAGCTTGGCACTGGTCGCCGCACCGTTGTCACCGCTGTAGCCGGCATTTCCGGTGCCGTCACCGGCAAAGGTAGTGATGATGCCGTTGGCGTCCACCTTACGAATGGCGTTGTTGCCCTCGTCGGCGATGTACACGTTCCAGGCCGCATCCACGGCCACTCCCCGCGGAACGTTCAACTTGGCGAGGGTCGCCAAACCGCCGTCCCCGCTGTAGCCGGTCGTTCCGGTGCCGTCGCCGGCAATGGTGCTGATCGTCCAACTATTCGCCATGCGGACGGCATTGTTGCCCGTATCGGCGATGTACACATTCCACTGCGAATCGACGGCCACTCCCCGAGGCCCGTTCAACTGCGCTTGTGTGCGACCACCATTATCGCCGGTATAGCCTTTCGTCCAGTTACCGGCCCAGGTGAAGATAAAGCCAGGCGTCATCGCGAGTTGCGGCCCAACTCCAGTGCCGCTCACTCCGAATGAGAAGTTGTAGGGGTTGCTTTGGCTGTTTGTTGTCTGTACCTGCAAGGGTGCTTGCCGCAGCCCAATGTACTGAGGACTGAATTGTAGCTGGGCATTGCATACCGAGCCCGCAGGTACAGTCATAGAGGTGCCGCAACCGGCACCGGTAACGACACTGACCGAAAAATCATTACTAGGCAACGAGACATTCGAGATGTACGTGTCGGCATTGACGTTAAATTGCGCGTTTATGTAACTGGAGTAGTTATATGCGGTGGGGGGAAAGGTTAGAGCTGAGCTGATTGCAAGCTTGTCAATAATATTATTACCTTTATCGACGACATACACGTTACTGGCCTGATCCAGCCCCACGGCGACAGGCGAGCTAAACAATTGGCCGCCGAGGGTAGCAATGTTTTCGGGGGCAATCACCATGCCCGCGATCGTAATTTGCGTCGCTTGCCTGTTCACCACGCGGATGGCGCGATTGCCCGTGTCGGCGATGTAAAGATTGCCCGCCGAGTCCAGCGTAATTCTGCGCGGGTTGCTGAGGAGGGCGCTGGTGGCCGCAGCGCCGTCACCGGCATAGCCGGCACTGGTGCAGCTCCCCGCAACGGGGTTGATTATGGCGCCGGTCAGCGTTTGGCTCGCGGTAACTGCGCGGATGCAGGCATTGAAGGTGTCCGCGATTAACAGGTTTCCGTAAGCATCTACAGCGACGGCGCCAGGCCAATACAATTGGGCGCTGGTGGCCGGGCCTCCATCGCCGCCGTAAGTTCCGTTCGGCCCCCCCTGCCCGGCGTCGGTATAGTTGCCGGCCACGCTGTCAATGTATCCGGGTTGGAGCGTTTTGCCGAAAACTATCACCTGAGAAGTGGTGGTGTTTACGGCTCGGATAACGTTATTGCTCTGGTCGGCAATGTAGAGGACACCACCAGCCCAAGCAAGGCCGCGGAGCTTGCCGAGTTTGGCGCTGGTTGCCGCTGCGCCATCGCCGGTTTGCCCCCCGCTAGTGCAGGTGCCCGCCACTGTTGAAATGTTATAAGGACTGGCATTTGTCACCATGCGAACGCAACGGTTTCCCATGTCGGCGATATACAGGTTGCCGGACGTGTCCAGTGCCACGCCATCCGGAAAATTCAGCCCAACGCCGCTACTGGATGCTGGCGTGCCATCGCCGCCGTAGCTGCCGGCTGAGTTATTGTCTCCGGCCACCGTGGCGATCGTTCCGGGGGCGATCTGAACGCCGAAAACCGTAATTGCAGTGCCCTGCATGTTCGCCACGCGGACAACGCCATTCTCCTGGTCAGAAAAATAAATGTTGCCTTGCCCGTCCAAGATAAGGCCTTCGGGATCCGCGAGAGATGTCTGGGTTGCCGCGGTGCCATTGGCACTGTAGCCCCAACTGCCGGTGCCCACGACCGGGACTGTGCTGGACACGTTGCCTAGGGTAATGGCTGGCGGCACTGGCGGCGGAAACGCCATGCCCGCAGGCGCAGCCAGAAAGAAAAGAGCAAGAATGGAAACGATTAGGATTACTCGCTCGGTGCGAGAAGATGGACAAGCAAAAGCTGCGTGCATGGTTGTCTCCGAAAGATCAGTCATGACCCGAGATGCGTAATTCCGCGATACGGAAAACGTGAATCTCTGGACTGAGGTCAGTTCAGGTTAGACAAAATAAGGCCATTGAAATGGCAGTCAGCGCTCTAGGCAGCGGAATCGCAGGTACGCACAAAGGAAGGATAATAGCCCTAACAACGCGCGGACCCAGACGGCAACGGTTTGTAATGATTACTTCAGCTACTCTGGAATGACAATCCGACATAGTCAAGCGAAATCGTGTGCCCTTCGTGCTTACGGCGGTAACCTCGAAAATACCTGCAAGCCGGAACTAAGAATCGATACTGATTCCGGGGTCGTTAGCTCGCGGGCACTGAACCGGCAAAGCAGGGGCCGTAACGAGGAAGTTGGACTCGCGTGTTGCTTCAATAAAACCGCCTCGGCCGCAGCGAGCAGATACGATAAGTCCCGAGTTATCGGCAACTCGGAAGTTAAAGCGAGTGCTGAACCCCAGATCCTCCGCCGAGAATCATGTGGTGTCCGCCCCCTTCGAACGAAGCAACAAGCGCCACAGTCCGAAGTGAACTCCCGGTGCTCTTTGCAGCGTATGTTGAGTTGTACAAGTCTTCGGCTCATCTGTGTTCACGAAGCCAGAGTTTCGTGGCTAGCTCAAGCAGCGGTTTTCGGCTGCTTGTTTTGTTGAAGTTGCAGAGGGGCTGGCGAGACCCCTTTGTGGCTACCGGCTTCGGCGGCCTCGCGGAGGATTTTGCTGACCAGGGCGCGGCTGATGCGGTGGAGCGGGCGATCTCGCTCAGGCTAAGTCCAGCTTGCCGGTCACGGATGACAGCGCCGCGATCGACGTCCAGTGGCCGGCGCCCGATATGCTGGCCCTCGAGCTTGGCGCGCCGCATGCCAGCGCGCACCCGCTCGATGATCAGGTTGCGTTCCAGCTCAGCGATGGCGCTGACGATCACCACCATGGCCCGGCCCAGCGGACCGCCGGTATCGATATTTTCCCGGAAGCTGACGAACTCGATCTGGAGATGATTGAGCTCGTCCAAGACTTCGAGGAAGTGGCGGACTGAGCGGGCCAGGCGATCGAACGCCCAGACCATGACAACCTGGAACCGGCCATGCCGGGCATCGGCCATCAACTGGTCGAGGCCGGGCCGCTTCGCCTTAGCGCCACTAATTTTGTCGGTGTACTCCTCGACGATCTCGTAACCACGCTGCTGGGCCAGCTGGCGCAGGTCGTAAAGCTGGGTCTCGGGATGCTGATCGACGGTCGAGACCCGCATATACAGGGCCGCGCGCTTCATTAGCGGCCCTTCTTCGCCGGTTTTAGGGCAGCCGGCGTGTGCTTGTTGACGTAATCTTCGATGAACTTCATCAGGATGTCGGTCATGTTTTCGCCGCGGGCGGCGGTGGCCGCCTTGAAGGCGTTGTGCAGGCTGATTTCGACGTTGATGTTCATGCGCTTCATCTTGTGCTCGGCTTTCAGTGGCTCACCTCCTTCCTCTTTGCAGAGCTAGAGGTGAGGATAACTGGTTATGAGTAAAGGGCTAGCCTTAGCTGGCCAGGGGATGCCAGGCTACTAAACAGGAGTTCCTGGTTGTAGCGGCTGATCTCGGCGATGAACGACAGGTACAGGATAGCCAGGCCTCCAGGGTTCCGGCGATGGCCTCCAGCAGCCGGATTCGTCAGCCGGGACCCAGCCGGCCTCCAGTGCGTACCAGTCGGAGACAATCCATCCCGCTCAGCTCGGCGGCGCGCTGGACGGACAGGCCGAGTTGTTCGCGGCGCCGGCGAACGCTCCGGGCCAGCAGCATGGCCATATCGGCACGTTCGGCGGCAGAGACGGTCGGATGCTTCGGGGCGGTCACAGAAATCATTGCTCATATACTCATTATCTCCAAAACGGCTCCTCAGTCAAGAGGAAACCGGGGATCAGTGCAACTATTCTTGAGCATATACTCATCCAGCCGGCGGTCAAAGGCATCAGGGCATCACCATCGAGACCACCACCGGTTTCTACGATGGCGGATACGTCCTCGATCCGGTCAAGCAGCTGCCCAACGATATCGGCCGCTTCCTGCATATCGTGGCCGATCTCGGTGTTCTGTCCAACGGTTATGCCAGCAACTACGTGGCGAACCTGGCCAACTTCGTCGCCGGCTTCTACTCCGCGATCGATCCCAAGAGCGCTATCTGGAACAAGGGCCTCCAGGTCACCCAGATCCCGGGCCTGATCTACACCCCGACGCAGATGGACGCCCTGACTTTCGCCAAGTTCAACGTCCTGCGCAGCAAGGGCGCGAACGTAGCTCCGGTTCTCCTGCACGATCGTACGGCCGCCATCTACAACAGCGACTTCACCTTCGTGCTCCGCATGAACATCCACGGCCTGGTCATCGATACCATCTGTCAGCGCGCCGATCAGTACGAAGGTCAATCTTCGCTCGACGGCCTGCAGATGACCTCGATGAAGTCGGCCATGGACGAGGATATGGTGACCTTGCAGAAGCGCGGTTATATCAGCAAGGCCAACATCACGATCTCCACCACGCAAGCGCAGCAGAACAGCAGGCCGGTGCTGCGGCAGCTGATACTAGGTGTCTTCGTCCTGTGGCGCAGCCAGCGCCTCGCGCGCGGGCGCGGCCTCGGCCGGAGCCAGCGTTCAGCGCAGAGATCGGCGACGAGCACGTCCTGGCGAACGGCCGCTACTGGCTCTGCTCACGCAGTCTGTGCATTACTGGCATGATCGCCACCGCCGGGGATGAAGGCCGGTGATGGTCTTCGTCTTTGCGTGTTGCGCACAAGGCTGTGGGCTACTTATAGAGAAGCTGATGGAGAACAGAGTGATGATGATCGATGATGATTCTTGTTCTGCGCGCCCGCCGGCCTGGGGCCGGCGGCATGGCGAAGGTCTCGTGGCAGGGGCTCGGCGCCGCTTGTTGCCGGCCGCCCGGAATCGCCGGAGCGGCCAGGATTTTTCCCGATCCGGACCCTGGTGAAGATTTCTGGAAAGCAGAAGAAAAACGGCCCTGATCACGGTTGCAGATTCTGTAGTGCCGCGCGAGGGGGATCCCGCTTTCCCCGGACCAGCACTAGGACTTTTGGTATACCTTGTCCCCGGAAACGTGTGTTTTGCCCCCCTATATAGTCCCTCCACGCTCAAAACCCCGACTGGGAAGGGTCGGAAAGCTCGCTCTTGTCACTGCCCCTGTACCTTGTTTCTTGTGTTGCGCGCCGCCGCTCCGGCGGCTTTCGTCGTCTTGCTGTTCCCCTGGCGCAGCAAGCGCCTCGCGCGCGGGCCGGAGCCAGGTCTCAACATCGATTCTGGCACGAGTGATCAGCCTGGCGGTCGGCCGCTACTGGCTCTGCTCACGTTAGGCTGTGCATGCGCGGAAGTCTCTCTATGACCGTGGGGCTGTTCAATTCAGCGCAACTACACGCCTGACTACTCGCGGCGACGCCACCAAGCCGAGTTTTCCCCGTGAGCTGGCCGCTGACTGCCATCGTCGGACTCGAGCGCTGTGCCCATTGCATCGCCAGCAGTGACGAATCCTGGGCGCAGTGCTGGCGGGACAGTCGCGCATCTTCAGCGCAGCAGCAGCAGGAAGCACCCTCCGAGGGCGGCGCTCCCGACAGTTATCCAGGTGACATAGTCGCCCGGGTGCCCGCTCTGCCATGCGCGGAGGACTGGAATGCCGCGCTCGAAATACTCCAGTACCCGGCCAAAACGATTGCGGAGACGAAAGACAGTCGCCAGCGCCAAAAGCATAGCTAAGCCGGCAGCGATGGCTCCGCGCATCCGTCCAGCATGCCCGGGGGCAGGCGCGTAATCGGCAGTCAACTCGACCGTGGCGCCATCGATCACCATCGATTGATAGGCGGCTTGGTCGGTGAACAGGCGGGCGCTAGAGTCGGCAATCTCGCGCACTTGCGGAACGAAGGTAAGCGCAATTGCCAGCAGCAGCATGCATGCCGCCGGCAAATACAGGACCGCAGGAACGCTTTGGCGTTGCTCATCCGTCTCCTGCTTTTCACCGACCTTGGAGGAGCGGTCTTCCGGCGCGCGTGCTCCCCACCCCAGGAATGTACGCAAGGCAAAACGCAAAACGGCCGCAGCGGTGGAAATTCCGCCGAAGAAGAAGATCCACGCTACCCAGCCCAGATGGAAATTCCTGGCCGCCTCCGTTACGGCCGACTCGCCGCTCTCCGGCAGAAAACCGGGCGCGGCGGCTAGCCCGGCCGCTCCCAGGAAAAACAGGATGGGAGTCCCGACCATACCGCGACCAAGGCCATGCAACTTGTGTTCGCCGATATAGCGCAAACGGTGTAGCACAATGCCGGCGGAGGCGAACAGTCCTCCTTTTACCAATCCATGGCCGATAACATAAAGCAAATAGCCGCCCATGGCTCCGGCTTCGAGAGCGCCAACAGCAATCAGCATCAGCCCTGAATGGCAAATGGTCGAAAAGGCCAACAAGCGTTTCAGATTGTGTTCCGCGAAGCACATGATGCCGCCCAGAGCGGCGGTGATAATGCCAAGCGTCACCAGGATCAGGCGAAGCTCTCCCGCGCGCGCGGCCAGCACCGAGGCGAACACAGACCAGTAGATGCGCGCAACCGCGTAAGTTCCGAGCTCCACCATGATGCCCGAGAACAGGATGCAAACCGGAGTTGGCGAGACGGCATGCGCATCCGGCAGCCACAGGTGGAAGGGCACAATTGCGGCTTTGACCATGTATCCGACGGTCATCATGAGGAAAGACATCAGTACGAGCGCGTCCGCGTGTTTCCCCAGTGAGCGGCCGGCCTGCGCCATGTTCAGGGCCCCCGTGCGGGCATAGAGCAGGGCTAATCCGGTGACGATGAAAAACGCCCCTACCGTGTTGGTAATGGCAAAATTGAAGGCTCCCTGCAGCGGGGCCGGCTCGGCGGTCTTAAGCCCGCAAAGTGCGAAGGCTGCGGCCGACATCAGTTCAAACCAGACGAATAGGTTGAAGAGGTCGCCGGCGTAGGCGAACCCGCACATTGCTGCCATGAATACCAGCAGCAATGGCTGAATGTGGTTGCGAGTCTGCTCGAGCTCCCAGGAGAAAATGCTCGCGAACAATGTGAGCAATGAGGCAAGAAGGGCGAGCGCGCCGGGCAGAGGAGCGACGACGAAACATTCGCCGATGGCAACCGCGCCGCGCGGCCACCAATTGCCGAACCAATAGACCAGCGGGTGGTGAAGCGTACCCCAGGTGAGCATTGCGGTACACCAGCTGTTGAATGCTGCCGTGAGGATCAGCAGCAGGTCCGAGATGCGCTTGGGTATGAACTGTCCGATGAAGGCGAGTGCTGCGGCCATGATCAGGGGCACGGCCAGAGGCAGCGGAACAAGCGTGCGAATCATCCGTAAAGCACCCGCAGCTCGTCCGGATCGACCGTCCCCGCCAGTTCGTTGGCCTTGACGACCATAGCCAACATCAGCGCCAGCACTGTGGCCTCGACTACGATATCCGTCAACATTAACGACTGCACCACCGGATCAACCGTGAGCGTGCCCACCGGAATATCGGCGAAAACCGGCGCCGTGCCGCCAGATTTGTAGCCGATACCGAGCAACAGAATGTAGGTGGATGTCTGCAGCATCGCCAGCGAAACGCATTGGTGGACTAGATTCCGGCTGCTGATAATGCCGTAAAGTCCCCACAGAAATACCCAGGCTGCTACGCCGTACATGAAGTACCCCACTACTACTCACCTCCTTTGCCTTCGATGATTTCCTGGAGATATGACTGCATCAGCAGCACGAATCCTCCCGCGACTTCGAGTCCGACAGCAATGCTGATCCACGCGATGGTGCCGCCTGAGAACAGGCTCCCGGTCGTGCCAAGCGGCACCCAGTTTGTCAGAAATGCCGTGCCGGCAAAAAGCCCGGAGGTGCCGATGATGGCGTATCCGGCGGCCCCCAGCGATTCCGCCAGTTGCAGCAACGGATGCGAAACAATGCGGGTAAAGATTTGAAAACCCCCGGAAAGGAAGACGACAAGGGGGGCCGTTGCCAGGATGACTCCACCTTGAAAGCCGCCACCTGGCGTGAGCTGTCCATGAGTCGCCACATAGATACCGAAGACCACCATCACCGCGACCATCGCTTGCATCGTAATGCGGATGGCGTCGGTCGTAGGGATGCGCTCTTCCGCTGGCGCCTGCCTTTCTGGCTTGCGTTCCGCTTCTTGCTCCTCCGGTTCTTTGCGGAATAGCAGTAATACCCCAACGACTGCCGCAAAGAGGATGAATTCTTCACCCAGAGTGTCGATACCGCGGTAATCGTAGGTGATGGCATTAACCGTGTCGGTCGCATGGCGCTCATAAACCGCAAGCTGGGTTATGTAGTATCCATAGGGCCCGCGATAGTCTCCAACCGTAGGCAGGTCGCGATACGAGAACCAGAACAGCGCGGCCAGAATTGTGGCAGCGGCCAGGAAGACAGAGACGCGCGCCCGCTCGCTCATTGGCGTGCTCCTCGCGACTCGCGCTGCTGGTTGTGCCGTCGCATCTTCATTAGCGCCAGCAGCAGGATCAACGGCAGAATGACGGCCCCGATCGTGATCTGCGACAAGGCGACATCGGGCGCCTGAAAGATGAAGAGCAGAACCGCAAGCAGCAGTCCATAGAAGCTGACGGCGATTGTCTGCTTGAGGGGCTCTCGCGTGAGCACCACTCCCGGCGCTGCAAGAGCGACAAGGCCCAACATGATGTAAGCGAGCATGTGCATTTAGCTGTCACCCTTCGACCGTGCGGAGATTTTCTCGTCGGTGCTCCGCTCCGGAACCTCATTTCCGGGCAACGCACGCCAGTTGTGAGTTTCGCGTATACGGAAAGCGCGAGCCGTTGCATGAGTCACGACGGCGTTCATCAGCGTCAGCACGGCCGCGATGAAGAGGGCCTTGAACGATTCCGGCTTGAACCCTTGCTGCAGAAAAATGGCGATAACAATGAGGCCCGCTGAAACGGACGCCGGCGGCGACATGAAGTGCATCATCTGGTACGCATCTTTCATGCGCAGCATCAGCCACGTCGAAAGCAGCGCCAGCAGAGCTGCACCCAGGACAAGAACGTCGATGCACGCGAACTTCATAGGTAGCGCTCCAGAAAATGCGCGAACACCATTCCGGCCCCGAACGAGAGCAGCCCCAGCGCCAGGGCCAGGTCCATCATAGGCATGCGATTGAAGGCCATGGTGAGCAGCATGAGTTCCAGCGTGCAGACGATTCCCGTCATCTCCAGCGCGACCAGGCGCTTCTCCACCGACGAGGTCAGCGCCACCCATCCGCAAGGGACGAGCGCCAGAAGCATCATGCCGGAAGCAATCAGCCAGACATTCATGCGCGCGCTCCAAGGTTCTTCAGCAGTTTCGGTATGCCGCCCCTCTGTATCTGATGAAAGAGCATCTGTCGGTCGCGAACGTTGATCCCCAAGGCGACGGATGTCGGAGTCATCGTGGTATAGATGACAGCAAGCACGAGGCGCGCGCTGCTATGCGGGTCGCGTGTGTTTCTCGTGTCGAAGGTGAGCAGGCGAAAAGCGGAGACCGCCTTGCGACCGCCGAGCAGGTCGCGCATGGCCACCCAGAGAATTTCGCAGGTCCCCTGGACGAGCAACCATGGCAGGAAGATGATTTGCAGCAAGTCTTGTGGATGCGGGCGAAAGTGCGAGTCATCCGCATGCTGCACGACGCAGGCCATCACTGCCGCAACAACGGCGACGCCGATTCCGGCCAGCATCTCCCATTTGGCGAACGTGCCTACGAAAACCAACCAGCAGACAAAGAATGCCTGCGCGGTAGCGGCGAACAATGCCAAGTACTTGGAAAACTTATGCACTGCATCAATTGAAGCAAGGGCCTTGTTCAAAGGTTGCAAGATGCAGGTGTTCTCAGGGATTTAACGCCGATGAGAAGCGGCAGCGCTGACCGTTGGAAGCACCCCGGGTGAGGCGACGCGTGGAAGCTGGGCGACAGAACCCGACTCCGTGCCGGCGGAAGCGTCCTTCTGCCAAGCGTACCCCGGCAGTCCCATCAAAGTCGTTGCTGCTATTCCACCGAGAAAACTGCGACGTCGCATTGAGTTAAGTCCTTAGCGTTTATGATGCGTCATCCAGCACGAGCGCCATAGTACGGGCCGACGATTTGCACGTGGGCAGCGATCCAAACTCAAGCGCCATCGGCCGCATCTATCTCTCCAGACAATCAAATAGGAGTAAATAACGTGAAGAACCGTGCTGCCAAAGCTCTGCCAGATAAGAAACAATCTTCTGCTTCCGCTCGACCTGCAACAGTTCATGAGTTTCCGGCGGCAAAGCGGCAGGTTGAGGAACCTAAGGCGCCGTTGCCGAAGCAACATCAGCAAAGGCCTGGCCTGGAAAGCGAGATCACGCCGCGTCCAAATTACCAAGCTCCGGCTTACAGAAGTGCCGGAAAGCTAAAGGACAAAGTCGCGATTGTCACCGGCGGCGACTCTGGCATAGGGCGAGGGGTAGCATTGCTCTTTGCACGCGAAGGCGCCGACGTAGCCATCATCTATCTTGAAGAGGAGCAGTCGGACGCGGAGGAAACTCGCGATGCCGTCGAGTCCGAAGATCGCCGATGCCTGCTGCTTCCTGGAGATGTCTCCGATCCGAAGTTCTGTTACAAAGCGGTACAGCAGGTCATTCGGCAGTTCGGCTGCCTGGATATTCTGGTCAACAACGCAGGGTACCAACAACACCAGACGTCGCCCGAAGAGTTAAGTGAGGAACAGTGGGACCACACGTTCAAGGTGAATATTTATGGCTACTTCCACATGGTGAAAGCCAGTCTCCCCCATCTGGGACCGGGCAGCGCGATTGTTAACACCAGCTCGGAAACCGGCTTGGAAGGCAACAAGCAGTTGCTGGACTACTCGGCGACGAAAGGCGCGATCAATGCGTTCACCAAATCTTTGGCGCAGATGCTGGTCGAGCGTGGGATTCGAGTCAATGCTGTCGCTCCAGGGCCTGTGTGGACGCCGTTAAATGTCGCCGATAAGGAGGCCGAGCAGGTAGCACAACACGGGATCGACGTCCCTCTGAAGAGGCCGGCACAGCCGGAGGAACTCGCTCCCGCATACGTGTTCCTGGCGTCTGAAGCGGATTCCAGCTATATCACTGGACTCGTGCTCGAGGTAATGGGTGGCAAGACAGTCGCCGGATGACGCACTCGATTGCAGAATGCTGTTCGCTTCTCACGCTACTAATTGAAAGCTATAGTTGTCCGAGTCAATAACAATACACCCGGCCGCATGCACAAGAACATTTGCATATTGTTTTTCAAGCAGCAAGATTGATTAGCGCCAGACCGCTTTCGTTGTCTTGCGTCCTGCGCAGATGCACTGGCGCTTCCGCCAAAATCATTTCCAGTGTCGGCCAGACCCGCCCCTCTAGAAAATGGCCGCCATGCGCAGTCCCGTCCTGTTTCCCAACGACCACATGGGCGTGAAGTTGCGGCTCACCATCTTTTGGGACAATGTTGCCGGCAAACGACAGCACCTCGACTTGCTCATTGACTGGGATTTTCTTGTATGTTTTCTTATGCCGATCGAAGTATCCGAGCACGAGTTTTTCGAACGCGCCTATAGCAGTCAGGTTTGCATCCGTAAGGCGATTTGTGCGTGCAAACTCCAGCAGACGCTCCCGGACGTTATCACCTTTGTCGAATACGATCGCAAAGGTCTTTAGCCCACTCTCCTCGTGAATTAGCCTCGTTTTCATTCGTGTCTCCTTTTCCGGCGTTTTTAAGTCGGATGCGATCATGGATGTAGGGCGCCTCCTCCACTCCTTTGAAAAACACTGATTAGTAGGGTAAGGGAGTCCGGGCTATCGTGTTCTCGCCGGAGCAGATACGACGGATCATCAACACGTGCACACATCGCGATAGATGCACCTGCCGGGGGGTAACGTTCGTCCGGCAACAACTTCACGATCTTGGCTGATGCACTGCGCGGTACACCCTCCGCATAGAGAGACGGCTGACAGTCGGATGCGCAGCTGGGCAGTCCGGCTGTCCTACTTCCACTCTGGAATGTCCTTAGCATCAATCTTCCTTAGCATCAATCTACTGTGGGTGGAGCATCAATCTAGTGTGGATGGCGGCGCACGTTTTTACCGTTTCCCGTGCCTTGGACCACGCCAAAGGAGAACGGTGCCAGGTGGGGTCACGCCATTCGTCTTTTGCAATGTCCTCTCAGCCAGCACGATTTCACGCACTGACTTGATTGTTACCCAAGTGCCAGTTATCCGACGGCGCCTTCCGCAATTCGATCTGGCCGTTTCGCACCCGGACCTCCAGGCAAGGCTGCGGATGCACCGCTGGCCCGTCAAGCACGCGCCCATCGTCGAGAGCAAATCGAGAAGCGTGATATGGACAAACAATACTGTCACCCATCAATTTGCCTTCTGAAAGCGGCCCACTGAAATGTGAGCATGTCTCTGCCATCGCGAAGATGCGCGCTCCACGACGAACAAGCAGAATTGGCACGCCATCGTGGATTACTCGAGTTGGCGTGCTGTCCGCCAGCTTCGATTCAGCGAGAACGGCCACAAAATCTTGCGGGAATACTTCACCAGCGGTGCGGTCAACCCCTACTCTCTGCTCGTACACCATTTTTCCACCCAGATGAGCTGACAATGAAAGGAGGGCATAACCGAGTGCGGCAGAGACCTGACCAGCTGTACGAGAGTTTCTCTTTCGCAAGATGAGCGAGGTTGTAAAAAGCGCAGTAACACCGACGTTCAGCAGCCCGTGAATCAGGCCAAGACGGCGAGCTGGAGGATCAACATCAGACCAGTCAGTGATGCCGGTTACGGCAGCGCCGGCTGCGCCCAGCAGCCCTATTGCAAGCGAGGTGTCGGCGGCCAGCGAAAACTCACGCCTATTGCGAATCAAATCTAATGCATCGAAGATGATCGCGACTGTCCACGCGCCTATCGGCACATCCGTGAGGACGACGTGCAGCGGCTCGCCTAACCAAGTGCCATTTAAGAAGTTCCTGATTCTTTGTGCGCTCGGTCGTCCGTTGGCATAAAGAGCCTTATCGATCAACTTCTGCAATTTCTCGTCTGCTGGCGTGCTCGTCGATATTCCCGAATCGCCGAGATCAACATCGCCAATACTCCTTTGGAGTCCAGTAATAGCAGGGTTCGTCATCTACTTTCCCCAATTAACGTAACTAGTTCCGGTGAGATGCCAAAAATGTAGGAATTGGCGGTGCTGATCAAATCTTGAAGGGCAACAGGTGCCGCCGGGTGCTCTCCGCACTCCTGTTCCGATGCCTAAAAGCGACTCTTTGGGCAAAAGTAAAAGAGGGGGGCTTCCAAAGGAGCCGCTTGCCCCAACGATACAAGTACATCGAAAATCTACCGACTGGGGAGATGAGTTTCCAGTTGACGTCGCACTCGCCCTAGCTAATCCCGACGACTTTGACGCGCTCTTGCTGCCAGGCGGTGTTATGAACCCAGACAAACTTCGTCTGGAGCCCAAAGCCATCCAATTCGTCAAAGCCTTTTTCGACGCAGGAAAACCTGTAGCGGCGATTTGTCACGGTCCGTGGAGTGTAATCGAGGCAGGTGCGGCACGCGGGCGGCGGATAGCCGCATGGCCTTCGCTCAAGACTGACCTTCGAAACGCGGGTGCTGAGTGGCTCGATAAGGAAGTCGTGGTTGACGGTAATCTCGTCTCGAGTCGTAAACCAGATGATATTCCGGCATTCAATCGCGCCATGCTAGAGCTGTTCAGCAAGTCGCGCCGGCAAGAGCCGCGTGTCGCATGATCGCGCTTAGATCAAAGCGTTAGCGTTGGGCATTGACCTTTGCAAGATTGTTGCGATAGCTCCGCCCCCATAACTGGGTGCCGCTCAGGAAAGAAGAGGTCCGCGGACACGATTTCTTCGGGCTGTGGGAGCGAGTGCCCAGCTACGCCGCGTGGTGAACAGTAGTGAGCGCACGCGTCACCTGCTGCAAATCGCGCACAAAGAGCTGCATTTGTACGTCACGCGTGTCCTCATTGGCGCGCAAGATCGAAGATGGATGTACAGTAGCGATGTACGTGAGGCCTCGGTCGACCGTGATCAGTTCGCCGCGCAGGTGTGTGACGCGAAACTTTGGGCCGAGCAATGCCTGCGCGGCCGTCGCCCCTAAACAAACGATCACCTTGGGATGAAGTGCTTTCACTTCGGCATCAAACCAGGGTTTGCAGGCGGCAATTTCCAGGGAATTTGGTTTCTTGTGGATCCTGCGTTTCCCGCGTGGTTCCCACTTGAAGTGCTTGACGATATTCGTAACGTAACAGCGCGAATGGTCGATTCCCGCTCGTTGCAGCGCGCGGTCGAGCAGCATTCCTGCTGGTCCGACGAATGGCGCTCCAGTGCGGTCCTCGCGATCTCCCGGCTGCTCGCCCACTAGCACAATCTCAGCATGGACCGTTCCCTCACCAAACACGGTCTGAGTTGCTCGCTCCCACAGCGCACAACCACGACAGAGCTTGGCTGCTTCCCGCAGAGCAGGGACGCTGGTCGTGCGGGGCACAAAATCGGCAGCAGTTACACTGTGCCTAACAGGCATAAGGACTCGATGCGTCGCCCGCAGGCGCCGGTTTCCTGGGCGCTCGGCGGCGATGAACAACACAGCCCTTCGAAAGAACATCAGATAACTAAATCTGAAGTCGTTAAGGGAGACTGGAAAAGCGTGTGGCGTTTTTGGCCCGACGTCACAATCGCCATCGCGCTTGCGAACGAGGCGGAGGGCGACAGCCCTTGAATCGCCAGATAAATGAGTGATGACGGACAGCAAACCCAGACTGGTGGTCGCAAAGAGCACCGAAGAACAGCAGCGCCCGACAGCTCAGAAGATCTTTCAGGGTGTGGCGAAGAATGCGCGCGACGAGCTTAGCCGCTCTACGCCCGCACTGTTTATCTCGGGTATTGCAGGGGGCGTCAGCATGGGGCTGACGGGCATGGGGGTGGCGATTGCGCGAGTCTATCTCGGCCGTGGGGCGGCGCGGGAATTGCTTGCGACGCTCCTTTATCCGCTGGGCTTTGTGGCAGTGATTATCGGACGCGCGCAATTGTTTACCGAAAACACGCTTTACCCGGTGGTCCTTGTATTGGATGAGAAACGGCACGTCTTGAACACTTTGCGTCTGTGGGTAACGGTGTTCGTCGCCAACTGTCTTGGCGCGCTTGCATTCGCGGCATTGGCGGTGTTGACCAGCGCACTCCGGCCAGAGTACAGAGCCTCCTTGGTCCAACTAGGGGTGAATGCGGCTGAGCCTGGGGTTGGACATCTTTTCTGGAGCGGCGTGATCGGAGGGTGGATTATCGCGCTCGTCGCGTGGATGGTCACGGCAAGCCAGTACACAATCGGACAGCTCGTAGTTATCTACCTTTTTACCTTCGTTCTGGGAGCCGGCCATTTCGCACACTGTATTGCAAGTAGCTGCGAGATTCTATCAGCCGTGCTGGCTGGCGCAGCCTCGATTTCCACTTACTTGCGATGGCTCTTGCCAGCGACATTGGGAAACATTGCTGGTGGAGTAGTGATAGTGAGCTTGCTTAATTACGGCCAAGTCGCTGCAGGGCAGAGTGAGGGTGATTGAATTGTATTTTTCATTCTATAGGCTATGGCTGGAGGTAAAGTAAAGGCCCCGTGAGAGATCTAGTGCTCAGATTCGTTATCGGCGGACTGGTTGTCTCCGCTTTCGCGCTTATTGGTAGCGTTTTCAAGCCGAAGAGTTTCGCAGGATTGTTTGGGGCTTCGCCTTCCATCGCTCTCGCCAGCCTGATTTTAGCCATCACCCGGGAGGGCCGACAATATTGTGCAATCGAAACACGTTCAATGATGGCCGGAGCCGCTGCATTGTTCGTGTATTGCCAGTTAGCAAGCTGGCTCTTGATGCGACGCAAAATGCCGGCACTCAAATCGACCTTGATTGCATTGCCTGCGTGGTTAGCGGTTGCCTTCGCGGGTTGGTTTGCTTTTCTGAAGTAGTTATGTTGATTAAAACTGATTTCTCGGCGCTTCGGAAGTCCAAGTGGCATGAATATGCAGCGCGTTTCCTGGTTGGAGGTTTCATCACGGCGACGGCAGGCGTGGTCGCGAAAGAATTCGGTCCGAAGATCGGCGGGTTGTTTCTGGCGTTCCCAGCCATTTTCCCGGCTACCGCGACCTTGATCGAGAAGCACGCGATAGAAGGACAACAGAGTATCGGTGTTTGCCGTGGCCGACAGGTCGCCGGAGCGGAAGCCGCGGGTACAGCTATGGGCAGCATCGGGCTTCTCTCGTTTGCTGGCGCCTTTTCGGTACTGGTCACACGCCTGGTTCCCTGCGCGGTATTTATCCTTGCGACCTTAGGGTGGGCGGTGGTTTCGGGAGCCGTGTGGGCATGGCGCAGAGGCTAAACGTCTGATGCACAGCAGCTATTTGTTTGGCAGCACACTAGTCAGCGCGTCAACCAGCCGCTCGCCGGGACTCGACGTCAGCGACCATGGACTGGGCTGCCTTACCACGTGTAAGTGACCACGTTTATCCACCACTTCGTAGCCGCTTGATCCATCGATCTCGCGGTAAAAACGGATTGCGACGACTGACTGCCCGACGTGCAGGTTGCTCACCGTAATCTCTGGCAGCCACGCCGGGAGATGCGGATCGACAAAAAGGGCATGCAGCGGCGCATATGGATAGAGCCCAAGCATTGCCTGGAGCAGAGTGAACACCGTCGAGGACGACCAGGCTTGCGGCCAGTTGGTTTTGGGATACATGGCTGGGAAGGGATGCAGGTCATCGCGCTGGTGTCCCGAAAAGACCTCCGGCAGGCGGCAAAAGTCGAACATGGCTGCGGCTTCAAAGATGCCGAGTGCTATCTTCTCGACATACTCATGCAGGCCATAGCGCATGAAACCGACAGCAAAGCTACCGTGTTCTACCGGCCAGACGGTACCCCGGTGATAGCTGAATGGATTGAAGGCCGGGTGCTTCGCCGACAAAGTACGCACGCCCCAGCCGCTGAACATGTCGTCGGCCAGGAGCCGCTCGGCGGTCTGTTTCACGAGGGCATGATCGATAATGCCGCAGCCGAGGCAGTGGCCCGGATTGGAAGCGACAGAGGTGATCTGCCGTTTATTTGAATCGAGGCCCATGGCGAAGAATTCCTCGTCGGCCATCCAAAACGCTTCGTTGAATCGCTTCTTCAGCTCCGCAGCTTCGTGATGGAGGCGCCGCGCTTCGTCTTTCCTGTCTAGCCACCACAGCAGCTCGGACATGTGAGTCTTGGCAATATAGACGAAAGCCTGCTCTTCGCAGGCGGCGATCGGCGGCTCGACTTGGCTGCCGTCGGCATAGACAATGGCGTCTCCTGAATCTTTCCAGCCTTGATTCTTCGTGCCCTGGGTTGAGCGCGTAAGGTACTCGGAAAACCCGTCGCCATCCAGGTCGGCCCACTGATCTTTCCAGCGCAAGGCTTTGAGCGCGGGTTCAACAAATGGGCGCACCAGATCCTTATCTCCGGTCCAATGCCACAACTCGCCGACCACCAGGGGATAAAAGCCGGACGTAGTCGCCGATCCGTAGTAGCGCGAACGCGGATTAAATCCCAAGCTAGCCAAAGGTCCGGTATGGGCTTCGTGCAGCATCCGGCCAGGCTGCTCATCGCGCCAGTCATCGACTACAGTCCCTTGCAGCTCCGCCAAGGCCTTGAGTGCCCCCTGCATCATATGCGGGCCGACGATTGCCGCTTCCAGAGAAGTGACCAGACTGTCGCGGCCGAAGAGCGCGACGAAAATAGGAATTCCGGCTGCCATCACCCATCCGTCTCCGGCCTGATCCAGATCGTGCAACCGCAGAGCAGACAGGTCATGCTTCGCTTGCTCCAGTGCGCCGACAACTACCGGGGTCAGTCCAGTATGTGCCGGCGCGCTGAAGCTTGTTGATTCGTCTAAGAACCGCGCGCGGGTTATATCAAAGTAGTTCCCGGTGGGTTGGAATGCATAGCATTGGTAATCTGGATAAGCAGGTTGGTTCTCCACTTGGGGTCGCATCCGGACGCAGGTATGCCACTGCTTTAGTGGTTGCAGCGAGATCTTAAAAGTGATCGCGTTGCCTGAGTAGGCCGGCTCTGAACCGCAGTTTGCGATCTGAACAACGATGCTACGGTGAATGGTGGGATCTCCAACGTCTCCCTGATGCTCAAAGTGATGCTGGGCCAGATAGTCGAAAAGCAGTTCCCAGTTTCCGTTTTGGTTGCGGCGCCACTCGCGCCTGAGCTTGCCGAACTGCTGGCGCCCACGTATCTCTTGCTGGTCGGCAAAGTCGGCGTCGATCTCAAGTGTGAGTTCAAATTCAGCTGGCTCCTGCGCGTAGTTGGTAATATCCACGTCCTCGTGGATGCCATAGCCGATAACCCTCGACAAGCGAAACTCAATGCTTCGCTCCGAGGCTTCTTCCATCTCGCCGCTTCCGCGGTCGTGGAACTTATCTTCCACGTTAGGAGACTGGATGTAGTAGCCCATCCAGGAATGTTGCTCAACGTTGGAGAGCGCAACCGGCAGCGGCTCGCGGCCATTGATCAGCCAGCGATAACAGGAAAGCATGCGCGTCTGGTGGACGAAAAGGCCGTAGGGCGTCTCCGGCTGTATGAAGCCATTCAGGTTTGTAGAAAGAACGGTGCGACTCTGGCTGACTTCAAAGCTGTCTTCTCGTGGGTGCAGCCGTATTAACTCGCGCGGTCGCATGCGTGAAGCAGAGCTTGGGAGGTGGTTGCCTTTCATGCCGCTTTCTTGTGTATGGCTTTTGTTATCTTCTCGCCGCCTTTAATGGCGCCGTAGATAGAGCTCAATAATCCCAGGGCCGCTATTGCTGTCCAAAGCGCGTGGGACTCGGCCCACAATTCCGCACTAGTATTGCGTGCACGCTGATCGAATGCGCCATGCGAGCCGTGGTCACCGGGCACAGGCTCCCAAAGATTATTGGGACGATCTGGATCTTCCAAACCGTCGTGCTGCTGTGCGTCATAGCCCACCCTGGCCAGGTAGTGGTCGGCAAAGGAAGGCGCGATCGTGTTGCCGACGATGGCCTCAACCACCGACCAAGCCGCATAATATTCGCGCCGTTCCGGATGGTGTGCCGCGTAATAGATGGCGCGGGCAGCCACCTCGGGCTGGTAAATCGGCGGGACCGGCTGCGCTTTCCGGGGCAACCTGCTCTTGACCCAGCCGAACTGGGGTGTATTCAGCGCTGGCATCTGCACCATGGTCGTTTGCACATGACTGCCGTCATGGATAAGTTCAGTACGTAGCGAGGCGAAGAAACCTAATACCGCGTGTTTGGCTGCACAGTAAGCGGCCTGCAAGGGTATGCTGCGATAGGCCAGCGCGGAACCAACATGGACGATCGTGCCCCGGTCGCGCGGCAACATGCGCCTCAATGCCGCCAGGGTTCCATGGACGTAGCCGAGATAGGTAACCTCAGTGACTCGCTTGAACTCAGCGGCTGTCATATCCTTGATGGGTGAAAACACCGAAGTCATGGCATTGTTGATCCAAATGTCGATTGGCCCGAATTCCTTCTCCACCTGATCGGCGGCTGTTTCCACCTGCATTGGGTCGGCCACATCAGTCGGCAGCACCAATGCATTGCCGCCCGCGGCTTGTATCTCCAGGCATGCCGCTTCCAACCCATCATGGCCCCGGGCAAGGAGACCGATGGCGGTGCCGTGCTTGGCGAATTCTCGCGCGGTGGCGCGACCTACCCCTGCGGAAGCGCCTGTGATGACGACCACCTCATGCTTAGCCATTCACCAACTCCCTTCTCGCTCTTTATGTGTTAGATGTGCCCAACTTAGAGCGTGATGGCACGGCGGATTCGCTCGCGCGTTCAAATACATCGTCCAGTGATATACCTATTTTGAGTGAGATTGAGCGCGGAGCGAACCACCTGCGGACGCCCGTCATCACAACATTTAAATATTCGTCGAATTTGTCAAAGCATCGTTTTATACCTGGAAGGTAGTTATCGTTCGTGGTTATGATCCCCATTCAGCGCATTGGCGTCGCTACTTTCACGATCCCGACCGATTCTCTTGAATCAGACGGAACGTTGGAATGGGACAAGACTACGTTGGTCCTGGTGGAAGCTGACGCTGGCGGGAAGCATGGGATTGGCTACACCTATGCTGACGCCGCCACGGCGACCGTGGTACACGACATTCTGGCGGAGGTGGTGCAAGGGTTGGACGCAATGTCGCCCGGCACTGGCTACGCGCAAATGTGGAGGCGTGTGCGCAACCTTGGCCGTCCTGGAATTTGTTCCCTGGCCATCTCAGCGGTCGATTGTGCCATTTGGGATCTGAAGGCACGCCTGCTCGGTGTGCCACTAGTAACGCTGCTCGGGCAACTTCGTGAAACAGCCTCGGTATACGGCAGCGGCGGGTTCACCTCTTATTCTGACCGGCAACTCGCCGATCAGCTCTCTGCCTGGGTGAAGCAGGGTATCCCGCGGGTTAAGATGAAGATCGGGCGCGATACAAAAAGAGATATCGAGCGGGTCCGTGTCGCTCGTGAAGCGATTGGCCCGGAGCCGGAGCTGTACGTGGATGCCAATGGAGCTTACTCACGAAAACAGGCACTCGCGCAGGCGAATATCTTTACCGAGTTCGACGTCCGCTGGTTTGAGGAGCCGGTCTCTTCCGATGATCTCGAAGGCTTGCGTCTGCTGCGCGATTGCGCTCCTGCAACCATGGAGATTGCCGCTGGCGAGTACGGCTACGACATTTTCTATTTTCAGCGCATGTTAGCTGCCGGCGCTGTGGACGTGCAGCAGGCCGACATTACCCGCTGCGGTGGCGTGACCGGTTTTCTGCAGGTAGCCGCACTATGCCAGGCGCACAATGTGCCGCTCTCTGCCCATACGGCGCCCGCGCTGCATGCACACGTCGCCTGTGCCGTCGCGCCATTCAAAAATCTCGAGTACTTCCACGATCATGTACGCATTGAGCAAATGCTTTTCGACGGAGTGCCGCAGCTCGTTCGCGGAGAACTGCGTCCCGATCTCTCGCGCCCGGGCAGTGGACTGGAGCTGAAACGCGCTGACGCCCGGAGATTCGCCGCCTGAAGGAGAGGAAATGTTGCCCAGCAGAGTTCCCCTGGTTATGCCTGAGCCACTACGACCGATTGCAATGCCGGCGCAAACTCGTGGTCCGGCCGAAACCGTCGACGTAGCTGGCCTCGAAGCCGAATTACGAAGGAGCATAGAAGGCGAGGTCCGGTTCGATGTCGGCACTAAGGCTATGTATGCTGTCGACGCCTCCAACTACCGCCAGGTGCCGATCGGAGTGGTCATTCCCAAATCCAAGGAGGATGTGGTGCAGGCGGTCAGCGCATGCCGCCAGTTTGGCGCGCCACTGCTATCGCGGGGCGGTGGTACCAGCCTTGCCGGTCAGTGCTGCAATGTCGCCATCGTAATCGATTGGTCGAAGTACATGCACGGAGTGCTGGAGGTCAATACCTCCGAACGATGGATTCGGGTGCTGCCCGGCACCGTGTGCGACGAGGCGCGCAACGCAGCGATGGAGGCAAGTGACAGCCTGCTGGTCTGGGGCCCAGACCCTGCTACTCACGACCATTGTTGTTTCGGCGGCATGATCGGCAACAACTCCTGCGGGGCGCACGCGCAGATGTCGGGCAAGTGCGACAACAACATCGAGGAGTTGGAGATCCTGCTTTACGACGGTACTCGCATGACGGTCGGATGGATGACCGACGCTGAGATGGAGCAGAGCCGCTGCCGGGGGCGGTCGGACAAGTGAGATTTATGCCAAACTCAGGTCGTTACGCGACCGCTATGACGGCCTGGTTCGGGAAAAATATCCGACAATTCCTCGACGGGTCTCCGGTTACAACCTCGACCAGTTGATCCCCGGCCAGGATGGAGGCTTCAATGTTGCCCGATCGCTTGTAGGAAGCGAAGGAACATTGGTCACGGTGCTCGAGGCCAAGTGCCGCCTCATAGACGCCAAAGCTCAGCGCGTGATCCTCTTACTCGGCTATCCGGACGTGTACCAGGCGGCAGACCACGTGATGGACATCGATCCATTCCAGCCCACCGCGCTTGAGGGCATCGACCATCGACTTTACGAGAACATCCAGAAGAAGGACGGTCGGGGCAGCAAGTACGAAGGCATGTTGCCGGAAGGCAAAGGTTGGCTGATGGTGGAACTCGGCGCAGATAAGAAGGAAGATGCCATCGATCTGGCGCATCGAGTAATGGAAGCGCTCAAGAGCAAGCCCAACGCTCCGAGCATGAGGTTGTTTACTGATCAGGAAGAGATGGACCATCTGTGGAGGCTGCGCGAATCAGGGCTGGGCGCCACTGCTTTCGTGCCCGGCGAACGCGATACCTGGCCGGGATGGGAGGATTCGGCCGTAGCGCCGGAAAAGCTGGGCGGCTACCTCCGCGACTTGCGGACGCTTTATGACAAATACGACTACCATCCGTCGCTCTACGGGCACTTTGGTCAAGGCTGCGTTCATTGCCGCGTTGATTTCGATCTGGTCAGTGAGGCAGGCATACGAAAATGGCGCTCTTTCATGGATGAAGCCACCTCGCTGTGTGTTCGCTATGGCGGTAGTCTGAGCGGAGAACATGGCGATGGGCAGGCGCAGGGCCGAGATTTCTCAGCAAGATGTTCGGCGAAGAATTGATCCAGGCGCTTTCGCGAGTTCAAGTCCATCTGGGATCCGGATTGGAAGATGAATCCCGGCAAATTGGTCGAGCCTTATCGCATTGACGAAAACTTGCGGCTGGGTGCGCATTATCGTCCCTGGGAGCCGGCGACGCATTTCCAATTTCCGGAAGATCACGGCAGCTTTGCCCACGCTGCGCTGCGCTGCGTCGGAATCGGCAAGTGCCGCCGGCAAACCGGCAAAGCCGATGATGACACCATGTGTCCCAGCTTCATGGTGACACACGAAGAGCGGCACACCACCCGCGGCCGCGCCCACCACCTCTGGGAGATGCTGCACGGCGATGTCATCGCCAATGGCTGGCGCGATGAGCACGTCAAAGAGTCGCTTGATCTCTGTCTGGCGTGCAAAGGTTGCAAGGGCGATTGTCCGGTCAACGTGGATATGGCGACCTACAAGGCTGAGTTTCTCTCGCACTACTGGGAAGGACGCATACGCCCGCGTCACGCCTATGCCTTCGGGCTGATCGATCAATGGTCGCGCTTGGCTTCACTTTGGCCGGGATTGGTGAATCTTGTAACCCAAACACCAGGATTAAGGCAGTTTGCGAAGCTTGCAGCGGGCATGGCGCCAGAACGCCGAATACCGGAATTCGCGCCATACACGTTTCAAAGCTGGTTCCGCAAGCATCGCCCGCAGTTCACGGCAGCAATGGTCGCGTAATTCTCTGGCCGGATACCTTCAACAATTACTTCTTTCCCGAAACCAGCCAAGCCGCAGTCGAGCTGCTGGAAGCTGCTGCCTTCCAGGTGGAAGTGCCGTCAACGCATCTTTGCTGCGGCCGACCGCTGTACGACTTCGGCATGCTCGACTTGGCGAAGAAGTACCTTCGTCGAATTCTGTCGACACTTGCGCCGCAGATCGAAGCAGGGGTTCCGGTAGTAGTGCTTGAACCAAGCTGTGCTTCGGTCTTCCGCGACGAATTGCACAATTTGTTTCCCCAAGACCGTTTGGCCCGGAAACTGAGAGAGCAAACCTTTCTGTTAAGCGAATTTCTGGAAACCCAAGCCCAACAGCACGCGCTGCCCCAGCTTAAACGCAAGGCCCTGGTGCAAGGACATTGCCACCACAAGTCAGTTCTGAAGTTCGACTCTGAAAGCGCAGTGCTTCGCCGCCTCGGGCTGGACAGCAAGACCTTAGCCTCAGGCTGCTGCGGCATGGCTGGCTCGTTTGGCTTTGAACAAGACAAGTACGGTGTATCGATTGCTATCGGCGAGCATGCGCTATTGCCCTCAGTGCGTAGTGCTCCAATTTCCACGCTGATTCTGGCTGACGGGTTTAGTTGCCGAGAGCAGATCGGGCAGCAGACAAATCGCCAGGCGTTGCACTTGGCCGAGGTGATCCAGATGGGATTGCACCAGCACCAGCACACGGGTGGCACGGCGGAGATGTATCCGGAAGCGAAACTCTTCGGAAAGAGAATTGCAGCCAGGCGACGCTCGCGTCACCGCGCGCTAGCCACGCTGGCCGGCATTGCTGGAGGCATTGTATTGCTGGTGAAGTTAGCAAGGAGGTGAGGACGAAGCGTGAGTAAACCGATCGGAGTCAGGGAATGGGTAATTGCCGAGGGATATATACCGTCGGAGAGCCACGGACCGGAGCCGCAGATGACCAGCCATGAAACCGTATGCCTGGTTAACAGCTCCGACGAGGACGCGCATGTGGAGATCACCATTTACCATGCCGACCGCGAACCTGTCGGCCCTTATAAGCTGACGGTGCCGGCGCGCCGTACGAGGCACGTACGCTTCAATGACCTGCGCGATCCTGAGCCGATCCCGCGTGACACGGACTATGCCAGCGTAATCAGGTCTGACATTCCCATCGTGGCACAGCACACGCGGCTCGACTCGCGTCAGGCCAACAACGCTTTGCTTAGTACCATGGCCTACCCGAGTGCAGCTTGAACGATACGGAGAAAGCGGGCTCCGTGCCCGCCGCATCCTACTGTACAACGAAAGAAATAGGAGAACAGCATGACAGCCGCTGACGTACTGGTTGAAATCCTAATTGATTGGGGAGTGGAAAGAATATTCGGCCTTCCGGGTGACGGAATTAACGGCATCATGGAAGCGCTGCGTACTCGGAGCGATAAGATCCAGTTCGTCCAGGTACGGCATGAAGAGGCTGCTGCCTTCATGGCCTGCGGGCACGCCAAGCTCACCGGAAGATTGGGCGTGTGTCTTGCGACCTCAGGCCCAGGGGCTGTCCACCTTCTGAATGGACTTTACGATGCCAAGATGGACGGGCAGCCGGTCCTTGCCATTACGGGCATGGCCTTTCACGATCTGATCGGGACTCATACGCAGCAGGACCTGGAGTCGGACAAGCTGTTCATCGACGTCGCGGTGTTTAACCAGCGCATCATGGGTCCGACACATGTGGAGAACATCGCCCACTTAGCCTGCCGAACTGCCCTGGCATATCACGGCGTGGCACATATCGCCTTCCCCACGGACCTGCAGGAAAAGGAGGTAAGCGATCGCGAGCGCTCCAAACGCAACCTGCCAAAGCATGCTGAGACCGACGTCTTCTCGGATTCGGCACGCCTGCCGGAAGGAGCCGACCTGCATCGTGCAGCCAAGATTTTAAATGATGGGAAACGCATAGCCATCCTTGCCGGCCAGGGAGCTTTGCACGCAACGGAAGAACTGGAGCATATGGCGGAAAAGCTCGGCGCTCCCATCATTAAAGCGTTGCTCGGCAAAGCGGCTGTACCGGACCATAGTCCCTACACCACGGGGAGCATCGGCCTGCTGGGGACGCTCCCGTCACAAGAGGCCATGGAAAGCTGCGATACGCTTCTCATGGTCGGCACCTCGTTTCCCTACATTGAATTCTTTCCTAAGCCCAGCAAAGCGCGTGGCGTGCAGATAGACCTCAATCCAGCACGCATTGGCCTGCGCTATCCGGTTGAAGCAGCTATTGTCGGTGACAGCAAGCGCGTTTTGCGGGAACTGCTGAGTATAGTCGCAGATCACAAGGACAAGAGCTTTCTTCATACGGCCCAGGAAGGCATGAAGAAATGGTGGCAGGTGATCGAGGCACGTGGCACCAGCCGCGAGAAGCCGATGAAGCCCCAGGTTGTCGCCTGGGAGCTGGGCAAACGGTTGCGGGAGAATGCTATCGTTACCTGCGACAGCGGCACTATTGCCACCTGGTGGGCGCGCGAGATCCCCGCTCGCCGAGGTCAGAAGTTCACACTCTCGGGCAATCTGGCCACCATGGCGCCGGGCTTACCGTACGCAATCGCCGCACAGCTTGCGTATCCCGAAAGGCAGGTGGTGGCCTTTGTCGGCGACGGAGGCTTCACCATGCTGATGGGAGAGTTTGCCACTGCGGTGAAGTACAAGCTGCCGATCAAGGTGGTCATAGTCAAGAACAACACGTTGGGCCAGATCAAGTGGGAACAGATGGTGTTTCTGGGCAATCCCGAATACGGATGCGACCTGCATCCAATCGACTTCTCTGCATTCGCCCACGCCTGTGGTGGTGCAGGATACAGCGTTGAAGACCCGGCAGACTGTGGGCGGGCGCTGGACGAGTTCTTGCGCTCTCCAGGACCCGCCGTATTGCAGGCAACGGTCGATCCGTTCACTCCCCCGTTGCCCGCCAAAGTTACCGCTGACCAGGCGCTACACTTTGCCGAATCGCTAGCGCGTGGCGAACCGAATCGTGACAAGATCGCTCTGACTGCTCTTGCAGATAAGGTGCGCGAACTGGTGTGACACCCAGTTCCCGCATTGGGCCTATCCTGGGCGTTCGAATAGCTACACCGAAGGAGTGCGCGCCGGCATGCGGCGCGCCAAGCTCGGGAGCAGGCATATCAGGCGCGGCCGCTCGAAGTAAACACCACACGAATGCTTCAAACACTTTCAGCGATACCCACATCCAACGTGGTAGGAAGACGATCATGATACGGAAACTGATGTCAGGTGAATATCGCCTATACTCACGCAAAAAAGATCCCAGAACCGGCAAACGGCGCAACCTCGGGACCTTCGCTTCGCGGGAGAAGGCACAGGAGCATGAACGCGCCGTACAGTTCTTCAAACGTCAAGGTTGATGGCGAAGACGGGGTACGATTTTCTCCGATCAGGAAGACCTTCTCGTCGCGCACCGGGTCAAAATCAGTTTAAAAATCCGCACTGTCGTGCCCACACTTGTGCTCACAATATCTATTGCAATGTGAGTACCAATGTGCTAACGTAATCGCTATTGGAGATGTTATGAAACTTGCCCACAACGGCGCGGCGGAGCGTAAGAAGTCAATGCCGGAGAAGGGCTCTGTGAAACAGGCCGGTGTGTTCCGCGGAAGACAGGCGAAGACCGGCAACTCCCTCGGCTTTCGATTCGATCACTCGCTGTTCAAAAGTCATCCTGAGTTTTCCGGCGAAGTCGAAGCGCACGTGCTGGGCCCGGGGCGGATGTTGGTGGTTGCGACCGAGTTTGGCGTGCAAGCGAAGCAAGAGGAGGATCCTGTACTTGCTTCCTTCGTCAGCTTCTTGGCTGCTGACATGCAGCGTTTTCCGCATCGCATTCAGCCGCTCGACCCTGGCCTCATCGCTCGAATTGAGAAACTCACACGGAAGATGACAACCACTGGCGAGGAGCCGCTGGGAGACGAGGCGCTGATCTAAAGTGGAACGGAACGGCTGGAGCCTGTTTCAGCACCCGCTGTTTGGCGAACAGCTCACTGGATTGACGACCGCCGTAGAGCGGCTTGCAGCCTCAGATCCCGCAGGTTACTTGGCGCATCCGAAAACGAAGCTGTTGGCCACCATTCGACGACTTATTCTTGAGACAATTCCTGCCAACCCAAACGCTCCTGAATTCCGACAGGGAAACACACTGGGGCCGGACAACCGGCATTGGTTCCGGGCGAAGTTCCACGAACGGTTTCGACTGTTCTTTCGTTTCTCCAGCAAGCAGAAGGTCATCATCTACGTCTGGGTGAATGACGAAAATGCATTGCGAAAGCGCGGAGCTGCTACCGACGTCTACGAGATTTTCAAAGGGATGCTCACTTCGGGGTATCCGCCCAACTCATTCGAGGATCTGCTCAAGCAGGCGAAAGCAACATCACCGTCCGACCGACAACCGTCGGGCACTGCCTCGAAGCCGGCGGCATCGAAAGTCAAACGATCTCGGAAGACGAAGAAGAGGTGACCGGTGCCGCGAACCCGCCGAGGGGCGAACCGGTTTTACGAACGGGAAAAAACGCGAACAGCAGCTACCCGGATTCCCAGTGATATAGGCTGTGAGCTGTTTCGGCATAGGTGACCCCCTTGTGCCGCCAATGGTTTAGCGATTCATGCTCATGGGCGAACACCGGGCGAACAGTTGGGGCTCCAGTTAAGGGCTCCAATAAGAAAATGACTGCCCGCGTCGTACAGAAATCAAAGGGCTTACGAGAACCAATCGGCTGAGGTACCACTGAGAATCGTTGATGTGAAACGACTTAAGCCCCGTACTCAAATTCGGGACCAGGGGGTCGGAGGTTCAAATCCTCTCTCCCCGACCAATCTAATCCCACAGAATCATTGAGTTAGCGTAGTCGCCAATTTTTTAAACTCTGCAACTTGGGTCCATTTGGGTCCGATCAAGTTTTCCACACCCTGTACCGCCCGTCGCCGTCTGCCGGAACGAATGCAGATAAACGTCTCTCGTCACCTCTGCCGCAGAGTGAATCAAGTCGCTAAAATCGTTTCTTAAACAGATTCACCAAGTTCAAGAAAACGAGATCCGCGTGGACGAATGGTGCGCTGCACTTGCGATTCCTCAAGCTCTGCTGGACCCAGGCATCGCCAGTGTAGATGATGTGGCCAGCGCGATTGAGAATCGCGACAAGGAGATCAGGGCTGAGCTAGGCGAGTTTGTTCGAGGCCAAAGAATGCGCGTTGATGTGAGGGACAAGGGCTTTATTCCTGCGCCTATATGAGCAGTTCCCATAGCGAACGTTGAGTCAAGCTGGAACTCTCAATCGCCGGCTGAAATTGACGATATAACAGGGGAAGACGCAGAACCTGAAGAAGAGATTAAATCCGGCTCCGGGATCGATGTTGTTGGTTTGCAAGCCGCATATCGGGAAGACGCTTCAGTGAAGCTTATCTTGACCATTTTGCAGGAAGACAACGGAATCAAAAGGTGACGGAAGTTGAATCGCTGATAGACTCACTCGGCCGAAACGATATAGAAATATCCCGTTTTGCATGCGCGCACCGCCTACCCTCTGCGACCATCGTAAGTCGGAGAAGTCACATTTCGGCTGGACTAAGTTCTGGCGCGCAGGTCATTTTTACTTGCCGGCATCGGCTCGATTACGGTAAGTAGAATGAGAAAAGTCAACAAGGAACTCACTGATAAGAATGTAAATACCATATTCCAATTAAATGCGTCCAATATTACTCCGACAACGAAAGGGGCAAAAGCGCCGCCTAGTGACCCGGCAGTATTAACGATCGAAGCGGCAAAGGGACACTTTTCTTTCGTAGCCAATCCCATTGGGTAAACCAAAAACGTAGAATAGCCCAGATTCAACAGTATGCCGGCAGCAAACAGAACTGCAGCTAAAACGACGGGGTTATTCGGTGAGTAAATCAAAGAGTACATCATAAATACCGTTGAAATAGTCGTCAGAAGCATCACCGGTTTACGGCGCTTGTCAAAGACTTTGTCGGACAGCCAGCCGCCGATCACATTTCCAAGCATAGCTCCTACCCAGGGGGCTGCGGCAACAAAGCCCATCTTCATAATCGAAAACTTCTTGACGGTAACTAAGTAAGTTGGCACCCAAGTCATAATTGCGTAAGTTATGCCAACCATGAAGAAATACCCGAATGAACATCCCCATATATCCCAAGACCGGACCACTTTGCGGTTGGTATCCAGCGGCTGAATCTGTTTGCTGCGAATGATTCTGTCCAGCCAATTCATTGATTTTCTGGGCACAGTACCCATAGCTTTTTCGGGGTTTTTCGTTTCATCTCTTCTTGAATATATATAGTCTACTTCCGCCCGCGAGCAGTATGGACTGTCTTGAGGATCATTCTTTACGAGCCAGAACCAAAGTACCGCTATGATGAAGCCCGGGACCCCAAAGAGGTAAAAGACCTGCCTCCAGCCAAACAGCAGAATAATGGCCGCACAAATCGGCGGGACTAGCGCGGGGGCAAATTTTATCGACGACATGAAGATCCCTGTGGCAAGCCCTTTTTCCTGGGGCGGAAACCAGCGGTTGATCGTCGTGACGATACCGATATTGAGCGGCCCTTCAGATAACCCTAGAAGAGCCCTCGCGGCTTTCATCGTGAAAACGGAAGAAGCTGTACCCATGACAAAAGTTGCGACCGAGGTCAGAACGAGCGACAACGTGAATAACTTTCGCACACCGTATTTTCCGAAAAAGAACCCGGAAGGAATTTGAATGAGAGCGTACGGGATATAAAACAGACTAGTCATGGCCCCGATATCGGTGTTCGTCAAATGATAACTCTTCCTGATAAAGGGAACGACAACACCTATATTGGCCCTGTCAGCGCCGGCGATCATATAGACTAAAAAAAACATCGCCGCAACCAACCACCGGAATCTGGTCCTCTTCTCGCTTATCTCTTCGGGCTTGGGAGCTAGTGTTTCTTGCATGGCATCATCCCTCTTGCATTATGTTTTCAGGTCGATCTACTTAGCTGAGCATCGCCAGCTTGTTACGCCAGGTTAGAGGTCCCTCAAATGCGGTTAGGGCAGCACTTTGCCGGGATTCATTATGCCGACCGGGTCCAGCGCCTGCTTGATCCGCCGCATGGTATCCAGCTCGGCGCCGTGTCGCCATTCCTTCATCATGTAGGTCTTAAGTTGGCCGACGCCGTGTTCGGCCGAGAAGCTGCCTCCGAAGCGCTGAGCCACCTCGTTGACGACGGCCATCATCTCGTGGTCCTGCCGCGAGAAGGCGGCGTTGTCGCCTCCGGGAGGAGGCAGCAAGTGAAGATGGATGTTGCCATCTCCTAAGTGTCCGTAGGAGAAGATGCGCGCGCCGGGGAAACGCTTCCGGCAAGCCTCTTCAGCCAGCGCGATGAACTCGGGAGTCTTGGAGACGGGTACCGAAACATCGTTCTTGACGATAGCGGCTTCGCGTTTCTGCGCGTCGGAGACCTCTTCGCGCAACTGCCAGATCGCTTGCCGCTCGGCCGCCGTGCCTGCCAGCGCGGCGTCTATCACCAGTTCGGCATCCATCGCCTTATCGAGCACCGCTTCCAACTTCTCGCGGACCTTGGCGTCGGGGGAGGCATCGGCAAGCTCGACAAGAACATAGTGGTCATACGCCTGCCCGAGCGGTAGCCGCGTCTGCGGGAAGTGCTTGAGCACCAGATCGGCCAGCGCGCCGGGCATATATTCGAAGGCGTGAATGGCATCGGCGAGATTGCGCCGGCAAAGCACAAACAGATCGAGCGCCGCCTTGACGCTCGGCACGGCGCAGAAGGCCAGCGCCAAGTCGTGCGACCGGGGGAACAGCTTCAGCACGGCGCCGGTCACGATGCCGAGGGTGCCTTCGGCTCCCATAAAGAGGTGACGGAGGCAGTATCCGGTGTTGTCCTTGCGGAGACGGCGCAGGCCGTTCCATATCTGGCCATCGGGCAGCACGACTTCCAGTCCGAGGACCAGGTCGCGGGCATTACCATAACGAAGGGTATTGTTGCCGCCGGCGTTGGTGGCGATCACGCCGCCGATCTGCGCGGTGCCTTCGGCGCCGAAGGTGAGCGGGAACATGCAGTCTTCGGCGATGGCCGCGTCCTGCACGGCCTTGAGTGTGGCGCCAGCATCGACCGTCATGGTCAGGTCGACCGGATCGAGGTCGCGAATGCGGTTCATGCGGCCAGTCGCAAGTACGATCTGAGTGCCATCGGCACTCGGCGTGGCGCCGCCAAGCATGCTCGTGTTGCCGCCATGCGGAACCACGGCGATGCGCCGCTCGGCGCAGAAGCGGACCATGGCGGCTACCTCTTCCTTGTTCGCGGGACGCACCACGGCTGGCGTCGCGCCCTTGAATATCTGGCGCCAGTCTTCACAATATGGCGCGATGTCATCCGGCTCAAAAAGAACGCCCTTCTCTCCCACGAGTTGCAGCAGGGCCGAACGAAGTTCCCCAACAACCACAGGCGCGGGCATATTGCTCCCCCCTCCTCAGAACGGCGCAGCTATTTTAAATATGAAAGCAATGACCGTAAAATGAATTATTTCGCTATACAATAGCACCTATTTTGCTATTTATAGAAGGAGGAGTTCATATGTACAGTCTGGGCATTGAGACTTTTTTGACGATCGTGCGAACCCAGAATATAAGCAAAGCCGCTCAGGAATTAAACGTGGCCCAGACGACCATTAGCAAACGGATAAAAATCCTCGAGCAAGAGATGGGGCTAAGGTTAATCGAGCGGGGCAAGGGTATTAAACAAATCCGTCTGACACCTGCTGGAGAAGAATTTCATAGTTTAGCGGAGCGTTGGAGCCTCATCGCGCACGAGGCCAAGATTTTACAAGCACACGGCCCTAAGCTTTCCCTGGTAGTCGGCGCTGTCGATAGCCTAAACACCTTTTTACTACCGCAGGTTTATCAGGCAATGAATGACCGACAGCCGCGCATACAGTTGGAAATCAGAACATTACATTCAATAGAAATGTATACAGAAGTTGAGCGGAGACAGGTCGATGTAGCGTTTGTCCTTCTAGAATTGGTCCACCCTAATGTCAATGTCACGAAATGTTTTTCGTCGCCAATGGTTCTGCTGCGCCCGGGAAGTTCCGATTCGACATGCGAAGTTCTTAACCCTGCGGATTTAGACACCGCCTTTGAATTGTTCATGCCCTGGGGACAACAATATCGAATTTGGCATGACCGCTGGTGGGATCCCTTTTCTTTATCGCATGTAAAAATGGACAATGCTAAATTGCTGCTTTCGCTTCTCAAGAATCCGCTCCAATGGGCCATTGTTCCCATGTGGATTGCTCGAGCAGCATTAAGCCTTGGTAATTTCTACATCTGCAGACTCACCGATCCACCCCCGAACTACACATGTTGCATGCTCACCCATAAGCATCCGACAAGCCAGATGTCACAGTGCTTAGACATACTTGGTGATCACTTGCAGTCAGCCATTTCCCAGCTATAAAAAACGTCCGGAGCCGATTTACCCGGCTTTTCGTTGCGCTGTATTCTATCGCCCGATTCTGTAAAAGAACACGTTCCTGAATACTTTATCCATCGATCTATCACTAGACTCGCGTTAGGATTCGGTTCACCCATTCGGGGTCACCCATAAGCCACAGAATGGCATCATCTGGCAGGAATGAGAAGCAATGAGATGACCTTAATGCCAGGAAGGCAGCCGCCACCGGCAGAGCGCATCCCTACGCCCGACGCCGAAGTAAGGGACAGGTCTGGAGCCTGCCTCCAGCCTTTTCTCCAAGTCCGAAATCGGCGGGAAACGGCCTTTGCTACTTGGTAAGCCCAAACTGGTGCAGCGTCACTCCGCTTTTCATCCACGGTCGCACCTTTGGCTTGCAAACCCGCTTCGACGCAGTACAATTCAACCGATCAATAGCCGCAAGGAGAATCGGGATGAGATGCAATACTGTCATCGGTGTCCTCGTTTTCGCTATGTTCAGCTTGGCCTACCCGTCAGCGGGTTTTGCGGAGGGTCTCATGGTTAAACCCGAAACAGTCGGTTTTTCTAGCGAACGCCTTCAACGTTATGGCGTGGTTTTACAACAGGAAATCGAGAGGGGTAGCTTTCCGGGCGCGGTGGTTTTAATTGCCCGCAACGGCAAGATCGTGCATTACGAAGCCTATGGCTTTTTGGATGCCAACAAGACAAAGCCCATGCCAAAGGATGCCCGTTTCCGCATCGCATCCATGACCAAGCCCATCGTAGCGACCGCGGCAATGATGATGGTGGAACAAGGCAAGTTCCTGCTGATCGATCCGATTTCCAAATACTTGCCCGAGTTCAAGAACATAATGGTGGAGGTGAAGAAGGCTGACGGTTCCGGCTATGAGCTTGTTCCAGCTGCCAAGCCGATCACCATCCAGGACCTGATGAGACATACATCCGGATTTACCTACGGTTCTGGATTGGATGCGTCACGAGCCGCAATTAAAGATGCGTACCTCAAAGGAAGAATCGAGCAGATCGGCGGTGGAATCAGTGGCGACGAAATGCTGAAGAATCTTGCCAAAATCCCGTTGGTCAACCAGCCGGGCACCACGTTTGAGTACAGCGTTTCGATGGACGTGATGGGGCTTCTGATGGAACGGGTAACAGGCAAGCCGCTGGACATACTGGTCAACGAGATGGTACTCAAGCCCCTCAAGATGAACGATACGACCTTCAGGCTGTCTCGCGACAAGTTTCCGTTGGTCGCCGACCCGCTGGATTCAGACCCTCTGAAAGCGACAGATTGGTGGAAATCGTTCCCACCTTTCGATGATATGACCGGACGCTTTCTCATGGCTGGCTCTGGGTTGATCTCCACTGCTGCGGATTACTTCCGGTTCAGTCAGATGATTTTGAACGGCGGGGAACTTGACGGGGTTCGCCTTCTCAGCCCTAAAACCGTGGAACTTATGCTCTCCAACCAGCTCCAGGGAATGGCAAGCTCTCCGGCTCCGATGACAGGTCCCGGCTATGGATTCGGGCTGGGTTTTGCGGTTCGTTTAGGCACCGGCATGGCAGCGGTGCCTGGCAGTAAAGGAGATGCAAATTGGTCGGGAGCGGGGGGAACTACCTTCACCATCGATCCGAAGGAGCACATTGTCGGGATTTTCTTGGCCGCGGCTCCGACAGATCGAGTCGCCAAGCGGCTTCTGTTCAAAGACCTGCTCTACAGCGCGGTAATAAAATAGGTGGCTATTGAGGTGACGTAGGCATGAAACCGATCACTTGGGTTGGAATTTTGCTAATCCTTCTGGGTGTGTGGGTTTTCGTTTATCACGGTATCAACTACACACGTAAGAAGACCATCCTCAATGTAGGATCGGTGCATATCGCCACAGAAACTCACGAGCGAATTCCTCTTTCTCCGATACTTGGAGGGCTGGCATTGGCTGGAGGGGTCGTCTTGGTGGTTGTGGGGGCAAGGAACAAGTCTTAGTAGGCTCTGCGTTTGTCGCGACAGAACACCCGAGTTGAATCCTCGGGTGTTCTGTATTAATGGCGGCGGATTAACCGGTGGTTGCTGGCGGTATTTCGGCTGCCTCGGAGGGATAGCTTCCCCCCGACGCCCCTACTTGGCTCGCCTCAGCGTGAGCACGACATGGCCGCTTCCGGTTGGCGCTGTTGGGTTCTCATATGTCATGTCATCGCCCTTGATCCGAGCGAGGCGCTTCTGTTCGGCGCCATCCCAGTTGGGAAAACTGCTGCCGACAATATGGAGCGTTTGCCAGCCGTCAGAATTGATCGTGTATGTGCCAAAAAGGCTGAGAGTTCCGGCCATCGCCTCTTGGTTCTCCCCGGCGGTGCCGGCCTTGCTGTTGTTGGAGGAAAACTTCGTTCGTCCGGAGCGAATTATGTTGATGGAGAAATGACCATCAGTGGTAAAGATAAACTGCCCTTGCGGATTAGAGCCGAAGAGGTCAACCTTTTTGCCATCGATTTCATTCACTACCGACAACACCGACCATGTTCCGGCGATGTCCTTCTCGTTCATTTTGCCTCCGCAGGATCGGCAGCCGAGCATGCCGAACCATCAGAATCATCTCACAAATCAGTGGGCGCGCCGACGAGTGCCTGCTTGCAGGCGACGCCCGATTAGTTGTCGGAGTTGCGATTGAGATGGGCTTTGCGGAAGTGGTTTTGCTCAGCCATCCGCAGGCTGGCAGGTGTAGGGCTGGCGATCGGCGTCAGGCAATGCTGACAAATGGAAACCGTCATCCCGTTTGCCAGATGCTGGTGAACGAAGCCGGGGTGAGGCGAGTCGGCGAGTTTGGCCTTGGGTTCGAGGATTCGGGTATTCATGAATGTGTAACACGCTGCCGTCGTGATCAGCGGAGCAGAAGCACAATAGCACCGTTCTGGCGGTATGGCTATACTGTCTTCAGTGCCCCTCCCGTTGTTCCAACCCATGCCGCTCGGTCGTACCCGTGACCCGTTTTGCCATCCAGAATGGCTGTATGCCGCGCTGCGTTATCAACGTGACTCTCCATGTAATACCTTGGGGCCGCCAACCCCGGCAGTCATGTTTGTTGCATTCGAGCGAGCGGCAGAACAACTGCACAGTTATAGGACGGGTCGTTGGGTAGGCGAACAGACACAGCGTTTGAAAGGCTGAATCCATAGCACACAAATCGATCCATAATCACAGAACCAGTTCGGTTGTTTTGCGCACGGTACGCAAAGCAAACGAAGACTGGACGCGCAGCACCCCGGGCAAGCCCGTGAGTTTATCGTGAACCCGCATGTAATCCGCGTTATCCTTAATGATCACCCGCAGCATATAGTCGATGTCACCTGACATGAGATAGCACTCCATGACCTCCGGTACGGCGGCTACCATCTTTTCGAACTGTTGCAGTTTCTCCTTCTGCTGCCCCTCCAAGGTAACTCGGACAAAAACATTTCCGGGCTTTCCGATGGCGGCCTGATTGATCAGCATCACATAGCGATCGATGATGCCGCTCTGCTCCAGCAGGCGAACCCGGCGCAGGCAGGCCGATTCGGAAAGGCCGACCTGCTCGGCAAGCTGCACATTCGACGCGCGGCCGTCTTTCTGCAGCACTCTGAGGATGGCTCGATCAATCTCATCAATCTGCATGTTCTGCACCTTTATCCGATTTTATTGAAATAATCTGTCAATATATACGATTTTACTCGAATCTTTGCAAGGTAAATTAGGGCATTTATTGCTATGCTCTGAACCGTGACTCGTTCCGCGCGCCGCTTGTCTCTGGAAGATCAACATCATTAGTTTTAGGAAAGGAATCTGAGCATGATCGTAGGAATTCTGAAGGAACTCAAAATCGAAGAAAATCGCGTCTGCATGACCCCGGCAGGAGTCGAACTGATGGCCAGCAATGGCCACAAGGTCCTGGTGGAAGCATCGGCCGGTGTTGGCAGCGGTTTCAGCGATGAAGCCTATCGCCAGGCCGGAGCGGAAATTGTGAGCACCCCGGCCGCGGTCTATCAACGCGCCGAGATGGTCATGCACGTCAAAGAACCCCAACCGTGCGAATACGCGATGATCCGCGAGGGGCAGATCGTATTCACCTATTTCCATTTTGCCGCCGAGGAAGAGCTGACCAAAGCGATGATCAAGCAGCGCTGCATCTGCGTGGCGTACGAGACCATCGTGGGTGCCAACGACAGCCTGCCGCTTTTGATCCCCATGAGTGAAGTGGCCGGGCGCATGGCAGTGCAGCAGGGCGCCAAGTATGTTGAACGGGCCCAGGGCGGACGAGGAATCCTGCTGGGCGGCGTCCCGGGTGTGGCACCGGCAACGGTGCTGGTCCTCGGGGGCGGCGTGGTCGGCACTCATGCGGCGCAGATGGCATGCGGTCTGGGCGCCAAGGTCTATCTGTTGGATATGAACCTCGACCGTCTGCGCCATCTCGCCGAGATCATGCCCAAAAACTGCTTCCCGCTGATGTCTTCCGCAGCCTGCATTCGGGAATTGATCAAGGATGCCGATGTGGTCATCGGCGCCGTCCTGCTGCACGGAGCGAAGACTCCCAGGCTGGTCAGCCGCAGCATGCTCAAGACGATGAAGAAAGGTGCCGTTATGGTCGATGTGGCTATCGATCAGGGTGGCTGTTTCGAAACTTCGCGGCCCACTACCCATCAGGCGCCGACCTTCGAGGTCGATGGCATCGTGCATTATTGCGTGGCCAACATGCCTGGAGCCGTACCGCTGACATCCACCATGGCACTTACCAATGCGACCCTGCCGTATGCGGCGGCTATCGCAGGCAAGGGTTGGAAGGAAGCTGCCCGGTCAAACCCGGGCATCAAGGCCGGCATCAACATCGCCAATGGTTTGGTGACCTACAACGGAGTGGCCCAGGCTTACGGCATGAAGTGTACCCCGGTGGATGACGTCCTGAAGGGATAGTCAGTTTTTTGGTATTGCCGGGCAAAGTTAGTGGCTAAGGGCAGCAAGCGCAAGACGGGCAAATACTCGCGCTTGCTGCCCTTGTTCAATCCGGCCTCCAACCGTCACTGAAGTTTCCCGCGAAGCACTCTGTCCAATCCTATCCCGGCAACGGCGACGCTGGATCAAGTACCTCCGTCTTCTCTTCCTTCTCTTCCCGCACTGCCAGGTAGTGTGGCGGCTCGAATACCTTGTCGTCTCCGTTTATAACTCTATGTGCAATCGCGGCTGATTTCCCGGAATGCCATGGTCGCGCAGATAGCCGCGATTCGCTCGCGTTGAGCATGTCTACGGTTTTGCAATTTGCGCGCCGACTATCCGATTGAATGCAACGGCATGAAGCGGATATTGCCTTGAATACGCTTGACCCCACTTTGGTCGAAAGCGTATAGATGAATAAACTCTTAAAACAGGCTACAGGAGGCCCATGTGAGCAGTGGCGTCCAGGTGTGTCCAACTCCTCCAGGTGAAACCGGATGGAGTCGCAGCAAGTGTTGGATATTATTCCTTGTGATGAGCGGCACTGCAATTCAGGCAATTGACCGCTCTAGCCTGTCAATCGCCAATAGCGTTATCGCTCACGACCTGCATTTCAAGCTAGGCACCATGGGTATTGTGTTGTCCGCCTTTGGCTGGGCTTATTTTTTGGGGAATTTGCCTGCGGGGCGGCTCTGCGACCGCTATGGAGCAAAAAGAGTCTACGGGTACGGTGCGGCACTCTGGTCTGTGGCTTCGGCGATCACCGGCTGCGCCACGAGTCTGCTGACGCTGCTGATGAGCCGCGTCCTTGTAGGATTTGGCGAGTCGGTAAATTTTCCGGCGGCGACCAAAGTGATCGGCGAGCGCTTCGCACCGTCCGAGCGGGGCAGAGCCACCGGTATCTATACCACAGGTTTGCCGATCGGTTTCGCGGTGACGCCGGGCCTGACGGTCGGACTGATGGTCATGTTCGGATCTGCCGGTCATCCCAACTGGCGGGTAGCCTTCTTCCTGACCGGGATCGGCAGCCTGCTTTGGGTGGCGCTGTGGCTGCGAACCTTTCCGGAACTCAAGGTGGCCGGGATTGGCGGCGCGAAAGCGAAGGCCGCCGAGCAGGCTCATGTACCGCTGTCGGTGATCATGAAATTCCGCGATACCTGGGCCCTGATCGTAATCAAGTTCCTGAACGATTATCTGTACTACTTATTTATTCTCTGGCTGCCAGGCTACCTCGCATACGCCCGGCATTTTAATCTCGGACAACTCGCGTTCTATTCGACGATGCCTTTTCTGGTTTCGATCTTCGTCCGGCCTATGTACGGCGTGCTTTGCGATAAGCTCGTCGGTTTCGGCTGGAACGCCACGATCATTAAGAAGGCGATGCTGATCTGCCCGCAGATCATTGCCATGGTGGCTGTAATTTTCGCGGCTTATGCGGAAAGCGCGGTGGCGGCCGCCTGGCTCATGGTTCTCGGGATCGCAGGCGAACAAGCGGCCGGGGTGCTGATCTGGGTACTGCCGCAGGATCTCGCATCGAAAGGCACCGGCGGCTCCCTCGGTGGCATTACGAACACGGCAGGCGCGATCGCATCGATCGTGTCTCCGGTTATCACGGGCTTCATTGCGCAGTACTTCGGCTTCAAATGGGCACTGGTGATCGCTGGTTCGGCAATGGCCGGCTCGGCGTTGCTGGTCATGTTCTTCCTGACGAAGTTCGCCCCGCTGGACATCCGGGATGAGGATCTCACTTCTCCGCGGCCCAGTCTCTCACCGGCAAGCTGAGGTCACCCGGGGTGGGAGTCCTCAGCAGGTCCGCGCAAGCCGCCCCTTCAAAGAACTATTTATGAGACGGGCTCTAGTGATTTGACGCAAACGAGTCTAAGGAGGATTTCATCCTATGTTTCACGCCTTGCAGTTGGAGACCATCGACAATGTGGCTACCGTGGTCACGGAAGTGGGGAAGGATACTGTGTTGACGATTCAAACCCCTGCGGAGACCATCACGCTCACCTCGGTCGAGGCGATTCCGTTCGGCCACAAGATCGCTCTCACGGCCATCGGAAAGGGAGAAATCGTCAGTAAATACGGCCGCCCCATTGGCCGGGCACTCAACAATATTCCAAAGGGCGGCCTGGTTGGCGCACATAATATTGAAGGCTGTCGCGGGCGCGGGGATCTCGTCAGCAAGCAAGGCGCCGCGATATGAATTCGTTTCTTGGCTATCCGCGTCCTGGCGATATGGCCGGCACCCGGAATCATGTGCTGGTGCTTCCGGCCGGGCGTGTCCTCAGCATGGCCGCCACTCGGGTGACGAATTACGTTGCCGGCACGAAGACCGCGATTACCGCCGGCGGCGAAGTCGGTCGCCACAAGAAAGACCGTGAACGGGTTGCGCGACTGCTGACCGGCTTCGCCAAGAACCCCAACACCTACGCGACCATCATTCTCGGCGCCAAGAAGGGATTCGGGTACCGGGAGACCGAGGCTTACAATCTCGCCCACGAAATTGCGAAGGCCGGCAAACCGGTTGAGGTGCTTACGGTAGAAGAGTGCGGCGGCCTGGACCGGCTCGTGGAGGAAGGGATTGCCATGGCTCGCCGCTACGTCCACGCCGCCTCGCTCGTGCGGCGCGAACCGGTCTCGGCCGACAAGCTCATGATCGGCGTGAAATGTGGCGAGTCGGATGCGACCAGCGGCATTGCCGGGAATCCGTCCTTCGGGCGGGCCGCGGACCTTTTGATAAAGGATGGCGGCAGCGTGATTTTCTCGGAAACAACCGAGCTGATCGGCGCCGAGAACGACATGGCGGAGCGCTGTGCGGACAAGGCCGATGCCAAAAGGCTGCTCGAAATGGTCGCCGCCGTGGAAGCGGCGGCCCGACAGACGGGCGAGGATATTCGCGGCATCAATCCGCTGCCGTCGAACATCGCCGCCGGTATTTCCACGCTGGAAGAGAAATCCCTGGGGGCCGTTCACAAGGCTGGAACGTCGAAAATCATGGGCGTTCTGGAATACGCGACCCAGCCAAAGAAGAAGGGGCTGAATTTCATGGACGGCTGGATGTCGGCGTTTTCACTGCCGATGAGTTTAGCTGCCGCCGGCTGCCAGATCGCGATTTATCAAATGGGCGGCGATGTCTTGCCGAGCAACGACCCGCCGATGCTGGCGACCAACAACGCGGTCGTCGCTCCCCTGATGATTATTACCGGCAACCCGCGCACGGCTAACAAGGCCAAGCGCAGCATCGACTTTTCCTCGGGCTCGATCATTACAGGCGAATCCGGCGTTGAGCAGATGGGGGAAGCGCTTTACCGGAAGATTCTGTCCATTGCTTCGGGCGAGGTCACGAAGGGGGAAACCGTTCGCTATTCCGACCCGCTTGAGCCCTATTACCTGGGTCCGGTCTTCTAGCTGATAGCTAAGCTGCAGGAGCGTTGGACGGTATTGCAGGATGATTTTTGGACCGGTATTCACCAGACTATAGCCGCCGCTCGCCCGAGAGGCGAATGGCGTTGTCGATTCCGAGGTAAACCTCATGCAAACGTTCTTGGGATTCCCCAGGCCGGGCGAAGTGGCTGGAACCAGAAACTACGTTCTCGTCATTCCGGCCGGCAGGCTTTTGAACATCGCGGCCACGCGTGTGACCGAATACGTAGCGGGTACGAAAACCGTAATCACCGGCGGTGAAAACGGACGGCATAAAAAGGATCGTGAACGGCTCGCGCGGATTTTTGTCGGCTTGGCAAAAAATCCCAATACCTTCGCGACCATCGTGCTCGGAGCAAAGGAGAACTTCGGTTATCGCGAAGTCGACCCTTATGCCTTGGCGCGGGAAATCGCGAAGGCCGGCAAGCCGGTCGAAGTATTGACGGTCGAGCAGTCCGGCGGCCTCAAGCGACTGGTGGAGGACGGCATCGCTCTGGCCCGTCACTATGTCGAGCTGGCATCGTTGGTTCGGCGCGAGCCGGTTCCGATGGACAGGCTCACCATCGGGGTGAAGTGCGGCCTGTCGGACGCCACCAGCGGCATAGCCGGAAACCCGTCGTTCGGCAAGGCCGCGGATCTGCTGATCGCCGCCGGTGGCAGCGCTATTTTTTCCGAAACCGTCGAGTTGATCGGGGCCGAGCAGGACATCGCGGCACGTTGCGTAAATCCGGTGGACGCCAAGCGACTGCTGGAGATGGTGGCCGAAGTCGAGGAGTCCGCCAAACGAACGGGCGAAGACATCCGGGCGATCAATCCGCTGCCTTCGAACATCGCGGCGGGGCTTTCGACGTTGGAGGAAAAATCGCTGGGCGCGGTGCGCAAGGCCGGTACTTCACCGATTGTCGGGGTGCTGGAGTACGCCACCCAGCCGACGAAGAAAGGATTGCACTTCATGGATGGATGGCAATCCTCGTTTTCGTTGCCGATGAGTATGGCCGCCGCCGGTTGTCAGATTTCGATTTATCAGCTCGGCGGAGATGACCTGCCGAGCATCGACCCGCCGATGCTGGCGACCAACACGGGCGTGGTCGTGCCTCTGATGATGATCACCGGCAATCCGCGCACGGCAAAGAAGGCGGAAGACAGCATCGATTTCTCGTCCGGCGCGGTGATCACCGGCGAGTCGACGGTTGAGGCGATGGGCAAAGAGCTCTACGCTAAGATCGTGTCGGTGGCCTCCGGTGAGGTTACAAGGGGAGAGACGATCCGCTACGCCGATGCGCTGGAGCCGTACTATCTCGGGCCGGTTTTTTGAGCCAAAGTTTCATCCGGATACTTGGTGCCAGTCGAGCACGTCAGGGATCGGGTGGTTGCAGGTCGATCTGTCGCGCGGTGAAGCATTGGTGCTCTCGCCGCGATAATTACTGGGCTGATTCTATCGATTCATTCAGGTTCCACACCGGTCGCCGGTGCTGGAACCAGCTCTTCGAGGAAATGAGGAAGTATGAAAATCACTGAGATCACGGCTTATCCCGTTACGGTTCCGGTTCCACCGGAGCACCGCGTCCGCCTCGGCATCGGTACGATGGTGAAGCGCGACCACGTATTTGTGAAAGTGAGAACCGATGAGGGCCTCATCGGCTGGGGAGAAGCGCACCACGGGCGCGCCCACCTGGCGATCGCCTGCCTGATCAACACAACCTTAAAGCAGCTTGTGCTCGGCATGGACGCGACCGATGTGAACGGCGTCTGGTCGCGCATCTACAAATTCCAGTTGGGCAGCCACGGCATGGGCGCCGCCTGCGCCATGGGCATGAGCGGCATCGACATGGCGCTGTGGGATATTCGCGGCAAGGCCACCGGGTGGCCGCTCTACAAACTGCTGGGCGGCAAAAGCCGCAAGATTCCCGCCTATGCCGGCGGCATCGCGCTCGGCATTCAACCCCCTGAATCGCTCGTCGAAGAAACCAAAGGCTTCGTTGCCGCCGGTTACCGCGCGGTGAAGCTCAGGCTGGGAGGCGACACGGTGGCCAAGGACATCGCTCGCGTCGAGGCCGTACGCAGCGCACTCGGACCCGAGCTCGACATCCTTGTCGACGTCAACACCGGGTACACTTTGGCCGATGCGCGTCGCGCCATGCCGGCCTTTGCCGCCTGCGACGTGGGCTGGCTGGAAGAGCCGTTTCCAGGTCATGATTACCGGCTCTACCGCGAAGCCAAAGCTTTTTCCTCGGTGCCGTTGGCAGCGGGCGAGAATCACTTCACGCGCTTTGAGTTCAGCCGTCTGATCGAGGAAGGCTCGGTCGATTATCTCCAGCCCGACCTGTCGAAGTGCGGCGGCGTTACCGAAGCGCTGAAGATCGCGGCCATGGCCTCGGTCGAAAAGCTGCCGATCCATCCGCATACGAGCCAGGGCGTCAATTCGACTACGACGGTGCACTTCCTGAGCGCGATCGAAAATGGCGGCTACCTCGAAGCCGACTGCTCGCTGAACAATCCGTTGCGCGATGAGATGATCAATCCGCCGGTCCGGGTCGGCAGCGACGGCACGGCCTCGCCCAACGAAAAGCCGGGCCTCGGGATCGAGATCGATGAGGCGATGATCCTGCGCTTCCCCGGAACCACCGGACCGTCTTTCGTCTAACGGCGCGGGCGTCAAGTTAGCTCAGGCTAATCACGGGCGGTGCTGATACGGAACAGCGCCGCCCGGCTTACGGCGGCGAACCGCCGTGGAAGTTTAACCCGACGGGAGTAATCATCCCCTGCAAGCGAGCAGCAACGCAGCAGGGCTTCCCCAGATTACTCTGGTTGATTCCTACAGACGAGGCACAAAGCTATGGTAGATTCCTCTTCTTCTTTTGCCGCCGCGGATGAAAAAAAGACTTCCTGGGTGCGCCCTGCCCGGACTCCCGCAATCCGGATCACCGGAGTCAAGACGGTTGTTGTCCGCAAGGTGCCCACCGGCGGCGGACTGATTCGTCCGTGGGACACCGAGAAAGTTCCCCAGAACTCGCGCGACTACGTGATCGTCCAGTTCTTCACCGATGCCGGGCTGATCGGCACCACCATGGACGGCGACTACGTGTTGCCCGACGACTACGGCGAAATCATCAACCAGAAGGCGCAGTATTTCGTTGGCAAGGACCCTTTCGAAATCGAAGTGCACAATCGAAACTTCTTCGAAGCCGAAGGATATAACGCTTATACCTACGGGCTAGGCAAGATTCCCACCCGGCTGTTCTTTCTGGAGATAGGGCTGTGGGACATCATCGGCAAGGCGCTGAATCAGCCGCTGTACCGCCTGTGGGGAGCGGCGCGGGACAAGGTCCAGGCCTATGCCGCCACCGTGCACTTCGGAAAGTCTCCCGAAGAGCGGGCGGAAGATGCGCTTGCCTTTTATGAGCACGGCTTCAAGGCCGTCAAGCTTCGGCTGCACCACATGAATCCGGACGACGACCTCAAACTGGTTGCCGCCGTGATCAAGGCCGCCGGCGGAAAGATGAAGGTCATGACGGACGCCAACATGGGCGGCAACAAGCCCGGCGATCCGCCCCCGGCATGGGACTTCAAGGTGGCGGAGCGGATGGCGCTCGCCCTCCAGGATCTGGGCGTCTATTGGCTGGAAGAGGCGCTGCCGCTCAACGACTATGACGGATTGGCACGCATTCGCCGGCAACTCAAGTCCATGTACCTCGCCGGCGGGGAAGGCAACGTCGGATTCGCGCAGTTCAGGGAAATCCTGCGCCGGGATTCCTTGAGCTACATTCAGCCCGATCCGATGATTGGCGGCCCGGTCAGCGTCATCCGCAAGATTGCCGCGATGGGCGAAGCCTTCGGCGCGAAATTCGGTCCACATCATGGCAAAAGCGGCGTCGGCATGATTACCAATCTCCACATGCAGTGCGCGGCGCCGAACAGCGGCTTCATTGAATACATGTACGATCCCGGATACTGGAACCCCGCGGGTTTCCAGGCGGGATTCGCCGAACTCTATCCCCTCGATAAGGAAGGCTACATGCATGTTCCGAAGCTGCCGGGCCATGGCATTCAATGGGATCCCGAGTTCTTCCGCAAGCACGGGCTCGAATACCAGAGTCCGACGGCATAGCTTCGCCCCAACAACGGCAAAAACGGCCGTTGTCTGGGACCCTGGCTAACTTCACCCCAACAAGCCAACAACGGGCTTGTTGGGGACGCTGAGGATGATATCTGCGAAGAACAGTTTTCAGCAGCCTGCCAGCGATCAACTCTGGATTTAAGATCGAGTTGCGGTAATAGCAATGCCCGTCCCTGCGCAAACATCTCCCAATAAGTCTCCATCCTGCGGTTGAGATCTCTCGCTCCGTCGTTGTTTTGGTTTGAGCCGTTCCCCAGTGAGTGTATCCCGGCGTATCAATCTGTCATGGCGAGCGCATTCGTGCCACCTTTTGTACCTGCCGCTGAAAACAAAAAGATGGCTCCACTCCGCGCCCAAACAGCTTCTTGCTGATCGAACGTAAGGTCGGGTACGCAGCTCGGCTGCTCCGGCCACCGACGCTTGGCGCTCCGGTCGCCATGACATTCTTTGGGAACCGTGGGATACACCAACCAGGGAACCGCTCTAAGTGCGGCATCGCCGGGAATAAATAATGCCTTGCTCAGTTCATGCAGATGTATCGGTTGAGGCTTTCCAAGGAGACGTTTATGAGCGAAACAAAATCGGTTGACCGTGCCACATCGAAGCCTGGAGAAACAGGTGTTCATCCCTCGCCCGCCTCAGACGGCATTGACCGCCGCGGATTTCTGCACTGCATGGCGTGGGCCGGCACCGGCATTGTCTGGAGCTTTTCCGGAGGAATTCCGGTTTCCAGAGTCTTTGGCCACACCGCTCCAAACCAGCGCGCCGCAGACTTCAGCTTCGTTCAGATCAGCGATAGCCACATAGGCTTTGCCAAGGCGGCGAATCCCGACGTGACCGGCACGCTGCAAAAAGCCGTGGACAAGATCAGAGCCACCTCCAGTGTGCCGGACTTCCTGATCCATACCGGCGACCTCACGCACACTTCCAAGGCCGCGGAGTTCGACACCATGGACCAGGTACTCGCCGGGACGAAGCGGGAGATCTTCTACGTTCCCGGAGAGCACGACACCTCCGTCGATGACGGCAAACTTTATCTCGAACGCTACGGCAAAGGTTCGGCCGGCAATGGCTGGTACAGCTTCAATCACAAAGGGGTTCACTTCGTAGGCTTGGTGAACGTCGTGCAACTGGAAGGCATGGGCCGCCTCGGCAACGATCAACTTGCCTGGCTCAAGCAGGATGTCGCGGGCCTGGGGAGCAGTATGCCGATTGTGCTCTTTGCGCACATTCCGCTGTGGGCGCTCTATCCCGAGTGGGGGTGGAGCACGTCGGACAGCGAGCAGGCGCTCTCTCGGCTGAAGCGCTTCGGATCCCTTACGGTGCTGAACGGCCACATTCACCAGGTGATGCAGAAAGTGGAAGGCAACGTCACGTTTCACACCGCCATGTCCACGGCCTTTCCGCAGCCGGCACCGGGCGAAGCGCCCTCGCCGGGGCCGATGAAAGTGCCTTCCGAAAAACTGCAAAGCGTACTCGGACTGACTGCCGTCCACTTCGTTCCGCAACATCATCAGCTCGCGGTTGTGGACTCGACGCTGGCGGACGCCGTCGCCGCAACCGCAGGGTCGCTGGCGCGATGAGAGTCGCCAGACTAACTACGGCCTCAATCACGGCGGCGGCCGCTCTCGCCGCTTTGTCGCTCATTCACCCGTGGGGAAACCTGCGCACCGGTTTCCCCGCGGGCACTGCCATGTTGACGGACGCAAAAGTTCCGGAGGAAGTTCGCACCGTACTGGTGCACAAATGCGGCGACTGCCATTCGGACAACACGCGCTGGCCGCTCTACAGCCGGATTGCGCCCACTTCGTGGCTGGTTGAGCATGACGTGCACGCCGGGCGCGAGCATCTGAACCTCTCCCGGTGGGAGCAGTACAGCATCGACCATCGCATCGATCTGCTAGCAAAGATCGGCAGCCAGCTTCGCCAGGGTAAGATGCCGCTGAAACCCTATCTGCTGCTGCATCCCGACGCGCGCTTGTCGGAGGCGGAGCGAAAGCTGATCTTGGATTGGATCAAGGTCGAGCGAAAGGGCCTGCTGGCGGACGCGGCAAAATAGCACACTGCTGGTTGAAAGCCGAGGTTGAGTCCGACCAGAGAACGGAGATGAAATGAAGCACTTGCGCTTGGTCAAGAAGTGGGGCGGCCCAGCGGCCCGCGTCGTCGTTGCACTGCTGTTTTTGCTGCTTGCGCTCGTGGTCTTTCCGAGGATCACCCGGGCCGAAGAGCAGGCTGGTTTGGGCAAGCAACTGTTTGAGAAGCGTTGCACCGGCTGCCACTCCCTGGACCGCAACAAAGAAGGTCCGAGCCTGGGAGGCGTTTACGGGAGGCAGGCGGGAACGGCTCCCGGCTTCAATTATTCGGAGGCTCTCAAATCGGCGCACTTCGTTTGGGATGAACCACGATTGGAAAAATGGCTCACCGATACCGATTCCCTGGTGGAGGACAACAACATGGATTTCCATGTGCCCAAAGCCGACGAACGCGCCGAGATTATCCGCTATCTAAAACTGCTCTCTTCGCCACAGAGAAGCGCTTCGAATCCCCCGAATCGATAGATCCAGGGCTCAAGAGCGGGCTGCATTTCTCAGCAGCTCGCCCAGCGCGTGCACATCCGAGGCGGGCGCGTCGCTGACGACGAAGTAGCGCAGCCCGCCTTCACTCCAGCTCTCCAGGTGAATGGCAAGCTGAGTGGAAGTGATCGTCCCCGCCTGAAATTTGCCCGCCTCCTCCTTGAAAATGAAGACCGACAGTTGATGCTTGCGCACTTTGAAGAGCAACTGCGCGCCCGGGCTGTGCCGGAAGTAGACAACTCGGCCGCCCGTGAGCGTGAACTCGGAATTCTGCAATTCGGGAAGGTTGAAGGAGAACGGAAGTTTTCCGGCAAACCACGGCTTTACCGTGTGGCTATCGGTGGAGACTACGTCCACCGGATTGGCGCTGGCCAAGTCCGTCACGTGCATGTCGGCAATTTCAGTCAGCTCACGCTCGCGCCCAGAGTGATTTACCCGGACCGCGAGCGATGCAACCAGCAACAGTGCCACGACAGCGGCGAGGACGAGTCTCGGGGACGAAATCGGCAACCATGAGGGTTTGCGCTTCGTCCGCAGGCTGCGCTCCATGCGCCGGCGAAACTCCGGCGATGGCCGATAGCGCAAGCCGGCCCCTCGGGTCGCCAGCTTCATTTGCAGCAGTCCCAGCGCGCCAGCCGCACAGGAGGCACAGCCGCGCAGATGAGCGTCGACTTCCGCGAGCTCACCGGCCTGTAGTTCGGAATCAACGTAAGACGCCAGTTTGCCGCGTACTTCCTCGCATGTCATTGGAACGTACTCCGTGACCCGCTCCGGATGCCGGCTTCGTTCAGCGATGCGCGCATCGCTTTGCGCCCGCGCGAAAGGCGGGACATTACGGTGCCAATCGGAATTGCCAGGGTTTCGGCAATCTCCTGATAACTCATCTCTTCCACGTCGCACAACAGAACCACTTCACGGTAGTGCACCGGGAGCGCCTCCAGAGCCCTCTGAATTGCCTGCTGATCCGCTCCGGCAATCAGAGCGGACTCCGGCGTGCCAGGGGCAACGGGCTCGACGCAGGTGTACTCATCGCTATCGAGAGAGACGGTTGCCGCCGCCTGCAGGCCCGAGCGCGAAGTGAGAAACGTATTCCGCAAGATCCGGTAAATCCAGGCGCGGAAACTTGTCCCCTGGCGAAACGAGCTGAATCCCTTGAGCGCCTTCATGCACGCTTCCTGCACAAGGTCCTCGGCTTCGCTCGGATCCCGGGCAAGCCAGTGCGCGAAATTGTACAGGCGGGCAATCAGCGGCGTTGCCAGCTCTTCAAAAGATCCGGAATCGCTCTGCGTATCTGCCACAGCTCAATGAGAATAACTCAAGAACGGTTACTTTTATTCCCGGAAAAGCGATTTCCATCACAGGGCTTCCGTGCGCTGGCCGAGGGGGTCAAGAAATACCGTCGCTCGTCTGCCGGCAGAGCACACGAAGCTTTTGCACCCGAAGCTGGGGCGATTCAAAGCGGGAGTGGACGACCTCCGCTATTTTCACTTCAGCTTTGAATTCCGGATCTTCATTGGGAAAGATCGTCAAATTCAAACAAAGATCGCCAGTAATGCAACGGAACGGCATTTTCTCGCCGAACTACAGCCTTTAGGTAACCGCGTCGTACAGGGCGGCAAAGAATTCCGCTCCGTTCTGCATCACCTTGTCGTCCACGTCGAAACAATTGCTATGGTGACCGCCCCCGATCGGGGTTCCCAGCAGGATCTCCATCGCCTTGCCGCCGCGCTGCTGCACGCGCAGCATGAAGACGCACATGTCTTCGGAACCGTTGGTGGAACAGGCGGGCACAATTTCTTTCACCGAAGGCAGCGACTTCGCTACCTGACTTCCAAGTTCTATCAATTCGGGCGAGTTCACGGCGGCTACGGTACTGTCTGCGGCCTTGATCTCCAGCCCGAGATCGTACATCTTAGCGGCGCCGTGGAGCACATCCATGGCCCTGGCGACCATGTATTCGTTGAGCTCGTCGGTGACTCCGCGGGTCTCCATGCGGAAGACGGCTTTTTCCGGAATGATGTTCCAGGTCGAGCCTGCCCGCATGACGCCGACGTTTACGCGCGTGGCGCCGGTGCCATGCCTGGAGATGGCATACAAGTTGGTGACCGCCGAGCACGCCCCGAGCAAAGCGTTCTTGCCCAGATCCGGCCGGATCCCGGCGTGCGAGGCGCGCCCGGTGTAGGTGACCTCAAAGCGGCTCATTGCCAGCCAATCGAAAACGTTCAAGCCGATCTTGCCGGTTTCTTTCACATTGATGCCGACGTGCGCGCCGAACAGGTAGTCCACATCGTCGACGACCCCCAGGGGCGTCATCGCAGCGGCGCCGCCAAGGCCCTCTTCGTTGGGTTGAAAAATGAGTTTGACCGTGCCCTTGATCTTGTCCCGGTTCTCGGCGAAGTAGCGTGCCAGCAGCAAACCGAGCGCGGTATGAGCATCATGCCCGCACATGTGGGCGTAGCCCGGGTTCTCTGAGACATAGCCGCCCGCGACCGGCGGATGCGACGGATCACTCGATTCCAGGATCTCCAGCGAATCGATGTCAAAGCGGAAGGCGACCGTCGGACCGGGTTGCGCGCCTTTTAGAGTTCCGACGACTCCGGTGAAACCGCCCTTGGCGGGCGCAATGAATTTTTCTTTGATGCCGGCTTTGAGGGCTCGTTCATACTCGGCCTGCAAAGTTGCTTCGTCAGGCACAACCAGCCGCTTACTTTCATCAATAATCTCTTTGCCCAATTGCAGTCGGTAACCCCACGCAGAGAGCTTCTCGGCCACGAAGCCCGTGGAGTAGAACTCCAACCATGCCGGTTGTGGATTGCGGTGTAACTGGTGTCGCCATTGCAATGCTTCCTGGAAATGGCTGGCGATATACTCTGCCGATTTATGATTTGTCGCTGTTTTCATCGCATTCACGCTCGCTTGGTGGTTCTTCAAACCCGCTACACTGAGCGGGGAGTGATCTGCCTGACGGTGGCCTTCACTACAACGTGGACCTCTGGAAAGAAGCCATCATTGATTCCCCGGAGTGGGTCTGTCTATTCCTTGTGTGCTGCTGTCTCAGCCGGAGAAAGGTACGGGATGTGATCTCTCTCCGGCTGCCATGCGCGGCGGAGCAAATGCCCTTCAACCCGCCATGCTTCTCGACGGGCACGCGAACGTCCTCTTTTCTTGCCCAAGGTCAATCAGTGCTCAACGCTGTTGCAAGAGTATTTTGAACTGAGCCCAGTCTGCCCGACTGCAGTCAGGTGTATTCATGGTTTCCCAAACAACTTACTGAGACATGAGGGGCGATGCACTCGGTTTGAGTGCTGAATCAGAAAGTTCATCAAGGCTAGCGCCGACGGTAAGACTTGTCAATTTGGGGCTTCCGGTGAGAAAGACAACGGAATCACGCGGCACTGCTGGCGGCAAGTGAGTAGGAGAATACGCTCGCAAACATCCGGATGATAGAGATTCATGCGAGATGAATCACGCGGAGTACCTTCGAGATGCCTTGGCTTCGTGCAGAATGTTTGCCGCCGTCTCTCGAACGACTCCGCGTGAGTTGACCGCTTGAATCCCGTTGGGCCGATCCGAAGCGACAGCCCGCTCCTATTTAGGAATTGGAGCTGTCTCGACCCCGACTGTCCGTTTCGGGGCGCTCGCGATATTCGGAATGGGCTTGCCACTACCGGGTCCTGTCAGCTTTCGGCAACGCTTCTTATGACCCGCCAAATGCAAGTAGTCCAGTACGAGTTGTCGCTTCAGCAACTGGATCGCTTTGCCCGGATCAACCCCTTTGGGGCAGACGCGCGAGCACTCTCCGGCATAGTGACAGCGAAAAGCGCCTGCTCCCGCGTCGGTCACATCCTGGCGGATGCGGCCGCCTTCGTCGCGGGAATCCGTATTGTACCTTTGCGCGGCCGTCAGAGGCATGGGGCCCAGATATTGGACATCCGTCGCCAGCGTGGGGCAGGCTCCCATGCAGCAACCGCATTTTATGCAAAAGGTGAATTGCAGGTATTTCTCCAGCTCCTCCGGGGATTGATAGAACTCTCCCGTCGGATCATCGATCTCGGCTTCGTCGGCCCGAACGATGTGCGGCTGGATGGCCCGGTGTTTTTCGAACATCGTCATCAGGTCCGGAACCAGGTCGCGGATGATGTTGAAGTTCGGCAGCGGCCCCACGGCCAAAGCGCTCTCGGTAATATGAAGGATCTGGGTGTTGCACGCGAGTCCGGGGCTGCCATTCAACAGCATGCCGCAGGAACCGCAGATCCCCATGCGGCAGGAATAGCGCCAGACCAGCGTGGGATCCAGATTCTCCTTAATATAGTGGAGGCCGTCGAGAACCGTCATCCCTGGGCTAACGGGCACCTGATAGCTCTGCACGTGCGGCGCACGGTCGACCTCGGGGTTGTATCGCGTCACATGGAACGTAATTTGCCGTTCCTGGGTGCTGGTTTTCTCCGTGGTCATCCCCTACCTCCCGCTATCGCTAAAGCATGCGCGGCGAATGCCGCCCAGGTACCCAAAACGAAGAATCCACAGCCAAAAATCACCAATACCGTGGTGATGGCTTTTTCAGCCGCGGGTTTCAGGGTCAGCTCGAAGAGCATGGTTCGCAAACCATAAAGCCCGTGGTAGAGCGCCACTCCGAGAAGCAGAATATAGGTGATGGTGAAGGTCAGGTTGCCGTCGCGGAAGAGGCTGTTTTTCACCGAGACCGCACCGCCGCCGAAGGGCGCAACCGCCTGGCCGCCCACGCCCAGGTGCATCACCATCATGTGGACGCCGAGCAGGACCAGAATGACGACTCCGGCCAGCATGTGCCAAGTCCAGTATTTCGTCCCGTTCATCGCTTCCTCCTAATTGGCGCCGGCGAGGAAGCTGTAGCCACCCGCCGCAATGAAAACCAGTGCCAGCAGCATCGCGCAAATCAGCAATGGCCGCTGCACGCTCAAGGACGTCTTATAGGGATAAACCGGCTCGATGGGCTTCCCCACGGCAAACCCCAATTCGACGAGCACCAGCCGTATGCCATTGCAGGCGTGATACCCGAAGGCGGCCAGAACCAGGAATTCCCCGAACTTGAAAACCGGCTGATGAAAAAATCCGCCTTCAACCCAGAGGTAAATGCCCGTGGCCCTCAGGCTGGTGACCACGATGTGCATGAGAAAGTAGAGGAGAATACCCAGACCGGTGATGCGATGCAGGATGTAGGCGTAGCGCTCGATGCCCCAGCGGCCACCTGCTGCCCATCCACGCACGCCGAGCCGATTATCGTATCTTTGAATCGCCATGTCGGCCTCCCTGAGGGGATCAAACGATGAGCTGCTTCGTTGAACCCCAACCCGCGTTTTAGTACTTCCGCTCGACGGGCTTCCAATTCGTAATCGTAACCGGCTTGTACTCCAACCTTGGCTTACCGCCGGTGTAGTAGACCATGGAATGCACCAGCCACTTCTCATCGTCGCGCGTCGGGAAGTCTGTCCGGGCATGTCCACCGCGAGATTCTTCCCGCGCCAATCCGGAAATCAGCAAAACCTCCGCCAAATCGAGCATGTTCCCGGTTTCCAATGCCTGAATAAGGTTGGTGTTGTAGATGCGGCTCTTGTCCTGAATGCTGATCTCGCGGAAGCGCAGCTTGAGGCTGGCAATCTTGTCCAGACCCTGCTTCATCGACTCGCCGGTGCGGTAGACTCCGGCGTGTTTGTCCATCAGAGTACGCAACTCTCTGCGGATCTGAGCCGGACTTTCCGCGCCCGTCAGACCCAACATGCCTTTGAAAATGCGGTCTTCTTCTTCGCGCGCCTGCTGCTCCGGAACCGGGCTGAGCCGGGCGCCCGCACAGAGATACTTGGCAATTCCATCTCCGGTGATGCCGCCCCACACCAGGCACTCGGCGGTCGAGTTGCATCCCAGCCGATTGCCGCCATGCATGGAATGGCACGCCACTTCGCCGGCAGCCCAGATATTCTCGATTTTCGTCCGGCCGTCGATGTCGGCCTCAATTCCGCCCATGGAGTAGTGCGCCACGGGACGAATCGGAATCGGGTCGGTGATCGGGTCGATGCCCAGGAACTTGATGCAGACTTCGCGGATCAGCGGCAGGCGCTTGTTGATGCGGTCGGCGCCCAGATGAGTCAGGTCCAGATGAACATAATCGAGTCCATCGGCCCGCGGGAAGCCACGTCCCTCGATGATCTCCGTCATCTCCGAACGGGAGACGATATCGCGTGGCGCCAGCTCCATCATCTTAGGAGCGTACTTCTCCATGAAGCGCTCACCCTTGCTGTTGCGCAGATAGCCGCCCTCGCCGCGGCAGCCCTCGGTCATCAAAATGCCGGAAGGCACCAGCCCGGTGGGATGGAACTGCAGAAACTCGGGATCTTCCAGCGGCAGCCCCGCGCGGTAGGCGATCGCCTGTCCGTCGCCGGTCACGGTTTGCGAGTAGGTGGTGAAGCCGTAGAGATTGCCAAGCCCTCCGGAGGCGAACAGCAGAGCCTTGCCGCGAATCACGACAAATTCGCCGGTCGGCGCGTCGTAGAGCGTAAGCCCGGCAAAGCGTCCGCCATCCAGCAGCAGCGAGGTGACAAAGCCCTCGTCGTAGCGGGTAAAATTCCGGTACTTCTGCAGGGTGTCGTAGAGCGCCTGCATCTCGAAAAAGCCGGTTTTGTCGGCCGCCATGCAAGCGCGCGGGTAGGTATGGCCGCCGAAGGGCCTCTGCATAATCCGGCCATCCTCGCGGCGCGACCACGGGACGCCCCGATGTTCCAGCAAACGAATTTCGTCGGGCGACGTGCGTACAAAACGATCCACGACATCCTGGTCGGCCAGGAAATCAGAGCCCTTGATCGTGTCCCAGGAGTGCAGCTCGTAACTGTCGCCTTCCTCGGGGCGCATGACGGCCGCCGTGCCTCCTTCCGCGCATACGGAATGAGAACGCATGACCTGCACCTTGGAAATGATTCCGATGTCTGCCTTGCCGTTGGTCTTGATACTGATTTCGACGGCCGCACGCAGCCCGGCAAGCCCGGTCCCCAAGATCAAGACATCATGATTGATCTCTCGCATGACTCTTCCGCTCCTCGGTCCTGCAGAGTTGTGCACTTTTGCAATAGGAAAAGCGAATCTTATTCCGGAGAGTGCGCCCTTGCAGTGACGTGGAGCGACTTTCGTTGTGACGGGCAGTGACTCGGGATGTGACGAAGAGATCTCTAGCCGCAGCAAAATCGCTGCCGCAACTTGATGGCGGGAAAAAACCGCTGTCGAAACTTCACTCAAGCGGCAAAGCCCGCCCCTCGCTGGTCTCCGCCAACTCCGGAGTCGAGGGTGCCCAGCCTGATGACATTTTCATCACCTGATGAGCGGGCACGGGGGTGGAATTTGCAGCAATAATAATAACATAATGCGAATATTGCATTGCATTGCCGTTCAATCCGGCATTAAATAGTTTCCGCGTTTCTGTCCGATACAGGTGCATACCGAGGACGTGAGTTGAGGGCTTCGCAGCCTGATCGCTCGCGTCCGACTGCGACTGTAGCCGTATGAGGTCTTCGCGGAACCGAACGTGGTCCGGCACTACTAGAACAATCTACCCCTAGTTGCGCAGGGCAAAATTACGATCCCGGTATTTAAGGAGGCGGAAAATGGCTCACCAGCCACTTTCAAGCGATACCAAGAAAGCAATGGTTTCTCAGTTTCTCGGGTTTGGGCTAGACGCCTATGACATGGCGATGGTCGTGGTCATGGCTCCCATCCTGACGAAGTTGTTTATCTCACCCGGCGGAAGCTTGGCTTGGCAGTACACCAAGATTCTGCTGCTTTATTCGATCACGATGGCGGCCAGACCCGTGGGCTCGGCCTTCTTCGGTCACTATGCGGACAAGATCGGCCGTCGCTGGCTGTTAATTTTCACCATCGCTGGCGTGGGCGTCATGTCGCTGGCTGCAGGCTTTCTGCCCACGTACGCGTCGGCAGGCGGTTGGGCATACCTCATCTTCAGTATGCTGCGGTTCCTGATGGGGTGCTTCTTCGGTGGGGAATATGCGGTGGGTCATACATTCGCCATTGAAAATGCTCCGCGGGATCGACGCGGTGCCATCGCCGGATTCGTGCAGTCCGGCTTTCCCCTGGGCTATGTCGCCGCCTCGCTCGTGGTGGCCGCATTGTCCGCCATGTGCGGCAACGCCGGCATGCTGAAGTACGGCTGGCGCATCGCCTTCATGACCGGTGTGATTCCGGTTTTCCTGGCTCTCTGGATTCGCTCAACCTTGCACGAGTCTCCCGAGTTCGAGAAGGCCAAGGCCAGCGGCAAGGTTGATAAGTCGCCGTTCTTTACTCTGTTCAAGCCGCCGCAACTGTGGGCTTTCCTGCAGGTCTTTGTCTTCATGACCGGCCTGTTCCTCACCGACTACTCTGTCTACGGATACCTGCCCAGTATCTTGAAACTGGGGGGCCGGGGTTTCGACACGACGACCTATGCCTTGATTTACGGCTTCGCCTTGTTCCTGTCGTTTCTCGGTTACAACTTCTACGGTTGGCTTTCGGACAAAACCGGACGAAAGATTTTGACGCTGTGGTATTGCGTTTTTCTCGTCATCTTCGCGGTTCCGGTTTATTACGTCCTCTATCATGCCGCGGTTGCACGCAATTTGAAGATGGCGATTATCGGCTGTTGCATGGCCGGCATGTTGAAGTTGTCCTGGGGCATGCTTCCCGCCTATCTGTGCGAGCGCTTCCCGACGAAGACGCGCGCCACCGGCGTAGGATTCGGCTATTCCGCGGGCGCACTTCTGGGTGCGTGGTTCAACATCTATGTTCTTTTCGCCCATAAGATCCCCTTTATCGCCGCCATCGAAAAGCAGGATCTGTGGCTGTCGCCGGCGGTAATTTTAACCGTTGGCGCAATCATGACATTTGTCAGCCTGTTGTTCTCACCGGAGACCAAGAACCTCGAACTGGACGAGGTTGGCGATAAAGAAGCCATCGCTTACGCAGCCAAGCAGGCAGCGGTGGGCCGGTAACAATCCTGCATTGGATGACTTCAGAAACATGGGGGACCGCCGGTCAGGTGGTCCTCAATTTTTTTCAGCCTCCGGCGAACAGAAGCGAACGCACCCGCGTGTAATGCCGGAAATACCGAGAGCGGCTCCCGTCGTGGCGTAGCCGCCCGACAACCGGGATTCGAAAGCATTATTCCGACCGAAATTCGAGCGCTACGGCAAAACCAGGGATGCTATATCCTTTTTCAATTCGTTCAACGTCGCCGCTCCCTGATGGTCGCGTCGAGTGGAGTACTCTGACTCCGGGATACACCATCCCTGGTTTTGCTATAAGCCTTGGCAACTCGACTGCGCGAATGGCGATGCCGGCCTTGATCCCCTCTTCATCTTTAAATCTTTTATTGATTGGAACCGGCTGGTTTGGATTTGGCGAGCCGCCGCTGAATATTACGATGGGTGCAAATTCATTGGGCCTGAGCGGCGAATGCGTGGTATTGGGTCTTTCGGATGGAATCGTCGTTTGGGTTAAATCATCGTTTCAAATCCCAGGTCTGCCGGGACGTTTGTCCACGGCAGACCCCGGATTCGATGCTTCATCGGAGCCGTTTGGCGTGCCCTCAGGGTTAACGGCGCACCCTCAGGCAGCGGCTCAGTCGGCAGAAGCGGTTGCGTGCTTCGTCAAAGGCTTACTCGCTTCCAGAAAGACGGGCACGTCGTCCGGAAGCCGGACCAGTTCCTTACTGTGGAGCAGTTCGACCCAGCGGCGAATGGTTGCGGCGAGGACGACGAAGACCAGCGCCATGATCACAACCGAGAGCACCGACAGGACGTACAGCTTCTTCGGCAGGTAGTTTTCAACAATGTTCAGGTATCCGGCGTAAATGGTTACGAACGCCATGAAGATTCCCGGAACGGCGGTGCACCAGGCATACTTGGCCTTGCCGAGACGGATCAGCATGCTGGTTACAATAATCAGGGCGCTGGAGGCAAGCAGTTGATTGCTGATGCCGAAAAGCGGCCAGATCGTCGCAATGTCGCCGGTATAGACGAGATATCCCCATGCTCCGGTAAACAGGAAGCTGGTCAGGATGATGCCCGGCATCCAATGTACTTCGCCGACCTTCGGGAAAACTTTTCCTAACATCTCCTGCAACAGGAAGCGCCCTACGCGGGTGCCGGTGTCGACCGCGGTGAGAATAAACACGGCTTCGAACATGATGGCGAAGTGATACCAGTAGCCCATCAGGCCCTTCATAAAGGGTACGCCGGAAAAAACGTAGGACATGCCGACCGCGAGCGAGACCGCGCCGCCCGGGCGGCCTTGAATGTGCTCACCAACGGCGGCAGCCAGTTGCGGCAGGTTCACCACCGACAACCCGAGCGCCTTGAACGCGGCGGGCGAGGAGTTAATGGCGAAGTAGTCGGCCGGCACCAATACGCAGGCGGCGATCAGGGCCATGATTCCCACGAAGCCTTCTACCAGCATGGCGCCGTATCCGATGAACAGGATTTCGCGCTCATTGGAGACCATCTTGGGCGTGGTTCCGGTGCCGATAATCGCGTGGAATCCCGAGAGCGCACCACAGGCGATGGTGATGAACACGAAGGGAAATACTTTTCCGGGAATGACCGGTCCGCCGCCGTGGACATAGGCGGTCAGGGCCGGCATCTGCAACGTCGGGTGAACACAGATGATTCCGACCACCAGCAGGGCGATGGTGCCCAATTTGAGATAGGTGGACAGGTAGTCGCGCGGGCACAGCAGCATCCACACCGGCAGCACGGAGGCGATGAACCCATACACCGGAATGCCGAGGGCAATCTGGTGCTTGGAAAGCGACAGGAAGTAGGACCAGGTGGGAGAGGCGGCGATATGCGGTCCAGCCAGGATGGCCAGGAACAGCAGGACGACACCGATGATGCTGCCTCCCTTGATGTCGTCGGGGCGAATCTTGTGCATCCACAATCCCATCAAGAGCGCGATGGGCGCGGTGATAATTACGGTGAACAATCCCCAGGCGCTCTCGAACATGGCGTTCACCACGGCGATCGACAGCCCGGCCAGGGTCAGGACCAGGATGAATAAGAAGGCGAAGGACGCAACCGTCCCGGCGACTTTGCCAACCTCTCTTTCGGCGATCGTGGAAAGGCTTTGGCCTTTGTGCCGCACCGAGGCGAAGAGCACGATCATATCGTGCACGCCACCGGCCAGCACGGCGCCAATCAGAATCCAGAGGGTGCCGGGCAAGTAGCCGAACTGAGCGGCAAGTACCGGTCCCAGCAGTGGGCCGGCGGCGGCGATCGCCGCAAAATGATGACCGAAGAGAACGAATTTATTGGTTGGCTGATAGTCGTGGCCGTCGTCCTGAAGCACGGCTGGCGTTGCCCGTCTTTCATCCAGGACCAATACCTTCCGGGCAAGAAATATTCCGTAGAACCGGTAGCCGATGGCGAATACCAGCAACGCGGTAAAGACAAGCACTAACGCATTCATGCGCCCTCCTTTTTGACTCTCGGTGAGAACCTTGCCGAATGTCACCAGCTTTTTCACGCGTGGCGGCTCGAGGCTGTCCACACACCGGCAGAAAAAATTCTGATTTTCTGTATCCGGGTATTCAGGCACAGATGGCGAGCAAAAAAGCAGGAAGGTTAGGTAACAGGCTAAATAATCTGGCGAACGGTCGAAATCGGGGAGTTAGCGGCAGCGAAGATTGAGAACGCTTCCCGCGTTACTGCATCCCAGGCAACAACGTCATTCCGAGCGAGCAGCGCGAGCCGAGGAATCTTTTGTGTTTCTTCGCGGCGGTAAAACACAAGCTCCCTCCACTCCCCACCCCATCAAACGCAACAGCGGCGTTTGACGGGGGCCCCGGCTCCGTGCCCGAACAGCTTCTTGCTGATCGACTGTAATGTCGGGTACGTAGCTCGGCTGCTCCGGCCACAGGCGCTCGGCACTTCGGCCGGGATGACGCCTCTGAATTCCTTTTGCCGGGCGGATACACCAATCCGGAAACCGCCATAGACCAGATTCGCGAAAGGTATACCCATTTGCAAAACTGTGTTTCAGCAGCCGGTTAAAAGCGAAGCAACTCCTTCAGCTTCCTGAAAAATCTCCGGCTGACCGGCACCGTGGCGCCTGACTTCATCCGAATTCTCGCCGAGAGGTTATCCTCCAGGAGAATCTCGTCGATCTGTTCGAGGTTAACGAGATATTGCTTGTGACAGCGCACGAGATTGGTCTTGGTTTCCAGCACCGCGAGCGTGAGCTCGGTCAGAAACTCGCCCCTGGGACACACGACGAAAACGCCCGCCAGATCGGAGCGCACGAAGTCCACCTCGTCGATCCCGATCAGTTTGATCCGGTTGGTCATGATGCAGGGAATGCTGCGAATTTCCGGCGCGGCGTACACCGGCCGAATTCCCTGCACAAGATTTTTCTTCAGCTTGCGGACGGTTTTTGCCAGCCGGTCCTTCTCGACGGGCTTCACCAGGTAGTCGAAGGCATTTTCCTCGAAGGCTTTGACCGCGTATTCGTCGAAGGCGGTGACGAAGACGATGTTGGGCACCATCTCTTCCTCGATCATGCTCAGCAACTCGAAGCCGTTGACGCTCGGCATTTGAATATCGAGAAAGAGCACGTCCGGCTTTTGACTGCGTAGTTGCCGCAAGGCCTCGACGGCGTTTCCACATTGTCCGACCACGACGAATTCGCCGGTTTCATCCAGCAGCGCTTCCAGCTCTTCGCGGGCATGCAACTCGTCGTCGACGATCAGCGCGCGCATCATTGCCTGCAGCCCTCGGCGGGAAAGCGGACGGTGACGCGGGTCATCTCGTGCGGAATGCAGGTGACGGTGGTGCCGAAATCCTGGCCCAGCAGGTTCTTGATTCGTTTGTCGACGATGTTGATGCCCAGTCCGTCCTTCGACTGCTTCGCCGCGTCGTAGGTTCCGGCGTTGTCTTCGATTTCGATGATGGCCAGCCCGTTTTCGCGAAAGGCGGAAATCCGCGTAACCCCCTGGTCCAGCATCTGCGAAATACCGTGCTTGATCGCGTTTTCAACCAACGGCTGCAAGGTAAAGGTAGGGATTTTCAGATCCAGCAGCGTGGGATCGATTGCCGTCTCAACCACCAGCCGGTCTTCGAAGCGAGCCTTTTCGATCTTCAGGTAGGAGCTCACATGATCGAGTTCTTCCTGCAAGGTCGACAGATCGGTGTTGCGCTTCAGGTTCTTGCGGAAAAAATTGGAGAGCTCGATCAGCAGCTCGCGGGCGCGCACCGCATCCTTGCGGAGAATCGAGATGATGGTGTTCAACGTGTTAAATAGAAAATGGGGATCGATCTGGGCGTGAATCAGTTTGAGCTCGGCAATGGTCAGCAGATTCTTCTGCTGCTGGTAGCGCGAAAGCAGCAACTGGCTGGACAGCAAGCGCGCAATGCCTTCCCCAAGACTCTTGTTCATGTTCAAGAAAGATTTGTTTCGCGGCTCGTAGAGCTTGATGGTGCCAATGACATCGCTATCGACCAGCAGCGGCACGATCAGCACGGAGCCGAGAGCGCATTTGGGGGTGAGGGAACAGTAATAATGGTCGTTGACGCCATCCAAGAACATCACCTGGCGTTCCGAGATCGCCTTCCGGGTTTCACTGGATGCGATGAAACTCCCGGGCCGGTGATGATCCGAGCCGGTGCCGACGAAGGCCAGCACCTTTTCCGTATCGGTGATGGCCACGGCGCCCACGCCGGTCTCCTGGTAAATGATCTGTGCGATGTCGAAAGACGTAGCGCCCGTAAAGCCTTTCTGCATGATGTTCAGGGTGCGCTCGGCGATCTTGAAGGCCTTGTCGGAGAAGAGCACCCCGAGGCTGTCATACCGGTTTTTCTGGTCGCGGATGATGCTCATGAACAAGGCCGCGCCGATGGAACTGGAGACGATCATCGGGATGGCGATCATTTTCACCAGCGCCAGGGCGTTCGAGTACGGGCGGGAAAAGATGAGAATGATGATCATCTGCGCGATCTCCGCGCAGAAAGCCGTGGCGAACGCCACCCGGGGCATGAAGACCCGCTCGGCCTCGTTCCGCCTGCACAGGAAGGAATGCACAAGCCCGCCAATCAGCCCCTCGGTCGTTGTCGAAAGCCCGCAGGAAAACGCCGTGAAGCCGCCCAGGAAATAACGATGCAGTCCGCCGGTGAGTCCAACGGCGAGACCGAGTACGGGTCCTCCGATGATGCCGGCCAATACCGGACCAATGGCGCGCGTGTTGGCGATCGCATCGCGAACCGGCAGCCCCAGATACGTGCCCATGATGGAAATGGCGGAGAAGAATACGTAGAGGTAGAGCTTATCGCGCCGGCGCAGAGACTCGCCCATGAGAGGTTTGAAGCCTGGCGACTTGCAATATAAATACGCAATCACCAGAAACACCGACATCGCTTCAACCAGCGAGAATAGTAACTTCATGGTTTCAACCACCAGAGATACACATTTGGCAGGTTCATGTTACTCCATCTCTGCTTGACGTCCGCTGATCGATCGGGCGGGCAACCGTCTGCGGAGTTCCCGTCGGAGCTGGAATTAAGCTCGAACCGGCTGTTGCGCTCCGCTTCCGTCCCGACTCTAATTCCTTTTTATTCAGTAGCTTTGGAACCATGCTCCGCGGTGAAGCCGATGGTTTTGCGGGCCCTGGCGATTCACCGCCTTTGGCGGCCGCCGCACTCTCCGGCAGATCATTCGATGTTAAATGTGGAGACAAATGTAAAATGGTCGGGAAGCTGAAGTGCGTTCGATGGCTCGCGGGTCGGTCGATGCAGGAGCCCTCAGGTGTCTTTGCTGTCGAGCAATAGTTCGAAGTCGGACCAGCTTGTTGCCAACGAGCGTCAGCTTCAAGCACTCGTGGAAGTATTCGATTGCATCAGTTGCCACACCGATCTGCAGGAACTCTTTCACGATCTTTTCTCACGCCTCCAGCCTCTGGTGGCTTTCGACGCGCTCTATGTCAGCCTTCACGATCCGGCGAGGGACGTGATGAGGGTGAGCCTGGTCGAAACCAGTCGCGCCGTAAGCATTCCTGTCGGACTGGAAATTCCGAAAGATGAATCGCCCGCCGGACTTGCCTGGCGGACTGCAGCAGAACCATCGTCCTTGACGATCCCGCGCAAGATACCCGCTTCCCGAGAGCCAATCGCGTATTTGTCGACAGCGATATTCGACGCGTATGCCTGTTGCCGCTCACGGCTGCGGAGCGCAGGCTGGGCGCGGTTGCGTTCGGGCGCAAAGAAGACGTCGGCTATACGGACTCGGAGTTGGAATTGCTGGAGAAGGCAACTTCCGGAGCGGCCTTGGCCGTCGATAACCACTTGCGTTCGCAAGAGGCAATCTCGTACGAGAAATACCTGCAACAAGAGCGGGACCGGACTCGTCTGCTGCTGGATATTACGAATTCACTGGTAAGAAGCCTCGAACTGAAAGAAGTTTTCGGAGCCATTTCTTCCGCTCTGCGCAGGGTGATCCATCACGACTACGCCGCGCTGATCCTGCTCGACTCTGAACACAACAATCTGCGGATGTATGCCGTCGATTTTCCGCATGAAAAAGGATCGCTGCTTTCCGAAGTTCCCTACCCCATCGAGGGTTCGATTGCGGGGCGGGCGTTCAAGAGCGGCAAGCCGCTTCTGGTCGGCCGGCTTGACCTTGATCTTCAGGAATTTCCGGCGGAGTCCAGCCGCGCACTGCTCGCCGAAGGAATTCGATCGGCGTGCTGCTTTCCCTTGATCAACCAGGGGCGGACCATCGGCATTTTGACGGTTGCCAGCCGCGGTGAACACGCGTTCAGCATGGACGACACGGACCTGTTGCACCAGATTGCAAATCAGGTGGCGATTGCGGTCGACAATGCCCTGGCCTTTCGCGAGATTGCCGAGCTGAAAGAAAAACTCGCGGAAGAGAAATCCTACCTGGAAGACGAAATTCGCACGGTCTTCAACTTCGATGAAATCGTCGGTGAGAGCACCGGGCTGAAGGAGGTTTTGGCCCAGGTCGAGACCGTCGCACCCACCGATGCCGCGGTGCTGATCCTGGGCGAAACCGGCACCGGGAAAGAGCTAGTCGCGCGCGCGATTCACCGCCTCAGCCACCGCTCCCAGAGCCCTCTGGTAAAAATCAACTGCTCGGCGATTCCGACCGGCTTGCTGGAAAGCGAACTCTTCGGACACGAAAAAGGCGCATTCACCGGCGCAATTTCGCAAAAAATCGGCAGGCTGGAGCTGGCAAACAAGGGGACCATATTTCTGGACGAAGTTGGAGATATTCCGCTGGAGTTGCAGCCGAAGCTTCTGAGGGTGCTCCAGGAGAGCGAGTTCGAAAGGTTGGGAAGCACGCAGAACCATTCGGGTCGACGTGCGCTTGATCGCCGCCACGAATCAGAATCTCGCGCAAATGGTTGCCGATAATCAATTTCGCAGCGATCTGTATTACCGGCTGCGAGTATTTCCCATCCTCGTGCCCCCACTGCGCGAACGCAAGGACGATATCCCGCTTCTGCTGCACTACTTCACCCAGAAGTACGCGCGCCAGATGGGCAGGAAGATCAAGAAAATTCCCGACCCGGCAATGACTGCACTTTGCAATTGGCACTGGCCCGGAAACATTCGGGAGATGGAGAATTTCGTCGAGCGGGCAGTCATTCTATCTCGCGGGCCGGTCTTGAACGTCCCCATTGAAGAACTGAAGGAACCCACCAGGCCGGCTCGCGGTGGCGGAGGGAACACTGCAATCCACCGAGCGTGACTACATTCTGCGGATCTTGCGGGAAACCGGCGGGCTGATCTCGGGTCCGCATGGAGCCGCATCGAAATTGGGCCTGAAGCGAACCACACTACAAGGCAAGATGCGAAAGCTCGGGATATCGCGTCGCGACGTTTAAAAGGCTGCCCAAATTGTGTCAGGGTGCCCACGTTTGGGCAGCCGATGAGAGATCAAAATTGCTCAGCCAAGCGGAATTCGTGCTGATCAGCCTATCCTTATGCCAAATTTATAGCGTTTTCACAGTAGGTGTATCCGGATATATCAGACTGTCATGGCGAGCGAAGTCGAGCCACCTTTTGTTCCTACTGCTGAAAAACAAAGGGTGGCTCCACTCCCCACCCCATCCAACGCAACAGCGGCATTGGATGGGGGCCCCGGCTTCGCGCCCAAATAGCTTCTTGCTTGTCGAACGCAACGTCGGGTACGCAGCTCGGCTGCTCCGGCCACGGGCGCTTGGCGCTCCGGTCGCCATGACATCCTCCTGGGAATTTGGTTACATCAACATGGGAATTGCTCTAAATCCTGGGCAGAGCGTAGGAATGGAGCCCAAACTGCTCACCTTGACCAGAGGCACGAGATGCTCAGGATCACAGTTCGCGACGGAGACAATATCAGAATCATCGTGGAGGGCAAACTGGCCTCTGCCTGGGTGGACGAGTTGAGGAACTGTTGCCGCACTGTCCTTTCTCACTCTCATCCCAAAAATGTGCTTGTGGACCTCGCGGATGTATCGTTTGTCGACGCGGCTGGCAAGAATCTGCTGGCAGGGTTGGTACGGCAGGGAATTCGCCTCACCTCCGACGATGCTGCCATGGATGCCCTGGTCAGCGACATCGTTAAAAAAAGCCCTTATCAACATTGACGAGCGACGCCTGACGGAGCGGTGGCTCTGGCCAATTGTGTAGCCGCCCGGCTGTCGTTGCCGGATACACTTACTCGGGAACCGCTTTGCGCCAAAGTGATTCCCGGCTTGGGGTGTCCGCCCGGCAAAATAAATTCAGAGGCGTCATCCCGACCGAAGTGCCTGGCGCCTGTGGCCGGGGCAGCCAAGCTGCGTACCCGACACTACATTCGATCAGCAAGAAGCGGGTTCGGGCACGGAACCGGGGCACCCATCGAACGCCGCTGTTGCGTTGGATGGGGTGGGAAGTGGAGGGATCTTGCGTTTTACCGCAGCGAAACAACACAAAAGATTCCTCGGCTCGCGCCGCTCGCTCGGAATGACGTTGTTGGTTTGGATACAGCAACGCGGGAACTGCTTTGCTCTAACCGGCCTGGCCCTCCGAAAGCATGAACCACGCCATCTCAAGCTCATACAGATCTGGGTAATAGAGCACGTTCTGGCCGTCCATATCCGCGATGATGCCTTCGCACCCGTCCAGCTTGCGGCGACTCTTCTCATCCAACTCGACCGCGAATGGCACACGAATCGAGCGGCCGTCGTAGATCAGACGAAACACATGTCCCTGGTGCGTTTGTGAACTGCTGATCGAAGCGTTTCTCCGCGAACTGCAACACGTATTTATCCAGAAATGGGAGATCGCTCCATGGCAGCCAGCGCTGGTTGGCCGGAAGATCGCGAAGACTGAGGCAGTCGATTCGCATGTCTGCTCCTTGCAAGCAGATAGATCCTTACTCCCAGAGTTATGTTTGCTTAGTCGGATGTCGCCCTCAAGTTTCTGCTCCCATTTCGACTTTTGCCTGTAGCCGTTTCCATTCCCACTTGATGTTGCGCCGCATGGTCTCAATCTGCGCCTCGGTAAGATGGCGGAACCGGCCTTGCAGATTGAGGTATTCCGTAAGATCGCTGAAAGCCGGTTTGCGATTGATCGTGTAACGAGTTCCGTTCTCGACCTCGTACAGCGGAAACATGCCGGTCTCCACCGCCAGGCGGGCGATTTTGATCGAATAGCGTTCCTCCGACTTGTACCCTGTCGGGCAGGTCACCCACAAGTGGATGAACCTTGTGCCTTGAATCGTTTTTGCCTTTTGCATTTTCCGGAAGAAGTCATCCGGGTAGGCGATGGACGCGGTTGCGGCGTACGGAATCCTGTGTGCCGCCAGGATTTCCATGATGTTCTTTTTGGGTTCGCTTTTCGGCGCTTCGACCGGCGTGGTCGTGGTCCAGGCGCCGTAAGGTGTGGCCGACGACCTCTGAATGCCCGTGTTCATGTACGCTTCGTTGTCATAGCAGACGTAGATGATGTTGTCGTTGCGCTCCGCTGCCCCGGATAGAGACTGCAGTCCGATATCGAAGGTGCCGCCGTCCCCGGCCCAAGCCATGACATTCACATCGGTTTTGTCCCTGCATATCGAGAGCGGCACGAACCCCCGAGGCCGATATGCCCGCGGTCGCAAAGGCCACATTGAGGACCGGCACCTTGATGGCTGAAAACGGATAAGGCCCGTTGAGAACGCCAAAGCAGCAGGCCGGGATCACAACCACCGTGTTTTCTCCCAGCGCCTTGAGCGCGATCCGCATACCGACTGCGGCACCACATCCCGGACACGCCAGATGACCGGATTGCAAACAACTCCTGCTCCGGCAGGTGCATGTTTCGTGGGTCATACTCTAACTGCGTGGCATTCATTTCTTCACCTCAATTTCGCCCGCCGGACAAGCCTCCACCGCCTCTTGCTCCAGCAAAGTGTTCCACCAGGTACATGGCTGCGACAGCTTTCTGTTCCACGCCAGCAGCAGCATTTGTTCAAGAATTTGCGGGGTGATGTCCCGGCCGCCGAGTCCGGCGACGATGCCTCTGACCAGCGGACGGTCCGCCGGGGACAAGTCATAGAGAGCGGACTTGATCTCCTGATGAAAGATTCCGTGGTGCCCAAACGAGCAATCGCGATCCAGCACTACGACTGCCTTCTTGCCGGCCAACGCATATCTGCACGGCGTCTGCCGGAAAGGGCCGGAAAACGCGCAATCTGCAGCAAGCCGGCCGGAACACCCGACTCGCGCAGGCTGTCGACCGCGGCCCGTGCCGTCATTGCCGGCGTGCCGCACGCCACCAGCACGACTTCCGCATCCTCGTTCCGGTATTCTTCCACCAGTCCGTAGTTGCGGCCCGTGAGATTGCCCCAGGTCCGGCCAACGTCCTCCCATTCGGCCAGCGCCTGCTCGTGAGCCAGCTCGATTTTCTGGCGAAACTCCATGTAAACGCTGGCGTCCGCAATCGGTCCGTGCGATGCCGGCTGGGCCAGGTCGATCTTGTGCGGGGTTTCCAGCACGCTGAGGAAATTGTCCACCAGAGCTCTGCTCGGGCATCTCCATGTCTTCGTAGGTATGCGACAGGAAGAAGGCATCCAGCAGCACCATGACCGGGAGCAGAACCCGTTGTGAGACTTCAAAGGCCTGGATGACCGAGTCAAACACCTCCTGGGCCGATTGGCAGTAGATCTGCATCCATCCCGTATCGCGCTGGGACAATGAATCGGTCTGGTCCGCCCAAAGATTCCACCCCGGCCCCAGGGCGCGATTCACATTGACCATCACAATCGGCAAACGCGCTCCGGCGGCCCAATGCAGCATCTCGTGCATCAGGACCAGGCCATGCGACGAGGTCGCGGTGAAGGTTCGCGCCCCGGCGAAGGCGGCGGCAATGCAGCCGGCCATGGCGGAGTGCTCGGATTCAACTTTGATGAAGCGGGCGTCCAGTTCTCCCTTGGCAACCATGTCGGCAAGCTCTTCGACGATGGATGTCTGGGGCGTGATCGGATAGGCCGAAATGACCTGGGTACGAGCCATCCGCACCGCATGTGCTACCGCCGAGTTGCCTTTCAGTACCGTCCTCATCGGCCTGCCTCCTGGAGTGCCATGGCTCCGCGCGGACACTCTTCCACGCATATTCCGCATCCCTTGCAGTGATCCGTGTCGATGTGGAGATCGATTGGCGAGCTGCCGTGAATCGCGATATCCGGACACCAGTAGTAACAATTGAGGCATCCATTGCACGTGCCGCAGGAGAAACAGCGGCGAGCTTCGCCGAGTGCCGATTCGGCAGTGAAGCCCTTGACGATTTCCTTGAATGTCGTTGGGCGGGGTTGCCCCGTTTGACTTTCGTATCTTCGGCGCGCGCTCCGGCGAAGAAATACGCCGGATTGAGCTGTTGCAGATCGGCAACCTGCCGCGACATTTACCGGTCGCGGCCAGAGGCTTTGGAGCGAGGGCTCACTCTTCCGCCGTGTGTCCGCTCCGCAGGTATTGATCGACCATGGCGGCTATCCGGCGTCCGGAACCCACGGCGGCCGTTACCGTGCCTTCGTTGGTCGCTGCATCACCCGCGATGAAAATTCCTTCGAGGTTTCCCGCTGATTTCGCGCCGCGCAAACCCTTGGGCAGGAAACTCCATGTCCGCGCGTTTCACCAATCGCCAAAACGACTCCCGATGCGGCGATGCGGAACTCTGAGTTGGGGATCGGCTCCGGCGCGCGCCGCCCGGATTTGTCCGGGGCGCCAAGCCGCATTTTGGTGCACTCGAGTCCGACTATCGCATTGCGCCGGATCACAACGGCAGGTCGGCGCCGCCAGCAAATGGAACGATCACCCCTTCCTGTTTTGCCTCCGCGACTTCAGAGGCTATGGCGGGCATCTCGGCTTCACTGCGGCGATAAACGATCGTGGGCTTCACCCCCAGGCGCAGCAGCGAACGCGCCACATCGATCGCCGTATTTCCGCCGCCGATGACCGCGACTTCCCGCGGAAGGCGGGGATCGTCGCCCAGCAGAATCTGCTCCAGCAGCTCGACTCCGTCATAGACGTGCGGGTGCTCGATCCCGGGAATGGCCAATCCGCGCGCGCGCATGCAATCCGACGGCAACGATCACGGCATCGAATCTGCTTTTCAGATCCGCGAAGCTGATGTCGCGTCCAACCCGCGTGTTCGGTGGTGAACTTTACCCCCACGCCTTCGACCAGCGCGAACTCTCGGTCCAGCACTTCCTTGGGCAGCCGGTAGTCGGGAATCCCCGTGCGCAGATAACCGCCGGGCTTTGGCTTATCGTCGAACACCTCGACTTCATGGCCGGCAACGCGCGAGCGAATAGGCCGCCGTGATTCCCGCCGGTCCCGCCCCGACAACCGCAACCTTGCGGCCACCGCCGAGTGCGGGTGGCGGGGTGAATGGCAAATCCCCCAGGAAGCGCTCCAGCATGTGAACCGTAATCGGCTCCGCCAAAGGACTCGCGATTACAATGCCTGTTCGCAGAAGTGCGGGCAGACCCTGCCAAGCGTCGCAGGCAGCGGATTGGCGGCACGCAGAAGCTGCACAGCCCCCTCCTGGTCGCCACTGGCCAACAGCGCGATCATCTTGGAGATGTCGTTGCCGGCGGGACACGCATGGGAGCAGGGAGGAAGCTTATCCTCGTAGCGCGGCTCGAGATACTTCCAGGTTCCCGTGTCGATAGCGATGGTGGAACGACTGGCCGTGGGTGTAAGCGGCAATTCTCCCAGGAATTCCCGATCAAGCGTTGACATGTTCGTGACTCCGATCTTCCGCCACCCGATACTTGCGGACAGCCTCCGCGCCTTGCCTGCGCGGCCGCCACGTTTTCCTCGACTTTCACCGGCACGGCGCTGCGGATTGCTTCCGCCAAATTTTCCAGCTTGGCAATTCCGGTCAACTCGGCAACCGCACCCACCATCGCGGTGTTGACAATGGGAGCCGTGGGACTTCCAAGCTTCTGTCTCCGGCCGATACTGGAAGCATCCACCGTGGTCACGGCAAATCCTTGCAGTTCGGTAAATTCAGAAGCATCTTTCGTCGAGTTGATGAGAATCCAGCCGCCCGGTTGAAGGCCGGCGGTTACATTGGCTGATTTCATCCCGATCAGGCTCTGGTCGAGGATCATGAGCCCATTCGGCTGGTAAACCTCTGAGCGCACCCAGATCGGAGAGTGATCAAGGCGAAGGAACGCCGTTACGGCCGCACCGCGCCGCTCTGAGCCGAACGCGGGAAATGCTTGCACGTGCATGCCTTCCCGAAATGCCGCCTGGGCCAAAATCTGGGAAGCGATCACCGCGCCTTGTCCGCCGCGACCATGAATTCGGATCTCAATCATTACTCGCCTCGTTACTTCGAATCTCGAACTCGCCACCCCCCTGGTGACCGAGTCTCCATACGTGCACCGGGTTCAACCATGCACGTGTAATTCCAACGAAGGACTTCGTCCGGCCTCGCTTGGCCGGGAGCTTCGGAGTCGCCATGCCCAGCCCGATGGAATCGGGCAGATGCCCTGTCCAAATCGCGTGGGCCGGCGCCAACCGTACAGATGGCGACAAACAGAACGTGCGTCAAGAGAGTATTTGTGATTAGCACGAACGTCAAGATCGGGCCTCACAGAGTGCCATAAAAAAATGCGGGTGCGGCCGAAAATGCCATCTTTCGGCTGACTGCCCAAGCAAAGGCATTCTGCCCATATATGGGCATCCGCGCCTGCGACGCTATCCCGGACGGATCCGCCGGAGTGCCGCCTGCGAGCGACCGATCCCGGACAAATTCCTGCCCTTGGCTCTGCAAGCGAGGGGTGGAATCCCGGCTGGGGTGCGTTCCTCTCGCCCTCACCTTGGCGAAGTCTGGTTCGGTCGCGAACGTGCAGTTCATAGGTTGGAGTCAGGCCAGCACCTACCACGAGGCTCCACCGGGAGAAAGACGATGCCGTGCATCATTAATTCACTAATTAAGGATGCACCGGGAAAAACACCGCTTCTGTGGCGATTGCTCCCGCGACGGAGTTCGGTCATTATATTGACGCCGTTGCGCGCTCGAACCACGGACCTTGCGAGTCGCATATCGGTATGACGCCGAGGGTTGAAAGCGTGCAGCGCGGGAGCAACGTGGGATCGCCGTAGGGAGTGCCACTGTCGCCGCTCCCCGGTTCGCGGAATTGCGAGGCGACTGTTTGAGCTAAGTCGCATGGAGGTGGACATGGCAGCCACACCGGCGCGAGCACCGATGAACGCTGACGAAGCAACCAGACAGCCGGCGTTGCGGAACATTCTGCTCGCCACTGACTTCTCCTCATATTCTACAAACGCGCTGCGCTGTGCGCTCGGCATTGCGCGCCGGAATACGTCGAGGCTGTACCTGGTGAACGCCGTTCACTCGATAGGCTATTTGCTGGCCGGCGATGACGTCGTCGCGCAGGCGAGTGTGCAGACCTGGCGTGATGCCAGACAACGGGAGCAAGAGCTGATCCGCGACGGATCGCTCGCCGGCATCGAGCACGAGATTCTCATCCTGGATGGTCCGCCGTCGCTCGTGATCCCGCAAGTGGCCGGGGAAAAGAACGTCGACCTGATCGTAATTGGAACTCATGGCCGGCAGGGACTCACAAAACTGCTGCTCGGATCCTGCGCTGAAAAGGTATTCTGTTCCTCATTCTGCCCGGTTTTGACGGTCGGCGCATGGATCAGCCGTCCCTGGCAATCCGACCGTGGACCGCAGCGCATTCTGCTGGTTACCGATTTTTCTGCCGGTAGCAAACCGACGGCTGAATATGCGTTGTCACTGGTGCGCCGCGCTGGCGTCGAGCTGATTGCGCTGAATGTCATTGAGGAAAGCGGCGTAAGCAAACCATCGCGCCTGTCGGAGGAGAGGACGCGCGGGTTCTGCGCCGGCCTTGACGGCTTCAAACTTGGCCAGGTCACGCCTCAAGTGCAGGTGTGGAGCGGTCCTCTGCCGCGAACCATCCTGGAGGCGGCACAACAGGTCAGCGCAGACCTGCTGGTGATGACCGTCGATAGCAGATCGAAAGGGCACATGAAACGGCAGGTCGCCTATGAGGTTATTTGCCAATCCGAATGCCCGGTATTGACGATCCCGCAGGGCGGGAGCGGATCTGCGCCAACCCAATAAGCCAGCAGCGGACCTTGCTGGGGACCCGGTTCGCTCTCAGGATGACACCCCGTGGAGAATGGATTTTCAGCAGCCTGTTGAAGGTCTTGGCGAACAAGTGAAGTTAACGGTTGTCCTACGAGGCCGGCTTCTCGTTCGCATCTGCCTTTCTTGCCAGAGCCGCCCAGATAAAGCTGAGCAAAAACTCGGAATCCTCGCGGGGCAGGGCATCGTTTTGCCCTACCAACCGCCGTAGAATCGCGCCTCTCGTCATATCGGCGATGATCCACGCCACTTTTTCGGAGGGCACGCGACGAATCTCGCCTTGCCGCGACGCATTCTCGACGGCTGCCGCCAGACGAAGTACGGGTTCGCGAAGCCAATCACGGTATTGCGGCCGGGTGAAAGACAAACTTCCGGATTCGGTGTCCATGATGCGAAAGAATTCTTTTCGTGCCTCGGCGTTCTCCAGCCGGGCAAGGGTAAAGGCCCTGATTTTATCTTTCAGGTTCCTGGCCCTATCGATCCGCTCCAGCGTGTCCTTGGTCAGGAATTCCATATCATGCTGCAGAATCGCCTTGTAGATCTCTTTCTTGGAGCGGAAGTAGAGATAGATGGTTCCTTTTGCGATTCCCGCTTCTTGCGCAATCTCATCCATGATTCCGCGCACGAATCCCTTGCGCGCGAATACCGTTCGCGCGGCATTGAGAATCTCGGTGCGGCGAAATTCGGAGACCACTTGCTGTTTGGTGCTCATCGCTTCTCCTGGCCCTGGAAGGCTGCTGGAAAACCAGTTCTTGCCCGATGGTATCCCGAATTTCCAGCGTTCCGCATATCTGCCATATCCATTCTGCAGCGTCGCGCTTGCGGCTTCGACACGGCGCCCACGGCCAGTGCTACAGCCCCGGATGCGAGATAATCACAATCGTTGACTGCATAGTATATTAAAATGACTTTGTAGTCATTGCGAAGCCGATCCGGCGCGAGCAGACGAATCAACCGCCGGTAAAGCATCCGCATTCGGCTTCGCAATCTCAGGAGCAGCATACTCGCCATGGCCGCCGAAATTCATCCCGGGGAACGACATCGGGGGAGAACCCGGTGAGCACGGCCGGCAGCCCTCCGCAAAATGCGGCGGCAGAACAGATGGAGTGGCGGCCTTCGGCGAACCCGTGGATGATCGCCGTATCGGTGATGCTGGCGACCTTCATGGTCGTGCTCGACTCTTCGGTGGCCAACGTCGCCCTGCCGCATATCGCGGGAAATCTCTCGGCGACCACGGACGAATCGACGTGGGTTCTGACCAGCTATCTGGTTTCGAACGCCATTATGCTTCCCGCCGCCGGATGGATTACGCGGCGCATTGGACGTAAACGTCTGTTGATGATTTCGATCACGGTGTTTACCGTTGCCTCCCTGCTGTGCGGCATGGCGATCAACATGCCGATGCTGATCGTCGCCCGGGTTCTGCAAGGCATCGGGGGCGGCGGCATGCAACCGTTGTCCCAAGCCATCCTGCTCGAAAGCTTTCCGCCCGAGCGACACGGGGCGGCCATGGCCGCTTACGGCATTGGCATTGTCGTCGCGCCGGTGCTCGGCCCCACCTTGGGAGGATGGATTACCGACAGCTATTCCTGGCACTGGATCTTTTACATCAATCTTCCGGTGGGTTTGTTGGCCCTGATCATGGTCAACCTGTTCGTCGAAGACCCTCCTTACATCAGGCAGGCATTTCGCGGGGCAATCGATTATCTGGGTTTTGGCTTGATGGCCCTGTGGCTCGGCACCCTTCAGTTGGTCCTGGACAAGGGACAGGAGTCGGACTGGTTTTCGGCCGACTGGATCTGCTGGACGGCCGTCGTTTCCTCGCTGGCCCTCATCGGCTTTCTCGCCCGCGAATTAACGGTCCGCCAGCCGATTGTGGATTTGCGGGTGCTGCGGGACCGCAACTTCAGCGTCGGTACGGTGATCACCACGCTGTACGGCATTGTTCTCTACGGTGTCACCTCCATGCTGCCGCTTTTTTTGCAGACCCTGCTGGGATATCCGGCCGTGGACAGCGGCCTGGCCGTCAGCCCGCGCGGCTTTGGATCGATGACCTCCATGCTGATCGCAGGAACCTTGGTCAATTACGTGGACAGCCGCCTGCTGTTGGCCATCGGCTTCGGTATTCTCGGCACTTCGGCCTTCATGCTCAGCCATCTGAATCTGCAGATCGCCATGTCTTCGGTCATCGTGGTGAACATCATCAATGGCTTCGCCACCGGCTTCATTTTCGTTCCGCTCACCACGATGACCATGGGCAAGCTGCGCAAGGAAGGAATCGGCAACGCCGCCGGCATCTACAACCTGATGCGCAACATCGGAGGCAGCGTCGGCATCGCCGGCATCACCACTTTTTTGGTGCGTGGCTCGCAGGTGCATCAGTCGAATCTGGTGCAAAACGTCACCGCCGGAAATCCCGTGGTCATTGAGCTCGTTCGCACCCTGCAGGCCAGGTTTTACCTCGGAGGGGCGGACGCCTACACGGCTCATCAAAAGGCCATGGGAACGCTTTATGGCATTGTCCAGCAGCAGGCATCTCTGCTTGCCTACATGGATAACTTCCGCGTGCTCGGATTGGTTTCGCTGCTCTGTATACCGCTGGCTCTGCTCTTTCATCGTGTACGGAGGGAGTCCGGCGGCCGCCCCGAGACAGGCGGCGAATGAACTGGCGGTTGCGAGCTAACGGCCTCCTCGAGCGGTCAATGCTGAAGCAATTTCAGAGCAGGTCTATCTCACATAGCAGACTGTCATGGCGAGCGAAGTCGAGCCACCGCACGGGGCTGCTATGATTCGGTTTCAATGAAAAGATTCATCCAGAAATCGCCAATCGAGGCTCCGGGCCGATGAGTGGGGGCGGCCTGCTTGCCATTGCCGTAGCTCTGGCCCTGGATGCGTTCGCCGTGGCCGTTATGGCGGGGCTGAGTTTGAAGGTCATGACCAAGCGGCACTTGTTTCGCCTGAGCTTTCACTTCGGCCTGTTTCAGGCGATCATGCTGGCCGCCGGATGGCTGATCGGGAGTGCTCTCTACCATCTGGTCGCGACGGCCGCCCCCTGGGTGGCATTCTCCCTGCTCGTGCTGGTCGGCGGAAACGTGCTTTGGCAAGCCTTTTTCGGCGCCAGCAAAACCCGAACCGAACTGGACCCCACCTCGGGCTGGCACCTGGTTTTTCTCTCGGTCGCCACCAGCCTCGACGCGCTCGCCGTCGGGCTCTCGCTGGCCATGATCGGAGCCTCGGTTGCTCTCTCGGCCCTCGTGGTCGGATTAATGGCCACGGCTCTCACCTTGTTGGGTATGGCCTTGGGCCGCCGGGTCAGCGTCTTCTGGGGCAAGCGGGTCGAAGTCTTTGGCGGGCTGATCCTGATCACCATCGGATGTAAGATTCTGTGGGATTACCTGAAGGCGTAACCCAAGTCGAATGCCGATTGTCGCCGCAAACTGCCGCGGCGTGCACCTGATCTGGCAGCCGCAGCTTTGGGCGGCGGAAACCCGGACAGTCCGCCGCGAGAATCGCGACAAGAATGAGCAATATTGATCAGCCATTCGTTCTCTGGAATGGCAATCTTGTTGCGAAGATTGCTCCGGCTCCGGTCCTCGCATCTCGCGCCGTGTCTTGCTCATCTTTAAATCCAGCAAGCCTAGACCGTATACCGGCGAAGGAGCCGGCGTTCCAGTGCACGGCAAATACTTGCGTTTCGCGGGGTGACATCCGCACCTGGCGGCGATATCGCGGGTTATACCAACTGTGGAATTGCGCTTGTGGAGAAAATATCGGCGGCCCCAAGCGATGAAGGAAGGTACGGAGGAGGTTCAAGAACATGAAAATATTCGGACGTGATGCAGGGTTCGAAAGACCTCGATTCGAGAAGCAGATTCTGGTTCCCCTGCTCTCGCTGGCTCTGTTGTTCGCCGCCTGGCCTCAGGAACTGTTGGCCTACCAGGACCAGCAGGTCCCGGCGCCACCCGGGTCCGCAGCGGCGCCTGCGCCGGCCTACACGCAACAACCTCCCGAGCAGTTGCAGCAGTTGGTAGCGCCGATTGCGCTGTATCCGGATTCGCTGGTGGCGCAGATTCTGGCGGCATCCACATTTCCCGAGCAGGTTGTCGAAGCCGACCGCTGGGTGCAAGCGCATCCGGATTTGAAGGGCGACGCTCTGGGTCGAGCTGTGGACCAACAGCCCTGGGACCCGAGCGTCAAGGCGCTGGCGGCATTTCCATCCGTGCTTGGAAATATGGACAAGAATCTCTCCTGGACGTCATCTCTGGGAGACGCCTACTACAACCAGCAGCAGGATGTCATGGACGCCATCCAAGTCATGCGCCGGCGGGCCGAAGAAGCCGGTAATCTGAAGAGCACGCCGCAGCAGGTCGTGACCACCGAGGATCAGATCGATCGTGATTCAGCCGGCCTCGCCCGACGTGGTTTACGTCCCTGCCTATGATCCGTGGGTAGTTTACGGCGGTCCTATCGTGGCTTGGCCGGGATGGTATCCGTATCCCGGAATCTGGTTTGGCGGTCCCTACCTCTCGTTCGGAGTCGGCTTCGGAATCGGTTGGTTCGGCGGCTTTGGATGGGGCTGGCCGCATTGGGGATTTGATTGGCATCACCGCTACCCCATTTATGACCACAACCGGTATTACTCCCGAAGCCGGACGTTTTACAACCGCAACACCTTCTACCGCGGCGGAGTTGGTGGCCGCAGTTTTGCCGGGAACAGAGCCGGCGGGAACTTCGGCGGGCGCGGTGGGGTTTACAACCGTCCCGGCGCAGCGACCAGGCCTTTCAATGGAAGCGCCAGTGCCGCCAGGGGATACGCTGAGCCCCGCGGGCAGAGCGGCGTGCGCTCGGGCGCATTCAGCGGCTACGCTCAGGGCGGAGAGGTGCGGAGCTTTTCGTCACGCGGAAGCGCCAGCGTCGGTGGTGGAGCAGCGCGCGTTGGCGGTGGTGGTGGAGGAGGATTCCGCGGCGGCGGCGGCGGGGCGCGCGGCGGCGGTGGTGGGCGACGGTAACTCGGTTTCGTCAGGTTCCGGGTAGTTTGTGAAATTCAGAAATGGAGAGAATCCGTATGCCGCGAACGAAGCTGAACTTCGACAAATTTCATTGGGCCAATCCTTCCTAAGTTAGCTGCGGTCGCTGTCCTTTTGACGGGGTGCTTTTCCGCCGTTTCCCTGGCGCAGCAGCCGGGACAGAAGACGTTTTCATCGCCCGAAGACGCCAGCAACGCGCTGGTCACAGCGGCACGGAATAACGACGAAAAAACCATGCTCGATATTCTTGGGCCCGACGGAAAGCAAATCGTCGTCTCCGGAGACGACACCGAGGACGCTCAGCAACCGCGCCAATTTTGTAAAAAAATATGAGGAAATGCACCGCTTGGTGAAAGAACCGGACGGAACCACGACCTTGTATATCGGCGCCGAGAATTGGCCGACGCCCATACCCCTGGTGCGCAAGGGAAATTCCTGGTATTTCGACACCATGGCGGGCAAGAAGGAAATTTTGTACCGGCGGGTTGGCCGCAATGAATTATCGGCCATCCGCGTTTGCCAGGAACTGGTGGCGGCGCAAAAGGAATATTACTCCGCACCCACGACGACCAGTACGCCCAGAAAATCTTCAGTGAGGATGGGCAGCACGATGGCCTTTATTGGAAAGCAGCCGATGGCGAGCCGCGGAGTCCGATCGGGCCGCTGGTGGCGGCGGCTGTCGATGAAGGTGCCCAGAGCCAGAACGGCGCGCCGACTCCGTACCGCGGCTACTATTTCCGCACGTTGACGCGGCAAGGGGCAAAGGCCGCAGGCGGGGCGAAAAGTTAATCTGGTCAACGGCAAAATGACCGGCGGTTTCGCTTTTGTGGCCTATCCGGCGGAATACCGGTCATCGGGCGTGATGACGTTTATGGTCGGCAAAGATGGAGTGGTGTATGAGAAGGATCTCGGCCGCAAGACCGCGGTTCTCGCCAAAACCATAAAGGAATATAACCCCGATTCCACTTGGCGGAAGACCGGAGAGCAGCCGGGAGAAAGTGCCGGCCAGCAGAAAGCGCAATAAATATATTTGTCCGCCGCACTTGCCTGGGCCAACTCACGGGCCGCCTGGGTTGCATTGGGCCAACGGCTCCAAATCTGAAGGCCGGCGTTACAACAAGGGACGATTCCAGAGTTGGTGTATTTCTGATCGTCCCGCGGGGTGCTAATTTTCCTCCGAACGCTAATCTTTGCCCGGAAAATGAGCGCTCTGCTCTTCTCCGAAACGTCCTTTCCGTCAGTTCAGTTTAACCAAAACTCTTTCGATAACAGAGACTTAGCTCTGCCCCTGGGGGGTAGATGCGTTGGCCTTGGCAGGGCTTCCCGGCTCCTCTTCGACGGCAAACCGAACTTGCACCATTTGCCTGAGTTCCGAATCTAATGAAACTTTAGTCGGATATGGTTTTAGTATCGACTGTATCCTTGAGGATGGTAACGAGCTGGGAATTGCCATTTCGTCCGGCTGTAAATCGAGGATGGGAATGCCGTACGAAAAGGAACGCGCTCAGGCTGAAATCTGGAGTCTTACCCGCCCATGTGGATTGTTGCCCTAGCTCTCCGGCGCCCGTACACATTTATCGTGATGGCCCTGGTGATCAGTCTGCTGACGCCATTGACGATCCTGCGCACGCCGACCGACATTTTCCCGGACATCAACATCCCGGTGGTCAGCGTCATCTGGTTCTACACCGGCCTTTCGCCCAACGAAATGGCCAACCGGATGATCACCAACTGCGAGCGCGGCCTCACCCTCACGGTCAATGACATTGAGCACACCGAGTCACAGTCGCTGAACGGCATCGGCGTCGTCAAGGTGTTCTTTCGGCCGCAGGCAAACGTCCAGACCGCCCTGGCCCAGGTCACCAGCATCGTCCAGACCATGCTGAAGCAGATGCCACCAGGGGCAACGCCTCCCTTGGTGGTGAACTATACGGCCTCTTCCACCCCGGTTATACAGCTTGGACTGAGCAGCAAAACCATCCCGGAGCATGAAGTCTTCGACCTGGGACAGAACTTTCTGCGCACTTATATTTCCACCGTGCAGGGTGCGGCCACTCCGTACCCATACGGCGGCAAGATCCGGCAGGTGCAGGTGGACCTGGACTTGCCGCGGTTGCAGGCCAAGGGGCTTTCGCCGGTCGACGTCGTCAATGCCATGAACGCGCAGAACCTGATCCTGCCCGCGGGCACCACCAAGATCGGGTCTCTGGAATACAACGTGGAAATGAACGGCACGCCGGGGACTATTTCCGAGTTGAACGACCTGCCGGTCAAGACCGTCAACGGCGCAACCATTTACATCAGGGACGTGGCGCACGTGCGCGACGGCTTTGCCCCGCAGACCAACATCGTGCGACAGGACGGCAACCGCGGGGCGCTGATGACGATTTCGAAAATCGGCAAGGCTTCCACGCTGGACATCGTGGCCGGTATCAAGCGAGTCGTCGGCATGGCTAGCCAGGACTTGCCGCCGGAGCTGAAAATCACTCCCCTGTTCGACCAGTCGCTGTTCGTGCGCGCCTCGATCGAAGGCGTGCTGCACGAGGCGCTGTTGGCGGCTTGCCTGACGGCGTTGATGATCCTGCTGTTTCTCGGCGACTGGCGGCCGACGATGATCATCTCGATTTCCATTCCGCTGTCGATCTTTGTTTCCGTGATTCTGCTCAGCGCGCTGGGGGAAACCTTCAACATCATGACCCTGGGTGGCCTGGCGCTGGCCGTGGGCATTCTGGTGGACGATGCCACGGTGGAAATCGAGAACATCGAACGCAATATCGCCCAGGGCAAGGAACTGAAACGCGCAATTCTCGACGGCGCGCAGCAGATCGCGGTGCCGGCCTTCGTCTCGACGCTCTGCATTTGCATCGTGTTTGTGCCCATGTTCTTTCTGACCGGCGTAGCCCGGTTCCTGTTCGTGCCTCTGGCCGAGGCGGTGGTCTTTGCCATGCTGGCGTCCTACCTGCTTTCGCGCACCCTGATTCCCACGCTGGTGATGTACATCATGCGCGGACACGAGCACCGAGCCGCCGGGCCAAAGACTTCCCTGGGGCGCTTCCAACGCGGCTTCGAGCAGAAATTTGAAAAATTCCGCCGCGGCTATGAGCAACTGCTGGAACTTACGCTGGAGCATCGCAAGCTGTTTGCCGCCGGTTTCCTGACATTCTGCATCCTGTCTCTCGGGCTGGTGTTCTTCCTGGGAGAGGATTTCTTTCCTTCGGTCGATGCCGGCTTGATCCGCTTGCATCTGCGCGGGCGGGCGGGGTTGCGCGTCGAAGAGACCGCTCGTCTCACCGACGAGGTGGAAAAGGTCCTGCGCCAGGAAATTCCGAAAGCGGAACTCCAGACCATGCTGGACAACATCGGCGTGCCTTATTCGGGCCTCAACCTGTCTTACAGCACCTCCGGGGTGATCGGCACCAGCGACGCCGAGATCCTGATTGCGCTCAATTCGGGACATCATGATCCCACCGCCGGGTACATCGAGCACTTGCGGCAAGAGCTGCCGCGAAGGTTTCCCGGGGTGGAATTTTTCTTTCAGCCGGCCGATATTGTCACCCAGATTTTGAATTTCGGCCTGCCCGCGCCTATCGATATACAGGTGGTGGGCGCCGATATGCAGGGCAACTACGACATTGCACAGCAGATCGCCAACCGGTTGCGGCATGTGCCCGGCACCGCGGATGTCCACGTACAGCAGTTGATGAGCGAGCCGACCTTGTACATGAACGTCGACCGGACGCGGGTGGCGCAGGTCGGCTTGAGTGCTCGCGACGTGGCCAACGGGGTGCTGCTGTCGCTGAGCGGCAGTTCGCAGACGGCGCCGAACTTCTGGCTGAACCCGAAAAATGGAGTGAGCTATCCCCTGTCGGTGCAGACCCCGCAATACCACATGGATTCCATGCAAGACCTGATGAATACACCGATCACTGGCCCCAATACGCAAAACCTGCAAGTGTTGGGAAACCTGGCGCAGGTCAGTCCGGTGGTGCGGCCCGCCGTGGTTTCACACTACGACGTTCAGCCGGTCATCGACGTATACGCGAGCACCCAGCGGCGAGATCTGGGCAGCGTGGCTTCCGACACGATGAAGATCCTGAAGCAATTCGAAGGGCATTTGCCGCGCGGCACCCACATCGCGGTCCGGGGACAAGTGACGACCATGAAGTCCTCATTTCTGGGTCTGGGTGTGGGACTGCTGATGGCCATCCTGCTGGTGTATTTCCTGGTGGTGGTGAACTTCCAGTCCTGGCTCGATCCGTTCATCATTATCACCGCCTTGCCGGGAGCGCTGGCCGGCATCGTCTGGATGCTGCTGCTGACCCATACGCGGCTCAGCGTGCCGTCGCTGACCGGCGCGGTGATGTGCATGGGAGTGGCCACGGCCAACTCCATTTTGCTGATATCCTTTTCGCGCGATCGCATGATGGCCGGCGTGCCGGCCATCGAGGCCACGATTGAAGCGGGATACACGCGCATTCGTCCGGTGCTGATGACCGCGCTGGCGATGATAATCGGCATGGTGCCGATGGCGCTGGGCTTTGGCGAGGGCGGCGAACAAAACGCTCCCTTGGGGCGGGCGGTGATCGGTGGATTGCTGTTTGCCACCGTGGCTACGCTGTTTTTCGTTCCCTCCATCTTTGCCATTGTGCACGGGCGAAGCGAGAAAAAGGACGGGGAAAGCACCCCGGTGCAACCTTAGGCGGATTGGCGGAAAGTCTATTTCGTAACAGAGCCGGACGCTCGGAGTCACCGACAAGCACCGATGTTGCCGGCGGCAAGCGATTTAAGGAGTGGAACGACATTTATGGATTCGGAATTTGAAGTAGAGCGGGCGGAAGGACCGGAAACTCAAGTTGCAGCGCCACCGCAGATTGATCCGGTGCCCAAGGTGCCTCCGGCCAAGCCACGCACGGCGATGCTGATTGGCGCCACGGTGCTGATTGTGCTGCTGCTGGCTGGCGGCTTGACGTTATTCAAGCGTGCCCAGGATGAGCAGGTACTCGCCAAAGAGACCGAAACAAACTCCGTGCCGGCGGTTGCCGTCATCCACCCCACGGCCGAAAAACCGGATCAGGAGCTGGTGCTCCCCGGCACCTTGCAGGCCTATGAGGAGTCCCCGATCTTTGCCCGCACCAATGGTTACCTGGTGCGCTGGTACAAAGACATCGGCAGCCCCATCCGGCAGGGCGAACTGCTGGCCGAGATCGATACTCCCGAGGTCGATCAGGAGCTGATGCAGACGCGGGCCGCGCGGCAACAGGTCGAGGCCCAACTGCAGTTGGCCCGGACCTCCGACGAGCGCTGGCAAAGCCTGCGCCAGACCGATTCGGTTTCGCAACAGGAAGCCGACCAGCAGAGCAGCGCCTACCAGCAGAGCAAGGCAAACCTGGCGGCGGCCGACGCCAATGTCCGCCGTCTGGAACAACTGGAATCTTTCAAAAAGGTCTATGCGCCATTTTCCGGCGTCCTGACCCGCCGCAACGTCGATCCCGGCGCTTTGATCAACGCCGGCGCCGGCGGCCGGGAACTCTTCGATATCGCCAAAGTCGATCCGCTTCGAGTCTACGTGAGTGTGCCGCAGGCCTATGCGCCGAATATCAAGGTTGGAATGAAAGCCTCGGTTACCTTGCAGGAGTTCCCCGGGCAGAGCTTTCAGGGTTCGGTGGCACGCACCGCGGAAGCGATCGACATGACGACTCGCACGCTGCTTACCGAAGTCGACGTGCCCAACAAGGAGAGGCGTCTGTTGCCGGGATCGTTTGGGCAGGTGCATTTTTCGGTCGACAGCAACACCAACAAACTTACCATTCCGATCAATGCGCTGTTGTTCCGCTCCGAGGGAGCCCAGGTGGCCGTGGCGGGGGCCGATGGAAAGGTGCACCTGCAGCGGGTTTCAATTGGCCGCGATTATGGCGCGACCCTGGAAATCCTGGACGGCTTGAGGGCGGACGAGCAGGTGGTCATCAACCCCTCCGACTCGCTCGCCGACGGCCAACAGGTGCAGGTGGTGACGCCGACCCAGGGGAGCGCACAGTGAAGAAGCGGCTGGCCGTCGCCTTCTGCATTCTGGCCGGCGTGTGGATGGTTGGATGCGCGGTGGGACCAAAGTATAACCGGCCGCCGGTAGAGGCGCCGCTGGCCTGGAAGACGATTCCACCCTGGGCGGTTGCTGTTCCCAGCGATGGGTTGCCGAAGGGCGCCTGGTGGACGATTTTCAATGACAGCCAGCTCGACGGCTACGAGCAGCAGTTGCTCAAGGCGAATCAGTCGCTCGCGGCGGCCAAGGACCGGCTGGACAGGGCACGGGCGCTTGCGCGCGTAGCTTCAGCGGCATTTTTTCCGCAAATGACCACCGATCCTTCGGGCAACCGCACAAGGGTTTCGGGCAATCGTCCCTTGCTCTCCGCCACGCCGCCGTTGCGACCCGATACGGAATATGATTTCACCGTTCCCTTCACCCTGAATTACGAGGCGGATCTCTTCGGGCGGGTTCGGCGAACCATGGAGGCCGCTAACGCTTCGTTGCAGTCGACGGCTGCGGACTTGGTCAACTCTCAACTGGTACTGACTTCAGAACTGGCCGCCGACTACTTCGATCTGCGCGAACTCGATGCCGAGATCGATGTGGTGCAGGAGCTGGTGAGCATCGAGCAGAGAGGGCTCGACCTGGTGCAGCGCCGCCATCAGGGCGGTGTCGCCAACGGCTTGGAAGTCGCGCAGCAGGCCGCCTTGCTGGACGCAACCGTGGCGCAGGTTTCTTTGTTGCAGGAACAGCGGGCGCAATATGAACACGCAATTGCCGTCCTGATCGGGGAGGCCGCGTCCAGCTTCAGTGTGCCGGTGGTCCCACTGCGGTCGGTTCCGCCGCCGGTTCCGCTGGGTGTCCCGTCGGACGTGCTCGAACGCCGGCCCGATATTTCTACCTACGAAAGGATGATGGCGTACCAGAACGCGCAAGTCGGAATCGCCGTCACCGCGTTCTATCCGCACATTACGCTTTCCGGCTCCGGCGGCTGGCAGAGTCGCGACATCGCAACCCTGGTCAACGCGCCCAGCGCCTTCTGGTCACTGGGCGGCGACCTGCTGCAACCGATCTTCAATGGCGGCCGCAACCGGGCGAACCTGGAGGCAGCCAAAGCCTCATACAACGAGGCCGTAGCCAATTACCGGGAGGCGGTGTTGACCGCGTTCCAGCAGGTCGAGGATGGCCTGTCGGGTCTGCAAACTTTGTCGAAGGCATTGACCACCCAGAGAACCGCGGTCGAGGACTCGCGGCGGGCCCTGGCTTTGGCCAACAATCGCTATACCGGCGGCCTGACCACCTATCTGGATGTGATTACCGCCCAGACCACTTTGCTGAACAACGAGCGTCTGGCTGCGCAACTGCTCGGCCAACAGATGGTGACCTCGGTCTACCTGGTGAAGGCGCTGGGCGGAGGCTGGGACAGCTCGGCGATCAATCATGAACAGGTGCATCCGCGGGCGATTCAGGCGGTTCAACAGTAAGCCCCCGCGCGGCGGTCGATCCGGCGTAAAATGGGCAGAGTCCGGAAGCGCATTGCGGAGATAATGAAAGCGCGCCGGGCCGCAAGGCCGTCACCGCGTTTGGCCCCGTAGCTCAACTGGATAGAGCATCAGACTTCGGATCTGAGGGTTGGGGGTTCGAGTCCCTCCGGGGTCACCATTCATCAAAGCAGTCTTGGCGAACCGCGTGAATTCCCGCCCCGCCAGGGCTGTGCTTAGAGAGAAGCCGGCACAGATACGGCGACGGCCGTTCATCATTCAAAAGGAAATGGTACAAATTTATGGAAACAGCGAACAAACCCGCTCTCGGCTGGGTCGGATGCGGTCGCATGGGATTTGCCATGGCGGAACGTCTGGCCCAAGCCGGCTGCAATCTTTCGGTCTACAACCGTACCCGATCGAAGGCCGAGCCGCTGGCGGCGGCTGGTGCGAAAATCGTCAATTCTCCGGCGGAACTGGCGCGATGCGAAGTGGTTTTCACCATGCTTACGGGCTTCGAAGAACTCAAACAGGTCTTGACCGGTCCCGGTGGAATGATCTCGACGGCGGGCAAGGCACCGAAGATCGTGGTCGACTGCGCTTCCATCTCGGTCGAGGCGTCGGCCGAAGCTCGCCAAATGCTTGCGGAAGTGGGAACCAAATTTCTTGCCGCCCCGGTCAGCGGCAGTCCGAAGGTTGTCAAGGCCGGCAAACTCAGCGTCGTCGTCTCCGGCCCCAAGGACGCTTTTGACAAGGTCGTCTCTTTCATCAACCTGTTCGCGCCGGCCGGGGTTAGTTACGTAGGCGAGGGCGAGTTGGCGCGAATTGCCAAGATTTGTCACAACGTGATGTTGGGGGTTGTGGCTCAGAACCTGGCGGAGATTACGATTCTGGCCGAGAAAGCCGGCTTGCCGCGCTCCGCATTTTTGGCCTTTATCAACAACAGCGTGTTGGGGTCCGCGTTCACCCGCTACAAGAGCCCGGCTTTCGTCAATCTTGACTGGACGCCGACCTTTACGGCCGGCCTGTTGCGCAAGGATCTGGACCTGGGACTGGCTTTGGGGAAAAAGCTCGACGTGCCTATGCCGACTGCGACCGTTGCCAGAGACGCATTACAATCGCACATCGGCCTGGGTACACTCACCGGCGCGGGTTATCTGGAAAAGGATTTCGCGGCGTTGCTGCAACACCAGGCGCACTGCTCAGGCGTCGAACTCAAGCCGGAAAACGTAGAGGTTTGGGACGGGCTGTCTCCCAAGAAGTAAAGACGCTTGGTCAGTCTAACCTGAACTATATTTGCCACCCTCCCACCTTAGCGTCGAACTCACGATGCCAAGGTGGGATACGTTTCTTAGTTTCCGCGCGACAGGCTACCCGGAGTATTTCCAGAGTTGGCGTATCCCAGGTAAGCGAGCGCTACAGCGGTTCCCGAAATGGTGTATCCCGAAGCCGCGGTCCATCGGTGCGACCAACCGGGAGCGACGGCAAGGAACAATTCCGAGAGGATATAGTTTCTCTGGAACCACTCTAACCCGCCCTTGCCACCGGCTTACCAGACGGTAAAGGTTACCTTATCCAGCCATTCATGGATAGCGCCCCCAGAGCTGTTGTTATCCATCTGGAACTGGAAGCCAAGATTGTCCCCAAAGCCTACATTCGTCACGCCGTAGGTCATGTCTAAAGAATGCGTGACTCCATCGACGATTAACGTGTGGTAGGTCTCAGTGTGCTTGGTGTGATCAGTCGTTATGTACATCTGAACGTGATGCCACACATTCGGAGACCAGTGCGGACACGCGACGCTTGTCGCCTTCCAGCCATTTGTAGCCTGATCCCATACCCGCCAAATCTGAGTGCTGTACTCACACTGCATCGTCATCGAGTACTTGTAACCGCCGACATACTGCTGCGGGCCGTTCTCGAAAGCCTGTGTCCCGGTCTGCGAAGCACTGTCTACCATCAGCTCGAAATCCAGCTCGATGTTGCTCACCGCATTATTCGCGCCGAGATGCCAATACCACAGCGTGTCGAATCCCGCGCCGGAATTTTGAAATTCTGTACTTGATCCGGAAAGCGATGGAGCGGTTTGGTTATAGGCGACCCAAGAGGTTCCGCTTCCGGAACCGCCGGCGCAACTGGCAGCATCGCATGATCCAGAGTTTTTGGTGTTCTGCGCATCGTCGAACACCACGGCATCGGCCGGAGGAGCTGGATAATTAGGGTTCTCGGCGGTTATGGCTTCTGTTGTAGGAGTCGAAGTCGAGGTGGTGGTCGAAGTCGACGCCGGGTCAGCCGTGGTAGGGCTGCTGGCGGGCGCAGAAGCAGTAGCTGTCGTATCCGAGCTTGAACTGGGCAACGTCCCCGTTGATGTCGAAGCCGCGGCCGTTGTAGCCGTTGGGCTTCCATTGCTATTGGTTTTTGCTCCGCAAGCTAGAGTCACCGCTGTCAGGCAGATTAGCGCCACTGTACTGAATAACGTATTTTTCATTGCTGTCCTAGCTGTCCTGTGATTTCAGACCAACTCTGTATCTGCTGCCCTCGCTCTGGAGCGGTTCCCGAGAAGCTATATCCTCTCGGAATTATTTCCTGCCGTCGCTCCCTGTTGGTCGCAACGGCCGATGGACCGCGACTTTGGGATACACCATCTCGGGAACCGCTCTGGTCGGCAAGCATGTTGAAATATCACCCGGAACAGCTTCGATAGGAATAGGCGGCAGTACTTATAGGACTGCTTTAGGAACCGTAGGAAATAATGTGAATCCGCCGTAGGGCGCGCTTAAGTGCGGGGTCACCGGCAAGCCCGTTTTTGGCTTGTTAGGGTAGAAGTGCGGCTGGCAGTTGGAGTGCGCGAGGATGTAGGACGCAAACCGCCTGGATTGACGAATGCCGTATGGATTGCGTTACTGGCTTTTCCCGCAAGGACTGAGTGAAAGACGACTCATGTCTTATGCAAAAAAGTGTTCGGCTTATTTGCATGGATCTTAAGAATCCGCTACAGATTTAAACGACAGGGTCGCAATACGTTCCCTATTCTTCTCGCCAGTTTTGGCTTGTCGCTAACGATAGGTGAAAAAGGATGCTACTCAGGTTCTATAAGTAGTTTCCAGATGTGAAGTGACATTAGTCACACCAGCAACACAGCCTTACTTTTGTTTTTGTTTCTGGAGAAAAATTTTTAGAATTTGGTCAAGCGAGAAATTGATTGGGTCATTGGGGATCAAGTTCTGCACCGTAGCCATCGCAGCCCAAAGTGGCTGGGTGGCTACGGTGCTGTTACTTCGGCTTAAAGACTTGGACTTCGTGGCTCAGTGGATGGACAGTCAATCCCCACGCACAGTAAGCACGGGGACCTTGCTGTTCCTTACGACATACTCGGCAACGCTGCCCAAAAGCAGATGCTTCAATCCTGAGCGGCCATGCGTTCCCATGACGATCAATTGGCAATCCAGTTCCAGCGCGGCATCCACAATCGCCGAACGTGGTGACGCTTCACGAACGACAGTCTGAGCATCGGGCATCCGGGCCTTCAACTTTTCCATGCCCGCATCAGCTTCCTCGCGCAGTCGATAGAGCGGAGCAACGTCAGCCGTCGTCTCATCTGTCGGCGTACTTGTCTCCACCGAGGCATCGATAACGTGCAGTAATATCAGCTTTGCCCCGAACGCGCCCGCCAGCGACCGCGCCCACTCCATGGCGTTGCTGACCTGAGACGAGAAATCGGTTGCAACCAGGATTCGTGAAATTCTTGGCGCGCCGCCCGTGCTTTGATTCTTAGTGTTCATCTGGATATTCCTCTGTGATGGTGAAAACAGCACACGGCAAATGCAGAACGACGACAGAAATAGACGGCGGAGTTCCGCCGTCTCTCAATGATAATCCGCTTCCCACCTAGTCCAAGTACTTCCGCGGTTGAAATGCTCTGGTCAAGACTCATTAGGCCATTGCACTCAGGCCCGTGGATAACAACCCTACCCCCAAGCTACTGGAATTCGCCAGAGCGGAGGATAGCATGTCTAGAAGGTTGTTGCCGGTAGTCCCGGTGCTGCTGCCGCCGGTTGTGCTCGCCGTGGCCGTGCTCGTACCGTGATGGTGTCCATGAGTTTGCTGCACGCTCTGCATGTCCTGCTGAACTGTCTTATAGGCTTGCTGCGCAGCGGAGAGGTTTCCCGACTGGAGAGCCTGCCCGAGGGTGCCGAGCTCTTGAACCATCGAGCCGAACCCCGGAACCTGCGCGTTCGAGCTAGCGGTTTGAGTGTTGCCGCTGGTTTGCGACGTAGCCTGCGTCAAGCCGGAGAAGTCCTGCTGGGCCGCCGCCAGATTGCCCGACTGCAGGTCTTGCCCGAGTTGCTGAAATTCTCCACGCCGGCTCTGAGAAGTCGCATTTACATTGCTGGGCTGATAGAAACTGGTACTTGAAATGCCCGCTACAGACATCGCTTTTTGCACCTCCCTCAGGTTCCAACTCTTATCTGCCGATAAGCTTTTCGCGATTCACGCATCGCTCAAAATCATGTTGCAGTTTGGTAACCAAACAAGAGCAGGACGGCCCTATAAACGGGCTATTGTATTGAGTTATTTACATCTTCTGCTATTGTCTGATTTCTCCAGAGAGGGATGCGCGACCAATGATAAGATGCTTTTTAGAATAGCTGCCATCAACGACGGCCTTAAAAGGTTGGTCGAAATTCTAAAACCCCGTCGCTCCTATTAGGCTGCTGAAAACGCGCCGAAGCAACCGCGAGGCGTTATAGGATGTATGCTCCGTGATGTCGTTCCGCAGGGGCTTGTGGGCTGGACCAATCGCAAGTCTGTTTTTCAGCAGCCTGCCAGACCTATAGCAGGTGTTCACCAGAGAAGCCGTCCATGGGGAGTGACTCCACAAATCGAAAGATGTTCTGGCTGCTCTTCACTATTTTCAGTTTGGGCGCCTGGTTCCTGCCGTTTGGCTGGGGCGTGGCGGAGACGTTTCTATCTCTAATTGCAAGCTGGTGGCTGGTTTATCGGTCGGATATTTTCTAGGACCGTTTAAACCCTGGAGCGCACTGGCTTCGGATATATCGTCCCTCTTTTGCGATAACTTTCGCCAACTTTGCCGCTCAACATCTTTCCCCTGGTTTTCATCCATTCCGCGATGAAGTCTACAATTTAGGCAATGCCAGATTATTACTGTCCCAAATGCGGCTCCGAAGACGTTCTCGATTACACCAACGGTGAGGCTCCAACGGCGAACCAAGCTCCAATGTTCTGTACAGACTGCCATACGGTCGGCAGCCGAGAGCGGTTCAGCAAGAAACCTCATTTTTGGAATTGGAATTTCTGGAGAATCCGGCCGCTTCCGCTACTTCTCACCATCGCGGTCGCCGTGTGCATCCCCGGCTCCGGCGCGGTTCGGGGCATCGTATTTCTCGTCGTTTATGTTCTGCTGAGTTCCTTCACCTTGCGACGGCGGAATGGCAAAAGAGTCTTTCCCCCCTACGTGTGGTAGAGGCCAGCAATCAGGTCCCACTTTTTTAGAGCAGAACTAATGTTGCTGTAGACCATAGCCGCAGTGCCGAAACCACGCGGCAGCATTGTCTGCCGTTATGAGTTTGAGCACTTCGGCGACGGCTTGCTCCAGGACGTCAGTGCTGCGAGCTTTGGCGGCGCGCAGCAACTGCTTGAGTTTTGCCCAAGCCTTCTCGATGGGATTGAAATCGGGCGAGTAGGGTGGCAGATACAGCAGTTCGGCCCCGGTGGCTTCGATCAACTCGCGTACGCCGGCCACCTTGTGGGCGGATAAATTGTCCATGATTACCAGGTCCCCGGCCTGCAGCTTGGGGCATAGGAGCTGTTCCAGATAGGTCAAAAAGACGTCACCATCGGTGGCCGATTCGATAGTCATGGCGGCCACCACGCCGCGTAGACTGAGGGCGCCCAGGATCGTCAGCACCTTCCAATGTCCTTGCGGGGTCGCTTCCGGAATCCGTTGCCCGCGCGTGGCCCTGCCCCACAGGCGCGTCATCTGTGTAGTCACGCCGCTTTCGTCCAGGAAAATCAAGCGTTGGGCCGGAACCGTGCGGATTTTTTCGATGAACTCTTGACGCCGTTGCTGGTTCGCTCCGCTGTCGCGCTCTTGCGCATGCAGGGATTTTTTTTGCGTCGCAGCCCCATCTGGCGCAGCACTTGTCCCACTCGGCTTTTGCAGAAATTGACGCCGCTACCTTGCAGGCGCTCGCGCAACTCCGCCTCGGTCAAGTCAGGCTGCTGCTGGAGCCAGTTCCGCAAACCCTCCTTGACCGCTTCCGTCACGCGGCTGATGGGACCATGATGGGACTGCGGTATCCGCTGCTTCTGCCCGGTGCGCTTCTGCTGTCCGCGGATCTTCTTGCCATACTGCACGCTCACTCGGAACTGTTCCGCCAACTTTTGCAGACTGCCCGCACCCGCCTCATAAGCTTCCAAAAATTTGCAGCGTAGGTCATCGGAATACGGCTGTGCCATCAGTTTGTCGCCGCGAAGATCGCCGACACCAACGTAACCCCGCTTCACTGCCAAGGTCTATAGCAACTCTGGTTCTTCTCTAGACCCGCGAATGCCGGGAAGTCGCACCGATTCTTCGCCTGCCGGCCTTTACAGCGGTTCCCGAGATGGTGTATCCCGAAGCCGCGGTCCATCGGCCGTTGCGACCAACCGGGAGCGACGACAGGAACAATTCCGAGAGGATATAGCTTCTCGGGAACCGCTCTAGCCCTACATGGTCGGTCCCAGCACCCAGGGGGCGAACTCGTCTTCGCCAGCGCCGTTCAGCTCGCTCTTGCTGCGCTTTCCCGAGGCGGTTTCGATCAGCATCTGGAAAATCTGCTCGCCGGCTTGCTGCACCGACATGCCGCCGTCGAGAATCTCGCCGCAATTGAAGTCCATGTCGTCGGCCATGCGGCGATACATGGCGGAATTGGAGGCCAACTTGACCGACGGCGCCGGTTTGCAGCCGTAGACGGAGCCGCGCCCGGTGGTGAAGCAGATGAGGTTCGCCCCGCCCGCAACCTGTCCGGTGGCGGAGACCGGATCGTAGCCCGGCGTATCCATAAAAACCAAGCCGCGTGTAGCCACCGGTTGCGCGTACTCGACCACCTCTGTCAGATTGCTGGTGCCGCCCTTGGCCACCGCCCCGAGAGATTTTTCCAGGATCGTGGTCAAGCCGCCGGCCTTGTTGCCGGGCGAGGGATTGTTGTCGATCTTGCCGCCAAGCTGGGCGGTGTACTGCTCCCACCAGTGAATGCGTTCGATCAGCTTTTCGCCGACTTCGCGGGAGACAGCACGCCGGGTGAGCAGGTGCTCGGCGCCGAAAACCTCAGGAGTCTCGCTCAGAATGGCCGTGCCACCCTGCTCCACCAGCAGGTCCGCGGCCGCGCCCAGCGCCGGGTTAGCGGAGATTCCGGAATAGCCGTCGGAGCCGCCGCATTGCAGGCCGAGCGTCAGATGGCTGAGAGGCGCCGCCTGCCGCGACACGCGATTCGCCTCGGGGAGCATCTCGCGCACCAGCCCAATGCCGCGCTCGATGGTCGAGCGCGTGCCGCCGATATCCTGAATGTTGAAGGCGCGCAGCCGGGCTGAGTCCTGCAATTTTTCGGCTTCCATCAGGGGTGCGATCTGGATGGTCTCGCAGCCCAAGCCGATAAAGAGCACGGCGGCAAAGTTGACGTGGCGAATGTAGCCGGCCATCACGCGCTGCAACAGCTCAATTCCCTGCGGCATGGCGCAGCCGGTCTTGTGGGTGATCGACACCACGCCGTCGACGTTGGGAAAGGCATCCAGGGCCGCTCCCTGAAATGCGTTGGCAATCGCGCGGCAGACGTTGGCGGAACAGTTCACGCTGCTGATCACGCCGATGTAGTTGCGCGTCGCCACGCGGCCATCCGGCCGGACGATGCCATCGAAGGTCAAACGAGTCGACGGCGAGCGTGGCGGACGGGTGTCGGCACAGAAAGCGTAATCGCGCTCGAAGCTGCCCATTGCCAGATTGTGCACGTGGACATGTTCGCCCGGAGAGATTGGCCGCGAGGCGAAGCCGATGATCTGGTTGTAGCGTCGCACCGGGCTGCCGGCCGCAATCTGCCGCACGGCCACCTTGTGACCGGCCGGAATCTGAGCCAGGGTGACAATTTCGCCGGAGCCGGGCGTAGGCAAGGGAGTTCCGGGGGCGATGTCCCGTAGCGCAATCAGAACGTCATCCTGCGCATTGAGGCACAGCACAAGCGGCGGCCGGCCAGCCCGGCCAATCATCTCTGGCGTGATGGCTGCTTCATTGGACATGATCTGTTAAGGATAACGAATCACAAGGCTCTGGTGCAGCCCCATAGACGATCAACGGTCACGGACGTCGGCAACCGCCGCTTCGGACGCGGGCCGCCGTGCAGTGCGTGTTGTACACTTGAGCTTTGGGCGACCCATAGGGGATCGGTAACTCCATGAACGCAGGCAGATTGGGCGGGCGGAAGCCAATTCCGGCAAGTGCCCGGACCGACGCGATGGACCCCGCGACACCGGACACGGACGAGTCCGCCAAGGACGAGCGCGCCACGCTATTGCGCCGTGCCCGCCGTATCGTTTTCAAGCTCGGAACCAACGTCGTCACCGACTCTGACGGAAGTTTCTGTGTCTCGCGGCTGGAGCCCCTGGCCGCTTCCTTTGCCCGGTTGAAACAGTCCGGAATCCAGATCATCCTCGTCTCCTCCGGCGCGGTTGGCCTCGGCCGAGGCGTTCTGGCGCTGCACCGCACGCGGACCCAGGACGTGGTGACCAAGCAGGCCTGCGCCGCCGTCGGACAGGCGCAGCTCATGTACGCCTACGAACAGCTTTTTCATTCCCACGGAATCAATATCGCGCAGGTATTGCTGACCGAAGACGATTTCATGGACCGGCACCGCTCGTCGAACCTTCGCCAGACGATGGAAAAGCTGTTGAAACTCGGCGTGGTGCCGATCGTCAATGAAAACGATACGGTTTCAACCGCCGAGCTGGAATATACGGTCAAGGGCAGCCGGACCCGGATCTTCAGCGACAACGACCGCCTGGCGGCGTTGGTGGCAAGCCGAGTCGATGCCCAGGCACTCATCCTGCTCAGTAACGTGGAAGGATTGCTTCGGCTCCGCCGGAAGAAAGCCAGCCCGGATGATTCCGCTGAGCCGTCTGGACTGCTGATTCCGCTGGTGAAGGAGATCACGCCCGAGATCAAGGCCCTGGCCCTGGGACCTTCGCAGGGCGGACGCGGCGGCATGCTGACCAAGCTGGAGGCCGCCGAAATTGCGACCCGCGCCGGCGGCATTACGATCATCGCCAACGGCAGCAAGCCGGACATCGTGGAGCGCATTTTCCGGGGCGAAAACCTGGGAACGGCATTCATCCCGGCGACCCGTATGGCGGCCAAGCGGCGCTGGATCGCCTACGCCGCCGACGTCAGCGGACGGATTGTGGTCAATGCCGGCGCGCGCGACGCCATCCTGCGCGGCAAGGCCAGCCTGTTGTGGTCGGGCGTAGTCAAAATTGAGCGCCGCTTCATGCCCTTGGACGTCATCAGCATCGCCGACCCGGAAGGCCGCGAAATCGCCCGCGGCATCGCCAATCAAGGCAGTGAAGAAGCGGAACTGCTTGCCGCCGGCGCGGCCAAATCGCGCAACGGCGACTCGCCATCCCCGAAGTCGGCGGTCCTGGTAACCCGGAACAATATCGTGGTGTTTGAAAGCCGGTAGGTCGCTGAAAGACGCAACCGCTCCCCAAAATTTGCGACATGTTGGATGCGGTTCTCGCATGGCGTGCCTGGCGGCGGCCTCAATGCAAAGACCAACCGGCTGCGGAGTGCCTTGCGACCTCCGCAGCCGGCTTGGGGGGCGATAGACCAGCCATGGTGCAGCGCCCACCCGCCCCACAATAACGTAAGGTTGGACCCGCCAGAGTGGCTCTTACCGGACCGACTCCCGTGGTCTTCGATCACGACGGCCAGCGGTCAGTGACTCAACGCCGGCTATCTTCGGTGGCGATACTGGCTTGCGAATCGGTTAGAAATTCACCGGCTGTTTCAGTTGCCGGGCGGCGATATCCAGGAACTCTGTCTGGTTTTCCAGCAGGATATCCATGCCGCGCTGAACCGATTCGACGACCAAAGCCGCCGCCGTGTTGGGGAATTGTCGCCGGACGGCGTCGCCGACCGCGTTATTTTGCTGCGATGCAATGCTCAATGCCGATTTCTGGGCCGCGATGGTGCGGGCGGCCGATTGTTGCAGCATGGTCACAGTTGTGTTCATGCTCTTGGACAGGTCGGAAATTTTAACGGTTTCCGCCAGTGCCGTACCCTGTTCCTGCACCAGGTCCAATACCTTTTTCTGGATCGTGGCGCACTTCTCCAGGGTCTGTCCCGCCGCCTCGAAGACGCACGCGCAAGGCGCCTGGGATTTGACCGGGAAAGAGCCCTTCACGGCTTCGAAGGCTTCGGCGCTCTGCTTCAAGGTCGCATCGATCACCATTTTTTGCATTTCGACGATCTGCGCCAGTCCGTTGCCAAACCATCCGCTGGCTGCGCCGGTCAGGTCCGCCGTGGGAGCTGCTTTGGTCGTAGAATTCATGATTTCCTCCGATTTTCTTTTCGAATTTCATGCTGCAAATCATGCTGCATTGCAGCAACACTTACAGTTTATCTAGATGCTGCCGCTTGTCAAGGGGTCCATGAAAATTATTTTGGCAGCCGCGACTAAGGCCGAGCCCGACGTCCGGCGCTCCCCGGCGGCGCCCAGAGGGTTAGCTCTGGGAAGGGTACAAGGCTTGTGGGCGTGATGATTATCACCTGGGGCTGTGACTGATGCCGTTCAGCGGCGGCTTCGCGGTTGATATAAGTTGTTGATATAAGTTTCGGTTACACTCAGAATTATTGATATTCACCAACATGGTGTGAAGTCCCGGCTTCGGGATTATCCCGGAGGCGGGTCGGTGTGCGTAACAGGCGTGCGATAACAGCGGCGCGTTTTGATGGATGACCGGCATTCATGTCACCGGCATTTCGCCGCAAAAGTGAGGAGATTCAAGAATATGACCGGACAGGAAGTGGTGATCGTCAGCGGTGTGCGGACGGCAATTGGGACAATGGGCGGAAGTTTGAAGGATGTGCACCAGCACACTCTCGGCGGCATGGTAATCAAGGAAGCCGTGAAGCGGGCGGGGATCGAGGGCAAGCAGGTCGACGAGGTGATCGTCGGCAACGTCGGCCAAATCGCCGAGAGCGGGTTTATCGCTCGTTGCTGCATGCTCACGGCCGGACTGCCGTTGGAGACCACGGCGTACTCGGTGAACCGGCAATGCGGATCTGGGCTGCAAGCCGTGAACTCGGCGGTACAGGCGATTCAGACCGAAGAAGCTGAGATTGTCGTGGCCAGCGGCACGGAGAACATGAACCTGCTGCCGTATTACGTTCGCAGCCATCGTTTTGGCCACAAGTTTGGCAACGAAACGCTGGAAGACGGCCTGCTGTCGATTCTGACCTGGCCGATGGGTCCGTATCCCAACGGAATCACGGCCGAGAACGTAGCCGAGCAATTCCACGTTTCGCGCCAATGCCAGGACGAGTTCGCCATGGAGAGCCAGCAGAAGGCGGAAGCGGCGATCAAGGCGGGCAAGTTTGTCGACGAGATTCTGCCGGTCGAGATCAAGGTCGGCAGGGAAAAGAAGATGTTTGCCCAGGATGAGCACCCGCGCTTCGGGATCACCATGGAAGCCCTCGCCAAATTGAAGCCGGCATTCAAGGAAGGCGGCACGGTTACGGCGGCGAACTCCTCGGGCATCAACGACGGCGCCGGAGCCGTGGTGGTGATGAGCCGCGCCAAGGCCGATCAGTTGGGAATCAAGCCTCTGCTGGCCGTCAAGAGCCAGGCGGTGGTGGGCAACAGCCCGGACATCATGGGCTTTGCGCCGGCACCGGCCACCCGGAAGGCCGTGGCGAAAGCTGGCCTGAAGCTGGCCGACATCGACCTGTTCGAGATCAACGAGGCATTTGCTTCGCAATCGGTCGCCGTAGTACGCGATCTGGGATTGGACAAAGCCAAGGTCAACGTCAACGGCGGGGCGATCGCCCTGGGTCATCCGGTGGGGGCGACGGGCGCAATTCTGGTGGTAAAGCTGATGAACGAATTGAAGCGCCGCGGCGCCAAATATGGCGTCGTTACGATGTGCATTGGCGGCGGCCAGGGCATTGCGACGGTATTTGAAAATCTGCAGTTCTAGAGCAGATTTTCTGGAGCAGCTTCAAGGTTGACGTTTCAGTACTAACACCGCCGGGCGCAATGCCCGGCTCACTCGCGGATATCCGCGAATCTGGTCTAAGGCAGGCTTGATGACCGTTAGATTTGTCAAAGCCGCAGAAGCGGCGGCCATGATTAAAGATGGCGACACCCTGGCAACCGTCGGTATGACGCTGGTCAGTTCGGCGGAAAGCATTTGGAAGGCGATGGAGGCGAGCTTTCTCGCCTCCGGCTCGCCTCGCGATCTCACCTTTGTACACTCGGCCGGGCAGTGCAATCGCGACCGGGGCAATCAGCACCTGTGCCACGAAGGCATGGTCAAGCGGGTCATCGGCGGGCATTGGGGACTGGCTCCGCGCTGGATGGAGATGATCGGCTCCAACCAGGTCGAGGCCTTCAACCTGCCGCAAGGGCAGATCGCACAGCTCTATCGTTCGATGGCCTGCGGACTGCCGGGCAAGATGAGCAAGGTGGGGCTGGGAACCTACATAGACCCTCGGATCGAGGGCGGCAAAATGAACGATCGGACCCGTCCTTGTCCCGACATTATCGATGTCATGGAGTACGGCGGGGAAGAATACCTTTTCTACAAGTCGATTCCGCTGAATGTCGTCATGATTCGCGGCACCACGGCCGACGAAATGGGCAACATTACCTGCGAAGAAGAAGCCATGAAGCTGGAGGTGATGCCGGCCGTGCTGGCCGCCAAGCGTTATGGCGGCAAGGTGCTGGCACAGGTCAAACGCGTAGCCAGGACTGGTTCGCTGCACCCCAAGCAAGTGGTGGTGCCGGGCTTTTTCGTGGATGCGATCGTGGTTTGCGACAACCCGGACGTGGATCACCGCCAATCTTCTTCATTCATTTATGATCCGTCGCTCTGCGGCGAGTTGGTGACGCCGGCGGCGGCAGCCGATCCCCTGCCGCTTTCCATGCGCAAGGTGATCGGGCGACGGGCGATGATGGAACTGGAGCTGGGGACGGCGCTCAACGTGGGCACCGGCATTCCCAACGACGTGGTGGGCAGCATTTTGTCCGAAGAAGGGTTGGGAGACGACGTGCTGCTGACGATTGAATCGGGCGTCTATGGCGGCGTTCCCGAAGGCGGCATTGACTTCGGCGTGGCGCACAACGCTTATGCCCTGATTCCGCACGAAGTGCAGTTCGACTTCTACAACGGCATGGGCATTCCCTTCACCTTCATGGGCGCCGGCGAGATGGACGAAGTGGGACACGTGAACGCCACCCGGTTCGGCGATCGCGCGCCGGGCTGCGGCGGCTTCGTCGACATCACCCAGAACGCCGGGCATGTGATGTTTTGCTCGTCGTTCACGGCCCGCGGACTGGAGGTCGAGTTCGCCGGCGGCAAGCTGCGGATCGTCAAGGAAGGGACACAGAAAAAGCTGGTGAAGAAGGTCACGCAGATTTCCTTCAACGGCGAAATCGCCCGGCGCAATCACCAGAAAGTGCACTTCGTGACCGAACGTGCGGTTTTCGAACTGCGGCCGGAAGGTCCGGTGCTGGTCGAGATCGCACCCGGCGTCGACGTGAAGCGGGACATCCTGGAGCAAATGGAGTTCACGCCCATCCTTGCCCGGGAGCTGAAGATCACGGACGCGAGCGTCTACAATACCGGGCGCTTCGACTTGAAAGCGAAGCTGTACGCCAAAGCTAAAGAAATTGCAAAAGCATAAAGCCATCAAGAAAGAGGAAAGAATCTATGCGACTCAAAGATAAAGTAGCCATCGTGACCGGGGCGGGCCGGGGAATCGGCCGCGGCATTGCACTGAAGCTCGCCGCCGAAGGCGCGAAGGTCGTGGTGGTGGACGTCGTCGAAGAGAATGCGCAGAAAGTCGTCGAGCAGATCAAGCAGGCCGGGGGAATGGCGATTGCCTCGAAGACCGACATTTCGAAAGTAGCCGAGGTCGAGGCCATGTTCGCCAAAGGGATCGGCGAGTTCGGCCCGATCGACATTCTGGTGAACAATGCCGGCATCAATCGCGACGTCATGCTTCACAAGATGACCGACGAACAGTGGCAGCAGGTCATCGGGGTGAACCTGACAGGCACCTTCTACTGCCTGCGCGAGGCCGCCCGGCAAATGCGGGAGCGCGGCTACGGACGCATTATCAACGTGGCTTCCATGAGCTGGAGGGGCAACTTCGGGCAGGCCAACTACAGCGCCGCCAAGGGTGGCGTAGTCGGCTTTGACCGGGACGGCGGCGCGCGAGCTGGCGAAGAAGGGCGTAACCGTCAATGCCATCAATCCCGGCTTCGTGGATACGGAGATGACGCGCGGGGTTCCGGAGAAGACTTGGAACGCCATGATCGACAAGATCTGGATGGGAAGAGTTGGCGAACCGGCGGACGTGGGCAATGTGGTGGCTTTCCTGGCCTCCGATGACGCCGCCTATGTGACCGGGCAGCTGATCGACATCAGTGGCGGCATGGTTCTGTAGGACGACGCCTGTTCCCATCTTGGGGTATCCGATTTTCCAGAGGATGTCAGGACCGACGGAGCGCCGGGCACCTGTGGCCGGAACAGTCAGGCTGCGTACCGGCATTGACATTCGACTAGCACGAAGCGGTTCAGGCGTGGAGTGAGGACCGTGGCTCGACTGCGTCGCCAACCGGCAGCCAGATCCGGATCTAGCCGCCGGGGGCCGGCCGGGTGCGAAGCAAACAAGGAGATGCTGATGATTTTGAGCAAAGAAGAAGAGGCGATGCTAGGCGGCGATCAAGGGGAAGCCACGAAGCTCGCGATGGAGATTCTGGTCAAGGTGGGCGGGAAGTTCGGCGCGAAAAGGCTGGTTCCGGTAGCCAGCGCCCACATCGTGCTGGCGATGTACAAGAGCATTTATGACGCCGGCGTCGAGGTCTGCGAGAAGTTCGCCGCCATGGGCGCCAAGTTCAGGGTGCCGACGACGCTCGATCCGAGCGGCATGGATACGCAGAAGTGGCAGGAATTCAAAACCCCGGCCGCCTATGCCGAAAAGCAGTTGCGGGTCGCCAAGGCCTACGAGCAGATGGGCGCCATCATGAGCTGGACCTGCCTGCCGCACTTTAACGGTTCGGCGCCGCGCTTCGGCGAACATGTCGGCTGGACCGAGTCCTCGGCGGTCGCCTTCATTAACTCGATTCTGGGTGCGCGCTCCAACCGCGAGACCGCCGTGCTGGATGTCTGCATCGGCATCACCGGACGCACTCCGGAATACGGCCTGCACTTGCAGGAAAATCGTTACGGTAAAGTGCTGGTCAAGATGGAGCTCGGCGGCCGCACGCTGGAAACCTGGGAATATCCGGTCCTCGGCTACTTCCTGGGCAAAACGCTGGGCAGCGAGATTGGCGTGGTTGACGGAATGGCCGCCACTCCCAAGATGGACGAGTTGAAAGCCATGCTGGCCGCCGCCGCCGCCAGCGGTCCGCTGGCGATGGTTCATCTGGTGGGCATCACGCCCGAGGCGCGGACCCGGGCCGAGGCCTTCGGGCCGAACCAGCCCGAACGCACCGTAACCGTCACGGAGGAAACCCTCAAGAAGACTCGCGACGAGATGTGTACGGTGAAGAGCGCCAAGATCGACCTGGTGGCGCTGGGCTGCCCGCACTACAGCATTACCGAAATCCAGAACGTCATGAAGTTGCTGGCCGGCCGCAAGGTCGCCGCCGGCACCGAGCTCTGGATCTACACCACCAAGCAGGTCAGGGACCTGGCCGATCGCATGGGAATCATGGCGGAGCTGCTGGCCCTCGGGGGCAAGCTGGCGACCGAGACCTGCATGCTGATTTCTCCGGTCGAAACCTGGGGCTTCAAGACCTTGATGACCGATTCCGGGAAGTGCTCCTATTACGCCCCGGTGCAATGCAAAACCGACGTGATCTTCGGCAGCGTCGCCGAATGCGTGGAAGCCGCCGTGAAAGGCCGCGTGGAGACCAAGTGCTAGGGAGGACAGGCATGAAAACATTCAAAGGTAAGGGCGTCACCGATGGCAAGAATGCCGGTCCGGCGCTGGTGACCGGGCAGATGTTTGGTTTCTGGGGCGGAGTCGATCCGGCTACCGGCATCATTGTCGATCAGCGGCATGAACTCTGCGGCCAGAGTATCAAGGGCAAGGTCTTCGTCTTTCCCGAAGGGCGCGGGTCCACGGTGGGCGCGGCGATCATCCTGGAGCTGGCGCGCTGCGGCAATGCTCCGGCGGCGATCATCAACCAGCACACCGAAGGCATTCTCGCCGCGGGCGGAATCCTGGCCGACAAGTTTTACCACACGACATTACCCATCATCGACGGCCTTGAGATCGATCCGGTGACCGAGATCAAGACCGGAGACTGGGTGGAAGTGGATGCAACCGCCGGTGTCATCACCGTCGGCAAATAGGCTCGGGACGGAAGGGAACGGCCGCGGTGCGAGGGGCCGGCAAGCAATCTAAAATGGAGACGACTGCAATGAAGAACCTGAAGTATGTAATGGTTTTCGTGGTCATCCTGACGCTGATTGGGATCGGCTGTCAGTCCAAGCAAGAGGACAAAACGATCAAGATTGGCCAGATCGTGACCTCGTTCACCGGCGACGCCGCCATGTATGGCAACTTCCAGCGCGACGCCGCTCAACTCGCCGCCGACGAAATCAATGCCGCTGGCGGAATCAATGGCAAAAAGATCGAGCTGTTCCCGCTCGACGATGCCTCGAAGCCGGACGTCGCCCTCAACGCGATGCGAAAGCTGCTGGACGAAACCAAGCCGGTCGCCCTGCTCGGTCCCGACTGGTCAGGCAATACGCTGGCGGTCGAGCCGCTGGCCAAGCAGAACAAGCTTCCCCAGATCACCAGCAGCAAGAGCCGCAAGATCACGCACGACGGCAATGATTACATCTTCCGCGTGGTCGCCATGGGTCCGTTCATCGGGCAAGCTCTGGTCGATTACGCCTACAAACAGGGCTATCGCAAGATGGCCATTCTCTACACCAACAGCGATTACGGTGTCAGCGGAGGCCAGGGCGCCAAAGCGGCGTTAGCGAAGTACAACCTCCAGCCGGCCGCCTATGAAACCTATAATGTCGGGGACAATGACTTTACCGCGCCGTTGCTGCGCATCAAGAATTCGGGCGCCGAAGTTGTGATCGACTACTCGATCCAGGTGGAAGGCGCGAAATCACTCCGCCAGATGCGTGAAATGGGCATCAAGATTCCGGTCTTCGGCGGCGATGCGTTCATTACTCCCGACTTCGCCAAGCTGGTAGGCCCCGAAAAGATGGAAGGCGTCATCGCCTCCTCGGCCTTCATCGCCTCCAACCCCAGCCCCGAGGTTCAGGGATTCGTGACCAAGTACAAGCAGAAGTTCGGGGTCGAGCCCGAAGATCACGCCGCGCCTTATTACGATGCGGTGAAGATTCTTGGACAGGTGATCACCAAGACCGGTCCGGACCGCGACAAGATTGCCGCCGAGCTGCGCACGCTGAAGGGCTTCAAGGGCGTGCAGGGCGAGTACACGGCCGACAAGTGGGGCAATCTCGTGCATCGCGCCTCGTTGGCCAAGTACACGGGCGGCAAGTGGGTGTGGGTCGCCGACGCCGACAATCTGACCGATAGCGAATAGCAGCCAGTAACGCATCAAGGAGGTCCCAACCGGGGCCTCCTTGCCCGCGACGAGATCGAAGAGGGGTCTGGAATGGGATTATTTCTGCAGGTGGTGACCGGCGGAACCGCCATCGGGCTGCTCTATGCGCTTCCCGCCTTAGCGATTGTTTTGCTGTGGAACACGGCAGGCTTCTTCAACCTGGCCCAAGGCGACTTCGTAGCCCTCACCAGCTACTTCCTGTATTTGTTCTACGTGATGATGCACATGCCGTTTGTGCTGGCGGCCGGGCTGACGATTGTTTGCCTTGGGGCGGTTGGCTTTATCGTGGATAAGGCGTTATTTCATCCATTGCGGCAGTTTAACTGTAATCCGCTGCTGATTCTCATCGTCACCATCGCCCTCTCGGTATTCCTGAAGAATCTGATCCGCGCCATCTGGGGCACCAAGCCGCTGGCGCTCGGGAACGTTTTTGGCGAGACGCCTGTCACTTTCCTTCATGCCCACATCATGCCGGCCACTTTCTGGACGGTAGGTCTGTCTCTGCTGCTGATTATCGGGCTCTACATCCTTTCGCAGAAGTCGCTGCTCGGCGTAGCCATGCGGGCGGCGGCCGAAAGCCGTGAGGTCGCGCAATTGATGGGCGTGAAGAGCAATTTCATCATCAGCCTTTCGTTTGTAATCAGCCTGATGATCACGGCCGTGGCCGGCATCCTGGCGACGCCGATCCTGTTCCTGGTTCCGGAGATGGGCGATTCGCTCGGCCTGAAGGCCTTTGCCGCTGCCATCATCGGTGGTTTTGGAAACCCGCTGGGCGCGGTGGTCGGCGGCGTCCTGCTCGGCATTGTCGAGACGCTGGCCGGAATTTATCTTTCATCGAGCTACAAAGACGCCATCACGTTTGGCATCCTGATCGCCTTCCTGCTGTTCAAGCCCAAGGGATTGTTCAGCCTGAAGATCTCGGAGAAGGTGTAGGTGGAGACCATGAAAATGGAGACCATGAAAAAACCGGCTCCGGTTTCATCCCCGCGGAAGCGCGATTGGCGCCGTCTGGTGAGCCCCGGGAAGCTGACGTTGCTGGGCGCCGTCCTGGCCCTGGTGCTGCCGCTGATTCTGCAAAGCGACTACCTCATTCTGGTCACCGATATGGGCGCCGTGGTGGCGCTTGTCGTGTTGGGACTGGTGGTGCTGGCCGGCTTTACCGGGCTGGTTTCGCTCGGCCAGGTCGCCTTCTACTCGATCGGCTCTTATGTGGGCGCGATTGTAACCACCAGGATGGGATGGTCGCCGTGGCTGGTGCTGCTGATTGCTCCGACCGTGGCCGCCGTCTTCGGGGTTCTGGTCGGTATTCCGGCGTTTAATCTCCGGGGACCGTTTTTGGTCATCATCACCATAGGCTTCGCCGAGATTATCCGGATTCTGGTGATCAATCTCGAACACCTCACCGGCGGGCCCTTCGGCATCTCGCGCATTCCGCCCTTGAAACTTGCCGGCCTGGATCTGGCGCAGCCTCTGTATTTCTACTACTTCATTGCCGTGTTGCTGGCACTGGCGATGTATGGCGCCATCCGGCTGCGAAATTCCAGAGTCGGGCGCGCCCTGATCGCCATCCGCGACGACGAACTGACGGCCGAGGTGATGGGCGTCAACGTGAAGTACTACAAGATCATGTCGTTCGCACTGTCGGCTTTCCTGGCGGGCTTTGCCGGCGCGCTCTACGCCTTCCTGACCGGTTACATCGGACCCGACCTGTACACGTTCAACGAGTCGGCGCTCTATCTCTGCATGAGTGTTCTGGGAGGCTTCAGCGCGGTTGTCTCTCCGCTGGTGGGCGTGCTGCTGACGCTCCTGCCCGAGCTTCTGCGCAGCCTGAAAGACTACTACATGCTTTTTTTCAGTTTCATCCTGATGGTGCTGGTGCTGTTTGCCGCCTGGCGTGAGCATAAAGCGGCCAACAGCGACAGCGACAAGGAAATGGGGGCTTGATGACGGCGACGATTATCCTGGAAGTGAAAGCCATCAGCAAGCGCTTTGGCGGAGTGCTGGCCTTGAACCAGGTGAATGTCAGCATCCTGGAGAATTCGCGGCACGTCATCATCGGCCCGAACGGCTCGGGAAAATCCACGTTGATCAATGTCCTTTCCGGGGTGTATACGCCCGAAGCCGGAGAGGTTTTTTTCCTGGGCGAAAAAATTACCGGCCTGGCTCCCTTCCGCATCACCGCCAAAGGGATCGCGCGGACCTTTCAAAACATCCGGCCCTTCCGCGGGATGACGGTGTGGGAGAACATCGCGCTCGGCCTGCACTGCCGCACCCATTACGGAATGTTTGAAGCGATCTCGCACCTCGGACGGGAACCGGCGGAGCGCAAAAAGATCGACGCCAAAGTGACCGAGCTGGCCGAGTTCTTTGAGATCCACAATCTGCTCAAGACCAACATGCAAAGCCTGCCTTACGGCAAGCAGCGGATCATCGAGATCGCCCGCGCCCTGGCCAGCGAACCACGGCTGCTGTTGCTGGACGAACCGGCGGCGGGCATGAACACCGTCGAGGCGCAGGCGCTCGCCCAGACCATCAAGCGGATCAGCGCCCTGAACGTCACCGTGGCACTGATTGAACACAATATGGAATTCGTCAAGGAAATCGCCGACGTCATTACCGTGCTGGATTCCGGTGAAAAGATCGCCGAGGGCAGTTTTGCGGAGGTGCAATCGAATCAGCGGGTGGTCGAAGCCTATCTGGGCAAGCGGGGTGCGGCCCATGCTTGAGATCAGGAACTTGCACGTCAAATACACCAAGGCGGAGGTCCTGAAAGGGGTTTCGCTGACCGTGCCGGAGGGTACGGTGGTCGCCGTCCTGGGCTCGAATGGCGCCGGCAAGTCCACGCTGCTGAAGAGCCTTTCAGGCCTGGTGCGATCGCTGCCGGGCGGCAGCACCCAGTTGGAGGGACGCGAGATCGGCGGGCTGAGCCCGGAAAAGATCGTCGCCGCCGGAGTGATTCACGTTCCCGAAGGCCGCCGGATTTTCGCCACGCTTTCGGTGCGGGAAAATCTGCGGATGGGCGCCTACCTGCGGCGGGACAAAAAAGCCATCGAAGCCGATTACGAAAAATGTTTCGGGCTCTTTCCCCGATTGAAGGAAAGAATCGATCAGCAGGCAGGAACCCTTTCCGGTGGCGAGCAGCAGATGCTGGCCATTGCTCGCGGCCTGATGGCCTGTCCGAAGGTGCTGCTGCTGGATGAACCTTCGATGGGGCTGGCGCCGGTGATCGTCGACCAGATTTTTGAGATCATCGCCAAGATCAAGAGCCAGGGCGTAACCATGATTCTGGTGGAGCAGAACGCCACCCTGGCGCTTTCGGCCTGCGATTATGCCTACATCATGATGACCGGTGAAATCCGGCTCCACGGGACGGCAGCAACGCTGGCGGCCAAGGACGACCTGATTAAGTCATATCTCGGCGCTTAGCTTAAGGCGTGTCACCCGGGACGGTCGCAGGGCATCCGGCCTCTGTTGGCGCGGTCCAGCAGCCGTTTCCGGCGATACGCGGAGTGTCATGGGTCACCAGAAATTGTGAGTGCGGTCACTTACGCCTTGTGCGTTCCCGGCAGACAATCCTTAGCTGGCTCATAATTGAGTTCCGCAAGCGGACGGTCGATTCCGACGAGCCGTTCCCTTCTGTTTTCCGGTTGATGCACCGGGGACTTGCTTCCAGTTCTGCCGGAAGATCACCGAGGAGTCATCATGGCAACCGCTGCTAGCTCCGCCACGCCGCCGCGCGCCTCTCTCAGTTCGGCCGAACTGAAGCAGAAGCTGTCGGCCGCGATCGATCCTGCCCGAATTCTGAACCGTCCCATCGACGTGATCGCTTTTGCCTCCGACGCCAGCTTTTACCGGCTGATTCCGCAGGCCGTCATCCAGCCGCAAGGGGTGGAAGAGATCCAGGCGCTGTTTCGCTTCAGTCAGGAGTACGGCATTCCGCTCACCTTCCGCGGCGGCGGTACCAGTCTTTCCGGGCAGACGGTCAGCGACGGCCTGCTGGTGGATGTGTCCCGCTATTGGCGTGGCATCAAGATTGAGGAAGGCGGCAAGAAGATCCGCCTGCAACCGGGCGTGCTGGGCGGCCAGGCCAATGCCGCACTGGCTCTCTATGGCAAGAAGATCGGCCCCGATCCGGCCTCGGTGGCGATTGCCACCATCGGCGGTATTTTGTCGAACAACTCCAGCGGCATGTCTTGCGGAGTTGTGCAGAACGCTTACCACACCCTGGAGTCGCTGACTTTCGTGCTCTCTTCGGGGACCGTGATCGACACGGCCTCGCCCGACGCCGACGCGCAGTTCCGGCTGAAGGAGCCGGAGCTGGCGCGCACGCTGCTGGAGTTGAAGCAGCAGATCGAAGCCAATCCGGAGCTGGCGGCGCGCATTCGCACCAAGTACACGAGGAAGAACACGACCGGCTATTCCTTGAACGCCTTTGTGGATTTCGAGCGGCCGGTTGATATTTTCCGCAATCTGCTGATTGGCTCGGAGGGGACGCTGGGCTTCATCGCCGAGGCGGTGTTGCGCACCGTGCCCGATCTGCGGGTGAAGTACACGGGACTGCTGCTGTTCCCGAATCTCTACGACGCTGCCGCCGCCATCGCGCCCTTGCGCGAAGCCGGTGCGGCGTGTCTGGAAATGATGGACCGGGCTTCCCTGCGCTCCATCCAGGATCTTCCCGGCATTCCTCCGACGATCAAGGGATTGAGCGACGAAGCCGCCGGCATTCTGGTGGAATTCCAGGTGGCCGATGAGCAGGAACGTCCTTTGCTGGAGGAGAAATTGCAAAAGGCGGTCGCCAATCTCACCCTGGTGGCTCCTCCGGCGTTTACCCATGACGCGGCCGAGCAGGCGCAGCTCTGGAGAATTCGCGCCGCTCTCTTTCCCATTGTGAGCATGGCGCGCGCCAGCGGCACCACCATGATCACCGAGGATTTGGCGTATCCGGTTGAACGCCTGGCCGACGCGGCGATGGATCTGACAGCCCTGTTCAAGAAGCACCACTACGATGACGTCATCCTTTACAGCCACGCCAAGGATGGCAACCTGCACTTCATGATGCCGCAGAGCTTCAACGAGCAATCGCAAGTGCAGAAATACTCGGGCCTGCTGGAAGATGTCGTGCAGATGACGGTGCAGAAGTACGACGGGGCGCTGAAGGCGGAGCATGGAACCGGGCGCAACATGACGCCTTTCGTGAGGCTTGAGTGGGGCGAGGAAGGCTACGCCGTCATAGAGCGGCTGAAGCAGACGGTCGATCCACGGGGGCTGCTGAATCCCGGCGTCATTATCAATCCGGACCGCTACTCCTACCTGGCGAATCTGAAGCGCACGCCAACCATCGAGCCCGAGGTCGACAAGTGCATTGAATGCGGTTTCTGCGAGCCGAAATGCCCGAGCCGCGATCTAAGTCTGACGCCGCGGCAACGCATCGTGGTGCGGCGCGAGATGCAACGTTTGAAGGAAGCCGGCGACCTGGCGGGCTACGCCGCCCTGGACGCTGATTTCCCGTACATGGCGCTCGATACCTGCGCGGTCGACGGGCTTTGCGCCACCACCTGCCCGGTCGGCATCGATACGGCAAAGCTGACGAAGTATTTTCGCAACCTCCGGCACAGCGAGCAGGAACAGAAGCGGGCGGTGAGCGTGGCGCGCAACTTTGCCACCGCCGAGCGGCTGGCGCGCTGCGGGTTGTCGATGGGACACTTGGGAGCATCGCTGTTCGGGCACACGACGATGGCCAGCCTGACCCGCGGAGTGCGCGCCATGACCGGTCTGGCGCTGCCGCTGTGGAGCAAGGAAATGCCACGTCCGCGCAAGGGCGCGCTGCCGGTGACGACCGCGGCTGGCGCGGCTGCCGTGTACTTTCCCACCTGCGTCTCGCGGGTGATGGGCGCGTTGCCGGGCGAACCGGATGACATTACGCTGATGGGCGCGCTGCTCAACGTGGCGGAACGGGCGGGGGTCAAGCTGTATGTTCCGCAAGACGCGGAGGGAGTTTGCTGCGGCGTGCCGTTTTCGTCGAAAGGCTTCGATCCGGCGCACCATGAGGCCATCAACCACGCCATCGAGCGCTTCTGGAAGTGGACGGGCGAGGGCAAGATTCCGGTGGTGGTGGACACCAGTCCGTGCAGCCACGGACTACTGACGGCCCGGTCGTATCTGACGGCGGAAAACCAGGCGCGCTTCGACCGGCTGCGGATCATCGACAGCATCGAGTTCGCCAACGACTCGCTGCTGCCGCGGCTGACCGTGATGCGCAAAGTGCATTCGGTGGTGCTGCACCCGGTCTGTTCGGTCACCAAGATGGGATTGACCAACAAACTGGTGAGCGTTGCCGCCGCCTGTAGCGACCAGGTCACGGTGCCGCAGAACGCAGGTTGCTGCGCCTTTGCCGGCGATCGCGGCTTCCTGTTTCCGGAATTGACGGCGGCGGCAACCAAGCCGGAGGCGGTCGAGGTGATGGAAGGCAACTTCGACGGACACTATTCGAGCAGCCGTACTTGCGAAGTCGGCATGACGCGGGCCACGGGCAAGATTTATCGCTCCTTCATCCACCTGCTCGATTTCGCCACTAAACCATAAATTCCCTGATGGCCAAGGCGCGTGCGGTCATGGCGCGCCTTTTTTCATTGGCGGGCTCGCCGGGCTGACGCGGCGGTCCCGCCGCGATGTCGGCCTACACCGCCCGCGCTGCCAAAGATATCTGGACGAGTTAAACTAAAACATGGGATTCATTGAGACTATCCGTGAGGACGTCCAGTCGGTCTTCGATCGCGATCCGGCGGCGTCCTCCACGTTCAGTGTGCTGTTCTGCTATCCCGGCCTGCATGCCGTCTGGTTCCATCGGCTGAATCACTGGTTATGGAAAAATGACCGCAGGTTTCTGGCGCGTTTCGGCTCGCAGGTGGCGCGCTTCTGGACCGGCATTGAGATCCACCCCGGGGCGCAGATCGGGCGGCGCCTGTTCATCGATCACGGCATGGGCGTGGTCATCGGCGAGACTTCGATTCTGGGCGACGACGTCACCCTCTATCAGAACGTAACCCTGGGCGGCACCGGCAAGGAAAAAGGCAAGCGGCATCCCACGTTGCGCGACGGCGTGTTCGTGGGCAACAGCGCCAACATTCTTGGCAACATCACGGTTGGCGAGCACTCGCGCGTCGGCGCCGGTTCGGTCGTGCTGCGCGATGTCCCACCGGATTCCACCGTGGTCGGCAATCCCGCCCACATCATTTACCGCGAGGGCAAACGCGTGCTGATTACCGATCCGCACGATGTGCAGGATCCTTTATCGAACGTGATGATTGCCTTGGCGAAAGAAGTGAAGCAGCTCGAGAAGCGGCTCGAACATCTGGATGGCCAGGTGGTGCAGGCGGCCCGCGAGCTGGACGCCGTCCGCGGCCTGACCGCCGAGGACGAGGAGCGCGAACAATACCGCACCGAGCTGAAATCGCTTCCCGAATACGTCAGCATGGGGGCAGGAATCTGATTCGCCGCACGCCCGGCCGGAAGATCAAAAGGGCTGGGCCGATGTTGCGGAGAATGTCGCGGAAGATGCCGCGGAATACCGCAAGCCTGGTACGCGGGGCGAAGGCCGCAGATAGAGCACGCGAATGTCCATCATCCGCACCGAACATCTTGGGCGCCAGGTTGAAGGCAAGCCGATCCTCGACGATATCAATCTGGAAGTCGCCGAGGGCGAGGTCGTGGCCATCGTCGGCGCGAGCGGCGCCGGCAAATCGTCGCTGCTTCGCCTGTTGAACCGGCTGGATGAGCCCACCAGCGGAACCGTTTACTTCGCGGGCGAAGACTATCGCACGCTCGCTCCGGCCGAGCTTCGCCGGCGCGTGGGCATGGTGATGCAGGCGGCATTTCTTTTCCCCGGCACGGTGGCGGAAAATGTCTGCTTTGGCCCCGCTCAACGCGGTGAGCTGCTCACCGACGAAGCGGTAGCCGGTCTGCTGGCGCAGGTCGGCCTCGACGGATTCTCCAGTCGCGCGATCCACAATCTCTCGGGCGGCGAGGCGCAGCGCGTAGCCCTTGCCCGGGCGCTCGCCAATTCTCCCGAGGTGTTGCTGCTGGACGAGCCCACGTCGGCGCTCGACGAGGATTCCAAGCTTGGCATCGAAAATCTGATTTCCACGGTGGTCGTGAGCCGCCGGCTGACCTGCGTCATCGTGACCCACGATCTGCAACAGGCCGGCAGAATGGCCGCACGGGTGGCGCTGCTCAGCTCCGGCCGGCTCGTGCGCACGGGATTCACCCGGGAGGTGCTTGGTGCTGAACGGCAATCTTAGCAATCATTTGCTGTTGGGCTTGGCGCAGGCCGGATTGGCCTCGGTCATGGTCACGGCCGCCATGCTGCTGGCGCGCCGCCGCCAGATCCACGTCGAGCGGGAAACCCTGATCGCCTTGGTGCGCGGGCTCTCGCAGGTCATCGCCGTTGGCTTCGTGTTCATCGGGCTGTTGCGCGGCCCGCGATGGACCAGCGGCCTGATCCTTGGGTTGATGATGGTGGTTGCCGCGATAACCTCGGCGCGGCGCGCCAAGTCGATTCCCGGAGCCTTCCAGACCTCGCTCTGCGCCATTGCCGTGGGTGCCGGGCTGATTATCGTGATCATGGTTTTGAGCGGGATCATTCAACATACCATCACCGCCCTCGTGCCGGTCGGGAGCATGCTGATCGCGAGCGCCATGAACTCCAACGCGCTGGCGCTCGACCGCTTCCGCGCCGAAGTGGAGTCGCACGCGGGCGAAATCGAATCCGCCCTGGCGCTGGGAGCATCGCCGCAAGCGGCGGTGGCGCGCTTCGTACGGATCTCCTACCGGGCCAGCCTCATTCCGCCGCTCAACAACCTGCGGACGCTGGGCATCGTCTGGATTCCGGGACTGATGACCGGCATGCTGCTCTCCGGCTCGCCACCGCTCTATGCGGCGATCTATCAGTTCGTGGTGATCGCCATGATGTTTGCCTCCTCAGGCCTGACCTGCCTGATCAGCACCGGCCTGATTCGCACCCACGCCTTCACCCCGGCGCAGCAGTTGCTCCTGCGCGGCAAGGCGGCGTAAGGCAAAAATCCGCAATGCTGCTTTAAGATTCATGGTCGCTGCCGTCGTCGGCCATTCGTCTTCGCCACCACCGCTCCACCGGAAATTGATTTGTCGAGCAACTGAATGGTGTGCATGGCGGGAATCCGGTGCCCGAGCTTGCCGAGCGAAGCCTGCAATTGCAGCAGGCATCCCGGGTTGCCGGAGACCAGGAGTTCAGCCTTGGTGGCGACAATGTTGCGCGCCTTGCGCTCTCCCAACTCGGCGGCGGTGTCCGGTTGCACAAGGTTGTAAATACCGGCCGAGCCGCAGCAGATGGCGGCTTCGGCAATTTCCTGGATCTCCAGCTCTGGAATGCCGGCGAGCAGTTTCCTGGGTTCGGCGCGAACTCCCATGGCGTGCTGCAAATGGCACGCGTCCTGATAGGCGACCCGCAGCGGCACCGGATGCCGCACCGCGCGCGGTTCCAGGCCGGCAAGCACCACGGTCACATCCTTGCACTTGGCGGCAAATCGGCGGGCGCGCTCGGCATAGAGAGGATCGTCGGCCAGCAGCTCGCCGTAATCTTTAAGGTTGGAGCCGCAACCGGCGGCATTCACCGCAATTACGTCGACCGGCTCGCGCTCGAAGACCCGGATCATCCGGCGCGCCTGATTCAGGGCTTCCCGCTCCCGGCCGGCGTGCATACCCAGGGCGCCGCAACAGCCCTGCCCACGGGGAATCAACACTTCGCAACCTTCGGCGGCAAGCACCCGCGCCGTGGCCAGGTTTACGTCGTCGAAAAACACCCGCTGCACACATCCCAGGATGAGCCCGACTTTCAGGCGGGGCGTGCCTTGCGGCTTGATCCGCATCGGTAAGCCGCTGAACATCGACCTCAATGAGACCTCGGGCAGCAGGCTCTCCATGGCTTGCAGCCGCGCGGGAAGCAATCGCAGCAGGCCGCTCCGGTGCAGCAGCCAGCGCAGGCCGGAGCGCCGATACAACCACATCGGCAACAGCATGGCCCGCAGGCGCGCCGGATGCGGAAACAGCGAGAAGATCAGCCAGCGAAAGAGGCGGTCGGCCAGCGTCCGGGGATAATGCCGTTCCACCTGCGCGCGCGTCGACTCGATCAGCCGGTCGTACTTCACCCCGGAAGGGCACGCCGAGACGCACGCCATGCAGCCGAGGCACTGGTCGAAGTGCTGCACGTAGGTCTGGTCCATGCGCGCGACATCGCCCTCCAGGCCCATCTTCATCAGGTAAATGCGGCCGCGCGGCGAGTCCATCTCTTCGCGCCAAAGCAGATACGTGGGGCACGTGGGCAGGCAGAAGCCGCAGTGCACGCAGTCGTTGATCAGCTTCTCCTGCGGCGGGTGATGGGCGTCGAAGACCTTGCAGTTCGCAGGCACGCCACCGGCAGGCTCGGGCGAAGCCAGACCCATGCTTCCCAACTCAACCGTCTCGACAGCGCCCGGGCTGCCAGGCGATGCGATCTTCTTTTCAGCGGAATCGTCGGCCCCGGTGGTAGCCGCGCTCAGGTCATTCGGCTGGCTCATCCAAGGCCTCCAACGAACATCACGTCCCGACGGATCGCGCAATCAACTAACGAAGTGTCATTCTGAGGGAGAGCTGAGTCGCTGAGTCGGCGTCTGCGCCACCTGCCGAACTCTTGAGCGAAACCAGGGAACTTGGAAGCCTGTCGCGGCGCGGGGTAGGACACTTTCCTGGGATCCTTCGCTTCGCTCAGGATGACATTCTGGAAATACCCTGCGAAGCCTAAACGCTCGCTCTGCTCATTCGGCGCGGTCATTCAATGCCTCCACCCGGAAAGGGATGTCCCACGAGGAATAAGTACTCACTCGGGCTGATCGGCGAACCCATCAAATGCCTCCACCTGGAACGGGATGTCCTGCGCGAGATGAGCGTCGGCTCGAACTATTCGGCTGGCTCATTAAATGCCTCCTACGAAGCGGCCGGGGTTGAGAATTCCTTTGGGATCGAATTGCTGTTTCATGCGGCGCATGGTGCCGAGCGCCGTACCTATCTCTCCCCAGGGATCGAGCTGGCTGCGCAACTCGCCGGAGGCGTGCAATACGACGACCGAGCCGTGCCGAACGCCGGCCAACTGCCGCAGCTCCCGGATGATCGGCAGCAAGCTATCCGCAGGTCCGTCGAAGCGCAGCAGGCCGACCCCAACCGACTGTGCGACGGCGCGCGTTCTCACATCCATCGGCTGCGCCAGGGAGTGGGCGTGATCCAGCAGCGGTGCAACTTCGGTGGGCAGCACCGAGAAGCGGCAGATGCAGGCTGGGGCGTCCCAAAGCGCGGTCGAGCTTTGCCATTGCCCGCTCTCCGCCGCCAGCAGGGTGCCTCCGGCGACGCCCCGGTTGCCGATGATGCGCACGGCTCTCTGCCCCTGGTCCTCGACCGCGTTTTCGATGCCCTCGAAGCGGACATCGAGCGTACACAGCGAGGGGCCCGAGGAGCGCAGTTGCAGGCCGGTAAAGGTGAGCACGGAATCCATCAGCGCCAGCGCCGCCTGATTGGCCGCCGCGATGGTTTCAAACTGAAAGCTCAGCGTCTGCTCCATCTGTGGCAGCGGATGCAGCCGGAAAATCACTTGCGTGATCACGCCCAGCGTCCCCAGGGAGCCGGTCGCGAGTTTCGGCAGATCGTAGCCAGCAACATTCTTTACGACTTTTCCGCCGCTGCGCGCCAGGGTCCCGTCGGGAAGCGCCAGGGTGACGCCGATGATGAGGTCGCGCAACGAGCCGAAGCGCACCCGCGACGCTCCGTTGTCGTTGCTGGCGACGATCCCTCCGACCGTGGCCCGATGGGCGAACAATGGCTCGACCGCCAGGCGCTGCCCGTGCTGGGCCAAGGTCCGTTGCAACTCGGCCACCGTGCAGCCGGGCTCGACCGTGGCCGTCATATCGCCCCAGGCGTGCTCGACGACGCGGTTCAGCTTGCGCACGGAAACCACCATGTCGAGTGCCCGGGGAGCTGCGCCCCAGCCAAGCTTGGTGCCATTGCCGACGGCTGCCAAGGCCACCGAGTTCTCGTTGGCCCAGCGCAGGACGGCCGCGACCTCTTCGCCGGTCGAAGGCTCGACCGTTATCTTTGGCACGAGGCCGGCGATGGCGTCCGACGCCGTGGCCTCGGTGGTCGAAGTGATTTTCTCCAGCTCGTTCCACGGGATTTGCCGCACATGAGTTGAAATTCCTGCCATCAGAAGAACTCCGCCACTCCGGCCAGCTCCAACGGATGAGGAGTATACGGGCCGGTTTTTTCAGCGCACAGACGAAGCCGCGGAAATACCTTGCCGGGGTTCGCAAGGTGCTCGGGATCGAAGGCGCAACGCACCAGTTGCATGGTGTCCAGGTCGGGCTCGGCGAACATCTCGCCCATGAACATCTTTTTTTCCTCGCCCACGCCATGCTCGCCGGTGATGGAGCCGCCGGCCTTGATGCAGAGCCGCAGGATGTCGCCCGCCACCTGCTCGGCAAGGTGCTCCTGGCCGGCAATGCGGCGATCGTAGAGCACCAGCGGATGCAGATTGCCATCGCCCGCGTGGAAGACGTTGGCGACCCGCAGCCCCGATTCGCGGCTGAGGCGCGCGATCTCGTTCATCACTTGCGGCAGCGCGGTCCGGGGAATCACTCCGTCCTGCACGATGTAATTCGGTGAAATGCGCCCCATGGCGGCAAAAGCGGCTTTGCGGCCCTTCCATACCATGATGCGCTCGGCCTCCGAATGCGCCAGCCGTATCTCCGAGGCTCCGCAGCGCGTGCAGATATCGTTGACCTGCCGCATAAGGGTCTCGACCTCGGTCGCGGTGCCGTCCAACTCCACCAGCAGCAGTCCGCCGCAGTTGGGATACCCGGCATGAACGCTGGCCTCGGCGGCCTGAATGGCGAGGTTGTCCATCATTTCAATGGCCGCCGGCAAAACGCCTGAGCCAATGACCTCGCTGACCGCTTCGCCGGCTTCGTTGGTCGAGTTGAAGGCGGCCAGCAGAGTGGTAATCACCTCCGGGCGCTTGACGATCCGCAGGATAATTCGCGTAACCACGCCCAGCGTGCCCTCGGAGCCGACAAACACGCCGGCCAGATCGTAGCCGGGCGCGTCGAGCGTAGCGCTGCCCAGGTGCACCAGCTCGCCATCGGGCAGCACCACATCCATTCCCAGCACGTGCGTCGTGGTAAAGCCGTACTTCAGGCAGTGCGCGCCGCCGGAGTTCTCCGCCACGTTGCCGCCGATCGAGCACACCTGCTGCGAAGAGGGATCGGGCGCATAGAAGTAGCCATGGGGAGCGACCTGCTGGGTAATGAAAGCGTTGATCACCCCGGGTTGCAACCACCACCCGCTGGTTGGGGAAGTCAACTTCAAGAATGCGGCTCATGCGCGCCAGGCTGATCACCACGCCATTGGCCACCGGCAGCGCGCCGCCGCTCAAGCCGGTTCCGGAGCCGCGCGCGACAAACGGAATCTTGTGCTGATGGCAGATGCGGATCACCGCCTGCACCTGCTCGCCGCTTTCGGGCAGCAGAACCGCCGCCGGCAGCACGCGGAAATTGGTCAGGCCATCGCACTCGTAGGTTTTGAGCTCGCTGGGCTCGGTAATCAGGCCGCCCGGGCCGAGCGCGGCGCGAAATGCATCCAGGATCTGCCTGTCCATAAGATCTGCCCGTCCGTGAGATGCCCGATGGGTCGCCACTTTGCCTTCGGCCTCAGCCCAGCCGACGGCTGCGGCCTCCCGGCTAGAGCGGTTCCCGAGAAGCTATATCCTCTCGGAATAGTTCTCGGCCGTCGCTCCCTGTTGGTCGCACCGGCCGATGGTCCGCGGCTTCGGGATACCCCACCTCGGGAACCGCTGTAGTCCGCCGGGACAACGGGGGTATCACTAACTCCTATAGATGCAATAAGCATGTGGCCAGTCGAGGTCATCGAGACAATTTGGCGAGCTCTCCCAAAGCGCGTATGCCGCGGAAATCCGGTGAAGCCGTCTGAGCAGGCGGAAAGATTGTCGGGCAGGGAATCTTGGATTGGCTACTGGAGGATTTTGCAGTGTCTCTGCCCTTGGTTGGGCTGAGGTGGGAGTTCTCAACGCTCCGGATTCGACCGTCGTGCCATGAAACCCCAAAAAAAGCAAAACCCTCGTCAAGACGAGGGATCCAGAGGGCTTATATGGAGCGGGAGACGGGATTTGAACCCGCGACTTCGACCTTGGCAAGGTCGCACTCTACCACTGAGTTACTCCCGCTCGACGCCCTTGATTATAACGGGCTCTCCAGCCGAGCGTCAAACATCCTCGCTCCCTCGGGACGGCTTTAATGGACCACTGGAGCCCACTGCGGGTCCTGGGAAGGGTCCACCATCTCGCCGTCGCGCATGTGCAGAATACGATCGCCATGGGCCGCCGCCTCGGGGTTATGGGTAATCATCAGCACGGTTTGCCCAAGATCCTGGTTGGAGCGGCGCAGCATCGCCAGCACGATGTCGGAGTTCTTGGTATCGAGGTTCCCCGTGGGCTCGTCGGCCAGCACGATGGCCGGCTTGTTGATGAGGGCGCGGGCCAGCGCGACCCGCTGCTGCTCGCCGCCGCTCAGCTCCGAAGGCCGGTGGTGCAGGCGCTTGTCGATCCCGAGCAGGGAGGTGACGTGCTCGAAATAGGCATTGCCGCCGCCGCGGTTCCCGCTGATTTCGCGCGCGATGTCGATGTTGCCGCGGGCGTCGAGCGTGGGCAGCAGGTTGAACTTCTGGAAAACGAAGCCGATTTTGCTCTTGCGCATGCGCGTCCGCTCAGCGTCGGACAGCTTCGAGAAATTTACCCCGTCGATCGTCACCTGCCCGGAATCGACTTGCGTCAGTCCGCCGAGGATATAGAACAGCGTCGACTTCCCACTGCCCGAGGGGCCCACCAGGGCCACGAACTCCCCGCGCTCTATGGTCAGCGAGACGCCGCGCACGGCTGGCACTTCGACTTTGCCCACGCGGAAGGTTTTGTAGATGTTGTCGACTTCAATGATGGCAGACATGAAGCTTTGATTTTACACTCGGATCGCGCCGGCAGGTGCTCTTGCAGTGCTAGAACTTCTAGCAGCCGCTGGCGCGCTTCAACCGTTGCTTCTACCGCGGTGGCGCGCTTGGGTCCGCGCTTGCGAACCAGGAGCAAGCGGATTCGCTCCATCAGTTCGGCCGGGGAGTGCATTCCCTTGGGCAAGAAGATATCTGCCAGCGTGTCCTGATCGTAGATTTTGACCTGGCCGGAGAAAAGAATGACCGGAGTGGCCGGGGAGAGCTGCTTGATCCGTTCCACCAGGTCATTGCCGTTCATGCCAGGCATAATCAGGTCGGTAAGCACAAGATCCACCCCGCCGCCGTTAAATGCCGCGAGCGCCTGCTCGCCGCTGATGCAGGCAATCACCCGGTAACCCCGGGTTTCCAGGATCAGTTTTCGAATCGAGAGCGATTGTTCTTGGTCGTCGACGCAGAGAATCGTTTTCTTAATCTTCATATTGGATTGACTGCGCGCACACTCTGCGCCGCTTTCGTTGAACCGCAACCAGCGACTTTGTTAAATCGATGTTACAGCAGAGAAGAACCAAATGCTAAGAGTGATTCAGGGGAATGTAAAGTACCTCATCAGTGAATAAAAAGAGCAGTTCGCGGCCGGCGTTCAGCGCATGGCGTCCAGCGCAAATGGGCCTGTGCCACCTCGATCTTCAACAGAATCAGTCGGAAGTGTAGTTGCCGGAGGAACTTCGTGGTGCCGGCGGTTTACCAGAAGCAAACATTTTGTACATCGGGACCTGTACGTTTGCGCGCCGCAAGTAACCTTGCAGCGTGGCGCGATTATTTCGTTGCAACGATCATCGCCACGTTCTTCCAGCACATCGGAAGTATGGATGCCTGACCGCAGCGGCGCTTTGTGAGAGAATACGAGTCCCGGGCAAAAACCGCCGGTGGTGATCTTCTATCTTCGATTTTTTATTTTTGTAATCATCTCAAGCAGCTCTGAAAGCATCGATGACGACAAGTCCTAAACTGCTCTTTCTAAGAAACTTTTTGAAGCATCCGGCCACCTTGGGCTCGGTTGTCCCAAGTTCCAGGTTTCTCACCGAACGTCTACTGCGGAGAATAGATTTCCAGCGCGCCCGAGTCATCGTCGAGTATGGACCGGGCATTGGCAATATCAGCAGCGCAATCCTGAAAAGAATGCATCGCGATAGCTGCTGCATTCTCATTGAGCTAAATGCCGATTTCGTGCGGCATCTCCGGCGCGTCTTCGAGGGCGACCGGCGGGTGCGAGTCGTTCATGGCTCCGCCGCCAGCGTGGAAGACGTGGTTCAGAAGCTGGGATTTGACGCAGCGGATTATGTCATCTCCGGCATCCCGTTCAGCACCATGTCGGACGATCTGCGTTTCTCGATTCTGGCGGCGACCAATCGTGGGCTGCGCAAGGATGGCCGCCTGCTTGTCTATCAATTTACCCGCACCGTCCTGCCGGATCTGACCTCGGTTTTCGCTGACGTGGAAGAAGAGTTCGAGCCGCGCAACGTTCTTCCCGCACGGCTTTTCTACTGCCGCCCGAAGCCGTCGAACGGAGCATCCGCGGCGACCGCGCATCGGTCGAGCGACGAGCCTCTGCCGCAAGTCACGTAGCGCAAGACCAAGGTTGGCGCATTCATCGACTACTTCCCGATGCAGAAGGTCCCGAAGATCAGGTTCAGGATGTCGTCGGCGGTGGTGGCGCCGGTGATTTCGTCCAGGGCGCGGAGGGCGTTGTAGAGGTCGAGCAGGATCATCTCATGCGGCGTGTTGGCCCTGACCGACACCGCGGCGGCGTCGAGCGCGGCCAGCGTGCGCGTCACCTGCTCCTGCTGGCGCAGGTTGGTGAGCATTCCGGTCTCCTGCTGCGGGCCGGCGTCGCCGTGGACGTGGCGCAGAATCTGCTGACGCAATTCGGCAATGCCTTCGCCGCTCAGCGCCGAGGTCCGGACGGCCGGAACTCCGCCATCCGCACGCCGCCGCGCTGCGCTCGCGGAGGCAAGGTCGCTTTTGTTCAGCACGGCGACGGCTGCGCGCTCGGCAACCTGCTGCAGCAGCTCGCGGTCGGTTTTGTCCGGGCGGCTGCGAGGCGTCGAGCACCACCAGCACCAGATCGGCATCGGCCAGCGCCTCCATCGACTTGCTGACGCCGATGCTTTCCGCCTCGTCGAGCGCCTGCCGGATTCCCGCCGTATCGACCAGCCTGACCGGAATGCCGCCGAGCGAGACCGTCTCCGTCACCAGGTCGCGCGTGGTGCCGGGCGTGGCGGTCACGATGGCCCGCTCGCGCTCGACCAGCCGGTTGAAGAGGCTCGATTTGCCAACGTTGGGACGGCCGACGATGGCGAGCGTCAGCCCTTCATGTACGAATTTGCCGTAGGCAAAGCTCTCCGCGAGCGTTCGTCAGCGGCTCGCGCACTTCGGCGATGCGGCTCAGAATCTGTTCGGCGGGCATCACCGCCACGTCGTCCTCGGCGAAGTCGATTCCGGCCTCCATCATGGCGATCAGCTCCACGAGCTTCTGCTTGATGGGCTGCAGGCGGTGCGAGAGTGCGCCCTCGAGTTGTTGCGCCGCAACCTTGGCCTGGTAGAGCGTCTGCGACTCGATCAGGTCGCGCACGGCCTCCGCCTGGGTGAGGTCGATGCGGCCGTTGAGGAAGGCCCGCATGGTGAACTCGCCCGGCTCGGCCAGCCGCGCGCCGCTGGCCAGCGCCTGCTCGACCGCATGCCGCAGCACGACGGGCGAGCCGTGGCAGGAAATCTCGACGATGTCATCCGTCGTGTAGGAGTGGGGCTTGGCAAAATAGGTGGCGACAACCTCGTCGATGCGTTCGCCCGTGCCGGGCTCGACGAGCACGCCGAAGCGCGCCCGGCCGGCTTCCAGTTGACAGCCCCCGGAAAGCCGCAACATTGCCGAGGCTATGGCCTTCGACTCGGGTCCGGCGAGGCGAACCACGCCCAGACCGCCGCGTCCCGGAGGCGTGGAGATGGCGACGATGGTGTCGTCAAGATGCACGGAAGAATTGTATTGGATCGGCAGCGGATTCGCGGAAGCTTTACCCGGACACGGAGCCGGGGGTCCAGTCCGGCGGCGTAAGCGCCGGGTATATCAACCTTGGAATCACCCTGCAGCGGATTCAGACATGACGCATCCCAGAAGTTGGACCGTCGGGAATACACCATCTCCGAACCCGCTGAACATCATCCTCAGCAGGAGGCAGGCGAATGCCCGCTCACTCCGGCTTCGCGCTCGCGGCGGAAGTCGACCAGTTCCTCGATCGTGAGCGCCACCAGCTGGTGCGCGCGCGCGAAGCGTTCGATCTGTTTTCCCTTGGTCATGGTTCCGTCCGGATTCACCAGTTCACAGAGCACCGCCGCCGGTTTCAGCCCGGCCATCCGCACCAGATCGACGGAGCCTTCCGTATGGCCTCTCCGGGCCAGTACTCCTCGGGGAACCGCGCGCAGCGGGAAAACATGCCCGGGGCGCACCAGGTCTTCGGGCCGGGCATCGGCGGCAATCGCCGCCCGAATGGTCGTGCAGCGGTCCTTGGCCGAAACGCCGGTCGTTACTTCATAACGAGCGTCAATGCTGGCGGTGAAAGCCGTCTGAAACCGGCTTTCATTGTGAGTGACCATCGGCTTCAGGTCGAGCCGGTTCAGCCAATCGTCCTGCAGGCATAGACAAACGATCCCGCTGCACTCGCGGATGAGCAAGGCCATGGTTTCGACGCTGATTTTTTCGGCCGCGACGATCAGGTCGGCTTCATTCTCGCGGTCAAAGTCATCCATAAGAATCACCGGACGGCCGCGGCGCAAATCGGTCCCTGCGCGTTGCAAACGATTTTCGGCCGTAAGGTGATCGAGTGAGTAGGGAGATGGGACATCGACAACAGAAGACATGAAACGCTCCTCGCAGTACTGGATTGGCGAAAAACGTTTCAGGGCGTAGCGAGCCGAACACAATTGGCCGCAAGCGAAATCCTGGCCAACAGCGATAAGCTGGAACATCTTCTTTCATCCGGACTGTAACCGTCGGCCTGGATTTTCACCAAGTCTGCTGACCCTGCGGATTGCAGGCGCTCGCGGGCTTAGTCACTCATCGTGACTTCACCGCCGGTGGGGAGTTTCACCCCGCCCTGAAGACGCACGCTTGTTGCTTGAGCAATTAGATTATAGCTCGGATTGCCCGCGGCTCGTCCAGACACATCGCCGAACTCCACGAGTGGAGATTCCTCGGTATCCGCTTCTCTCTTTATTTTTCTATCTTCTGCCGCGGCGCATGGGCATGGTGGGGCGCGGCGCGCTGCCCTTGAAGTCCTTGGGATAGACGACCAAGTGACGGTTCGGACCTTCGCCTTCGCTCTCGGTACGCAGATCTTCGGAGTCGCGCAGCGCCAGGTGAACGACGCGGCGCTCACGCGAAGACATGGGAGTGAAGGCATAGGGCGACCCCGTCTTGCGCACTCTCTCGGCCGCGACGCTGGCGGCCAGCCGCAACTCCTCGAAGCGCGCGGCGCGGAAACCCATGGCATCGAAGGCCACCTTCTCGTGATCTTCCGAGCCGACCCGTAAGGACTCCAGCACCAGGTACTCGATGGCGCGCAGCAACTCGGCGCCCCGCTCCATCAGCAGCGGCGTATCGGCCCCGGCGAGCTCAACCAGGATTACCGGCTTCTCCCAGTCGCGCTCCTCCGGCAGAGGCGGATCGACGGTGATCTTGTACTTCAGATGGAAGTCGCCATGCTTGATGATGGAATTCAGCAGTTCACTGATGCGCTTAGCAGTACCGATCTTGTCAGCTATAGGCATTTCGTCCCACCTGCCCGGTGCTGCCGGGAGCATACGGCTGCCCGGCCACCGATCTTGTTAGCTACAGGCACTTCATTCAAGTCAGACGCCCGCGAACGCTGTAGGCCGGCGCGCGGTCAACCAACCCGGCCCGGCAACTCAGCGACGCACGATCTTATCCTTGTTGCTGGAATCGACGCCTAATCCCGCCTGTTTACGGGCGCGTTTGTCGGCCAAGGCATGGATCTCCTGTCCCAGCTTGGTACGATTCATCACCCACTGCTGCACGATTCCGACGACGGTGCCCACCGCCCAGTAAATGCCCAGGCCGGAGGCAACCGAGTAGCTGAAGAACCCGAGCATGATCGGCATCATCAGGTTCATCATCCGCTGCTGCTCTTTGCTCACACCAGCCTGCGGAGTCATCTTCTGCATGAGGAACGTGGTCAACACGATCAGGATCGGCAGGACCAGCAGATGGTCGGGCGCCGACAGGTCATGCAGCCAATAGAAGCGCGCGTGACGCAGTTCATTGGCCTGTGCGAGCATCTGGTAGAACGCCCACAGGAACGGCATCTGCACCAGCAGCGGCAGACATCCGCTGGCCGGGTTCACCTTGTGTTCCTTGTAAAGCCCCGAGATTTCCTGGTTCATGTCGGCCCGTCGCGGGTCGCGTATCGGGTACTTCTTATACTTGTTCTGGATCGCCTGGATCTGCGGCTGGATGCGCTGCATCTCGAGCGCCGACTTCATCTGATAGAGACGCAGCGGCAGCAGGACGATGTTGATGATCAGGGTCAGGATAATGATCGACCAGCCCCAATTGGGAAATGGCCAATGATCATGTGTCCACTTCAGCCAGACGAAGAGCGGCTTGGCGATAATCGAAAAGAATCCCCAATCGATCATCCCGCTCAGATCGGCGCCATCAGGCTGCCCAGTCAGGGTGTTGGCGCGAACCGACTTGAGCACATCGACCGCTTTGGGACCGACGAAGATGCGTTCGCTGGTCACCCCGTTCGGATTTCCGACGGCTACGCCCAGCAGTTCGACTCTCTGCGTCTCACCCGGTTTCTGCGGGTCCTTGGTAACAATGGCGGAGTTGCGCAGCGTCACCCCCGAAGCCTGCTGCGGGAGATCCGGCAGAAAGATCGCGGCAAAGTACTGGTCCACCGGCCCAAAATATTCGAAGGGGCCGCGCATGAGGTTGCCGTTGCTGATCGCTTTCCCCTTCTTGTCGGGCTTCAGGCGCTCCGTCTTTTCGCCGTTGGAAAAATCGATGGTCTGGGCGGCGTAGGCGGCCGGAACCTCCGCATCGCCAAAGCCAGCCGGCCATGCCGGTAGTGCCGTGACGTAACTGCCACCACGCACCACCGAACTCTCGATGTGCACCGCATAACTGGCGGCCTCGAAGCGGAAGCTCTTGCGCACCGTGACATCGCCGTCGGCATACTCGAAGGTTAACTGGCCGGGAGCCTGGAGGTTGCCGGTGGCGCTCGGCACATACATCGCCGAGTTCAGCTTGTTGCGCAGATTCTCGTCCCAGGTCCACAGGGAAAGCGGATAGCCCCATTGCGCCGCGCCTTCCTGGTTGACGATATCCAGCGGATTGCCGCGCACATCCTGGGACTTCTTCAGCACCCACGATTTCACCAACCCGCCACGATTGGTGAAGGTGATGCGATAGAGATCGTTCTCCACCACGGTGGTGGATTCCGCGCTTGCCTGCCTGGCTCCGGCGGACTTCGATTGCGGCGGGGCCGGCGCCGGGGCCGGCGCGCTCGGTGCTTGCGCGGTGGCAGCGGGCGCCTGCGGCTTCTGCTCCGGCGGCGGATTGTGCCGGGAAAGAAACTGTTGAGACAGAAAGAGGACAACTACGGACAGGGCAATGATCAGAAGGAAATTTTTCTGGCCGCCGCCGCCGGGTTCGGATTGTGGATTGTGGTACTCAGCCAAGGTCTAGCCATTTCGGCGCCGGCGGTCACGCGGACCCAGCGCAATCAGTTGGAGGTGGAACAGCAGCGCCTGCCGTTAGCGGCGCCCGCGTGCACATACTCGGGATAAGGGTCGCTTCCGGCCCGCTCCGGAGCTGACGCAATCTTTGTCGTTGGCCGGGATGCGGCTTGCGCCGGAACCGGATCATAACCGCTGCCTCCCAGCGGGTTACAGCGCGCAATACGCAGGAGCGCCAAGCCGGTGCCGCGCACAATTCCGTACCTGTCGAGCGCCTCCATGGCGTACTCCGAACAGGTGGGCACAAAGCGGCACGACGGTGGCAGTCCGGGCGAGATCCACCGCTTGTAAATCTCGATCAGCTTGATGGCGGCCCACTTCATAACAAGTCTTACTCTTGAAGTCTTACTCCTGCGTTAAACGCGGCTTTTCACTTCTCCGCGAAACCGCTCCGGGTTGTTGACGGCCCGGGCGCGCGTTTTGCCCGATCACGGCGAAGGCGCGCGCAACTTCCTGCGACAACACCGCGAAATCGGCCTTCAGCACGGACTTCCTGGGATTGATCACCACGTCCACCCTGCCGCCCAACTCACTGTAGTGTTGGCGCACAGCTTCTCGCGTGCGACGGCGAATGCGGTTGCGCTCGACCGAATCCCCCACGGCACGCGGGACGGTGAACCCTATCCGAGCCCCCGTGACTCCCGCGACCGGCAACCCCGCCAAGGCGGTGTTAGTATTTTCCGGCGCTAGGGGCGGGCGATGCAAATAAAACACCGTCATATTTCCGGAGAAATGCCGCTTTCCGTTCTCATAGACGCGGCGAAAGTCCGCGCGCTTGAGCAGATGGGCCGATTTCGGGAAAATGCCTTTCGGAGTGTCACTCACGACGGTTCCGATCCGGCAAATGCGCCCACCGCGTTCGGATGCGGAGGTCCAGTCCAACTCCAGACAGTACCTTCCAAATATCCTTTGGCCCTTGTGGCCCTTGGCTTGTGTGCTGGCAGCCGCATCACCGGCTGGTGAAAACCGGCTCCGCGCCTCACCCCACAACCGGAAACAGAAAACAATTAATCACGATAACCGGGCTTCACGGAGACCCGCTGGCGGCCCTTGGCGCGACGGCGCGAGAGCACGGCTTGTCCACCTTTGGTCTTCATGCGACTCCGGAATCCGTGCGTCTTCGAGCGGTGACGACGATTGGGCTGGAATGTGCGCTTCGGCATTGAAAACTGCGCTCCTCACTGGGTAAAAAATTAAATGAGCAAACCAGAAGTATAAACGAGTTGCAAGAGCGCCGCAAACCGACGGCAATTCCCCCTCGCTCGGCTTCGATGCATGACCCCGGTCCAAGAGTCCTCCCGGCGCGGGACAGTGGTCGCCGGCGAGGCCAGAAAGCGGCAACTCCCTGCGGCGGGAAGAGTTGAAGCCGCCTTCGCCGGCTTGGGATAAACAGGTTTCTGCACCACATTCGCAACAACTTCCAAACCCGCATAAATGCAAGGGAAAAATCATTTTTTCGGGGCGCAGAGAAAGCTGCTCAATTCAGTTCGAACGTGCTAGTATGCACCACGAGTCACACGATCCATTGGTGTGCCCCATCCGTCGTGCACGGTTGCGCGTCTTGTGCGCCAATCGAAGGAATGGGGTTCCCATTGTTTGCGTGACAGCTTAAAGAAATCGTTTCCCGCCGTGTGTCGTCCGGCTCTCTGGTTGATCATGTCCGCATCGCTTGCTATGACTTCGCCGAATCCCTGGTTACGTATTTTGGATGCGCTTGAGAAAAAGGTAAACCGCCATTCCTACGATACCTGGCTCAAGCCGCTACGCTACAGCCACACCGAGGGTGCAACCATGTTTGTGCGCGTGCCCGCACCCGAGTTCCGGGAGATGGGCGAGCGTTATGCCGATCTGATCCGCGAAGCCATCGAGAACCTGGCGCTTGAGGTCAAGGAAGTCGAGTTCATCACCGCCGAGGAATCTCCGGCGGCAGCCACCGCTATCCGCCACGATGGCGGATTTACTCCGCCGCCGGCCGGCCCGGCGCCACAGCAGTCCCGCTTCGACTTCGACAGCGCCGCGCAATTGAACCAGCGGTATACGTTCGATGCCTTCGTCAGCGGCGCCAGCAATCAGTTTGCGCACGCCGCCGCGCTGGCCGTCGCCGAGCGGCCGTCCAAGGCCTACAATCCGCTCTTCCTCTACGGCGGAGTGGGAATGGGCAAGACCCACCTGATGCAGGCCATCGGGCACCAGGTGAAGCAGCAGAACCCCGACTTTTCGATCTGCTATGTTTCCAGCGAGAAGTTCACCAATGAGCTGATCAACAGCATCAAGCACGACCGCATGACCAGCTTCCGTGAGCGCTTCCGCAATGTCGATTTGCTGCTGATTGATGACATCCAGTTCCTCACCGGCAAAGAACGCACCCAGGAGGAGTTTTTTCACACCTTCAACGCGCTGCACGAGTCGATGAAGCAGATCGTGATCGCCAGCGACCGTCCGCCGAAGGAGCTGGCCGAGATCGAGGACCGTTTGCGCAACCGCTTCGAGTGGGGGCTGATCGCCGACATCCAGCCTCCCGACCTGGAGACCAGGATTGCGATCCTGCAGAAGAAGGCGGAGAGCGAACGCGTACAACTGCCCACCGATGTGGCGAATTACATTGCGCAAAACATCCGCAGCAATGTTCGCGAACTGGAAGGCGCACTCATCCGGCTGCTGGCTTACGCCTCCCTGACCGGAGTGACCATCAACCTGGTCACGACCCAGCAGGTGCTCAAAAACTTCATCGAACAGCAGTCGCGCAAGATTACCATCGAGGCCATCCAGAAGGCGGTGGCGGAGCAGTTCGGACTTCGTCTGCCGGAGATCAAGCAGAAGAACAACTCGCGCCAGATCGTCTTTCCGCGGCAGATCGCCATGTACCTGGCCAAGCATTTGACCGAAGCTTCGCTGCCCGAAATTGGCCGCCAGTTCGGAGGCAAGCATCACACGACCGTCCTTCACTCCATCGACAAGATCGATAAGCAACGGCAGGTCGACAAGGATTTGAACCGTACGCTCAACAAGCTGACCGAGACGTTGAGCAACTAGGGCGGCTCCAAGACTGATGTATCAAGGCGACACAAGGCTTGGAGCGTAGCGCTGTCAGGTTGAGCAACTAGGGCGGCTCCAAAATTGATGTAACCGGTACTTTTGCCGTAGTCTCCCGGTTTGGGCAGGCAAAGGGTCTCGGCGGATTGCAGGCTGGACCATATTCGCGGAAGGTAATCCCCGGACACAGCCGGCTTCGGCGCCCGGCAGTGATATTAAGGGATACACCAGCTCGGGAACCACTCTGGTGGGAACGCCTTCGGGTGTAAGCTGGTGAATGTCCAACACGCGCAACGACACAGGCGTGCCGGGGATCTATAGGCGGGCGAACGGAGCAGCAGGCGTGGCCCGGCGAGTGGGTCCGGAGCGATCGGGCTCGCGGGTTATCCCTTGTGGTTCAGGTTTCTCGGTCCGGCTGCGGTTCGTGCTGGCGTTGTGTGATTTTTTTTTATATAAGACAAGCAATCAGTGGTGCTCTCTAAGGTGCAAATATGGCAGACGTAGGTATGGCGCAAGGAACCGCAATGGAGATCGTAGTTAGCAAGTCTGACCTGCTCAAAGAGCTGACCGCTACCCAGGGCGTGGTGGAGCGCAAGACAACCATCCCGATCCTCTCCAACTTTCTCTTTGAGGCGTCGGCCGACAAGCTGTCCATCACCGCGACCGACCTTGATCTGAGCCTGCGCACGGCATGCCCGGCGCAGACCAAGAAAGAAGGGTCGTGCACGATCCCGGCCCGCAAGCTTTACGATTACGTAAAGCTGCTTCCCGAGGGCGACATCGCCATCAAGCTGCTGGAGAACCACTGGGTCAACATCCGTTCCGGCCGCTCCAATACCAAGATGGTCGGCATGGCGCGGGCGAACTTCCCCAGTCTTCCGGCGTTTCCCACGGCCGGCGTCGTCAAGATACCGAGCGACGTGCTGCGGCAGATGATCGCCAAAACTATTTTTGCGATTTCCAACGAGGAATCGCGCTACACCCTGAACGGCGCGCTGTTGCTGCTGAAACCGGAGTCGATCGTCATGGTGGCCACCGATGGCCATCGGCTCGCGCATATCGAGCGCAGCAACACCCCGCTGGAGGTCTCCGGCGAGTTGAAGACGCTGGTGCCGAAAAAAGCCATGGCCGAGCTGCTCTCGCTGCTGGGCGCCGGTGAAAGCGAATTCGTTGAATTCGCCAAGGACGACACCACGCTGTTCTTCCGCCTTGGAACCCGCCTGCTCACTTCGCGCCAGCTCACCGGACAATTCCCCAATTATGAAGCGGTGCTGCCCAAGGACAACACTCGCTCCGTGGCCGTTGCCAACGTCGAGATCACGGCGGCCATCCAGCGCGTGGCGCAGTTTGCCGACGAGCGCTCGGGCGCCATCCGCCTGCGGCTGGAGAAAAACGAGCTGAAGATTTCCTCGTCTTCGACCGAAACCGGCGAATCCGAAGACTCGATCGAGATCGACTACTCGGCCGAACCGATGACGATCGGCTTCAACTCGCAGTATCTGATCGACTTCTTCAAGAATGCCGACGCCGAGCAGGTGCGCATAGAGTTCAAGGACGCGCAGTCGGCCGGCCAGCTCCGCCCGGATATTCCGGATGCCGAGTTCAAGTATCGCTACGTGGTCATGCCGATGAGGATCTGAGAAAGACCCGCATCCAGAGCATCGCGAAATCGGTCTGATGATTACGGAAGGCGCTTCCACCCGGGAGCGCCTTTTTGCCTGACCTTTTTTTGCCTGCCGAAGCGAGACAGCCCGCTCCGTTCAACGTGAATCGAAATCCTTTGCAGCCGGATGTTCATCCAACTGGCAGGCCTGGATTCATCTTCCACGGCCGGTACTGCTTCTATTCGGGAGTCATGAACATGCTCAAAGGATTTCGTCAGTTCCTGCTTCGCGGCAACGTGGTCGATCTTGCCGTCGGGGTTGTCATTGGCGCGGCATTCGGTGCCGTGGTTGGGGCATTTGTGAAGGACCTGCTTACGCCGCTGATTGCCGCGGTTGCCGGCAAGCCCGATTTCTCAGCCTTTTTCTTCGTGGTGAATGGGTCGAAATTTGCCTACGGCGATTTTCTCAACGCGCTGATCTCCTTCCTGCTGATCAGCGCGGCGGTCTACTTCTGCGTGATTGTCCCGGTCAACCGGCTCATCAGCCGGGCGCACCGCGAGCCGCCGGCCGATCCATCGACGAAGAAGTGTCCCGAGTGCCTGATGGAGATCCCCATCGACGCCCGGCGCTGCGGTCACTGCTCCTCGGATCTGTCGCGCCAAGCGGCGGCCTGACACCGGGGCGCGAAATCTGAAATCCTGAATTTCAAAGGACCGGATCGCGGGGTCCCCGGCACGCGCCGTGGTTGCGCGTGTCGGGGCAGTCAGTGTCCCGTGTAGAAGCCCTTCCGGCGCTGCTCGCTGTAACGTTGCAGCGCGTCTTCAATGATGGGATGCGCGTTTTCGGCGGGCTCCAGTTCATCGACTTCCACCTTCTTGCCCTCCAGTTGCTTGTAATCCTGAAAGAAGCGCCGCAGCATGGCCAGACGATGGGGCGGCATTTCGCTGAACTCCTGATAGCTGTTGAACTCCGGGTCCTTGGTGGCGACGGCGATGATCTTATGATCTTTTTTGCCGGCGTCAATCATGGTCATGAGCCCGATCGTGCGCGCCTGGATCAGGGTGAGAGGTACGACCGGCTCCTGGCAAAAGACCAGCACGTCGAGCGGATCGTCGTCTTCGGCGAGGGTCTGTGGAATGAATCCGTAGTTCGCCGGGTAGTAGGCGGCCGAGTAGAGAACGCGATCCAGGCGGATAAGTCCGCTCGGCTTATCCAACTCGTATTTCACGCTGGAGCCGAAGGGGATCTCAATCACGCTGAGGAATTCGACCGGAAGGTGTTCGCCGGGAGTGATGTCGTGCCAGGGATGAATCATGCCAGAACTCTCCGCAAGCTTAGATGCTGGATTCCAGACGGGATTTGCCTGACGCGGCATCCTGGTCTTGCCGAAGCGTGTAGAATCCGAAGAGAAAATGGTGATCCGATGCCGAGCTCTCGTAGCAGGGTTAACTCCACAGAACTCAGGGTGGTCCGGTAGTCAATGGCATCCCCGGTAGAGGCAGAGGCAAACCGAGCGAGCGGCAGTGCAGGCGGTCGCGGCAAAGCGGCCGCCGCGATGGTGGCGGCGGGAATTCTTCTCAGCCGCATCGCCGGTCTGATTCGCGACCGGGTTTTTGCTCATTTTTTCGGCAACTCGGATGCCGCCGACGCCTTTCGCGCCGCCTTTCGCATTCCTAATTTTCTTCAGAACCTGTTCGGCGAGGGGGTGCTGTCGGCCTCGTTTATCCCGGTCTACGCGCGCCTGCGGGCCGAGCAGGAGGACGAACAGGCGGCCAAGCTGGCGGAGGCCATCTTCGCCCTGCTGTTCCTGGCGACGACCGTGCTGGTGGCGCTCGGCGTTTTCGCCACCCCGTGGCTGATCGATGCCATCGCGCCGGGCTTCCACGGCGACAAGCGCGATCTCACGATCCGCCTGGTGCGCATCCTGTTTCCCGGCGCAGGCCTGCTGGTGTTCAGCGCCTGGTGCCTGGGAATCCTCAACAGCCATCGCCGGTTTTTTCTCTCCTACACCGCGCCGGTTATCTGGAACTTTACGCTGATTGCGGCGCTGGCCTGGCGCGGCGGTCATGTTTCCTCGTCCAGGCTGGCCGAAATTATCTCCTGGGCGTCGGTAGTCGGCAGCGCCTTGCAGTTCGCGGTGCAACTGCCGACCGTGCTTCGCTTCCTGTGGCCGCTGCGTCTGCGGCTGGGGGTTCACCGGAAGCACGTTCACACCGTGCTGCGCAACTTCGGCCCGGTGTTTGTTTCGCGCGGCGTGGTGCAGATCAGCGCCTACGTCGATTCCCTGCTTGCCAGCTTTCTGCCGACCGGGGCGGTCGCGGCGCTCTCCTACGCGCAGACGATCTACACCCTGCCGGTGAGCCTGTTCGGCATGTCGGTCTCGGCCGCCGAGCTGCCCGCCATGTCGAGCGCGCTCGGCACCGACGAGCAAATCGCGCAGGCCTTGCGCGAGCGCCTGGCGCGGGGACTGGAGCAGATCGCTTATTTTGTGGTGCCCTCGGCCGCCGCATTCCTGTTTCTCGGCCACGTGGTGGTCGCAACCCTGTATCGCTCCGGACTTTTCGGAGTCAGGGACGTGACCTATGTTTGGGGAGTTCTGGCCGGCTCCAGCGTCGGCCTGCTGGCCTCGACCTCCGGACGCCTCTATTCCTCGGCCTTCTACGCCTTGCGCGACACCCGCACCCCGTTGAAGTTCGCCAGCATCCGGGTGGCGCTCACGGTCGCGCTCGGGTATCTGTGCGCGCTGCCGTTGCCGCCGCTGCTGGGGCTGGAGCCGAAATGGGGAGTCGCCGGCCTGACCTTCTCGGCGGGAATCGCCGGCTGGATCGAGTTCGGGCTGCTGCGCCGCTCACTGGCAAAACGCATCGGCCCTGTGTCCTATTCGCTGGCGCGCATCGCCCGGCTTTGGATGGCCGCGCTGGCCGCCGCCCTAGTCGGACTTGCGCTGTGGCGGGTGAGTCCGGCAAATCATCCGGTGATCACCGGTGTGGTGGTGCTGGCGCCTTATTGCCTGGTCTACCTGCTGCTGACGCAATGGATGGGCATTTCAACGATTGGCAGCGCCTTGCGGGCGCTCCGGCGGCGTTAATGCGGCTGGGGGCTGGCCAGCCATTCCAAAGTTGATGTGCCCGGCACTCGCGGCTCCTTCGCGGGGATAACCTTCCGGGAGTCCGGCCTAGTGTGGTGAGTCCAAAGTTCGACACATAACAACTGTCAAGCGACCGGAGCGAGCGAAGAACCCATGTATTGGGTATTGGATTCGAAAAAGCAGATCCTTCGCTACGCTCAGGATGACACCTCAGATTTATGTAAAGGAACTTCTGACACACCGCGCTAGCTGCCTTTAACGATCCGCATCTTCGACCAATCGTAGGAAAAGTGCTTTCCACAATCCAGGCAGACGATGTAATGCCCGGTCTTGACCGGCTGCACGGGATTCCAATCGAGCGACGATGAGCCGGAAGTCTCCATCTCCGCCGAGAATGGCTGGCTGGTATGCCGGTGCCGGCACGAAAATCGAAGAAACTGTAAAACTTTTTCCAGCATGGCTGGTCCTTCTGGCTTGTGCCGGATGCCGGCCGGTCTACCCCAACACACACAACTACGATGCGTGTCGGGGACCCGGCTTCATTGCGATTTTCCGTCTAGGCGCGAGCAGCAATCTGGGTGCCGGGCGCGTCGCCGCCATTCTCCGTCTTGGCATCCGTCTTCTGGCCAGGTTTGCGGATATCGATGCCGCCCTTGAAGAACGCTCCGTCTTCGATGCTGATGCGCTGCGCCACCACATCGCCGGTCAAGGAGCCCTCGTTGCGGATATCGACGCGGTCGCTGGCAGTCATGTTGCCGCGCACTTTGCCCAGAACCACGATCTCGCGGGCGGTAATGTTGGCGGAAACGACTCCGTTGCGCCCGACGGTCACGCGATTGCCCGGCAGGTTGATGGAGCCTTCAATGCGCCCGTCGACATAAAGCGATTCCGAGCCTGCGACCTCGCCTTTGATGACCAGCGACTTGCCAATCGTGGCCTGATCCTGCGCCGAAGGAATCGGCGCATTGGCACGCGGAGCAGCGTGGGCTTCCTCGTGGCTGGCATTATTGATGGTTGGAGTAAACCCCGCTCGCTGTGGCTCGGGGGATGGCGCAGGAGTACTGGGGGTGCTGGAAGGCTTCCACATAGCTGTCTTTGAATCCTTTCGTGGCAGTAAGCCGCACGTGAATAGCCAAAACCGGACCGGACTTCACTACTTCAGAACTGCCGGAATGATTAGAGTTGTTGGCGTTTGCGTGACGCCCTCGCGCCCTCGCAACGGTTGACTGCGTAAATTCTGCCTCTCTGCCGCGACTTCCTACATCGGGGACACCACCTAGTTTATTTCATCTTCTGCCTTTATGCTTCTTTCCAGGAGTTAAATCTGCCGGGGACTCCAGGATCTCGCATGATTACCGAGAAGCTGATAGAGCGTCATCTCGAGCGGCTGCCGCATCAGTCGGCCGGGTACAAGCAGCTTATCCGCGAACTGGGCTTGCACGGCGCCCAGCGGCGCGAGCTGGAAGAGAAGCTGGCCGAGATGGTCGAGCGCGGCAAACTCGTGCTCACCGACCGCGACCGTTATTCGCTGCCCGTCGAGGCCGCCAACCGCAACCTGGCGGTGGGACGGCTCACCATGCACCGCGACGGCTACGGCTTCGTGATTCCCGACAACCGTGAGCTGCGGGCGCAGCTCGGAGGCGACATTTTTATCAGCCCGGCCGAACTCGGCTCGGCCATGCACGGCGACCAGGTTCTGGTCGAGTTGAAAGGCCGGCCCGGCGATGGTCGCACCGAGGGCCGCATCCTGCGCATCACCAACCGCGCCAACGCCACCGTGGTCGGCATCTTCCACCAGGGAGCGCGTTTTCATTCCGTGCGGCCGCTGGACGAGCGCGTCACCAGCGACATAATGATTCCACGCGGCATGGAGTGGCCCGCCGAAGCCGGCGAGCAAGCCGCCGGGCGTCAGGAAAAAATCGCTTTGCGCCGGTCGGAGCCGACGGAGGATCGCATTCTCGGCAGCGAAGCACGCCGCCGCCAATGGGACGATCTGGAGGGTCTGGTGGTCGAGGTGGAAATCCTGGAGTGGCCAACCGCCACGCAGAGCGCCAAGGGCCGGGTGATCGAGATTCTTGGCTATGAAGACGACTTCGGCGTAGATGTCGAGATCGTCACCCGCAAACACCATCTGCCCCATCGCTTTCCGCTGGAAGCGATTGCCGAAGCGCAAGCGGTCGAAGCCGTGATCCCGGCTCGCGAGTTGCGTCGCCGCCGCGACTTCCGCCAGGTGCCGATCGTCACCATCGACGGCGAAACCGCCCGCGATTTTGACGATGCCGTCAGCGTGAGCCGCCTGGAAAACGGCAACTATGAGCTGCAAGTTCATATCGCCGACGTGGCGCACTACGTTCACGAGGACTCGCCCATGGACCGCGAAGCGCGCTGGCGCGGGACCTCCGTGTACTTCCCCGACCGCGCCATTCCCATGTTGCCGGTTGAGCTCTCGACGGGAATTTGCACCCTCAGCCCGCACGCCGACCGGCTGGTGATGTCGTGCCTGATGGAAATTGATGCTGCGGGCGAGATCGTGCGCTACGAGTTATGTCCCGGCGTCATCCGCTCGGCCGAACGCATGACTTACACCAACGTTGCCCTGGTTCTGGATGGCGATGCCACCATGCGCCAACGATATACGCCTCTGGTTGAGCAGTTCGAGCTGATGGAGGAGCTGGCGCTGACGCTGGCCGCCAAGCGCGAGCGGCGCGGCTCCATCGATTTCGATTTGCCGGAGCCGGTGATCGAGTTCGACGAGCACGGCCTGATGCGCGGCGTCACCCGCTCCGAGCGCAGCATCGCCAATCGCATTATCGAGGAGTTCATGCTGGCCGCCAACGAGTCGGTCGCCAGCTATCTGGAGAGTAAGCCGGTCGCTTCCCTCTACCGCGTTCACCAGAAGCCGGCGGCCAGTCGCGTCATGGAGTTCGAAACCCTGGCCGCCGCTTTTGGCTACTCGCTCGGGGTGGGCGCCTTGCCGGTCGAGCGCTTCGCAATGCGCAGCGAACGCCGCTCCAGCCGCGGCACCGGACACCGGCCGCGTGATCTGGAGGTCGCCAAGGATATCCACATCACGCCGCGCATGTACCAGAAGCTGACCAGCAAGATCGAAGGCAAGCCCGAGGAACGGATTCTTTCCTACCTGATGTTGCGCTCTCTGCCGCAGGCTCGCTATTCGGAGAACAACCAGGGGCACTTCGCGCTGGCCGCCACCACCTACACGCACTTTACTTCGCCGATCCGACGCTATCCCGACCTGATCGTGCATCGCATTCTCAAGGCGGTGCTTGCCGATTCGGCCGGGCCGAACGACCAGCAAGTGACGGTAGCGATCGGAGGCCCGGTCATCCAAAACCGCCCGGGCAAGACCGCGTCGGCCAACCAGCCGGACTCGACTTCTCCCTGGACTCGACCGGCGTCGCCAGCGAAATCGCAAACGAAGCACCAGCGACACGAATACGGGAATGAAAACCAGGCGCACGATGGCCACAGCTCTTCCGCAACGGGCGAAGCGCTCGGCGGGCCGATCGCCGAAGATGTGCTGCATGAGATCGCCGAAGACACCAGCTTCACCGAACGGCGCGCCGCCGAAGCGGAACGCGAGTTGCTCGAATGGAAAAAAGCTAAATTCATGCACGAGCGCCTGGGCGATGAGTTCGACGGGCTGATCGTCAGCGTCACCAAGTTTGGGCTCTTCGTGGAACTCAACGAACTGTTCATCGAAGGCTTGGTGCCGCTCTCCACCATCTCCGGCGACAGCTACACCTACCACGAGAACACCCGCCAGATCATCGGCCGGCGCAACCGGCAGAGCTATTCGATCGGCGACCGCGTGCGCGTGCTGGTGGATCGCGTCGACCCGGTTCAGCACAAGATTCAATTTGCGCTTGTCCAGCCGGAGCCTTCCCGCCAACGGGGTCGCCGGAAAGCCTGAAGCGTGAAACCCTAACAGGCTGCTGAAAAACTCGTAGAAGTGTCATCCTGAGGTCACGCCGGTTTTGCGCGACCGAAGGATCTGCTTTGGCTTTTAACGCTCGCAAACAGCAGATCCTTCGCTAATCCACCCCAACAAGCCAATGGCGGGCTTGCCGGGGACCCCGGCTACGCTCAGGATGACACCCTCGGAGAACAGTGTTTTCAGCAGCCTGCTAAGATCGCCACCGTGCTGACTTCACCCAGCAGCGCCAAGGGTTTGTCGGGGGCCCCAACCGTCGGATTCCTTTCCGGGATATACCTTCTGCGAATCCGGTCTAGTACAATGAGAGTCTCCAATTCCTTTTTGCGAGGCATCAATGGCGCGGATGGTGCAGTGTGTGAAGCTGGGACGTGAAGCCGAGGGTCTTGAGGAACCTCCTTTTGATAGTCCGCTGGGACAAAAGATTTTCGAAAACGTGTCCAAGGAAGCGTGGGCGCAGTGGCAGGACCACATGAAAATCCTGCTCAACGAATATCGTTTGCAGCCATGGCGCAAGGAACATCAGGATTTCATCGTGGTGCAAATGGAGCAGTACTTTTTCGGACCCGGCGCGGAGATGCCGAAGGAATACAACCCGCAGGGTCACTAGGTCGATTCCAAAAATCTGGCTGGAAGCAGGATCGCCGGAGCGGGCTGCTGAAAAATGCGCCGCAGCAACAATGAGGCGCTATGGGATGTGTGCTCCACGATGTCGTTTCACCAGGGCTTTGTGGGCCGGATCAATGGCAAAACTGTTTTTCAGCAGCCTTCTAGCCTAACAAAAGGAGACCCCCCGGCTATGCCGGGGAGGCAGTCAGAGTTTGACAATTCCGGGAGTCCATCGCAGAAACTTCAAGACGTGAGCCGGCAAAGCACACGAAAAGGAGTTCCACGATGGACGAGTATGAAAGCCTAAGCCATACGAAGTGGGAGTGCAAATACCACGTCATCTTCATTCCGAAGTTCCGACGAAAGGTGCTGTACGGGAAATGGAGGCAGCATCTTGGCGAAGTGCTTCGGGCGCTGGCGGCACAGAAAGAGTGCCGCATTGAGGAAGGCCATCTGATGGCGGATCACGTACACATGATGATTGCGATACCGCCGAAGTTTGCGGTGTCACAGGTGATCGGGTTCATCAAGGGGAAGAGCGCGATTCACCTGGCGAGGGTGTACGGCGAGAGAAAGCGGAATTTTGTGGGGCAGCATTTCTGGGCGCGAGGGTATTGGGTGTCGACGGTGGGCCGGGATGAGGCGACCATCCGCGAGTACATCCGGAAGCAGGAGAAGGAAGATCAGCAGTTAGACCAGCGAAACCTGTGGCAGTGAACCGCCACCGTCAAGGTGGCCCAAGACCGCCGGGGCAGCGTTAGCGACCCCGCATAGCCGCTTTGAGCGGCTCACATCAATAAAGCCCCCGGCTCTGCCGGGGGTCCATTACAACTGGCTGCATCGTTGCATCGCCGGTTGCGCGCGTCTCCCATGCCGCCCAGGTGGGCGCGGGCATCCGGTATCCTTGCACAGAGCGTGCAGGCTGGTTGAAAACCTGTTCTTCTCAGCCTTGTGGAATCGTGTAGAATTAGATCACCCCTTCGGCGCGCCTGCGCCGAAACCATCTTGTCGGGACGTGGCTCAGCCTGGTAGAGCACTCGCTTGGGGTGCGAGGGGTCGCCAGTTCAAATCTGGCCGTCCCGACCAACTTAAATCGGATTTTTCTTTCAGCAACTTACAAGCTAGCACCATTTGTCAGTTTAGAACTCGCCGTGGACGGTTAGTGATGTTCCCCATTTTTCGAAACTATTATGCCGGTATCCGCTTGATGCTGAGTAGCGTTTGCGCCGCTCTATGATCAGTTGACGTAGCGGGAGTGGGGCTCGGACGGCGTAGCCGGCGGTTGCCAGCTTCGCGCCGAGGTTTTTTGCGGCGGCGTCATCGGTCCGTCCGTGGTCTGTGCGGTCTTGAACTGCCCCACCACGTTCTGCAGATCGAACGCCAGGTTCGACAACCCCTGGCACGCCTTCGCCGACTCCTGCGCTCCCGTCGCCGTCTCCGCCGTCACCTTCGCAATCTGCTCCAGGTTGCGGTTCACCTCTTCGGTCACGCTCGTCTGCTGGTGTGCCGCCGTCGCAATCTGGGTCACCATCTCGCCCACCTGGCTGGCCGACGCGATGATCGCCCGCAGCGACTCGCCCGCCTGCCGCGTGGTCTCCACCCCCGACTCCACTTTCTCCGTCCCCGCCTGCATGGCCTCCACCGCGCTGTGCGTCTCCTGCTGGATGCCCTCGATCATCCCCGCGATTTCCTTGGTCGCCGTGCTGGTGCGCTCGGCCAGTTTGCGCACCTCGTCGGCCACCACGGCGAAGCCGCGTCCCTGCTCGCCCGCCCGCGCCGCCTCGATCGCCGCGTTCAGGGCCAGCAGGTTGGTCTGGTCGGCGATGTCGTCGATCACCCCGATGATCTTGCCGATCTGGTCCGAACTTTTGCCCAGGGCCTCGATCTTCTGCGCCGTCTCGCTGACCGAGGCGGCAATCGACTGGATGTGGTCGAGCGTCTGCTCGACGATGCGCCCGCCGCCCTCGGCCGCCTGCGAAGCCTTCTGCGCGGCCTCGGCGGCGCGGCTCGAGCCCTCCGAAATCTGCCCCACCGACGACGCCATCTCGTGCATCGCGGTCGCCACCTGCTGCGTCTGATCCTTCTGCACCGTCACCCCCTGCGACTGCTGCGTCGCCGACGCCGAAATCTCCTCCGACGCCGACGCCACGTGCTCGGCCGACGTCGCCACCTGAGAGATCGCCTCGTGCAGCTTGCGCACAAATCCGTTGACGGCCGTGCAGATTTCTCCCACCTCGTCGTGGGTGCTGGATACAACTTGGACGGTTAAATCCCCCGTGCGCTCCGCCTCGGCGAGCCGGCGAGCAGCAGTACGAAGAGGCCGCGCAATGTGCCGCGCGAGAAACCCGACCAGGACAATACCGAGGATCATGACGAGTACGGAACTCACTATCGTGGCCCACACGCAAGTACGCGCGGTTGCGGTAGCAGTCGCATCCTCTTGGTCGAGCATGGTATTTACATTTTTGAGCAATTTTTGGACGTCGCCCCGGATTAGGTTGGCAGAGGCGTTTGAGCTTTTTGTTACGTTCTCGCGGACTTTCGCCAGGCCTTCATCGCCACTTTCCGCAAGCTGAATCTGTTTCATCTGGTCGGACTGATACGCTTTTGCATCATCGACCATGGCGGCAATGATGCGTTTATTTTCTTCCGATTTAAAATTTCGGCTCTGCTCACTCAAGCTCTGTACCCGTGTCGCGATATTTTCCCAGTTCGAATAAGCATTCTTCTTCATTCGGGGCCCCTCGCTGGGATCTTTGAGGCCGATTGTGTAACCACGCAGAGTGGAGTTGGCGAAGTTGACGGTCGCCAGAGTCCCGTAAGCATTTCTGAGTATGGCTAGGCCAAAGGCATTCCTGCTCTGGTTAGCCACCAACTGTTGCAGGCATACGAAGCTCACGGTGCTGCTGATTGCCACAAGCATCACGATCCCGCCAAAACCGATAGCCAACTTCTTTCCCACCGTCCATCTCATCTAGAGCCTCCCCATTCAACCCGATATCGTCAAAGTCCATCAGAATTTCGTCTCGCGCTGCTCGGCCCGCTTCCGCAACCAATGACACTTCCCGTGAAGGCTTGTGATCCACGTTCCCGGTTGGCCGTGCAGGTGCATACCTGCCGCGAGAGAGCAGCGCGCCGGCACACTGCGTCCGAGAAAGCTATCGGCCATCGGTAAGGAAAAGTTGAGGAAATGTCGGGACGTGCTTACCCCGGAACAAATCCGGGGGACGCGACATCCCGGCCGAGATCTTTACTATGTCGCCATTATTTCCGTCGCCCGGTGGTCACGGGCGACCAACGCTCGTGCCTCCGGGTTACATCTTCCCTGGTTTTGCTCAGGGCGCGCTGACGGGTAAGGGGCCAAAGTCAAGGCGAACGCGATAGATGGAATTCGTATTTGCGTCCTCGGCAATCGCATCCGCGTGCACAACATAGTTGTCGAAAGGCAGGCTTGAGGTAAAAGGGATTGCCAGGTTGGAAGTGCGCGGCGACAGCGGGAAGTGTTGATAGCCCAACACGAACGCTTTGCCGGATCCGTTGATCGCCACCACGATGACCGTGAGGTCAAGGCTCTCGCTCAAATTGCTGGACACTGCGAGCTGCCCGGAGATGGTGTCGTTCTGCACGCCGGGCGCGGGATTCCAAACGATCGTGAGCGCCGGGCTGATCTTCAGTGTCGAACTCGGCCCGGGCCACCGAGCGGGGCGTGCTGGAATCGGTGGCGGCAAGGATGAAACGGAATTCGCCCGTCGAGCGGGGCATGCCGCTCAGCAGCCCGGAACTTTCGTCCAGTTGAATGCCGGGCGGAAGGCTGCCCTGTACGAGCTGCCAGAGCACTGGCGGCGTGCCCCCGTTCACCGTGAGTTGGAAGCTGTACCCCTCTCCGACGGCCCCGCTTGGCAATGCTTGACCGTTAACCGACAGAGGCCGTGGCGGCACGGAAGGCGTAGTTTGTCCCGCTGCGCCGGTCCAGCCGGAAATCAGCAACAAAGCAACGCAGAGGCAAGTGAATCCACGCATGAATCTAATCGTATTCCAGGTAAAGCACTCGAACCAGCGAGCCACGGTCTCAGGCTTCAATCCCGCTGAGTACGGAGAAGGCAGCTTGTTGCGGTGCCAGTGCTGGCGCATCTTGCGCAGACTCCAGGATGCAGTGCCATGTGCCGTTCATGACAATAACCGTATGATCATTGGATGGGGCGGGCGAGAATCGTGCAGCCCGCTCAGTTCGCGCTGCAAGCAGGCATTCGCAAGCGGCTGCTCTCAGCGGAATGAAAACGAATTGGTTGCGCAGCCACTCCGAATGTGATATCAACTTGTCAGGTCGTAGTCTGAATTCGATATGTCTACCGTTCCCACAACTCGCGTCGACTTCGGGCAAGGCCCGGCGCTTGAGTCTTTCCGCGTGGGAACCTCCGTACGAATTAGCGTCATCATCGCTATTAGCATTATTTCGCTCAACTCGGGATGACGCCTTGTAAGTAAAGGGATTTAAAGAGGCCGTCATCCTGAAGATGACGGCCTTTTTAGTTTTTGGCCGGCATTTCGCCAAGGCGAAGGCCGGAAACCAGAGAACGAGGATAAGGATCATGGCTGCGGATGCGGGTAACAAATCACGGATGATGACAGGCGCCCAGGTTGTCTGGAAGTGCCTTGAGGCCGAAGGAGTGCGCCAGGTATTCGGGTATCCGGGAGGGGCCATTCTGCCGGTCTACGACGCCCTGAAGCACTCGAAGATTCATCACGTGCTGGCCAGACACGAGCAGGGCGCAACCCACATGGCTGACGGCTACGCCCGCGCTTCGGGAGAAGTTGGCGTCGCCATTGCGACCTCGGGCCCGGGCGCAACCAACATGGTGACGGGCATAGCCACGGCCATGCTCGACTCTTCGCCGATCGTCTGCATTACCGGCCAAGTCCACAGCAAGGTGATCGGCACCAATGCCTTTCAGGAGGTGAACATCACCTCGGTTACCGCCGCTATCACCAAGCGCAATTACCTGGTCACGAATGCCGCCGAGGTGGAGAAGACCATGCACGAGGCTTTCCACGTGGCGCGCTCCGGCCGGCCGGGGCCGGTGCTGGTCGATATATCCAAGGATGCTCAGCAGGGCATGTGCATGTACGGCGCGCAAGCGCCGGCGGGAGGGATCTGCCGCTTCGCACCCGCAAATTGCCCGCCGCCGCGGATCTCAACCGCGCTCTCGAACTGATTCGCCATGCCGAGCGCCCGGTGATTCTCGCCGGCAACGGCGTCATCCTGTCGGGAGCCATGGCGCAACTGCGCGCCCTGGCCGAGCGCGCCGATATCCCGGTGGCGGTCACGCTGCTGGGGATTGGCGGTTTTCCGGCTTCGCATCGCCTCAACCTCGGCATGATGGGAATGCATGGCGAGTCCTGGGTCAACACGGCGATCCAGGAATCGGACCTGCTGATCGCTCTCGGCATGCGCTTTGATGATCGCGTGACGGGCGATCCCCGGCAGTTCGCGCCGCTGGCCCGCAAGATTCACGTCGAGATCGATCCCACCGAGATCAACAAAAACGTCAAAGTCGATGTCGCGCTCCTCGGCGATCTGCGCGAAGTTCTTTCCGCTCTGCTGAAAAGCGTGGAGCCAGCCAGGCATGCGGGGTGGCTCGACTACATCCACGAGCTCAGGGAAACGGCAGCCGTTAACGACATTCAGAATCTTGCCGAGGACGGCCACCTCTACGCCGCGCATGTGATTCGCGATCTCTGGTGCGAAACCCGGGGCGATGCCATCGTTGTCACCGATGTGGGCCAGCACCAGATGTGGGAGGCCCAGTACTACAAGCACGATCACCCGCGCTCGCTGATCACCTCCGGCGGTTTCGGCACCATGGGCTTCGCCCTGCCTGCCGCAATCGGCGCGAAGATGGCGCGCCCCGATGCCGAAGTCTGGGCGATCGTCGGAGACGGCGGTTTGCAGATGAGCACTCCCGAACTCATGACGTTGGTGCAGGAGAAACTCAAGATCAACATCGCGGTCATCAACAACGGCTATCTCGGCATGGTGCGGCAGTGGCAGGAATTTTTTTACGAGAAGAACTATTCGTTCTCCCCGATCATGAGTCCCGATTTCGCCGCCCTGGCCGAGGTGTTCGGAGTGCGCGGCATGAGCGTCGCGGAACGCGGCGGGGTGGTGCCTGCCATTCGCGAGGCCCGCGAGCGCTCCGGGCCGGTGCTGATCGATTTCAAGGTGGAACAGGAGGACTCGGTCTACCCGATCGTTCCGGCCGGGGCGCACCTGAAGCAAATGATTCGGCGGCCAATCCAGTTGAAGTGACGGCGCTTCACCCAGGCAACGGTGATACGGCCGTCGCTGCTGGGCCCCGGACCAGTTTGGCGGGGGTCTACTTGCTCTTTCTTGCCGAAAAGGCCTCCCAACGCGCCCCCGATTCCACCGCCGGACTGGCCCTGCGATTTGGAGCCGCCCAAAGGTTTCCCACCTGCGAGCTAACCATGCTGCCGGCCATGCCCTTGACGTCGGGGATGAACTTCGGGTCAGACGTTGTGCCCTGGATGGCGAACGGAATCTGCTGGCTGCCGGCACGCTGGCCGGTGAGCCCGCCGACCACGTTGACCACCCCGCCAGCAGCCGACAAGGTCGCCACCATTTTGAAATTCAGCACATTGCCGGGAGTTGCTAATGGTTCCGTTTCCGCTGAGCTGACCGAGAGCCGGCAAAACCATCAGCAGCGAACTGAGCTGGATGCCCTCCGGAGCGGCGCGAAGATTGGACGTCAGCTTCTCAATCGAAGTGTTTCCATTGCCGCCCTTGGCCCCCGTGAAAGCAGAGAGCGCGGAGAGCTTGCGACCCAAGATCGAAGCCCGCGAGCGTGGCGTTGAAGAGTCCGACATCTCCCGTGGTGACGAGCTTGTCCACCGGTCCGGAGGAGTTGAGATTGGCGTTGAGCGTGCCCTGCTGGAGCGAAGCGCCTTTCGGCAACACGATGCCGGCGGCGGGCAGAACGGACTCGCAGGTCCTTGACCGGCATGTTCTGAGCATTCAGCTTCAGGTTGAGGCGCGTGGAATCGCCCTGGGTTTCGAAGGTGCCGGCCAGATGAGCGACCGCATTGCCGATCTTCACGACTCCGCTGTTGAGCGTGCCCGCGCTGCGCCGCAGGTCATAATTGGAATCGAAATCCACATTGATGGGCGTTCCCGCCGGCGAGCCTCCCTTTGCCATCTGAAATTTATCCAGCTTGAGCGTGCCCTTGGCTTTTGCCGTGCCATCGGCGGACGAGATGTCGCTATTCAAATCCACCATGCCGGCAATGCCGGAGGCGGGGTCCAGGAATCCGGTTCGAGCGAGATCCAGGCCGCTGATTGCCAGCTTCGCATTCACCGGAGTCAGGGAGGCGTCGGTGCGGTCGACCGGCCCGGCCTTTCCGTCCAACTTGAGGCTGCCGCCGCCCGGCAATTTGGCTGACAGGCGCAGCGGAAATTGCGAGTTCAGCGAAACATCGCTGGCTTCGAGGTTGAGCTCGTCATAGACGTTTTGCTTCGGCGAAGTAGTGGACCCCACCGCCACGCGGCCGTCTTTGAGTTCCAACTTCTTGATCGCCAGCTCCGAGGCTGCTCCGCCGCTGGTGGGAGCGGACGAAGGTGGCTGTCCAGCGCCGGTGCTGCCAGGGAAGAGTAATTCCATTTTCCGGCGGGGTTGCGTAACAGCGTAACCGCTGGCTTTTCGATGGTCAGCCCGGTAATGTGCAATGCCTTGGAGAAGATCAACGGCATCAGTTCAACCCCGACCCGAAACGACTTGGCGGTCAGGAACGCGGACCGGCTGAACGCCGGATCGTCGGCAATCGAGAGGTTGTCCGCCGAGAGCGAGCCGGATGAGCAGCGACAGCTTGAGGTTGCCGATCTTCACCTGCCGTTGAAGCGCTGGTCGAGAGTTCCTCCTCAACCGTGGGACGGAACTTGTTGGCGTCGATCAGGAACGGCAGCGCGGCGCACAGCACAACCAGGACAACAACACGCGATGACGATATAGCGAAGTTTCCCTTTCACTACATGCCTCCCGCAGGCGGCCGGCAAAAGCGGCGCCGGTTCATCACTCTAAGTTTTTAGATGCTTGGCAGGCAGCGGGAAACCCGGGTTCAGGCTGCTTTACCCCAGCCCGCGCCAGGGGTGATATATCGGCTGCTGCGCCGGCGGCGGCTATGCAGCCTGTTTGGTGAGCGCGGCGATTGCTTGCAGCAGAACGGTCGGGGATTGCCCCTTCAGGACGAAGTCGATCGGCGCATTCGCAATCACGATCCGGATACGCGCCGGAGACAAGAATGACGCGCACGTTGGGACTGCATGGCCTTGAACTCCATGCAGAGTTCGTCGCCGAGCACGCCGGGCAGGCGATAATCCAGAATCGCCAAGTCAATGGTCTTGGATTGAAAGAGGCTGCGCGCTTCTTCCGCGGTCGTCGCCGTCAAGACGTCGTAGCCAAGTCGCGAAAGCAGGAGTTTCCGCGTCGTCAGCAGAGGCACATTATCGTCGACGCACAGGATGCGAATGCTCATTGCCGCCAAACCCTCATACCACCTCCAGCAATGTAGAGATGCCGAAAGGCTGGCATCTGTTGCCTTAATGTAAATTCACAAACAATATCCAGCCTCTTAGGACCGTGTGAGGCCGCGGAACCATCCCCTTCACGTTCACGCACCCGTCCGGTGCTAGTCACAATAGCGCGGGACGGGCACGTGACTGGTAGCTCAGCTCATGCCGCCTGCGGAACTCCGGAACACGGCTCTAGCTGGCGTTGCGCAACACCGTGCAGACCGAGGCGCAGAGCGCGCCGCCGATGTTGAATGTAGCCGCGAGCTTTGCGTCTTGCTTCTGAATTCCCGCGGGAGCCATGCCCTTCAACTGCCAATAAGAAAATCCAATCATGGAGATTCCAGTGGCGCCAATCGGGTGTCCTTTGGCGATGAGTCCGCCGGAGAGGTTAATGCCACACTCGCCATCCACCGCTGCCTTGCCATCGATCCAGTAGCGCGCACCCTTGCCGGGCGCGGCTTTGCCGATCACCTCGGTGCCAAGCGCCGCCGCCACGGTGAAGCAATCGTGAATCTCCGCCACATTGACGTCCGCCGGGCTGACGCCGGCCATCTGGTAAGCGCTTTGCATCGCCCTGTAAGCTCCGGCCGGCCTCAGGACGTTGCGTCCGCTCTTGAGCAGCGGATCGGTCGCCTGCGCATAGCCGGCGATTTCGACCGTATCGGCCTTGGCTACCCCCAGCTTGCGAAGCCCTTCTTCGGTGGCAAGAATCAGCGCGGCATAGCCATCGGTGATCTGCGAGCAGTCATAGGTTTTCAGCGGCAGACCTTCCACCACGTAGCGATTCATACCCTCAATTTTGAGCGCCTGCTCAAGCGTGATCTGGACTTTGTTCATCTGCGCATAAGGGTTATGTTTTGCGTTTCCGTATTCGGCGACGGCGATCTGCGCCAGGTCGGCTTCGCTCGCGCCATACGCCTGGAGGTAGCACTGCATGATTTCGGCGAAGAGGTGAGGGAAGACGAAGACCTTGCCGGTGCGATCGTCGGGATGCGAGAAATATCCCAGGACATCGCCAATCAATTTGCCGTCCATTTTGCCGTCGTCGTCGCGCATTTTCTCGTATCCAATGGCGACGCCCACATCGCCGAGACCGCCCAGCAGCTTGTAGATCACCGAAACACGGCCTGACCGCCGGAAGCGCAGGCATTTTCAACCGATTCGATCGGCTTGCTTTCCATGCCGGGTATCGACGCGACCAGCCCGCCGAGCAAGCCTTGCCGGTTCAAGCTGAAGTTGCAGGCCGAGCCCACCGAGGCGACATCCAGAGCCGAAGCCGGCGCGTCGATCTGCTGGCAAACTCCGGCGACCGCATTGGTTATGATATCGGGAATCGTCATTGCCATCAGTTTGCCGAACTTGGATTGATGGTAGGCGGCAATATAAATGGGTTGGGACATGGTTCCTCCTTATTCCTGAACGGAAAGAAGTTAAAGGCATGGCGACCAAAAGACTGACAATCAGGCCTTTTGGTGAGATGCACCGAGAGGCGGCGAGGCGGCAATTCGGTTGACCTTTGCCGCAGAGAACCATCTTTTTTGAAGCGACAATTCCCAATTTGGCACTGTCGGGAGCCGAGCAAGCGGAGTTCTAACCAGAGTGGCTTCGGAGCGATATGGGGTGGAAATGCTGAAAAATGGGATCAAAAATGCAGCATTTGCACACGTCGGAGTTCTCCACTTGCGTCCGATAATGTGTAGACGAGGTGGCACCGGAGGGTGGTCGGCCAGCCCCGCTTATCCTGCTGCCGGGGCGGTTCGCGGCCGGAGTGCTTACACCCTCGGCATACCCCGAAGTACCGACGCCGGCTCGGATGTCGCCTTGGCGAACGCCCGGAGTTTACCGCCGACTCTTACGCACAGCTTCTTCGCGGGGAATATCTTCCGCTAATCGGGTCCAAACTCGACCGCCGCGGTTCGCCCGATCTCCGGGCGGCCGGCGAAAGCGGCTGACGCCAGTTCGCGAACTGCCACGTGGGTCAGTGAAAACTGCACCAAGCACCCCGGCCCGTGCCATTTACCACCGCGATTCCATCCGCATTGGCGGCTTACTGTCGCACTCGCCGCTTACTCTATATCCGGTACTACTCTTGCCGTGCGCTCAATCCTGGAGCGGTCTTGGCGATCTCCCGGCTACTCCGAAACCGCCTGGATACAGGCACGCGGCTTCGGCGGTCCTGCACTTTCTGCTCGACAGACGGTCTCTGCAGGAAGATAATTTCGATCAAGCATTACAGATTCGCGCACTCCTGATCAATCTACGGGATCGGAAAAGTAGTTCATATGGCGAAGCCCAGAATGGGACTATCGCCAATTTTTCATAGGCAGGTTCGACTTTCGCATTTGTGAACTCGTCCTAGGCCAATACCATAGGTGTCCATTAGGAGCTCAGGGAAACATTCTGTCTGATCGGACAGGCTACTCATCGTAAGCAGCCTGCGGCGGAAGATCACAGAAAAGGTTCTTCGATTCGGAGATTAACAAACAGCCCAACTCACACCACGGAACGGATCATTCCGGCCGTGATTTCATTCAATTGGAGTAAGAACTGTTTTCTTCGAGGGACTTAACGTATGCGCGCATTCAAAATTGCAGGAATGATGATTCTGGCAGCCCTCCTGATGGGCTCTATCGCCTGTCAAAGCGGCAGCGGTGACATTAAGGTTGCCGTGCTGGCCCCACTCTCTGGTCCCGCTCCCACCTTTGGGATCTCAACACGTGATGGCGCCTTGATGGCCATCGAGGAATGGAATGCCAAGGGCGGCGTCCTCGGCAAGAAGATCGTGCCGATCGTAGAAGATAGTCAGTGCACGCCGGACCCGGCGGTGAACGCAGCCAATAAAGTGATCGACCAGGATAAGGTTCACTACATTATTGGCGAGTACTGCTCCAAGGCATCCATTCCAATCTCCGAAGTTGCCAACGCCAAGAAGGTGATCCAGATCACCGGCGGCTCTACCAATCCCGCCGTAACTGTCGGCAAGGACGGCAAGGTAAAGGACTACATCTTCCGGGCCTGCTTCATCGACCCGTTCCAGGGTACGGTGGCGGCAAAGTTTGCGCTGAATACCCTGAAGGTCAAGACGGCCTTTGTCATGTTTGACCAGGCGAACGACTATGCCAAGGGCTTGGCCGAGTACTTTGAGAAAGCGTTCACGGCGCAAGGCGGCAAGATCGTCGGCAAAGAGACTTACACCGCCAAGGATACGGATTTTTCGGCAATTCTGGCCAAGATCAGCGCAGCCAAGCCGGATATGGTCTATCTCCCCGACTACTACAATGTGGTCAATCTGGCGGTCAAGCAGGCCAAGGAGAAGGGCATCAAGGTTCCTTTTATGGGCGGCGATGGCTGGGACTCCTCTGACTTGGATCTGAAGGCTGCCGAAGGCGGATATTTCACCAACCACTACTCCGCCGAGGATACGCGGCCGGTGGTTCAGAACTTCGTAAAGGCCTATGGCGCCAAGTACAAGGATGACAAGGGTCAGCCCAAGATTCCGGACAACCCCGGTCTTTTAGCGTATGACGCGACCAACCTTTTGCTGGAGGGAATCAAAGAGGCCGGCGCGGATAATACGGACAAGGTAAAGGATGCGCTGGTCAAGATCAATTTCAGCGGAGTTTCCGGCAATATTACCTTTGACGAAAACCACAATCCTAAGAAATCGGCTACGATTCTGGCCATCAAGAACGGAAAAGTAACGTTCGACTCGGTGGTGAATCCGTAGATCGATAGACTTGCTTTCCCACAGGCTTCCGAGGCGAGGCGGCGGCGTATCGTCTCGGATGGCCGTTTTATAACCGTATGGACCGCATTGCCTGCGGGCAATCACGCGAGCGGCAGTCTGCTCGTGCGGTGTACATCAACCTCGCAACTGCTCTACTATTGTTTCCGGTGCCATGGTAACTGTCGAATCTAAGCCTGCTGTTCATTTACGTCCGAACTGGGCGGAAGTTTCTCTCCGTACTCTTCGCAATAATTTCAAAGCAATTGTTCAACGGGTCGCGCCGTCGACGGTTTGTGCCGTCATCAAGTGCAACGCCTACGGCCACGGCGTGGTCGAATGCGGACGAGCGCTCGAAGCTGACGGCGCAAAGTGGTTCGGCGTCACTGCTGCCGAAGAGGGCGCATGCATCCGTGAGGCCGGCATTCACGGACGCATCCTGCTCATGACCGGCTTCTGGCGCGGCGAAGAAGATGCCGTCGTCGGCTACAGTCTTACCCCGGCCGTCTGGACCTTGGATCATATCGAGCGCCTTGAGCGCGCGATGCAGGCGCGGCGCCCGAAGGGAAAATTTCCGGTTCACCTCAAGGTGGATACCGGCATGGGCCGGGTGGGCGTTCCCGCCGCTGAAATTGAGCCGCTGGCGCGCCGCATAGCGGCTTCGGAATATGTCGAGTTGGAAGGCGTATTCAGCCACGTCGCTTCTTCCGAAGTGCTGGATGCGGATGATGCCGCGGCGCAAATCGTTCGCTTCAACCAGGCGCTGGCCACTTTGCGGGCCGCCGGTTTGGAGCCGCCTTTGCGTCACCTCGCCAACAGCGCCGCCATCGGCGGGCGTCCCGACACCTGGAACACGATGGTGCGTCCCGGACTCGCGCTCTATGGCTATCTGCCGCCGTTCAGCGCCCAGGCCGGGGTGAAGCTTCCCGCACCGATCCCGGTGGAACCCGTGCTGAGCTGGAAGAGCCGAATCGTTTCCCGGCGCGAAATGCCGGCCGGACAAGCCATCGGTTACAACGGAACCTATGTGACGAAAGCGCCTTCGCGCATCGCGGTCATCGCGGCCGGCTATGGCGACGGCTTTAATCGTGCGCTGTCCAACAAGGGACGAGTCATCGTTCGCGATCACTATGCTCCGATAGTTGGTCGAATCTCGATGGATATGACGACAATCGATGTTACGGGCGTTCCTGGAGCGGAGATTGGAGACGAGGCGCTGCTGATCGGGAAGTCCGAGCACTGCGCGGTTACGGCCGAGGACCATGCGGACTGGGCCGGCACCATTCCCTATGAGATTACGTGCGCCATCAACTGGCGGGTGCCGCGCGTCTATCTTGATTAACGTACTGATTCACGCAGGTTAAAAATTGGCGGGCGTACAGGCCGAGAACACTTCGACTTCCTGCTTGCCGGCATTGCGAAAGCGGTGCGGTTGCCGGCTATTGAAGTAATAGGCATCGCCGGGTCCGAGCACCTGCCTCTCGCCACCCACCGTCACCTCCAGTTGGCCGCGCAGCACGATGCCGCCCTCCTCGGCTTCGTGGCGAAGCAGGTTTTCTCCCGTATCCGCGCCGGGGGCATAGCGTTCGTGGAGAATTTGCAGGCTGTGGTTGACCAGGTTATGTCCTACCTGACGATAGCTGATTTTGCCGCCGCCTATTTCCACCAGTTCGGCGGCCGTAAAAAAACATTGCTCGTGCGGGTTGCTGTGATTGGAGAAAAAATCGGCAAGCGAAACCAGGATTCCATCCAAAATCTTTTTCAGCAATCCAATGGAAGGATTGGTTTTGTTCTGCTCGATCAGGGAAATCACGGCATTCGACACTCCGGCGCGCTCCGCCAGGGCGCGTTGCGACAAGCCGCGCGAGCTTCGCAGCGTCCGCAGGCGCTGGCCGACGTCGAATCCCGGGTCTGGCTGTTTGGATGCCCTCTGGTTAGACATATCGAAGCTTGCTCCTCTCGCGTGGTTTCGTCCGGATCGAGCGCTGGGCTGTCGGGTTTAACGCGTTAAATATATTAGTACACATTAGCAACCCCTACGCCAAAACCTTGTTAAATCGGCTTAATAAAAATAAACGTTGTTAATTATTCTTATACATGATAAAAAAAGCCATCCTGAAGTTGGGATAAAATCGCCGATCTTTCAATCGGCGCAAAGCGGTGCGCCCGGCGCGCTTCAACCGTATGCCGGAGCCGGCGTTCCAGCCAGCACCGGAAAAAATTCGCGATGAAAGCCTGGGAGAGCGACACTCTCGGATTGCGAGGACTTATGAACGATACGATGCGGAAGTACAGAGATTACGTCATGACCGGGTTCGTGAAACAGGTCACACCCGTCGTGATTGAGAAAGCCAGTGGCGCGGTCGTCACTGACGTCGACGGACGTGAATACCTGGATTGCTTTGCCGGAATTTCGGTGGTGAATGCCGGCCATTGCAACCCTGAGGTGATTGCCGCCGCCAAGGCGCAGATGGACAAGCTGGTGCATTGCTCTTCGTACAGCTACTATGTCCAGCCGGTTGCCGACCTGGCCGAAAAGCTGGCGAGCCTTACGCCGGGCCGTTTGCAGAAGACCTTCTTCGGCAATGGCGGCGCTGAAGCGATTGAAGGCGCGTTCAAACTTGGCGCGTCTCTACACCGGCAAATCGGAGTTTATTGCGCTTCAAGGCAGCTTCCACGGCCGCAGCATGGGAGCCTTGAGCGTAACCGGCAACCAGGGACGCAAAAAGAGAGGCGGTCCCTATCTGCCCGGCATCGCGTTTGCGCCCGCGCCCTATGTCTATCGCTCGCTGTGGCCCAACGATCCGGAAAGATGCGCGATCGAATGCGCCAAGGCAGTGGAAGAGGCCATTCTCTATGGGACCTCGGGAAATGTCGCGGCTTTTATCGCCGAGCCGGTCATGGGCGAAGGCGGAATTATCGTTCCGCCGGCAAACTATTTTAAGGAAGTTAAGAAAGTTCTCGATAAATACGGCATCCTCTTCATCGCCGATGAGGTTCAGTGCGGCTTTGGGCGCACCGGAAAACTGTTTGCCGATCGAGCACTACGGGGTTGAGCCGGACATTCTTTGCAGCGCCAAGGGCATTGCTGACGGATTCCCGCTGAGCATGTTCACCACCCGTCCGGAAATCGCGGACGCCTATAAGCCTGGCGATCATCTCTCCACTTTTGGCGGCAATCCGGTTTCTTGCGCGGCCTCTCTGGCCAACATCAAGTTCATGGAGAGGGTGAATCTCTGGGGCCATGCCGCCGAAGTTGGCGCCTATGCCATGCAGAAATTCCGTGAAATTCAGAAGACCAATCCGATGATCGGCGACGTTCGCGGCAAGGGACTGATGATCGGTATTGAACTGGTGAAGGATGAAAAGCTGACGCCAGCCGCCGCTGAAGCCGAAGCGTTGAAGGACGCCTTGTTACGCGCCGGCATCTTGATCGGCCTGGGTGGAACCTTCGGCAACGTGCTGCGCTTCCAACCGCCGCTGGTCATCACCCAGCAGCAGATTGATCATGCGGTCGAGGCGTTTGCTGCCGCATTGCGAGAGGTAGCTCAGCCGGCCACGGTCTGAGTAAAGCATCTCGGTCGGGGTGCCCATCGCCCCGACTCCCACCCCAACAAGCCAACGACGGGCTTGTCGGGGGACTTCAGAATGACACCCGCGGAGAACAGTTTTTCAGCAGCCTGCTAGAGCGGTTCCCGAGAAGCTATATCCCTCTCGGAATTGTCCTCGGCCGCCGCCCCCTGTTGGTCGCAACGGCCGATGGATCGTGGCTTCGGGGTACACCATCTCGGGAACCGCTGCTAATGCCCGTTCTCTTGGTCCGGGCCTGTTTGTTTACCTTGCGCGATGGACGCCGCTACCAATCATCTTTGACGCGAGTTCAGCTCTTCGAGCTTGCGCTTCAGCTCTTCAAGCTTTTGCCCAGCCTCGCTGAGTTTGCCTGCCGCCGTCAGACGCTGATAATCGGTGAAGTCTTTCGCAGCTTCCGCGATGAGCCCCTTGAGATCCGCCACGGGTTGGGGCACGCCGGAGACACGCTGGGCGTGGCGTCGGCTCGCGAGGCGCAGCCGCGGCGCTCGTTGACGAGATTCCTCCGCCGAAAAGTCCCGTCATCGCCGCCTCGAAGGTCGGTCCATAAGCGAGTCGATCCTGCAGGGCGAGCACGACGAGACGCAACTCCGGCATCGGGCTCCGCTCCGCCTGCAGGTAGATCGGCTCGGCATACAGCAATCCCTTCCCGATCGGAATCACCAGCAGGCTGCCGCGCCGCACGTGCGAGCCCTGCTGATTCCATAGCGTCAACTGTCCCGAAAGCTGCGCGTTCTGATCGATTCGCGCCTCGACCTGCAGGGGGCCGTCGATCAGCCTGGTTTTCGGAAAGTTGTAGACCATCGCCGTACCGTAGTTCGCGCCATCGCTGCGCCCGGCAATCCAGCCAATCAGGTTGTTCCGGTTCGCCGGCGTGAACGGCAGAATGTCCACGAACTCCACCCCGGTTTCGCCCGGCAGTTTCATCAGCACGAAATTCGGCTCCATCGGTTGCGTCGTCTGCTGGCCGCTCTGGTCTGTAGCTGGCTTCGGTGGCAAGCGTCCACAGATCCTCACGGTTGTAGAACACTTCCGGATTCGTCATGTGATACAGGCTGTACACGGATGCCTGCAAGATTGAGTCAATAACTCGGGGTAGCGCACGTGTTTACGCATCGCCGGCGGCATCGCCGAGGCATCCTTGAAGAGGCTCGGAAAGATGCCGCGATAGGCCGCGATAATCGGGTCCTCCGGGTCAAAGACGTAGAACGTCGTTGTCCCGTCGTAGGCGTCGATGACCACTTTCACGCTGTTCCGCACGTAGTTATTGAGATTGCCGCCGAGACGGTAGTGGCGCGAGTACGGATAGCTGTCCGAGGTGGTGAAGGCGTCCATGATCCACGACAGCCGGCCATCGTCGCCAACCACGATATACGGATCCTGATCGTAGGTGAGAAACGGCGCCAGGGCTTGCACGCGAGCGCGCACGCTGCGCCGCATCAGCAGCCGGCTCTGCGGGTTCACATCATCGCTGAAAGGCAGCTTGGCCATGTCGCCGCGATCAAGGGCGATGAATGAGACGGCGCAGGAAGCCGCCGAGGACGATGCCGCCTTTGCCTTCGTAGGACGTGAGGCTGTTGGCTCTGGCCTTGCGGGTAGTTGAATTCCTTCTGCCGCGTCTTCACGTAAACGTCGGTGTTGGTCAGCTCGCCGAAATAGATCTCCGGGCGCGTCACGGTGAGGCCGCGCACCGTGCTCTGGACTGGCATATCGCGCAGATACAGCGTCGGCAGTCCTTCCGGTCGTGAACCCGTTGACCGGGTTCATCGTGATGCCGTAGCCGTGGGTGTAGATAAGCTTCTCGTTGATCCAGTTGCGGCTGCTCTCCGGGAGCTTGTCGACGCTCAGCTCGCGCGCGGCAAGCATCACCTGGCGGATCGGAGCCATCGATTTCATAGCGATCAATGTCGATGTCGGGAAAGTCGTAGTAGGTGCGGATTTCCTGAATCTGACGCAGCGTGTCCTGCAGGGCACGCCAGTCCCACAGCCGGATATTCTGGAGCGTCGACTGATTATTCGCCGCGTCAGCGGCCTCGACGGTGGTTTCGGCGGGGAACTCCCGCTGCACGATGCGGTTCAATCCGTAGGCCTGCCGCGTCAGCTCGATGTTATGGGCGATATAGGGTTGCTCACGCACCAGTTCGTTCGGTTTGACGATAAAGCTGCTGACGTACCATCCCAATGCCTGGACACGCGATGTAACAGACCGCGGCCGGAAGGATGGCGATGATCAACCAGCGCACGCGCGGTCGCGACACGGCATTGAAGGCCACGATCAGAGCGCCGAGAACGAGCGCCACACAGACCACAAGCAGGCCGGGGAGAGTGACGTGCGCATCGGTATAGGTCACACCGGAGAAGACCGTGTGATCGGCAAACAATTGCTCAAAGCGGTCGATATAGACACGCATCGCGAGCATCAGCAGCAGGAAGGAAAACGCGATGGAGATCCCGCGCCAGGACACTCGAACGCCGCGCTCTCCGGCCAGCGCATTGCGCGCCGCCGGTGATCAGGATGAAGAAAACGGCGACCGCGCAGATCATCACCGCCAGCATCATCAGCCAGCCGACGATGAGCTGCCACGCGGGAAGGGTGAACAGAAAGAAGTTCAGCGGCCTGCCGAAGATCGGGTCCACCACGCCACCCACGGTGTGTGGCGCGTTCCAATAGAGCGCCAGCGTCGGCCACTCCGCCATCATGCCGGCTGCCAACCATGGCGGCGATGATCAGCGCGAGGCCAAGTGCAACGGGGTGCAGAATGGATTCGATCGGCACATTCACCGGCTGTCCGCCGATCAAAAGCGTTTGGCTCGCTCGGCAATTCGTCACGGTGCGCCCGCTTCAGGGCCAGGAACGATCCGTATAGAATCAGAAACGTGACCGCGGCAAAGGCCACGAAAGACTCCCGCCTGAAAGCTCAGCGTTTTCCAGAACACCTCGGCGTAGCCCAGCGATCCAAACCAGAGTGCGTCCACGTAATAAGACGACGCAATGCGGCCGCCGAAGACAATGACCAGAGCGGCGAAAACCAGGGTGAGAATCAGGCGTACGCGACGGCGTGGCGAAATTGGCGAGCGTGGCGAACGCGGAGGAGGCCAGTCGATAGTCTCAGGCATTGCTCTACCTCGTATTCTCCAGCATTTCCGTTTGGACTACTGGTGATCTCTTCATAATGGCTTGGGAAGGCGTTGCGGCCGGCGAAGAACCGGCCCACAATGTGCACGAGACGAAAAGAAAGCAACCGCACGCCTACAATACTACTCCTTGGAATGGCGAATGAAGGGAATGGCGAATAAAGGTATGCTTCGGCCCGAAGGAGCGTTGGATGGGACTTGCTGTGCGCGCTTGCGAGATGAAATCCGCCGGGGTTCTACCCGGGCCGCCGTGTCAGCCCGTCGGCGCTGGAAGAGGCCGCGGTATCGAGTGATTCAGCAACGGTCAGCCACACTCAATCCACAATTTTCTGAGCGACTGCAGCCAACTCCAGTTGCTGCTTTAACGGATACCGGATCATCACCGCATGGTCTTGGGATCGAAAGAATGTGATAGGCAGCAAGCTGTACAACATCCTTCCAGCTTCGCTCCGGTCGCGAGCGGTTACCTCGCGCTCAAGCTGTAGCCAAGTGCCGCGAAATTTCCATCGGGCGTGGGTAATATAAGTGTTCGGCATGCTTCTAACCGCAGATTTCAGACTGGATTCGCGGAAGCTATACCCTGGAGTACTCTGACTCCGGGATATACCGTCCCTGGTTTTGCTGTAGTGTCGAGAGTAGCACTATTTCTGCCAATTTTCATGGCGATTCCGGTCGAGAGTCAGATCTCTCTAGGGCCGTCATCTCGCAGTTGCGCAGATTGTGAGTCAATGCCTCGCCGCACATGTCTTATCCGTTGAGGCAATGCAGCAGACCAAGCAGGAACAGACAAGTGCAGTTAAGGAATAGAAAAGGTTGTAACCCTTTCGTCATGTATGAAAACCAGCACGCTCGTGCTGCACGTTTGAACGTGCAAGAGCGACAACGGCAGGTTACCTGGACTCTTCAAAAACATTCTTACAGGAATCATGCGCGTTGCCTCAGGGGCTGAAGCCATCATCCTGACTGGCTCTTGTGCGGCTCGGCTGACTTGGTCTCTATTGAAACCAGAGTAATTGCCTAACCGAAGGCATCCACGCCGCAGCGAAAAGCCGTCCTGTAAGTCGAGATCCTTCAAAGACTGATTGATGAAACATGCTCTAGAAGGCTGCTGAAAAACGCGCCGAAGCAACAAACGAGGCGCTATGAGGTGTGTGCTCCGTGATGTCGTTTCGCAAGGGCTTGTGGCCTGGATCAATCGCGAAGCGGTTTTTCAGCAGCCTGCCAGACAGACTTGCGAGAGTAGGAATAAGCGAGTGATGTTCCCGGCAAACGGTCCCAATACCCGACCGTCTGCAATGCGAACGGTTGATGTCCATGACTAAGTACTCATCGCCATGACTATTCACACAGACTTACCTCTGTTATTCTTGGTGTTAGCCTTACTTGAGGAGAATATTTGAGTGGATACTAAGAAGATTCTTTCCGACCTTCGCGCCGAACTCGACCGGATCAATCAAGCCATCGCCGCCCTTGGAGTCGTTAAACGACATCGGAGCTCCCACGGAGGCCGATTATAAGGCCGCTAAATCCGCTCCACAACCACGCCGCCGTATGAGTGCAGCCGGTCGCAAACGTATATCCGAGGCCGCGAAAGCACGGTGGGCGGAGAGACGCAACAAGAAGACAGCTACGTCCTCCCCGAAGCAATCGGGCGGTCGCCGGGAGATGAGTCCTGCCGCCCGGAAGCGCATATCCGCGATGATGAAGAAGCGGTGGGCGGAGCGCAGGAAGAAAGTTGCGAAGCTCGCGCTTTCCAGGCTTCCCGTGTCCTTGGTCGTGTTGCTGCCCGGCTCTCGTCCCGCGCACTTTGAATCCGCCGGGACTGGTTTCGACACATGTTGCAATCACGCTTGGGGTAGCAGTTTTGGGATAAGGCTCCAACCATGTTTTCAAGAATGGGGAGCCCCCAAGCGTGCACTCCCCGGGTATTTTCGCGCCCGTATCGCGAATCGCCTAGCGCGAATACGCTACCGCTTCCGACATGTGGTTGAGAATGCTGGGCTGGCCGACTGCTTGAACGTACAGCGTGTAGGTGCCTGCACTCAAGGAGTAGGCGCCGAGGTCAGCAGAATGGGTGCCGGCATTCACCGTTCCCACGGGCTCCAGATTCACTCCGTCAGTAGTAGGCGTAGATAGCGTAGTGATGCAACGTGTTTTCTTGCCCGGAAATGGTCCAACTGAGAGTCTGTCCCGTAACCGAAGCCGAGATGGTGACGCAGTTATCGATGCCGGTTTCAATCTCGGTTCCTTCCTCGTAATCATTCCAGGTCGGGAGTCTGGATGTTGTTGAGCTGGTTTCCCGAGGAGTAGTGGTTGTTGATATCGGCCAAGGTAGCTCAGCCACGTCTGTCCGCACTGCTGGTCGAGTAAGCGATGCGATCCCCAAGGCGCGATGGAATCGTTAAAGCCCTTGTACCCCGAGCCGAAAGTCTGTTTGGCCGTCGTGGCCAAAGCCGTCTGGTAGAAGCTATCCAGGTAGGCTAGTCCGGGGTCAGCCGCATTGCTGGTGAGCCCGACCCAGCTAAAGCTGCCTGCCGATTGCGGCTGGGTGAAACCACCGTTATTGCGCCAGATGAAGAGGGGATTGCCCTGTACGCCGGCAGCGACCTGCGTCCAGTTGATCGTAAGCGTTTCTTCGCCGAACAGAAAGATGACGGGGCGGCCGTTCTTGCGCATGTAATTGGGAGACTGTTCGAAGGTGCTGTAGATGTAGTTGACGTCGGCAATGAGCTTGGCGGTAACGTCAGGCGCTCCCTTGAGTGCTCCCCAATCTTCGCACGCGGCGAATTCAAAGCCGGAATGCTGCTGCGCCTCGTTCATGATCGCGATCAGCGCGTTGTTTTCATGCGTATCCTGAGGACCATACCAATCGAGAACAAGCCCATCGATGCCGCGGCTGATCATGTCGGTGATTTGGTTCTTTACCTCGGCGGGATCGGCTGAATCGTAGCCGATATTGATGTGTGAACTCTCTCCCCACCAAGGCTGGACGTGGACGTAGATTTTGGTGTTGGCGCCGGAATAGAGCAGGTCGCGCATCGAGACCTTGCTGACATTTCCCGGCTTGATGTTGCCGTTAGTGGTGCCGGCGAAGCTGTTGCTGGCACTGGTATTGTTCGAAGTCGCAGCCGCGAGGGTCGTGGGCCCGGTAGACGACACGGTCGTGCTGGAAGGCGAGACGGCGGATGCCTGATTGGCGGAACTCGAGCCCGATCCCGATCCGCACCCGATCGTCCCAACGAGAGCAACTGCAGCAAGTATGAAAGCGCCAATCTTTGAATTCATCATCTTCCTTCCGGAACCGGTTGTTCCGGCAAGGTGAGAGTTACGGGTTGACGCCTTCAACTACAGTCGAGTATCCACCTGAGGATCGACTAGGGGAATACCTAGAAGTGCGAGGGGTTTTACCTAGTCCCTGAGGCGCCGGTATCACCCGCACGAAGCGCCTCAGGTTAAACCGTCTGGATCGCGGTTGAACTCTGATTTATCAATAGTTTGTACAGGATATGCACAACTGGATCAAACTGCGTTTCGAGCAAGAGTCAGGGCGGAAAATCCAGCGAAAACCAATGTGCGGAATATCCCGGTGAACCCTAACCGCGTCGGAAAAGTTAGTTACTCGTCATCGGGTAAACAAGTGAGGAACTATGGTTAGATTTATTTCCGAATCTTGATTGCTCATGTGCCGTCGCATGGAGATCTCCGGAGGCTGCTGAAAAACGCGCCGCAGCAACCAGCGAGGCGCTATGGGATGTGTGCTTCGTGATGTCGTTCCGCAAGGGCGTGCGGGTTGGATCCATTGCAAAACTGTTTTTCAGCAGCCTGCTACAGCGGTTCCCGAGATAGAGTATCCCGAAGCCGCGGTCCGTCGGCCGGTGCGACCAACAGGGAACGAGGGCAGGGGAACAATTCCGAGAGGATATAGCTCGGAACCGCTCCGGGCGACGTTCCACGAGTATGAGACGTTGCGAGCTTTTTATCGGGGCTGACCGTCGATTCCCTTGCCTGGCTCAGGCCCAGTGGCCGGCAGCGTTAGAGCGCCGGTCACGGCAAGTTCGCTGACACGTAGTTTCCCGACCGTGAGATCATCGATTTCCAGCGAGCCCAGTGAAGACCTGCGCACAATCAGCCGGCCAATCGTGCATCGTCCGACGGCCAGCGCCCCAATCGCGAATGCGCCTGCCGCCATCGCGCCGATTGCGAATGAGCCCACTGCGATTGCACCAAGAGCTGTAGCAGCAAGTCTGATGCAAGAGATCTCAGATTTCTTCATTACGCACCCCCATTCGATGCTGCTTTTACACATGTGTTGTACGGAGTTCGACGGCCAGGTTGAAACTGAAGTATCCTGGCCGTCCTAAGTAGCGCCGGAACACTCCTTGTTAGCGATGCAGCGAGCGCCATGTTTCCCGCTCAAGGAAACTGCCTTCCGCATGTTTTTCCATCTCCAGAAATAACGGCCATGGCGCGGTAAACGACAGGACTTGCTTGCCGAGCGAACTGCGAACGCTTCTGCGCGCTGAAATATCGGTGAGTCCCACCAAAGCACGCGGATGCTCCCGCTCAAGTTCGCGGTAGCCAAGTATGCCTAATACCTGGCAGGCTGCCGCCCACGGAATGGCGACGTTCTCCAACTCGGGTTGGGCGTAGTTGGCTAAGACCACCAGCGCCGAAAGCGCGTCCGGCTCGACGAAGAAAGTCACACTTTTAATGTCATCTTTTTCAGAGTCGGTCTGCTCCAGTGGCTTCACCACGATGTACTTGGTGGGAACGTCGCGTATCGGAAGGGTCTGCAAGAACTTTTTTGTGCACTCCGGGTCGCGAACGTAGCGCTCGCCGAGCAGGAAGTCGTCGGCGAGTTGTGCGGCGCCTGCTTGCGCCAACCCCTGGCCGATCTGCCGGCCGATTTCAGATTTCTCGTTGCCATCGGAAAGGAAGCCATAAAAGCCGTCGAGACCGCCCGGAAACGTCTCATACCGGTTGCCGAAACCGAGTCCGACTCCGCCGCCCCAGCATCCATAGGTCTCCCGGTCGAAGACGCCGGTCTTGCCTTTGGCCGCAACGGTCGCGAACAGGCTCATTACACAGCCCCAGCGCCCGGGCTTGAATTGCAGCGCCGCCTCGGGCGCGCTATCGGCCCAGACGAGCGCGACCGGGTAAGTTTGCAACCCTACGAAGCCGGCAATTTTGCTCTGCATATTTCACCTTATTGATTATTGTTCGATTTGATTGTTCTAGCTCGGTTCCCGAGTAAGGTGTATTCCACCTGATCAAACTGTCATGGCGAGCGCAGTCGAGCCACCTTTTGTTCCTATTGCTGAAACAAAGGGTGGCTCCACTCCCCACCCCATCCAACGCAACAACGGCGTTAGATGGGGGCCCCGGCTCCGCGCCCGAATCGCTTCTTGCTAAGCGAATGTAATGTCGGGTACGCAGCTCGGCTGCTCCGACCACTGGCGCTCGGCGCTCCGGTCGCCATGACACCTCCTTGAAAAGTTTGGGATACATCAACTCGAGAATTGCTCTAGCAGGCTGCTGAAAAACTGTTTTCTGAGGGTGTCATCCTGAGCGTAGCGAAGGATCTGCTGTTTGTGAGCGTTGAAAGCAAAGCAGATCCTTCGGTCGTGCAAAAGCGGCACGACCTCAGGATGACACTTCCTATGAGTTTTTCAGCAGCCTGCTAGTGACTACGGTAGCCGGCACAACGTTTCGAACTTCAAATTCAAGCCCTGCACCGTAGTCAAGAAACTTCGCGCCATTGCCGAAGCAACGGAAAGTATAAGGCCATTCGGATCGGGTTCGGCTCAAGGCAAGCCATCACAGCCCGGTACCGGTACAGGTCGGGACGAAACTTTTCGACCTGGGCATCGATGAAAGCCGTGGTGTTGCCGCTTCCGATTTCGCTGGTCTTGTAATCGACAATCCAGCGCGTGCCCTGCTCGTCGATGAACGTGCGGTCGAGCTTGACCCGAACCACCGCGTTATCGATCAGCGCCGACAGCTCCAATTCGCAGGCGGCGTCACGATGTGCGCCGAGAATCCAGCGGCCTTGCGGATCGGAGAGCGCATTTTCCAGCGCGCGCCGTACCAGACTCGACGGCTTCATCCATTTCGCCGGCGGCCACGCCCAGCTCGCTCAACAGATTTCGGATGGCGCCGGCGTGCCGGCCGACGCGGTCCGCATCCCAGCGCTCGATGCCTTCGCGGCCAATCTGCTGCAGCAGTCCGTGAGCCGCGGTTCCGACTTTGCGCAGGCGCTGGCTTGCCCAATCGAAAGTATGGGCCGGAGGCTCCGGCTTGCCGGCCAACTCGTCTCCGCTCTGCCAATGCAAGGCCGGTGGCGGAGCAGGCGGTTGCCATTCGAGCGGAAGCCGGCGAAGCACGCTGGCAGGGATGCGAGGCGCGGTGACGCCTTCGATGGAACCATGGAAAAGCTCGAACTCCGAGCGCACTCCGCTGGCCGGCCAGAGCAGTGAGAGCATGGAACCCCGGCTGGGATCTTTGCCTTCCTCGGGCAGCTCCGCCACCAGGTGCAAGGCGGTGCGGGCGCGGGTGCAGGCAACATAGAGCAAGCGTTTCAGTTCCTCCCGGCCGCGATCGGCTGAAATTCGCTTAAGATATTTTTCCACGCCGGTGTCCGGTCCGGTATTGGCCGCCGCGTCGATTGGAGCGAGCAACAGACGAGCCTGCCCCTCGCTCACCGACTCGCGCCAGTAGAGCAGTTGTTCATCTTCGCGCCGGGTGGAGCGTCCCAGCGCCGGAAGGATGACGGTGTCCCACTGCAAGCCCTTGGCGCCATGGATGGTCATGATCTCGACGGCTCCGGGAATTTCGGTTTCCGTCGGAGCGAAGAGTTGTTGCAGATTCTTCTGGAAGGCATCCGCATCCGCCAGCTCGCCGCCTGCTTCGGATTGTTGCAGCAGATCGAGATAAGCCGCGGCGTCCCGCAGATCCTGATCGATCTTGACCGAGCTGACAACTCCGCCGAGCGTGATCCACGTGCGTTCGACGATCTCGCGCAACCCTCTCCGGCCGCGCAACGCGATTGCGTCAGCCAGCACGGCGGACAATCGCTCACAGCGCTGGCGCGCGTTTTCCGAAAGGCGTGAGGAGCGCAATTGGAGCAACTGCGGAATGGTCGCGCGGTCATCCCCGCGGCAGAGTTCGAGAAGGTCGGGCAAGGGAAGTCCGCAAACCGGCGAGCGCAACAGCGCAAGCCAGGCGACGCGATCGGCAGGCTGGGAAATCGCCAGCGTCAAAGCCTGCAGGTCGCGAACCACCTGGCTTTGGCCGAGCGGTTCAATATCGACCGCGCGAAAACCAATCTCCGCGGCCTGCAAGGCGCGTACGATTTCCGGCAGGTGGGTTCGGGCGCGAACCAGGATTGCAATGCGGTCCGCGGGGCGCTGTTGGCGCACTCGCGTGACGATATCGGCGACACACGCGCCTTCCGCTTCGCTGTCTTCAACCCCGTGCAGATGCACTCCGTCCAACTCGGGCTGGTGCGCAGGATCGAATTGCGCGGGCTCGGCCGGACTGTATTTGACGGCGCCGGTCGCGCGGTTGGATTCGCGCAGCACTTCGCCGAATACGCGGTTGTACCAGCCCACCAGCGACGCCGTGGAGCGGAAGTTCACCAGCAGTTCCCGCGGTTCAAGCGATGGCAGGCCGGCACGGCCGCGGCGCGCATCCTCGAAAAGACTGACCTCGGCCTTGCGGAAGCCATAGATCGACTGCATGGGATCGCCCACCAGGAACAGAGTGTTGCCGTCGCCCATTGCCCACTCCGCCGTGAGCCGCCGCAACAGCTCCACCTGCGCGAACGATGTGTCCTGAAATTCATCGACCAGAACGTGCTGTATGCGGCAGCCCAGAGAAAGCGCAAGCTGCGAAGGCTCGGCCGGGTCCAGAGCGGCAAGCGCGGCCTGCGGAAACTTCAATGAAATCGCAAGCTCCCACGCTCGGCGAAAATGACCTTCAACTCGGCGGCCGCCAGCGGCAAGACCACGAGCAGCGCACGCACGCACTCCCACTGCTCATCGGTGTAAGTCACCGGCGGCAAAAACTCGAGCCGGCCAAGCGCCGCTGCGAGTCCTTCCGCTTCGGCACTGCCGCTGAGCGAAGCGAACAACTCCTCGCAACGCTGCTTGTGTGGCTTGCACTGCGGCAAGCGGCGGAAACCCATTCTTCACCGTCAGCCGGCTCCAGAGCTTTCCGCTTTTATTCAGAAAGAAATCGCGAAGCCCGAGCCAAAGTTTTACTTCCTCCGGATCTGTCTCCGGGCAAGCCTCGATGGAGCACAGCCGTGCAACCCGGTTCTCCGAGGCAGCAGCCTGTAGATTTTGTGCGGCATAGCGAGCCAGACGGATGAATTCTTCCCGACGCATGTCGCCGAGCGCGGCCCGAACGCGGTTGCGAATCTCCGCCAGCTCGGTGCCTACAGCATGATGAAGAGAGGCTTCCAGCTCCTGGCGAAAACCCGCCAGCTCAGCAGCATCGTACCGATCGCAACGGCCCAGCAAGGGAAGCCACTGGTCGCGCCGCTTCAGCATTTCGATCAGCAGCGATTCGGCGCGCTGGAGATGATTGTCGAGATGGCGCAGCAAGGTTTCCACCGACGATGCGATGCTGGCCCGGGGATGCGCCAGCAGCCGCAGCGTCCGCCGGGCAGCCTGCTGGTAGAGCGCATCGCAATCTTCGCTGACTTTCGCGCCGGCTGAAAAACGCGCCAGCATCGGCATTTGCCGGGCAATCGACTCGCAGAAGGAATCGACGGTGCGCACTTGCAGCCGTCCCGGGTTTTCGAGAATAGCCCATCGGCGTTGACGGTCACGCCGAAGCAGCGGCCGCAGCCAATTGTTGCGTCAGGCCGGGGTCCCAACATACGCCGCAGTTGCGGATGTCGGGGTGGACTTCGATTGCCGTCTCCGCCGGATGCCGCCGCCTGATCGAGGGCAGCCAGGATGCGGTTGCGCATCTCATTGGCCGCTTTGCGGGTAAAGGTGATGGCAAGAATCGCTTCGGGTTCGGCGATGTCGGCATTGGCCAGCAGGTTGAGAAAGCGCTGGATGAGCAGCTCGGTTTTTCCGGAACCGGCGGGAGCCTGCACGATAAAGGAGCGGCGGTAATCGATGACGGCTTGGCGCACGGCGGCGTCGGCGGGCTCGCGAACGATCTCCGCGCTAGTCGCGTTCATCGGGCTCCTCCTCCGCCTGCGTCCGGCGGGAAATCGATTTCCGCCATGCGGCAGACGGCGCGCAAGTGGCAGTAGGTCTCATCGCAAGTCGAGCGCGAAGCGGAGCCCGGCGCATGCTTGGGATCGATGCGGGCATCGCCCTGCAGAAATGCCTCGGCGAGCGATTCCAGCTCCGGACCCCATTGCTCCAGGTATTCCTGCAACGCCGGGGCGCGCAATGTCTTGGTCGCAAAAATTTCGGGCCGGACGCCGGCGCCCGTCATGCGGCATGCGCCACGATTGACCAAGGCGAATGCGACAGCGGAGAGATTCGTGCCGGGAGCTCGCAGCAAAGCCGTCGCATACAGCGGAAGTTGCGGACGCGTGGGGCGAGGCGTGTTCCAATCCCCGGCGCGGTAGGACTGGCTGCCGGTCTTGTAGTCGATGATCACCAGCGAGCCGTCTTGCAGCCGATCGATGCGGTCGATGCGGCCTCGCAAATCCAGGCCGGCGAGCTGAAATTTAATTTCCTGTTGATGCACAACCTGGCTGAAGTCTTCACGGCCGCGCTCGAATTTGAGCCACTCGTGGACCAGGGCGGTCAAGCGCTGCCGCTCCAATTCGAGGTAGCGCACTTCCCAAGTATCGTTCGGCTTCAAATCCAGCAAGCTGAAAGCGCGCTCCACGGCAGCGTCGACGATTTCCTGCAAGCGTTGTTCGCCACAGTTTTCGAGAGTGAATTTGTCGTGAAGCTCATCCCAGACGCACTGCAGGGCGGCTTCCACAAGCTGTCCGCGATTGGCCGGGGTCAAGCCCGGTTCGACTCGCTTGGCCTGGGCGGCCGAGAGGCGCAGCTCGACGAAGGCGCGGAACGGACAATTCGATTGCTGCTCCAGAATGCGCGTCCCATGCGATCGCAATTCGCCGTCGACAACCGCCGGAGCCCGATAGTCCTGCACCGACTCCAGGGCCACGGAAGGGAAAAGTTCCGCCAGGCCTTGGGGCGAGGGCACGCCCAGACTCGTCGCCGCCGACAACCGGCAGCAAGGCAGCAAACGGCGAGGGACGGAGTTGACGATCTTCTTCCCCGGCCGGCCAACTGACCGTGACTTGCGCGGCGCTTTGCAGCAAGCGATCGGAGACGCGGCGTGCAAACTCAAGTTCGCTTTCGGCGGAGCTGTGGGGCAAGTTGTACTCACGCTGCAGCGCGAAGGGAAGTAAAGGGTTCGGCGCGCCTCGTTGCGGCCATGCATCGTCGCTCCAGCCCGCGATCCAAAGCGCATCGAAGCGGAGCCCGCGGCTTCCAACTCGCCCATCACCTGCACCGGAGCGCTCTGATTCCGCGGTTTGAAAACCTTGCTGGAGGCCGCCTCGACCATGCACGCGACCACTTCGTCGAACTCCATACGCGGCCGCACCAGATCGAGGCTGCCGATCTCGGCGAGCAGCGTCTTCCCACGCTTCGCGAGCCTGATATTCGCCGGTGGTCAAGGCAAGCCCATCGGCTTCAGCGGGCCATCGCGCAGCCGCAAGCAGGGCAGAGATCTCGCTCATCCAGCGGTTCGGGCGACAGCGCTTGCGCGCGGGCTCGCATGACGAACTGCCGCGCCGCTTGTAATTGTCTGCCAAGAGCGAGAACCGTGTACCCCTTGGCGCCCGCCTTCGCCGTGGCTGCGAGCACAGAGTCAAGGGTTACGGAGGGCGGAAGCACTTGCGACAAAAACCAATCGAGCTGCGCGCGCTGGCCGCCCGCGTTCGCCAACCGCGCCGAAATAAGGCGAGCGCAGCCAGGCGGAAAAGTCCGCCAGCGGCACCGACGCCGAGAGCAGGCGCAGGAAAATCAAGGCACTGCGGACGATGGGATACTCGGAAAGCGCGCGGCCAAGCGAAATGTCGAAGGCGCGTTGCGGAAGATCGCGAACCGCGAAGTATTGTTCCGGATGAAGGATGGCCGAGAAAATCTGCTCGGCCTTGTCCTTGATTTGCGAGAGTCCGGCGATCACGACGCCGAGATTCGCCGACGGATTGGATTCCAGGTGAGCCCGCGCCCAGCCGGCGGCCATCGTCAACTCGGCGGAGCGGTCGGCCAGCTTCACGCTTCGTATTGCGGCCGGGGCGGTCGCCCCAGCCAATGCCCCCTGTGGGTCAGGCTCCGCGCTCAGGATGCTTACGGCAACGCCTTGCAGTGAGAGCGCGGCGATCAGCTTCTGTTGCTGCGGTGTGAGCCGATCGAAGCCGGCAAATATCATGCTTTTCGGCAGCAGGCTCTTCAGTGCCGGAAGCAGCGGCAACAGCACGTCGAGTCTGCCGCGCGGAATCGAGCCACTTCTTGCCGGCAGTGACATCGCGATAGCTGTTAGCCCAAGCCAGGAAGGAGCTCGATTCGACGGTGCCGCGAAATTCCGGCAAGCGGAATGGAACCGAATAGGCGTGCATCGCTTCCCATGCCTGCGACGGCAAGCCGGGCCAGCTCGCGGCCATTCAGAATGACCGATGAGGATGGGGATTCGCTGACAATCCGGGTCCAGAGCGCCTGCTGCTGAAGCGGCCCGAGCAGAATTTGATCGAGCGCGCCGCTCACCTGCGCCGATTGCCAAAGCTCGGCGATCCAAGCCGCCAGCGGCAACACGGAAGGCGTGCGCCATGCTCCCGCGCCGTGTCCTGCGCCGCTGGTCGCAGGCGCGCAGCAGGTTGCGGGAGGCGCGCGTGTTCGCCGTCACCACGGTCGCGCCGTTGAGGGCCGCCTCGACCGTCTGCTCCAGTTGAATTCGATAGGGAACGGGCATCAGCTTCCACCCCACTACGCGAAAAGCGCACATAGTGGGGACCCCGGGGTTTCCGACGGATGCGCGGCGCTGCCGGCAGAGCCGTCCAGCCAGACGTTATCACCAGCCTCGCTGACGCACAACCAGGAGTTTGACCGGCGCAGCACCGTGCTGAATACAAAAATTCGCGACAGGATCTGGTCGATCTTCTGCACACCGTGGCATATCTGGCCAATCTTATCTGTCAATGGACCGCAGCGACTTAGGCGGCTGCTGAAAAACGCGCCGAAGCAACCAGCGAGGCGCTATGGGATGTGTGTTCCGTAATGTCGTTTCGCAAGTGCTTGTGAGCCGGATCAATCGCGAAACTGTTTTTCAGCAGCCGGTTAGGAAACCAGCACCGGGCCGAGGTGGGGACCGGCAGGCGGCTCGGAATTGGTCAGCAACTCTTCCCGCGCCTGTTGCAGACTGCTGACGACGGAGCTGAGACGGCCGTCCCTGAGAACCAGCACCTGGTCGCTTCTTTCCAGCGTGCTCAAGCGATGCGCGATCATGAAAGTCGTGCGACCGCGCATAAGCTTCTCCAGCGCATCGATGATGAGCCGTTCGGCATTCATGTCCACGGCACTGGTCGGCTCATCCAGAATCAATACGGGAGCATCCTTCAGAAACGCCCGCGCAATCGCCAGTCGCTGACGCTCTCCTCCGGAGAGGGAGAGTCCGCCTTCGCCAATCGGAGTGTCATAGCCTTTCGGCAACCGCATAATGAATTCGTGAGCATCGGCCATCTTGGCTGCTTCCACCATATCGGCGCGACTCGCCTCCGGCCGCGCGTAGGCTATGTTCGCGGCAATGGTCGTGGAGAACAGCATCGGCTCCTGCAAGCACGATGGAATACTGTTGGCGGAGATCGGCGAGCTTGTAATTTCGCAGGTCGACTCCGTCGAGCGAAATGCAGCCCTCCGACCGGGTCGTAGAACCTGGTCAGCATGTTGATCAGGGTTGTTTTCCCCGATCCGCTCGGACCGGCGATGCCGACCCGCGTGCCCGGTTGCACCTCGAATGACACATTGTTCAGCACACGGCGTCCGTTCGTGTACTGGAACGAGACATCGGAAAAAACAAAATGTCCCGCGACTCTTTTCAGCGGAAGGGTCGCCGGACTTTCACTCAGCTCCGGAATCTCATCCAACAGCGAAAAAGCGCGCCGGACACTGGAAACAGAGGCTTGCAACTCGGGAATCTTGCTGCTGATGTTGCGCAGGGGTTCGTAAAGCTGGGCGATGTAGGCCATGACCAGCAACAGTTCTCCCACGGTGATGGCGTGCGCCTGAACCTGTCCAACGCCGATCACCAGGGCGGCGGCCGTTCCCACGGCAATCGCGAAGCCAATGAGCACATGGAAACTGGCCTGAATGGATGCCAGGCGGATCTGTTCCGTCATGCGCTGGCGCGATTTGCGGCGGAAGAGTTCGTCTTCGTGGGTTTCGCGGCCAAACGCCTTGACCACCCGAACCGAGGCGAGCGTCTCGTGCAGAACCAGCATCGCCGAACTGTCGAGTTCGCGGACCTCATCGTAGCCGTTGCTGACCTTGCGGCTGGAGTTGTGGGCCAGCAGCCAAAGCACCGGAGAAAGGATCAAAGCCACGAGCGCCAGCCGCCAGTTGATTTGCGCGGTGACATAAAGCATGGCGACGAAGCCGAAGGCGGAGCTCACGATGGGGAGCAGCCCATGGATCAGAATGTTCTGGATGGCGGCCGCGTCATATTGGATCCGGTAGGCGGTGTCGTTGGCGCCGCGCCGGTCGTGGAACGCCAGGCTCAACCTTTGCACATGCCATAGCAGTTGGCCGCGCAGGTCGTGTACAAGTTTTTCGCCCGTGTAGGTTTGCAGCAGCCAGCTTGCCAGCAACTGCAAGCTGCTGAGCAGTGCGATGAAGACCAAGCAGACCCGCGGCCAGCAGCAGGCAGGCGGTGTGGGAAAGCACGGACGGAACCAGCAGGCTGAGCCAGCGCGGCAGAGGCTGATGTCCCAGCACGGAATCGACAGCAATCTTCAGGGGCAGCGGCATGAGCAGCGCAATCGGAGTGGAAAGGATGCTCAGGCCCAGAATTCCGGTCAGATGAAGCCAGCAGTGACGGGCTGAGCTTGCGACCCGCTTCCAAAACCGGCGTTCTTTCTCCTCTAGCCTCAGGCGCACTGATCCCCCGACGCGCATCCGGCAAACGAGCAGTTCCAACCGGCGGCAAGGTGAGCATACGCAACCCGATGTGCTACTCACAATCGGTGGGACTCAGTAGTTCCCGAGCACGGCAACCTTAATCCTTTCGGGTGAGCAGACCCTAGGGTCTCGCGGCGTTATCAGGCTCATCTCAGGGCTAGCAGATTCCTGAATTGACCCAAAGTGGGAACGTGCTGGGTCGGGAATACCCGTTCGTTCCTACTCACGATTGGTCTTTCCGCCAGCGACTCGGCTGCCAGCATGAACTTTTCCGGGAGATTTGCAGTTCACACATAAGCGGCAAAGATGTTCAGCGTCCCCCACGCTGGCCGAACCGCCTCAGAGTTTTCCGAGAAGAAAGCAAATGCGAATCCTTGTCATCGAAGACGACCTGCCTTTGGCCAGTTTCCTGCAAAAGGGACTGCAGGCGGAAAGCTATACGGTCGATGCGGCGCACGACGGGGAAACCGGCCTCGATATGGCCCTTGATACGGAATGTGATCTGCTGGTGCTGGATCTGAATCTTCCGAAGATGGACGGCTTGACTGTGCTGCGGCGGTTGCGGCCGGCGAAGCCGAACCTGCCGGTTCATGGTCTTGACGGCGCGCAGCCGGGTTGAAGATCGCGTGCAGGCCCTGGATTGCGGAGCCGATGACTGTCTCAACAAGCCATTTTCGTTTGCCGAAGTGACCGCCCGCGTACGCGCCCTGGTGCGCCGCGGACGGCCCGCGTTGGATTCGGCGTTGAAGATTGCCGATCTCTCTCTGGACCGCATCGAGCGCCGTGTCGAGCGCGCCGGCAAGCGGATTGAGCTGACCTCGAAGGAATTCGCCCTGCTGGAATACCTGATGATGAATACGGGCAGGCGAGTCACCCGGTCGATGATCATCGAACACGTCTGGAACCTCAACTTCGATACGGCCACCAATGTCGTGGACGTCTATATCAACTACTTGCGCAAGAAGATCGACGGCGGCTCCAGTTGCAAACTGATCCACACCATCCGCGGCGTGGGATACGAATTGAGCGAATCGGGAGGGACGGCGCAACAGTTGCCGTTACTATAATGAAATCCAATCTGGCACGAGATCCGCAGTCCGAACGTGAGCAGTTCGTCAGTGACCTGTTTCACGCCATTTCACAACCGCTCACGGGGTTGCGTTGCTCGCTCGAACTGGCGCTTGGCGAAACCCGGCACCTTTCGGCCCAGGAAGCCCACTGCGCGCTCGAACAGGCGTCTGCAGGCGACCGAACGCGTATACCAGTCGGTTCTCTTTATCCGCCAGCTCGCGGAGGCCGATCGCACTCCGCCGCTCAAACGCGTGCGGCTCGACGAAGTGCTGCTGGAGTTGCACGAGCGAGATCCTGCCCGTCGCCGAAAGCATGGAAGTGGAGATGTCGTTGCAGGAAGCCGACAGCGCTGAAGTCCTGGCCTCCGCGGAAAGCGTCTCGCGGGCGCTTTTTCTGGTGGCGGACTTTGCCTTGCGGGAATTGCGGGCCAAGGAGAGTCTCTCGCTTTCCATGCTGCGTCAGGGCGCCTCCGCCGTGGTCCGCATCGATCGGCATTGCGATCACGCGCTGAGCGGCTTTGAACTGGCGGAGGGATTCGATATTCCCGCGGCTCAGCGGGGACTGGCCCTGGCGTTTCGTCTGCTGTCGTCCATGGGCGCGCAGATCGAGTCCGATCTGGCAGGCAAATGGATCCAAATCCGCTTTCCGCGAAATGATCGCGACAGCCCGGAAGTGTGGAGCGCTCACGAGCAGAGCAGACGTGTGGATGGAGAGTCGAAGCGCCGGGCCGGCACGCAGTTTGTCCGGACAATCCATCCGGGAGTCTCCTCCGGTGACAGGGACTCTTAATCCGGTCTCATTGACTTTTTTTAATTTGGATGATTGGATAAGGCGCAACTCATGACCACAGCCGCTCAGAATTTTTCCGCTCCCGGTTCGCGCAACGTTCTCGTCGCCAGTTCAAATCAGCTTCGCCGTCAGCGCTGGATCGAATCTTTGCATCGCGCCGCCTGGCCCACGCGGGAGGCCTGCGGCGGCGCGGATGCCTTAGACCAGCTTGAAGCCAGCGGCGGCTGCCGTCTTCTGCTGCTGGATCAGAAGCTGCCCGACCTGAACACGCAAGAGCTGGTGGGGATCATCGAGTCGCGATTTCCCTCGACCGACGTCGTACTGCTCGACGCCGAAACCGGCCGCGCCCAACTGCCGCTGGAGCTGCGAGGCTCGCCTCTTTATCGCACCTTGGCCAGCTTCGAAAGCGAAGACGAAGCCGGGTTCGTCGTCGCGCAAATACTAAAGATAGCGTTCGGCGGGGATACCGCACCGGGACTGGCCATCGCTCCAGTGCCGGCCCGCAGCAGCGACCGTGAGCGTGGCGCCGAGCCCCTGGCCGGAATGGTCGGAGCTTCGCCGGTCATGCGCCGGCTCTATCGCATGGTGCGGCTGGTCGCGCCGCGCGACACCACCGTGCTCATCACGGGCGAAAGCGGAACCGGCAAGGAATTGGTTGCCGAGGCCCTGCATCGGCTCAGCCCTCGCTCGTCGCGTCCATTCGTGACCGTGAACTGCGCCGCCATTCCGGAAACTTTGCTCGAGGCCGAGTTATTCGGACACACGCGCGGAGCTTTCACCGGCGCCGTGCAGTCCCGGGTCGGCAAGATTCACAGCGCCCACGGCGGCACGCTTCTGCTCGACGAAATTGGCGAAATGCCCATGGCTGTGCAGGCGAAGCTGCTGCGCTTCCTGGAGAATCGCGAAGTGCAGCGGCTGGGAAGCTCCGATACCTTCCGGGTGGACGTGCGGGTGGTTGCGGCCACCAACGCGAAGCTTCAGGAAAAGGTCGCGGCTCGCGAATTTCGCCAGGACTTGTTCTACCGGCTGGCGGTATTTCCAATCGAGCGCCGCCGCTGCGCGAGCGCGGCGACGATGTGCAGGAGCTGGCGCGTTTTTTTGTCAGACAATTCTGTGGCGAGCCGGTTCGCCTCAGCCGTCCCGTGATGGAGCTGTTGCGTTCTCATTCCTGGCCGGGAAACGTCCGCGAACTGAGACATGCGATCGAGCGGGCATCCATCCTGCTGGAAGACGGCGACGTATTGTTGCCCGAGCATTTCTTGCTGGAGCCGCTTCCGCTGCCATAACCTCCGCCTCAACCACCGCGACTGCGACGGTGGTTGGGGACCGCGAGGCTGGGGCCGGCAACATCAGAGACTTCTAACACTGTCGGCCGCGGTTTGGCAGATTTCGTGCAATTGCATGGGCATATGTTGCCTAGTGTCGAGCAAACCGCGCCTCTGGAGGCTGGCATTGACGGCTCCAATGGCGAAGTCCTGGTAGGCCGCTCCGCTGCCTTGCTCAGCATGCTGGACAAGGCCCGGCGAATCGCCTTGAGCGATGCCGACGTGCTGATCGAAGCCGAGAGCGGCACCGGAAAAGAGCTGCTGGCCCGTTTCATCCACGCCCACAGCCCGCGCCGTTTCCGCCCCTTCGTCGCCGTCAATTGCTCCGCCGTTCCGGAAGCGCTGCTGGAAAGCGAGCTGTTTGGACACGTGCGCGGCGCTTTTACCGGGGCCATCGGGCACCAGCGCGGCAAGTTCGAGTTGGCCAACGGCGGCACGCTGCTGCTGGATGAGATCGGCGAAATGCCGTTCGCACTTCAGCCCAAACTGCTGCGGGTTTTGCAGGAGCGGGAGTTCGATCCGCTGGGCGCGGCGCACCCGGTGCGCACCGACATACGGATTGTCGCCACCACCAACCGCACGTTGCTCCGCCTGGTCGAGGAAGGCGCATTTCGCGCCGACCTTTTTTACCGGTTGAATGTCATTCCCCTGACCCTGCCTCCGTTGCGTGATCGCAAAGAAGACATTCCGGAGCTGGCGGCTTACTTCCTTCGCAAGTTCGCCAGCGACGGCGTTGCCCGCTTGAGCCCCACATTTCTGGAAGGGCTCGCCTTGCACGACTGGCCCGGCAACATCCGCGAGCTGGCGAACTTCATGCGCCGCGTGAGCGCGCTGTGCACGACCGGCGAGATCGGCCACGAATTCCTGGAGCTGTTGTCGGCGCAAAGGCTGACGCCGGCGGAGGCGGCGATCGCGGTCGGTCTTTCACTGCGCGAGGCCGAAAAGCGCCTGCTGGAAGCCACGTTGCGGGCCACGGCCGGCAATCGCACGCGGGCCGCGGAGTTGCTCGGCGTGAGCCTGCGCACCATCCGCAACAAAATCCGCGACTACGGTCTGCCGCCGAGGAGGTTCGCATGAGCCTGGTCGAGACGCCGCTGATGAAGTCTCTGGCGCGCTATCTGGATGTCACGGCCTATCGTCAAGGCGTGGTCTCGGCGAATATCGCCAACATCGACACGCCGGGATATCGGACGCACGACATCAATTTCAAGCAGGAGATGGATAAGGCATTGCAGTCGCCCGATGCACCCGTGACCCCGCGTCGCGCAAACGGTTCCGGGACTGCTGGAGCGGCCCGACGGCAACAATGTGAATCTCGATCGCGAGGGTCTGCTGCTGGCGCAGACGCAACTCCAGTTCACCACCGGCGTCGCCCTGCTGCGCTCCGAGCTGAAGCGCATCTCGATGGCGATCCAGGAGGATAAAGGGTAATGAATCTGTTCGGAATGATGGAAGTCAGCGCCTCCGCGCTCGGTGCGGAACGGGTTCGCGCCGAGATCGTTACCTCGAACCTGGCCAATGCCGAAAGCACGCGCACCCCTCAGGGCGGTCCTTACCAGAGACGCGAGGTGGTCTTTGCCGCCCAGCGTCCGTCCTTCGCCCTGTCGCTGGCGTCGGCCGGCACCGGCCATGCGCGATGCCGCCAGCACCGGCGTGCGGGTGCGCGACGTGGTGACTGACCCGGCGCCTCGCGCTGGTGAAATACGAACCCTCTCATCCGGACGCGAATGCCGATGGCTACGTGGCTTATCCGAACATCAACCCGGTCAGCGAGATGGCCGATCTGATGGGCGCGGCGCGCGCCTATGAGATGAACGTTTCCGCCATTACCGCGGCCAAGCAGATGATTCAGCAATCGATTGAGATTTTGAAGTAGGAGGGCGTCGATGACCATTCTTCCCAATCTGAACACGATTGCGAGCATGCCTCAGCTCGGGGCGGAGATGGGCAAGAGCGCTGACGGCGCGGCTCCCGGGTTTGAAGACACGCTGCGCGGCGCCGTCCAGGGGGTGCAGCAGATGGAAGGCCAGGCGCAGCAGCAAGTGGCCGGCCTGTTGAGCGGAAACGGCCAGGACGTCCATAGCGCGGCGCTGGCGGTGGAACAAGCGAATCTTTCCTTCGAGCTGATGCTCCAGGTCAGGAACAAAGTCGTCAGCGCGTACCAGGAGATTTCACGGCTTCAGTTTTAGGTTTCGGTATCAGGTGAGGATCGATGGCGGCTCGGGAAGCAAATTCGTTTGCCCAGGCATTGGGACAGGCTGGCGCATTTTTCAAGGCGCTGAGCACGCGGCAGAAGCTGTTGCTGGCCGGCGGCGGCGTGCTTGTGCTGGCGACTCTGATGGTCTTTGTCAAACTGCTCGCCAAGCCGGAGATGAAGCCGCTCTACACCGGCATGAATGCCAACGATGCGCAGACTGCTGGCCGCCAAACTGGCGGTGCGCAAGATTCCCTACGAGATCAGCACCGATGGCGGCAGCATCAGCGTTCCGGCCGAACAACTGGATACGGCGCGTCTGCAGATCGCGGCCGAAGGCAAGCCGCGAAGCGGGAGGATGGGGTTCGAACTGTTCGACAAGCAGAATTGGGCGGGCAGCGACTTCAGCGAGAAGGTGAACTATCAGCGCGCGCTCGAAGGGGAACTGGAGCGAACGATTCAGACCATGGATGGAGTCGAGAGCGTGCGCGTGCATCTGGCGCTGCCGCCGGATTCGATTTTCAGCGGCTCGGAGCGCGAGGCGAAGGCCTCGGTGATCCTGTCCATGCGGGGGTCGCGGATCACGCGGCAGACCGAAAACGCGGTCGCCCGCCTGGTGGCCGGAGCGGTCGACAGGCTGGCGCCCGAGGATGTCGCGGTGATCGATGCCGATTCCGAACAGCGCGCTGGCGAAGGATGCGGGCAGCGGCATGGACGCCAACGGGCGCTCGCTGGAGGCGGCGCTTTCCGAACGGCTGGTGCAGACCCTGGAGCCGGTCGTGGGCGTGGGACGGGTGCGCGCCAGCGTCCGCATGGAATATGACCTCAGCTCCAGCGAGGAGCAGCAGGAGAGCTTCGATCCCACCAAGACGGCCCCGCTCAGCATGCAGCGCACCGAAGAGCGCTCCACCACTGCCGCCGGCGGCGTTGCCGGCACCGCCAGCAATCTGCCGAACGGCAGCGGCGGCGCAACGGCGAAACAATCTGCCGAAGAGGGCCAGAATTCCCGCTCCGAAAACGGAACCTATGCGGTCAGCAAGCTGGTGCGTCACACCATGGTCCCGGCGGGGCGCATCAAGCGGGTGGCCGCGGCCGTGCTCGTCGACGATGAGGTGGAAGCTGAAGAACGAAGCGGGCCGGATTACGCGAGGTCCGGCATCATCGCTCCGCCGAACAACTCGAGCAAATCGAGGAACTCGCCAAGGCGGCGGTCGGCGCCGACGATTCGCGCGGCGACGTGGTTACGGTGCAGAACATCGGATTCCAGCCGGCGGTTCGAGAGAAGCCGGCGCCGCTGACGATCCTCAAGCGAGTGCAGAACGCGAGCTCCGCGAATGGGGCCAGGCGATTCGATTTGCCGCCATCGGACTGCTGTTCCTGGCCATCTATGCGACCGTGCTGAAGCCCGTCAAGAAGCAGATGCTGGAGGCCCTCAAGGCGGCGGGCCTGCGGCTGCCCGCCATGGGGCACGCCGGAGATGCGAGGGCGGGAAGCGCGGCCGTGGATGCCGCGGCCTCGATCACGCTGCCGGACGCCCCGCTCGAAACCAAGCAACTCGGAGCCCTTAAGAAGCAGATCGTGGAGAAGGTGAAGGCGGAGCCTGTGCCCACGACGCGTCTGGTGCAGACCTGGATTCGCGAAGGGGATGAAGCATAATGCCGGCTCCAACGGCGCTCAACGGACTGAAAAAAGCGGCGATTCTGCTGGTGTTGCTGGGCGAGGATGCGGCGAGCGCCATCTACCGGAATCTGCCGCAACAGGAGCTGCACGAGGTCTCGCAGGAGATCGCGAACATCGGCTTGATCCATCCCGACGTCGCCCGGCAGGTACTTGAGGAATACCACGGCATGGCGCTCACCCAGGAGTATCTTGCCCAGGGCGGCCGGGAGTATGCCTCGCGATTGCTGGTGAAGGCGTTCGGCGAGGAGGGGGCAAAAAATCTGCTGGAGGCGGTTTCGCGCGCCCAGGAGCTGAGCGCGAGCAAGCTGGATTCGCTGCAGAAAGCCGATCCGCAGCAGTTGGCGAAGTTTCTGGAAAGCGAGCACCCGCAGACCATCGCGCTGATCCTGGCGCACCTGGAGTCGAAGCAGGCTTCGGCCCTGCTGATGAAGCTGCCGGAAGAGACGCGCGCCGAAGCCGTAAAAAGAATGGCGCAGTTGCGCCAATTCTCCCCGGAAATGGCGCAGAAGGTCTCGGTGGTGCTCCACAAGCGCATGCAATCGCTGGGCGAACAGAGCAGGCGCGCCTATGCCGGCTTCCAGGGAGTGGCCGAGTTGCTGAACCGCATGGACCCGGCGGCGGGCAAGGTCATTCTGGAATCCATCGAACGTGACGATCCCGCGCTGGCGATGAGCATACGGAACCTGATGTTCACCTTCGACGACCTGCTCGGCGTCTCCGATGCCGGCATCCGCGAATTGCTGGCGCAGATCGACAAGAAAACCCTCGCGATGGCGCTCAAAGTGGCGCCGGACGAACTCCGGGACCACATCTTCAAGACCATGTCGTCGCGCGCCGTGCAGATGTTGAAAGAAGACATGGATGTGCTCGGTCCGGTGCGAGCCAGAGACGTGACCAGGGCGCAGCAGGAGGTGGTGGCGCTGGCCCGGAAACTCGAAGCCGAAGGCAAGATGGTGCTGAAGGCGGAAGGAGAGGACGAATATGTCGTCTGAGCCGGCTGCTTCCGAGCCAGAGCGTCATGCCGTTATCGCCGTTTCCTTATCTGGAGTTGGGCGCAATGAGCGAAACGCCCTTCGACGCGGAGGCGTTGGGGGCGCAACCCAGCCGGATTCGCCCGCGAAGTTCTCCGAGCAGGAGATGGCCGAGCGCTGTGCGCAGGCCGACCGCTGCGGGTTACGAGCGGGGCAGGCAAGAAGCCGCGAACGCGGCGAAAAACGGGCTCGAGGACGCGATTGGCCAAGCAGCGGGCGCGAGTCGATGAAGCGCTGCGGCAGTTCGAGATTGAAAAGCAGCGGTATTTCCAGCACGTCGAGGCGCGAAGTGATCCAGCTTTCGCTGGCCATTGCCCGCAAAGTGCTCGGCCAGGAGGCTGCGGTCGACTCCGCTGCTGCTGGCCGGCACGGTGCGCGCGGCGCTGGACCGGCTGGGCAACACCTCGAAAGTAACTTGACGGTGCATCCGGCTGCGCTGAATCAAATGGCGCAAAGCGCTGGCGGAACGTCGCGAACATCTGGAGTTCGCCGAAGACGATTCGTTGCCGCCGGAGGGATGCGTGCTTCGTTCCCAGGTGGGAACAACGGAAATCAGCCTGCAACAACAGCTCAAGGAGGTGGAGCACAGCTTCTTCGACCTGTTGGCGCAGCGACCCGCGACGGGGGTGCGCGTGCAATGATCACGGTGCGAGTGCCGTCGAATACAGATGGCCGAGCCGGATGCTCCGGACATGAGGGTGCGCGGGCAATGACCACAATATTGCACCATCAAGCGCATGTGGCTGCGCAGGATACTCCGGATTGGGAGTGCGCGTGCAATGACCGCCCTGTTGCAGTCCTACTTCGATGCGCTGCGTGCCACTCCGCCGCACCGCTGGGCCGGGAGCGTGCGCCAGGCCATCGGCCAGCTCGTGGAATCGGAAGGCCCATTCTGTTCGGTGGGCGAGTGTTGCAGCATTCAGGATTCCAACGGCGTTTCGCACGCGGGAGAAATCGTCGGCTTCCGCGGAGCGGTGGTGCTTTCCATGTTGCTGGCGTCCACCGGGGGCGTGCGCTACGGAGACCGCGTCGAGACCGATGGCCGCCGGCCTTCGATCGCGGTGTCGCCGGCGATGCTCGGCTGCGCCATTGACGGCGCCGGGCGGTCACTGGAAGCGGGAAAAGGTTACTGCGCGGTGGAAAGCCGGCCACTGGATTCGCCGCCGATTTCGCCGCTGGAGAGGATGCCCATTCGCGAGCCGATCGGATGCGGCGTACGGGCGATCGACGGCCTGTTGACCTGCGGCAGGGGACAACGGCTCGGCATCTTCGGCGGCAGCGGCGTGGGCAAGAGCACCCTGCTCGGCATGATGGCCCGCGGAACCTCGGCCGATCTGACGGTGATGGCGCTGATCGGAGAGCGCGGGCGCGAGGTGCGCGAGTTTCTGGAAGACACGCTCGGCGAGGAAGGCCGCCGCCGTTCGGTGGTGGTGGTCTCCACCTCGGACCAGTCTCCGCTGCTTCGCATAAGGGCGGCGATGGCGGCGACGGCAATCGCGGAATATTTCTGCGGCCAGGGCAAGCAGGTGCTGCTGGTGTTGGATTCGATTACGCGGCTGGCGATGGCGCAGAGGGAGGTCGGACTGGCGGCTGGCGAGCCGCCAACCGCGAAAGGGTATACGCCCTCGGTGTTCAGCATGCTGGCGCGGCTGGTGGAGCGGGCCGGCTGCCGCGAGCAGGGAAGCATCACCGCTTTCTATACCGTGCTGATGGAAGGCGACGACCAGCAGGACCCGATCGCCGATGCGGTGCGTTCGCTGCTCGACGGACACATCGTTCTCGATCGCCGGCTGACCGCCGAAGGACATTATCCGCCGATTCACATTCTCGACAGTCTCAGCCGTCTGATGCCCAACGTCTGCTCCGCCGAACATCTCGCCAAAGCGGCCGGAGCTGCGGCGATTGCTGGCCGCCTACCACCGCTCCGAGGACTTGATTCGCATCGGCGCCTATCAGAAGGGGACGGATCGCGGTGCTGGACCGCGCGCTGGAATTGCTGCCCCAGATCAACGAATTTCTCCGTCAAGGCGCGGCTGAGCGCGCGCCGCTGCCGGAAACGCTTGACCGGCTTCACCGGCTTCCGGTGTGACCATGAGATTCCACTTTGCCCTTGAGGCGGTGCTGCGCATTCGGCGCATTCGCGAAGACCAGCAACGCAACCTGCTGCTGGCCGCAAATATCGAGTGTGACCGCCTACGCAGCCAGCTTGCCGCCGTGGAACAAGATCAGGCGCGGCAAGCGCCATGATTTCGCAGCAGATCGCGGCCGGCATCTCGGGAGCGGAATTGCAATTCGACAGCGACTGCCGGCGGCAGGCGAAAATTTTGCGGAATCAGATTCTGCTTCAGCTTCAGGAGGCCGGCAAGCGCGCCGGGCAGGAGCGCGAGAAGTATTTCCTGTTGCGCCGGGAGCGCCGCGCCATCGAAGCACTGCGCGACAGCGCTCAGCAGCAATTCGAACGCGAACAGCGGAGAAAAGAGCAACTGGCGCTGGATGAAATCCACCTGATGTCCCGCGGGCGAGCGGAACAGAATCTGCCTAGTGACTAGGCAACACTTGCCGGGCCAGTCGCGGAGCGGCCATCTTCGATTCCATCGGCAGCACTCGGCGTTGGCTTGAATTCAACGGTTTTCGATGATTCCTGACGGATTCCATGCGCCTGCGAGTTTGGCGAGAAAAGTGCAAAACAATTGGCAGACACAATTTGAGCGAGACAATGATCGCCGGAAACATCCAAATCGCTTCCGTCTGCTGCGCCGAACGCTGAGCGGTGCGGCTGCGAGCAGTAAATCGCCGGCACTGGCCGCGGACTTTCAGTCGGCCTTCCAACAGCACATGCGCAACGAACTCGGCAAATTGGCGGATCGCCCGCTCGCAAGCGCGCTGCCTGCGGACGGCGCGCAGCCGGCCAAGAATTCGACCACCGGCAAGCCGGCGAAGAAGCAGGTCTCGACCGCGTTGCCTGTGGCGACTGCCGCTCCGGACGAGGCGGCTGCGCTGTCCGCAGCTTCGAAGCCTTGCATCCTTTTCTCTTCCGCCGCTTGGCGCGAGCGCCGCGAGCGTTTCCTCGACTTCCGCCGCCCAGCCGGACGCGCCCCCCGGCCAGTGTTCGGGGTCGCACCGGGGGATGACAGTGCCGGGCGAAGTTGATTCCGCCGCCATGAAAAGCTCGCGGGCCACCGCCGAGACGCTGGATCAATCGCTCTCATCGGCCGCTTCCGCGGCTTCCGCCAGAAGTGCCAAGCCGGATTCGATCGAGAGCTTTCGCGCTTCGCAGTCAGAGCCGCCGAAAGCAGCTCAGGCGGGGCAGTCCCGCTCATCGGCGCACCGTAGCCGACGCGGTGAAAGCCGGCGATCGCGACGAGCAAGCGGCAACTTGATTGCTGCGGCAATGCTAAATTGAATGACAGACCCGGCCAATGCGGTCGCAGCGCAGCCGGTCTCGGCTTTGCCGCCTCTGCCAGCTCTCCGCCGCCGTCGAGCCGGCCGTGCCGCCAAGCGCGGCGCAGAGCCTGCCGGCCAGTCTCGCGGAGTTGGCCGGGAGCGATGCTCCGCGCAAATGGCGGATGGGGTGTCCGGCGTGAAGCAAGCGCCCATCGTCGAAAGCCCGGCATCGCGCAAGGATTCCGCCGACGGGCCGCGATCATAGCGTGGACTCCCGCGCGAAACCGCCGCCGCCGCGCCCGAGCGGAAGGCGGCGGAAGCCGCGGCGGATCGCGTTGCCGATGCGGCGGAAACGGCGCAACCGCGCGAGCCAGGCCGCTCTGGCCCACGCTTCCGATGCGGTTTCGAATTCGTCATTCACCCAGGCACTTGCCGCCGAACGAAGCAAGCCATCGGCAAGCGGCGAAACCGCGCAGGACCCAGCGCAGGGCGCGAGCGCCGCGACTCGCGGATCACGCTCCCGCGGCGCGGTGACGAACCCAGTGCTTCGCATCTACAGTCTGCGCGCCTGACGGGAAACGATACCCAGGCGGAGATGCAGGTGGGGCTTCACACCGCCGATTACGGCCACGTTGAGATCAAGACAACGCTGCAGAATTCAGCGGTGGGCGCGACCATTGCGGTGGAGCACACGGCGCTGCGCGAGCAGATCGTCTCGGCTCTTCCCGAACTCAGGCACAGCTTTACCGAACGGCAAATCACGCTCGACTCGCTGACCGTAAGCGACTCGCTATCGGCCACGACATCGTTCACCAATTCTCATCAACAACGCTCCAACCAGCAGCAAGCGGCTGTCCCCTACCAAGGTTCCCAGGAAAGACCGGCGGAGCCGGATTGGGAAACCAAGTCCGGCGCGTTATCCGGGCCGGTGCTTCAACCGTGGGGAGGGGATTCCGGCTCAGAGCTGAATGTGTTGGTCTGAAAGGAAAATCATCATGTACGTCACTCCAACCCGCATGGCGGACGCCACCCAGCCGACCACGCAGACTACGTCTAGTCCTCGACCAATGCCAGTTCGCTCAGCGATACGCAATCCATGTTTCTCACGCTTCTGACCACGGAGTTGAAAACGCAGGACCCGACGGCGCCGGAAGATCCCACTCAAATGGTCGATCAGTTGGTGCAGTTCAACAGCTTGAATGAACTCATCAACATCAACGGCTCCATGAGCACGCTGGTCAGCGATGCTACGCAGCCACTACCAGCCAGACGGCCTCGACGGGAGGAAACTAATGCCTGATTTTTCGATCCCTCTCTCCGGGCTAATGGCCAGCCAAACGGCTCTTTCGGCGATCTCCAACAACCTTGCCAACATGAATACGACCGGCTACAAGGACAACACCGTAAGCTTCCAGGACCTGTTCTACCAGAACATCGGTTCCACCGGTTCGGGCGATCCGGAACAGGTTGGCGCCGGGGTGGCGATCGGCAGCATCAGCACGAATTTCACCGGCGGCGATCTGCAGACGACCGGTGTCAATTCCGACGTGGCCATCTCCAACAACGGGTTCTTTGTCCTTCAGGGAGCAACGGAGAGAACCTCTATACCCGCGACGGTGAGTTCACGGTCAGATCCATCCGGGTATCTGGTGTCCCAGGACGGTTACCAGGTGCTGGGTTATTCGGCGACCAACGGGGTGGTGAATACCAGCCAGGCGCTCGGACCGTTGCAGGTGGGCTCGGGACAGATGAGTCCTTCGCAGGCGACGAGCTCGATCCAGTTGCAAACCAACCTGAATGCGGGCTCCGCCGTTGGCGACACCTATTCGACTTCCATTGACGTCTACGACTCGCTCGGCAACTCCCATGTGGTGACCGTAAATTTCACAAAAACGGCCGCCAACACCTGGGGATACACGATGACGGTTCCGGGCGCCGACGTGGGAATCAACCCGGCTGACCTGGAACTCCAGCACCGCGTATACGGTGGGAGACCTGGTAGTCCCGAATCCTGCGAATGGCTACGTCTATGAGTGCTCGACGGCGGGAACCAGCGGCGACACGGCTCCGACATTCCCCACCGGCAGCGGCGCCACGGTAACCGATGGAACCGCGGTTTGGACAGAGGAGCAAGCGTATCCGCCGGTGATCAGCAGCGGAACGTTAAACTTTAACGGCTCCGGGGCATTAACCTCATGGACGGACGCCAACAACAACACCTATCCGCGCCACCACCAACATTACCGGAATCAACGTCAGCGGCCTGGCCGATGGCGCCAGCAACCTGACGTTCAACTGGGACCTCAGCAACAATGGCGCGCCGCTTCTGACCCAGATGGCGGCGGCCAACAGTACGCCTCGCCCACCCAGGACGGTTACAGCAGTGGAACGCTCACCGACTTTTCGATCAACAGCGATGGCACGATCGAGGGAACTTTCGCAAACGGCACGAAGATCCTCGGCCAGATTGCATTGGCCGGCTTCAACAATGAGCAAGGTCTCTCGCGGCAGGGCAGTGACAACTTCGCCGCGACACTGGCTTCCGGGCAGGCTGCCGTCGGCGCACCCGGTACAGGCGGGCTCGGCAGCTTAACCGGCGGCTCGCTGGAGGGCTCCAATGTGGATATCTCGACAGAGTTTTCCAACCTGATTATCGCGCAGCGCGAGTTTGAGGCGAATGCCAAATCCATCACCACTTTCGACGAGATCATGCAGGACACCATCAATCTCAAGCACTAGAGCAGTTCCAGCGTAGGTAGATCCCGGAGCTACGAAGCTCCTGGGATCTACCTTTCGCAAAACTGGTCAGCTCATGGACCCGGCCGGCGCGAGCCGGTGCTGGCCGGGCTTATTTTCCCTATCTTAAGAATGTCTTCATGAAAACCCGCCAACTTTTCTCCTCATGCTCGGCAGCCGCGTTGGAAACTTGAGCCCAAAGTGTCTCTGATTGCGGCTCTAAGTTGCCTATTTTGAGATCACTTCAGAAGTTGAACGTTTTCCTTCGCGACTCGGCATTGCGATTGCATTTCAGCTCCCCAGACAACGAGTCAGGGCTATGGGACCGAGGGTTCATTTCCACCGCGAGTGGCGGGAGTGAGCCGCGGAGGCTCAACAGACGTGGCTCGTGACTGAATCTCTGCGGGGACGAGATGGCCGATTCTGACCAAACCGGAAGCACTGCCGAAGCCGTTGACGATCTGAGCTCGGTGGCAATGCTCACTTGCCAGATGTCGCTGGAAATACCCGTCCCGCGATTTACCGTGCGCGATCTATTGCGGCTCTCGCCCGAGGATGTCATCGACACCCACTGGGCGCAGACCGCCGATGTTCCGCTGCGGATAAATGGATTGCTGTTGAGCTGGGCTGAATTCGACCTGATCGGGAACAAGATCGCGGTTCGATTGACGGAGCTGGAATGACGAACAAAAACGACAAGAGCAACCAGAACAATAAGAACAACAAGAAGAAGATAAATTGCGAACTGCAAACAAGCGCTCCCCGGAAAACCGGGCGGAGAGGCAATAAGAACGTGAACCCATCTTCTGTCTCCCCCTACGCGCCTGGCCTGTTCGCCGCCCGGTTGCTGCACCGCTGCTTCGGAGCTGCTGTCGACGGGGTGGCGAAGTCTGCGGCGCCGTCTGCGCGCTGCGGCGCAAATCGCAGAGCTTGCGCGTGTGCGATGTCGCCTCGCTGGGCGAGAAGCGTTTCGTCGCGGTTGTGCAATACGGAAGGCGGCGATTCCTGGTGGGCGGCGGCGCCGGGTCGGTCTCGCTGCTGTCGAAACTCGACCGTGAGGATTTGCCGGCAGAGCCGCTGCACGCGGAGCGGGAAACGCGGAGCGAGTGGTCCATCCTTGCCGCTCATTCCGCCGCCGCTGCCGAGGCGTCGCCCTTCAACCGTCAAGATCGCGGAAGCCACTGCGGGGGCACGGCTGGCCATATGAAGCGTGCCCAGCTCTTGCTCGGCGTTGCTCGCTTTTTTCCCCGTGCCGCTCTGGGCCGGGCCCGCCATTCCCGCGGCGCCCCGGGACGCGACTCTGGGATGGTCCGGCTTTGGCCAAAGCGGATCGGTGCCCTGGAGCATCGTCGTCCTGCTCACGCTGCTGACCCTGCTGCCGGCATTGCTGCTGTGCATGACGCCATTCGTCCGTCTGCTGGTGGTCTTCCATTTTCTGCGGCAAGCGTTGGGAACACAAACCGCTCCGACGAACCAGACTCTGTTGGGGCTGGCGCTGGTGCTGACTTTCTTTCTTATGCAGCCGGTGGGCATGGCGATCCAGCAAACTTCGATCGCACCGTTCCAGCAAGGGAAAATCGATGCCATGCAAGCGGTCGAAGCCGGCAGCGTGCCGTTGAAATCGTTCATGCTTCGCTTCGTGCGGCCCAAGGACGAGGCGCTGTTCGTGGAGTTGGGGCGCGTTCCGCGGCCCGCGCGCGCCGGAAGATTTGCCTTTCCGAGTCGTCATGCCGGCTTACATCCTCTCTGAACTGAAAGCCGGATTCCAGATCGGCGCCGTCCTGTTTCTTCCCTTCCTGGTGATCGACATGGTGGTGGCCTCGATCACGACTTCGGTGGGGATGATGCAACTGCCGCCGGTGGTGATTTCGACTCCTCTCAAGCTTTTGCTGTTCGTCATGGTGGATGGCTGGAACCTGCTGATCGGGTCCCTGATGCGCAGTTTTGTCTGAGGTGCGTGATGCCCATGGAAACCGTAGTGGAACTCGGACGGCGGACCTTGGAAGCGGCGCTGATGGTCTGCGCTCCCATCCTGCTGATTGCGACGGTGGTGAGCGTCGCGGTGAACGTGCTTCAGGTGCTGACCTCGATACAGGAAATGACGATCGCGACCGTTCCGCGGCTGCTGGCAACGGCCGGCGCGCTCTTGCTGCTGATGCCGTGGATGCTGCGCAAGTTGACGCAATTCACTTTACAGATTCTGTCCAACTTCCGGCCTTATCTGGGTTGAGTGGCGATGGTCACCTTGGAACTGGAAACGATGGTCGCGGGAGCGGTGACGGTGGGGCTGCGGGTAAGCGGAATCCTGGTGTTCGCTCCGTTCCTCGGCAGCAGTTCCATATCGCCGCGCATCAAGGGCGGGCTGGCATTGGCGTTGACGCTGTTGCTCTATCCGGTTTGCGGCCATGCGTTGGATTTCGCGGCGCCGTCGAGCTGGGTCCAGATGGTGGTGGGAGAAACCGCATTGGGCTTGCTGATCGGCCTGGCGGCGAACCTGGTCTTCGAAGCCGCGCAGATGGCCGGAAGTATTCTCGGCGTGCAGATGGGCTATTCGCTGGTCAACCTCATCGACCCGCAGACGCAGGTCGAAACCCCGGTGCTCTCGCTCTTCCACCAAACGATCGCGCTGCTCATCTTCCTGCACCTCAACGTTCATCACTGGCTGTTGCGGGCTGTAGCGCGCAGCTATGCGTATCTGCCGGCGGGTTCGGCGTTCCCGACCGGTTTGTCGGCCGGCGCGCTGCTGCAGGCGGCCGGTTCCATCTGGCTGGTTGGCGTCCAGATCGCCGCGCCGGCGCTGGCGGCGACCGTTATGGCCGACTTCGCGCTGGCGTTTCTGGGCAAGGCGTCGCCGCAGTTGCCCATCATGATCATCGGCATTTCGGTGAAAAGCATGCTCGGCATGTTGGCCTTGATCGGCTCCCTGGCTTACTGGCCGCGGCTCTTCGAAACCCAATTCTCCCGCAGCATCGAGCTCTGTGAGCGAATGTTGCGGCTGGCGCACTAGACCGGATTCGCCGAAGGATACCGGCGAAGCAGCCGGGTGTACGAGGTCCCAGGCTACGTTGCATTTCGCGTTTGCGACATCGAGGCTTGGCGGTAATACGGGCGTATCGACTGTGAAATTGCGGTAAAGGACGATTCCGATGGCGGGCGAAAAAACCGAGCAACCAACACCGCAAAGGCGATTGAAAGCTCGCGAACAAGGGCAGGTGCCGCGCAGCCGCGAACTGAGCAGCGCGCTGGCGACCTTGGCCGCCCTGTTCGTAATGGCCTGCCAAATCGAAAAAGTCACCGCCAACTGGTCGCTGTATACGCGGCACGCACTGGCGCTTGCCATGACCACCGATCTTCGGCCGGAGACCGAACTGCTGCCGCGTACGGTGTGGTTCGCGCTGCGCTGGTCGGCCGCCCCGATGGGAGCGGCATGGCTGACCGCCGCCGCAGTGTCGGTGGCGCAGGGTGGATTGGTGTTTTCGCCGACGTCGCTTGCCTTCAATCCGTCGCGGCTGAGTCCGGCCGCCAAACTGAAGCAAATGTTTTCGATCACCGGTCTCAGCGCGCTGTTGAAGTCCCTGCTGCCCGCCGGCTTCATTCTCTATCTTTCCGCGCAGGTCATTATGCGCGATTGGAATCTTCTGTTGCACGGCGCGCACTGGAACCAGCGCCAGTTCGCATCGTTCCTGATGAGCCGCATCTTCGAGATCAGTTGGAAGGGCATGCTGATCATGCTGATCTGGAGCGCGTTGGATTACCTGCTGGTCCGGCAGAAGCACGAGAGCGGTTTGAAGATGAGCCGCGACGAACTTCGCGAGGAGATGAAGCAGACCGAAGGCAATCCGCAGATCAAGATGCGCATCCGCCGCCTGCAGCGCCAGGTTCGCCGCCGAAAAATGTTGCAGGACGTACAGCGTGCCTCGGTTGTGGTGGCCAATCCCACGCATTTCGCGGTCGCATTGCAATACGGCCCTGAGCTGGCCGCTCCGGTTGTGGTGGCCAAAGGGCAGAACCTGCTGGCCGAGCAGATCAAGCAGGCGGCGCGTTGGCACGGCATCGCGATCATGGAAAACCCGCCGTTGGCGCATGCGCTTTACCGCTCCGTCGAGATCGGTCAGCCCATACCGGCAAAGCTCTACGCCGCGGTGGCGGAGATTCTAGCGTTCGTCTATCGCATGCAGGCGCAGACAGCGCGGGCCGAGGAGCGCAGCCATGGCAGGTAAGCCGGCAGCAGCAGTTGCCGTGAAGAGGAATGCCGCTGACTGGGCGCTTCCGGCCGCCACCGTGGGGCTGGTGTTTGTCATGCTGATCCCGCTCCCCGGCTTTCTGCTCGATCTGCTGCTGGCCCTCAGCATCACGGCTTCGGTGCTGGTGCTGCTGGCCGCCGTGCACGTGCTGCGCCCGGTGCAGTTCTCGGTATTTCCCAGCCTGCTGCTGTTGCTGACGCTCTTCAGGTTGTCGCTGAACCTGGCGAGCAGCCGCCGGATCCTACTGCACGGCAGCGAAGGAGCGAGTGCCGCCGGCAGCGTGATTGAAGCTTTCGGGCAGTTCGTCGTGGGCGGTAACTATGTGGTCGGCTTCGTGCTTTTCCTGGCGCTGATCGCCATCCAGTTTCTGGTCGTCAGCCACGGCGCGGTGCGCACCGCCGAGGTCACGGCCCGCTTTACGCTCGATGCCATGCCGGGAAAGCAGATGGCGATCGACGCCGACCTGAACGCCGGGATCATCGATGAAGCCCAGGCGCGCGCCCGCCGCGAGGGTGTGACCCACGAAGCTGAATTTTACGGAGCCATGGATGGCGCGGCGCGATTCAACCAGCGCGACGCGATGGCAACCATCCTGATCACGGCGATCAACATCATCGCGGGACTTCTGATCGGAGTTTTCCAGTTCGGCATTCCGCTGGCAGAGGCCGTACAAACCTACACGGTGCTGACCGTGGGCGATGGCCTGGTGACGATGATTCCTTCGCTGCTGGTCTCGGTGGGTGGCGGCATCGTGCTGACTCGCGCCTCTTCGCGCAGTTCACTGGGAAGCGATTTGCAGGAGCAACTGTTTTCCAACGCCCGCGTGTTGTGGATCGCCGCCGCCGTCATCCTCTCCCTGGCACTGATTCCCGGCCTGCCCAAGCTCACTTTCTGCTGCATCGCCGCCGGCGCCGCGCTGCTTGCCCGACGGCTGTCGAAGCAGGAAAAGCAGCCGAAAACCGCCGCGGCCGCCGATCCGAACGCGCCCGGAAGTTCCGCGCCGGGCGCGGCGCAGGAGTCACTGGAGTCTTTGCTGGCGCTCGACGAATTAAGTCTCGAAGTCGGCTACGGCCTGGTTCCGCTGGTTGACACCAAGCAGGGAGGCCAACTGCTGCAGCGCGTGCGTTCGCTGCGCAAGCACCTGGCCGTGCAATTGGGATTCATTGTCCCTCCGGTTCACATTACCGATAACCTGCGATTGAAGCCGCGGGAATACGTGGTTTATCTGCGTGGAGTCGAGATCGCGCGCTGGGCGATGCTGGAGGGTTGCATGCTCGCGATCAGCTCCGATCCCACCCCGCCCCAATTGCCGGGCACCGATACGCGCGAGCCGGCCTTTGGCGTTCCGGCGAAATGGATCACCGCGCAGGCTCAGGATGCCGCCCGCGCCGCCGGATACGCGGTTGTGGATCAGACCTCGGTGCTGGCGACGCATTTGGCGGAGTTGATCAAACAGCATGCGCACGAGTTGCTCTCCCGTCACGAGACCAAGCGGCTGGTCGATCGCTTGAGCGACAGCCATCCCAAGCTGCTCGACGAACTGGTCCCCAAGCTGTTGTCGCTGGGAGAAGTGCAGAAAGTTTTGCAGCAACTGCTGCGCGAACAGGTCTCAATCCGCGATCTGGGAACCATTCTGGAAACCCTGGTTGAGGCGGCGCCGGCCAATAAGCATCCCGTGATGCTGGTGGAAACGGCGCGCCAGGCGCTGGGACGGGCGTTGGTCCACCCGCTGCTCAACGAAGAGGGAAGCCTCAAGGTGGTGACCGTCGATGCCGCGCTGGAGGAAGAGCTGGCGCGAGCGTTCCAGCCGCAAGCGTCCTCGACGACCGCCTTACAGCCGTCCTTTGTGCGCCGCGTGCTGGACTGCCTGAAACGCATGATGGGAGAGCAGGTCACGATGGCGACTCCGGTCCTGCTCTGCGGCTCTCCCGCGCGTTTTCATCTGCGTCGTTTACTGGAACCATTTTTGCCGAAAGTCGTTGTGCTATCGCCGGGCGAAATCCCCCCGGTGGTGCAAGTGCAGTCTATTGGAATTGTGAAATGAATTCGAAAGCGTGAGGCAAAACCTGATGACACCGGCGAAACATGCTTACACGGAGTCCGTTCTTCCGGAAGAAGAACGAAATCGAATTTTAATGGAACACCTGCCGCAGGTCCGCTACATTGCGCGGCATATCCACGACCGTCTGCCCCAGCATGTTTCCGTAGAGGATCTGGTCCATGCCGGAATCCTTGGGCTGATCGATGCTTTGCAAAAGTATGACGGAAGCAAAAACGTACAGTTCAAGACCTATGCCAAGTTCCGCATACGCGGCGCCATTCTGGACAGCCTTCGCGAACTGGACTGGGGACCGCGCGACCTGCGGCGCAAGGCCCGCCATCTGGAAGAGGTCGCCAGCCGTCTGGGCAGCGAATTGGGCCGCTCGGCCAGCGAACAGGAGTTGGCCGACGAATTCGGCGTGAGCTTGCAGGAGTTTCAGCACATGCTGGGCGAGTTGGAGGGACTCGATCTCGGTACCTTGCAAATCGAGTCCGGCGAGAACGGACACCAGGAAGACATGTGCGAGTACCTGCCGGGCGACGAGGACGAGAGTCCTTATTTGCTCTGCCTGCGTTCGGAGATGAAGGAACTGCTCGCCCAGGCGATCGGCGAACTTTCGGAAAAAGAACAGCAGGTCCTCTCCCTGTACTACTACGAAGAACTCACCATGAAAGAGATCGGAGTCGTGCTCAGTATCGGTGAATCGCGGGTTTCGCAAATTCACTCTCTCGCGGTTGTCCGGCTTCGCAGCCGGCTCCAGGAACTGCTCACGGCAAAGGCGGTGCCTTCCGCCGTGCAGGCCGGGGTAATGGCATCGGCCATGGAGGGAATGTGGAAAAGGTTCTAAACCAGGAAGAAATCGATGCCATGTTTCGCGCCGCGCGTGGCACTGCCGGGGTCGCCGCTCCCGCGCAACAGGTGAAGCATACCCCATGGGATCTTCGTCAGGCGGGGCAGATCAAGAAAGAGCACGTCCGGGCAATCAGCATGTTGCACGAAGGCTTTGCCCGCACCCTGACCCATTCGCTCGGGGCTTATCTGCGGGTGGTCTTCGAGGCCAATGTGGTCTCGGTCGAGCAGCTTACGTTTCGCGAGTTTCTCTCCCGGATTCCCGATCTCGCGTACTCGTCGTCGTTCACGATCAATCCGATGGGCGTGGCGGGCGTGATGGTGCTGGACCTTTCGCTCACCTTCCCGATTATCGATCTGCTGCTGGGCGGCAATGGAGCGGCGGATCAGGAACCGCGCGAGATCACCGAAATCGAAGAACAAATTCTGGAAGGGGTGGTGCAGATTCTGTGCCGGGAACTGGAAACCGCCTGGCAATCGTTGGGCCTGGAATTTGTCTCCGAGCAGCGCCTTCAGCCGGCGCAGATCCAGCGCTTGATGCCGCCGAGCGAGAAAGCTTTGGCGCTCAGTTTCGAAATTAAAATGCCGGCATCGCGCGGCATGTTGAACGTGATTTTCCCCGCCGTGGTTTCCAATGCCCTGCTGCGCAAGCTCTCGCGCGAGGTCGCCTATCAGAAGCCGCGCGGCTCGGCCGCCATTGGCAAGTGGGTGCGTGCGCGCATCCGGGAGTGTCCGTTCACGGTGGAGTTGGACGCGACTTCCATTTCGGTTCCCGTCTCGACCTTGCTGAAGCTCCAGCCCGGCGATGTGTTGCGGCTGCAGCACTCTCTTCGCGAGGCTCCCAAGCTGGTGGTTACCGGCCAGGAAATGTTTGAGGCCATCCCCGCCCGGAAGGGCGTTACGCGCGCCGCGCAGGTGGTGCGCCCGATTGCAACATCGACGGACCCTTTCCATTGGAGTACGACCATGACCGCGCCCGCCAATCTCGCTCCCGCCGATTTGTTCTGCGGGCCTCTTTTCGGCGCCTTTGGAGACGTTCTTTCGCAAGTGTCCGGACAACCGTGGAAAATTAAAGCGTCTCCGGCCGAGGCGGCGGAAGCGGAAATCGAGGTCGGGTTCCAATGCCAGGGAACGGTGCGCGGCCCCTTTGCCTTTCGCATGTCGGTTGCAGTTGCGGTTCGGCTGGCCAAGCTGCTCACCAGCGAAGCGATGCCCGAGGATACGGGGACGTTGAGTGGTGACGATCGCGAGGCGCTGGAGGAATTGCTGCGGCAGGTGTCCGGAATCGCAGCTACCCGTCTGGAAGCGGGGTTCGGCAAACTCGAACTGACGTTTGGCGGTCCCTCGACGACAGGACAGGACAGAGCGTATTTCCCGTTCTCGGCTGCGGCGGGCAGTGAGACGCTTGGTCTTCAGATCTGTATCGGCAAGGAACTGCAGGAGTCGCTTGCCTCCACCGCAAGTCCGCCGAAGGCCGCCGCCGTTGAGGCTTCCGCCGCCGTGCTGCCGCCTGCGGCTCCCACCGGCGCATTGACCCAGGCGGCGATCCGGGAGGGGAATCTCGAACTGTTATGGGATGTCGCGCTATCGCTGACGCTTCGCTTCGGGCAACGCGAACTCTTGCTCAAGGAAATTCTAGAGCTGAGCCCCGGAGCGGTTCTTGAGCTGGACCGGCAAGTCGACGAACCGGTCGACCTGCTGCTCGAGCGCAAAGTGATCGCCCGCGGCGAGGTTGTGATTGTGGATGGAAACTATGGTTTGCGGGTGACCGAAGTGGCATCCGCGGCCGAAAAACTGGCGTGTCTTCCTTGAGGACGATTATGCACTGGAAAGTACCTTATGGGCGAATGTTCCACCTGCTGAAACCCGTGACCCCCACGTGCGCGGGCACCGAATGCAGCCGGCATTATCCCTTGATGAATGGCTGGATACAACGGGATGAAGGTCTGCGCACGCAGGACGGCGACTGGTTCTGCTCGCCCGAATGCTTCGAGCGCGGCATGACGCTCCGCCTGGCGCAGTTGCCGATTGCACAACGGCCGGCGCACACGAACCGCATACCGTTGGGACTTCTACTCCATAAACGTGGTGTGATTACGACCGAGCAATTGAACCTGGCCCTGGACGAGCATCGCAAGACCGGGATGAAGTTGGGCGAATGGCTGCGGCGAAAATATGGCATTCCGGAAAGTGAGATTGCCGGCGCCATCGCGGCGCAGTGGTCCTGCCCAACCTTCCCGGCCTCGGAGATTGTTCCGACCTGGCTGGGGATTCTCCCGCAGCGCCTGATCGAACGTTACCGAATCCTGCCGGTCCGGTTGATCGAGTCCAGCCGGCTGTTGTATGTGGGCTGCGCGGAGCGCGTTCCTTATGACGTCCTGTACGCCATCGAGAAGATGTTGGAGTTACACACCGAGCCCTGCATCATCACCGACTCTGCCTTCGCCGCGCAGCTCCGGCAACACAACGACGACACGTTGGAGAATGACATCGTGGTGGAAAACCTGACTTCGCCGGCGGAAGTGGCGCGCATGACGCGCAGCTACGCGCAACAGTTGCAGGCCGATGAAGTTCGCTATGTGCTCTGTGGAAATTACGTCTGGCTTCGGGTGCATGGACGGCGTCATCAGATGAATCTGCTTTATCGTCCCTGGAACTCGACGGCGATCCTCAATCCGCTGGATTTCCGAACGGTTCCCGTGCTCAATCTCTGATCTGCGATTCCGGGGGGCGGTGTATCCCTATCACCGCCGGGCTCGAAGCCCGGCTCCTTCGCGGGTACACCTTTCTCGAATCCGTTCTAAAGCTAAAGCCCACGCCGTCGGCTGCCGATGAATTTTAGGGAGCGGATATGCGTGGCGACTACCAACCCGTAAGATTTCCCGGCAATCAGGACGAGGACGTGGTCCTGCAGGCGCTGGAGCGTTTGGAATGTTCCCCGGCTCGGCTTCCTCTGAGCGCGGTTCATCGGCGGAAATTCTGCGGCCTGCTGCATGCGCCAATCCTGGAATTAGATCGCATGGTCCACGTGCGTCGAGCGCGATCCGCTGCTGGCGGTCAGCGTTTTGCGTCTGGTGACCGACGAATTAGCCGGAGTCGACCCGATCCGTATCTCCGATTGCATCGTGATTGCCGGCCGTGACCGGCTGCTGGCGCTGGCCGAATCAGAGAACTCCGCACTCGTCCGGCGTTCCCGCGATGGACGAGTTTGCGGAGCGCTCGCGAGTCTTTCTCCGTGATTGCTTCGCGTCTGGCGGCCTCTACCCGTGTGGTCGATATCGCCGCCGCCCGGCTCGCCGGTTTGATTCATGCTCTCGGAGAACTGCCGATCCTGCTCTCGGGAGGCGAGCGTGGAGCGCTACTCGCCGGCCACGATTGCAGCTTGGGGCAAAAGGCTGGCTTCGAGTTGGCGTCTGCCGTCCGCTCTCGTCAGCGCCATCGCCGCCTACGACCCGCGGATTTGCGACGGCGCGCCCGACCCCATGCAACTGATCATCGGTGCGGCCCGTCACTTGGTGAATTGTCAGCTTATGGAAAAGGCGCCGCTGGCTGCTGCCTTGCTCGACTGTGGGGAGAGCGCAAGGGTAGCGGCGAAGTGCCAGAGGCTTAGTTGAGGCATGCAAAAGAGGTGGTCCTGATGAAACCAATTAAAGCATTGATCGTCGACGACTCATCGGTGATGCGGAAAATCGTTGAGCGTTCTCTTCGGCAAGCAGGCATCGAGCTATCAGCGGTCGTCGAAGCCGCCAACGGTGTCGAGGCGCTTGCCGTCCTGGGCCGAACCAAAGTGGACTTGATCCTGAGCGACATCAATATGCCGGTCATGGACGGCCTGGAGTTCGTCCGGCAACTGCAGAGCGTTGAGGAAGCGAAGAATATTCCCGTGGTGATGATTACCACCGAGGGAAGCGAGTCCAACGTGATGCAGGCCTTGTCCCTCGGAGCCAAGGGATATATCCGCAAGCCCTTCACCCCCGACCAGGTGAAGGAATACGTATTACCGGTCCTGGAGCCATGAAATGAAAAGGGAAGTGAAAATGACGGATCCACCGCCAGCCGGCGTCATCGACCACGCGGCTTGGGAGTCGCAACTTTGCGAGGGTGCGCAGGAAGTGTTCGCGATGATGGTCGGCACGAAATTGGTTCGCTGCCCAGAATCCGGAGCCGATGATTGTGCCTGAATTCACAGCCATGGTGGGCATGGCCGGTGCATTCTGCGGTGTTTTCACCATCCGTTGCAGCGAACATGCGGCTTCGGCAATTGCCTCCAAAATGCTTGGCATTTCCATTGAAGAGGCAAGCCAGGAAAAGTGGGACGCGATGGGCGAGGTCTGCAACATGGTGGCCGGGAACTTCAAGTCCAAGCTTGCCGGTGGCGGAGAAAACTGCATGCTTTCGGTCCCTACCGTGATTACGGGCGCCGATTACAAGCTCCGCTCGCTGGCCGATGGAGAAACCATCGAGGTATGTCTGCGATTCGATGACGAGCCGCTTTGGTTTTCCCTTGAACTGCACGACTGATCCGACGAAGGCCGCAATCATAGCACCGGAAGGCAGCCGTCCGTTTTGTCGGAACCCTCGATCGAGAAGATGTAAGCAGCCGGGCTTTTTCGGCCCGACGGCGGGTGATTCCGCGCTGCGCCAATCTGAAATCGCTTGCTGAACCCGAGGCGGCCGCTTCATCACGGTTACATCGGATTTGCGGAAGGCATATCCCGGGAACGCCGGGCGTTCGAGGTTCCCGGCGAACATGGCCGGTTAAACCGACGGCAAGTAGTTCAGCAGGTTAAGCGATTGTGCCTTGGCGTCGGCTTCCAGCGCCGCCTGTTGCGCCAGCGCCGCTTGCGACATATCGCTTGCGGCTTTGGTCGGGTCCGCCGCCACCAATTGATTCTCGTTCTGTTGCAGGTTCACTTTTTCCTGGCCTAAATAGTTTTCCTGCTCCGTCAGGCTGCTCAGACGTATTGCCATAGATAACGCGGGAAGTATTCACCCCGTCGAAGGCGGTTCGCAACTGCACGGTGGCCGTGCCAATGTCGCTCGACGAGCCCGACTGAAGTGCATTGATGAGCGTTTGCAGGCTGCCGAAAACGCCGGTATCGCCGGAGCCGAACAACTGGTCTCCCGGCACCGAAGTCGCGACCTGCTGCCCCTCCCCGATCTGAATTTGATTGCTTTGCTCGTTGCCGGCGTATTGCACGCCCGAGGATGAGCTTGAATCCTCTACGAACGGCGCCGACGACGTTGCCGTCCCTCCAAACAGATAAACCCCCTCAAAGGACGTGTTCGCCAGCGAAAATATCTGATTCTTGATGTTGCTGACCTGCTGGGCGATGGCCTGGCGGTCGCTGTCCGACAGCGTTCCGTCGCCTCCTTCCACCCCCAGTGAAATTGCTTGCGTCAGTTGGGTAATCACCGAACTCAAGGTCGAATCAGCGCTCGTCATCGTCTGCTGCACGGAGTCGATGTTCTGCACAAACTGATCGTCAGCGCCGAGAGCAGCGTTATTGACCAGGTTTGCCGCCGCCGCCGCGGGATCGTCGGACGGAACATTCACTCGCAATCCGGTGGCAAGTTGCTCGATTGCGGTCTGTTCCTGGTTCTGCGATGCCTGCAGATAAAACAGCATGTCTGTCTGCATATTGGGATTCACGCGCATGGCTCAACGCTCGTTATGTCATGGCCGTTTCAACGCCAAGATTGATCGACGCCAGGGTCAGATCGTCCACCACCGAAACTACCCGGGCCGCCGCCTGGTATGCCCGCTGATAGGTGAGAAGATTGGTCGCTTCTTCGTCGGTCGATACGCCTTCGACCGAGCCCTGTTCATCCTGAAGCTGCTGCAGCATCAAAGAACCGGCATCTGATTCCGACTGGGCTTGCGACACGTCATTGCCGACCTGGAAAACCATTCCAGAAAGATATTGTGTCGGCGTCTGGGAATTCACCAACGGCTGGGTGCCGACATTGATCATGGCCAGCAGGTTGCTGTTGTCGCCGTTGCCGTCGCGCTGGCGCTGGTGGCAATCTGGCTCGGATCGGTGAGGGCCACGGACATGCTCGCGGCTGCGCCGCTGCCCGCGGTTACGGAAAACATCGCCGTCCCCTGTTTGCCGTTCAGGTCGTAGCCCGCTTTGTTCACCGTGTTGATGGCGCTGCTAAAACTGCTGGCCAGCGTATTCAGACTGGAGAGCACTCCCGCGATCTGCCCATCGCGCGCCTGGAGGATGCCCCCAAGCTGGCCGGCGGAAATCTGGTTGGTGATATCTTGCCCCTGCGCCGATAGCACGTCCTGAAAGCCCGTGGAGCTGTTGACGGCGGTCGACAGCGCGAAGCTCTCGCCGCCAACCACCAGGGGAGTGCCGTTCGCCGTCGTAAGCGTCACGCCTTCCGAACTCTGGGTGACCGAGAAGCCGATCAGGCTCGACAACTGGGACATGAGATTCTGCTGCTGGTCTTGCAGGTCATTGCCGCTGAGCCCGGAGCCTTGCGCCGCCGTGAGCTGGGAATTCACCTGCGCCAGTTGCGCCGTGAGCTGATTGATCTGGCTGACCGACTGCGTCACTCCGAGATCCAGATTCTGTTGCGTACTGGTCAGTTGCGCCGCCGTACTCTGGAAGGCGTGGCAAGATTGCTGGCGTCGGTCAGCACCGTGGCGCGCAAGGTGGAATCCGTCGGAGATGTCGAAAGCTCTTGCAGACCGCTGAAGAATGTGTTCATCGCGTCGGGAACACCGCCATTGCCCGAGGCAAACAGGGTTTGCACCGGCTGCATCGCGTTCACAATCTCCTGGTTGGCGCTCTGCTGTTGCGTTTCCTGCTGGACGCTGGAATCCAGCATCGGGTCGCGGATACTCTGCACCGAAGCCACGGTCACGCCGCTTCCAATGTCGCCCAACAACCCGGAGGAAAAGCTCGGCTGCTCCTCGAGTACGACACGCCGCCGCGCATAGCCCGCGGTACTGGAATTCGCGAGATTATTCGACGCAACATCCACTTCGGTCCTGATCCGCCGCCAGGGCACTCATCGAAATGGACAGCGCATTCAGTAAACCGGACATCGCTCTCTCACATGGCGATCCCGCGCCTGTCGGCGCTCTCGACCTGCCCGAATCTGCGCATCGTCAAGCGCATTCCCCGCATGCGAATCAGGCGCCGCAGAAATGCCGCCGTTGTCTTGGCCGTGCGGCGCAGCCGGGCTATCGCCTCACCGTCACAGGCCGCGAAATCGGCGGGCGTGAGCCGCAGTGCGGCTTGCTCGCAGCGTGCCGCAAGCTGCTCGATCGAGCCCGTCATGCCTGCGGTGCAGGCCGCTTGCAGCTCGAAGAGCGCGGCGAGAAGTTCTGCGGCATTGGCAGAGATTTTCATGGTCTGTCGTAGTGTCCACCAATCGGATTCGTCGGATTCGCGGTTTAGCTTTCCCCGAACAGGGTTGCAAACATGGCGTTCGCCACATTCGTCGGGTTCACCGTGTAGGTCCCTTGCTGGACCATCGCCTGCAACTGCTGCACGCGATCTCCCTGCACATCGGGCATGGAGTCGAGTTGCGTCTTCAATTCGTCGACACTGCTGCCGAGCGACACAATGGCCGCATCCCCGGACGAAGTCTTCTGTGACCCGGACGCCCGCGTTCGCACCCGAACTTTGGGTCAACGTCGGATCGCTGATCGTATTGTTGGTGGTAGCTCCCAAGCTGATATTCATCTCGCACCTTCCTCGTGCTTTCCTCTCCACGGCTGATATATCGGCAGCACATTAGAAAACTTTAATCGCTACTTTGCGAAATTTCTTGCATCTGCCTCGTCAGCCGGCTGCTCGTCCGGCGCCGGGTCGGCTGGACTGTCTGCCGCCTCAGGCTGCGGCAGATATTTGAGGATCATCTTGGCAAACCCGAAACCACCGGCCTTCGCTATCCCGGTCGCCAACGCCTGCGTGGCCAGACTGGCCTCGGTATCATGCCCGGCGTCGGTGGGCTGCTCGCCCGGCACACAAGAATAGGCGTGCTCCAGCTTCTCCAGCACCTGGCCGAGCAAGATCGACTCGAACTCGACGGCGTGGCGCCGCAAGGCTCGCGCCATCACCGTCCCGTGCTCATCGTCGGAGTCGTCAGCGCCTGGCGTGAGCGGGGCCGCGTATTGCACCTGCATCAGATCACCTCCAGCTCTGCCTGCAGAGCTCCAGCCGCCTTGATCGCCTGCAGGATCGAGATAACGTCCTGCGCCGTGGCGCCGATCGCCTGCAGACCGTTGACCAGTTGTTCGACGCTTGCCCCCTCGCGCAGTTCGATCCGTCTCGCCGGGCTGTCCTGCGCCTTCACCGTAGTCTGCGGAGTCACCACGGTTTGCCCGCCTTTGCTGAAGGGCTGTGGCTGAGAAACCTTAAACTCGGTCGTCACCTCAATGGACAAATTGCCGTGCAGAATCGAGACCGCCCCGAGGCTCACATCCTTGCCCATCACAATCGTTCCCGTGCGCTCGCTGACCACCACCTTCGCCTTTTGGGTCACGGGAATTTCCAGGTTCTCCACTTTGGCCAGCAATGCCGGAATCGGCCCCGCCTTTTCGCGCGGCTTCAACTCCACGCTGCGGCCGTCCGCGGCCCTTGCCACCAGCGTTTGCCCGAACTCGCGGTTGATGCTGTCGGCGATCCGCTGCGCCGTCTCGAAGTCGGGCTCGCGCAGCAGCAGCGCCAATCGGGGCAAGAGTGCTCAAGTCCACCGTGGCCTCCCGCTCCACCAACCCGCCACCGGGAATTCTCCCCACCGTCGGATGGTTCACCTGCTTGGAGGCGCCAACTCCGCTCGCGCTATATCCGCCGACCGTGAGCGTGCCCTGCGCCGCGGCATAGATCTGGCCATCGGCGGCGCGCAACGGAGTCATCAGCAGCGTGCCGCCGCTCAGCGAATTGGCGTCGCCCATGCTGGAAACGGTCACGTCCAGTTGCATGCCGGGATGCGCAAAAGCCGGCAAATTCGCGGTCACGAACACCGAAGCCACATTCTTCACCTTTACCTGCGTCGCCGAAATCTGCATCCCCATCTTCTGCAGCGCATTGGCCAGCATCTGCGTGGTAAAAATGGTTTGCTGGCGGTCGCCCGTTCCATTCAGCCCGACGACCAGTCCGTATCCGACCAGGGGGTTCTCCCGCACTCCCTCCACCGTCGCCAGCTCGCGCACCCGCGCCGTCCGCACCTGGCTGGCGCTCAATGGCCCCGGTACCGGCAGCAGCGCGGCGATCGCCGCCAGCGTGAACCATCCGACATCAGAGTCTCATCAAGCCCTCAAAAATTCAACAGGTGCAGCAGCGTACGGATCACGACGTTCGGTTGCCGCGTTCCATCGCTCACCACGCCCTTGCCGCGTATATCCAGTTCCAGGTTGCTCATTTGCGAAGAGAGAATGCTGTTGTCCGGAGCGATGTCCCCGGCCCGCACGATCCCCCGCAAGGTGATGTCCTGATGCTGGTTGTCTGCCAGGATCGAGTGGCGCGCCTCCACCACCAGGGCTCCGCTCGAGAGGACGGCGACCACCGTCCCCGAAAGCGTGCTCTGGATGCGTCGAGTTCGAGGTGGCCTGCCCCTGGCCTTTGAGCTGATAACTGGAGGTGGGCGAGAACAGTTGGGAGACGCCCTTGGTCTTCAGATCGCCCGGCAAACCGGTGATCCCGGAGCTGGCACTGAGAGAACGTTGCGCATTCACCGTCCCGGTCTGGTTGGCGGTCGTCTGCTCGGAAATTTTCACGATGATCGAATCGTTCAGCCGCCCCGCCTTGTAATCGGCCGCCAATTGGCCGATCCCCGCGCTGTCGCTCCACAGGCTGCCGACGGTCTTTCCGCCGGACGTCGGCGGCGGGCGGCTCCTTCAGGCTGCTCAGATACTGCTCCAGCGTGCGCGGCTCCTTGCGCTTTGCCCGCCGCATAGCGCTCCGGCGCCTCCTGCCCAGAGCAGCACTACGATCAACGAGATTGCCGCCCGGCGCTTCATTGCGATCCCTCCACGCCCCGCAATTGCCCGTGGCCCGGTCACCATCGCCGGAAAAATCCTGTTGGTCGCGATCGCCCGGGTGCGGATGATCTCGCCGACATCCCCTCCCTCCAGACAGATCACCGGGAAGGAAAGATTGGCTCCCGTGATCGTCATCTCCAGCCTCGCCCGATCGCCGGGATGCACGGCGGAGCCGCGCTTCGACTGCCGGCTTGCCTTGGGACGCTCGACGGTGGCGCCGGCCGGCCTGCGGCAACGAAATGCCACCAGGAAAGGCAGACACTCCGCCGCGCTTGACGCAGCGCACGGTCGCCAGATACCCGTCGCGAGTGATTCGCTGCAAGCCCGCCAGGCGGAAAGAAGCCGCCGGACGCGGAGAGCTGCGACGAATCGAGAATGCGCATGGACTGGCGATCCAACCCCGAACCCCCGGCCGGAGCAGTGCGTTTCCCGTTCGAGCAACTGCCCAATGCGCTCGACGACTCCAGCCTGCTGCGCCCAACCAATCTGCGGCAAGCTCGCCAGCACCAGGATCAGAATCATGCGTCACCGTTTTCATCACCGCCCCAGGGAATTCAACTGTTGCAGCATCTGATCGGCGGCGCTGACCGCCCTGGAGTTCGCCTCATAGGAGCGCTGCGCCAGGATCATCTGCACGAACTCGTCCACCAGGCTTACGTTGGATTGTTCGAGCATCCCTTGCTGCAACGTCCCCAGGCCTTCGGTTCCGCCGGGGATTGCCGACGATCGGATCTCCGGAAGCCGTCGTCGGCAAAAACAGATTGCTGCCCACGCTGTTCAATCCGCCGGGATTGGGAAACATGGCCAACTGGATTTGCCCGACCTGTTGCGCCTGGGTCTGTCCCGGCTGGGTCACGCTGACCGTGCCATCGCTGCCGATGGTGACGTTGGTCGCATTGTTGGGAATCGTGATCGAAGGGATCAGCGGATTGCCGTCCGAGGTCACGACGTTGCCTTGCGAATCCAGTTGAAAGCTGCCGCTGCGCGTATATCCCGTGTCGCCGTTGGGCAGCTTGATCTGGAAAAATCCGTTCCCCTGGATGGCCAGATCCAGCGAATTCCCGGTGGAAGTGAAATCCCCCTGGTTTTGAATCACCTCGGTGGCCGCCGAACGGGTGCCCAGACCAACCTGCAAACCTGACGAGACCGTCTGCTGCGTCGAGGCCGAGCCGGGCATGACCACGCTCTGATACATCAGATCCTGAAACTGCATGCTCCGCCGGCGAAATCCGGTCGTGCTGGCATTGGCCAGGTTGTTGGCCACATTATCGAGATTCGTTTGCTGGGCGACCATGCCGCTGGCTGCTGTATATAAAGCGCGAAACATGCTTCAACCTCCTTAGACCTTCGGCAGCTCTTGCGCCGCAAGCTGGTTGAACTGGGAATGAAACGTGGCCAGCGCCCGCTGCAGCATCTCCGCGTTGCGCTGGATCGAGATCAGCTCGACGGCTCCGGCCACCGGATTGACATTGGACGACTCCAGCTTTCCCTGTTGCAGCGTGGACTGGGTCGCCGCCTCGGCCGCCGCCTGGGGCGCGGAATAATAGGACGCGCCGGCGCTCGTGATCGGAGTCGAGGGCGGGAACTCCACCACCCGCAACTTGCCGGCCAGCGCCCCATTGATCGAAATCGTGCCGTCGCCGCTGATCGTGACCGAGCCGTTCGCCAATTGGAGCGGGCCTTGTTCGCCCAGCACCGGATCACCGGACGCGCTCAGCAGTTGGCCGTTGGCGGAAATCCGGAACGAACCGTTGCGCGTGTAGCGCACCCCATCGCCGGTTTGCACGGCGAAAAAACCCGGCCCTTGCGATCGCGACGTCCAGCGGATTGCCGGTGCTCTCCAGGTTCCCCTGCGTAGAATTGAGCGATGGGGCGTTCAGCACCCCGAACTCGTTGATCAGTTGAGTGCCGTTCGCCGCCCGCGCCCTGACCCCCGCCATCACGCTCTGAAAAGTTGCGCTCTGAGCCGCGAAAACCGGTCGTGCTGACATTGGCCAGGTTATTGGCGGCCAGATCGAGCGCCTGCATCTTTGCCACCAGTCCCGCACATGCCGCGTAATAGCCGCTGTCCACTGTGACCTCCGTCCACTGTGCTCAGAGCAGGATTGCTGCCAAAAGAGATTGGGGAATTCTTAGAGCAGGTTTCGAGAAAGGTAATTTCATGAGGATTTGCCCGGATTCGCCGGGTACACCTTCCGCGAATCCGGCCTGGCGGGCTGCTGAAACACGCGCCGAAGCAACCAGCGAGGTGCTCTGGGGTGTGTGCTCCGTGATGTCGTTCCGCAGGGGCTTGTGAGCTGGATCAATTGCGAACTGTTTTTCAGCAGCCTGCTAGAAAGTGCTCCGATTGCTCTCCATCCAGTTCTTGACGCTGCCGCAGTGCCGCATCGCCCGGCCGATTCGATCCCGTTCCAACTGCGCTTTGATGCGCGCCTCGGCCAGCGTTTTGTTCGCTTTCGTCAGGGCGGCGCGATACTCCAGCAGGGCTGGCAGCCGGCGCTTTGCTGGTGGAGAGAAACTGAGCCGCTTGCTCGGTAATTTTGCCGAGCCTTCGCCGGCATCGCAGGGCGCGGCTGTAATCGCCGCCCGAGATGCACTTCACGAGTTCGCCTGAGGTTTCCAGCAGATCGTTCGCCAGTTCCTGCAGCACGGCGCTCATCTCAGGCGGTCCAGCCGCTGTGAGTTGCGGTCTCGTCCGCGGCCGCCGGGGGCGGCGGTGCGTCGGGAATTCCGTCCGGCGCGCTCTCGCGGCGCTGTTGCTTAAGCTGTTCCGTAGCGGCTTCGTTCCAGGCGCTTCGAACCGTCATGACCATGTCGGCAATGGCGGCGAAAGCCTCGGCCGAGGCTTTGATCGAGGCCTCCAGCAGCTTTCCGCGAACCGTCGAATAAAAGCGGTCGAGATTCTTCGCGACCTCGCCGCCGCGTTCGAAATCCAGGCGTCCCTGTAGCTGTGCCAGCGCCAGCAGGCAGTGCTTCACCTGCGCCGTGCGCTCCTCAATGTCGTTGTGCTTCTGTGCCGCTATCGCCCCGCGAATGTCCTGCAGAACGGCGTCGTAGAGGGCGACCACCAATTGCAGCGGGGTGGCGCCCTGAATATCGATTTCCCGGTAAACGGATTTGGCAGTTTGTGGGTTCATTAGCTCGATGAGGATGAGGTGTTCAATCCTAACTCTACGTTGGTTTGTTGTAGCTGGGTGGGGTAATCTTCCAGCAAGGCGTTCAGCGCACTGTACTGTTGTACGAGGTTGTCATGCTGCGACGTGATTTGGGTCTCGATATCGTTGATCTGGCTCTGCAGATCCGTATACGTGCTTTGCAGGTTGTTGATGTCGACCGTGAGCGCGCCCGTGGTCGGGTCCGTCAGCGTAGTGAGGCTGTTCTGCAGGTTGGTGGCGAAGCCGTTGGTCGCCTGCATGAACTGCTGCAAGTCGCTGCTGTCGTTCTGCGCGGCAGCGCTCAGCGTGGAGTTGTCGACGCTCAGCGTGCCATCGTCGTTCATGGTGATGCCGAGGCTGGCCAGGCTGGAGAAGCTGGCATTGCCGCTGACCGTGTAAGTCATCAACTGCAGTAGTTGCGACTGCACCGTGGCCAAGGTGCCGTCGCTGGCCAGCGGCCCTTGCGTCTGGGTCGTAGAGTTGTAGGTGAACTGGGCGTTGATGTCCCCGATTGCCTTGTTGTAGGAGCTGACGAACTGGTTCACCGCCTGCGTTATGTTGTCGGTATTCGGGGCAACGCTGAGCTGAATCTGCGAGCCCACATCGGTCCGATGCCAAATTGAGCGTCACTCCCGGAATCGCTCCCGTGACCGTATTGCTTGCGCTCGTCCACCGGAACCCCATCCACCGTCAACTGCGCATCCTGCCCCGCGGTTCCCTGGGTGAACCCCAATCCGGCCGGGCTGCTGGTGACGGAAATGTCGCCGGCTGTCCCGGACTGGTTGCTGACCAGCGCCAAGCGGGAGCCACTCGAATCCGTGACGACGCTTGCGGTCACCCCCAGATTCTGACTGTTGATGTAGCTGGCGGCGGTCGAAAGGGTGTCGTCCGAGGAGTCGAAGGTCAGAGTCGTCGAGGTTCCGCCGACGGTTAGCGTCAGATTGCCGGGGGTGAAGGTCGCGGTGGTCGAATCGCGTCAGCGGAGCTGCTGTACCAGGAACCGGTCGTCGCCAGCTTCGTCACCGTAATCGTATGATTGCCGGTGACGGCCGACGAGGTCGCGGTTGCGCTGAGGACCGAGGTGTCGCTGCTGGTCGCGGTTTGCGATTGCGAGCGCTCCCGTGGGGTCGGTCAGCGCCTGCACGCTGGTGAGCAGCGAAGACAAGTCCGTGTTGATGCTCCCCAGGGCGCTTTCCTGGGTCTGGATCGTTGACTGCTCGTTTTCGAGGTTCGTTTCCGGAGCGCGTTCCCCGGCTTCGATTTGAGAGACCACGCTGCTCACGTCAATGCCCGACCCGGAGAGCGGGTTCGACATGGTGATTCCCGTGCTTGCTGGTGACGTTTACTCCGGTGGTTGACATGCTTCAAATTCCTCTCAGAGCGTCACATCGAGCTCGTGACCCGGCGATTCGTTCTCCTCGGCGCTGGCGTCAACCTCTTCCGAGGCTTGGTCATCCACTGCTTCGCCGAGGCTTGGCTCCCCGTCTTCGCCGTCCTGGTGTCTCTTCTGCTGATCGGCCTCGCGGTCTTCCCGCCGTTTGGCCGGGCGCCGCAGCCTGCCGGGCTCGTTGCCTTCCGTTTCGGTCTCCACCGAAGCGGCGGCCAGCACTGGCAGCTCCGCTCCCGAGGCTTGCATGCGGCTGTCCATGGAAGATGAGAAGGAATTAATCCTCCGCTCGCGCGATCCCTCGGGCAGGATGGGTGGCAATGGACTGTCGACTCGCATGACGCACCCCCTTTTGCGCTCTCTTTTGAGACCCCGGCACGCGCCGTCGTTGCGCGCGTTGGGGTAAAGCTCCGCATGAAAATCAGGGCGGAGATCGCTCTCCGCCCCGTGGATTCAACCTAGGTCTTAGCCTTGCAGCAGGGTCAGGATGCCCTTCTGCATCTGGTTGGCCTGGGCCATGGCGGCCATGCCCGTCTGGCTCAGGATGCTGTACTTGGTCATGTCGGCGACCGTCTGGCTGACGTCGGCCGAGGTGATGTTGCTGGAAGCGGTTGTCAGGTTCTGCGTCTGGCTGCTGATGACGTTGGTGGCCGCCTGCAACTGGTTGACGCCTGCACCGATATTGCCGCGCAGGGCCGACACGTTCGAGATCGCGGTGTTAATCGCGGTCAGCGCCGTGGCAGCATCGGTCGTGGTTGTCAGATCATTGCTGGAGATTCCTTGCCCGGCCACGCCAAGATTTGCGCTGTCGAACTGTGCTGAGGGCCACGTTGATCGTGCTCGTCCCAGCCTCGGTAGAGTCGCTCAGGAAAATGTTCAAGGTGTTCGAGGAGGTCGATCAAGGTTCGGGTTGGATGGCGCGCACCGCCTTCGAGAGCGGTCTTGGTTGCGCGGCATCCGTGGTGCTATCGACGGCAATGTTGCCGCTAGCCTGCCGTATCCGTCACTGTAAACTTGCCGGCGTCGAGTTGATTGACGCCGAATAGGCCGTTGCCTGAGGTGTTGATCTGGTTGATAAGGGTCTGGCGACGGTGTCGTCGGCGGTGGTTGTGAAGCTGATGTTTTTGTCCGCCCACATCGAGTATCAGGCCGCCGGTACTGGCATCAGGCAACGTGGTTCCCGGGCCGATGAGGGCAGGAGCTGGATGTGTATTCGGATCACTCACCGCGGTCGCGGCCGTGTTGGTGAAGGTCTCGCTGGCCTGCGTGGCGGTCGGCGAGACGTGCTGATGAGTCGATAGCGATGTTGCCGCGGTCTAGCGCGTCCGTCAGCACCAGTTCGTTGCTGGTGTTGATGCTCGCCTGATGCCGTCACCATTCGCCTCGCTCTGAGTGTTAATGTCGTTGACAAAGTTGCGCCATGGTCTCGCCGCTAGCGCATCCGGTCAGTGAAGGTGTACGGTCTTTGCCGCCTGCGGTCACCACCAGTGACTTGGTCTCATGGCCGTAGCACTGCCGCGCCCACGGCGGTGCGGCGTTGATACGAGCGTGTTGGGGTCGCTACCTGGTTGGCATTGGCTCGCGCCGGACCGCCAAAGATCGCGGTGCCGTTGTAAGTGGTAGTCTGGCCGATGCTGGTCGATTTCCGTCTTGATCGACGTGAATTCATTGTTCAGCGCGGTGTGCTGATCGGTGGTCAGCCCGCTATTGGAGGCCTCCGTGGCCAGGGTAACGGCGCGGTTCAGCAGGCTGGTCACCTGCGCCAGGGCGCCGTCGGCAACCTGCAGCTCGCCGATGCCGGTGGTGGCGTTCTGCGAGGACTGGGTCAGCGCCGCGACGTTGGCGTTCAGGCCATCGGCAATGGAGAGGCCGGCAGCATCGTCGGCGCCGGAGTTGATTCGCTGGCCGGACGAGAGCTGCTCCAAGGTCTTCTGCATATTGGCGTTGGTGATCGACATCTGGTTCTGGGCGGCCGTTGAAGCGACATTATTCAAAATGCTCAGCATATGTTTCTCCTTTGCTTGTGCGGTTCCTCCTGCCCCGAAGTTGCGGGCGCGAGCCCAGTGCCCGCATCTTCTTGCCGCTTCTCGCCGGCCGGAACCGTGCGTTATTCACACCACCTTATCGGCAGCGCTTTCCACAGCTTTAGCGGCCATTGAGTCGCTACAAGAAATATTTTCAGCTTTCGTTCACCGGCTTGCACCAGCTAATTCGCCGGCTGCCGCCCGATACTCGACTGAAGAAGGCGCGCCGATATGCCGATGGCCTTTGTGAGGGGCGGCGCCTCGACGCCGCACACCACCAAATGATTCAGCTCACAAAGCTCAACAATCAGCCATTTGCCGTCAATGCGGACCTTATTAAGTTTGTCGAGCAGGCACCGGACACGGTTTTGACCCTGATTTCAGGTGAAAAGATCGTGGTACGAGAGAACGCCGAAGAAGTCATTCGCCGCATTGTCGAATTCCGCCGCGTCGTCCTGGAAGGGATCGCCAGGCAATCATTACGGCGGCTCAAACAACGAGTCCAGTCGAGGGTAGCCCCGTGGATAAAAGCAGTGTTGCCGGTACGCGTCATTGGCATCGGCGGAATTCTCGGCGGCCTTTTTCTGGAAGGCGGCAAGATCGGCCAGGTTCTGCAGCCGACGGCGGCCATGATCGTCTTCGGCGGGACCCTGGGCGCCGTGTTGCTTCAGTTTCCTTTGGCCTCCGTGCTGGCGGCGTTCCGGCGGCTTGAGGATGTCATCTCGGAACCCGACCACGACGGCGATGCGAAGATCGCCGAACTCGTCGCGTTCGCCATCCGCGCGCGCCGCGAAGGAATCGTATCGCTGGATGCCCAACTCTCGGCGGTGCAGGACCAGTTCCTGAAAAAGTCGCTCATGCTTGCCATCGACGGCACTGAGCCGCAGGAATTGCGCAAGACCATGGAATTGGATATGGATGCCTCGGCCGAACAGGAAGAAAACATTCCCAGGGTATTCGAATCGGCGGGCGGGTTTTCGCCGACCATCGGCATTATCGGAGCCGTGCTTGGACTCATCCAGGTCATGCAGCATCTGCAAAATATAGAAGAGGTGGGCCGCGGGATCGCCGTGGCCTTTGTGGCCACCATCTATGGCGTGGGTTCCGCGAATCTGTTCTTGCTTCCGGTGGCCGGCAAGCTGCGGATGCGAATCAGAGAAGCGCAGGTTTTGCGCGAAATGACCCTGGAAGGCGTCATCTCGATTCTGGAAGGCATGAACCCGCGCATGCTTGAAACCAAGCTTCGCGGCTTTCTGCACGAGACCGCCGAGGAGGCGGCAGAGCACATGCAATGAAGCGCAAGAAGCGCGAGCCCGAGGTCCATTCCGAGCGTTGGCTGGTGTCGTACGCCGACTTTATTACCTTGTTGTTCGCTTTCTTCGTCGTCCTCTATGCCTCCTCGCAGGTCGACCACGCAAGGATGAGCGCGCTGGGAAATGCGATCCAGCACGCTTTCCAGGAGCTCGGCGTCATGCAGGACCGCGGCCTGAGTCCGTCAACGCCGCCGGCAAATTCCCGGCGGCCCGCCGAGCTGACGCCGGACGATGAAGTTGAAGCGACGAGGCCGATTTGCCGCGCTTGAAGGAACAATTGGAAAAGGTCCTGGCGCAGGAAATTCGCAACCGCTCAGTCGCTCTCCGGCTGGGGCCCGACGGCCTGGTGATCAGCTTGCGAGAGATGGCGTTTCTTCGGCAGCGGCTCGGCCGCCATGCGCCACGATGCGCAAGCCGCCTTCTCGCGAATCATTGCCGTCCTGCACGGGTACGATCTTCGCATTGAAGGCCACACCGACAACGTGCCCATCCGCACCGCTTCAGTTCCGCTCCAATTGGGAGCTCTCGACCGCCAGGGCTACGGGGATCATCCAGGATCTGATCACGCAACACAATTTCTCTCCGGAGCAGCTATCGGCGGCCGGATACGCCGAGTTCCATCCGGTGGCGAGCAATGCCACCGAAGAGGGCCGGAAACTAAACCGCCGAATCGATATCGTCGTCTTGCGCTCCGGGCATATCTTCGGCGACTCCCGCAGAACCGGGAACCGTCACGCCTGGAACTTTAAAGTTTCCGGCGCCCAGCGCCGATCTAGCTAGTGCAGCCAGCCCCCGGCAAGCTGAGATATGCGGGCTGGATAAACCTACCGCAGTGGTTGCGGGCTCAGCTTGCTCCAAAGCTTTTTCAGCAGCAGCTTTTTTCAGCAGCCAATCGGAGGCGCAGACAATGGACGGCCAGCATGAATGAACTTTCTCAAGATCAAGCGCTGATCCAGGACTTCCTTACCGAATGCGAAGAATTGTTGCAACAGATGGAGCAGGACTTGCTGGCACTCGAGTCGGCCCATGACCCCGAGTTGCTGCACCGCATTTTCCGCGCGATGCATACCATCAAAGGCACATCCAGCTTTCTGGGTTTCGACCGGTTGGTCGAATTGACCCACAAGGCGGAGGACCTGCTGAACGATCTGCGCAAGTCGAACTGGCCGCCGGGGAGAACATCCTCGACTTGCTATTGCGCGTGAGCGACAGGACTCGCCAACTGCTCAACGGAATTCGTTCCGGGGACAACAGCGGCTGCGAGATCGAGACGCTGGTTGCCGAACTGGCGCGCGCTCGTGAAAACTACGCGCAACCACCGGCTGGACGATAGACACGAAAGCTGGAATCGCCGTCCCGATTGCGACCCCCACGATGAATGCTCCCGTCCGGAAGCAGCGCCCCAGAACCGTGCTGCGTCCGAGCCCGCTGTGGCGGAGAACGACGCCGTTTCCGAGCCGGCTGAGCCCGTTGCACCCGCCGAACTTGCTGTGCCCGAGAGCAGTGTGCCCGCCAAGCCCGCTGAGGTGACCAAGCCCGCTGCGCCCCAGAGTGCGGCTTCTTCCAGACCTGCGGCACCGTCAGAGAGCACGGCAAAGGCTCCCGCCGATTTACTCTTTGCCACCATGCGAGTCGATGTCCGTAAGCTCGATTATCTGGTGGACCTTGTCGGCGAGTTAGTGCTGGAGAGGAATCGCCTGGCGCAACTGAACCGTGATCTCAGCTCCGGGCGTATCGACGGCGAACAACTCAAAGAGGCTATGAGCCAGTCCACGGCGCGGCTGAGCTTCGTGACCGATGAGCTGCAAAGGGCAAGCCTCAGCACTCGGATGGTTCCCATCGAGACTTTGTTCCGCAAACTTCCTCGCATGGTCCGCGATCTGGCGAACACGCTGGACAAAAAGGTCGAGCTCACGATCACCGGTCAGGACACCGAAATCGATAAGACGATGATCGAGCACATCAGCGATCCGTTGGTCCATCTCATCCGCAACTGTCTGGATCATGGCGTCGAGCATCCGGAGGTGCGCCAGGAGCACGGTAAACCCGCAACCGGCCAGGTCTCGCTCGATGCGCGACAGGAAGGCGACCAGATTGTGGTCACGATTACCGACGACGGCGCGGGCATCGACCCGGATCGCGTGCTGGCCAAGGCCATCGAGAAAGGAATGCTCACCGCCGAAGCGGCCCGTCTGATGAGCCCAAAAGAAATTCTGGAACTGATTTTTCTTCCCGGCTTCAGCACCGCCCAGTGCGTCACCAACGTCTCCGGCCGCGGGGTCGGCATGGATGTGGTGCGCACCAATATCAAAAAACTGAATGGCAGCGTGGGAGTGGAAAGCCGCTTCGGCGAAGGCACGTCCGTCATCCTGAAAGTGCCGTTGACGATGGCCATCCTTCCCGTACTCATGGTCGAGGTTTCCAGTGAGATCTACGCCATTCCACTCCGCACGGTTCTGGAGACGCTGCGCATTCATCCGCAAGATATTCATCGGGTCGAGGAACGCGAGGTGCTCCGCTTACGCGATCGCACGGTTCCCCTGATCCGTCTTTCCGCCAGCCTTGGCCTGCCTGATGCGAACGATCATCTCGAAGTCCGCAGGGTGGTGATTCTCGCCCTTGGCGACCTGAAAATCGCGCTGCTGGTGGACCGCCTGCTCGGCCAGGAATCGACCGTCATCAAGCCCTTGGGTTTGCTTGGACGCGATTGCCCAGCCATTGCCGGCGCCACCATCAGCGGCGATGGCCGGGTTCGCCTCGTGATTGATCCAGCCGAACTGGTCCGTGCGTCGGCTTGCTAACCGTTGTACCGAGAACAGGAGCCATGAGCATTTCGCCGAGAGTACCAGCAGACATGTCGAGTGACCCCCGGGAGGATGTCTATATCTGCCAGATACGCGATCTGGTGTATGGATTCGCGGGGATTTACCAGCCGGAAAACCGTCTCCGCTTTCTTGAAGATCGATGTGGGCGGCGCATGCAGAAACTTGGCTTGGCGTCGTTGCGGGAATACTTTCTACACCTGAGGAGCAGTCCGGGGCGCGGCGCTGAACTGAATGAGTTGCTGAATGAAGTGACCATCGGCGAAACCTGCTTTTTCCGGAACCAGCCGCAACTCGATGCTTTCCAGCGGCTTGTGCTTCCGATGGTTTTGGCCAATAAGAAGCATCTGCCGATGAAACGGATTCGCATCTGGAGCGCCGGGTGCTCGACCGGCGAAGAGCCTTTTACGCTGGCCATGCTGTTGCTGGAGGAAAAGGCGGGACTGCTGCGCGATTGCAGCTTTGAAATCCTGGCCACGGATTTAAATCAGCGGTCGCTGGCGGAAGCGCAAGCCGGCATCTACGGTGAATACGCAACCCGTAACCTCAGCGCCTACTTTCGCGCCAAGCACTTCGTCCAGGAAGCGAACGGAAAGCTTCGCGTCCAGAACTCGCTGCGATCCCTCGTTCGGTTTTCCCGGCTCAATCTGCTGGACGACGGCGGCATGACCTTTATGAAGGGCATCGACGTCATCTTCTGCTGCAATGTGCTGATCTATTTCGATTCGGCCAGCAAGCGCCGGGTGATTCAGCACTTTTACAACAACCTGCTGCCCAATTCGTATCTTTTCCTGGGGCATTCGGAATCGCTGTTTGGAATTAACAGCGACTTTCACTTGGTTCACTTTCCAGGATCGGGAGCCTATCTGAAAAGCAGTGCGCCCCGGAGGGAGTTATGACCGAACCCTCGATGTCTTCCGTGCGTTCGCAACTGGCGGTGCTGGACACCATTCCCTGCGTTCCGGCGATTCTGATTCCCGTGCTTCGGCATCTCTCCGAAGCGCCGGCAGGCCTTGATTTTCAGCGCGTGATCGAGCTCGTGGCGGACGATAAGGCGCTCGCCGCGCAAACCCTGCGCATGGCAAATTCGCCGCTATTTGGCCAAAGTGGAGAAGTCGACTCCGTGCGCGCCGCCGTGATGATGCTGGGTCTGGAACGCATGCGTTCGATCGCTACCACCTGCTGCGTGCTGCGTCTTGTGCCCAGCCAGGCGACATGCCTCGATCCGCGCGTTTTCTGGGAACATGCGCTGGGCTGCGCCCTGGTGGCGCGCAAACTGGCTCGCCAGATCGGCTACCCCGACCCCGAGAAAGCCTATTTGGCCGGATTGTTGCACGATATCGGATTGATGGTCAACATGCTGTTCTTTCCCGATCAGTTCCAGCAGGCGTTAGAGAAGGCTACGCGGGAAAAAATTGCGCTCGGCGCATTGGAACTGAAGATCTTCGGCTTCGATCACTGCGGCGTGGGAGAGTCGCTGGCATCGCGATGGTTGTTGGGCGACGATTTGCGGGAGGTCATCCGCTGCCATCACCAGTCCGGCCAGGCGCTTGTCGACCGTGCGCTGGTCGGCCTGGTCGCCATCAGCGATCTGCTCTGCCGGACCTCCGGACTCGGATACGGATACGACGAACGGCTTTACCTCGACTTGAAAACCGATCCCGCGGTGAAGATGGTTGCCGGAGAATTGCCCCGGCTCAACGATTTGGAATGGACGGTTTTTCTGACGGAAGTGCAAGCTTACGCCAAGGAGGTCCGGAACCTGGTTGCCGTTCTACACCGGAAGAACTGAGATGCTCATCGCGCAATCCATCATTCGCGTACTGGTCGTCGACGACAGCGCCTTCATGCGGACGGCAATTACCCGACTCGTGCAGGCCGACAAAGACATAACTGTGGTCGGCGCCGCCCGCGATGGCGCCGAGGCGATTCAGAAGATCCGCGAACTCGATCCCGATGTCGTCACCATGGACATCGAAATGCCGCGCATGAACGGCATCGAGGCATTGCAGATCATTATGCGCGAGTGTCCGCGGCCGGTCATCATGATCAGCTCCCTGACCCAGGAGGGGGCCGAGGCCACCTTCGAAGCGCTTAATAGCGGCGCCTTCGATTACGTTCCCAAAACTCTCTCCTACGCATCGCTCGATATCGTCCAAATCCAGCAGGAGCTGATCGCAAAAATCCACGCCGCCCATCAATGGCTGCGGCGGCGCCCGATGGCTATCGCGCCGGCGCCCATCCATCTGCCGGCCAAGCCGCCGTCCGGCAGGTCTGCATTTCGCGCCGTCTGTATCGGCGTTTCCACCGGCGGCCCCAAAGCACTGCAACAGATTCTTCCGCTGCTGCCGGCCGACTTTCCGGTAGGCATCCTGGTGGTTCAGCATATGCCGCCCGGATTCACCGCCCCATTCGCACGCCGCCTCGATTCGCTTTGCCGGATGCAGGTTTCAGAAGCGTGCGCCGAGGACGTCATCGAGCCCGGCCGCATTCTCATCGCCCCCGCAGGCTTTCAGATGATTCCCTACTTACATGCTTCGCGGGCAGCCGTGCGCATCTCCCACCTGCCCAACGACACCCGGCATGTTCCTTCCGTCGACGTGATGATGAGCGCCGCCGCAAAAACTTTTGGGGAGGCAACCCTTGGCGTCATCATGACCGGCATGGGCAATGACGGCGAAGCGGGCATGCGCGCCATCCGTGCGGCCGGCGGATACACCCTCGGCCAGGACGAACGCACCTGCGCGGTCTACGGTATGCCGCGCGCTTGCGCCGAGAACCATCTCCTGGACCGTGTCGTCAGTCTGGAACAGATTCCCGCCGATCTGTCCATCATCGCGGGCTATCATCGCAGCTCGGCGCCGAGAGCGGCGTCCATCTGAGAGCCGGCGATCTCCTCGACCACCGGCGACTGGATGACTTGCCGAACCTTGCCAATCAGGGATTCCGCCGAAAACGGCTTCGAGAGATACGCCATCCCGGTATCGCCGAATTCGTGGCCGCTCATCTCCCGCTCGCTGTAGCCCGACATCAGGATCACCTTCAGCCGGGGATCGCTTTCACTGAGCTTTTCCGCCAGCTCCGCCCCGCTTTCGCCCGCCAGGCCCAGATCGGTCAGCAGCACCCCGATCCGGCCGCGGTTCTGGGTGAAGATGTCCATCGCGGTCTTCGCGTCCGCGGCGGCCAGCACCTGGTAGCCGCAGCCCTCCAGCACTTGCGCCGTGACATCGCGAACAATGTCCTCGTCTTCCACCAGCAGGATCGTCTCGCCTCGGCCGGAGCTGTAAACCCCATGATCGCTTTCCATGCCGACGGGAAACAGAACTTCGTAACGCATCCAGCGCCCGGTGGCGGCCCGCAATCGCAGCGTGCAACCACTGCCGCGGAGCCGCGCCGAAAACTCCCGCATGGTTTTCGTCTTCGGCACGGGCACGGTAATTTGCTTGCTGTAGACTTCGATGCCAAGATTTACACGAGATCTCGCTTCTTCCGCATCGGCCTGCTCCGTCCAAATCATGATGCCATCCAGCTGGCCGTAAGCACAGACCTCTTCCACCAGGACTTCCAGGAGTTCATGGGCCAGGCCGGGCCGGACTCCGGGCTGTTCAAGATCCGTACTGAAGTCCGTGGTGATCGGTTGCGGATACGCAGCGCCAAGAAGGGATTCGAGCTGTACGGCAAGCTGATTGAGATCCATGGGATTTGATTGCAGATTCCTTTCGAATGCTTCTAAAGCAACCCGCGTTCCAATGTCTTCGATATCGGCGGCAAATTCCGAGAAAATACTGAGCGCGCGGAATCAAGCACTTACCGTCCCACAATAGATCGCGTACGCCACTACGGATGAGTGACGCATTAGAGTAGTTCCAAATGCGAACTACATTTCGGGAAAACGGTTCAAAATGGGAAACGCCGCTTCGGCCTGATTCGTGCGGAAGGAATTCCCGCGAAGAAGAGATGCTCCTGAAGAAATGAAGATGAGTCCACCCTAATCTGCACCACGGCGGCGCATGTCGCAGACTCGGTTTCCACCTCCCTACCGGCAAAAGCAGCAGCGGGACTTCGACGCGACTCCGCTTGCCAGGAGAGTCTGATATATCCGGATATCCTACAGAGGAATCGTGCAGGCGTTTGCCACGGTGACATCCCACGCGGGTGGCAACGCCTGAGAATTACATCGCCGCACGCCTGATCTGGTTCGCGCGGCGTTCAACGGCCAGGGAGAGCGCGGCCTGCGACAGGTCGGTTTTCCAGGTCTCGGCCGAACGGCGAATTTCCAGCGTCAATTTTTTGGCGGTTCGGCGCAGCAGGGCGCAGATGCGCGGCTCGGCCAGCGGCAGCACTCCGGAGTCGGCAGCCGCGAGCAGCACTAATCCGCTGCGCACCAGCACCTCGGGAATGATGGTAATGCCGCGGGCGGCCAACTCCGCTTTCGCCGTGTGCGAAACGGAATCGGGGACACACTCGACGATCAGCTTCGCCTGCACCCGGCCACTATTGGCCGCCGTAATCTGCATGGGCGCTTGCAGCACGAGTACGTCGCATACGCATTTTGCGAGGTCCGCGCTGTAGGCGTGTTCAGCTCCGAGGTAGCCGAACAGCATCTGTTCACGTTGGACGTGGCTCTTCAGCCGCGCCACATCCATCCCGGAGTCGTTCAGGATCGCTCCACTGGAGTCCGACATCATGATGACCCTGGCGCCGGTATTGCCGTCCGATGTCTCGCCTCCGGCAACCGCCCGTGCAATTTCCAATCCCAGGCCGGCGCAGCCTTGAATCGCATAAGTCCGTAGTGCCGGTTGCCCCGTGGCGGCGATCAATTCGGTGATCCAGCGCGCCAGCCGCCGCCACTGCGACTCCGCCTGGCGAACCGCCCCAAAACCGATTCCCACGCCGTCCAAGTCATGGCCGAGCCAGCCATGAATCGCGCGGTTGCCACCGTAGACCCGTGAAAATCCGAAGAAACTCGGCAACGTCGCGCGCAGCCGCTGGCAATAGCCGCGAAACAGCCGGCGCGTCTCGCGTTCCGAATATTGCGAAAGATCGCAGATGATTCCAGCCGCGCCGCCGCGCAGCGCGAGTCCCAGCAGGGCGCAGCTCAAGTCGTTGGAGAAAGCCGCCGCGCGTACCTGGTTGAGAAATACGTCCGATCCGATAGTAAGTTCCGTGATGCAACCACAGGAGTGCGAGTACAAGCATTGCAGCGCGCTGATGTTCGCGGCCCCCCCATCGGAACGCGAAGCTGGCTGGTGGATGGTCAGTTCCAGCTCGGCATGCCGCATTTGCTCCAGGATCGCGTCCTCCACGTCGATGGCCCGGGCAAGGCGTTCCAACTCCGCCATATGCATTAAGTGCGGATCGAATCCCTGCTCCGCGTCCTGATCGATTTGTGGCAGAAGAGTTTCCTGATTCATACATTCTTTCCCGCATGGCCGGCAGCTTTGCAACCGCTACGCGCAAAATCCCCGACAAGCTGCTTGCGGACTTGCCGGGGACCTCTCAAACCAATCCAACGGTTGCGCGAGCCGGTGGTTGGGTTACGCCTCGGCCGGAGCCGCCACCCATTTGATCGCGGGCGGCACTTCGCGCTTAGGCACGATATCCAGATAAATAACCGCCCAACGGAATGCACATACGCCTGCGGTTAACACCGCGATGGTCAAGGCGAACTCGGACCACTTCGGCACGTAATTCGCTCCGGTCATCGCGTCCAGGGCTGTGATCGAAACATTCAGGCGATTGGCCATGAAACCCATGACCACGATGGCGCAGGTCCAGTACAGGAACTGCGGGTTGTTACGCACCTTGGACTGGCTCAGCAGCGCCAAGGGCACGACCACCAGCAGCAGGATTTCGATCCAGAAGTAAAGTGTCTCCACTCGCCGCGCGAACATGTATGAAAGCGCTCCATTGCGCGCCAGGTCGAGCGCGCGGAACACCCCGTACAGAGCTAACAACAGCCCCATCGCGCGGCTGAGTTCCTCCAGAATCGAGTACTCTATGTCCGCATTCAGCGACCGCACGCAAAGATACATGACAATGATCAGCATTGCGAGCCCCGCCGGAACGGCCGAAAGATAAAACATCGTCGTCAGGTATGGGCTGTACCAAAGCGGATAGACCTTGCCTTTGGCGATCAGGAACAACCCGCCAAGATAAGACTGGTGCATCGAAGAAAGCAAGGTGCCGGCCAAGACCAGCGCAATCTCAAAGCGGTGCTGCCAATGCAGGTAAAACTTGCGGAACCCCGGCCATGGCAGCTTTTCGACCAGTGAAGGCGAGAACTCCAGCGCCAGAACGGTGGTGTAACACATGATGCACATCGAGACATCGAACAAGACAGAGTGCGGATTCCAGTAGACGATCGGATGCCAGAACCGCCAGGGCAGGCCGAGCTCATAAACATAACCGGCGCAAACTGTCGAATATCCCAGGAACGCAAGCAGCACCGAGGCCCTGGCTATCGGGCGATAGCGCTCCATTCCGAGCAGGTACACGACGGCACCGATAACGAATCCGCCGGCCGAGACCCCGACGCCGCATAGCGTGGCGAATCCCACCCAGAGCCCCCAGGGCTGCAAGTCGGTTAAATTCGTGCTCACCTGCCAGCCTCTGAAGAAGCGCAGATAAGCCGCATAAATGCCGACGATAAAAATGATAACCGTGAGCACGCTCCAAAACGTTAGCTTTGGTCCCTTCGCGTCTGACATGGCTAGTCGTTTCCTTTCCCCGAGTCGTGCTGTTTATCCTCGGCTTCTGCAATCTCCACCAGTTGGCGGCGGTGCGTAATCCAGTACAGTGCGGAGAGCAACGAACCGCCAACCAGCACCACCGTAGGGCTTTCGCCCAATGCCGCCGCTGAAAGCGTCGGCAAAGGCGTATTTCCGTTCGCCGGCTTTACAAAGCCCAGGTTCTCGAACGGCACATCAGTCACGTACATCACCGACGTTCCGCCGAACTCTTCCGATCCGTAGATGCGCGGCACGTAAGTAGAATCATTGCGAATCCGGCTCCAAGCCTCATTCAGCAAGGCGTCGCGATTGCCGAACACGCTGGCCTCCACCGGGCAGGCTTCCACGCACGCCGGCTTGCCGCCGGTCGAGATGCGGGCAAAGCACATATCGCACTTCTGCACGTACGGCGCCAGCTTCGACCACTGATACTTCGGGACTCCCTGCGGGCAGGCGATCATGCAATACCGGCAACCCATGCATTTCTCGCTGTCGTAGGTTACCGGTCCGAGCGCGCTCTTCTTCAAGGCTCCTACCAGGCACGCCGATGCGCAGGCCGGCTCTTCGCAATGCAGGCACATGCGGCGGACAAACTTTTCACCCTTCTGCTCGACGAACGTATAGGCCACGTCCGAGAGGCGCGCCGGGTGTTCCTTGGGGAACTGATGGAGTCCCTCGCAAGCTTGTTCACAGGATTGGCATCCGATGCAGCGCTTAATATCAACGAGTATTGCTTTAGTGTTTCCCATAAATCCTCCTCCCTCTATTCGTCATCGCGCTACGTCAGAAAGAACTCGTGAATAATCTTGCGTTGGGAACCGGAATCCAACTGCGACATCATGCCTGAAACCGGCACGCCGCCGTCTTGCGCCAGCGCCGGCGCCATCTGCGTCGCCATCGAGGCGAGGCGGGAAATGCTGTTCTGCATCCAGGGCGCCACCAGCGGCCCCTGCACCAGGTTCTTCAAGTTGGTGCCCACTTCGGGAGACTTCACGATGCAGATCCATCCATTCTGGTATGGGTCCTTGACCGCCAGGCTCGGGTCCTTGATCACTTCATGATTGACCGAGGTGATGACCCCCTCGATCGGCGACAACATATCGAACACCAGGTCGCCGCGTTTGATCGTCACTATCTTTTGCCCCTGGCGAACCCAGCGATTCAACCCAGCGACTTCAAGGCCGTCGATTTTGCCCAGCACCTTGCCGGTAAATGCATCGACGCCGACGCGGGCATTTTGCCGGCCTTCATCGAGCACCCAGGTGTGGCCGGGATGGAAGCAGTAGCCTTTCGGAATTTCAAAACCCAACTCCGAATTGAGCTTCGGAGCCGCCGTGCGGGCCCACAATTCAGTGCGCGGCTGTACAGCCGGGCGCGGCTCAGGACTCCGCTTGAAGTAAGTAATCGACATCACCAGCAAGAACGTCAAAAGTACAAATAGGATTGTCATAATTGCCTCCCGGCCCGCCCCTCTCATTACTTTTGCTTCTGCGGTTGAGCGGTCAGCCGTCGCCTTATCCATGTGCAATTGGAGGGCAAATCAGAGTAGATCTATGGATTGCTGAAAAGACGGGACTTACCTCGGGCAGACGCAATTCTCAAAAGCCAAACCACTGCATTTTGCTAGCAACCACTGCGTTTTGCAGCACTGCAAAGTCCGTGCTACCCCAACCAGCCAACCGCGGGCTTGTCGGGGACCTCGCGTGGAGTTGCGCCGCAAGACAGCTTTCTGCGGAGTCAATAAGGTGAATCCGCGTGACGGGCGTCACGCAAAAAGCTTGGCAGACGAAGGTTTTCCGTCGCTCTCTACTCGCCGTCTTCTTTCTTTAGTTTGCGCAGCAGCGAGGTGGAGTGAATGCCAAGGATGCGTGCCGTCTGTGCCTTGTTATTGCCGGTGGCGGCGAGCACCTCGTGAATGTACCGTTGCTCGAGTTCGCGCAAACTCACGAACTTGCCCTCGGGACCGGCCGCGGAATTCGTTAAGGCGGGAGCGACCGCCTGCTGGAACTGATAGTCCCGTATCTCTTCCGGCAGGCTGATGGCGTCGATTTCGCCCTCGGGCGCGAGGATCATGGTTCGCTCGATCACGTTCTTCAGCTCGCGGATGTTGCCCGGCCAGGGATACTGGGTCAGCAATTCGGCGGCGGCCGGCGTATAGCCGGCGAAGTTTTTCTTGAGTTCCTCGTTGTACTTCTTCATCATCTCCAGCGCCAGCGGGACAATATCTTCGCGACGTTCGCGCAGCGCGGGAATGAACAGCGGCATCACGTTCAGGCGGTAGAACAGGTCCTCGCGGAACTCGCCTCGCGTCACCGCCTCCTTCAGCATTTTGTTGGTCGCGGAAATCATGCGGACATCGACGTTGATCGCCTTGGTTCCGCCCAGACGCATGAAGCTGCTCTGTTCCAGCACCCGCAGCAGCTTCGCCTGCACGGAGAACGACATATTCCCGATTTCATCGAGAAACAATGTCCCGCCGTTCGCTTTTTCCAGCAGCCCTTCCTTGCGACGCCGGGCGTCGGTAAAGGCGCCCTGTTCGTAGCCGAACAGTTCGCTCTCCAGCAGCGTATCGGGCAGGGCGGCGCAGTTGATTTCCACCAGCGGGTTCTGCGCGCGCGGGCTGGCGTAGTGGATCGCCTTGGCCAGCACTTCTTTTCCGGTTCCGCTCTCGCCTTGGATCAGGACGGTGGTGCGGTCGCTTTCGGCGGCCTTGCGGGCCATCTCCAGCATCTCCCGATAGCCGGGATTCCGGGTGACAACTTTTCCGAAGTCGTAACGGCCCTGTTCGGTCTGCACCGAATCGCGCACCCGCACGTGCAGCGTAAGCATCTCGCTGGCGCGGCGGACGGTGTTCAGCATGTCGACAATGTGAAACGGCTTGATCAGGTAGTCGTAAGCGCCCAGCTTCATCGACTCGACGGCGCGATCCACCATGTGGTAAGCGCTCATCATCAGCACGACCGCCGCGCTGTTTCGCTTCTTGATCTGCCGCAGCACCTCGATCCCGTCGATGCCGGGCAGCACGACGTCCACCAACGCCAGCTCCGTCGCCTCTTCCTGGAAGAGCTTCAGACCTTCTTCGCCCGACATGGCCACGCGGACTTCATAGCCTTCCGCCTGCAAGCGCCCGGCCAATGGTGCGCAGGGTAAGTGCTTCATCGTCGATGACCAGGATCGAGTAAGCCATGAATCTGTCTCCGTGCTCTCACCCGCGCGTTGGGAACGATCGCCTTCGATCGTCAGATGATAACTTCTTCGCTCTCGACCAACGCGCCCTGCTGGCGAATCGGAAGCGTGAGCCGAACCGTCGTGCCGCGTCCCGGCAGGCTCTCCAGGCGGATGTCGCCGCCGTGGCTGTGCACGTAAGCCTGGCTGATGCTCAGCCCCAAGCCAGTTCCCTTGCCGCGCTTGGTGGTGAAGAACGGCTCGAAGACGTGCGGCAGAATGTCGGCCGGAATGCCCACTCCGGTGTCGGCAACGGCGATCTCGACGTTTTCCTCAAACTTGATTTTCGTCGCCGAGATCGTAATCCTGCCCCCCTCCGGCATCGCCTGCGCCGCATTCAGCAGCAGGTTCATCAGGATCTGCGAGAGCTGGTTGGCATCGGCGCTGATCATCGGAAGATCTTCCGCGATCTCCGTCGCAACATGGATGTTGCGGAACATCGGCTGATGGTGCAGGAAGTTCATGGTTTCGGTCACCATCCGCTCGACGCTGATGCGGCTGATGGTAAGCGGAGCCGGCCGCGCGTAGTTCAGCAGTCCGCGCACCGCCGATGAAATCCGCTTCGCGCCTTCGATGCACTGTTCGATTTCCGTCCGGCTATCCTCGTCCCGCGCATCCTTCAGTTCCAGTTCAAGATGCGAGAGCATGCCCAGCAACGGGTTATTGATCTCATGGGCCGCGCCCAGCGCAAGCTGCGCCAACGAAGCATACTTTTCGTATTCGGCAAGCTGTGCCTCGAACTGCATTTTCTGCTTGGCCAGTTCGCGCTCTTCTTCCAGTTTTCTCAGCAGCTCCTGCTGCGCCAGGTCGCGCTCGCGCTCGCGCACCGCCGTGAGATCGCGGGCGCGCTGCAATTCGGCATTCACCCGCGACAGATCGCGGTTGCGTATCGAGACGCCGATTGCCACCAACGCCAGGACAACGGCGATTCCGAACAGAATAGCCGTCTCGAACTGGACAAAGCCCGGCACCCAATTGGGCCTGGCCCAGCGCACCGACTCCGGAACCGCAGCCAGCAACAGGCTTGGCAAGGCCGCCACGGCGCACAACAATCCTCTCGCGAACGAATCGGCTATGTTTCTTATGTAGGGCACTCAGCTTGACTTCAACACCATTGTGCCGGAGGACACAGTGATAATAATCACCTCAGGAGGTGACCCTCAACCCGAATTCGTGGCGAATCGCTATGCCCGAATATGCCATCCGCTCGCCGGGCGAATCAATGGCCGCCTGCTCCTCCGCCTCCCCGCAAATGCCGGGGCTTGCGCATGATCAGGATCAAGGGGATGATCACGAAAAACAGGATGCCCAGAAGCCGGAACGCCTTGACGAACGCGAGCATGGCCGCATGCTCCTGCACCATCCCAAACAGCATCCCATAGGCTTGCCTCGTAGCCGTCACGATAATCGGATCCCTTGGCCATGAACATCTCCCTGGCCGAGTTGATCATGGTTTGCGTGCTGAGGTTCCAGACGTTGACGTGGGTGCCGAGAACATTCGTATTGTGCTGCTCCGCGCGGGCAACCATGGTCGTGACCGAAGCGATCCCGATGCTGCCTCCGACGTTACGCATCAGGTTGAAAATGCTGGTCGCGTTTCCCATTTCCTCCTTGGGGATGGGATCGTTGGTGATGGTCGTCAGTGGAACGAACAGCAGGCCCATGGCGCGCTCCCTGGAGAATCTGCGGCCAGAAAATGTCCCAGTAACCCGCGTCCAGGCTCAGGTTGCCGAGCAGGAACAGGCCCGCTCCCGCCGCCAGGAACCCGACCAGGAGCAGCTTGCGCGGTTCGACCTTGCTCATCAGGATGCCGACGAGGGGCATAAACAGGAATGAGCCCAAGCCGCGAGGCAGCACGGCCATCCCCGCCTGTAGCGCCGGATAGCCCATCAGCGTCTGCAACCAGATGGGTATCAGCACGGTGCTGCCGTAGAGCACGAAGCCCAAAATCGTCATCATGAATATGCCGGTGGCATAGGTCCGGTTGCGAAACACCTTGAGATCGACCACCGGCTCCCGGGTCATCCATTCGCGAATGATGAACCCGGTCAGGCCCAGAATCGCCATGACTGCCAGCACGACAATGAACTTTGAGCTGAACCAGTCTTCCTGCTGGCCTTTGTCGAGCATGATCTGGAGTCCCGACATGCCCACGATCAGCAGGCCGAATCCCCAGTAGTCGATCCGGTTGGAGGTGCGCCGGATGTAGGCGGGATCGAAGACGAAGAGCTTCGCCATGATGGTGGCCGCGATGCCGATCGGCAGATTGAGGTAGAAGATCCAGCGCCAGGAATAGGTGTCGGTAATCCATCCGCCGAGCACCGGCCCGAGCATCGGCGCCACCACAATCCCCAGTCCCCAGAAGGCCATGGCTTTACCGCGATCCTGCGGCGGGAAGGCTTCGAGCATGATGGCTTGCGATAGCGGTTGCAGACCGCCGCCGGTTGCTCCCTGGATGACGCGGAATACGATCAGCGTGGGCAGGTTGGGCGCCAAGCCGCAGGCCAGCGACGACACCGTAAACCCGAAGACCGAGGCCAGCAGGATGCGCTTGCGCCCAAAGTGATTGGAAAGCCATCCGGCGATCGGCAGAATAATCGCGTTCGAAACCAGGTACGAGGTCAGCACCCAGGTCGTTTCGTCAACCGTGGCCGACAGATTGCCCGCGATATGCGGCAACGCCACGTTCACCACCGTGGTATCCAGCACCTCCATGAAGGTGCCCAACATCACCGCAATCGCGATAATCCAGGGATTGATCTCGGGATGCGCCCCGGGCACACCGTTGGCGTTCGGCGCGGATTCCGTGTTCGTAAATCTCGCAGTCATGCCACGCCCGGTGGCTACTTGGTAATCACCGTCGGTACAACCGACATCCCTGGCCGCAGCAGATGATGAGGGTCTTGCCCGGCGTCGAAAACGATCTTGACCGGAATGCGCTGCACCACTTTCACGTAGTTGCCGGTGGCATTCTCCGGAGGAAGCAGGCTGAACCGCGCCCCGGTAGCGCCGCCGATGCTGTCGACGTGCCCCTTCAGATCGCGATCGTAGGCGTCGACGTGAATCGTAACTTCCTGCCCGGGGCGCATGTTCTTGAGCTGCGTCTCCTTAAAGTTGGCGGTGACGTAGATATCCTGAACCAGCACCAGCGCCGCTAATGGCTGGCCGGCTTGCACCACCTGCCCAACCTCCGCGCTGCGCTTGCTGACGATGCCCGCTCCGGGCGCGCGCACGGTGGTGTATTGCAAATTGAGCTGCGCTTGCGCCAGCGTGGCTTCGGCGCGCTGCACCAGCGCCTCTGCCGCTCCGGCTCGCGCGCGGATCACCGCAACCTGCTGCGGCGCCGTTTCGGCCGTGCGGACCATGGCCTCGGCCTGAGCTACCTGGGCTTGTGCGGCGGCAACCGAGGCGCGCGTGGCATCGACCGTGGCTTTCATCGACTGGTCGGAGGCAACCGCCGAATCGTATTGCTGGCGCGAAATTTCGTCGCGCTTCACCAGGTCGCTCATGCGCTCCAGGTCTTTGGCCACTTTCACGTAGTTGGCTTCCGCCTCCCGTACCCGGGCCAGGGCGGCTTCCACCTGCTTCTGGGCCGCGTTGCGGGCGGCAAGCGCGTTCTGCAGTTGGTTGGAAGTGCTGGTATGAGTGATGGGAACGTTGGTCCCGGCGGCGACCGCCGAAGCCTTGGCATCGGCAAGATCGGCCTCGGCGTGCTGGATGGCGACTTCATAGTCCTTGGGGTCGAACTGGACCAGCACCGCGCCTTCATCGACAAACTGGTTGTCTTGATAGTTGACCGAAATGACGGTGCCGCTTACGCGGGCGCTGATCGGAGTGATATGGCCATCGATCTGGGCGTCATCCGTCGACTCACGAACCGCGTAGTACCGCCAAACCACGATCAGAGCCACCAGCAGCACGATGCCGCCGATGATGAGGGCCCATTTCACGGCCGAGTGTTCGCGCAGATAAGAGCGCGATCTGCCACCTGGCGGCTTTTCCTGCCACTGCTCCTCCGGACCCGGCTGATTCTCTCCCGTCTCTGCCACGTTCTCTGCCACCCTACTTTCCTCCAAGGAACTTTTTCGTCGCTTCTTCGGCGATGCCAAGCGCGCGCGCCAGCGAGAGCTTGGCAAAATTGTGCGCAAACAATCCCGCTATGAAATTTTCCTCGGCGGTTGCCTGAGCCTGCTGCGCCTGGACACTTCCACATTGTTGGTCACCCCGTAGGTGAAGCGGTCCCGCGATTGCCCAACCTGCTGGCGCGCCAGCGCCAGCGCGCTGGTCGCAACCTCTAATTGCTTGCTGGCGGCATTCACATCGAGAAATGCCGTGCGTACTTCATATTCGATGCGAGAGCGCAGATCTTCCAACTCCGAACGGGCCTGTTGCAAGCGCGCGTCGGCCTGCAACACATCTCCCCGGACTTTGCCGCCCTGAAAAATCGGAACTTCCACGGTTCCCGCTGCCGTAAACGTGCCGTGCGAATTGCCCGGAGTGTTGCCGGTCAACGCGTAATTTCCACTGATGCCGACCGAAGGCATTCTCTCGCCCTAGCGAAGCCCGCTTCAGCAGCTCCGCCTGAGCGCACCTGCGATTCAGCGCGCTTGTAATCCGGACGGTTGTCGATAAGCCCTCTGCAATCGCCTGCTCCAGGCTGAGCTCCACCGGCGCGGGAGCGAGGCATCTTGTCGGCCAGGACGAACTTCTGTCCCGGAGGAAGTCCGATCACGCGTGCCAGGGTGAGCAACTGCTTTTCGTAATCGTTCTGCGCCACCACCAGCCGTTGCTGCTCCGCTTCCAACTCCACCTGCGCCCGCAGCACGTCGATTCCGGGAGCCATCCCCACTCGCCGCAGATCCTGAGCCTGGTCATAGAGGGCCTGCGCGGTTTGCACCTGTGCCTGCACGCTTTCCACGCGCGCGGCATTGGTTTGCGCCTGCAGATAGGAGGCGCCAACCGCCAGCACCACCAAATCTCGAGTGCTGCGGTAGGAGAGTCCGGCAGCCTTGATATTTTCGCGCGACGCCTTCCAGGTGTTGAAATCCTTCAAGTTCAAGGTCTCGTTCAGCGTCGGGCCAACCTGGAAGACGCTGAACGGACCCAGAATCGCAATCCCGCCGGGAAGAAGATTTCTTGGGAAATCCTTCGGCCAGCGAAGCTTACCTGCGCCTCCGCTTCCTGCAACCCCATGGCGACATTTGGCAACAAGTGGCTCAGCGAAGTCCACTTCGCGCCCTCGGCAAGCCGGGTGTTCTGGTGGGAGAGCAGCAGGCCCAGGTTGCGCTTCAGTCCGCGGTCGATGCGCATCCAGCAGGGTAAGTTGGATCGGGTTGGGATCGAGTTTACCCTCTGGCACAGACCCGAGGAGCGGGTCGGAAGGATTTAAGGTTTGCAAAGGACTGCTCACCGTGACCGAAGCCGCTCCCGTCGCTGCCGGCACCCCCTGTTGGGCGCTGCCAGTGCCTGCGAGCAAGCAGACGGCCAGCACGGAAACGATAAAGGACACGAAATGTCGCCGGCAAAAACCACCAGTCTTGCACACCATCGCACTCCCATGAGTTCGCTGGAAAGGACTCGGTGCCGGCACAGTAAAATCCGGTTGCTCGCCAAGACCTGCCGGGCAGACCCGCCACCGGACTCCAGTTCTTTACCACGCCGCTCACTTTGGCGGCCAGTCGATGAACCCCACACCACAGCTTCGCGAAAGCCGTCGCGGTTGTTGCCGGGTAACGGCGAACCGCCGGTGCCAGGCTCGCAACGATCTCCGCAGAGCAAAACTTATTGTACATGCACTTACCTGCCGGCCGTCGTAGACCGGATTCATCGAAGCATCCGGCGCAAATCCGCCGGCAGGTCGAAAAAAATCCGGCGAGCACGAATCCTTTTCTCGTACTTCCCGCTCTTCTCCATCAGGAAGCGCTGCACAGGTGGGAAGCGTGGAGGAAAAGCTGGTGCAATCATTACCGGAAACAAAATCCCTATCGGCAACGGAGACCAATGTGGAAGCAACCGTTGAAGCTGCCGCCGTCATTGCCGCGCACGAACTACATAGCCAAAGCGTCGAATTGCGGCCGCAGTTGGTCGATGTCCGCTCCGCTTCGGAGTTTGCCGGCGGCCATCTGGCGGGAGCGCTCAATATTCCGTTGGACCAGCTCGAATCGCGCGTCGCCGACCTGGATTGCCATCGGCCGCTTGTCCTGGTCTGCAAGAGCGGCATGCGCTCGACGATTGCCTGCAATTTGCTGCAACCGATGGGCAAACGGGCGATGGTGCTGCAAGGTGGATCCGCCGCCTGGGAGCAGGCGGGCTTCCCGCTGGTTTCCAGTGTGAAGACGCGTTGGGCCTTGGAGCGGCAGGTTCGCCTCATCGCCGGCCTGCTGGTCGCCTCCGGGTCGCTGCTGGCGCTGCTGGTGGACGCCCGATGGGCGTATCTGTCCGGCTTCGTCGGCTTGGGACTGACCTTCGCGGGCCTCACGGATTTCTGTGCCATGGGCGTACTTCTCCAGAAAATGCCGTGGAACCGTCCCGGAAAACCGGTTTCCGCGCGCGGTTGTTGCTCGTCGTAGGCACGGGTTATGGGGTACGCCGCTCGTGGCCGGGCTGTACGACCGGTGCCGCTGATGCGACAATGCCAGCGTGGACTTTGAAAAGCTTGCGGTCGAGCACAAGGACGCCGTTTATCGGCAGATGATCCGCGTCTGCGGCAACCGGGAAGACGCCGAGGACGTGCTGATCGAAGCTCTTTTGAAAGCCTATCGCCACCTGGAGCAGTTGCGCGATCCCACGGCGTTCCGCGGCTGGCTGGCCCAGATTGGCAAGCGCGTCTGCTGGCAGTTGAAGCAGCGCGAGGCCCTGATGCCGCTAATGCAGCTTTCGGTTCTGGAGGACGAGGGCAGGCAACTCTCCGGCCGCGAGAATACGGAAGCGGCGGTTGCTCTGCGGCAGATGAAACAGTTGCTGGCCGACGCGTTGGACAGGTTGCCGCCCGTCTATCGCGAGGCTTACCAACTTCGCGACCTCGACCAATTGCCCGGCGAGGAGGTCGCGCGCAGGCTTGGGGTTACGCTGCCTGCCATGAAATCGCGGCTGCACCGGGCGCGGGCCATGGTCCGGCAGTATCTCGACGAACGGCTCGGGGCGGCCCGTAACCACGACAGTTAGAGCAAGGGAAGTCAAAGCAGGAGGAGAGAAATGATAGAGGTCAATGTAGAACATCAGGGCGGGGTGAAATTCGAAGTCAAGGCGCGGAAGCACATGATCGCCTGCGATCAGCCACCCGAAAACGGCGGCTTGGACGAGGCGATGACGCCACCGGAGCTGCTCCTGGCCGCGCTGGGCACCTGCGCCGGCTATTACGCCGCGCAATACCTGAAGAAATTCAACCTGCCGTCCGGAGCCGTGCAAGTGCGAGTGACCGCCGATAAGGAAAAAGGCCCGGCGCGGCTCGACAACTTCCGCATAGAGGTCGCAGTGGCGGCGGAACTCAGCCCCGAGCATCAGGCGGGAGTGGAGCGGGCGGTCCATCATTGCCTGATTCACAATACGTTGCTGAATCCGCCAAAGATCGCGATCGACATCAAAAGCCGCAGTCGCGGCCAGCTAACAAGCTGCGCCGCCCACAGCTTGTTTCACAAATGGTGCTTTAAGGAGCGCCGCTCCAGCACGTTTTGAAGGGGACGGGCTTTACTGGCTGCTGAAAAACTCATAGGAGTGTCATCCTGAGGGCGCACCGTTTTTGCGCGGCCGAAGGATCTGCTTTATTTTCGGCACGTGCAAACAGCAGATCCTTCGCTTCGCTCAGGATGACACTTCGAAGTCGTCGCTGAAGACGCTTATTCTGAATCGCGGTCTAGCTTCGCTAGCGATCTCGCCTGCTATGTCAGCAACAGCAGCTTGCCGGTGGTCTTACGCGACTCGAGGTCGCGATGCGCCTGCACTGCCTCTGCTAACGGGTAACGATGCTCGATCCGCAGCCTCAGCTTTCCGGCGGCGATCATGGCGAAGACCGCGCTGGACCTTTCTTCCAACTCCGAGCGAACGGCGGCGTAGTGCACCAGGCTCGGCCTCGACAGAAATAGCGATCCTTTTTCCATCAGCACCATGGGGTCGAGCGGTGGCACCGGGCCGCTGGCCGCTCCATAGTTGACCATGTAGCCGCGGGGCCGCAGCACGTTCAGTCCCTTCATAAACGTTGTCTCGCCGACCGCGTCGTAGATCACGTGCACGCCCTGGTTGTCGGTCAAGCGGCGGGTCTCGGCCTCAAAATCCACCTGCGAGTACAGAATCACCTCGTCGGCGCCGGCGTCGCGCGCCAGGGCCGCCTTCTGCACGGTGGAGACCGTGCCGATGACGCGCGCTCCCAGGTGATGACACATCTGCACCAGCAGCAGGCCGACTCCGCCGGCGGCGGCGTGCACCAGCACGGTCTCGCCGCGCTTTACCGGATACGTGCTATGGCACAGGTAATGCGCGGTCATGCCCTGCAGCATGGCGGCCGCCGCCTGCTCGTCGGTAATGCCCTTGGGAATGCGCACCAGCTTATCGGCCGGCACCGCCGCGTATTCGGCGTAGCTGCCCTGCACCCCGCGATAGGCGACGTGATCGCCCGGCTTGATATTGACGACGGCGGAGCCGGCCTCGATGACCACGCCTGCCGCTTCCTGGCCAATCACCATGGGCAGCTTGCACTTGTACCGGCCCTCGCGCACATAAACATCGGCGAAATTCACTCCCGCCGCGGTGATCTTCACCAGCGCTTCGTTGGCTTTGGGCGTGGGCACCGGGATATCGACCAAGGTCATCACTTCCGGGGCGCCGCATTCTTTGATTTGTATCGCTTTCATCGCTCAACCTTTCCAAGGGATCTCCGGCAAAGGGCAGCTTTTGCCATGCTGGAGTGGAGAGGAACGCGCCGGAGCCCTCCGCTCCGTGGCGCTCTCCGGTAGATGAAACCAGTCCGCCCGCACGGTGTCCCTCAACCTGCTTCGAAGTTGCGCGGGTTGCGGTGAACACCGGCTGGCGCTTCACGAGAGTCAAAACTGCACCGACGGATTATATGGCAGCCCGGGCGAAAGAGTCACCGCGTCTGTTTTACGGGGCATCTTTACCGACCTCGTCGTGATTGCGGTTGTCGGCATGGCCGCAACCAGATTATCCTGCACACGACATTCTTCACCTTTGCCGCCTCGGTCGCGTTGCGCGTCGCTCGGGGTGCAAACCTGACCGGCGCTGGTCGGCGCGTGGAAAAAAACTTCCGCTCGCAGGGAGATCGCTTCCGGCGTCAGGCTGTCGTGAATTTGGACGAGGAGGGAAGCAGCACATGAAAACTCTGGTTCCGATGTACAAGCAGGTCGGGGAAAATCGTTATCGCGAAACCTACGGCCTGTATTTCGAAGACTTCGAAGTCGGTGACGTCTTTGAGCACCGCCCGGGAAGAACCATCACCGAGACCGACAATATCTGGGGATGTCTGCTGACCATGAACTCGCAGCAGCTTCACTTCGATTCCGTATACGCCGCCAAGACCGAGTGGAAGCGGTGCCTCGTCGACAGCACCATCACTTTTTCCATCATGACCGGCATGAGCGTTCACAGCGTCAGTGCCAAGGTGGTGGCAAACCTTGGCTGGGATAAAGTGCGGGCCACGCACCCGGTCTTTGCCGGCGATACCCTCTACGCCGAGTCGAAGGTTCTGGCAAAGCGCGAATCCGGCAGCCGGCCCACGCAGGGAATCGTTACGGTCGAGACCCGCGGCTTCAATCAGGACGGTAAACAGGTGATGGTATTCGAACGCACCATGCTGGTTTATAAACGCGGACATTCCCCCGAAGCGGCCGCCAACTACTGAGCAAATCTACAGCGGTTCCCGAGACGGTGTATCCCGAAGCTGCGGTCCATCGGACATTGCGACCAAACAGGGAGCGACGGCAGGGAACAATTTCGAGAGGAGATGGCTTCTCGGGAACCGCTCTCGCCCGCTCGACTCCTCCGGGCTATGATTCGCCGGGGAAGCGCTTCAGGAGAACCCGAATGGCAATGACCGTTGCGAACGCTCTCGTACCGGTTTTTTTTGTGATGTGCTTGGGATACTTCGCCGGACGGCGCGGCATCATCGACAACCGGAATGTCGCCGCGCTGAATGGGTTGGTGTTGAACTTCGCGCTACCTGCGGCCTTATTCGTCGCCACCGCGCAGACTCCCCGGCAGCTGATCCTCCAGGACTGGAAGCTGTTCCTGCTGCTGGCCCTGTCCATGCTGGCTATCTTCGGCATCTGCCTGCTGCTGCAACTCAAGCGCTTCAAACTCACGCTGGGCGAGAGTTCGTTGATGGCCCTGAGTGTTGCCCTACCAAATTATGTCGCCGTCGGGCTGCCGCTGTTCGCCAATCTTTTCGGCCAGCAGAGCACGATGACCATCGCGGTCGCCATTGTCTGCGGCAATCTGACGATGGTTCCACTCAGCCTGGTTCTGCTGGAAAGCGCCAGGGGCAACTCTCATCCGGGAAATACGCTGCGGCAATTTGGGGCCGCTCTTTGGCGATCGATCTGCAAACCGGTTGTCGTCCTCCCACTGGCCGGGATCGCCTTGTCCATGGCCGGCTTCGTGCTCCCGCCGCTGTGGGTCAAAACCTTCGGCTTGCTGGGGCAGACGACGGCGGCCATCGCGTTGTTCCTTACCGGATTGATTCTCTCCAGAGAACCGCTGTCGCTCGACCTGAATATCTTCGTCGAGGTCACGCTGAAAAACCTGGTTCACCCCGTGCTCACGTTCGTCCTTGCCCGGCTGATGAACTGCCCGACGCAGATGGTGCGGGAGGCGGTCTTGCTCACAGCGATTCCGGCGGGCTTCCTCGGCGTGTTATTCGGCATTGCTTATAAAACCAAAAGCCTGGAGGCCGGATCGGTACTGCTGCTCTCAACCCTGAGCGGAGCCCTTACGCTCGCAATGACCATCCTGCTGCTGCCCCTGATCCATTAGGTCGCGAACCGTATTCACAGCTCAGCTTTAGCGTGCGGGTTTTCCGGCAAGGGCGACCTGGGTCCGGGCATCCAAGGTTTGGCAGGCGGCACCCAGATAAGAAATCCTCAGGCGGGATTCAACCCTGCCTGAGGCCAGACGTTCAACCAGGAAATCTCACTACAATGTGCCCAAGATTCGTCTCTTTTTACCGCATGAACTTCAGCGCCAGCGGCAGCTCAACCAGCAGCAACATGCCGAGGAAGAACATGCCGAAAATAAATCCCAGTCTCCAGAAGTCTTTGGTCTTGATATATCCGGCGCCGTAATAGATCGGCCCCGGCCCGGTTGCATACGGTGTGATAACGCCCATCAACCCCAGGGTATAGCCGATCACCATCGTCACCGGCCTGATCGGAAGCCCCGGCAGGGTCATCATCGCCGCCAAAAACACCGGCAGCAGGGCGGTGGTGTGGGCACTGAGGCTGGCAAAGAAATAATGCACAGGAAGAAGATCGCCACCAGCGCGATCATCATCGGCACCATCGAGACCCTGGACAGAACCGTCGCGCTCGTTTTGGCAAACCACGAGAGGAAGCCCACCCTGGCCAAACCGTCGGCCATGGTGACCAGCGTAGCCAGCCACACCAGGTTCGTCCAACCCTGCTTGTTGCCCGCGATGTCGTTCCAGGTGACCACGCCGGTCAACATCATCAACGCGCAAACCACCAGCGCCGTCATTTCCGGAACAATCCATTGGTGACGCCGATCCAGCAGATCAGGGCAATGAATCGCCAGGATCCCCATCGTCTTTTCGCGGCGCGTAATCGGGCCCATCTCGCGCCAACTGCTCTCCCGCCCACTTCGGCACTTCGTCGCTGCTCTTCAACTCAGGCGGATACAGGATGTAGCTGAGCAAGGGCACTGCCAGGAAGAGCAAAATGCCGACCGGCAGGAAGCCGTAAAACCATGCGGTCCAACTGATGTCGATCTTCGCGATCTTGCGGAAAGCTCAACCGCCAGAACATTGGGCGCCAGAGCGGTCAGGAACATCGAACTGGTGACGCATTGCGTGGCAAAGGCGATCCACATGATGTAGGAGCCGATCTTGCGCGGGTTCTCGGTGGGAGAGGAGCCATAGAGCGGGGGAATGTTGCTGACAATCGGAAAGACGCTGCTGGCGCGGGCCGTATTGGAAGAAGTGAACGGGGCCAACACCAGGTCGGACAAGGCGATAGCATAGCCAAGCCCCAGAGTCTTGCTGCCAAGCTTATGCACCAGCATCAAGGCGATTCTGCGTCCAAGCCCGGTGACTTCGTATCCCAGGGCAAACAGGCTGGCGGCGTAGATGAGCCACACCGTACTGTTGGAAAAGCCCGAGAGCGCCCATCTCAATCCTTCGGCTGGCGTCTTGCCGACAAACACCAGCGCGCCGCCGAAAGCGATGCCGACGAATCCCACCACCGGGCCCGGGAAAGGTTCGGTGATCAGCGCCGCAATCACCGTGATAAACAAAGCAAAGTAGTGCCATGCCACGGGCGTCAGACCCGCAGGACGCGGTATGACTAAGATCAGGATCCCCAGCGCCAAAGGGATAGCCCACTTAACGACGCTCTTGCTCGCTGCCGCTTTGGCCGGAGCCTTCGCGATCACTGTCTTGGTGGAGCCCATGCACACGCCTCCGCGTAAGCTGGTTCAAAGTGCTGGCTTGAAGATCCTGGCGTACTCTCCCGGATCAGGCAGGCGGCACCAGTGGATTGGTCCTTCCGCGGCCTGTTACCTGCGCACTCAACCAGAGCGAATGATTTCTGAAGCAGCTTATCGTGCCGGTTCAAGTAAATCTACAGAAATAAGCTGGAATACGACGGCGGCTTTCGCCGGTTTCATCACTGTGCTTTGTGCATCCGGTTGCTGGCCGGCGAGAGTCCGGCAGCCCGGCTCTATCACCTCGATCGCCTGCGGTGGTGTTTAATAGAGTTACTTAGGCCGTTGCCGGCGTAAGGCGAGCCGGCCGAGAACTTTCAGAATGAGCCCAGACCGCAGCTATTATCAGCGCATCTCCGACCTGATCGATAAAACCCCCGCCGAGATTCCCGGCAGCCTTGATGCCCGTCCCCGGCGGAAGGCGCTTCACCTCAAGCGGCTGTTCACGCTCTCGGCCCTTTTGCTGCTTGTCCTGCTCGCCGTTGCCTATGTTTGCGACTATGGCGTGCTGCGCTACAAAATCGCCCGGAATCGCGCCCCGTACGGTTCGGTAACGGTCCAGCTCTACTACTCCATGCTGCAGAAAAACGGCAAGATCGAGATCATCCCCGGCGAGACCGAGACCCAGAGCTGCGTGCATTCCCTGTTTCCGCACATGGGCTACGGCCCTTGCTGGTACGTCGGTCGCCGAACCGATAAGCGCATCGAAATCTGATTCGCCGTCGCGCCTGTGGGGCAGGAGAATTCATGAATCATTGAAGCTGAAACCTGTTTCCAGCAGTCTTATCGGCAAACCTGCTCCGGCCACATCCAGCGACTCTCGATTGCGCTGCATTCCGGCAAAACGAACCGTCGCCAATCCTCATCCTAGTGGTAGTGCATCGCCAATCCTGCAAGGAAGGTGGGAGACATATATGGCTCGTGAATCGATTCCGGACGCAAACTCGGAAAGTTGGAGCGATCCCTCATCCACCGGCCCGCACACGGCATCGGCCGCGAGCCGCCTGCCGGGGACACCTCCAAACGTGGACGAAGCAAGGGGAAGACAGATGGAACGGGAGCAGCAGATGCACGAGGTCGCCGAACAGATCGGTGCCGCGCTAGGCAAGGCGGTCAGCGGCGTACGCGGCCTGCCGGATCGCGTGCGGAAAGGTCTTTACCTCGTCAAGGGGCAAACCCGTGCACAAGCCGGAGCGGCCTCCGACGCGGCTTCGGAGCTGGCGCAGTCGATGAACGAGAGAATCTCCGGGCTGCGTCAGGAGGCGGTGCAAACCGCAGCCCAGTGGAGACAGAAGGCAGGCCAGCGGGCGGGTGAACTCAACCAATTGGCTGGCCAGCAAATTGCCGAGGCCCGGCGCCGCGCCGCGCGCGTAACCAACGAGAATCCGATTCAGATGATTCTGGGTTTTGCGGCGGTTTCTTTCGCCATCGGATTCGGATTGAGACTTTGGAGGTCAAACCGTGGCTAACCCGACGGGACAGAATGGACGGACGGTTGCGGAAGTGTTGAATGACTGCAAGGTAGAGCTGAAGGACTTCGTCTCCACCAGGCTCGAGATGCTGCGCGGCGAAATGAAGGACAAACTCAGCAACCTCCGCATCGCATTGCCGGCGCTGTTGATCGGCGCAATCTTGCTGCTCGTGGCCTTCTTCCTATTCACCTGGGGTTTGGTCGCGCTGATTGCAATGGCCATGCTTGGCCAGCCCTACGCTTATGTCGTAGCGTTTTTTGCAGTATTTGCCGTGTACGCCGTGGTGGGCGGGGCAACTGTCGCCTACGGGGTGAAGACTTTGAGCTCGCAGGGGCTCACCCCGGAACGTACATTGCGGGTGCTGAAAGAAGATCAGATCTGGCTGCAAACGGAGGCGAGAACCCAGCTATGACCAATCCCCTGCCCGCCGAAGTACTGGAACAGCGCGCCGCCGAACAACGTCTCCGGCTGCATGCTTCGGTCACCGAACTGCGTAGCACCGTGCGCGAACGGCTGGACATGAGGCGCAGCGCCCGGGAACATTTCCGGCCCGTAGCTTCGGTCTTGGCCCTGGCTATGTTGCTGCTTGGATACGGCATCGCCGGTTTTTTTACCGCCGATTAGCCTGATTTTCGTGCCCAACTAGGTACATTCGCTGATTTTCCTGCCCCAACTCGTCACTTCCAGCTATGCTACGGCACTTTTATCGTGATATAACCCGGATGAGTATAAAGTCCTACAACTTAGAGGATATCCGTGGCGGACGCAAGGACCGGGACACGATTCCCCGTACATCTTCCGATTAAGGTGCTCGGCACTTCTGAAGCCAAACCGGAGCTGGAAGGTACCACTGAAAATATAAGTGGAGCCGGAGTTTATATCTGGGTTGACCAGGCACTCGAAGTAAACTCCCGCGTCGAGTTCGAAATCACCATTCCGGCACTGGCCATCGCGGCGGACCAGGATGTGGTGCTGCACTGTATTGGCCGCGTCGTCCGAGCTGATGCCCAATCTCCGGAAAAATCCGGCGTGGCGTGCGTCATCGATGAGTACGATTTCGTGCGCCGGGAGGCAGGTAGCTGATGCTGAAGATTGTTGTCGCCGATAATCAGGCTATCTTCCGCGCTGGAATCGCCAAGGTGCTGGCCGTGGAAGACGATATGCGCGTGGTTGCCCAGGCGCCTACCGTGGAGCAGACACGGATGGCGCTGGAGAAATTCCGTGCCAACATCCTCGTTCTGTCGGCGAATTTTTTGAACGAAGATTCCGGTATCCGCGTCATGGCCAACCAAATGGCCGCCAAGCTCATCGTTCTGGCGGAGAACGGCGATAATCCGCAGCGTTTTCTGCCCCTCGGAGTAGACGCCGTTCTCTTCCGCTGCGTTACCGGCGAGATCCTGCTGGACTGTGTGCGGCGGGTCGCCTCCGGGCAGACGTTTGTCCAGGACTTGAAGCAGGCGGGAAGTGTGGCGGAGAGTGACGATTTTGTGGGAGCGCGAGTGCGCGACCGGCTGACGCCGAAGGAATTGCGTATCGTCGCCTTGATCGTGCAGGGCTTCAAGAACAAGGAAATCGCAACCCAGTTGGGCACCACCGAGCAGGTGGTCAAGAATTACCTGCGGAACGTGTATGACAAGATCGGCGTCTCTGACCGGCTGGAGCTGGCCTTGTTCACCATTCACCACCGCATTCTGGCCGAAGCCGCGGCTGCGACCGAGACCTCCATTCGTCCGCAATAGAGCGGTTCCCGCGAAGCTATAGCAAAACCAGGGATGGTGTATCCCGGAGTCAGAGCACTGCACTCGGCGCGACCATCAGGGAGCGGCGACCTTAAGCGAAACCAAACAGGACATAGCATCCCTGGTTTTGCCGTATATCCCCTCGGAATTGTTTCCCGCCCTCGCTCCCTGTTGATCGCAACGGCCAATGGACTGCGGCTTCGGGATACCCCATCTCGGGAACCGCTGTAGTTTGCGAGTCATAAAAAATCCCGCCTCACAGGCGGGTTTTTTTATTGGTCGGGAGCCGGCGAATCCGGTCTATCCGCCTATGTTCTTATCGCTGGTTTTCAGGAGTTCGTTCACGATGGTGACCAGTTCTTCGGGATTGACCGGCTTTTCCAGGTAGAGATCCGCAAGCGGTTCGGCTGCCTGAAATGCTTCCGCCACGTAACCGGATACCACCACCACCGGCATGGTCGAATGCGACTTGGCGGCCTGCACCACCGCGCGTCCGTTGCCGTCCCCAAGCCGCCAATCGGTTACCACCGCGTCGTAGGTGTTGGCCTCCAGCATTTCAATAGCCTCGTGTGCAGAGGTGGCTGCTGTAACCACGTGACCGGCGGCTTCCAAAATAGCGCACTTGAGCGTGACAACATGCACCTCGTCGTCGATGCACAAGATCCTGGCCATACCAGATTATCCTTATTCAAAGAAATCCGAAGTGCTTCATACTTCCCGCCGCAGAACCGCGGGCCGGCGGTCCTGGGTACCTCACACCAACCCCTAATGATTTTTAAGCGTCTTTCCAGTGCTTGTCAAATCAGGGGCAAACCGCGTCAGGGCAGAGCGCTTGCCCAGCCCGGCTCGTCAACTTAGTTTCACACCCACCGACTTCGCCTGGGTGAACAGATACAGATAATCAGGTCCGCCGGCCTTGGAATCGGTTCCCGACATATTGAATCCGCCGAAAGGATGGGCACCCACCATTGCACCCGTCGATTTACGGTTGATGTAGAGGTTGCCGACATGGAACTCGTGCATCGCCCGCTCAATTCTTTCTTTCGCCATGCCGTAGTAGGAGCCGGTGAGTCCAAACTCGGTATTGTTGGCGATGGCCAGCCCATCCTCGAAAGTCCGGCACTGGATGACCGTCAACACCGGCCCGAAGATCTCTTCCTGGGCGATGGTCCCCTTGGCGTCGACGTCGGCAATTACGGTCGGCTGAATGAAGTAGCCCCGCGGGTCGCTGCCTTCGGCCGGCGTAGCGGCAGAGCCGCCGCAGATCAAACGTCCGCCGTCGTCCAGTCCTTTGCGGATGTAGGAGAGAATCGTCTCCATCGCGCCCTGGTTGATCACCGGCCCCATGCCTGGATTGGTTTCGACGTCGCCGATGGTAATTTTCTCCGCGCGGGCTTTGAGACGTTCGAGGAACTTTTCATAGACGCGCTCGTCGATGATCGCCCGCGAGCAAGCTGAGCATTTCTGGCCCTGGAAACTGAAGGCCGACGAGACGACGCCCTCGACGGCGGCATCCAGATCGGCATCGGCATCGACCAGGATCGAATCCTTGCCGCCCATCTCCAGGATCGTGCGCTTGATCCAGATCTGGCCGGGATGCACTTCGGCCGCCTGCCGATTGATGTGCAGGCCCACTTCCTTGGAGCCGGTAAAGGCGACGAATCGCGTCTTGGGATGTGCCACCAAGGCGTTTCCGAAGCTGCTTCCGCTGCCGGTGCAGAAGTTCACCACGCCGTCCGGCATGCCGCACTCTTCCAGCGCCTCCATCAGCTTGGCGGCCATCGCCGGCGCGTCTCCGGAGGGTTTCAGCACGACCGTGTTTCCGCAGACGATGGAAGCCATGGTCATGCCGGTCGTAATCGCCAACGGAAAATTCCAGGGCGGAATCACCGCGCCCACGCCAAGCGGTATGTACCAGAGATAATCGCGTTCGCCCGGGTATTGAATGGGCGGCTCCGACTTGGCCAGCCGCAGCGCTTCGCGCGCATAAAACTCGCAGAAGTCGATGGCCTCGCCGACGTCGGCATCGGCCTCGGCCCAGTTCTTGCCGGTTTCGAAAACCATCCACGCCGCGAATTCGAACTTGCGCTCGCGGATGGTCTTGGCAACCCGCAGCAGCAACTGCGCCCGCTCCTCGACCGGGGTGTTTCGCCAGCTCTCGAAGGCGCGCAAGGCGGCTTCCATCGCCAGCGGCACCTCTTCGGCGCCGGCCTTCTGGAATACGCCAATCACCTGCGAAGGCCGCGAAGGATTGATCGATTCAAACTTGTTGCCGGCCTTGACTCGGCGGCCGCCAATAATCAGATCGTACTCGCGCCCAAGTTGAGTCCGCACCCGCTCCAGCGCCTGGCGCATCCTGTGCACGTTTTCCTCACGGCTGAAGTCGAGAAACGGCTCATTTCTGAACGGCCCCGCTTCGATATATGCACGGCCCTGCGCCTGCGGAGTAGCCATTGGAAAGCTCCTGATCTGAAATTCCGATGAACAGCCTGCAACTTCATTTTAACTGATTGCCGAAGCGCAGCACCATGGGCAGACCGGCATCTCTGCGCGGTCCGTGCGATCCGACAAACCGCGCCGTGATCATCTGAGTTGAGGCCGGTGCTCAATGATCCTGCGCCACCGGCTCGGGTGCTTTGACCGTGGCCTTGCGCTCCAGCTTATCCCAGGAGAACGCGCCGCCTTCGAGAGCCCGCTTCAGGGTTTTGATCAGCACCAGGGAGAAGAGCTGGCGGTAGGCGAAGCGCTGCAGCCAGACGTGGCCCAGCAACATCCAATCCGCCCGCCCCTCGCGCCGCTCCAGGGCGAAGGCAATCGCCGAAGCGATGAAGTCGATGACCAGGAAGAAGGCGAAGAACAGCACCAGTTGCTGGAAGCTCGCCGGGTCGGCCGTATCCGGATGGAAGTGCTTGTCCCACACCAGGTACTTGAGCGCGCCCACGACGAACATGAGGTCGATAAACGGCGAGAACAGCGGCAGAAAAATCTGGAACACCACGATGTTGGGAAGCGCCATCCAGCCGAGCGCGCCCTTGCGGGGAAAGGCCGAGCGATGTTTCCAGGTGGCCTGCAGGATGCCGAACGACCAGCGAAAACGCTGTCGCATCAGCCCATTGGCGGTCGACGGAGCCTCGGTAAAGGCCAGCGCCCGGTCTTCGTACTCGACCTTGTATCCGGCTTGCAGCAGCGCCATCGTCAGGTCGGCGTCTTCGGCCACGGTGTCGATGTGATATCCGCCGCACTGCTTGACCGCCTGCGTGCGCCAGGCGCCGATGGCGCCGGGAACCACGGTCACCGCCGAGAACGTATTCAAGGCGCGGCGGTCAAAATTCTGGCTGGTGATGTACTCCAGGGCCTGCCAGCGCGTCCACAGATTGATCTTGTTTCCGACCTTGGCATTGCCCGCCAGGGCGCCGATCTTGGGATCGAGGAAATGCGGCACCAGCCGCCGGATGGCATCCGGAGCAATGATGGTGTCGGCGTCGATCCCCACGAAGATCTCCTCGGTCACGTGTTCAAGGCCATGATTGAGCGCCGTGGCCTTTCCTCCATTGACTTGCGTCAAGACCGTCAGGCGACCCTTCAGTATCTCCTTCCGGAACGTCTCCCGCACCACCTCGGCGGTGCGGTCCTTGGAGCCGTCATCAATGACAATCACGTGAAGGTTCGCGTAATCCGAGTTCAAGACGGCCATGACCGTGCGTTCGATGACCTTCTCTTCGTTGTAGGCTGGGACCAGAACCGCGACCCGCGGCCGGTAATCGGAGACCGCCGCGTGATCGGTTCCGCGCCGCCGGAAGCGATCGTAGATGGCCAGCGCTCCCACGGAAATCAAGCGCCCGCTCATCAGCAGGTCGCCGACGAAGAAGACCAGCACGATGAAGCTGTTGACCATGCTCAAGAGCCAGAAACCGGTCGCATCGACCCGCGCCCAGAAACGCTCGCCCTTGTCGATGGGCGGCATGATATCCGTGTAGCTCTTCCCCAGCAGCGTGGCCACCGGCACTATCTGATAGCCGCGGGCGCGCAACTCGCGAATGATCAAAGGCAGCGCGGCCACCGTTTGGGAACGGTTCCCGCCGCCATCGTGCAGCAGGATGATGCCTCCGCCGTGGTTTTTCACCTGCTCCAGCACGCTTTCGACGATCTGTTCGGCCGTGGGATGGGGATCATCGCGCCAGTCGTTCGGGTCGATCTTGTCGCCGACCACGATGTAGCCCATTTGCTGCGCTACTTCCAGCGGACGCACCTCGTCGGCCGTGTCCGGCTCCTGGTCGATCGAATAGGGAGGACGGAACAGGACCGGCTTGACGCCCAGCTTGGCTTCGAACAGCCGCTCGGTCAGGTTCAGCTCAACCATCATGTAGCGCTTGGAGATTCCGCTGATGTCCGGGTGGGTGAAGGTATGATTGCCAATCTCATGCCCCTCGCGGAAGACGCGCTGCAACAGGGCGGGATACCTTTCCGCCTGCAATCCGATGATGAAGAACGTCGCCTTGGCGTTCTCCCGCTTCAAAACATCGAGGATCTTCGGCGTCCACTGCGGATCGGGACCGTCGTCAAAGGTGATCGACACCATTTGATTGGTCCCGCCGAACTCGCCGATGCGGTAGGGCGTGGGAAGCTTGCTGAAATTCTCGTCGGTGATTACGCCGCTGGAGGCATCGATGTCGAAGTCCCGGGTGCCGTTCGACGGATGGTTTTGCACCTGAAGAATTTCGCCGGTGCCCTCCATGTCAACGTCCTGTCCGGGAGGCACATCGCGCAACTTCTCAGGCGCGTTCGCGTCACTCGGTTGATCCCACACCGCCCACAGCGATCGATCCTCCGAGCCCAGCCGCCATAGCGCGAACGTCGAAATGCCCATCGAGCGGGCGGCCCGCATCTGGTTCAGCGAGGTCACCGCATCCAGATACCACACGTCGTGACGATTCTTCGCATCGTCCTCGTAGACGAAGTGCGGGTTCAGGGCATCGGAGTCAAAGTCAATCTTGGATTCCGAATCGCGCGCCTCCAGCCATGCCTCCTGCACCGAGACATTGTGGACACCGGCCTGCCCCGGCTTCCCGCCCTTCTTCGTCGACCAGTCGTACCCATAATTGCCGAGGGCGCAGATGATCTTTTCCCGCGGAACGACCTTCAGCACCGTCGAGAGATTTTTGATGAACCAATCCTGGCCGGCGATTTCGCCCGGTTCGCCACCCGGGTAGTGCTGATCGTAGTTCATCAGGATCAGCCCGTCGGACGATTTCGCGATCACCTGGTAATTGAAATCCGGGTTGTTGGCCGGAACGCTGACGTAGATCTTCTGCCCGCGCGCGTGCAGATCGCTCGCTAATTCCTGCACCAGGGCAAGGTATCCCGCCTGCGAGTGCTCGGGGAATCCTTCGATGTCCAGGGTCACTCCGCGGTAGGTGTTCGTCGCCAGAAACTTCGACAACTCCTGCCGGAAGTGCGCCCGCGCCTCGGGATCGTCCAACATCTTGCCGATGTCCGCCTGCCATTGGTTGGAGATCGGGTCAAAGTTGTTGACCAGAGGCAAAACTTCCATCTGGGCTTTTTCCTGCTTCAGATAAGGCATTACCGTGTCATCGACCGGCACGACATGGCCGTTGCGGATGACATCGAAAAGCTTGTTCGCCGGGGTAATTCCCTGCAGGTGGCCGTCCGGAGTCAGCACGTGCAGCCATTCCGGAAACAGCAGGTCGATCTGGTGAACGTACTCGCGCAACGAGGAGAAACTCGCCGCATCCCATGTCACGTAAAACGCGCCGCGAATTCCTTCATCGGTATTCAGCACCACCTGCGACGCCGGAACACTGGTCTTGCGGTGGTTGCCGGTGCGCTTGGCGTGTTTCTTTTCGTTTACCTTCAGCGCATGGTAGGACTTCTTCTGGGTCGCCAGCAGCAAAGCCGGAATGCTGGTATCGCGCACCACGGTGATCACGAAAAACGCAATCAGCAGAGAGAGAACAATCCCGACGACATCGATGGTGCGCCGAATGCGCCTCCATCGTTTTTTCTGGGGATCGTAAAAGACTGGCTTTGACATGAAATTAACAGCTTACTTCTATGTTATGGGGCGGCTCGCAATGCGTCAATGAAAGTACCACGGGCTCCGGCGCCGGCTGCTTTTGCCGTAGCCGGGTTCGCATGTCGAGGTTTCCCTCGGCTGCTGCTTCTTGCCCGGCGATGGACCATGTATGATTCGTTGCGTGCTTGAATTTGTCCGCAGAAACCTCAAGTTCGTTCTCTGGGTGACGGCCGGAGCCGTGTGCTTGCGGCTCCTTATCGTCTATAAACTCGCCCTGGTCACGGGAGACTCGCTGGTTTACGCCGATATTGCCAAGAACCTCCTGAATCACGGCGCCTACGCGCAGACCGCGACCGAAGGCATACGATCTACTCTGGTTCGCATGCCCGGGTATCCTTTTTTTCTCGCATTTATCTTTGCTATTTTCGGTCAGGACCACTTTCGTGCGGTCATGCTCGTGCAAGCCGTCATCGATATCGGCACTTGCCTGCTGGTTGCTGACATTGCTCGACGCTATATTTCTGAAAGAGCCGCGCGCATAGCGTTTTTGCTCGCCGCCTTCTGCCCTTTTATCGCCACCTATGCCGCTACGCCACTGACGGAAGTGACCTCAATCTTCTTTCTCACGCTTTCCCTGCGACAGGCGATGCTGGCTTTCGATGACCCGCGCCCCCGTAACTGGGCCTATTGCGGCCTGGCCGTGGCTGCTACCATCCTGCTGCGTCCCGACAGCGGCCTCATGCTGGGCTCGATCGGCTTGGTCATTCTGTTTCAGCTCTACCGCAATCCAGCACAACGCAGGAAACTGTTCGCCGGCGGAGTGGTGATGACGGTGGTTGCGCTGGCGCCCCTGGTGCCTTGGGCGGTCCGCAACTGGCGGGTCATGCACGTCTTCCAGCCGCTGGTCACCATGGAGGCGTCCGATCCCGGTGAGCGCATTTGGTATGGGTGGGGATACTGGGTAAGAACCTGGATAGCGGATTACTCGAACATCGAGGATATTTGCTTCCGCGTGGACGGTGAGCCGGTCGATATTCAACTGGTGCCGGCGCGCGCCTTCGACAGCCCGCAAGAGCGCGAGTACGTCGCGCAGATCTTTGCCGAATACAATAAAACCGACGTTACTTCCGCCGCAGTCGACCAAAAACTGCTTGCCTTGGCGCAACAGAAGATTCGCCGTCATCCCTTTCGCTATTACGTTGGACTGCCGGTGCTGCGGCTTCTGGATATGTGGTTCCGTCCGCGCACGGCCCTCATGCCCTTCGACGTGCACTGGTGGCGATACCGCAGAGATCCCGGGACTACCGCCGGTTCCGTGCTGCTCGGCCTTATCAATCTGTTGCTGGTGGGCGTCGCCGTGGTGGGCATCTTTCGCGGACAACCGGTGCGCCACATGGCCGTGCTGCTCGTCTTTCCCGTGGTGCGCTCGATCTTCCTGATGACCATAGGATCGGCCGAAGATCGCTATACCCTGGAGTGCTTTCCTTGTCTCTACCTCTTCGCGGCACGCTGGCTGGCGACGTTTTGGCCCTCTGAAGCTGCACAAACCGAGGGCTACATCTGTAAGGGAGGTTCGGCATCGGTGGGCTGAAGCGGCGAATCGCTCATCCGGAAGCGCGTGCGGACGTGCTCGGAAATCAGTTCCACGGCAGCGCGATTTTCGTCCGGGTCGGTCTTGATGAGATACCGCATGGCATCGACCAGCAGGCGCTGGCCTTCCACATAGCGCGGATCGGAGGTACGATGACGATTCAGATGTTCTGCGCTGGGACGGGCCGGAATGAATAAAACTTTACCCATAGGACCTCTGGACCTCTATACCAGATAAGAGTCCAAGGCACGCCCGTGCCGTTGCCTCATCGCAGGCTATTCCAGTTGTAGGCCGCAAAAAGATGGCCAACAACGTGCCGATTCCCGACCGGAGTGACAGCCAGCGCGGGATTGCGGCTCCTACATTCCGCCCTGCGGCTTGACCGTCCTCGTCTTGCCGGTGGTCTTCAGGGTGAAGACACCATCCGGAAGTTTCTGGTTAAGCCTGATGTTGGAGTATTGCGCCAGCCGGTAATTGCCGCCGCCCTGGTCGAAGCGCTGCTGCACGGCGATTCCGCGCTGGGCATCGATCCAGAGTGTAATCAGGGGAAAGGTATTGCGTGCGCTGGCCGCCTTTGGAACCAGCTCCAGCTTGTAGGCCGCAACCCCGGCCACTTGCTCGCTGCCGGCGTAGCGAACGTCGAAATTCCTGGTCAGGTCGCGCCCCGCGCCGCCGAATCCGAGCACCAGGAACGCCTCGAAATCGGCCTTGTTTTTGCCCACATTGTAGAGCGTCACCTGGTCGATCCTGGGCTCGTAGACGCGAACCGTGCCGCCCTTGAAAAGCACGAACTTCGGGGAAGGCTGCTTGATCTCGGCCGACATCTCCACGTCCTTGCCCGAGCGGCTGAAGTACATCACGCCTTTCTGGTAGTCGTGGTTGTTGACCACGCGCTCGAAGTCGTCCCAGGCGAAGTCGGTTTCGACCGTGCGCAGGGTTGCCGCCGTGCGATCCATGAGGTTCAAAACGGTTTGCAGATCGGCCGACCGATTTGCCTGCGCCACCGACTCCAGGCCGGCGCACACGAGCGCGAAAAAGACGAACAGAGATAAGGTTTTCTTCATCAGTGGCCTGAAAATTAAGAGTCGGAAGCAGCCCGTCCACCCCAACGAGCCAACAACGGGCTTGTCGAGGACCCGTGGCGTTGCGACGTGCCGGTCCAACCCACTATTTCCGACAACGCATCCCCGGCACACGCCGGAGCTTCAGCGGGCGGCCTGACTATCCGCCGATGCCCCGCCGCACCCACACATTGTAGGCGATAATTTTGCCCTTGTTGTCCCGAATTGCTTCGTAGCGGAGGAACTTAACCTCGCCGACAATCGGTTCAATCACCCCGATGAGGTCGTCCCGAATCTCTTCCTCAGTCTCGCCTTGAATGGCGGAAGCCTCTATGCGGCATACGAAGCCGTTTTTACCCTCGGGAGTGACAATGACGCCGGTCAAATGCGCAGTGCGCTCGACCGGACGGTCGTTGAAGGTAATAAACAGCGGGGCAACGAAGATGAATAGCAGGATCGTCGTAACCATCACGTCGTAGTGGAAACAGCCGCGCGGATAAGTCCACCAGATGTATCCCTTGAGTGTTTTTGCAATACTATTCATCGATTGTGTGCCTTACCGGCAGGCGCGCTCCGGGATGTCTTCAGTTTAGTGGCAGAGGGTTTATGACGCAACCCGGGCTAGAGTCCTGGGCCGGGAATGGACCTAAAGTGCTGGCGTGGGGCAGCTTCCAGGAGATCCTGGCTGCGCTCAGAGTGCCATCCTGAACGCAGCGAACTTGCAGGATAACGATTACATTTTCCTCGGCGTAATCCGGTCGGCGCGCATGTAAGGCTGTAACACCTCGGGAATCAACACGCTGCCGTCTGCCTGCTGGTAATTCTCGACGATGGCCACCCAGGTGCGGCCGATGGCGAGTCCGCTGCCATTCAGGGTGTGGACGAACTCCGTGCCCTTTTTTCCTTCCGTGCGAAAGCGGATGTTCGCCCGTCGCGCCTGGAAGTTTTCAAAGTTCGAACACGACGAAATCTCGCGAAAGACGTGTTGGCCCGGCAGCCAGACCTCCAGGTCATAGGTTTTTGCCGCCGAAAAGCCCAGATCGCCCGTGCACAGCAGAACCCGGCGATAGTGCAGCCCCAGCAGCTCCAGAACCTGCTCGGCGTTGCGCGTCAGCTTTTCGTGCTCCTCATAGGACTGCTCCGGCCGGGTGAATTTCACCATCTCGACCTTTTGAAACTGGTGCTGGCGAATAATCCCGCGCACGTCCTTGCCGTAGGAGCCGGCCTCGCTGCGAAAGCACGGGGTGAACGCCGTCAGCGAAATCGGCAGCCGTGACGCCTCGATCACCTCATCGCGATAAATATTGGTGACCGGAACTTCCGCCGTGGGAATCAGCCACAGCTCGCGTTCCCGGTGCGGCACCTTAAACAAGTCTTCGGCAAACTTCGGCAACTGCCCGGTGCCGAACATCGAATCGGAGTTGACCAGGTACGGCGGCAGAACCTCGGTGTAGCCGTGCTCGCGGGTGTGCAGGTCGAGCATGAAGTTCATCAGCGCGCGTTCCAGCTTTGCGCCCAGGTCCCAATACAGGGCAAAACGAGCGCCCGTCAACTTCACCGCGCGTTCCAGGTCGAGCACGCCGAGGGCTTCGCCGATTTCCCAATGCGGCTTGGGCTGGAAGTCGAACTTCGGCGGCTCTCCCCAACGCTTGACTTCCTTGTTGTCGTCTTCGTTTCTGCCGACCGGCACGCTCTCGTGGGGAAGGTTCGGCATAGTGGTCAGAATTGCCCGCAGGCGCGCCTCCGCCTCTTCTACCTGCTTCTCCAGGGGCGGAACCTGCTCGCGCATCTGCCTGGTTTTCTCAATCTGTTCGCTGGCGTCCTGCTTGGCCTTCTTCAGCCGCGCGATCTCTCCCGTGAGAAGATTGCGCTGCTCCTTCAGCTTTTCGAGCTGGGTGATCGCCGTCCGCCGCTCGCGGTCGATCTCGTGAAAGTCTTTCAGCACTTCGTCGGGATTGATGCCGCGTTCGCCGAGTTTCTGTTCGACGAACGCCAGATGTTCGCGTACAAATGCAAGATCAAGCATAGGGCTCAACAAGGGCCAGCAGGCCGACTACCTATCCCCGGCGGATATCCGCCAGGCGCTAACTCTCTAACATACCGGAAACCCGGCTCGCAGGCTGCGGAAAAACGCGCTGCCGTCCGGATCGTCAACCTGCTCGTGGTCGCGCATGCCGGGCGGAAGGCTTTTATTTGCCGGAATCGATGGAGTCTCTCGCTCGCCGCGATTACACTGACAGGCTATGAACCGCAAGAAAATTGTCGTTCCGCTGCTCATCGTTTTGCTTGCTCTCGTCAGCCAAACGCTGTTTGCCTCGGCCTACAATGACAATCCTCAGATAGTGGTCCTGGTGGTGGTGGATCAGCTCCGCCAGGATCTGCTCGAACGCTATCACGATCAGCTAACCGCGAATGGCTTCCGTCGCTTTTCCGACCGCGGAGCCTGGTTCGCCAGTTGCTATTACCAGTACGCGAACACCCGCACCGCGCCCGGACACGCTTCGCTGGGCACTGGCACCTACACCCTTGGACACGGCATTGTGGCCAACGAGTGGTTCGACCCGGCGTGGTATCAGGACCCGCGCAACCCTCAGACCGACCCGCTGAAGAAGGGTCTGGTCAGCAGCGTATTCGATCCCGGCGTGCAGGTGGTCGGCGCGCCCGGCAAGGGGGCTGGTTCGTCTCCGCACAACCTGCTGACGGATACCTTTGGCGACGAATTGAAGCTGGCCACGCAGGGGCGCGCCCGCGTCTACGGTGTTGCGTTGAAGGACCGCGCCGCGATTCTTCCCGTGGGATGGAGCGCCGACGCCGCTTTCTGGACCGAGCAGGACTCCGGCGCCTGGATCTCGTCGACTTTTTATCACCACATCCCCGAATGGCTCGCCGCCTATAACCAGCAGAACCCGCAACAGCCATACCTCGGACGCGAGTGGAAGGACAAGGCCGGCAAGGTTCTGCGCACCACCACGCAACCGGCAAACGGCAAGCCCGCGGCATTCTATGACTTGGTCGGTCCCACGCCCTTCGGCAACGATTACACCTTCGACTTTGCGCGTACCCTGATCGAGCGTGAGCGTCTGGGCAAGAACCAGGTGACCGACCTGCTCGTGATCAGTCTCTCTTCGCACGATATCCTGGGTCATAAAACCGGTCCCGATTCGCCGGAAGAAGAGCAGATGATCCTGGACACGGACCGCTCGCTGAACGCATTTTTTAACTGGCTCGATCGGCGCTTCGGCCCCGGAAACATGCTGCTGGCGCTCTCGGCCGATCACGGAATCGCTCCTCTGCCCACGGTTGCCGCCAGCCTGCACATACCCGCCGCCAACCTCAAAGCCGCTGACATTTTCGCCAAGCTGAATCGTGCCCTCGCCGAGCAGCTTGGCAAGCCGGGGAACTACATCGCCCGGGTTGATTATCCGAACGTTTACCTGAATCAGTTTGCGTGGTTCGAGAGCGCCGGTTTCAAGGACACCACGGCCGATGAAGCCCGGGCCGAGCAGCTCGCAGGCGAAGCGATGAGCAATCTTGGTCTGCGCGGTTATATCACCAAGACACAATTGGCCGAGGGCAAGGTTCCCAACACGGTGTTTGCCCGCAAGTACCTCAACAGCTATTCGCCGCTCGGAGGATGGTATGTCATGGGCATCTCCGCGCCGTTCCTGGTCGGCTCTGCCGGCACCGATCATGCGCAACCTTACAGCTACGACTCGCACGTACCGTGCGCCTTCGCCGGAACGATGATTCGTCCCGGCATTTATCGCCAGGCGAGCGAGCCGATCGACCTGGCGGTCACGATCAACTCCATTCTTGGCATCAATCCGCCGGCAAGTGCCGTCGGACGGGTATTGTACGAGGCGATCGAGCCCGGCAGGCAAGAAGTGGTTCCGCAACCGCCGGCTATTAAGAACTAGAGCGATTCCCCAGTAGGTATATCCCGACGTGTCATGGCGAGCGAAGTCGAGCCACCTTTTGTTCCTATTGCTGAAAAAACACAGGGTGGCTTCGCTCCGGTCGCCATGACATCCTCTTGGAAATTTGGATACACCAACATGGGATCCGCGCTAAGAACCCCGTCGCTGCCCCCCGGCAGGTGCGGAACGCCGGTAAAGCGGGTTGCGCTGTCAGTTCGCGGAAGTCCCACGGAGCAGTTCAACGACAGGGTTCCCGGTATATGCTGCTTTGGTATTTGCCGGGGCAACCGTCTGGCCGGGGCGCGCCATGAGAAAATAGGTGCTGAGGAGATCATGAATCCCAAGGCCTCCGGCACGCCAATTCCGACGGCTTCCGCGCCCGCCGCTCCATCGCGGCGCTCGGCAGTGCCTCTGGACATGAGCACCAGCTTTGCCGGCATCACCCTGAAGAACCCTGTCATGGCCGCGGCCGGGACCTTCGGTTACGGGGTTGAATTCGAGGACGTGGTCGCCCTCGACAAACTCGGTGGTTTCGTCGTCAAGGGCCTTTCGCGCGAGCCCATGCCGGGCAATCCGCCGCCGAGGCTGTGGGAAACCTCGGCCGGAATGCTGAACGCCATCGGAGTGCAGAACATCGGCGCCCGCGCCTTCCTGGAAGATAAGCTCCCGATCCTCCAGAAAATCCCCAACATCGTCGTCATCGCCAACGTCTTCGGTTACACCATGAGCGATTACGAAGAAACCATTCAGATCCTCAACGCGGGGGAGGGAATTGCCGCCTACGAGTTGAACGTCTCCTGCCCGAACGCCCAAGGCAGCATGGCCTTCGGCCAGGACCCGGCGCGGCTGAGAGAGCTGGTCCGGGTGGCGAAAGACGCCGCGCGCCGGCCGCTCATCGTAAAGCTTTCGCCCAACGTCACCAGCATTCCGGAGATGGCCCGTGCCGCCGAAGAGGGTGGCGCCGACGCCATTTCGCTGGTCAACACCTTTACCGCCATGGCCATCGATCCCGCGACGCGGCTGCCGCGCATCGCCAACGTCACCGCCGGGCTCTCCGGTCCCGCCATCAAGCCCATCGCGCTACGCATGGTTTACGAGGCCGCCCACGCCGTACGGCTTCCGGTCATCGGCCTGGGAGGCATCAGCACCGCCGAAGACATTGTGGAGTTCCTGCTGGCCGGCGCGGTCGCCGTCGGGGTGGGCACGGTGAATTTCTGGGATCCTTGCGCCTGTGAAAAACTTGTCGACGACTTGGAACGCTGGTGCCTGGAGCATCGCGTACAAAGCATCCGCGAGCTGATCGGCGGCCTGATCGAGCCATGAGAGGCTGGTTTGCTGACACCGGTGCAGAACGCCGCCTTATCCTTTGTGTCCAAACTGTCGATAAGGCGATTTCTCGACAGTTATACTGCCACCATGTTGTTGGTGCCCCATATCTGCGCGCTTTTCGCAGATGTGGGACGTAACTCACCCATATCTGCCAACATCAGGCAGATATGGGGCACCCAACACGGCGCGGGACCTGGGGCACTCGGCTATTTCGAAGGTGTTATCGGCACCACCATGATTGTGGACAGCATCGTCGCAACCACCTTCTGCTTGGTGCCTATGACTGCAAATGCATCTGCCGTGCAGACCGTCAGCTTCCTGCCTGCCCTCTTGACTTGCGCTTTTGCGATGAAAACCTTACCCGCAGCGGGTGCAAGCAGGTTTACCTTGAACTCCACCGTGAGAACCTCATGGTCGGCGGGAGCAACACTCAAGGCTGCATAACCGCAAGCAGAATCCAGAACAGCAGTAACTGCACCGGCGTGGAGGTAGCCGTCCTGCTGTGTCAGGCTCGTCGAGAATGGCAGCCGAATTTCAACAACACCCTCCCCAATTGCCGTTAGTTCGGCGCCCAAGGTGGACATGAAGGCCTGCTTGAAAAAGCTCTGCCGGACGCGTTCGCCGTGCGTGGTCATGCATCTTCCCTTTGGCACCGATTCTAGCTCATAGTTGATGCTGACAGGCGTTATCACCACTTACCCAAGGAATACCACAGCAAAGGGATACCGGCTCAGGATCACTGTCCGCCGAGGCGCAGCCGCAGCTCTTCGGGAATGTGTTCGCGTACTCGCTCAGGCAGCTTGTCGTGGACGATGCGGGCTCCGGTGCGGGCGGCGTCCACCACCACCAGCGGGGCGGGCGTCGAAACGGCCACGATGAGCCACAGCAGCGTGGAGAGCATGAATCCGCCGCCGGCCGCCAGCTCCAGAATGAATGCGTGACGCGGGCCAAAGTAGCGGATGACCCCGTAGGCCAGCAGGAAAACCATGGCCGACACCGAGGCCAGTACGATCAGCGAGACATCGATCGTCCGGTGCAGATGCTGGCGCGAACGGCAGAACTTGCACGCCGCCAGATGGGCCTCGTAATCGACGCGCATCTCAGGCGTAATTCCCGAAATGTCATAGCGCCAGCCCGCTAAAATCTTTCCAACAACCGGATCAATACATTGCATCATCGAGTTTGCATCACCAAGTCAACGCCTGCGTTGGCCGATCGCGTTTACCTCACAGCGATATGCTTTGCAATCCATCATCTTGTGAAGCCAGTAGGATCCGGTTCTTCCAGAGATCGCGGCGTCCATCCAAAGCACGCTCCGCCGCCGTCCTGGCAAGTTCCGGGTGGTTATTCTGCTCTGACAAATGAGCCAGGATCAGGAATGCTGCCCCTCCATCATAATCGGTCGCAAGGAATTCCGCGAGGGCCTCATTGCTCAGGTGCCCGATGCGGCTCATCACCCGCTGCTTGACGGCCCAGGGATAAGGACCGACGCGCAGCATCTCCAGGTCGTGGTTGGACTCGATCACCAGGCCATTGCAGCCCCGCAGATGCTCCCGTACGCTGGCTGGCATATAGCCGAGGTCGGTCGCGTACCCCAGCTTGATTCCCTCGGCGCTCAAGGTGAAGCCCACCGGGTCGGCCGCATCGTGCGGAATGGTGAACGGCAGCACTCCTATGTCTCCGACCTCGAAGCGCCGCCCGGCCTCGAACAACTCCAGCCGCTCGGCCCGCACCCGGTTGCCCGCGCTGTCCTTGAACAGCCGCTGCCATGCGCCGTGCGTGGCGCCCGTCATAAAGACCGGAATCCGCAGCTTTTTGGAGGTTACGTGAAGCCCGCCCACATGGTCGGAGTGCTCGTGCGTGATCAGAATTGCCGTCAGACTGCGCGGATCGATTCCGCTGGCGTGCAGCCGCCGGAACGTCTCCCGGCAGGAGAGCCCGCAGTCAATCAGCAGGCGAGTACGCGAGGAACTGATCACCGTGCTGTTGCCCCCGCTGCCGCTGGCCAGAACCGTTACTGAGATACCCATCGGCCATCAGCATAGCCTGCACGGCCCCATCAATGGGAGTGACAAAGTAGTTAACAGGGAAAATGGTGACGATTTTTAGGAAAAATGGGCTCGGGAGAGAAAAAGGCTTTATTGGGTCCCGGATACGTGCCGTAGTTGCGTATACAGGGGGTGGAGGTCCTGCGTGCAATTTCCGGACCGTCCGACAAGATAAATCGATATTAAAGGAGGCGTCATCCCGACCGGAGTGAAACGGAGTGGAGGGATCTTTTGTTTTCCTATGCACCATCATTTCTCTGGGCTTTGTGGATCGTTGCCATGGATGGAATGGCGCTGTCTGGGTGGATACAGCAATTCTGGAACCGATGTTGAGCGGTTTCAGAAGCGGACGCCGTGTGAAGTGGTTTACTTGCCGAACATTTCCCTTATGAATGCGCGGCCAAAGTGCCCGCCGAAAGCGCCCGCGACCCCCGGCAGCATGATCAGCACCGAGCCGTACAGGCCTGCCCGGCTTAAATCCCTGTAATAGCCCATCAGGTTCGCACCGGTCATCACGACGGGAACGAAAAGACCAACCAGCAGGACCCATCGCCATGGCCTCGACGGGCGCATGTAGCCCAGGAACATGGTCGACACCAGCACGCTCAAGGCCGTCAACAGCGGGTCCCGCACGCCAACATGCACCACCCCGCAGAGCATGCCAAGCACCACCGCAATCGCATAGAACACGGCATCGCTGCTTTCGGCTCCTGCGGGCGTTTCCATCGTTTTCGGGTTGCTACTCAGAGTCTTTGGATTGCTGCTCATAGATGTTTTAGGCAAACCATTCCCGCGGACAAAAGCGGCAGAGTCCGCGCGCCGTCTTAATCGTTTAGAAGCGTTTGCCGGAAAAAGGAAGCAGCCGGTTGGCCAGAAGATCGTCTCTACCTTCCAATTTGGGAAATTAATGCGGCATGTGCACGGCATCGACGACTGAGGATAGCTCCACCTTCCGCCTCGCCCAGTTCGCCGCCAGCGTGCCTCACGCGCCCGGTTGATCGTAGCGGTAGAAGCCGCGTCCCGACTTGCGGCCGAGCCATCCGGCATCCACCATCTTGATCAGCAGCGGGCAAGGCCGGTACTTCGGATCGCCCAAGCCAGCCTGCAAAACCCGCATGATGTCCAGGCAGACATCCAGACCGATGAAATCGGCCAAGCTCAGCGGTCCCATGGGATGCGCCATCCCCAGTTTGAAAACCTCATCGACCGCCTCGGCCGTTGCCACGCCCTCCATCACCGCATACATTGCCTCGTTGATCAAAGGCATCAGCACCCGGTTGGAAACAAAACCCGGTGCGTCGTTGACCTTTACCGGGGTCTTGCCGAGCTTTTCCGAGAGCGCGCGTACCGTCTGGTAGCTTTCGTCCGAGGTCGCCAGGCCGCAGATCACCTCGACCAGTTTCATCATCGGCACGGGGTTGAAAAAGTGCATGCCAATAACCTTGTCGGGCTTCCCGGTGACCCCGCCGAGTTTGGTGATTGAAATCGAAGACGTGTTCGAGGCGAAAATAACTTCGGGCCGACAATTCGTCTCCAGATCACGGAAGATTTCCGCCTTGGTCTCGAATTTTTCGCTTGCCGCCTCTACCACCAGATCGCAGCCGGCGAGGTCGCGGCGAGCGATCGACGGACGAATCCGCTTCAGGGCTCGCTCGCGCTCTTCGGCCGTGAGCTTCTGCCGCGCGACTTCGCGCTCCAAGTTTCTGGCGATAGCCGTCATGCCTCGATCCACAAAGCGCTGCTCGATATCGACCAGCACAACCTCGTAGCCCGCCTTGGCGAACACGTGCGCAATGCCGTTGCCCATGGTCCCGGCGCCGATCACGCCAACGGTTTTGATCTCCATCGTCGCCTCCGATTGCAGCCAGAGAAGTTTAGACCGCTCTTAGTGTCCTAATTTGGATTCTGGCCCTCGGGATGTTCTTAGGTTGTTCGGTTGTAAGCTGTCGGGCCAACCAAATAATAGGCGATCATCTCCAGGGTGCTGGCAATTTCGTAGCTATAGCAGTACCTCGTTTCTCTGTCATTCTCAAAGGCATCTCGGTATTTGACGTATCCCCAAACCCAGACAACCTTGCCATGGAGGAACATTTCGCGCGGGGTTCTATCAAATTCAATGCCCCGAAGGAAAATGGGTAGTACCTCATTAGGGGCGAGCGGGACTCCGTCTCCTTCCCATTTTTCCGGGGTTGGATATATCGGTCCATCTGGAAGGCTAGTACCACTGTCGAGAGTCTGAGAGCTTTCCGATTTTTCAATCAGAAAGGCTGGCGTCTTTCCCGCGTTTCTGATCTTAGGGAAAATCTTGACCGGTACATCTGCATCGACTGCACTGGGAGCAGTGTCCAAGTTGGCAATAATCCAAGCACGCTCAGACGTGACAATATGGTTCGCTTGCTTGAGAGCGGCATCGGCTGAGTTCTTGGCAGCTTGGGCGGCCTTTCTGGTTTCGCACGACTGCCAAATGATGACGCCGCACGTGATGATTCCGACCCCCACGAGCCACCATTCGGGCCGTTCGAGGGGCGACACGCAGACGTATAGCAAAGCCGAAGCAAGCATTTTCATGGCGGAGAAATTGTAGCAGTTCGTCGCCTGCCGCCCTCGGAGCATGAGATCCCAAAAATTCCCAGGTAATGTCATGGCGACCGGAGCGAAGCGGAGTGGAGCCACCCTGTGTCTTCGGCAGCAGAAACAAAAGGTGGCTCGGCTTCGCTCGCCATGACAATCCAATATGTTGGGATGTACCAGCTCCGGAGTCGCGCCGGCAATTGCAATTTCGCACGGGCGAAAAAAGCCCCGGATTCACTCCGAGGCTTGGCAATGCTTTCCGCTGATTTTCGGTTTGCGTTGTTCTAGCGTCCGCCCTTCTCGGCCACCTCGATGCGGGTTTCGGCGCGCTTGAGGGCGTCCTGGGCCTCGTCGTAGTTGGTGTCGGGAGCATGGTTCCGCAGAATTTCTTCCGCCCGCTCTTTGGCCTGCTGCGCCCGCGCCACATCGATCTCGCTGGCCCGCTCGCTGGTTTCGGCCAGGATCGTCACCTTGTTCGACAGAACCTCGGCGAAGCCCCAGGCCACCGCCAGGCGTGTGGTGGTGCCGCCGCTGCGGAACGTGATCTCGCCCACGCCCAACTCGGTGATCAGCGGCGCATGACCGGGAAGCACACCCAGATAGCCGCTGCGTCCGGGGATCTGCACCTCTTCCACGCTTTCGTGGACGACCAGCCGTTCCGGGGTTACGATTTCCAGTTCTAAGGTTTCAGCCATTTCCTGATCTCAGTGCCGATGCTCTCCGTTGCCGACTCAGGCCGTGGTCTTCATCTTTTCGGCGGCTGCCAACACCTCGTCAATCGAGCCCTTCATGTAGAAGGCCTGCTCGGGAACGTCGTCGTGTTTGCCCTCGACGATTTCCTTGAAGCTGCGCACCGTGTCCTCGACCTTCACGTACTTGCCCTGGAAGCCGGTGAACTGTTCGGCGACGTGGAAGGGCTGCGAAAGGAATTTCTGAATTTTGCGGGCGCGCGCCACGGTAATCTTCTGCTCTTCGCTCAACTCGTCGATGCCGAGAATGGCAATGATGTCCTGCAGGTCCTTATAGGTCTGTAGAACGCGCTTCACGCTCTGCGCCACATCATAGTGTTCCTGCCCCACGATGCGCGGATCGAGAATGCGCGAGGTGGAAGCCAGCGGATCGACCGCCGGGTAAATGCCGATCTCGGTCAAGGCGCGGGAAAGCACCGTGGTGGCGTCCAAGTGGGCGAAAGTGGTCGCCGGAGCCGGATCGGTCAGGTCGTCGGCGGGCACGTAAATCGCCTGCACCGAGGTGACCGAACCTTTCTTGGTCGAGGTAATGCGCTCCTGCAACTCGCCCATTTCGGTTGCCAGGTTCGGCTGGTAGCCCACGGCGGAAGGCATGCGGCCCAGCAGCGTGGAAACTTCCGATCCCGCTTGCGTGAAACGAAAGATGTTGTCGATGAACAGCAGCGTGTCAGCGCCTTCGGCATCGCGGAAGTACTCGGCGACCGTCAGAGCCGTCAGCGCCACGCGCAGACGCGCTCCCGGCGGTTCCGTCATCTGGCCGTAGATCAGCGAAGCCTTCGAGTTGGCCGGATCGCCCGGCTTGATCACCCCGGACTCGCTCATTTCCAGCCACAGGTCGTTGCCCTCGCGGGTGCGCTCGCCGACGCCGCCGAACACGGAATAGCCGCCATGCTGCTTGGCGACGTTGTTGATGAGTTCCATGATGACGACCGTCTTGCCCACGCCGGCGCCGCCGAACAGGCCGATCTTGCCGCCCTTGAGAAACGGCTGGATCAGGTCGATGACCTTGATGCCGGTCTCGAACATTTCGGCGCGCGTCGACTGCTCGTCGAAGGCCGGCGCCGGACGGTGAATCGGCATCTTCACCTCGCACGAAATCGGGCCAAGCTTGTCGACCGGCTCGCCGATCACGTTCATCACCCGGCCCAGCGTCCCGCGGCCCACGGGCACCCTGATCGGGCCGCCCGTGATCGATCGCCTTCATGCCGCGCACCATGCCCTCGGTCGGCTGCATGGCCACGCAGCGCACGCGGCCTTCGCCGAGGTGCTGCTCCACTTCCAGAATGACGTCAATCGGCGAGGGAGTGACGAATCCGTCGCTCACCACGCGAATCGCGGTGTAGATCAAAGGCAGCTTCGCTTCGGAAAACTGCACGTCGACGGCGGGGCCGGCGATCTGAACGATGTGTCCAATATTTTCAGCCATAAGAATCGTGTTTCGCAGGTTTCAAAGTTTCCGGATTTCAAGGAACCTAGCTTCGCCGGAAACTCCAAACTTGAAACCCGCTGTTTCATCCCTCTGGGGACTATGTTGAGAATCTCGAAAAACCTGCTTCAAGCTTTCAACGCTCGAACTTCCGGGATAGCCTCGCCGGAAATCTCCGTTGTTGCCTTGAAACCTTGAAACCTGAAACTCTGAAACCTTGCCTTTACAGTGCGGCCGCGCCGCTTACGATCTCGATAATTTCTTTGGTGATCGAAGCCTGGCGCGCCCGGTTCATCGAGAGCGTCAGCGAATCGATCATGTCATCGGCGTTGTTGCTGGCCGAATCCATGGCCGTCATGCGCGCCGCGTGCTCGGCCGCCACCGACTCCAGCATGGCGCGATAGACCTGCACCATTACATATTTCGGCAGCAGGTCGCGGAAAAGCCTCTCGGGCTTCTGCTCGTAGATGTAGTCCACGTCGGCGGTTGCAAACTGCGCCGCGCGGCGATCCACTTCGCCGGTATCGTGTGCTTTCAGGCTGACTCCGGCGCTGGTGGCCGCCTCGCCCGCGCGCTCCCGTTCCTCGGCGCTGAGTTCGGTCACATCGCGGATCACGCGCTCTCCGATTTCCTTGACCGGAAGCACCTGGTCGATCACCAGCCTCTGCGCAATCACCGATTTGAACTCGTTGAACACCACGTATACCGAATCGATCTCTTCTCGCGTGTAGCGGTCGATCACGTCTGCGGCAATTTTTTGCACGTCGGCGAAGTTCAAGTGGTTGAGCATCCCGATGTGTTCGCCCGTGATCTGCACCGCGCCTTGCGGGCTTCGGCCGCATTGGCCGCGGGATAGCGCCGGCGGAAGAAATCGCGCCCCTTGCGCCCCACGCACTCGATATCGATATTCTTTCCCGCGTTCGCCGCCAGAAACCGCGCCGCCGTTTTGATGATGTTGGAATTGAACGCCCCGGCCAGTCCGCGGTCGCCGGTCACAAGGATCAGCAGCAGCGTTTTTTCCTCGCGCTCGGCCAGCAGCGGATGACGCGGCTGTCCTGTCTCCGGGTCAACGACGTCGGCCCGCCGCACCAGCGACTTGAGCACGTTGGCGATCATCTGCGCGTACGGCCGCCCGGCCAAAGCACGCTCCTGGGCGCGGCGGAGCTTGGCCGCGGAAACCATCTTCATGGCCTTGGTAATCTGCCGCGTGCTCTTCACGCTGCGAATGCGCCGCCGGATGTCGAGAATGTTTGACATGGTTCGTTAATTTCGTCTTGCAAGTCCCAGCTTCTCCGGATAGCTCTGGACCGAATTCGCCGAGACTGCTCTACCGGGCCGCGGCTGCGGCTTTCTCGCCCTTTTCGGCCAGGAACCGCTCCTTGGCTTCCTTGATCACCGCGATCATATCGTTCTTGATCTGGTCATCGAGCGCCTTCTTTTCCTCGATCGTGCGCAGCAGCCCGGGATTGGCGCCATCCACGTGCGCGTAGAGCGCTTTCTCGAACGGCCGCACGTCCTCGATCGCGAGGTCGTCGAAGAATCCGTTGGTGCCCGCGTAAATGATCAGAATCTGCTTGCTGAACGGCAGCGGTTCGAATTGGTCCTGCTTCAGCACTTCCACCAGGCGCGCGCCGCGATTCAACTGCGCCTGGGTCGCTTTGTCCAGGTCGCTGCCGAACTGCGAAAAAGCCGCCAGCTCGCGATATTGCGCCAGCTCCAGCTTCAGGCTCGATCCCACCTGCTTCATGGCCTTGATGGCCGCCGAGAATCCGACGCGGCTCACCGAGATGCCGACGTTGACCGCCGGACGCACGCCGGAGTTGAACAGGTCGGACTCCAGGAAGATCTGGCCGTCGGTAATGGAAATCACGTTGGTCGGAATGTAGGCCGAAACGTCGCCCGCCTGGGTCTCGATGATCGGCAGCGAGGTGATCGACCCGCCGCCGTTGGCGTTGCTCAGCTTCGAAGACCGCTCCAGCAGGCGGCTGTGAAGATAGAAAACATCGCCCGGATAGGCTTCGCGTCCCGGTGGACGGCGCAGCAGCAGGGAAATCTCGCGATAGGCCACGGCGTGCTTGGAAAGATCGTCGTAGATGCACAGCGCATGACGCTTGCTGTCGCGGAAGTACTCGGCGATAGCCGTGCCCGAATAGGGCGCGATGTACTGCATCGGCGCCGGATCGCTGGCCGAGGCGACGACCACCACCGTGTAGTCCATGGCGCCGTTGTCTTCCAGCGTCTTCACCACCTGGGCAACCGTCGAGCGCTTCTGCCCGATCGCCACATAGATGCAGATCAGGTCCTTGCCCTTGTTGTTGATGATGGTGTCGAGCGCGATGGCCGTCTTGCCGGTTTGACGGTCGCCGATGATCAGCTCGCGTTGTCCGCGGCCAATGGGAATCATCGAATCGATGGCCTTCAGCCCCGTCGCCATCGGTTCGCGCACCGGCTGGCGGTCGATCACGCCGGGAGCGATACGTTCCACCGGATTGTATTGCTCGGTCTGGATCGGCCCCTTGTCGTCAATCGGCATGTCCCAGGGCGTCCACCACGCGGCCAATGAGGGCATCGCCCACCGGAACGCTCATGATCCGCCCGGTGCGCTTCACTTCGTCGCCCTCTTTGATCTCCGTGTAATCGCCCAGCAGCACCGAACCGACCTGGTCTTCTTCCAGGTTCATGGCGATTCCGGCGATGCCGTGCGGGAAAGCAAGCAGCTCGCCGGCCATGACTTTCTCCAGGCCGTGAATACGGGCGATCCCATCGCCCAGCGAGAGCACCGTGCCGACTTCGTCGACCGTGATCTTGGATTCGTAGTTTTCGATCTGCTCGCGAATGAGCTTCGTAATCTCGTCTGCTTTAATCTGAGCCATAAGTGAGTTCTCAGTCGATCCGCGGGTCCGGAATCAATACTTCGATTCGCATCGCGACCCTCGGGATTAAGCGCATCTGGTGCACTGATTCGTCCGATTCCTAAACTGGCTGACTTCCAGTCCGCCTAACGCTGTCCTGTCGAAGCGGCTCGCTATTCGCCGCTCAATTGCTCCTTCATTTTCTGGAGCTGCCCACGCACCGAGCCGTCATACACGGTGCTTCCCACCCGGATGGCCGCGCCGCCAATCAGCGATGGATCGATCTTGTACTCGCGCTCACCTGTTTGCCGGTCAACCGCGCAATCTCCGCCAGCAGCTCCCGGCTCTCGCGCTTCCGCCAGCGGACGCGCGCTGGTGACCTCCGCCTCGACGATTCCGAGCCGATGATTCAACTCCGTCTGGAACTGCCGGGCAATCGCTTCGACCTCGTGAATGCGGCCGTGATCGATCAGCACGGCCACAAAGTTCCGCACCGGACGCAACATCGCGCTTCGTTCGATGATCGCGTCCAGCAGCTTCCGCTTCTGTTCGGCTGGTATCGCCGGACTCTCCCACACACGGCGAAGATCGAGGTTGGACCGGTAAAGCTCGACGATCACGCCAAGCTGTTCCGTCACCTGCTTCGGGTCCAGCTTTCCGTCGAGTACAACGTCGGCAAAGGCGCGCGCATAGCGGCTGGCAACGGCTGACATTTATTTGCCGTCCTTTCCGAGCTGGCTCACAAAGCCGCGCACCAGCGCCGCGTCGGTTTGCGCATCCACCTTGATGTTCTTCTTCGCCAGCTCCACGGCCAGCTCCGCGGCATAGGTCCTCAACTCGCGGCGCGCGCTTTTGGCGGCGGCGGCAATCTCCGACTCGGCGCGTTTCGATCACCCGCCGCGCATCTTCTTCGGCGGCTTGCTTGATGCGTTGCTCCTCGGCGGAAAAATCGGCTTCGGCCGCAGCGCGTATTTCGGCCACCTCGGAATCGAGTTTGCTCAGACGTCCCTGGATCTGCTCCAGGCGGGCATTGGCCTCGGCGCTTGCCCGGCGCGCCTCTTCAATGCCCTTTTGAATCGCCGCTGTCCGGGCGCGAAAAGCCTGCGCCAGGCTGGTGCGCGACGCCCAGTAGATGAAGCCGGCAACAATCGCAAAATTGATGAAGACAAAAACCCAATAGCCGGTTTCGGGGCTGATCCCAACCAGATGGGAAATCCAGACCACGGCCTTCGAGCGCTTGAATTGATCGTTCTCTTCGCCGCCGGCCTCCTCTGATTCCGTGGCAAGTTCGCGGTCGGCCGCCGTATCGGGATTCGCAACCTGCGCGCTCTGCTGCGGAGCGGACTTCCCACCGGCGGGTGCCTGCGCCTGGGCCGCGCCGCTCACCGTGGTGACGGCCAGCAGCAAGCACAGCAACGAGGTTCGTATCGCTATTCCGAGCGTTCTTCCGCTCAATCTTCCAAGCGATCTTCCGAGCGTTCTTCCGATTAGGGAACTCATGGTCGGCCGCCTGTCGCCGGAGCCTCAGCCCTTCCGGCAGGCTGAAGCACTGCACGAATAATTTCCGCAGCCAGCCGTTCAGCTTCCGCTTGCAGTCCCTGCTTGGCCACCGCGGCTTCTTGCTGAACCTGCTTCTTGGCCTGCTGCATCAGGGTGTCAGCCCGCTTCCGCGCTTCGGCAACCGCTTCGGCTCGCGCCTCCTGCGCCTGCTGCCGGCGCGCTTCCTGCGCCCGGAAGACCGCCAACTTCGCTTCCCGCAATTTGGCTTCGTATTCAAAGGTCTTCGATTCGGCGGCGGAGATGTCGGCGCGCGCTTTTTCGATGGCGCCCTCGGTCCGGCTGCGGCGCTCGGCCAGGATTTTCTTCAGGGGCTTATAAACCAGCGCGGTATACAGCCCATACAGCATCAGCAGGAGCAGTATGGTCGGAACTGCTCCGAGCAGTAATTCTCCTACTTGCTTAAGGGTTTGTTCCATCCTGAAAGCGAGTGCCTATTCAGAAGTATGACGGGCGATTGAACTCTTAGAACCTACAAGGATTAACACCTTCAACAGCTTGATGTCAATTCAAGATCTTGCGCGACCGGGGCCTTATTATTTTACTAAGGTAAATAGCCTATAATTGCCGTAGGGTAAGAATTCCGGGCCGAAACCCTTGGGAACTCTCAAGTCCTCTTGACTTCGCCTCCTGGGGAGTTAGCATATTGATATCACCTCCGATCCGCTTCAGGATCGAATGGGCTTGCGGACAAGGAATTGTCACCGCTCCTTGTCGGCGGGCCCGTTTAATTTTTGCAGATCGGATTTACGACTACAGATCAGTCCTCGCGCAGGCCACTGTAATCCAATGATGGCAATCCAATAAAGTCGGAATTTAATGTGAACGCCTTATCCCGCCACTCCGGCAGGCTGCGATCGCAGTTTGATCTTCATCGGATATGCGTGGCGATCAAGTTCCGTGCCGACTCGGGCGGTGGTCTTCGTGCGATCAATCTTCCATCTGAAACTTTTTCAGCCCTCGCGCCAGCGACTCCGGCGCGTCCACAGCGAGTTCAACCGCGCCCTCCACGTACTGCCGGGAGAGTATGCGGGTCTTTCCTTCCAGCATGGCCAGCACCTTGCCCTCCGACTGCGGCACGCGGAGGCGAAGCCGTTGCACGGGATCATCCTGCAGAAGCCGGTCAAGCGCCTCCAGCAGACGGTCGAGGTTGGCACCGGTTTTGGCCGAGACATGGATGGTGCGCTCATCGTCCACCAGCGCCTGGCGTTGATCGGCGGGCGAGCAGGTCGATCTTGTTCACCACCAGCAGACGAGGCGTCTGATCGCTTTCCAGTTCGCGCAGCACCGCCTCCACCTGCTGCATCTGTTCGGCGGCCGTCGGACTGCTGGCGTCGGCTACGTGCAGGATGAGCGCCGCGCGCTGCACCTCTTCGAGCGTGGCGCGGAAAGCGGAGATCAGGGTGTGCGGCAGATTGCGAATGAAACCCACGGTGTCCGAGAGCAGCGCCTGGCGTCGCGAGGGAAGGGTAATCGAGCGCAGCGTCGGGTCCAGGGTGGCGAACATGCGCGACGAGGCCAGTACCCCGGCGTTGGTGAGCGCATTGAACAGGGTGGACTTGCCCGCGTTGGTATAGCCCACGAATGCCACCGTCGCCACCGGCACGCTCAAACGCCTCTGCCGCTGCTGCGAGCGTATGCGCCGCACCTCTTCCAGTTGCTTTTTGACATGGCGTATGCGCCGGTAGATGCGGCGACGGTCGGTTTCCAGTTGGGTTTCACCGGGACCGCGGGTGCCGATTCCGCCGCCCAGTTGCGACATCTCCGCGCCGCGTCCGGCGAGCCTCGGCAGCACGTATTCCAGTTGCGCCAGCTCCACCTGCAACTGGCCCTCACGGGTGCGTGCGTGGCGGGCAAAGATGTCCAGGATGAGTTGGGTGCGATCGATGACCCGGCAATCAAAGGCGCGTTCCAGATTGCGCTGCTGGGAGGGCGTCAGTTCGTGATCGAAGATGATCAGCTCGGCGGAAGCCATTTTGGCGGCTGCCGCCAGCTCTTCCAGTTTGCCGCTGCCGATCAGGGTCGCCGGATCGGGACGGTCGCGGCGTTGCAGGAATTCACCGGCGATCTCCCCGCCGGCGCCGATGGCCAGCTCGCGCAGTTCGTGCAGCGATTCCTCGGCGGTGAACGGCACCAGATGCTCGTCCACGTTTTGCCGCGCCTGCAATGCCTGTTTGGCCTGGCGGGCGGTGGGAGGCACGGCAGGCCGGCTCGCGGCCGGCTCCGGCCACATCCTCGGGCGGGGTGGGACGTCCTTTTTCGACGCGGCGCGCGCGGTGCTCGATGCCGACCAGGAAAACGCGTTCGGGCCCGGAACGCTGGGTCGAATGCGGTTCCCCGGGACCGGCTGGCCGCCGCAGGGAGTTGCTGCTTTGCTCCGAACGGCTGGGAATAACCTATCCCTCCGTCGTGGGTGAACCCGATCCGGTGGGAGCGGTGCTAGTGGTACTGGGGGTGGCTGGCGTTCCGGCAGGCGGAGCGGGGCGGAACTCTCCGCGATCGCTTATATGCGTACCACGAGCCATGACTACGGTCGAAATCGCATGCTTAAAAATAAGCTGCTCCTGGTTGTTGGTTTCCAGCACCACGGAATACTTATCGAAGGAACGAATCCGCCCGGACAATTTGACGCCGCTCAGCAGGTAGATGGTAATGACCGACTTGTCCTTGCGCGCCGTATTGAGAAACGAATCTTGTATGTTCTGCGCCGGCTTATTTTCCATTGATTACTTTCTCCTTTAGAGCCAAAAACCGCAAAACAACGAAAGCCGATCAAATTCAATCAGTCAAACAGCCACTGAAAAACAACAGAATTTCCATCCGGGCCGCTTCACGGACACAACTACGATAAGTCGTCAGCCTTCCAAATTCAACTGGCGCGCCTGTGGTTGTTCGGTTAATTTTGCAACTCTCCGTCGAGTACCGGAGGACCGATGATGCAAGCTCCCGCTTCGGGAATTTCTCTCAGTGCCGCCGCCTTGGCTTTCTTGGCCATCTCGGTCGATGCCAGCGCCAAACTTCAAATCGGATTGCGGTTCGTTCATATTCTGGCCGGAATCCTCTGGGTTGGGCTGCTCTACTTCTTCACTCTGGTCAACCTGCGCTTCCTGAGCGAACTGGATGCCGCTACCCGCCTGCGCATTTACGCCCGGCTCATGCGCCCTGCTCTCTGGTGGTTCCGCTGGGCCTCGGTGGTCACCGTGCTGGCCGGCATCTGGTATTGGATGATCATCGATTGGCGAAGACAAGGCGAGCGCCCTCGCCGTCGGCATCGTCCCGCACCCCGGACGGGCAATCGGCAGCTTTTTCGGCATCTGGACCATGGTTTCTTTCGTAATGATCGGGATTTTCATGATGGGCAAGCTCAACCGCCAAGGTCCGCTGCTCGCCATTATTTTTGCCGTGCTCGTCGGCGGCCGCCGCCTGGCTTTACATTTCCCTGAACTCGACCGGATGGGAGAGCAACCGTCAACTTTGCATCGGCATTGGCGGCGGGCTTGGCTGGGTCATGATGAACAACGTCTGGGGTGTGCTCTGGCGCGCCCAGAAACGCATCTTGCAATGGACCGAGTCAGCTCCCAACCCATCCGATCCCGCGCCGCCGGAGATCCAGAAACTCATGCTCCTCTCGGCTGCGACCGCCTGGACAAATTTCTGGCTTAGTTTTCCGATGCTGTTCTTCATGATCTGCGCCAGCCACTACGTCCTTTTCCTGGCGCACTGAGTTGGTTGGAGCTTCGTTGCCGCCCTTTGCGACCCGGGTAGGGTCTTTACCGGCAGTGATATTGCTCCGATATTAGGGATACGCCGACTCCAGAATTGCTCTAGAATCAAAACTTCACCCGGCATTCGCCGACCAAAGCGGCTGCTCACGGCTATGGCGGCGCTTGTCGGCTTGAACAGGAAAAACAGGAAATCGGGACATTCGTGAACGAACATTCTTCTCCGGCGTCGCGGCAGATGCCGCCGCACAGCAGACGGTGCCGCTACTGGATCTCAAGCGGCAGTACGCCACCATTCGCACCGAGGTTCGCGAGGCCATCGACCGGGTTTGCGAGTCGCAAAGCCTGATTCTTGGCGAAGAGGTTGCCGCCCTGGAGCGGGAAATCTCGGCGTTTCTCGGCGTCAATGACACGGTGGCCTGCGCCAGCGGCACGGATGCCCTATGGCTGGCCATGGCCGCGGCCGGCATTCGGCCCGGCGACCTGGTGCTGACCACGCCGTTCACCTTCTTTGCCTCGGCCAGCTCGATCGTGCGCTGCGGAGCCCGTCCGGTCTTTGCCGACATCGATCCGGAGACGTTCAACCTGGATTTTCGCTCGGCGCGCCGGGCGATCGAGCAGTTGCGTCCCACGGCGGTCAAGGCGATCATGCCGGTGCATCTTTTCGGCGAATGCGCCAACATGGAAGTTTTCGAGCAGGTGGCTCAGGATTACAAGCTTGCGATCATCGAAGACGCCGCGCAAGCCTTCGGCGCCTCGTGGCGCAAGCGCAAGGCGGGAGCCTGGGGCGAGGCGGCGGGGTTCAGCTTCTATCCCACCAAGAACCTCAATGCCTTCGGCGATGCCGGTTGTGTCACCACCAGCAATCCGGAGCTGGCCGAGCGCGTCCGCCGGCTGCGCAATCACGGCAGCTCGCGCCGCTATTACCACCAGGAGATGGGCGGCAACAGCCGCATGGACGCCATCCAGGGCGCGGTGCTGCGGATCAAGCTGCGGCACCTCGACGAATGGAACGCGCGGCGGCGGGAAATCGCGGCTCGCTATGACCAACTCTTCTCCGCGGCCTGCGCTCGCCGGCTCGCCCGGATGCCCGGTGCGCCCGCAGACCGTTTATCCCCAGGCGCAACACATCTATCACCAATACGTGGTGCGGGTGCCGAGGCGCGATGAACTCCGCGCTTTTTTGACCGCTCGCGGCATCGCCAGCGAAATCTACTATCCGGTTCCGCTGCACCTGCAGGAAGCTTTCGCCTATCTCGGCTATGCCCCGGGCTCGATGCCCGAAGCCGAACGGGCTTGCCGCGAGGTCTTGGCCCTGCCGATCTTCCCCGAACTCCGCCCGGACGAGCAGCGGCGAGTGGTCGAGGCCATCGCCGAGTTCTTTTCCTGAGACCGGGGCGTTTCAGGAATGTTGCCGGGTGCCCCAGGTTCCGCGCCGCGGGGTTCGGCGCTAACCTGGGGTAGTTTCTTCAGTTACGAGCAACATTTGCCGAGTCATCCGGCGTTAGCGCGACGGCCTTTTGCCCCGCCAGCTCGGAGCGCGTCGAAAGCTGTTCGGCATAGCGGCGGTAGCGCTCGAAATCGCGCCATAGCAGCGGCTCGTCGAAGCTGCCCGCACTGGCCAGGGCGGCCATTTTGCACCAGCCCAGGCGGAAGGAGACGTAAGCTTTCAGGTAGGGCGGCAGGCGTCGGCGCGCATCGTCTCCGCTGAGGCGGCGGTATTCCTCCAGAAAATATTCCGCTTCAGCGCCCGCCAGGTTCCACTCGACGATGGTTCCTGCCAGATCCCATGCGATGTCGCACGGGCCGGGGAAGAAATGGTCGTCGCCATGGGCTGCGCCGTCGAGTTTGAGCAAGCGGCCATCGGCGAGTTCCAGCCATTCCTGCGGCATCATGCGCGCGTCGCAGAAGACCCTGTGCGCGACCTCAACCGGGCCAAACTCCGATGAGTCGCCCGCTTCCCCAAATTCCAGCGACCAGTTCCAGCGTGCCATCTCGTCGATGGCCGAAGGCTGCGAGTCGTCGGCCTTGAACTCTCGCAGGCGGAAGGCGCAATAGCCCGCCAGATGCTGCAACCGCGAAGGCGAAAGATTGTGCGCCGTCAGCCCTCGGCCCCGGCTGACCCGGTAGATGCCAAATCCCGATTCATTGCCCAGATACTCTGGCCCCAGACCGGCCGCGGCCAGCGCCGAAGCCCGCTTTCCGATCTCGCCGCCGAAGTGTCCGAAGCCTTCGAACTTGTAGAACAATTGGCGGTCAGCGGAGAGAAATTTTGCCATCTCCAGTTGCGTCCAGCAGGCTGGCGGGTCGCTGCAATCGGTCGGAAATTCCTCGCGCCACGCGCCGCCTCCGATGGCTATCGCGGCGCCTTCGGGACAATAAGGGTGAGACGCCATGCAGGTGAAGCGGAAGCGGCTCCAGCGCTCGACGGCATTGGGCGAACGCAGTTGCGCCACATCGGGCTGGCGGCTCCCGATCAGAAGGATTTTTTCGCTGCGGCACGCCGGCCGAGACCAAGCCCTTCGGCGGTGGCCAGAAACGACGATCCGCTCAGCCCCGGACCCTCGTCGATCACCATGAACTCCGCGCCGCGGTGAGCCTCGACCCACGCCATCTGCTGCCCGTCCAGCGTGAGTTGCGGTCATAAGGATGGCCGGTTGGACGGACCGTAGTGCGGTCGGCGGCGTATCCGCGCTGTTGGAGCGCCGCGGTCAGCACGGCGCTCAGGGTGACCCCAATGCTGCGTATCCCGAGCACTGCCACGCGCTCACCACGCGGCGCGGAAGCACTGTCTGCCGCCGGCCCGGACAAGATATCTCGCAGCAGGTCCACAACCTTCAGCGGATGCAGCGCGTAGTAGGCAAAGCCCTCGTGAACGCTGAGGTGCAACTGCGCCGGCGGCGCCAACGACTCCAGTTGCGCCAGCAATCTGTCGGAAGTCCTCGCCGCTGGCGACTCCCGGTCCATTGGGGTTTCCGGCGAGCTTTGCTCGTTGGGGTGATTGGTCGCCGCACGACGGACCAGCATCCCGGCGACGGCGTCGCTGACGGCTGCCGCGCGTGCCGCCAGCTCCGAGTCGGCGTCGGTGAGCGCGCATTCCAACTCCCCGGCGGCAATCAGCGCATCCAGCAGCCGATCCATCGAAGGGCGAGGTCCGCGCCCGAGGGCCGTCAGCGCGTCGCGCAGCTCAGAGACGAGTCTCTGCCCCGGAACAATCCTCCGCCCGTCCCGGAAGACGTACATGTTCCAACCTGAATTGTCCATAAGGGATCAGGCGGCAGCGCGTTTCTTGGTTCCTCGCGGGGAACGGGAGACGTCGCCTTCCTTGTCGATGAAGTACAGATACTGGTTGTCGCGCTCGACCGCGTTTTCCACCAGGATCTGGGTATCGCCATTGCCCGACTTGGGTTTTTGGCAGACGTTTCCATTGCCGTCGATAAAGTAAAGAAAGCTCTTGTAATCCCTTTGGAGATTCAGCTTCTTGACCTTCTCTGCCATTCCGAAGCCCTCCCGCCTGATTGGATTCCCGGCACGGGCCGGGCGGATGGCCGGAAAAACCTGGCCGGAAGACCTGCTCAGGATCCGGGAGCCACTAGTCCAGCTCTACCGGGAAAGCTTACCGGAATGGCGGTGATGGGCTGGCGCGACTGCCTTCTTCTTTGTTTCCTTCTTTTTGGGTTTCGGATGGGCCTGGGCGAGTTTCTGGGACTTCTTCTCCGGGCGCGAGTACGCGCCGCACCAGTGGACCGGCAAGCCGGTAGGTGTGCTCGGTCGTCTGGCCGTCCTCATTTTGCAGCTTCAAGGTGAAGATCGGCTGCGATTCCTTCCTTGTCGAAGTTCTGCGGTGCCCACGCTGGCCGGCAAAAATCCCATGATGTTGCGTTCGCGATAAGCCGTTTCATAGCGATGCCGGCGCAGGTTCCAGGTAAATACCCGGAAGGAGTTGAAGTCAAACGGCATGCCGTCTTTGGGTTCGGTCATGAGCACAAGGTACTGCGCCACGTCCTTGTCGCCGTCGCGCTCTTCGTCGTGCACGCGGTTGAGAACGAAGCAGGCCTGGATTCGCTGGCCTTCGGCATATTGCGCGATCTCCATCGGCACATCGATATCGATCATTCTGGCCAGCGCCCAGCCCACGCGGCCCTGCTTGTCGCGCACCAGCCACCAGTCGTCCATCGGCTTCGGCTTCGGCGGGCTTGCCGTCGGCTCGGCGCCGGTTGCGGAACATTGGCGTTGATCACCTGCGGCGGAGCAGCGTTTGCATCCCTGACCGTGGCGGATGCGGTGGCCGGCGTACCCTTGACGGGAATCGCCGGTTTGGAGCCTGGCTTTCGCGGCTCGGGCTTGGATTGGTTGGACAGGCTGAAGCCCTTGGACGCGCCCGCCGTCTGCCTCTCCGCGGTCGCCCGCTTCAGAATGTCGACCTTTTCGCCTTCGGCCAGTTGATAGAGCTTTTCCGCGTCACGCGCCGGAGTCAGATGCATGTTCAGTTCCGCCCGGGTCACGCCTTTCGCCTGGGCCGGCGTCGCGCCATTCTCTTTGGCCAGCTTTTCGAAGCCGTCGAAGACATCCTGGCCGACCAGATACCGCAGCTCGATCCAGCCTTCCTGCTGGCTGGCGGTCCGCACCTTCACAAAGCGCTTTTGCTGTTCCAGAATCTCCAGCTTCTGCCCGTTGGTGACGATTCCAACTTTGTTATAAAGCGCGGCCACACGGTCGCGAAGCACGGCCTGGGGAACCGCAACGTAGGCGACCTCATTCGACCGCAAGGGACCGCGCTTGCAGCCGGCTGAAAACAGCAGCGAACGCCAGCAGCAACCCGCACAGACACACAACAGCGATGTTGGGGAGAGCTTTTTTGGACTTCTTAAGCACGAGAGATGATTCCTGAAAAAATTGTAGTGCAGAGCGCTCCGGCATACCACCGCAAAAGCCGGGGACGTTACCCATGGAGCGCAGATGCCAGTGTGATTTCTGTGCAAGCAATGCTCAGGATCGTCATTCTGAGCGACCACCGGGAGCGAAGAATCCCGTCACGGCGTGGAGTGGAGACGCAACACAAGGATTCATCAAAAAGTCTGGAGCGGCGCTGGGCAGGACAGTTCCCTGCGGATGCTTCGCTGCGCTCAGCATGACACCCTTAGCGATTGACATGCCTTCCAGACGCTCTCACCTCGCCGATACTCGTCGTCCGCTCCCGCCTCACTCGAACGGTAATCGACTGCGAAGTCGCGGTAAGTGTCGAGTTGTCGTTGGTATTAACAGTTGCGGTGATTGTCGCTGTCGTTCCAGGAGTGGCGGTCACGAAACGTAAATACCGCGCTTGATGCCACTGGTGCTGATGGTCGCGCCGGTAGGGGTAGTCCAGTCAACAAAATTAGCTGGGATCGTCGCCCCGGTGTTCGTGACGACTGTCGCTGTCACGGTGCCCGGCGGGGTCACACAGTGGTGACTCGAATAGACTTATGGTGATACTGGTGATTGTGCCGGTAATGACATCGATCGGAACCGCCGTGCTGCTGTTCCGTTACAACTGACCGTCACTGTCGCTGACGCCAGCGCCCGACAGGCGTGACCAAACCGGTGGAGGGTCGATGCGTGAGGAAAGCTGCCGGTGGTATCGGAAGTGCGTCCAGGTTGCCGAAGTACAATCGGAACTGTTGCCGTTGACCAGTATGGCGCTGGCAGACATTTGCAGAGTCCCGCTGCCACTCGCGGAACTAAGAACCGCGGTATCGGGGCTGACCGTAATGCTGGCCAGCGAATTCGGCGAGACGAAAAAGCCGCCGCAGCCAATCATCAATCCTGCAACGACCACCAGAGCCGATAAGAGCGAGAACTGCCCTGCCGATTCGAGACATAGCTCCCCCTGAACACGCCTCTTCATCTTAGTAGAACCCAGGCATTCTGAATAGGTTTCGCCAGCTCTGAACGATTTAGAAAGAATGTTTGCGTGAATCATCGCGAATGAGAAGCGAAGGATCTAGTTGCCCCTGTGCCAGGAAGCAGATCCTTCGGCTCCGCTTTGCTCTGCCTCAGGATGACACTTCGAGGAATCGGACACGACGAATGTGAAACCGCCATTAACCACTAATAAAGACTAATGGTGTGAAGCAAGCCCGCCAGCACAGGTTCGCATTTGACAACTTCTCATCGACATCGGCAGCTCCGGCCGGAACTGCTCGTTGCCAGCCCGCATTCAGCAGCTTAGTACCTTTGCGATCTTTACTTAGTACCACTTCGCGCGGGCATCTTCCGAGCTGCTCGCTCCATCTTCCTCAAATCAACCATGCGGCCGGTCCGCGAGGGAGATGGAGAACCGATGAAAAGATGTCTTGATGTGTTGCTGGTTTCCGCTCTGCTGCTTGTCCTGTGGGGCTGCGGTTCCGGGTCGTCGAATTCGAATTCTGCCGCAACCCCCACCCCGACGCCCACACCAACGCCAACTCCCACGCCCACGCCGACGCCCACTCCTACGCCGACGCCGACTCCAACTCCAACTCCCACGCCGGGCACCGTGCAATCGGTCAATCACGTCATCTTTGAATTGCAGGAAAATCGCACCTTCGATGCGTATTTCGGCATGTTGAATCCGTATCGCCAAGCCAACAATTTCAATGTGGGCGATGACGGAGTCACCTATAACGTCGACGGCATCGATGACAAGCTGACGACGTTCACCAACCAGTACAACGGAAAAACATTTCTTCCGTTTAAGATGACCACGGCCTGCGTCGATGACATGAGTTCCGACTGGCCCGCCAGTTACCTGGACGTGAGCAACAGCGAATCGATTACGCGCAAGATCACGATGGAATACTTTGTGCAGGAAGCCGCAGGCTACGCCATAGGCTGCGCCGCCGCCGGTTGCGGCAGCGGCTCGCTGAACGATAATCCAACCCAACCCGGCACCCGCGCCATGGGATATTACGATCAGGATTTTCTCAACTACTACTACTACATGGCCTCGCAGTTTGCGGTGTCGGATCGTTGGTTTTCGCCGGTCGCCAGTAAAAGCACGCCGAACCGCATCGCCACCCTCAGCGGCGGCACCACGCAAGGGCTGGTGAAAGACCCGTTCATGAACGACGGCATCACGAGCGCACTGGCCATTCCCAGCATTTTCGAGGAATTGGATCAGGCCAAGGTCTCCTGGAAGTATTACTACAGCATCACCCAGAGCGGTTGCGTGCTGCCCAACAGCGGGACGCCGGCCTGTACCGGCTTTCCCGACATCATGTTCAATTACCTGAGTTACGATTACAAGTACCTCAATGCAGCGAAACCCTGCGTCGCGCCGACCGTTCCCTCCAGCGCCGTCGGCGATCCTAAAAACAGCTTCTGCATCGACCCGACCCACGTCGCGCCGATCACCCAGTACTTTGTCGACGTGGCCAACGGCACGCTACCGAGCTTTGCCGTCATCGATCCAGCCTATGGCCACAACGACGAGCACCCTGGATCGGGACAGTCGATCCTGGCCGGCCAGACGCAGGTGGCGGCGCTGGTGAATGCGCTGATGAATAGCCCTTCGTGGAAAGACTCGGTCTTTTTCATGTCCTTTGACGAGGGCGGCGGTCCGCTCGATCACGTGCCCCCGATTCCCAACCACACCAATGACTTCACCGATAAGTCATTGGGGATCACGACCGACATCTCAGCGATCGCGGTGAATCCGGATCGTTACTTCCCGTGTCTCGCTCCCGCAACGGGGCCTATTCTGCACTGCGATTTGACGGCCGCTTGGCCGGGCACACATCCCAATGATGCCGCCACCAAGCAGGGCTTTGCCGCGCAGCTTGGCTTCCGGTTGCCGAACCTGATCATTTCGCCGTTTACGCGCAAGCATTACGTCGGGCACGCGCCGATGGATCATACGGCGGTGCTCAAGTTTGTCGAGAGCCGCTTCATCGGCCCAACGGCGCACTTGACGAACCGCGACGCCGTACAGCCCGACTTGCTGGATTTCTTCGACTTCACCAACGTGCCCTGGGCTACGCCGCCCACACCGCCAACCCCGACTCCGGATACCGGCGCAACTTGTCATCCCGGAACGCTGGGTACATCGCAGTAAGCCACCTCGGCAACGGCAAAAACGGTCGTCGCCGGGGATCTGGCTTTAACTGAAGACGGAGGGCGGCACAATGCCCCCTCCGCCATCCGGTCAGAGAGACATCGATCAGGAGCTCAATGCTGCGTCCGCGTGGAAGGACGCGCCGGACCTCGATCCGCGCTCTCAAAAAGCGCCGGCTGCGCCACTGCCCCGACGCCGGAGGCGGGCGGATTTTGTCCGGCGGTCATCGATTCGCTCTCCAGGTGCATGGTGGTGGCGTTGGCCGGAGTCCCGGAGACACGATCACCCGCGTCGGGCGCTCCACCGGTGAAGACCGGCGCCGGCGGAACGGGATGTGCTGTCTGGCCGGTCAGCGTCTGGTTCTGGTTGGTGCTGCCGCTCATGCTGTTGATGGCTCCGGTCTGTGCCGTCGCCACGCCTGCCAGCAATAAAACCGACGCCGCATGCCACAGGTTCTTCATGGAAATCTCCCGATTCTCGCGCTGTTCACCCCAACCGGCCAACGGCAGGCTTGGCGGGGGCCCGGCTCGCTCAGGATGAGATCCGAACCTTATGCAGCGAACCTACGGGACAGCACACTGGCGCTCCCGGGATTTAGTCCGGGCTGGCGCCACTGTCTGCTTCGAAGCGGCGGCGTCGCCACGGGTTTCCCAGGCCGCAATCTCTGGAGAACACACGGTTTCCGTCGGCCGCAACCCCCCGACAGAGTCCCGTGCGATCATCGATGTCTTATAATGAGCTGGTTTGCCGCTGTTGGAGCCCCGGCAAGCGCCGTGTTCGTGCTCGCGTAGAATCTCGATTGGTTGATCCGGATGCAATTAACAAATAGCGCAGTGGAGAAGCCGGCGGCGCTTGGTGCCACCCGGCCGGCCGTTTCTCGAAATCATAAGCTGTTCATCCTTCTTATTGTTGCTCTCTGGGCGGTCCTGTACGTTCCCGGTCTGTTTTCGCCGCCGCTGCTCGATGACGTCGATACCGTACACGCCGAAGCATCGCGCGAGATGGTGTTGAGTCACGACTGGGTCACCCTGCACGTCAACGGCATCCGCTATCTGGAAAAAGCTCCGCTGATGTATTGGGGAATGGCGGTCAGCTACGAACTATTCGGCGTCAGCGATTGGAGCACCCGGCTGCCGCTGCTGCTGGGCATTCTCGGCTGGCTGTTCGCGGTGTATGAACTGGGCCGGTACGCCTACGGAGAAAGAGCGGGAGTTTACGCGTCCGTGGTGATGGCCACGGCCCTGAGTCCGTACCTTTTTACCCGCTTCATGATTCCTGACGCGCTGGTCGGACTTTGGCTCACCCTGAGCGTCTATTTCTTTTTGCGGTCGTTGCAAGAGAATTCCCCCAGCCGCTTCAGTTGCTGGGGACTGGCGGTGAGCTGCGCCCTGAACGTGCTGACCAAGGGCTTGATCGGCATCGTTTTCCCCGTGGGGATCATCGGCGCCTACCTGGTTCTGACCGGAAACCTGCGCCATCTGCTGCGCATGCGGCTCTTCTCCAGCACGCTGGTCTTTCTGGCCTGCGCCGTGCCGTGGCATATTCTGGCGGCGCTGCGCAATCCGGATCAAGGCGCGACCCGCGGGTTCTTATGGTTTTATTTTGTAAACGAGCATTTTCTGCGCTATCTGAATAAGCGCATACCGCCGGGCTATGACACGGTGCCGCTGCTGATTTTTTGGGGGGTGCTGATCTTTGGCCTGGTGCCCTGGACCATGTTTCTGCCGCAGGCGGTGAAAGTCGTTCCCTGGCGCTGGCGTCAGTTGCGAAACCCGCTCGACAAGCAGCAGCGAGCCCATCTGCTGTTCGCGCTCTGGGTGCTTGTGATCATGATGTTTTTTAGCTTCTCGACGCGCCAGGAGTACTATACAATTCCCGCGTTGCCGGGCATGGCATTGCTGGTAGGGAACTGGCTGGCCAGGGAATCCGCGTCGCCGGCCGATTCCCGCGAACGCCGGGCGGGTAGAATTTCCTCCGCGGTGTCCTTGGTGGTTGCCCTTGCCGCTTCGCTGGTGGGCGCGGTGTTGTTAATGGCATCGCACAGGCCGCCGCCGGGAACCGAACTGGTGGACCTGCTGAAGAAGAATCCTACGGAATACGATCTCTCGCTCGGTCATCTGCTGGATCTGACGCCGCAGGCGCTGGGCGTCTTCCGCACTCCTTTGCTGGGAGTGGTGCTGGGGCTTTCGATCGGCGCGGGTTTGAATTGGTTTTTCCGGCGGCGCGGACGCCCATGGGCCGCGAATACCGCCCTGGTCGCGATGATGGTCGTGCTGCTTGCCTGCGTTCACGCGGCCTTCATTACCTTTTCACCGATTCTGTCTTCGTACCAGCTCGCGACGGCCATCGAGCGGCATTATCGACCGGGAGACATCATTGTGGTGGGCGCCGAATACTCCGAAGCTTCCAGCGTGAACTTTTATACAAACGTCCCGGTGCGGGTGTGGGAAAAGCCCAGCGGAGTGCTATGGTACGGCTCCAAATTTCCGGATGCGCCCCATGTTTACGAAACCGAATCCTCTTTCTCCACCTTGTGGTCCGGTCCCAAGACGGTGTTTCTATGGGAAGACCAGGATCATCCCAAGGATCTGCACGGCGCGCGGTCTTATTTGCTGGCCAGCAGCGGGGGCAAATCCATTCTGACCAACCGGGCTCTTGGAAACTGACGTGACCGTAGTACTTCTTGTACTTCTCGCTCTTCTGGCCGGCGCGCTGGTCTATTCGCTGCTCTCGATTGTGGCGGCGTTCCGCTATCTCTCGGTGCGGCCGCCCGCGTTGCAGTCGCGGGAGGCAATCAGCATCCTCAAGCCGCTCTTCGGCCTTGATCTGGGACTCGAATCCAACCTGCGAACCTTTTTCGAGCAGGACTATCCGGAGTTCGAGATTCTGTTTGCGGTGCGAGACGGCGACGATCCGGCGGTGAAAGTTGTCGAGCAATTGCAGCGCGAGTATCCGCACGTCAAGGCGCGATTGATGGTGACCGGTCCCGCGCCGTATCCCAACGCGAAGATCTTCAGCCTGGACCGCATGCTCACCTCCGCGGCGAACGATCTGGTGGTGATGAGCGACAGCGATACGCGGGTCACTCCGAACCTGCTCTCCACCGTGGCTGCCGAATTTCAGGACCGGCGGGTCGGCGTCGCAACCTGTCCGTACCGTGCCGTTGCCGGCCCCAGCTTTTGGTCGCGGCTAGAGGCTACCAGTATGAATACCGATTTTCTGGCCGGCATCCTGGTGGCCCGTATGTTGGAAGGCATGCGCTTTGCCGTGGGCGCGACCATCGTGGCGCGGCGGCGGACACTGCTGGCGATCGGCGGCCTTTGCCGACTCAAGGACTACCTGGCCGAAGACTTTGTGATGGGCAAGTTCGCGGCCGAAGCCGGACACGGTGTGATCCTTTCTTCATATGTGATTGAGCACCACATCGGCAGCGCCAATCTGCGCCACAATGCGGCGCATCGTCTGCGCTGGGGACGCAGTACGCGGCGCTCCCGGCCGCTTGGCTATCTCGGGCAATTGTTCACCATGCCTTTGCCGCTGGGGCTGCTGGTCTGCCTGGTGAATCCCGCCTGGTGGCCGGTGCTGCCGCTGACGCTCGCCGTGCGCCTGGCTGCGGCCTATGTGGTTTCGGCGCGAATCCTGGATGCGAAACTGAACTGGCTGCTCTTGCCTCTCGAAGACATCACTGCTTTTGGTTTTTGGATCGCCGGATTCTTCGGCGACACGATCATCTGGCGTGGCAAGCGTTATCGCCTCTATGCGGACGGCCGCTTTGAGCTGCTCAAGTCTTCGATCCCAGATGTCTAGCGCAGAGCCAGAATAAGTGGATCCGGCGACGACCGTTTTGCCGTTGCCGGGGTGGAGAAGCGAAGGGTCGGCTGTTGTCCCTGTGCCAGAAAGCAGATCCTTCGGCTCCGCTTCGACCACCCCAACAGACGCAAAGACGGCGTCTGCCGGGAGCCCCGGCGCTCCGCCTCAGGATGACACCTCTAGGAAGCGGATACACCAAATGTGAAACCGCCATAGAGTAGAATCAGAGACACTGTATCCATCGCCATAGGTGTCGTCGTGAGGCGGCTTACCTCGTTTTTGACTCCAGCTTTTCGAGCTTTCCCCGCGAAATCCGGAACTTCTCTCCCCGCCACTCGACGGTATTTCCCGCGAAGCTGGCAATCCAGACCAGCAACGCGACCACGTCTCGCAGCGGCAGCAGCCACAAGTCAGCGTCCGCTGCCTCGTCATGCAGCACGCTCATGCACAGCGCCGCGGCCACCGCGAAGCGCAGCAAGACGCTCACCGCCAGCAGCCCCAGGCTCCAGCCGGCCAGCCCCGAGCAGAGGCAGGCCAGCAGCGCCCACGGCACTACATGGGTAACTCCAAGCCCTATATATCCTCCCAGTCGCCGGTCGCGGATCGTCCTGGCCCAGCGCAACTGGTGTTGGAACATCTCGCCGAAGCTCGCGCCAGGCAGCGCGGTCTCCACCACCAGCGGCGCCAGCACCACGTCGAAGCCGGCGCGCGCCATGCGATTTCCCAATTCGTAATCATCCGCCAGGTAGTCCAGCAGCGGACGCAGCCCGCCGATCGCCTCCAAGCGCTTCGCGCCGCACCGCCAGGGTTGAGCCCAACCCGAAGCTCAGCCGGCCTTCCAGCGCATAGGCGCTCAGCACGCCTCCGGCGAAATCGGTTGCGATGGTAAGCGCCTCCAGCCGGGAAGCCAGCGTCGTGCCTGTGGTTGGCCGGTTGGGGTTGGCAGCCGGGGTCCCCGACAAGCCCGCTGTTGGCTGGTTGGGGTTGCCAGCCGCGCGATACAAGGCCGTCACCATCCCCGTGCGGCGGCCCGCAGTCTTCCGGCCATCCTCGAAGCAGGCCGCGATTCGCCGCAAGTAGTCCGGCGGCACCAGGATGTCGCTGTCGTTGATGAGCAGCCAATCGTAGCGCGCCTGCGGCAGCAGTTGCACCAGCGTGCTGACCTTGCGATTGGTTCCGAGCAACTCCGGACACACCAGCAGTTGAATACGCCGCGACGGAAACTCCCGCTGCAGCCGTTCGACCTCGGCCACCGCCGGATCGTTGGCGTCCGCCACGCCAAAGATGATTTCAAACTCGGGATAATCCTGAAGGCAATGACTGCGAAAAGCTTCATACATTCGCGGATCGGCCCCGCGCAGCGGCTTGAGGATGGAAATCGGCGGCATCGTCGAGCGGTCATCCCACTCCAGCGTCGCGCCGTTCGACGCCGGCTGAGAGTGTGGCAAACGGCAAAACTTGACGATTCCGGCGATCACCAGGAACTGATAGCCAAGTCCGCAGATCGCCAGAACGGCAAAAAACCATGCCAGTGCAGCCATGAAAAGGCAATGAAAAGTGCATGTGAGTTATGCAAACAGCTTAGCAGATCGGGAATTGAAGCCTGGAAAGCTGCTGGAAGTATTGGCCGAAAACTTGACGGCGCTTACTCGTAGCGCAGAGACTCTATGGGATCGAGGTTGGCGGCCTTCCACGCGGGATAGATCCCGAATACCAGTCCGATGAAGGTCGAAGCGGCGAAGGCGAGGACCGACCACGGCATCGACATGGTCGCCGGCAGAGCGGGAAAAACAAAGGGCACAAGGCTGCTGATCAATCCTCCCGCCAGGATTCCCAGCACCCCTCCAATGGCCGTCAGCGCCACCGCCTCCAGCGTGAACTGCACCAGGATGTCGTGTTTGCGCGCCCCGATCGCCTTGCGGATGCCGATTTCGCGCGTGCGTTCCGTGACCGAAACCAGCATGATGTTCATCACGCCAACGCCGCCGACGACCAGTCCAACGCTGGAAACGGCGAACATGAAGACAAACACGCCGCCGGTGATCTTGTCCCACACTTCCACCAGCGAGTCCTGGCTGAAGACCGCGAAGTTGTCCGGCTTATCCAGCGCAACCCGCCGCCTGCGCCGCAACAGCTCCCGCACCTCGTCGACGGCTTTCGGCATATCCGCCTGCGAAGTGGCCTTGATGCTGATCCAGTTGTCCTTCAGCTCCGGATGCAGCTTATGAAAGGTGGTGTAGGGAAAGAAGACAATGTTGTCTTCGGGGTTGGCGCCGCCGCTGAAAGCCGCCCGCTTCTTTTCCGCCACGCCGACCACGGTGAATAGTTGGCCTTCGATGTTGAGTTCCTTGCCGACCGGATCGGCGTTGTCGAACAGCGTCTGTGCCGTGTCGTATCCGAGAACGATCACCGGGCTGTGCTGCTCCTGCTCGGCCGGAATGAACCAGCGCCCGCGCTCCGGCTTGTATTCGAAGACATCGGCGGCCGAGACCGTGTCGCCTTCGAGAATCGTGTTCTTCGCCCGCCGGCCTTCGTATTTCACCACGTAGGTTCCGGTCCCGAATTCTCTCAGGAACAAGCGGACGCCGGCGGAAACCGCCTTCACGTGCGGCAGGCTGCGCATGGCCATGGCATCGTCATACGTCAGCTCTTTGCGGTTCAGCATCTCCGCCGTTGGCCGGCCAAGCTGGAACGGTTGCAGATGGTAGGCAAAGATGATGTTGGAGCCCATCTGCTGCACCAGGCCCTGCACATTCGAGTTGAGGCCGCGCACCACGGAGGAGATCGCGATCACCGTCATCACCCCGATCACGATGCCAAGGATGGTCAGCGCGGAACGCATCTTGTTGGTCACCAGGGTGGCCAATGCCATGCGGAAATCTTCGGCAAGAATGTTTTTGCGTAACGTCGCTTGGCATCGCTATAACTCGAATCGCAGCGCCACAATCGGATCCAGACTGGCGGCCTTGCGCGCGGGATAAACTCCGAAGAAGATTCCCACGCTCGCTGAAACCAGCAACCCGGCTAGCACCGCCCATAGTTCAATCGCCGAAGGCATCCCGATCAGCAGGGTCACGGTTTTTGCCACCACAATCCCCACGATGACGCCCAGAATGCCGCCCACCAACGCCATCGTGCTCGACTCGATCAGGAACTGCCGCATCACGTCGCCGCGCCGCGCGCCCAGGGCCTTGCGGATGCCGATCTCGCGCGTGCGCTCGGTGACCGATACCAGCATGATGTTCATGATCACGATGCCGCCCACCACCAGCGCAATCGAGGCGATGGCAATCGTGACCACAAAAAACGTGCCGCTCAAGTCGGCCCAGATGGAAAGAAAATTCTGATTGGTCTCCGCCGCGAAACTGTCGGGCTGTGCCCGCGGCGTCGTGCCGCCGCGCGCGCAGGATGACCCTTGACTGGTCGATCGCCGCATCCAGTTCCGGCCCCATGCCGTAAGCCTTCGCCCAGATCGCGCAGGCTGACCCGGCGGCTGCCATACTGCTTCAGCCAGGTCGTAATCGGCATGACCACCCAGTTGTCCATGCTCATGCCGAGCGTCTTGCCCTTTGGCGTAGCCACGCCGACCACCTGGTAGAGGTGGCCATCCACCCGGATCTCTTTTCCCAGCGGATCAACCCCGCCCATCAGGTTTTCCTGGATATCGTGGCCGATCACCACCACATTGGCCGCGGTGTTCATGTCCGACTCGGTGATCGAGCGGCCGCTGGCGAGGTCAAGATCGTAGATCGGCCCTATCGAAGGGGTCCAGCCCCGCGCCCAGCTATCCGCGCTGCTCTGTTCGTTGTATTTGACGCTGGCATTGGCCGCCGTCGTCATGGCGCCCACATACTTGCAGGCCGAGCAGCCGGCGGCCACCGCTTCATAATCCTCGAGGGTGATCTCCTTGCGCCGCTGGCTTTCCAGGTACTGGTCGGCGTTGGTGATCACGTTCGGCGCCTTCGAGAGAATGAAGACGTCAGCCCCCAGGTTGAAGATCTTCTCGGCAACATATCCGTTGATGCCGTTGACGAAGGTGACCACGGCAATCACCGCGGCCACGCCAATCACCACTCCAAGCAGCGTCAGCACGGAGCGGAGCTTGTTTGCCCAAAGCGATTGCAGGGCAATCCGGATGGCCTCAACCGTATTCATGCCAGTGAACCAGTGACCAGTGATCGCGACCAGTATTAAGTGTAACAGTGCCGGACTTTCGGGTTGCAGCCCAAGGCGACGCACCCGCGGCACGTCGAAGACCGGCTCGACTTTGCTCGCCATGAGAGTCCGATATGTCGGGACACATCTACAGGGAAACTAATCCAGCCGGCCGGTACTTTGCCCGCACAGCGTAACCCGCACCTATATAATTAGTTCGATAGCGGTCGAATCGGGCGGTCGCTTCCGAGCCGTGGTTTTAGAATCACGGACCCCGGGGTCAACACTCCGGTCAGGAAGAGGAAAGTCCGAACTCCGCAGAGCAGTGTGCCGGATAACGTCCGGGCACCTGGGGCCAGGAGTTCCGATCCACGCCGTCAGGCGCGGGCCGGTGCTCTCGAACTTCGGGTGACGGAAAGTGCCACAGAAAACATACCGCCGACCGCGTTCCGCAAGGAGCGCGAGGTAAGGGTGAAAAGGTGCGGTAAGAGCGCACCGCCTGGGCAGTAATGTCCAGGGCACGGAAAACCCCACACGGAGCAAGACCAAATAGGGAGGGAGACTTGCCCGTCCCCGGCTGCCGCAAGCGGCTGGCGAGGAAGGCAAGCACGTGCCGGCTCGGTGCGTCACAACCTCCGGGTAGGTCGCTGGAGCCGGGCAGTAATGTCCGGCCAAGAGGAATGATCGCCCTGCCGGTCGCGGAGCCCAGCATTGCTGGATCTCCGGGCCGGCAGACAAAATTCGGCTTACAGATTCGACCGCTATGTTTTCAATAGTTTACGAGGAACTACGGAAAATTGTTTGCCAGAATCTCGCCACTGATTTGCATGGCGAAGTTTCAGCCGTAATAGCTTTTTAGGCCCGCAGCAGCACAGAATCGTAAATGGCGAACGAAAGCGGGAACGCCGGATTCCTGGCGTCGGCAATGTTGCTGAGCGTTAATCTTTATTCGCGCATTACATGCTGCAATTCACACAGTCTCACAAGTTGCTTAGGGTCTTTTGGCATATTGAATCGCATAATTATTTGGTTTGCACCAGCTTCTACTACGCCCAAATACAACACTGGTAATAGAGCCCGAGGGTCAGTCGGGTCACCGAGTGAACGCCCGGTCATAAGCTTGACGAGTTGCTGCTTATCAAACAACAAGCTTCGGCGATCATCGCTTAGTTCCCAAAAATCGGAAATTACTTTTTTCTTTTCATCCCACCTTATTTCAACTTGAGCTTGCGGTTTCCCCTTGAAGCTGCGGGCGGTGTGGCCTTCCCAACCCCCGGTATGTTCGGCAACTCCGCCAATGAGTAAGTAACCTCTTCTAAACTTCTTATTCTCGCAACGGACTAACAATGCGCGGTGTTTCGCTGGTGCCTGACGACGGCGGCTTGATGTAAGTGCCGTCGAGAATAAGCTCGTCGAACGTTTTCCCCTGCAACGCATCGCTCTGGCGGTACTCCCACCTCGCTTCATTTTGTGCAAACATCTTCAGTCCCAGCACAAGCACAATCACAAAAATTCTCTTTGCCAATGGCATCCCACTCTCCCATTCCGTTGTTTCTTATGTGGCGGGTCTCTGGTTCTGAGGCACTATAACACTCCCGCTCTCGCCGGAATCCGCTGGGCGTCATCTTCCCAATCGTATCGTTCAGAAGCTTGGCCAGCCGCAGTCCGGCTAAAGTGATCTGCCTGTCCACGGCCTTGATTTTCCGCAAAGTCACGCGCCACGACTGCCTTTTTTTCTCACCAGCGGCAACCCGCGCACGGAGCGGTTCTGCCTGATCTGGAGAAAGACACCGCTTCCGGCCCTGTTATAAACCTTTCCGCTTGAAAAGATGCTTCACTAATTGGTTCCGCTTGCCGATAGGTGCTAGTGGAACGTTTATTAGTAACTTCCCGGCAAAGCTGGGAATCGTGATGACCGTTCTCCCCGACAGTGGCAGGGTATTGGAGCCACGATGACACCAGCACCATGAGGCAGTCCCGCCAGGCCCGTGAGCGAGTGCAGCATGCGAGTCGGATGATCCTCGAGATCTGGATTAAATCAAAGTGTTTGGAGAAAAACGATGAAATTCACGATAGGAAAGAAGCTTGGTCTTAGCTTTGGCGGCGCATTTGCCCTGATTGTAATTGCTGTTCTCGTTGCGTGCCTGAAGCTCGGTGGTATTAGCAACGATCAGGCAGAACTCCTTAGCCGGAGACTTCCGGCGGTAGATGCGGGTTGGGACTTGCGCGTGGCGCTGCAAAGTTCAGCCGCTCAGACCCGGGGGTACATGCTCGTGGCTGGTAGCAACGCCGAAGAGGCTGCAAAGCTCAAGCAGAATTGGGAAACCACTTGGAACAGAATCAATGACGACATTTCCAAATTAAAAGAATTGAGCCCACATTTCGCAATCGCCGAGAACAAAACGCGCATCGCCGAACTGGATCGAAAGCTACCTGAGTTTCGTCAGGCGCAGCATGAAGTGATGGATATCGCCGCTGCTCATAACGCCGACTCTTCGCAGCGCGCGTTGAGTGAATTCGTTACTAAAGCCGCTCCACTTGCGGCAGTCGTCAACCAGGTCGCCATCGACCTCGGTAACGCGAGCGATCAAACGATGAAGAGCAGCTCTAAAGCAGCCGCGAGCGAGGCTACGGTGACGATGTATGTGCTGACGTTTGGGACGCTGTTGGCTATCGCATTGGGTTCTGTTCTGGCAACGGTTGTCAGTCGTCGGATCAGCGGCACGCTGTCGCAGGTGGTGAGCCGGGCCGCAGCCATCGCTGACGGTGACTTGACAGACGAGAAGCTAACAACTTCGTCGAAGGACGAAATCGCCGAACTGGCGGATTCGATGAATCACATGCAGGGAAAACTGCGCGAACTGATGTCGCAAATCGGACAGAACGCTCAGGCATTAGGCAGCGCGTCGGAGGAAATTGCGGCGTCGGCGACACAGGCTTCGCAGGGCTCTCGCATGCAAAACGATCAGGCTACGCAGGTAGCGACCGGAATGCAGGAGATGAGTTCCACCGTGGCCCAGGTTTCGGAGAACGCCAACAAGGCTGCCGACACCGCACGAGAAGCATTCGGTCTGGCTGAGGAAGGCGGAAAAGTCGTAGAGGCGACCCTGGAAAGCATGCGAGGGATTGCCCATCGAGTGTCACAGACTGCGGAAAAGATTCAGAAACTGGGTGTCAGTTCCGACCGGATCGGAAAAATCATCGGTGTAATTGACGACATTGCCGACCAGACGAACCTGCTGGCACTGAATGCGGCCATCGAAGCGGCACGGGCCGGCGAGCAGGGCCGCGGCTTCGCCGTGGTAGCTGATGAAGTCAGGAAGCTGGCGGAACGTACGACGACGGCAACGAAAGAAATAGCCGAGATGATTCAAACCGTGCAGACGGAGACCCATGGTGCCGTGGAGGAAATGCACGCCGGACAGAAAGAAGTGGAAGGCGGAGTGGAGACGACCGCCAAAGCAGGAAAATCTCTCCAGGAGATCATCAAGGCGTCGCAACACGTGGGCGACATGATCACGCAGATCGCGACGGCTGCCACGCAGCAGGCGAGCGCGACCGAGCAGATCAACGGCAACATGGAACAAATCGCAAAGATCACGCGGGAAACGGCCGAGGGTTCGCAACAAACGGCGAAGGCGTGCGAGGATCTCTCCTCCTTGGCGCTCGATCTGCAACAGGTGGTCGGACGATTCAAACTGGATCGAGATTCGACTTTCAACCAACCTGCTCCCCGAGCGTCGAGGCGTTCGTATTCGAAGCCGACAAGCCAGGTGGCAGCGGCCGGAGTCTGCAACCGCGATCTATCCGATTACGAACGCGGACATCTGACCGTGCAATGAAGCAATGGCGACTCAGGTCAACGCAGGTCTGAAACCGTCAATCCCGAAGCAGGGGCGCAAGCCCGCATTCCAAGTGATCTCAGTAGAAGACACACGGGCGGCGCGCTGATCGAGCCCAACGCCAAACGGATAGCTCAATACCCGGTAGGAGAGCACAAGTGGAAATCGAGAGTTCGGTGGCAACAACGACCACCAGCGCAAACAAGGGAGCCGAGAGTTCAGCAGAACTACTGCAGTTGGTTAGCTTTCGGCTAGGCGAAGAGGAGTACGGAATCAAAATCCTGAGAGTTCAGGAGATCATTCGCATGCGCGAGATCACGCGCTTGCCGAACACGCCTGACTTCGTTGAAGGAGTCATCAATTTGCGGGGCCGGATCATTCCGGTTGTCGGGCTGCGCAAACGGCTGGGAATGGAAGCGATTACTCGCGACAAAGCGACCCGGATCGTGATTATCGAAGTCGGTGACAGTGTTTTTGGCTTTGAAGTGGATGCAGTATCAGAGGTCTTGCGTATTTCGTTGGACACTATCGAACCACCACCACGCCTCAAGCAGGGGAATGGCTACGTTTCCGGCATAGGGAAGCTGGAGAATCGTTTGTTCCTTCTGCTGGACATGGAACACCTGATGAGCGATTCCGAACGCCTGCTGTTGCGCAAAGTGGCAGCGGAGGAAGGGTCTTCCGAGATGGTGAACTGAAGGCGTTCGGAGTACGCGACGTATTATCGGGACGGCTCCGGACCGAATTGGAACCTGCTGCCATAGAGCCCAAGGGGCTGTGCGCAGACGAGACTTATCCAGCTCGACGTTTCGTCGGCGCTCGGCCCCACAATCGTCGGTACACAGGATCGGGATGTAAACGGCTTTTATCCATAATCCGTGAAGATGGTGTAGTAGTTTGGAGCGTTCGCTTCCCCATTCTGAGGCAGACATCTTCGCTTGCCACCGCCATAAATATGGCGATATTCTTTCGGCGACATTTCTCCGTTAGAAAAAAAGCCATCAAAGGACACCATGTATACCAATGTGAATCATGTCAGCTTTACCGTGAGTAGTGTTGAGAAAGCAGTGGAGTTTTACGTTCATTCCCTAGGTATGAAATTAATGGATGTTTCTAAGCGGGATGTTGCTTTTAGCGAGAAAGTGACCGGCATTCCCGGCGCATCATTGCGGATCGCCTATCTCAGCGTCGCAGATTTTAAAATTGAATTGATTGAATATCTTACCTCGCGAGGAGAAAAACTCGATACCCGGACATGCAACATTGGGAGTGCGCACATTTGCTTCAATGTTGATGAACTGGGCACGATGTTCGCGGAAATGTCGGCTAAAGGGGTAAAGTTCATCTCGCCTCCTCTAACAATTCCGGCAGGTCCGAATCGGGGCGGGAAGGTGGTTTACCTGGAAGATTGTGACGGAAACACGCTCGAATTTATCGAAAGGCCTAAACCATAGGCCGATGGAGTTTAGGAGTCGATCGCCAAGGGCCATTCCGTTCACGAAATTGCCGACGGAACGGCAACTCCAGACTCCTGCAAGCTAACAAGTAGCGCCGCATTACTTCGTCCAGACGCGGACGGCGTAGCCATCTTCCTCGGATGATAAGCGCGGTTTCCAGCCGGGCATCTGCGCCAGTGGCGTGCCAGGCTTGAGGTTGCAGGTGAGCAGCAGGCGCGGATTCTGGCGGGGCACATACATGTGGAGCACGGCGTCTTCCTGCAACAGGCGAGCGTCGCAGGTACGATTCGAATGACCGGGGTTCCGACCCGGCCTGGTTGCCGTGCGGGGTGGAAACAGGCTGCGGCGCAGTTGCAGCAGGCTGCGGTACCAGAGAAGCATGTCGTTAGCCTTCGTTCGCCTGCGGCCAGTTCAGCCGCGAGCGCTCGAAGGTGGCCGGGTGCTGCGGGTCGGGAACCTCGCCGAATGCGAAATCCTTGAATTCCTTGCGGCGGCCCTCGCTCACCGCTTTTTGAATCGTCGGGTCGGCGAAATCGGTGAAGAACTGGAACGGAGCGGCTTCATCGAACTCCTGTCCCATGAAGATGAGCGGTGTGTGCGGAGCGAGCAGGAGAATTGCGGCCATCAGCTTGCGCACGCCGCGCGGCACCAGCGCCGTCAGCCGTTCGCCTTGGGCGCGATTCCCCACCTGATCGTGGTTCTGAATGCAAATGATGTTTGCCGGCAGAGGCACGTCCCTGGCGGAGGTGCCGCGAATATCTTTCCAGAAATGGAAGAACTCTCCCTGGAAAACGTAGCCCTCGTTAAGCACTTTCGCCAGTTGCCGTGGGGTGCCGAAATCCTGGTAGTAGCCCGCGCGCTCGCCGGTAAACATGGCGTGGAGCACGTGATGGAAATCATCGCTCCACATCGCCTCCAGGCCGTAGCCGCCACGGCTTGGGGGAAGCACGTAGCGGGCATCGTTCTCGTCGGTTTCGGCCATGATGCAGATGGTGCGCTGCAACTGCGCGCCGAGGGCGTGGGCTCGCTCGGCAATTTCGGCGACGATGTGCCGCGGAGAATTGTCACGAATGGTCTGCACGGCGTCCAGGCGCAGACCGTCGAGATGATATTCGGTGAGCCAGTAGAGGGCGTTATCGACGATGAAGCGCCGCACGCCCTCGCATCCCTCGTCGTCGTAATTGACCGCCTCGCCCCACGGGGTCTGGTGGCGCGCGGTGAAGTATGGCCCGAACAGGCGGAGGTAGTTTCCCTCGTTGCCGAGATGGTTGTAGACCACATCCAGGATGACGGCGAGGCCGCGGCGATGGGCTTCGTCGACGAAGCGGCGAAACGCTTCCGGCCCGCCGTAGCTGGCCTGCACGGCATAGAGCCCGACGCCGTCGTAGCCCCAGTTGCGGCGGCCGGGAAAGGCGTTGACCGGCATCAGCTCGATGGCGGTCACGCCGAGCTGCTTGAGCGCATCGAGCTTATTGATCGCTCCGTCAAAAGTTCCCTCGGGCGTGAAGGTGCCAAGGTGAAGCTCGTAGATGACATAGTCGGAAAACGGCAGGCCGCGCCACTCGGAGTCGGTCCACTGGAATTGCAGCGGATCGACAATCTCCGTCGGGCCGTGAACCCCCTCCGGCAGCAGGCGGGAGACCGGATCGGGTACTTGCCTGCCATCGACCAGGTAGTAATAGCGGTCGCCGGGCTGCGCCTCGGCCACCGCTTCCCAGGTATCCCGGTCGTGGGTCGGGCCGGGCCGCAACTCGATCTCCTTGCTTTGCCCGTGTGCGGGCAGCAGGCGCAAGCTGATCTTCTGAGCATTGGGCGCCCAGACGCGGAATGCGACCTGCGAATGCGGCTTGGGCCGCCGCGTGGAGAACAGTCGCGCCGTTCAGGCTCTCCAATGACGTCAATCGGCACTCCGGTTGGACGGTCACGCTGATTGGTAGGATGCATGGGAATCAGGGCCCCGGGCGGGACGTGGGGCACCTGTCGTGACGAGTACTTCAAATTACCCAGTACTCCGCGAACCCTTTAGAATCGAAAGCATGCTGATACTGGCATCGGCGTCACCGAGAAGGGCGGAGTTGCTGCGGAGCGCGGGAATCGAATTCCGGGTGCATGCGGCGGAGATCGCGGAAATCCGCCGGGCGAACGAGTCGCCCGGCATTTCGTGATGCGGCTTGGCAGGCGAAAAAGCCGCGGCAGTGGCCGCACTGGAAGCCGATGGCCTCTACGTCCTGGGCGCCGACACGATGGTCGTGGTGGATCAACACGTGCTGGGCAAGCCGGCCAATGGCGGCGATGCGAAGAGGATGCTGCGCCTGCTCGCGGGCCGGGCGCACGAGGTGATCACCGGGGTTTGCCTGCGCGGACGGGATTCGGGTGGAGTCGACATTCAACGACTTGCGCATGGAGTCCACCGAGGTCCGCTTCGAGCCGCTGAGCGATGGTGAAATCGACGACTACGTGGCGACCGGAGAACCTCTCGACAAGGCCGGAGCGTACGCCATCCAGGGCAGAGCTTCGCGCTGGATCAGCGGGATCAAGGGCGATTACTGCAACGTGGTGGGACTGCCGGTGGCGCTGGTGTATCGCATGCTGCGGGAGCACGGCGGCGGCGATTAGAGCGACTCCCGAGGAGCTATATCCTCTCGGAATTGTTCTCGGCCGTCGCTCCCTGTTGGTTGCAACGGCCGATGGATCGCGGCTTTGGGATACGCCATAGGAACCGCTGTAGCGGAAGCCGTGCCAAGATTTTTTGGATGAGATGAGAATAGGAAATTACGCGCTGTAAAACTTCTCAACGGCGTGAGTGCCGTTGAGTATGTGACCAGACGAATCAGGCAGAGTCGCCGAATTCAGCGGAAAGCTACTTTTTTTCCACCGTGGGAGCGCTTTCGCCTTCTTTACCGCCGATCGAGGACTTGAAGTTGCGAATGCCCTCGCCTAAACCCTTGCCGAGGTCGGAAAGCTTTCCGGGCCCAAAAATCAGCAGGGCGATACCAAGAATCACGAGCAGCTCCGGCATACCGAGCTTGCCAACCATACAGCCTCCGTACGCGCCCACCCACTCTGGTAGCGGAAATCTTAATGATAAGACGCGATACTCCAAGTCTAGGCCAGTGTGGCCGCAGAGTCAAAGGCTTCCGTGGGCAGACGGATCTACCCACCCCGCAGCCTCATCCCCTCGCGGCCGGCGAACGCTTTACTTGAAATAGGATTCCAAGTCGATATCGTTTTCACCCGGAATCCGTATGCGTTCATAGCGAAACGGATCGGCCCCGAGCGGAACCGTTGCGTCGATTCCCAGCTTGTCGCTGACTCCGTCGTCAGCCGACGGATCGAGCTTGCTGCCTAAAGCGCGGGTGATGACCGTCAGGTCCCGCCCGGCCTGGAATCGGGTGGCCATAGCCCATTCGACTTCCACCGGATCAAAGATATCCACGTCTTTGTCGACCACGACCACACGCTTGATCTCCTGGCTGCTGGCGAAGGCCGCTAACATCGCGTTCTTGGCTTCGCCTTCATTTTTCTTGTCGATCTGAACTACGGCGTGATAGCGGCAGGTCCCGCCCGGGGTTAGATGGACGGCCAGCGTGTTTGGCACCGCGCCCCGGATGACCTCTAACATGCCGCCTTCGCGAGGGATGGAACCAATCAGCAGATGCTCCAGGGTAGCTGGAATAATCGTGTGATAGATGGGATTGCGACGCGTGGTCATCGCCGTCAATTCAACACCGGCTTGGGCGTGGGCGGCCCATAGTATTTCGGGTATTCGCCAAAAGGTCCCTCGGTTTCGCGCGTGCCCGGCAGGATGCGGCCTTCCAGGACGATCTCCGCTTCGGCTGGAACTTCCAGATCCACGGTTTCGCACTTCACCAGTTTCAATGGCTCGCCGTAGAGAGTGCTGGCAATGGTGAATTCGTCGAATCCCAGCGGGGCCAGGGCCTGCGAGGAGAGTAACAACAGGGGATCGACGCCAATGGCGATTGCCACTTCCAGCGGCTTCCCTGCCTGCTCGGCGGCACGATAAAAGTGAGACAGATGCCTCGGCAGAATGAGGATTCCCAGCCGATTCCGGTCCCAGCACTTGCAAGCGGTGAATCGATACGTTCCGGGCGCCGGTGGCGGGGTCCTTGGAAACCAGGAGTCCGGCGGTGATGTAGCGGCCGGCGTCTTTTTCGTGGTGTACCGGTATCGGCAGGCGGCCAAGGTCGACCGAGGTGGTGATGACCTGCTTCACCGGCGCAGAGGCCTTATCCACGATCTTGCAGGCAGACGGATGCGCTTGCGCTTATAAGAAATGTTCGGAGATCGAGGGAACGGGAACGCCCATGGCCTTGGCCAGCAAGGCCCGGCTGCCGGCGAAACCGGTAACCACCGGTATGTCGAAGTCTTCGGGATGGTTGAACTGCAATGCCCACTGCCCGTCGGCTTTCTTGCCGACTGCGGCCAGCTCGTGTTGCAGGCTGACCTTGCGGTTGACCACCTTCAATAGTTTCTCTTCCGCCAGGACTGCCAGCCACTCACGCATCGAAGTCATTGTCATTGTGTTCCTGCTCCATGGGTTTTCCATCGCGACGCCGAACCCCACCTTTCAGAACATGCCGGTCGTCATTACGGCCGGCGGAAGTGCAGCCGCCCGGTACATCTTGTTAATCCCAAATGGTTTCCCACGAGAGACTTTACGGTATCCAAAGCTCGTGTGGAGAACTTTTTATTTAGTCCAAGCCAGACCTTCACACAACGATAATGATAAAGCTCGAATGATAAAGATCGCCCGCAGGGGTGACCGTTACTGGACGGCGACCTGCGGCACAGGTTTTCAGAGGGGTTCAAGCAATTCGTCGTGATCGACAACAAGAGCAACCGTCGGGGTCGGCATCAGGCAATCGGCCTGATGCGAACGCTATCGATTGGCTTGAACGGGGAGTGTGCTTAGCAGAGTGCCAGGTGCGATCAGGTCGTTTTAGGTTGCGCGGCCGGTGGATCGGCCGCCGGAGCATCCGGCAATGTCTTGGGTTTTTCCTCGGGCTCGATGTTGGACGGCTCCATGCTCGACGACATGACGTTATCCAGATGCTGCCGCAGGTTGGTCAGCGGTTCAAAGGCGTTTCTCAGGTCTTGAACCCCCGAAGGCACAATGTCCCGTACCTCCGCTTCCAGCTTGCCGAACTCGGTTTCCAATTGGGTCCTCAGGTTATCCCGGGCGTTTTTGAAGCGCGCTATCTGGCGAGCGACCTCGGGCAGCTTCTTGGGGCCGAACAGGAGCACGGCCAACAGCATGATGAACAACATGTCCGGCATAGAAAGGTCCTGCTATTTCTTGACTTCCAAATTCTTAGCTTCCGAACTCTTGGCGTCAGCGTCGTTGCCCGATATGCCAGACTTGAAGTTGCGGATACCTTCTCCAAGCCCTTTCCCAAGATCGCCGAGCTTCTTGGGACCGAAAATCAGCAAAGCGATAAACAAGATTACGAGAAGTTCCGGCAGTCCTAATTTACCAATCATGGATGACTTCCTCCGTCCGGATACCGCCTGACAACCGTTCACGAAACTTACGGTGCCATAGCCATACCCGTGCCATAAAATCGTAGGCTAGATAGGCGCAGAAGACAAGGAAGTTGCCAGCCCGGGATGCGATCTTCATCGATTGTTTGCAAAGAAATCGGGTAAATCCCTCAGCGCCGGAAGCCCTCATCATTCCCGGCCTGCTTCCCGGCCGCGGACTTTCCGGGAACAGCATCTCCCGCCTAAGTCGCCGGCGGCTGCGCCGCATCAGCCCTCAGCCTTCAGATACCTCCAGCTTGCGGTAAGCGTCCTGCATCAACTGGGGAATTTTTCTGCCGAACTCGGGCGCGCCATTCGGATCGCCTTCCACTTCCATCAGCAACGGCGGAATCTGAGGCGCCTGGCGCAGCAGGTCCATGGCTTGTTTCCAGTCGATTTTGCCATTGCCGGGCCACAGATGCGTATCGCGGTCGCCGCAGTTGTCGTGAACGTGGGTCGAGCGGATAAAGGGCTTCAACGGCTCGAAACTGGCAGCCACGCCCTCCCCCATATTCGCGTGTCCGAAATCGAAACAGACGCCAACGTCCTGCAGGTGGGTTACGTGGATAAACTCGACCAGGCGGGCGGGGGTCGAGAGTTCATTCGGGATGTTTTCCAGCAGGATGCGTACCCCTAGAGGCTTGGCAAAGGCCCTGAGATGCTCGATGGAGGTCATGGCGGCGTCGAACTTGTGCTCGTCGAACTCCTCGCCGCTGGTTCCGATGTGCTGCACCAGGAAGTTGAAGGGAAGCTTTTCCGCGACTTCGATGGCGCGCTTGATTTCGTCCATCGCCTCGATGCAGGTCTTGCGGTCGCGGCTGGCGATGTTCAGCGCGGGCGCGCCGCGTCCCCAATCGGCATCGGCATGCATGGGCGAGTGCATGGAGTGGAATACCGCGCCATTGCCCTGGAACCACGACGCGATTTCGCGTATATGCTGCGGACTGGTGTAGTCGAAGTGACCCTTGGCGGCGAACACTTCGATGGCCTGCGCGCCACCCCTGACGAAATTGTCCAGCAATCCCGGATGCAACCGCTCACGGACGTGCACGTAGGTCGACATCGCTTTCAGCATGTTTATTCTCTTCTTCCTTCCCGCCGAATCAGAATGCCACGAATGGAGCAGCTTCGCCAGCGCGCAGCCGTTCAGCCGCCGACTTAGCGCCTTAGCGTCGCTCCCCGCGGTGGCTAAAATGACACGGTACGAGTGATGGCGCGACGCTCTGGGAGGACCTCAGGTATTTGCCGGCAGTCTATCCCGAAGAGCGCCCTGTCTCACGCCCTTTCCTGCGCCGTGCCAGGCTCAGAATCCCGTAGATGACGAGACAAATCCAGGCATCCAGCACGAGACCCAGATCGAAGTGGAAGGGACGGTGGCGGGCGCCACCGGGCAGAACCGGCAATAGCAGGAAGAAGTAAATTGCGTTTCCGCTGATCACGGCAATCAGAGATTTCAGAAAATTCCGAAACACTCCTATTGGAACCCAATCGACGAAAAATAGTTACCTGGCCCTTGCCGCCATTGCCGGTTTCCGATGCGTGGACAGGGTATCGTAATCAGGACATTTCACCCACGAGAACCTATTTTGCTCAAGATAGCTTCCGCAGGGCGACCCGGGTTTTGTACCATCAGCATAATGCTGGAACTCAGCACCCCTATTCAATTCGTCAAGGGCATCGGTCCCCGGCTTGCCGAGACGCTGGCGGCCAAGGGCATCACGGTCATCGAGGACCTCCTCTACTATCTGCCGTTCCGTTACGAGGACCGGATCAACCCCCGCACGATTGCCGAGCTGTCTCCCGGAGAAATGGCCAGCGTCATCGCCGAGGTGCGTACCTCCGGGCTGTTTCGCACCCGGAGCATGCCGATCATGGAGATGACGGCCGGCCAGGGCCGCGCCACCCTGAAGTGCATGTGGTTTCGCGGCACCTACCTCAAGGACCGCTTTCAGCCCGGGCAGATGGTCGCCCTCTATGGCAAAGTCGAGCAGGATGCGCGCGGGCGCGGTGGCTTGCAGATGCTACAGCCGCAGTTCGAGATCCTTGACGAAGCCGAAGCCGAGAACGCCGGTGAAGATGGCAGCGAGGCGCGCTCCCAGTGGCATTCGCTGGAGATGGGCCGCATCGTGCCCATCTACGAGGGCACGGGCAAGCTCACGACCCGCTGGTTTCGCCGGATTATCCACTCCGCGCTGGAGGCGATCGATCCCAACCTGCCCGATGCGGTTCCGGCGGCGATTCGCGGCCGCCTGGGGCTGGTGCCGCGTTTCGAGGCGTTCTGGCGTGCCCATTGGCCCGACGCCGGCGAAAGCTTTGCGGCCTTGCAGACGGCGCGGACTCCGGCGCAGTTCCGTCTGATTTTCGAGGAGCTGTTTTTTCTGGAATTGGGACTGGAGTTGAAGCGCCGCCGCATGCGCGGCTTGCCGGGAATCGGCTTTCGCATTGACGCGCACGTTCGCCAGGCGTTGAAAGACATCCTCCCATTTCACCCGACCGCCTCCCAGAAACGCGTGCTGAAGGAAATTGCCGAGGACATGCGGCAGCCATCGCCGATGCGGCGGCTGCTGCAAGGCGACGTTGGCTCAGGCAAGACGATCGTGGCATTCGAAGCCGCCATCATCGCCATGGAGAACGGTTACCAGGTTTCGATGATGGCGCCGACCGAGATCCTGGCGACTCAGCATTACCTGTCGGCGCGGACGAATGCTGGAAAAGGCCGGCTATCGCATCGTGCTGCTGACCGGGTCCCTGGAGCAGGATCGCAAGCGCGAAACCCGGCGGCATATCGCGCAGGGTAACGCCCAACTGGTGATCGGCACCCACGCCCTGCTGGAAGAGAAAGTGGAGTTCCAGAAGCTGGGCCTGGTCATTGTCGACGAGCAGCACCGCTTCGGCGTGCTGCAACGCATGAAGCTGATGAAAAAAGGTGTGGAAAGCTACCCCAACAAGCCAACCGCAGGCTCGTCGGGGACCCGGTTGCTCCCGACGTGCTGGTGATGACCGCAACGCCCATCCCGCGCACGCTGGCGCTCACACTTTATGGCGATCTCGACGTCAGCGTCATCGATGAGCTGCCGCCCGGAAGAACTCCCATCGTGACCCGCCGCGTGCCCGGCGAGCGGGCGGCGGAGGTCTGGAGCTTTCTGCGCAAGCTGGTCGCCGCCGGGCAGCAGGCGTACGTGGTTTACCCGGTGATCGAGGAGCAGGCTGCCGGGGAAGGGCCTCGAAGGTGAACTAAAGGCGGCGATTCGCATGTACGAGGAGCTGCGGAAGAAGGTTTTTCCCGAGCTGCGGATTGGCCTGCTGCATGGCCGCCTCGCCACCGAGGAGAAAGAAGCGGTGATGCGCCGCTTCCAGGCCGGAGAAATCGACGTGCTGGTCAGCACCACGGTGATCGAAGTCGGCGTCGACGTGGCGAACGCGACCATGATGGTGATCGAACACGCCGAGCGCTTCGGGCTCTCGCAACTGCACCAACTGCGCGGACGAATTGGCCGCGGCAGCGCCAAATCTTATTGCGTGCTGATGACCGGAGCAAAAGTTTCCGAAGAGGCCGAACAGCGTCTGGACACCATGGTGCGCACCACCGACGGCTTCGAAATCGCCGAAAAGGATCTGGAACTGCGCGGGCCGGGCGAGTTCTTTGGCACCAAGCAGGCAGGCATGCCGAGCCTGAGGGTGGCCAACCTGATTCGTGATCGCAAGCTGCTCGAAGTGGCAAAGCAGGAAGCCGCCGCGCTGGTCAGCGGCACAGACGAGAGCATTTCCAAAGAAGAAGCTACACAGGCCATCCGGCATTTGCAGGCGCACTGGAACCGGCGTTACGGGCTGGTCGAAGCCGGGTAGGCGGCTCGGCTGGCGCTGTATTGTGTATCGGCAATCGGGACAGTTTCCGGGTGGCCGACGATACAGAAGTAAGGAACGACTTGACGGCTATCCGACCTCCAGCCCGAACTCAGGTGTATCCATAAAGATGCCGGAGTTGCTCACGCAATCTATTTCAGCCTGCACAATGGCTTCATGTCCCTCCTCGATCTCCACAAAACGACTGAAAAGCTGTTGCCCTTCGCCATCGAGAGTACTGACCATTTTTTTGTAGAAAAGGGTGGTCTTCCTTTCGGTTTCCAGGGCTTTTTTCAGCAATTCAAGTTCGAGAATTAGTTTGGTGGCCTTTGGTTTTACGGTTTTACGCAAATCTTGCAGGCTTTTATTGATTGCTTCTCTCGTGGGAATTGACGTTCCCAGCTTTTTCACGTTGATCTTGCCCGTCTTTTGCCACTCATCGAGTCGCTCCTTCAAGTACTCGATGTGACCCATCTCCTCGTCGCCCAGGGCTCTGAAGACGCGCTTCCCTGCTTCATCGGAAGTTTTATCCATCGCCTCGCGATAAGCTTTGTGAACACCAGTTTCGTACTCTAAGGCTGTCCTTATAGCGTTATCCAGCTTCATTTTTCCTGCTCCCGAAGTTAGGTAATGAAACCCAGCGGTCAAGATCCACTTGAATATAGCTGCAATCTCCGAATCTCACAATGCGAGCTTCCTTCACCACCCAATGTAGGAAGAGTACCATCCAGGGATTCGGGTTCGCACTTGCGAACTCCTGCGGAGCCAGGGTGTCGCGCCGCTGATCGTCGCCCACTGACGCGTGGTGCGGGGTACGTTCGCGTAACCTGAGCCGTCTGGACGACAGAGGTCGTCGCTTTTCCTTCTCCGCAAAAGCAAAGCCCCTTCAGCCAGTTTCGGCCGAAGGGGCGAGCCGCTCACCATTCTCTCGATCCATTCTAAGTTGCTGTGTCCCTGACCTCACCGCCGGGCGTTTACCCTGCAAGTGCTCAAGTTTGCCTGGAGTTCCGAGCACCCGTCACTTTTCGGGATCTACCTTCCGCAAATCCGGTCCCAGCTTCATCGTGCGGAACGGATATTTAGCGTCGTCCGCCGCCACGCCCACCGCTGAAGCCGCGCCCGCCACCGCCGCTGGCAACACGCCCGCCACCAGCAACACGTCCGCCACCCCGATAGCCGTAACCGCCTCCGCGGTATCCATAGCCGCCACGATAAACCCCGCCGCCGCGGTAGCCGTAGTAACCACGGCCCCAACCTCCGCCGTACCATCCGCCGCCGATGACGACTCCGCCGTAGGGGTAGGCGCAAGAGTAGTAAGGGTAGTAGCCGCAAGCGTAGTAGGGATAAGGCGCAGGTGCAACGTACCCGTACGGGCCAACGCCGATTCCAATTGCCACTTGTGCGCTTGCCTTAGGGGGCGCAGCCAGGGCAAACACCATCACCAGACCGAGCAGCCCAAGTATCGTTGTTTTTTTCATTTGTCCAGACCTCGATCTTCTGTAACATTTAAGAGAAACCCGCCCGATTGAAAAAGTTTCGTCGGGTACTCCGGCTTCGCGCCCGGCCGGCCGGCGCCAAGGGGGTTCGTCTCCGCACTTGCCAGCCGTTCTGGAAACGGCGAGACTATCCGGGTGGAAACCGTTTCGCCCGTTGCGCGGTTCGCGACGATAGTACCCCGCCGACGAGTAGGCGAAAACAAGCAAAAATGACTCACAACATCGAAATTTTCCGGCTGCTCCCATCGGTGGATGAACTCCTGCGGAGCGAGAGTGTCGCACCGCTGATCGCCGCGCACGGACGTGCTGGCGGTTGTCGAAGCCTGCCGCCGGGCGCTCGAAAAGCTGCGCCGGTCAATTCCCGCGCGAGTGCTGACGAAAACGAACTGCGCCTGATGGTGGCGGCGCTTCCCCGCGTGCTTGCCGAAGAACTGAAGGCAAGCTCGCGCTTCTCTTTGCGCCGGGTCATCAACGCCACAGGGGTTATTCTGCACACCAATCTCGGCCGGGCGCCCTTGGGGGAAGCCGCGTTGCAACACGCGCTGGAAGTGGCGGGCGGGTACTGCAACCTGGAGTTCGATCTGGAGAGCGGCGAGCGCGGCCAGCGCGACGCCCATGTCGACCGCCTGTTTGCCGCGCTGTTCGCGGGCGATGCGACTGCGGGCGCTGCTGCTCCCAGCACGGCGGTTGTCAACAACAACGCCGCGGCGGTCCTGCTGGCGCTCAACACGCTTGCCGAAGGCGGAGAAGTGATTGTTTCGCGCGGCGAACTGGTCGAGATCGGCGGTTCGTTCCGCATCCCTGACGTCATGGCCAAGTCGGGGGCGACGCTGCGCGAAGTGGGAACCACCAATCGCACCCGCATCGCCGACTACCAGGGCGCCATTGGCGAGCGCACGAAGCTGCTGCTCCGCGTCCATCGCTCCAACTTCAAGATCGTCGGTTTCACCGAGCAGCCTTCGCTGGCGGAGCTGGTTGAGCTGGGCCGAAGCCGGCGGATTCCCGTCATGGAAGATCTCGGCAGCGGCGCTCTCATTCCACTGGAAGCCGTGGGCATCAGCGGCGAGCCAACGGTTCAATCCAGCCTGGGCGCGGGAGTGGACATCGTCACCTACAGTGGAGACAAGTTGCTGGGCGGGCCGCAGGCGGGGATTCTCAGCGGACGGCCGCCGGTGATCGCGCGAGGTGCGCAGCCAATCCGTTATTCCGCGCGCTTGCGGGTCGACAAACTGATGTATTCCATGCTGGAATCCACGCTGCTGGCCTATGTTCGCCAGCAGTACGAGGCGATTCCGGCTCTCCGCTTCATGCGTATTCCGGGCGAGGAGCTTTTGCGCCGCGCCGAGGCGCTGGCCGCGCGGCTGCGGGAGAGCTGCCCGCGGCTCCAGATGGAAGTCGTGCCATGCTCGTCGCTGGTCGGCGGCGGGGCCGCGCCCGGATGGGATTTGCCCAGCCACGGGGTGGCGATCGCGGCGAAAGCAATCGGCGCCGATGAATTGCTCAGCCGCTTGCGCGGCAGTGATCCTCCGGTGGTGGCCCGCATCGAGGAAGGCCGCGTGCTGCTGGACGTGCGCACGGTCTTTCCGTCCGAGGAGGCGGAGATCGTGACCGCTTTGCAGGAAATCGATGGCAAAGCCTAGCGCGGCTGGTGGATAGAGAGCTGGTTTCACTTGCCAAGGGAGGGTGGATGATCGTCGGCCTGGGAATCGACATCGCGGAGGTGGATCGCATCGAGAGCGCCATTCGGCGCTACGGGCAGCGCTTTCTTCAGCGCGTTTTCACCGCGGCCGAGATTGACTACTGCCAGTCCAAGGCCAATCGCTTCGAGCGCTTTGCCGGCCGCTTCGCCGCCAAGGAAGCGGCGATGAAGGCCATCGGGACCGGTTGGAAGCGGGGCGTCAGTTGGCGGGATTTCGAGGTTGTGCGCGAGCCTTCGGGGCGTCCCGTGCTGCGGTTTTCCGGAGTTGCCGCGGGCTTCGCCGAACGTCTGGGCGTCACGCGCGCACTGGTCTCGATCACGCACACCGCGGCGCAGGCCATCGCCCAGGTCATCCTGGAGCAATGAGGCGCCGGCGTCCTGCGCGCGGGTTCTCCGGCGCACCTCAATAGCCGCGGTTTGGCATCCAACAACGGTTGCCAAAGACGGTTTTCGCGGCCCGCGAGTGTACTGTCTCGCCCGCTCGTTCTGTAATTTTCAGGATGTCACGCGAGCAGGCTGCCGAAAGGCTCCGAAGCAACAAGCGAGGCAGCTATGGGATGCGCGCTCCACAAGGTCGTTCGACAAGGACTGGCCGGCTGGATCGGTTGCAAAGCTGTTTTCCAGCAGCCTGCTTGGGCGCAGGAGCTGTACCGCAGGGCAAATGACTCAACGTACTCAGGTTTGTTATGATTCGAGGCTAGATCGTACGTGCAGAATACCGACTCTGGAATTGCTCGAGTGGGCGCTCTACTGATCAATCCTTAGGGTTCGCAGCCTCAACTTCCTGGGGGGATGGTGCCGAGCCAGAAACAGTTGCAGTGGGCACAGCTTCGTGTCGGGCTGACGGTAGTTTTTGCTCTCATCGTTCTTGCCGTCCTCATTTTCCTGATGACGGGAACGAGCGGCTTATTCACAAAGAAGCTGACGCATCTACACCTACGTCGATGACGCCAGCGGCTTGCGGGCAGGGTCTCCCGTGCGCCTGCAGAATGTCGATGTCGGCAACGTTGTCAGCTTGCGAATCGTGCCCGAACACCAGCACACCCCGGTTCAGATCAAGATGAAGGTCGCCGGCAAGGCGACGGATTTCCTCAAAAAAGATTCGGTCGTGATGCTGACGACCGTCGGCGCTCTGGGCGAAACCTACGTCAACATTGACAGCACCTGCGGCCACGCAGGGGCCGGCCAAAGACGGCGATACGCTTCCGTGGCATGATATTCCCGACCTCCAGGACGTGGTTCGCTCCTCGCAATCCACGCTGCAGAATGTCGACGTGCTGGTGCGCCGCGTGGACCGCATCGTCGGCGCCATTGAAAACCAGCAGGGTTCGGTCGGCCAGTTGATCTACAACAAGGCTCTCTATGACAATTTGAACCGCTCGGTCATCCAGGCGCAACAGATTCTGAATGAGATCAACTCGGGCAAGGGCAGCCTCGGCCAGTTGCTGCGCAGCGATGATCTTTACGACAAGCTGAACGCCAGCATCGATAAAGTGAATCAGCTCGCCGACCAGATGCAGGCAGGGCAGGGAACCATCGGTAAGTTGCTGAAAGACCCGTCGCTCTACGACAACGCCAACCAGGCGATCATGAAAACGAATCAATTCATGGGAGACCTCAACTCCGGCAAAGGGGCGCTCGGCAAGTTTGCGCACGACGAGGAGTTTGCCAACAAGTTGCAGAACGTGGTGAACCGCCTGTCGGACATCACCGACCGGCTCGATCGCGGCGAGGGTTCGGCGGGCAGGCTGCTGCGAGATCCATCGCTGTACGACAATACCAACAAGTTGCTGACGGATACGCAGGCACTGATGCAGGCGATTCGGCAGAATCCCAAGAAGTATCTGACGATTCATTTCAAGTTGTTCTGAGCGCGGGAACCGGCCACCTTTCAAGGACGCGGGGCAGCCAAGTATCGGACGGTAGATTTCAGGTGTTGGTGTTCTGAGCAGGGCATGGGGCGGGAGTTGCTCGTGCGCCCTCCGGCCGGAAAATGCGCGGGACTCTGCTAACATTCCGCCGATGACGTTCGTCTAAACCCATTTTGCGAAAGCCGCCGCCCCCGCTGGCACGAAGATTATGGCGCAGCCGGTGCACAGAGTCCCCGGCAAACGCTGCTTTTAGAATCGGCCGGGTCGCGGTCCACCCGGCATAGGCGCTCCGGGAGATACGGTTCGCAAAGCTTTGATTGGGGAGAGCTGAAATGTTTCGTTCGCTCGTCATCTGCATGTTCGCCGCCTTCAGTATTGCCGCCGGCCAGGGACAAACCGCGCCGGCCGGCGTTCCCGCCGAGGCACAGCCCAAGTCAATCAAGTCCTTCGACGTCTCGCTGCTGGATCGTAGCGTCGACCCTTGCACGGACTTCTATCGCTTTGCTTGCGGCGGCTGGATGGCGCACAATCCGATTCCGCCGGATCAGGCGGTATGGGGACGCTTCAACGAACTGGCGGAGAACAACCTCATCATCGAACGCAAGATTCTTGAAAAAGCCGCCGTCGAACGTCCGAACCGGGACGCCAACCAGCAGAAGATCGGCGATTACTATGCCTCGTGCATGGACGAAAGCCGCCATCGAGAAAAAAGGGTTGGAGCCGCTGCGTCCGGAGCTGGACCGTATTGCCGGACTGCAAAGCAAAGCGGAGTTGCCGGAATACCTGGCGCACGCTCATCGCTTTGGCAGCAATGCGTTCTTCGAGTTCAGTTCCCAGCCGGATTTCAAAAACGCCGCGCTGGAGATCGCCGAGACCGACCAGTCCGGACTGGGCCTGCCCGACCGCGATTACTATCTGAAGACCGACGATCGCTCGGTTGCCTTGCGCGGGAAATATCTTCAGCACGTGCAGCGCATGTTGGAACTGGCCGGCGATAAACCCGAAGCCGCCGCCGCCAAAGCCAAGGTGATCCTGGCGATTGAAACGGCGCTCGCCAGGGCTTCCATGGATCGAGTAAGCCGCCGCGATCCCGCATAGGTTTACCACGAACATGACGGTGGCCGATCTCAGTCGGCTGAGCCCGGTGTTTGACTGGAAACGCTACATCGTTGCCTTGGGCGCACCCAAATTCGACACTCTCAACGTGACCGCTCCCGACTTCGTGAAGGGCTTCAACGACGTGGTGGCCTTGACCGCGCTGGACGACATCAAGACCTATCTCGGCTGGCGCTTGCTCTCGGCGGCCGCGTCGATGCTGCCCAAGGCTTTCGTGGACGAGCAATTTGATTTCTACGGCAAGACGCTGACCGGAGCCACGGAGCTGCGGCCTCGCTGGAAGCGATGCGTCCGCTTTACCGATTCCGATCTTGGCGAAGCGCTCGGCAAGTCTTATGTCGAGGAGGCTTTCGGCGGCCAGAGCAAGCAGCGGGTTCTGAACATGGTCCACGCCATCGAGCAAGCGCTCCAGGGCGACATTCAGGAGCTGTCCTGGATGACCCCGGAAACCAAGAAGCAGGCGCTGGTCAAGCTGGCGGCGGTTGAGAACAAGATTGGCTACCCGGACAAGTGGCGCGACTATAGCGCGCTGAAGATTATTCGCGGTGATGCGCTGGGCAATTCCCTTCGCGCCAACGAATTTGAAAATCATCGCCAGCTCGCAAAAATCGGAAAGCCGGTGGATCGCGCCGAGTGGAGCATGAGTCCGCCAACCGTCAATGCCTATTACAACCCGCAGGAGAACAACATCAATTTCCCCGCCGGCATTCTGCAGCCGCCATTTTTCGATATGCGCGCCGACGATGCGGTGAACCTGGGAGGCATCGGCGCCGTCATCGGCCACGAACTGACGCACGGCTTCGATGACCAGGGACGCCAGTTCGACGCCCAGGGAAATTTGCGCGACTGGTGGACGGCCAAGGACGCCACGGCCTTCGAATCGCGCGCGCAGTGCTTTGTCGACCAGTACAGCAAGTTACGTGCCGATCGACGACGTTCACCTGAATGGCAAGCTCACCCTCGGCGAAAACACGGCGGACAATGGCGGCGTTCGCCTCGCGCTGCTCGCTCTAAGGGCAATTGCAGGCTTGAGCGCTCAGCCGGTAGAGGGTTTCACTCCGGAGCAGCAATTCTTTGTCAGCTTCGGGCAGATCTGGTGCGACAACGCCAGGCCGGAGGTGCTGCGGCTGCGCGCCCAGGTCGATCCGCACTCGCCGGACCAGTTCCGGGTCAACGGCGTGCTCTCCAATATGCCAGAGTTCCAAAAGGTGTTCAGTTGCAAGCCCGGCTCGCCGATGGTGAATCCGAAGCCGTGCCGGGTGTGGTGAGGCGCGGGTTCAGCGCGTGCGAGTCGATTCCGCCTGCTCGTGGGCGTGATAGCTGGAGCGGACCAGCGGGCCGGATTCGACATGACGGAAGCCCATCTTCAGCGCCTCGTCGCGCAGCAGGCGGAACTCCTGCGGGGTGTACATGCGCTTGACCGGCAGATGATTGCGCGAGGGCGACAGGTACTGTCCCACGGTGAGGATGTCGACTCGGCGCTCGGCCAAGTCGCGAAAGACCTGCAATAGCTCGTCGAAATCTTCGCCGATGCCGGCCATGACTCCGGTTTTGGTCACCATTTGCGGATCGATTTCTTTGGCCCTGCGCAGCAGTTCCAGCGAGCGCGGATAGCGCGCACCGGAACGCGCCACGCGGTACAGGCGCGGCACCGTCTCGGTATTGTGATTCAGAATATCGGGCTTGGCCCCGAGCACCACGCGCAAGCACTCGTCGTCACCCTGGAAGTCGGGGATCAGCACTTCGACACGGCATTGCGGAACGCGCTGGCGGATCTCGCGGATGGTTTCGGCAAAAACCCGCGCGCCCCCGAGATTGTCGTCGTCGCGATTGACGCTGGTGACCACGGCAAACTTCAGGCTCAGCCTCTCGACGGCCTCGGCGACCCGGCGGGGCTCGTCGAAGTCGATCGCCTCCGGCCTGCCCTTGGGCACGGCACAGAATCCGCAACGGCGCGTGCAAACGTCGCCCAGAAGCATGAAAGTCGCGGTGTGGTGGTTCCAGCATTCGCCAATGTTCGGGCACTGTGCCGACTCGCAGACGGTATGCAGACTCAATCCGCGCGCCAGCTTTTTCAGGCTGTGATAGTTCTCGCCCATCGGCGCGCGCGCCTTCAGCCACTCCGGCTTGGGCGTGGGCTTGCGCGGCGAGAGATCGATCTGCACCAACTCGGAAGCTTGCCATCAAATCCCATTCTACGATGACACAGGGGCGGCAGGCGACTCCACAAAGCCGGCAAGGAATCCGGCAAGCATATCCCTGGCTACTCCACCCCGACAATGGCAAAAGCGGCCGTTGTCGGGGGCCCCGGCTACGCTCGGGATGACACCTCGTAGTTTTTCCGCAACCGGCTAAAGCGTCTTCAGGTAGGCGAGCAGGTCCTCGATCTGCTGATCGGTAAAGGCTTTGCGAAAAGACGGCATCTTGGCTTTTCCCAGCAGGATCACATCTTGCAGGCGATCGTCGTTGACCGGCATTCCGCTGGGCAGGTAGGGCTTTTTGTAGAGATTTTTGAGGCTGGGTCCATGCACCCCCCAGCGGCTATAGGGCTCGTGACAGCGGATGCAGTTCTGGTCATAGAGATGGCGTCCGCGCGCCTGCTGCGGATTCAGTCCCAGCTCGGCATCCGACTTTCTCGGCTCCATCCGGCAGCCAAGCATCAGCAGCAGCCCCAGCGCCGCACAGAGCGATTTCCATGACACGAATTCTGGCTCCTTGAAACCTTTTTTGGCCGGCTCGCCAGGCTCAGGATTGCCTGCATTCTGTTCAAAGCAAAGCCGTCAGAGTAACATCATAGACGATGAGCGTGGAGATCAAACGCGCCTACGAGAAACCTGCTCCCGGGGACGGCATTCGTGTCTTGGTAGACCGGCTTTGGCCGCGTGGATTGGGAAAACAGGCGGCCGCTCTCATCGCATGGCTGCCCGGACTGGCGCCGAGCCATGAACTTCGCAAATGGTTCCACGAGCACCCGGCATTGTGGTCGCGCTTCCGCGCCGAGTACATGAAAGAGCTTCGGGGCGCGGAGGCGGTTGCGGATCTGAACAAACTTTACGCGCTGGTTGAGGATCACCCGACCGTGACCCTGGTATACGCCTCGCGCGACGAGCGGCACAACAATGCGGCGGTGCTTCGCGACCTGATTAATGGCGTGCGCAAACCCCCAAGCAGTTCCGGTCCGACGAAGGCGGCAGCGGCTCCGAAGCGGGCTCGTGCCGGCCGGTAAGCAGGCTGCCGGGTACCCTGAAGTCGAAATCCAGGAGGTGACATGATTCTCCGCAACGAGAATCAAGGCTACGAGCCGGGCTGCGGGCAAACCATGTCCGCCTTCGATGCGATTGCCTCGGTGCAGAAGAACGATGTGCTGCCCTGCTGGTTCGTGACCCAGCCCGACCATGCGCATTTATCCGGCATGATCGCGGCCGGCTTTGACCGCCGGCGTTTCCCAGAGCTGACGGCCGATGTCGTCGAGGCGATTGGACTGCACGACGAGGGCTGGGAGATTTTCGACGGAGCGGACCCCGAGCCGTGCCCGCAGGCTTTCCACGACGAGCGCGCCATTCCCTTCACGGCAATCGCTCCCGATCAGTTTCTTAGCGCCTGGGGGTGCTCCATCGGCAAGGCCGAGCGGGTCAGTGCGCTGGCGGGACTGGTTGTCTCCAGACACTTCCAGTCGCTTGGCCGCTTCGGTGTGGCAAGGCTCGAAGCGCAACCGGACGAGTGCTCCAAGGTGCGGCAATTTCTCTCCGCCGAGCAGGAACGCGAACGGCGTCTGCTGGGCGAGTGCAGCGTCGGCCCCGAGGTGGTTGAGCGGCTGATTGCCATGCTGCAATTCTGCGATCTGCTGTCGCTGCACCTCTGTTCCAACGCGCCGCAGCCGGTCGAGTTCCCGCAGGATTTCGGCCGCGGCCGCATCAGTTTGCACCGGGAAAAATCATGTGCCGTGCTGTCCCCTACGCCCCTGGCTTCGCCCATATCGCTTAGCTTTGCGGCATTTCTCGCCGGGCGCGATCATCGCGTGGAGGCAAGCCGCTCGGTGGAAGTGCTATTGAGCTGATCCCAACTCAGGCGGCCGCAATGTGGGTTTAGTGCAATTCCCATGTTGGTGTAACCAAATTCTCAAGAGGATGTCATGGCGACCAGAGCTCCAATCGCCCGTGGCCGGAGCAGCCGAGTTGCGTACACGATGTTACGTTCGACAAGCAAGAAGCTATTTGGGCGCGGAGCCGGGGTCCCCATCCAACGCCGTTGTTGCGTTTGCTGGGGTGGGGAGTGGAGCCACCCTTTGTTTTTGCCAGCAGGAACAATAAGGTGGCCCGTCCACCCCAACATGCGCAACCGCGGTGCATGTCGGGGACCCCGGCTCGACTTCGCTCGCCATGACAGTCTGATATATCCGGATACACCTACTGTGAAAACGCTATAGTGCTTCGGCGGGCTTTCGACGTCGACACAGGTATAGCCTCAGCCGTGCGAGCGGTCGTGGTGGTCGTTTACGGCAAAACCAGGGATGCTATGTCCTGTTTGGTTTCGCTTAAGGTCGCCGCTCCCTGATGGTCGCGTCGAGTGCGGTGCTCTGACTTCGGGATACACCATCCCTGGTTTTGCTCTAGCGTTTCGGCGAACTTTCAATAAGGGCGGCCACGATGTCGTCAATCGTCTCCGATGCCTTATGGGAATTGAGCAGATGATTGTTGACGATGATCGAAAACGCCAGGCGCTCGCCCTTCAAGGTCGTCAGGTAGCCGGAGAGGGAGTTCACGTGGCTGAGCGCGCCGGTCTTGGCCTGCACCCGTCCCAAGGTAGAAGGGTTCTTAAAGCGCTCGGCCAGCGAGCCATCCATTCCGCCGACCGGCAGAGTATCGAGGTAAGTCGCTCCCCAGGGCTGACGGGCGATGTAACTGAGCAGTTTGACGACCGCGTGCGGGGTCACCAGGTTTTCGCGCGACAGGCCCGAACCGTCGTGAAAGACGTACTCATCCGGGTGGATGTCGGCCAGCAATAGCCAGTTCCGCAGCACTTCCAACCCGCCTTCGGCGGTGCCGCTGTGGCCGCGCTCGCGTCCCAGCAGCCGCAGCATCATTTCGGCGTGAAGGTTTTGGCTCACTTTGTTAATCACCTTCAGGTCCTGCACCAGAGGCGTCGACTGATGCTCCGCCAGCACGCTTTTGAAAGGCATAAGCGGGGGTGGGACCGCATCGCTTCCGCCTCCGGCCGATGCCATTGCCGTGGCGTGAAACGTATACAGGCTTGCGAGCTCCGCGTGTTGCGCCCGCGCGCGTCCGTAAACCACAATGCCGCGCTTCTCCAGCAGAGTGCGCATCAGTTTGGCGGCGAATTCGGCGGGGTCTTCGATGGCCAGCGCCTCGGTCGCCCCAGGGTCGCCCAGCGGGATCGTGCCCCAGAGGGTGAGCTGATTGGAACCGGGCTCACGATTGATCAGGAGCTTACGCGGCTCGGTGCCGGCAGGCGTTGTGGAGACGCGGTTCTCAATGCGGTAGTAATCGGCAAAGGGCGCAATGCTGACATAGGCGCGCTCGCCTATGCGGTCGGCCGGCATCACGCTGACAAAGATGACATTATCGTTAATGGCCAGTGCCGAAACCGGTGCGCCCCATTCCCAAAGCAGGTCATCCTGCGCCCAGCCTTCGCCATAACGCTGGAAGATGAAGTAGGAGTCGTCGGCCACCAGATCGCCGTCAATCACCTTCACTCCCCGTGCCACGAGCTGATCGGCAAGCTCTTCCAGCACGCGAACGGGCGGCAACTTGCGTTCGGTGCGCAAGTTGTAGGGCAAGGTCCGGCCGCTCAGGTTGGGGTCGCCACGACCGACGATCACCAGGTCGCCGGAGAGCCGGCCATAATGATCGACGCTGCCCAGGCTCTCAAGCGTGGTGCGGAAGCGGTACTCGGGGCCAATCAGGGCAAGCACCGCGCCGGTCGTAAAAAGCTTGGTGTTGGAGGCGGGGATGAACAGCTTGTCGGCATTCAGCGAGTAGATGGCTTTGCCGCCGTTGAGGTCCACGACCTCGATTCCCCAGACAGCCTTGGCCGCGTCGGGATCGGCAAGCAGTTCTTCGATGCGCTTCTGTGTGGCCTTGTGATCAGAGGCGACAGCAACCTGTAGCGATAGCAGAAACGTGAGCAGAAGGCAGCAAAACTTGCTCGCTCGCAGCATAACCAGACCTGCACGATTGTAGCATCGTTCCCGCGCCGCTTTGCCCGTGTCGTCCGCGCCCCGGGCGAAGCGGCAGCCAGCGGGCCGGGTTCTCAGCGACGGCCTCTGTTGCCGTTGCCGGTGGCAGTGACTCCTTTTCGAGTCCGCACTGATTTAGAAAAACACGAACCATCTTGGCCGCTCCTGAGGGTAGACCAATCCAGAGCATTTTCCGAGTTGGTGTATCCCTCAATATCACCACCGGGCGTGGAAGCCCGGCTATGTCCGCGAATATACCTTCCGCAAATCTGGTCAAGCAATAAGGTGTAACGGTCGAAGCAGCCGGGCTTTTTCCGCCCGGCGGTGAACGCGGAATACATTATTTCCTAAACTGCTCTAGAATTCGCTCATGCGGCAACCGTATCCATGGAATTTGGGCCGCCGGTCACTGGAACTCGGCCGGCGAACCGTGGTGATGGGCATCGTCAACATAACGCCGGATTCGTTTTCCGACGGCGGACACTTTCTTTCCCCCGAGTGCGCTCTCGAACGCGCGCTGCAACTGCTCGGCGAGGGCGCCGATATCCTCGACCTCGGTGGCGAGTCGACTCATCCGGGCTCTTCCACCGTGGGCGTGCAGCAGGAGCAGGATCGCGTGCTTCCCGTCATCGAGGCAGTCAAGCGCGAGCATCCCGACGCCATCGTATCGATCGATACCTATAAAGCGGAGACCGCCGTCGCCGCCGTCAAAGCGGGAGTCGAGATCGTCAACGATGTCAGCGGGTTGATGTGGGACCCGGCCATGCCCGACGCTATCGCCAGGCTCGGCTGCGGGGCGGTGCTGATGCACACCCGCGGCACTCCCGTGGAGTGGAATTCGTTGCCGCCGGAGCCTGACCCGGTTTCCTTCGTGCTGCGCGGACTGACCAACTCGGCCGGACTGGCTGGCCGCGCCGGTATTGCCAGTGAACACCTGGTGCTCGATCCGGGCTTCGGCTTCGGCAAGCGCTTTGACGAGAACTATCCGCTTGCTGGCGCATCTGGAGGTCTTTGCCCAACTCGGCTATCCGCTGCTGGTCGGCACTTCGCGCAAAACCTTTATCGGCAGAACCGTCGCCAGCCGGCTGGCTGAACTCGGCGTCTGGCATCCGACGGCCGAGGTGCCGATGTTGCCGCCGTACGAGCGCCTCTCCGGGACGCTGGCGACCGTGGTCGCCGCCGTGCTCAATGGGGCTCATATCGTGCGAGTGCACGATGTCCGACCAGCGGTCGAAGCCGTTGCTATAGCGGACGCCGTGCTTGCCGTCACGTAAACTCTGCCGGAATTGCGGCCCAAGGCTGAGGCTAGAACTGTTTTTGCGAGTCGAGCAGGATGGTGACCGGGCCCTGGTTGACGAGCTCGACCTGCATGGAGGCCTGAAACTGGCCGGTCTCGCAGCGCAGTTTGCGCTGTGCGTATCTGTTCCACAAAGTACTCGTAGAGCTGGCGTGCCGGTTCGGGACGGGCGGCGTCGTCGAACGAGGGCCGGCGTCCGCGCCGCGCGTCTCCGTACAAGGTGAACTGCGAGACGGCGAGGATTGAGCCCCCGGTCTGGGAGACGTCGAGATTCATCTTGCCATCGGCATCCTCGAAGATGCGCAGGGTGCAGATTTTCTCCACCAGGTAGTCGGCATCGGCCTCAGAGTCGCTGACTGCGACCCCGAGCAGGACAAGCAATCCGTTGCCGATGTCTCCGACGGTCTGGTTCTCGACGATCACGCGGGCGCGGCTGACGCGCTGCACGACGGCTCGCATGCGATGAGCATAACCAGAAAAAGCGGCTAACGTCATGCGGATGAACCAGAAAGGGCAACAGGCGGAGCTTCGGGTATCAGCCACAGACCTTAGCCGGCCGCTACGGCCGTGATCCGGGCCCGAGCCATTTCTGCCAACGCGACCGCTGCCATCGGAGAGCAGGGTCCAACTGAAAACGTTGACCCCGGCTTGGTGAGCAGGTAGGATGTGAGACTGGAGTCTCCAAGCCAACCCGGCTACGAACAGCTACGCCGTGCAGGTCTGCATGCGCGACTCCAATCCGTAATTCCAGCTCCACGGCAGACCCGGTAAGGTATGCTTTGTGTGGCATTGAGAGATTTTGTTCGAGATTATGCAGCAGGAGGCGCCGCGCGAAATGGCATCGGTAGAGGAAAAAGTTAAGCAGATTATCGTGGAGCAGCTCGGCGTCGACGAGAACGAGGTAACGGCAACCGCGTCGTTCGTCGACGATCTCGGCGCCGACTCTCTGGACACGGTCGAGCTGGTCATGGCCTTCGAAGAGGCGTTCGACATCGAGATTCCCGACGAAGACGCCGAAAAGATTCGCACCGTCCAGGATGCGGTTGATTACATCGGCAAACATTCACAGGTCAAGAAGTAGGGCATTCCGGCAGTTCATTATTGGCTTACCCGGCGTAGGGCTTTGCGGCCCAGGCAGATGCGGGCTTGCGTAATGCTTCGCCTGCGATGATCCGGTTGCGCCGGGGGCATTGAAAGTCTTGCGATTTGGTCACCCCACTTCCAAGGGGGGAAGGAGAGAAGCTTCAATGGCTTCGGTAGACGAAAAGGTAAAGCAGATTATTGTGGAGCAGCTTGGTGTCGACGAGAGCGAGGTAACGGCGACCGCGTCGTTCGTCGATGATCTCGGTGCTGACTCTCTGGACACCGTCGAACTGGTCATGGCCTTCGAAGAGGCGTTCGACATCGAGATACCCGACGAGGACGCGGAGAAGATCCGCACCGTCAAGGATGCCATCGATTACATCGGGCAGCACGCGAAAGGCAAGTAGGTGAACCGTCGAGTTGTAGTGACCGGGATCGGATTGATCTGCGGCGTGGGAAACAATTGCAAGGAAGTGTGGTCGAGTCTGCTCGCCGGCAAAAGCGGCGTGGACAGGATCACTTACTTCGACACCACCCAGTTTTCCTGCCAGATTGCGGCTGAAGTCAAGAATTTCGATCCGCTTAACTTTATCGAGAAAAAAGAACTGAAGAAGATGGGACGCTTCATCCATGTCTGCCTGGCAGCTACGGATGAGGCGATGAAGGCTTCGGGCTTGAAGGTGACGCCGGAAATTGCGACTCGCGTGGGCGTCCACATCGGCTCGGGTATCGGGGGCTTCGACGTCATCGAGCGAGAGCATAAGGCGCTGCTGGAAGGCGGTCCGCGCAAGATTTCGCCCTTTTTCATCCCGGCGTCCATCGTGAATCTGGCGGCCGGCCACGTCAGCATCCGCTACGGCGCAAAGGGCCCGAACGAAGCTACGGCGACGGCTTGCACCACCAGCGCGCATTCCATCGGCGATGCCTTCAAGATCATCCAGCGCAGTGATGCCGACGTGATGATTGCCGGCGGTACGGAAGCGGCCATCACGCCAATGGGCGTGGGCGGATTTCGGCCATGCGGGCTCTCTCCACGCGCAACGACGATCCGAAGCGCGCCTGCCGTCCCTGGGACAGGGATCGCGACGGATTCGTCATGGGCGAGGGCGCCGGCATTCTGGTGCTGGAGGAGTTGGAGTTCGCCAAGCGCCGTGGCGCGCCGATTCTGGCCGAGTTGGTCGGCTACGGCATGAGCGCCGACGCCTATCACATCACGCAGCCTTCCGAAGATGGCGACGGCGGCTATCGCGTGATGATGAACGCAATTTGCGACGCTAAGCTGACCCCCAACGATATCGGCTACGTCAACGCGCACGGCACCTCGACTCCGCTCGGAGACATTCTGGAGTCGCGTGCCATCCGGCGCTGTTTCGGCGAACGCAAGGTCGCCGTCAGCTCGACCAAGTCGATGACCGGACACCTGCTGGGCGGCGCCGGCGGGATGGAAGCCGGCATCACCGTACTGGCGCTGATGTAATCAGGAGCTGCCGCCAACCATCAACCTGGAGAATCAGGCTCCGGAAACCGAAGGTATGGATTTCGTGCCGAACAAGTCGCGCAAACTTTCCTTCGATTGCGCGCTCACCAATTCATTCGGTTTCGGTGGCACCAACGGCTCGCTGGTGTTTAAGCGCTGGGGCGAATAGCTCTGTCGTTTCCCGCAAAGGCACGGTTGATCCGTGCCTTTGACTTTTTGCGCGGAAGGATCGCAGCGCGGTTCGTGCCAAAAGCATTATCAGGCCTCGCTGATCGCGATGGATGAGGAACCCAAACTGGCGGCCGTGAAAGCCGTCCCGAAACCACCAGAGGCGGAACCGCGGTTCAGCCTGAAGCAGCGGGTCGCCGTGCGGGTGATTCCCTGGCTCGTTCGTACCCTGCTGGTTCTGCTCGGCCGTACGCTGCGCTTCGAATACAGTTGGGACGGCGATTCTTCTCTCCGACCGGAGGCCGATCAGCCTCCGCCGGGGGCGATCGTGCCTTTCTGGCATCGATGTCTGCTGCCGGCGGCCTACTACTTTCGCGGACGGGACATAGCGATCATGGTCAGCAGCAGCTTTGACGGCGAGCTGATCACGCGCGTCGTCAAGGGCCTCGGCTTTCGCGCCATTCGCGGCTCCAGCACTCGCGGCGCGGTGCGTGCCCTGCTCGGCATGCGCAAGGCAGGGCCGGGCACGCTTGCGGTCTTTACCGCCGACGGCCCGAAGGGGCCGCCGTTTGTCGCCAAGCCCGGGCCCTTGCTGCTGGCGCGCAACACGCAACAGCCAATCTACTGCTTTTATTTGGCTCCGCTCCGCGCCTGGCAACTGAATACCTGGGACCGTCTGTTGATTCCCAAGCCGTTCACAAAAGTACATCTGCGCTGGTCAAAGCGCATTGAGGTACCGGCCGGCGCCACCCCGGAGGAAATGAAAATGTTCTATCGGCAGATGCAGGCCGCGCTGGAAGAGGTTCGTCTTGAAGCTGAAAGGCGCGCGAACGCCGTCGAACATTGACGATTGTAGATGGAGGAATTGCCTTCAGGCCGCGCTGATAGCGGCTTGGCGAAGATGAAGCGGCCGCCGCCGGAATTCCATCGTTGACAATGCCGTACTGGAATGACTAGAGTCGAAAGCGATTCATATCGCTACCCCAGTGGTGACGACTTGCTCTTTGCAATTTTGTGTTCGCGCGTCCGCAGACACTCAAGGCTGCGGACTGGGAAGCGGGTGAGAATCCCGCGCTGCCGCGCAACTGTAAGCGAGTCAAGAGCGCGTGCGAAGTAATCGCACCGTTTGAGAACCACCGGCCACTGATGCAATCCGCATGGGAAGGCCGTTGGGTCCGGAATCCAGTACTCCGGAGTACTCGCCAAGCCAGGAGACCGGCGCGAACGCCTACAAGAACCTCTTTCGCGTGAAAAGGAGGATTGTTATGCGAACGATCCGCGCGTTGTTTCTGCTGGCGTTACTGAGCGCCGCTCTGGTTTTTCAAGTTTCCGCTTCCGAAATCAAGATCCAAATTGTCGATCCCCATTCCGCTCTGGTGGGCTCGGCCCGGGTGACGCTGTACGGTCAGCAGAAAACCGCGCCGATCGCCGTTCGTTCGGCCACCGCCAACGGAGTTGCCGAATTCCAAGACTTGCAGCCGGGACACTACCGTGTCGAGGTGCTTGCGCCCGGCTTCGCGCCGGAGACGCAGGAGATCACGCTCGAGCAGACGGCCTCGCTGACCCTGCATCTGAAGCTCGCCAACGCCGAGCAGACGGTGACGGTTACGGCGGCGGCGACTCCGGCCACCGGCGCACAAACCAGCAGCAACGTTTCGTTGATCGAAGCTCCGGAGCTGAACGCTCTGCAACCAACATCGATGGGAGAGATTCTGCGTTTCGCTCCAGGCGCGGTCGATCAGTGATACCGGTCAGCGTGGCGGCCTAACTTCGCTGTTTGTGCGTGGCGGCGACTCGACCTACAACAAGGTGATCATCGATGGTGTGCCGATCAACGAGCCGGGCGGAACTTTTGACTTCGGAGCCGTCTCCACCTCGCAGTTCGACCGCATAGAACTGCTGCGTGGCAGCCAGAGCACGCTTTACGGCTCCGATGCCATGACAAGTGTGGTGCAGGTCTTCAGCCGCACCGGCACCACGCGCGTGCCGCTGTTCACCTTCGGGGCCGATGGCGGGACGTTCGCAACGGGCCACGGTTACGGTTCACTCTCCGGCGCCGTGGGTCACTTCGATTACAACCTCTTTGCGGACCAATTCAATACCCAGGGACAAGGCGCCAACGACGCCTACTCGAATTCCACCGAGGGCGCCAACCTCGGATACGCATTTTCTCCCAAGGTGCAGTTGCGCTTTCGCACCCGCCACAGCACCAGCCGGACCGGCGGCCAGGGCGAATATAATTTTTCGCAGGGAGGTCAACTGCCGGCCGGAGATTCCAATCTGCCGCCGGACACCAATGCCTTTTCGCGGCAGAATAACTTTCTGGCCTCGACCGAGCTGAACGTTGCCGCCGGTGAGCATTGGTATCACCGTTTCAGCGGATACGAATCCCATCACACCGATCTCTTTCAGCAGGACGTGCCTTTGAACCCGCTTCGCGCGGGTATCGTGGACTTCTGTTATGACACCAACGCCTTAGACAATCCGATTAACTGCAAGAGCACGAACGACTTCAATCGCGCCGGCTTCAATTACCAGGGTGAGTACTGGGCTCGCGATTGGGCGCAAGACCATTTTTGGATACGAATTTGAGGATGAAAACGGATTTTTCGGGAACGATCCCGCCACTCCTCCGTCAAACCATGGACTGCGGCGTAACCATGCAGCCTATGGGGAAGAGTTGATCTCCTGGAAGCGGCTCTCCGTGCAGGCTGGAGCGCGCTATGTGCACAATGAGGATTTTGGCGATCGGGGAGTCCCGCGCATTGCGGCCAGCTATCTGCTCATCCGCGGAAACGAATTCTTTTCCGGAACGCGGTTGCGGGGTAGCTTTAGCGAAGGCATTAAGGAGCCCAATTTTTATGAAACCTTCGGCCAGGCACTCTTCAGAGTCATGGGCAATCCCAATCTCAAGCCGGAGCAGAATAACGCCTTCGAGGCCGGAGTGCAGCAATCGTTCGTAAGGGGAAAGTACTCCTTCGACGCAGTCTACTTTAATAATCAGTTTCACGATCGAATCGAAGAAAATGCCACCGACACGCAATATATCAACATCAACAAATCGATGGCGCAGGGTGCGGAACTGACAGTGCAGGCGCGGCCTACGGCCCGCTTGCAGGTGCGCGGAGCCTACGTCTATGACTCGACACAAAACCTGACTGGCTCGCAGGCGGGAACACCCTTGCTGCTTCGGCCGAAGCATTCCGGCAATGTCCTGGTCAGTTACACGCGGCCCAAATACGGGCTGACCCTCGGCGGCACGTTCATCGGCCGTCGCGCGGATTCGGACTTCTTTGTGCTCCCCGTGCCACTGACTTCAGTTGCCGGTTACGCCCGTCTGGATGCTGGCGGCTGGTACGCGATCCAGCGCCATGTGACGGCTTATGCCAACGTGGAAAATCTTCTGAACCAGCACTACGAAAATGAACTCGGCTATCCCGCCTTACGGGCGAACTTCAGGGCCGGATTGAGGTTTAATCTGGGAGGCGGCGAGTAACCGCTGCCGCGAAAGGCATATCCCCGTGAGGGTTAGAGCAGTACTACAGTCGCTGTAGCCAAAATTTTCGAGAAATTGTCATGGCGACCGGAGCGAAGCGGAGTGGAGCCATCCTGTGTTTTTCAGCAATAGGAACAAAAGGTGGCTCGGCTGCGCTCGCCATGACAGTTTGGTCTGGTGGGATATACCTACTCGGGAACCGCTGTAGCGCAGCACCACAGTTGCTGTAGCCAGGATTTTTGAAGGCGCGTCTTCAGCGCTGTAGAAAAACCACTCTCCGCGAGGATGTCATCCTGAGCAAAGCGAAGGATCGGCTGCTTGCTTGTACTGGAATAGAGCAGATCCTTCAGGCGCGCAGCCCCCAGCACGACCTCAGGATGACATTCAGGAGGGCTTTTGCGGAACGCACGCCAAAATCACGACATCAAATTACGACACAAGGTAGAGCGCCAAGCGGGGCAGAGAGGCGATCAGGCTTTTTTTTGCAGCAGCTCTCCCGGGTCGGTCGCCCGCTGTTTTCTCAGGCCGCGCAATTCGTCAACCTGTTGGCTGTCGAGCGACTGCCGCCGTCCCAGTTGATGGGTTACCAGGTAGATGCGGGCGAAATGTTCCACGGTCTCCATGTGCATGTAGGCGGTCAGCAGGTCATCGGCGTAAGTAACCACGCCGTGGTTCGCCATCAGGATCGCCTTGTGGCCGGTAATCAGGGGAGCAAGCCCATCACTCAGCTCCGTGCTGCCGGGCCGAGCATAGCAAGCCAGGGGAACGCGTCCGATGGACAGTTCGACTTCGGCGATCAAAGGCTCATCCAGCGCCAGGCCGGCGGCGGCAAAGCCGGTCGCGGTAGGCGGATGCGCATGCACCACGGCATTCACATCGCCGCGTAATTGGTAGATGAGCAGATGCATCCGGAGTTCGGTGGAAACCTCGCGCGTCCCCGCCAGTTTGCGTCCATCCGGGTCAACCAGAAGGAGATCTTCCGGGCGCAGCATGCCCTTGGACATGCCGGTCGGCGTCACCAGAATAGACTTGCTGCTTACGCGCGCTGAAATATTACCGTCAGTAGCCGCCACGAAATTTTTCTCGTGCAGCAATCTGCCGATTCTCAACACTTCCTGCCGTGAGTTCTAACTCGCTCATATTCGGCCCAAGCCGCATCCGAGAAGAATCTCGTGGGCGCTATAGTATCCTAGCCCACGCTGAGTTGGCCAAGGGATTTACATCGCGGAAAGTCTGAACCATTTCCACTGCAATACCCGCTCCCATTGCCGGAGCGGTGGCACAAGACGTATCCCGAAGAGTGCCCGAACCTGCGGCGTTCCCGGCACCTCGCCAAAGTCTGAGCCACACCTTCTATAATCGGGCCGTGCTGGTTGCTGACTTCGATTTCCTTCTTCCCGCTGAACTGATTGCCCAGGAACCCCTGGCGGATCGTGCCGCCGCTCGCCTGCTTCACCTTGAGCGGGCGACGAACCGCCTGGAAGATCGCGTTTTTCGCGATTTTGCGGAACTGCTGCGGCCAGGCGATCTGTTGGTCCGAAACAACACCCGCGTGCTGCCGGCCCGGCTGCTGGGACATCGCTCCGGCGCCGTCGCGCAGCCTCTAAGCCCGGACAATCCGGCGGCAAAACAGTTTCTGCGCGGCCGGGTGGAGCTGTTGCTTACCCGGCAGATGGCCGCCGAACCCCAGACTTGGCAAGCCTTGGTACATCCCGGCCGGAAGATCGGCGTGGGCGAGGTGATCACCATCGCGAAGGGCGAAGTGCAGCTCCAGGCTGAAGTGATTGCCCGTGGCGCCTTCGGCGAGCGGACAGTGCGCTTCGCGCCGGTTGACGACTTTTTCCAGCGGCTGGAAATGCTCGGACACGTGCCGCTGCCGCCCTACATCGATCGTCCGGATCGTCCCGAGGATCGCGAGCACTATCAGACGGTCTATGCCACGCGTCCGGGTTCGGTCGCGGCCCCGACCGCAGGGCTGCACTTCACGCCTGAAATCCTTGAGCGGCTGCGCTGAGCGCGGCGTGGAAAGCGCCGAGATCACGCTGCACGTGGGCCTGGGAACCTTTCAGCCGGTGCGGACTGAAGTGGTGGAGCAGCATCGCTTGCACACCGAGCGTTACGAAATTTCCCCGGAAACCGCCGGACAGATCGAGCGCGCCCGCCGCGAAGGTCGGCGGATTGTAGCGGTGGGGACGACCACGGTTCGCACCCTGGAGTACGCCGCCAGCCGGTACAAGGATGGCCACATCGAGCCGCAGACAGGCGAGGCCGACATTTTCATCTATCCGGGATTCAACTTTCGCGTGGTTTCGGCGCTGCTCACCAACTTCCACCTGCCAAAATCGACGCTGCTGATGCTGGTGTCCGCCTTCGCCGGCCGCGAATTCATCCTGCGGGCATACGCGCACGCGGTCGAGGAGCGCTATCGTTTTTTTTCCTACGGCGACTGCATGTTCATCGAGTGAGCGACGTCGACCTGGTGAGGCGGAGTGCTATGCTAAACTGCCGGCATGAGCAACCTGACTCCAGGCCGTGCGGACGCCTCCGAATACCCTCCTTATGCTGCGGTTTATGTCAATCTGGTTGTCGGCGACGACATCCTGAGCATCCTCGCCGCCCAGCTTGAGCAGAGCACGGCGTTGTTGAAGAGTGTCGATGATCGTCGCGCCTCCGAATTCTCGTATGCTCCCGGCAAGTGGACGATCAAGCAGGTTCTGGGCCACATGATCGGATACGGAGCGAATTTTTGCCTACCGCGCGCATCACATCGCGCGCAATGACGCGGCTGCGCTGCCGGGTTTCGAACAGGATGACTACGTGGCCGCCGGCTCTTTCAACGAGCGCACGTTGAGCAGTCTGATCGACGAATTTCGTATCGCGCGCCAGTCCACAATCGCGCTCTTGCGAAACCTGCCGCAGCAGGCTTGGCTGCGCCAGGGCATGGCCAACAAATACAGTGTTACGGTTCGCGGTGTGGCCTTTCTTGCCGCCGGACACGAGTTGCACCACGTAAAGATTCTGCGGGAGAAATATTTGCCGTAGGGTTTGGCGCGGACCGGCCTGACAACTGGCGGTCAGGGGCTTCGCGTCTTCCGGATTCCTGCTAAAATTTTTGTTTGCCACAGAAGAAAACATCCTCGAAAGCATCGCAGCCGCTGGCACCAGCGAAATCCGGTGGCCGCAAAACTTCCGGACGACGCCAAGGGCCGCATTTTTCTGATCGATGCCATGTCTTTTATCTTCCGCGCCTATCACGCCATGGCGCGGCAGCGGCCCATGTCGACCAAAACGGGCCTTCCCACCAGCGCAACTTACGTCTTCGTCAACATGCTCAACAAGCTGCGCAAGGACTTTGCTCCCGAGTACATCGCGGCGGTTTTCGACGTGGCCGCTCCGACCTTCCGCGACGAGCAGGCAGCCGGCATGCCCACGCTTGCGCAAGTATGACCGCGAGAGCGGCGAGTACAAGCAGGTGGCCTACGCCGGCTACAAGGCGCAACGCGCGGCCATGCCGGAAGACCTGGCGCAGCAGGTTCCTTACATCCGCCGCGCGCTGGAAATCTATCGCATCCCGATCCTTGAAGCCGCCGGATTCGAAGCCGATGACGTCATCGGCACGCTGGCGCGGCTGGCCTCGGAGCAATCCTATGCGGTGTATGTCGTCTCCAGCGATAAAGATATGCTGCAACTGGTGGACGAGCGCGTGTGCGTGCTGAACCCGCCCAAGGACAACCTGATCTGCGATCGCGCCAAGGTCGAGGAGATCCTGGGCGTTCCGCCCGAGCGCGTCATCGACGTCATGGCTTTGCGCGGCGACTCGATCGACAATGTGCCGGGAGCTCCCGGCATCGGCGACAAGGGCTCGGTGGAGCTGATTCAGCGCTTCGGCTCGCTCGACAACCTGCTGGAGCACGTCGCCGAGGTGGAACGCAAGACCTACCGCGAATCGCTGCTGCACAATCGCGATGCCGTGTTGCTGAGCCGGCGAACTGGTGACGATCGACCGCAACGTGGCCGTCGAGTTCAATCCCGAGTCGATGAAAGCGCAGCCGCCCGACGTGCCCGCGGCGCGGCAGTTGTTTACCGAACTCGAATTCAGTTCGTTGCTCAAGGAGTTTCTGGAAGAAAGCACCGAGACTGGCGAAACCGACTATCGCGAGGCGAAGTCGGCCAGCGATGTGGAAGCGGTTTTTGCCGCCGTGCCCACGGGAGGCGCATTGGCAATTCGCCATCGAAGCGGCAGCTCCCACAGAGGCTGAAGAAGCTGCTCTGGCCGCGGAAGCTGCTCAATTGGCCAAGATCAAGACAGACGAAAAAGAAGAGCCGCCGCCGCTGTTCGCACCGCGAGAATCGCAGCCGTGCAAGAACCTGTTGAGCCGCCGCCGGAGTATCGCAAGCCGCCGCGCAAAGACCTCAGAGGGTTGCCATTTCCGCGCAGCCCGGCAGCGCGGTGGTCGTTCAGCTCAATCGAGGAAGAGCTGCGCTCGGCACTGTGCGCTGAATTCACAAAGGAGTACCGCTGGCGGTCCATGACTACAAGGCGGCGATCCATGCTTTGTGGCGGAATATCGGTCTGGAAGGAGAGGTGCGGCATGACCCCATGCTCTACGCCTATCTCCTCGATCCGACTTATTCGTCCTACACGGCTTGAAGGAGCTGGCGCTGCGCAAGCTGAGCCTGAAGCTGACGGGCTGAAGCTGGCGGAGGCGGCGGACGTGACCGGCCGCCTGGCTCGTCGCTGCGCAAGCGAAGTGGAAGAAGCGGGACTCGATGAAAGTCTACGAGCAGATCGATTTGCCGCTGGTTCCCGTGCTGTTCCGCATGGAAGAGGCCGGCGTCAAGCTTGACTGCGAATTGCTGGCCGGCCTTTCGCAACGGCTGGCGCTCGACTGCGATGCCAAGGCGCGCGATATCTTATGACAAGGCGGGCGTCGAGTTCAACATCAACTCGCCCAAGCAACTGGGAGACGTGCTGTTCAACCGGCTGAACCTGCCCAAGCCGCTGAAATACGGCAAGGGACGCACGATTTCGACCGCCCAGGATGTGCTGGAAGCGTTGGCCTCCGAGCACGAGGTGCCCCGGCTGGTGCTTGACTATCGCCAGCTCTCGAAGCTGAAATCGACTTACGTCGATGCGTTGCCCCTGTTGTGCCGGGCGGGAACCAGCCGGCTGCACACCAGCTTCAACCAGGTGGGAACGGCCACCGGCCGATTGTCTTCCAACAATCCGAACCTGCAAAACATTCCCATCCGCACCGAACTGGGCCGCGAGATTCGCGCCGCGTTTATCGCCGAGCCCGGCAACGTGCTGCTGGCCGCCGACTACTCGCAGATCGAGCTGCGGCTGCTGGCGCACTTCTCCGAAGACCCGTTGCTGGTCGAAGCCTACCGGCGCGGTGATGACATTCACACGCTCACCGCGGCGCAGGTCTTTGGCGTGCCGCCGCTGATGATCGACGCCGAGCACCGCCGCCGCGCCAAGGCGGTGAACTTCGGCATCGTCTACGGACTCTCGCCCTTCGGACTTTCGCAGCAGCTCGGCATCGATACCAAAGAGGCCAAGCGCTTCATCGACGCCTATTTCGAGAAGTACAGGGGCGTTACCGCGTTCATCGAAAAGACGCTCGCGGAGGCGCGCCGCGATGGCTGGGTCAAGACGCTGTTCGGACGCGTCCGCCCGATGCCCGATATCAATAGCAAGAACTTCAACCTGCGCGGCTTCGCCGAGCGCACGGCGGTCAATACCCCGTTGCAGGGAACCGCCGCCGACCTCATCAAGCTGGCGATGATCCGCATCGACCGCGAACTGCGCGAACGAAATCTGCACTCGCGGATGCTGTTGCAGGTTCACGACGAGCTGGTCTTCGAGGCTCCCGAGAAAGAAGTGGATGCCCTGCGCGAGCTGGTGAAGCGGGAGATGGAGCAGGTGCATGCGCTGCGGGTTCCGCTGGTGGTGGAGATCGGCGTGGGGCTGAACTGGCGGGATATGGAGTAGGGCGCTGACCGCCGGAACAGGCTTCCCGCTGCCGGAGTAAGCGCTAGCTTCTGAAATCACGCTTTTCCCTGCTGAACGTCATTCCGAGCGAGCGTAGCGAGTCGAGAAATCTTGTGTTTTCGTTTTCCTACGGCGAACAATTTCCCCGCTTCAAACTCCCCGTCGCCAGGCGATGTGCAGACCCTTGCCCACCGGAGCGACCGTCCAGATGAATCCCGGCAGACACTCGACCATCTTCCGATATCCGGCGATCTCTTCGGGATGCGAGAGAACGTTGTCGGCGAGCAGCAGAGCGTCGGGGGCCAACCTGGGAAGCAGGATCTCCAGTTGCGCGGGTGCGCTGACGCGGTCGGCGTCGAAGAAGACGCAGTCGAAATCCGGAGGCAGCGAGCGGACAATCTCGGTCGCGTCGCCCTCGATCGAGCTCGACCGCCGTGAGCAATCCGGCGCGCTCCAGGTTCTTACGGGCCTGCGCAAGCTTTTCGGGAAAGCGTTCGATGCTGACAAAGCGCGCATCCGGGGCACACCGCAGGGCTTCGGCGATCCAGATCGTGCTGTAGCCGTTCGAGGTGCCGATCTCAAGCACGCTCCGCCGCCGGGTTGACTGGAGCAACAACCAGATCAGCTCCGCCGTCGGCCGTTCCAGGTTCAGCAGCTTGTAACGCCGCTCGCTGATGCGCTGGTCATTTTCGCGGCCCAACTCTTCCAGCTCCGCCAGGAGCCGCTCGATCGCAGCTTCGAACATGCTTGTCCCTCCGTCGTTACCCTGATCTGAAACAGCTTAATATTCGACCGCCCGATTATTCCCTGTCCGCTTGCCGGCGGTCGCCGATCGCCTGCTCCAGTGCGTCGGAGATGGCCGCGGCATGTTTCCGCATCAGTTGCTCGGATTCGGCCTCGATCATGACGCGCGCCAGCTTCTCGGTGCCGGAGTAGCGGACGACCACGCGTCCGTTGCCATCGAGCTCGCGCTCGGCCTCGCCGATGGCACTGGCCACGCCCGGCATTTGCGCGAAAGGGAATCTTCTCGCGCACCTTGATATTGCGAATCATTTGCGGGAAGACCTTCAGGTCGGCCACCAGTTCACTCAATTTTTTCCCGGAGCGGCCAAGCACTTCAAGCACGCGCAGCGCCGTGAGCAGCCCATCGCCGGTGGTCGACTCGCCATCCATGAACAGAATGTGGCCAGACTGTTCGCCGCCAAGTTTGGCGCCGGTCCGCAGCATTTCCTCCAACACGTACTTGTCGCCAACCTGTGTGCGCAGCATGCATGATGCCGGAGCGGCGCAGAGCCTTTTCGAGTCCCATGTTGGACATGGTCGTGGCAACCACGGTGTCGTGCGCGAGCGTGCCGCGGGCTTTCATGTCGCGGGCCGCCACCAGCATCACGGCATCGCCGTCGACCACGTTGCCTAGCTCGTCGGAAAACAGCGCCCGGTCGCAGTCTCCATCGAAGGTGATTCCGCAGTCAAAGGCGCCGGCGGAGTTGCGCACTTCGGCGGCAACATGCTCGGGATGCAGCGCGCCGCAGCCGGCATTGATATTGCGTCCGTCCGGCGAGACGTGCAGAAAATCGGCTTCGACTCCGCACTGGCGGAACAGCTCCGGGGCAACCGCCGCGGAGGCGCCATTCGCGCAATCGATCAGCACGCGAAAGCCGCGCAACCTGGCGACATCGACGTTGGTGGCGAGCCATTGGACGTAGCTTTCGCGCAGACCCGCGACCTCGGGCAGCGGCGCCTGGGAGGAGCCGCAGTCGAAAGTCTCCCGTGAGATCGTCGAGGTGGCTGAAGATCTCCTGCTCGATTTCGTGCTCGATGACGTCGGCCAGCTTCATGCCATCGCGGCCAAAGAGCTTGATGCCGTTATCCATCCAGGGATTGTGAGACGCGGAGATGACGATTCCCGCCGAGAACTTCCGCGCACGCGTCAGGTAGGCCACGCCGGGAGTGGTCATGACGCCGGCATTCACGTACTCGGCTCCCGCCGCTGCAAACGCCGCCAGCCAGGGTCCCGGCGATCCAGGTGCTGGATTCGCGCGTGTCCCGGCCGATCAGCACCCGGGCTTGTCCGGCGCCGTAGGCGGCGCAGTAAACGCGCACCCAGCGCGCGTCCGATGGCGAAAACCGTACGCTGGTCGAGCGGATACTCTCCGGCAACCCCGCGTATTCCGTCAGTTCCAAACAGTTGTTTCATGATGGCCCGTGTTCCTGGCGACAATTACTCAACTCCAGCATTGGATGGCGATCTTCTGCGGTCACGACGGTCACTCGCACGGGCTGGGGGTTGCTGATCCTTCACCAGTGGGTCTGTCGTGTAAACATTGGTCGTAAACGTGGCACTGCCGATCACCCCGGTGGCGTCGACCGGGTCGGTAAAGGCGCTCTCAATCAGCCCTACGCGGAGGCTCGGCCCGTCGATCTGCACGGTTGGCGGCACAACCGTGGTAGCCACGATGTGGTATCCGGAAAGCAGCGTACCGGTGATTCGCGCCCGCACCGGAACCAGCCGCTGTTCCGGCCGGTCGAAGCTCAGGCGAAGCTGCGCCGGAATAATCTGTTCGATCTCGGCGTCTTTGGGCATGTGGATGGAACTGGCGCGAATAGGATAGGTGCGTTCGCCCTGGGTTGCGCCGGAAAGATCGATCACCGGATGGATATCCAACTGCGTCAGCTCGCGCAGTACGCGCGCCGGACCGCGCACGCGGATTTGCACATGCGGGGCGATTTCGGAGCCGAACTGCAAGTCTTTCGGCACTTGGTAGAACTCGATCGGGACACTCATCAGTACCTGTCCCTCGGGCTCGCGCGCCACCGTCCACCAGAGCAGCATGGCGACGGCCAGCGAAAGCACTTTGAGTCCGAAATGGCGGGTCAATAGCTGGCGGACGAAGTCGAGCATTTACTTTTCGACCTCCGGCTGGCCGCCGTCGGGATTGCGGCCGATCTGCTCGAATTGCTGGTCGAGTTCGGGAGTGGCGGTTTCGGAGCCGTGCGCCGCGCCGGGACGGACAAGGTGCCGCAACAGCTCGCTCATGCGCTCCCGCAACCGCTCCGGCGACAAATCGCGTTCGATGTTTCCGGCCACCGCCAGGCTGATGCCGCCGGTTTCCTCAGAGACGATGACCGAGATCGCATCGGTTTCTTCGGTGATGCCAATGCCGGCGCGGTGCCGCGTGCCGAGTTGCGTCGAAAGCAACGGATTGACCGACAGCGGAAGGAAGCAGGCGGCGGCCGCAATGCGGTCTTTTTTCACGATGACCGCTCCGTCGTGCAGCGGCGCGCTGGGGCGGAAGATGGTGGCCAGCAGATCGTAGGAAAGCTGTGCATCCATCGCAACCCCGCTTTCAATGTACGTCCGCAACCCGATCTCGCGCTCGATCACGATCAACGCTCCGGTCTGGTTTTGGGAGAAAAGATTTGCCGCCAGGATAATATCGTCATAGACCTCGCTGACGCTGGCCTGCGCCGAACGGCTGAAAGTAAGGCGGCGGCCGATGCGCGCCAGCACCTGGCGAATCTCTCCGGCAAAGACGACAATCAGGGCGAAAATTCCATATGGCAGCAGCGTGCCGATCAGCCAGTCCAGGGTGCGCAAATCGGTTTTGTGCGCCACGTAAAACGTCAGCACCAGGGCTCCGACCCCGACCAGCATAGGCGCCGCGCGCGTGCCCCGTATCAGCAAAAGAAACTGATAAATCAAAACAGCCACCAGCAGTATGTCGACGACCGACCAAACAGACAGATGCGGCAGGCGTTCCGTGATGTTGGTGAGCAGGTGCATGCGATTTGCCGACAGCTCTACCCACTATTGTAATGCAGTATGCCGGGTCTTTCCTCAGGGAAACGAAGCTGATCCGAAGTTGGAACTTTGAGAAAACGACCCCAGACGAGCCAAATTGCGGCGACGTAGGGGCGTCCGCGAATTCTCCCCGGGCACGTGGCTTTCATGGGAATCGGCGGTGCCGGGTTTCGGCCGCGGGGCGGAGATAGCGAAGGAGCTGTTTGCTACAGCCGCTAAGCTTGATCGAGCCGCTCGGCGGGTCTCAAAGGAGCGCTCGGCGCCGTTTTGCGCTGCGCTGCCCACCCGCGGATGCGATCCATGTAGAGGTAAATGACGGGCGTGGTGAACAGCGTCAGCATCTGGCTGACGATCAGGCCGCCGACAATGGTGATGCCGAGCGGCCGGTGCAGTTCGCTGCCCGTGCCGGTGCCGAGGGCGAGCGGAAGACCGCCAAGCAGGGCGGCCATGGTGGTCATCATGATGGGACGGAAGCGCAACAGGCACGCCTGGTAGATCGCCTCTTCCGGACGCTTGCCCTCGCGGCGCTCGGCGTCGAGCGCGAAGTCGATCATCATGATCGCATTCTTCTTGACGATGCCAATCAGCAGAATGATGCCGATGACGGCAATAACCGAAAGATCCGTACGGGTAATCACCAGCGCCAGCAGAGCGCCGACACCGGCCGACGGCAGCGTCGAGAGGATCGTAATCGGGTGAATATAGCTTTCGTACAGCATGCCGAGAACGATATAAACCGTAGCCAGGGCGGCCAGGATCAGCAACGGCTGACTGGAAAGCGAGTTTTGGAAAGCGGCTGCCGTGCCGGCGAACTGGGCGTGGATGCTGGACGGCATCCCGATCTGTCGCTGAACATTCAGAATGGCCACCGTCGCCTGTCCGAGGGAAACTCCCGGCGCCAGGTTAAACGACAGCGTAACCGAGGGAAACTGGCCTTGGTGATTGACGCCCAGCGCGGTGTTGGACTGCACGAAGCGGGCGAACGAGCCCAAGGGCACGACCGTGTTGTTGGTGCCGCGGACATAGATGTTGTTCAGGGCTTCAGGGTTCTGGCTGTACTCCGGATCGACCTCCATCACCACGTGGTACTGGTTCAAAGGACGGTAGATGGTTGACACCTGGCGCTGACCGAAGGCGTCGTACAGCGCGCTGTCGATGGCGGCGGAGGTCACTCCCATGCGCGCGGCCGTGTCGCGATCAATCTGGATATGCGCTTCCAACCCCATGTCCTGCTGGTCGGTCGAGACGTCGCGCAATTGCGGCAGGGCGCGCAGTTGCGCCAGCAGCTGCGGTGCCCAGGTGTTCAGCTCTTGCAGGTTTTCCGATTGCAGCGAGTATTGGAATTGCGAAGCGCTTTGGCGTCCGCCGATCTGCAGGTCCTGAGCCGCCTGGATATACAAAGTCGCGCCGGGAATGACCGCCAGTTGCCGCCGCAGACGTCCGATGACCTGGTCCGCCGTAACTTTCTTACGTTCTGGATTACGTTCTTCCAACGGTTTCAGGGTGATGAACATGCTGCCGCTGTTTTGCAGTCCGCGCCCGCCGGAAAACACCATCACCTGAGCGACCGCCGGGTCCTTTTTCACGATGGCCGCGTATTCAGACATCTTCCGCCGCAGGGCGCCAAAGGAGATGTCCTGCGAAGCTTGAATCGCGCCCATCAACCGGCCGGTATCCTGCTGCGGGAAAAAGCCCTTGGGCACGAAGATGTAAAGAGCGACACTGAGACATAAGGTGCAGACGGTGACCGCCAGGGTGAATCGCTGATGACGCAATACCCATCGCAGCCCACGGCTGTAACTCGCCAGTATCCCGTCGAAGACCCGCTCGCTGGAACGATAAAGCCTGCCATGCTTCTGCTGGTCCACCGGTCTCAGAAACTTTGCGCACATCATCGGGGTGGTGGTCAACGAGACCACTAAAGAAACCGCAATGGCAATGCTCAGGGTGACTGCGAACTCACGGAACAAGCGCCCGACGATGCCGCCCATCAGCAGAATCGGGATGAAAACCGCAATCAGCGAGGTGCTCATCGAGAGCACGGTGAAGCCGATCTCGCGCGATCCCTTGTAGGCGGCTTGCACCGGGCTGTAGCCCTGCTCCAGGTAGCGGGTGATGTTCTCGATGACGACAATGGCGTCGTCGACCACGAATCCGGTGGAGATGGCCAGCGCCATCAGCGACAGATTATCGAGACTGTAGTTCAGCAGATACATCGCGCCGAAGGTGCCGACCAGCGAAAGCGGCACCGAGACGCTGGGGATGAGGGTCGTCCAAAGATTTCGCAGGAAGACGAAGACCACAAAGACGACCAGGACAATCGAAATCATCAGGGTGAATTCGATATCGCGCACCGAGGCGCGGATGGTGGTGGTCCTGTCCATCAACACCGAAATGTCGATGGCCGGCGAAATCGAAGCCCGCAGAAGGGGCAGCAAGGCGTAGACGCGATCGACGGTGCCGATGATGTTGGCGCCAGGCTGCCGGAACACAATCATCAAAACGGCCGGCTTTCCGTTGGCGAAGCCGGCGGTGTGCAGATCGGCCACGTTGTCTTGCACGGTGGCAACATCGGAAAGCCTGACGGGAGATCCGTTACGGTAGGCGACAATCAGGTTGCGGTATTGACGGGCCTTCCAAATCTGGTCGTTGGCGCTGATGGTGACCGCATTCTGTCCGCCGGAAAATTGTCCTTTCGCCTCATTGGCGTTGGCGTTTCCGAGTGCGGTTCTCACCAGGTCGAGGCCGACTCCGGTGTTGTTCAACTGCGTCGGATTCACCTCGGCCCGGACGGCGGGCTGGGCGGCGCCACCGACGAATACCTGCCCAATGCCTTCCACCTGCGACAACTTTTGCGCCAGAATCGAATCGGCGGCGTCATACATGTCCGGCTTGGTAATGGAGTCCGAGGTCATCGCCAGAATCATGATGGGCGCGTCCGCCGGGTTTACCTTGCGGTAGGTCGGATTCTGCGGCAGGTTGGAGGGCAGGGTGCCGCGGGCGGCGTTAATGGAAGCCTGCACGTCGCGGGCGGCGGCGTCGATGTTGCGATTGAGATCGAATTGCAGGACGATGTTGGTCGACCCCAACTGGCTGGTCGAGGTCATCTGATCCACGCCGGCAATCCGTCCGAATTGGCGTTCCAGCGGTGTGGCGACCGAGGAGCCCATGGTTTCCGGGCTGGCTCCGGGCAGAGAAGCGGTCACGGAGATGACCGGGTACTCGACCTGGGGCAGCGGCGCGACCGGCAAAAGAGTGAACGCCAAAGAACCCGCCAGCAACAGTCCGAGCGTGAGCAACGACGTGCCCACCGGTCGCTTGATGAATGGCTCGGAGATATTCATGGTTACTCCGCTGTCACTACGGGCTGTTCGATGCGATTACCGACCCTGAACCGTGTGAACCGCCGGGAGAGCCGGTCAAACGCCAGGTAGACAACCGGGGTGGTGTAAAGCGTGAGCAGTTGGCTCAAAAGCAGGCCGCCGACGATGGTAATTCCGAGCGGCCGGCGCAATTCGCTGCCGGTTCCGCTGCCCAGCGCGAGCGGCAAGGCACCGAGCAGAGCCGCCATGGTGGTCATCATGATGGGACGGAAGCGCAACAGGCATGCCTGAAAGATTGCCTCTTCGGGCGGTTTGCCCTCCTGGCGCTCGGCGTCCAGGGCAAAGTCGATCATCATGATCGCATTCTTTTTTACAATGCCGATCAGCAGAATAATGCCTATCAGTCCGATGACATTCAGATCGTTGCCGGTGAGCAGCAGGGCAAGAATCGCGCCCACGCCCGCCGAGGGCAAGCGTGGAGAGAATCGTGATCGGGTGGATGTAACTCTCGTAAAGCACTCCAAGCACGATGTAGACGGTGACGATGGCGGCGACGATCAGCCAGGGCTCGCTGGCGAGTGAATTGCGAAACGCGGCTGCGGTTCCCTGAAATGCCGCCTGCACACTCAACGGCATGCCGATCTCGCGCTTCACATCATCGATGACCTTGGTGGCCTCGCCCAGAGAAACGCCCGGAGCCAGGTTGAACGAAAGCGTGACCGACGGAAATTGTCCGAGGTGATTGATCGCCAGCGGAGGCGTTGTTGCGTTGCAGCTTGGCGAACGACATCAAGGGCACCTGCGTCCCGGTCTGCGAGCGCACGTAGATGCTGTTCAGAGCATCCGGATTCTTCTGGAACTGCGGGTCCACTTCAAGCACAACGCGATACTGGTTCAGTTGGGTAAAGATCGTCGAAACCTGGCGCTGGCCAAAGGCGTCGTAGAGCGTGTCGTCAATCGCCTGGGGCAAAATGCCAAAGCGCGCCGCCGTATCGCGGTCGATGGCGAGGTCGGCATTCAATCCGCCGTTAAGCTGGTCGGTCGCGACATCGCGCAGCTCCGGCTGCTGTTTCAATTTCTCCAGAAAGCGCGGCGCCCACTGCGCAAGCTCATTGCTGTCGGCATCCTCGATGCGAATACTGGTACTGGGTACGGCTGAGCTTGCTCTCGACCGTGAGGTCCTGCACCGGCTGCATGTAAAGCGTGATTCCGTGAACGCTCTCCAACTTGGGTTGCAGCCGCCGGATGATTTCCGATGCGGTCGCCTGGCGCTGATCGCGCGGCTTGAGGTTGATCTGAATGCGTCCGCTGTTCTGGGTGGTGTTGGTGCCGTCGATGCCGATGAAGGAAGAGAGACTGACGACATCGGGATCTTGCAGAATGACGTGAGCAAGCTGCTGCTGGTTCTCGCTCATGGCGGCGAAGGAAATCGTCTGCGGCGCATCGGAGATGCCGAGAATGACACCGGTGTCCTGCACCGGGAAGAAGCCCTTGGGCACAAAAACGTAAAGCGCCAGGGTGAGCACCAGCGTTCCCACGGTAATTACCAGGGTTGCGGCCTGGTGCTTCAGAACCCAGGTGTACGGATTTCCCGTATTTCTCGATCACGCGGTTATAAAAGTTCTCGGATGCTTTGTAAAACCGCGTCTGCCGGGAAGGATCTTTATGCTTCAGCAACTTGGCGCACATCATCGGCGTCAGGGTGAGCGAAACCACGGCCGAAACCAGAATGGTCACCGCAAGCGTGACCGCGAACTCGCGGAAGAGACGGCCCACAATATCGCCCATGAACAGCAGAGGGATGAGCACCGCGATCAGCGATACGGTCAGCGAAACGATGGTGAAACCAATCTGCCCGGAGCCCTTGAGCGCGGCCTCCAGAGGGGTTTCGCCGGCTTCCAGATAGCGGTCGATATTCTCGATCATCACGATCGCATCATCGACCACGAAACCGGTCGAAATCGTGAGCGCCATCAGCGAGAGGTTGTCGAGGCTGTATCCGAGCAGGTACATCACGCCAAAAGTTCCGACCAGCGAAAGCGGAACGGCGACGCTGGGGATGATGGTTGCCGACAGATTCCGCAGGAACAGGAACATCACCATGACCACCAGCACGACGGTGAGCATGAGTTCAAACTGCACATCATCGACCGAGGCGCGAATGGTCTGGGTGCGGTCGGTGAGCACGGAAACCTTCACCGAGGAGGGCAGCGCCGAACTGCAGTTGCGGCAGAATCGCCTTGATGTGGTCGACGACCCCGATGATGTTGGCGCCGGGCTGGCGCTGGATGTTGACAATGACGGCGGGACGCTCGTTCATCCACGCGGCCTGCTGCGCGTTCTCCGCGCCGTCGATGACCGTGGCGACATCGCTCAGGCGGACCGGAGCGCCGTTGCGGTAGGCGACGATCACGCCCCGGTAGCCCTGGCTGGTCAGCAGTTGGTCATCGGCGCCGATGGTGTAGGAGAGGCGCGGGCCATCGAGTATGCCCTTGGCCTGATCGACGTTGGCTTGCGCCAGGGCCGTGCGAACGTCTTCCAGGCTCAGCCCGTACGATGCCAGCGCCGTCGGGTTTGCCTGGATGCGAACCGCGGGCTTCTGGCCTCCGCTGATGGAGACCAGACCGACGCCGGGGACCTGCGAGATCTTCTGCGCCAGCGTGGTATCGGCCAGATCCTCGATCTTGGTCAAGGGCAGCGAATCCGAGGTCAGCGCCAGAGTCAGGATCGGAGAGTCGGCGGGGTTGACCTTGCTATAGATCGGCGGGTTCGGCAGATTCGTCGGCAGGTAACTGGAGCCGGCATTGATCGCCGCCTGCACCTGCTGTTCTTCCACGTCGATGTTCTGGTCGAGGTTGAATTGCAGGGTGATCAGCGAGCTGCCGAACGAACTGGTCGAGGTCATCTGGCTCAGTCCGGGAACTTGCCCGAACTGGCGCTCCAGAGGAGCCGTCACCGAGGAAGCCATCACCTCGGGGCTGGCCCCCGGATAAAACGTGACGACCTGAATCGTCGGATAATCGACCTGCGGCAGCGCCGAAACCGGTAACTGCCGGTAGGCAACAATGCCGACCAGCAGGATTCCGATCATCAGCAAAGAGGTTGCGACCGGTCGAAGAATGAAGAGTCTTGACGGACTCATTGCCCTGATGCACCCGTATTATTCTGCGGACGAGGTCCGGGCCCCGTGGAACGGACTTCCACTTTGCTGCCGGACTGCAATTTATCCTGTCCGTCGGTCACCACCAGCTCTCCCGGCGTAAGCCCGCTGGAGATCGAGACCATATTGCCTTCGGTGAAAGACACCTGCACGGGACGCAGTTCAGCCGTCTTGTCGGGCTTGACGACGTAAGCAAACTTGCCCTGCGGCCCATGTTGTATGGCGGCGGCGGGAATGACGGTATTGTCTTTGCGCATTTCGAGCAGCAGCTTCACGTTGACGAACTGGTTCGGCCAAAGCGCGCGCTCGCGGTTGTCAAACACCGCTTTTAATTTGCCGGTGCCGGTCGTGGTGTCAATCTGGTTGTCGATGGTGAGGAGTTTTCCGGTGGCCAGCTTGGTGAGATCGTCGCGGCTGTCGGCGGTGCACCGCAAGCTGCCCCTTGGCCATGGCCTTGGAGACTAGCGGCAGTTGATCCTGCGGCAGCGTGAACACGACCGCGATCGGCTGAAGCTGGGTGATCACCAGCAAGCCGGTTTGATCGGTCGCATGCACCATGTTGCCGATATCCACCAGGCGTAAGCCGACGCGCCCGCCCACCGGAGCGGTGATCCGGCAATAGACCAGGTTGAGCTTGGCGTTGTCGATCTGGGCCTGATCGGCGCGCACCTGCCCCTCCAACTGATTCACCGTCGCACGCTGCGTATCGAGCTGCTGCTGCGGAATAATCTTGGCGGCGAACAAGCCGGTGAAACGCCCGAGGTTGACGCGGGCATCCTGCAACTGCGCCTGATCCTTGTACAGGGTCGCTTCTGCCTGGCTGAGCGCAACCTCGTAAGGCCGGGGGTCGATGAGGACCAGCAGGTCGCCTTTTCTGACCTCCTGCCCCTCCTTGAATGCAACCTGCACCAGTTGGCCGTCGACTCGCGTCTTGACCGTGACGGTGTTGAAGGCGGTGACGTTACCCAGTCCCGTCAGGTAGTAAGGCATGTCACGTTTCTCGGCGCTAAAGACGCCAACGGGAACGATCTGCGGTCCCATGGCAGCGCGCGCACTGCTCGGACGGTTGCTCGAGCATCCAGCCAGAATCGCAAGCAACGCGATCACGCTCACAACCCGCAGACGGGCGAGGCGCCTTCCCACAGATCGAGAAGAGGTTTCCAAACGAAGCTGCGCGATTTTACGTGTCGGCATTTGATCCAAGAATTGATCCAAGAATTCCAACCTTTAAAACTTTAGTGGAATTAATTGTATGATACCAGCCATTCTCACCGAAGACGCATTTTGCCGTCGGCCGGGGCCTCTGCGGACTCCGGCAGGTGTCGAGGCTCGCCATTTTGGGCATTAAATAATGTGAACACCGGAAACAATAAGAAGACTCGTCACGGCTGGTTCGACCGGCGGTAGTGTATCGAAATTCCTCACCGCTGGGCCAATGTGTGGCCCCCGGCGCATTCGCCTCACCGGAAGAACCGGCCCTACATCAGCCCACAGTCACTCCCGGCAACCCGAGTCTTGCCGACACCCAACCCGCTTTCGCGGCGGTCGCCATATCATCCCTGCGAATTGGGATACGCCAACATGAGAACCGGGCTCGCGTTCGCCCCTACTGGATGCGTTCGAAGTCGTACTTTTCCGACTCCAGGGCCGCCAGTAGCTCCCTGACGTGCTCGGAGCCGCGCGTTTCCATGGTCAGGTCAATCGCCGTATCGCCAAGATTAACGCCATAATACGTGCGATCATACGAGGTTTCAACGATATTGGCGCGATGACGTGCGAGCACACCCGTCAACCGATGCAGTGCTCCCGGGTAGTCCGGCAGATGAATGCGCAGCCGGATCAGGCGGCCGTCCTTCACCAGTCCGCGTTCGATGATGCGCGAGAGAATCGACACGTCGAGATTGCCGCCTGAGACGATCGCCACAATTTTCTTGCCCGTGCAGGAAATCTTGCGTTGCAGCAGAGCGGCTACTGCGACCGCGCCGGCGCCTTCCGCCAGGGTTTTCTCGCTTTCGAGCAACAGCAGGATCGCGTTTGCGATTTCCTCTTCCTCGACGGTCACAATGTCGTCCACGTACTTTTGCACCAGGGGGAAGGTCAGGTCGCCGGCACGGCGTACGGCAATGCCATCGGCCAGCGTCGAGGCACCCGGAAGCACAACCGGATGTTGCGCGGCCAGCGCCGCCTGCATCGAAGGCAATCTTGCCGTTTGCACGCCAACGACGCGGATCTTGGGGTTGGTCTCCTTCAGCGCGCAAGACAGGCCGCTGATGAGGCCGCCGCCGCCGATGGGGGCAATCACCACTTCGAGGTCGGGAATCTGCTCCAGCAATTCCAGTCCCAGAGTCCCCTGGCCCGCGATGACCGCATGGTCGTTAAATGGATGCACAAACGTCAGCTCCTGTTCGGCACAGAGGCGAAGGGCCTCCTCGCAAGCCGCGTCATAGTTCGCGCCGTGCAGAATCACCTCCGCGCCGTACCGTCGGGTCGACATCACCTTGTTCAGCGGCGTCGCCAGCGGCATGCAGATCTGCGCCGCAATTCCCCGCCGGCTGGCATGAAAGGAAACCGCTTGTGCGTGATTGCCCGCCGAAGCCGTGATCAGTCCGCGTTCGCGCTCCTCGCGGGTCAGGGTAAGTATCTTGTTGAGCGCTCCCCGTTCCTTGTACGAACCTGTCATCTGCAGGTTCTCCAGCTTCAGGAAGACATTGTTGTCGATAAGTTCGGAGAAGATTTCCGAGCGCGAGCAGGGCGAGACAAAGACGGAATCGCCGATCCGCTCTCGCGCTTCCTTCACTTTTTGCAGAGTGACCATGAACCTTCCAGAAATCTAGGACTTGTTTGAACCGGCGTGGTATATCGCGATCAGGGCCGCGTCTGCGCTGACAGGCAAATCGGCCTTGCGGCCAACAACCGCTTGAGCTTCAACGGGCTTCAGCCAGAACACGCCGATCGCGTTGTTGTCGATGCGTAGAACTGGCCAGGCGATAGCAGCGCGCTGAATCCAGTTCGCTGCTGGTTCGCCGCATTTCAGGATCGTATTACGTTATTGGACGGTCGCGACGGCGGCCATTCCCCACTACCTTTTCTCACTTTTTCGATTATAACCTTGAAGGGTAAGACGACCGGGTTCGGTCGCCATGAGCGTCCCGGTGACGGCCCGCAGAGTCTGAAGTTTGAGGTGATCGGTCATGCGTCTGAAGCTGGTACAAGTCGGCGAAGCGGTATTGCGGCAAGCGGCGCGTCCACTTGCGCCTGAGGAAATTCGCTCGGAATTCATTCGGCAACTCATTGGCGACATGCACGAGACGCTCAGGGACGCGCCGGGCGTGGGCTTGGCGGCGCCGCAGGTGGGAGTGTCCATTCAATTGGCGATCATCGAGGATCTGCCCGAGTACAGCCGGGACATCGGCGCCGAGCAGCTGGTCATCCGCGAGCGTCGTCCCATTCCGTTTCACGTGATCGTCAACCCGGAGATCGCAGGACATGGCGACGAGCAGGTGGAATTCTTCGAGGGGTGTCTGAGCCTGACGGGCTTTACCGCGCTCGTGCCTCGATGCCGGCAGGTCAGCGTGCGCTGCCTCGACGAGAATGGAGAGCCCCGGGTGATCGAAGCCTCAGGCTGGTACGCGCGCATCCTGCAGCACGAAATCGATCATCTGAAGGGCGCCGTTTATATCGATAGAATGTACCCCGGACCTTCATGTCCGTCGAGAACTTCATCCGGCGATGGAAAGAGCAATCCATCGCCGAAGTGAAGCACAACCTGCTTTCGGCAAAAGACGACGCCTGATGGAATCCGCGCCGGACAAAAACTCGCAGGCTGCGCAGCGATTGGCTCGTGATCTTCAGGCTTCAGGTTCGAGCGTTGAAATCGGCAGATCCCAGTGCTCCAACACGATCTCGAAGCGTCGCTGCTCTTCGCGCGCAAACGTTTCCTGGTCTGGATAGAGCTGCTTTTTCAGCTCGGCGGAATCTCCCTGCATCGATTGCGCCGCATCCTTGAAGACAATGGTTACGCGGAAATCCCACCGCGCCGCTTCGGGCATGTGAAAACGGGGCGCGACCATATCGACGGAAACCATGCGGCCCGCCTCCACCTGTTTTTTCAACAGCGGCAGGTGATTCTTGCGAAACAGCCTGAGAAATTCGTCCTGGCAGCCCCACTTGAGCTTGTAGTAGTACTCAACCACATACGGCTTTTCGTGCGCGGCTTGTTGCATCTTTCCTCCATTCGGGGTTCAAAGCTCCCACCTAAGCAAACAGCGCGGCTGTCGCCGGTGACCCCGGCACGCGTCTGTCGCAAGGGCTGGAGCTCAGGCAGTCATTTGGAATTGGGTTGGCAGGGATCACTTCTCCAGCCCTCGTCGTACAGACACGATGTGACGCGATGTAGAAAAAGCATAGCCATGAATGGCGCAGAACAGATCATCCGGTTTGGGGAATGATGTCGCGAGCTGAGAGCCAAAAACGAATGATAAGCCAAATCTTTTGATTCGCTGGTGCCGGGAGGGGGGGTCGAACCCCCATGACCTTGCGGTCGGCGGATTTTGAGTCCGCTGCGTCTGCCAGTTCCGCCATCCCGGCCTGTAGAGCAGGCACTTACTACATCAGCAGGTTAATCGATCTTTGTCTGCTTCGCAAGCTTCTCAGCGGCTGCGGTAACGGCTCAGTTTGAATGGTGCCTCAGGTTCCGCGCCGTCAGGCGCGAACCTGGGGAATGACCCACGTCAGCCCCCAAAAAGGGTGGGGACGTGGGTCACCCGTCGCGCGGGCCTTCAATGACAAACGGCTTACAGTTGATTGAGTAAAGACTCGGCTGCAATAAAAAAGGCTGCCGGAATTGCCGGCAGCCAGAGTTGCAATCTTGCAGAAGTTTACGGAAGAACGTACCGCATCGAGACGATACCTACGAAGTTCCCGCCCTTCGCAGTGCAGTTGTCGATGTAATAAGTATTTCCAGTGGTGCAGCCCGTAGCTCCTTTGTCGCCGGCCCAAGTGGTACGCATGAAGAACTGCGGTTCCACAAGGGTCTGGAAGGTGCCATAGGCGCCACGATACCAGCGATAGACGAAGCTCGCCATTGCGATCTGGATCGTCTTGTTGTCAGTGCCCGGCCCGGCTAAGATGCTGCCAAAGCCACCAGCAGTCGTTCCAGTGTTGTACTGCGCCCGTTCGAAGTACTCCTGGGCAACGTAAAGGTTGACGTCAAACTTCGGCACCGGATGCATTTCAACTCCGGTGGTGAAGCAGGCGGCCTTAATCGGAACCAATTCATTGCTGTAGTTGAGCGTCGCGTCGTTAGACACGGAACCGCAATAAGCGCCAATGCCAGCGCCAGCCAAGCCGTTGAACGCGAAGTCCACCTTCTTGGTCACAGGCAGGATGGTGCCGAAACCAATGCCGCCGGCTTCGGTGTAGTTGTTGTAGCCTTTACTCGCGAGCGTCGAGGCGACAGCCGTCGTGGCAAAGTTAGTGGTTGGGCCTGTCAGCACACGGTCGCGGAAGAAACGAGCCACGCCCTTGAGCTCATAGTGGCCCCAACCCGGATCGACAGCCAATTTTACCCAGAAGTCCGGAAGAGGATCAGCGGGAAACGTTTGGCCTGAGTTAAACGTGTTGATGGACGCTAACGACTGGCCCACAATGTTCACGGGAGTAGTGCCGTCATTGACGTATTTAAGGTCAGCGCCTTCCATATCGATGGCGAAGGCGGCCTTGTTGTTCGCGAAGTTCTTGGTTACGCGGAACTGGGTGGGACGGTTGGGCTGGCTAAAGCCAGGGAATGTCTGGTTATCATCACCCACCGGGTACCACTCTGTGAGCTGCGTGATGAGCTTACGGTTCATCATACCGAGGAACCATGCCTGGCCGCCCATGAACGTCCAGCCATTCTGCATTTCGACCCGGCCCCACGCGTGGCGGATACGCGGATAGAAGTTATTCGAGTTAACGATGCCGGGCGTGCCTGCCCCGGAGACGGCGGCGGCTGTGCCACCGTTGTACGCGCCGTTGAAGTCTATCTGCCAGTAGCCCGTCAGTTTGGCTTTACCGGTATCGCCCTGGAACATCATGCCGATCTGCGTGTTCTGCGCAGACATGCGAGTTTCGCTCAAGCCGGCGGCGGCGGTCCCATACAGCGGAGTGCCGCTATAGCTGCTCGTACTGGTCACACCTTCTGCCCGTTGGCGATAGAACATCGCCCCGTCAAAGAAGCCGATCGGGGTCATGGTTACGCCTTTGTAATGAATAGCCAGTGGGTTCTCTAAGTCCTTGACTTCTTTCTTCAGGGTGGTTACTGACGCAGTCAAGGTAGAGCAGCACGTTTTCAGATCGGCCACCGACGAGCTCAGGCTGTTGGCGGTTTGCTGGGCAGCAGAAGCAGACTGCTGAGCAGAGGCTGCGTCCTGATTCGCCTTCTGAACGCTAGACTGAAGCTGCGACTGGGTTGACTGCAACTGTTGATTGCTCTGTTGAAGTTGCTGCTGCAACTGGTTGATCTGTTGCTGCTGCTGATTGAGCTGATCCTGCATCTGCTGCATTTGGGCCGAGACCGGAGGCGCTTTTTTTGTAGCTTTTTTCGCCTTCGTAGCTCCTTCAGAGCCCAGCAGCCAGGTCGAGCTCAACACCGTAAGTGCGAGCGTTCCAGCAATAATTCTCCTCATTTCCTCTCCAAAACCTTTCGGGGAATTTCCAAACAACAACAACTTCAGCTTCGACACAGATAGGGTTTCATCTCGTGAGCAAGAAACCTCTTTTGCAAAGCTGGTCCTTTCCGGGACCAGCTACTTTGCTACCCCGAACTTATTCTAGCCATGACGTAAATCACAGCCTATTGTGACTTTAGGTTCCGCTGTCACCTTAGTGGATTGTTAAGTAGCACTAAAGTGGAATTTGAGGCATACAGCCTAGGAATAGCCCAGCGGCATCTTAGGTTTCTAGGGCCGCTCCAAAATCGGCCACCGTCGTTCATCACTTTCAATTTGTTCAGGGATCACGTGCCGGTGTTTTTATGTGATGGTCACTTGACGACGTGACTGCCATCACCAAGAAGCCTAAATCCTGTGATATATAACACCCAAAATTCACCTCACGAGGGGGATTTCGGTCGTACAGATACTACTAGGCTGTGATCTATACCACCAAGATTTACCCTGCGGAAGGTTTTCGGTGGTGCGACCACCAGGTTTCGGTTGTCCGCCTTCGAGTGCGGCCGCGGGACCACTCGGTCGCCGTTCATGCTTTCAAATTTCACTGCTGGGGTAGCAATCAGGGGCAACTATGACGGAAACGAACACTACGACGAAAAAAGAAGTAAGCCGCAAGCCCTTATACAAGAGCTTGTATCTTCAGGTACTTTGCGCAATCTTCCTGGGCGTCTTGCTCGGGCACTTTTACCCGGCGACGGGCGCGGCGATGCAACCGTTCGGGAACGGGTTCATCAAGCTCATCAAGATGATGATTGCGCCGATCATCTTTTGTACCGTCGTGCTCGGCATCTCCGGCATGGAGAGCATGAAGAAGGTCGGCAAGACTGGTGCCATTGCCCTCTTGTACTTTGAAATCCTCACCACGTTTGCCCTGACGATCGGGTTGCTGATCGTCGACTTCGTCCGTCCCGGCTCGGGTATGAACGTGAATCCCGCCACGCTGGACATGAGATCGGTGGCTGCCTATACCGGTCCGGGAAAAATGCAGACGACGACGCAGTTCCTGATGAACGTGATTCCGGACACGGTCATGGGAGCGTTCGCCAAGGGCGAAATCCTACAGGTTTTGTTCTTTGCGATTCTCTTTGGTTTTGCCCTGCACATGGTGGGCGACAAGGGTAAGTCGGTCTTTGCCTTTATCGAGCAGATCAACCGGGTACTGTTCAAAATCGTCAACATGATCATGCGGGTGGCGCCGATTGGAGCCTTTGGAGCCATGGCGTTCACCGTCGGCAAATACGGGTTGGGGACCCTGGTTCAGCTTGGCAAACTGATGGGCTGCTTCTACGCCACCTGCCTGTTGTTTATCTTTGTCGTGCTGGGCACGGTTTGCCGGCTGCACGGATTCAGCGTGTTTAAGTATGTGAAGTACATCAAGGAAGAGCTGCTGCTCGTGCTCGGCACTTCGTCTTCCGAGGCGGCGCTGCCGGCCATGATGGAGAAGATGGAGAAAGCCGGCGCGCACAGATCGGTGGTCGGGCTGGTGATTCCCGCCGGGTACTCCTTCAACCTGGACGGCACTTGCATTTACCTCACGATGGGAGCGATTTTCATTGCCCAGGCCACCAATACCCATCTCGACCTTTTCCACCAACTCACCTTGATGGCGGTGTTGCTGCTCACTTCCAAGGGCGCGGCGGGCGTCACCGGAAGCGGCTTTATCGTGCTCGCGGCCACGCTTTCCGCGGTGGGGAACGTGCCGGTTGCCGGCGTGGCGCTGATTCTCGGCATTGATCGTTTTATGTCCGAAGCGCGCGCTCTCACCAACCTGATCGGCAATGGCATCGCTACGATTGTCACGGCGAAGTGGTGCAATGAGCTGAACGAGGACCAACTGCACAGAGCGCTTGCCGGAGATACCGTGGAGGTCGAAGAGGAAGACAGTCTAGCCACGGCATCGGCCTGAGCTTCGCTGCCGCATCCGGCTGCGCAACTACGGCGCAGCCGGGAACTCGGAGATAAAAATCTGGGCCGCAGGTCATGCCTGCGGTCCAATTTTTTTGTCCGATTGATTGATCCCGAGTGCCTGTTCGCGCTTTGAGTGGGCTTTCAGCGCGGTTCCACCGGTGGGTGCAGTTCTCGATATCGTGTCGGGCTCGGAGGCCGGCTATCTCCGACGAGATGCCTGCGGCGAATCCGGTCGGAATTGCGATAAAATCTCGCGCATGGCTTTGCGGGTGGCGCTTTTTATTCCTTGTTTTGTCGACCAGCTTTTTCCCCAGGTGGGGCTCGACACAGCTACGGTTCTGCAACGCGCCGGGTGCGAGGTTGAATTCCCGGAAGACCAGACCTGCTGCGGTCAGCCCGCCTTCAACACCGGCCGTTGGGACGACGCCCGTCCCTGCGCCGAACGATTCCTGCGGGTCTTCGGCGGCTACGAGCACGTGGTCTGTCCTTCGGGCTCCTGCACCACCATGGTGAGGAAGTTCTATCCCGACTTGCTTACGGGCGAGTTGCGGCAACAGGCGCTGGCGCTGGGCCGCCGGGTCTATGAGTTTTCCGAGTTCCTGGTGCGGATCGCCGGGGTTCAGCAGGTCGGCGCCCGGTTTCCGCACCGGGTCACGTATCACTCCTCGTGCCATGCCACGCGCGAACTCGGGATTACGGAAGAGCCCCGGATTCTGCTGCGAAACGTGCGCGACCTGGAGCTGGTCGAGATGCAACGGGCCGACGAGTGCTGCGGCTTCGGAGGCACGTTCGCCGTCAAATTCGCCGAGATCTCGTCCGCCATGGGCGACGTCAAGGCGGCCAACATCGAAGCCAGCGGCGCCGAATATGTCGCTGCCATCGATTCCAGTTGCCTGATGCACGTGGAGGGAATTTTGCGTCATAGCAAACGCAGGGCGAAAACCATCCACCTGGCCAGCATTCTGGCCGCGGGGTCGCAATGAGTACAGCCGCCAGTGAGTTTCATCGCAAAGCCGCTGAAAAAGCGTCGGACCTGGTCCATCGCGAAGTCATTCAGCGGAACATCGCCTCGTACGACATCGCGGCCGACAAGGCCAAGCGCCGTTTCCGCGACTGGCAGGCCGGGCGGCGGCGCGCGCAGCAGATCAAGTGGGAGGCGATCAACAATCTCGACCGGTTGCTCGAAGAGTTCGAGGCGAAGGTGCTGGAGCGTGGCGGCCACGTCTTCTGGGCTGCCGATGCACAGGAGGCGTGCAAATACGTTGTCGATCTGGCCCGCCGCCGACGGGTGAAAACCATCGTCAAGAGCAAGTCGATGGTGACCGAGGAAATCCGGCTGTCACCGGCGCTGGAAAAAGAAGGCATCAAGATTTGGGAGACGGATCTGGGCGAATGGATTGTGCAGTTGCGCCACGAGGCTCCCTATCACATCGTGACTCCGGCGATGCACCTCAGCCGGCAAGATATTTCCCGGCTCTTCCGCGAGAAGGTGGACCCCACGATCGACACCGATGACCCGCAGGAGCTGGTCGCGGTGGCGCGCAAGTTTTTGCGGCGCGCCTTCTTCGCGGCCGAGATGGGCATTTCGGGCGCGAATTTCCTGGTCGCCGATGCCGGCATGGTGGCGATCTCGACCAACGAGGGCAACGGGCGGCTCACCACCAGCGTTCCGCCGATTCATGTGGTTGTCACCGGAATTGAAAAAGTGATTCCCCGGCTGGAAGACCTTGGCCTCTTCTGGCCTCTGCTGGCGACCTCCGGCACCGGCCAGCCGATTACCACATATAGCACGCTGATCGGCGGTCCGCGCCGAGGCGGCGAGGTGGACGGCCCGGAAGAGTTTCACGTGGTGCTGGTCGACAACGGGCGGAGCCGCTTGCTGGCCGATCCCGAGCAGCGCGAAATCCTGCATTGTATCCGTTGCGGAGCGTGTCTGAACGCCTGCCCGGTGTACCGCAACATCGGCGGACATACGTATGGCACTATCTATCCCGGTCCCATCGGCAGCGTGCTGACGCCGAACCTGGTTGGCATCGAAGAATTTCATCATCTGCCGTTTGCGTCGTCGCTGTGCGGAGCCTGCCGCGACGTCTGCCCGGTGCGCATCGATCTGCCGCTGCACCTGCTCCAAAACCGGCGCAACGTGGCCGAGAGCGGGATTCCCGGGCTGGCAGAGATGGCCGGATTCAAGGTGTGGAGCTGGGCGATGATGTCACCGCAACGCTACAGCTTTTTCGGCGCTCTCAGCCGCTTCGGCATGCGCCTGATCCAAGCGCTGGGACTGAGCGGCGGTCCGCTGGACCCTATGCGCGTGTGGACCCGGAGCCGGGCCGCGCTGCCGGCGCCGCGGCAATCCTTCCGCGAGCTGTGGAGAAAACAGAATGGAAAGAATTGAAAATCCCAGCCGCGAGCACATTCTGAGCCGCATTCGCGAGGCGCTGCGCAAGCCCGCGACGCCGCTCGATATGACTCCGGTGCCGCTGGACGCGATCTTCGAACCGATTGCCGACCTGCTCGGGCGTTTCCTCGCCGAGTGCCAGACGAATCTGATGGAAGCCGTCGTCACCGCCAACGCGGCGGAGAGCGCGGAACGGCTCGCCGCGCTGCTGGCGCCGCTGCCGGAAGGCGAAATCTTTCTTCAGGACGCGCCCGCCATCCGTGAGATTGCCAAGCCGCTGGAAGGCCGGCGCAGCCTGCGCTGGTCGACCCAGGGAGCGCCCGGCGAGAGTTGCCAGGCAACCGTAACCCTGGCCGAAGCCTTCGTGGCACAGACCGGTTCGGTGCTGATCTCGTCCGGTTGCGGCGGCCGTGGCGCATCGATTGTGCCGCCGACGCATATCGTCTATGGCCGCATCAGCCAGATTGTTCCCGATGTGACGGCCGCTCTGCGCCTGGTGAACGAGAAGGGACTGGTCGAGCAAAGCTCTTACGTCGGCCTCATCAGCGGATCGAGCCGCACCGCCGACATCGAGAAAATCCTGGTGCAGGGCGCGCACGGACCACGGCGGCTGGTGGTGATCCTGCAAGGGGAGTGACACCACAACGTGCGCGACGACGGCGCATGTTGGGGACCCCGATTCAACTTTGCTACAAGCGCGGTTCCCCAGACGGTCTATATCCCAACACAAACTCAGACTGTCATGGCAAGCGAAGTCGAGCCACCTTTTGTTCTTGCTGACGGAATGGACGCAGGACGGCTACTGCTCCCAGGTTAGCGCCGAAAAGCGCGGCGCGGAACCTGGGGCACCCGCGCCATGGTGGTTCAACGTAAAAACTCATGCGTGTCATCCTGAGCGTAGCGAAGGATCTGCTTTTCTCGCGTCCGGAAAAGGAAGTAGATTCTTCGCTCCCTTTGGTTGCTCAGAATGACACCTCGGAATATTTATCGCGCTGATTTGTGGGACGCTCGCCACGGGCAGCAGCAATAGCCGTACGTACAAGTGGGTGTTCCTAGAGCAAAACCAGGGATGGTGTATCCCGAAGTCAGAGCACCGCACTCGACGCGACCATCAGGGAGCGGCGACCTTAAGCGAAACCAAACAGGACATAGCATCCCTGGTTTTGCCGTAGAGCGGTTCCCGAGAAGCTATATCCTCTCGGAATTGTTCCTGTCGTCGCTCCCTGTTGGTCGCAACGGCCGATGGACCGCGGCTTCGGGATACACCATCTCGGGAACCGCTGTACCGCGTAGCCCGCGGCGCGTTCTCTGGTTAGACTTACAGCCCGTGCGACCAGGAGCGGCTGGCGAAGTCGGTGAGGCTCAGCAGCAGCATAATCATCAGCCAGAAAATGCCGGCGACGATCACGATCTTGGTGATGGCGGGCGAGTAGCGCACTTCCATGAAGAACAGCGCCACCAGCAGCGACTTGATGGTCGCGATGATCAGGGCCACCACCACGCTGAAGACTCCCAGGTTCAGGTACGCGACGCCGACCGTGACGCCGGTAAAAATCAGCAGTGCCACCCAGATGCTGGTGAAGGTTTTGACCGAAGTAATTGGTTCAGACATTCCGAGAGCCCTCAAACGTGCTGGTGGCTGATCAGGTAGAGCAGAGGGAACAGCCAGATCCAGACGATATCGACGAAGTGCCAGTAGAGTCCGCCGATCTCGACCGGGTTGTAATACTCCGAGTTGTAGGCGCCGCGCCAGGCGTGGATCATCAGGAACAGCACCATGCCGCAGCCGATGATCATGTGCAGGGCGTGCAGCCCGGTCATGGCGAAGTACAGGGAAAAGAAAATCTGCGTGTGCCGCGGGTCGGTGCCCTCGAAGTGGAACGACGGTCCGGGGACTTCCTGGGCGACCCAGTGTTCGTGGTACTCGACGGCTTTGACGCCTAGGAACGCGAGCCCGAGCAGCATGGTCACCAGCAGGAAAATGACTGTCAGTTTGCGCTGATTGGTCTTGGCGCAGCGGACCGCCAGCACCATGGTCAGCGAACTGCAAATCAGCACCGCCGTGTTGGTCGCGCCCAGGACGAGATTCATGTGCCGGCTGCCTTCGAGGAAGGCCGTGGGGTAGAGGAAGCGATAGACCATGTACGACAGGAACAGGCCCCCGAAAAACATGATTTCGGTGACCAGGAAGATCCACATGCCGAAGGAGGCAGTGTCGCGCTGCTGATCCATGTCGGCAAAGTGGTGACGCAGTTCGTGGGCCGCCGTCTGACTAGCTTGCAATGGGGACCTCCTGGGGCTTGGGCTTGTCCAACTCGTCGTAGTTGTAGGCTTCCCAGGTGACCACCGGGGTCACTTCAAAGTTGAAGGTTGGCGGAGGCGAGGACGTCTTCCACTCCAATCCGGCGGCGTTCCATGGGTTCGGTCCCGCATCCTTACCGTAGCGCAGCGACCACAGGAAATAGATCATGGGCAGCACGTAACCGATGGCCAGGATGGAAGCGCCGGCGGTCGAGAGCACGTTGAGCACCTGGAATTCCGGAGGGTACGACTGATAACGCCGCGGCATACCCATGTAGCCCAGCACAAACTGCGGGAAGAACGTCAGGTTGAAGCCGAAAAACGTGAACATGGCCGACAGCTTCGCCCATGCTTCCGGGTATAGCTTGCCGCTGATCTTGGGCCACCAGAAGTGCAATCCGCCCATGTAGGCCATCACCATGCCTCCCACCATGATGTAGTGGAAGTGGGCGATGATGAAGTAGGTGTCGTGCACGTGCACGTCAACTCCCAGGCAGGCGAGAAACAGCCCCGTGAGACCGCCCATGGTGAACAGGCCGATAAAACCAAAGGCGTACAGCATCGGCGTGTCGAAGCGGATCGAGCCCTTGTACATCGTTGCCGTCCAGTTAAAGACCTTGATGGCCGATGGAATGGCGACGAAAAAGCTCAGCAGCGAGAAAATCAGCGCGGCGTATAGCGAGATGCCGGCGACGAACATATGGTGAGCCCATACCAGGAAGCCGAGAACCGCAATGCTGATGCTGGCCAGCGCCACAAAGTTATAACCGAATACGCGCTTGCGCGAAAAACAAGCCACGATTTCGCTGATCACGCCCATGCCGGGCAGGATCATGATGTACACCGCCGGGTGCGAGTAAAACCAGAAGAGGTGCTGGAACAGCAACGGGTCGCCGCCCAGCGCCGGATTGAAGACGCCGATATTGAAGGCGCGCTCCAAGCGCCACCAGCAGCAGCGTGATCGCCAGCACCGGCGTGCCCAGCACCATGATGATCGCCGTCGCATAGATCGACCAGAGGAACAGCGGCATCCGTTGCCAGGTCATTCCCGGGGCGCGCATCCGGTGAATGGTGACGATAAAGTTGAGGCCGGTAAAGATCGAGGAGAAGCCGGCAATGAACACCGAGAGCGCGCCGGTGATAACGTGCGTGTTCGAGAATGCGGTGCTCAGCGGCGTGTAAAACGTCCAGCCGGTATCGATCCCGCCGGTGACGATCGTATACAGCCAGAGGCAGCCGGCGGCCACGTAAATGTACCAGCTCAACAGGTTGATGCGCGGGAACGCCAGGTCCTTCGCCCCGATCATCAGCGGCACCAGAAAATTGCCGAGCACCGCCGGAACCGACGGAATCAGGAAGAAGAACACCATGGTGACGCCGTGCATGGAGAACATCTTGTTATACATATCGGCCGACAGCAGGTCGCCCGCCGGAGTCAGCAACTCCAGGCGGATCAGCATGGCGAACAAACCGCCGATCCAGAAGAAAAACGTGATCGAAATCAGGTACAGCATGGCGATGCGCTTGTGATCGGTGGTCAGCAGCCACGACTTGATTCCGTAATCGGCGTTCAGGTAATTCGTTTGCTCAACAGGTTGTACGGCGGTTGCCATGGTTCGTCTACTCCTGCCCGCGCCGGGGATGCCGGCGGCAAAGTGGCGGCCCGGTTACTTTCCGCTGGGTGTCGCCTGCGATTTTTCGGGCTGCGGCCCTACCGGATAAACTGCCGTGGGCTCGGCCATGGTGGCCGGCGGATTCGATTGCCCGGTGCCGAGTCCCTTGATGTATGCCACCAGCGAAATGAGTTCTTCCTCGCTGATCTGCCCCTGGAAGTTCGGCATGATGTTCTTGAATCCGGAAGCGATCTTCGCTCCCGGGTAGATGATCGATTCGCGCAAGTACGACTCGTCGGCGATGACCGTCCGGCCGTCATCCAGCAGCACCGGCTTGCCGAACAGGCCCACCAGGTTCGGACCGCGTCCCTGGTAGTCGGCGCGGTGGCACATCGAGCATCCGTACTGCATGAAAGCCTTTTCGCCCTCCGAGGCCAGCGAACCGTCGGAACCGCTGGCCGCCCACTGTTCGTAGGCCGCCGGATCCATCACCACGACTTCTCCGACCATTCCCGAATGTTGCGTGCCGCAGTATTGCGAGCAGAACAAGTGGTACGTTCCCGGCACGGTCGCATGAAACCACGTCGAGGTGTAGCGTCCGGGCAGCACATCGGCCTTGATGCGGAAAGCGGGAACGAAGAAGCTGTGAATTACGTCCTGCGAGGTCATGATCATGCGCACGTCGCGGTCCACCGGAACATGCAGCACGTTGATCTCGCGCTGGCCCTCCTGGTGCTGGAACTTCCACATCCACTGCTTGCCGACGGCGTAGACCTCCATGGCGTTGCGCGGCGGCCGGGTCTCGGTAAAGTAAATCGACGCTCCCCACACGAAAATAAACATCGCGATCGCCGTCGGGATCAGCGTCCACGTCAGCTCCAATCGCCGTGGAGCCCTCGATCTGGGTGGCGACCGGATTTTTCTTCCTGCGGTAGCGCCAGGCAAAGAAACCCATCAAGGCCGCAATCAGGAGGGTAAAAAACACCGTTGTGCCGACCAGGAAGAAGTAAAGATAGTCGACCTGGTGCGCCATCTTCGAGGCGGCCGGCGGAAACAGTGGCAAATTAGACCACATAGTCGATTAAGCCCGTCCTGTCTCTAACTTACTGTCGCGCTTTTTATCACGGCGAAACATGATGACCATGAATGACCCAAGAATCAGCACTGTCACGCCTCCCGCCAGCCGCACGATATTGGTGATCATCGCGCCATACTTTCCGGTGCGCGGATCGTAGTGGTAGCAGTAGAGCAGGACTTGGTCGGCCAACGATCCGATACGGTTGCTGGAGGCTTCGATGATTCCCAGCCGCATGTCGCGCGCGGAAAACTCCACGCCGTAGTAGTACTGCGAGATGCGGCCCTGCGGAGTCACCAGCACGATGCCGGCGGCGTGGGCAAACTGATCGATCTTGGGGTCGTACTGGTAATGCCAGCCGATGGCGTCGGCCAGGGCATCGATCTGCGGGCCGCTCGCCGGTCAGGAAATGCCATCCGGCTTCGGCTCCCGGACGGTCCAGGTGCTCGATATAGTTGCGTTTCTTGGCTGCCGCCAGCTCCGGTTTTTCGCGCGGATCGATGCTGAGCGTCACCACCTCGTACTCTTTGCCCGGAAGTGAATTTCAGGACTTTGAAGGCGGCGCTCATGCCGTTGAGCACCTCTCCGCACAGCATCGGGCAGTTGAAGTAAACCAGCGAGATGATGACCGGACGGCCGCTGTGAAAGTAGTCGCCCAAGTCTGACCAGGCGGCCCTGCTCGTCTTTGAATTGCAAATCGAGCGGCACCTGCTCGTTGAGCCGCTGATCGATTCCGACCTTCGACAACCCCGGCGGCAGCGCGCCCTTGACGCTCGGCTCGCTCAGAAACTGTCCCATCGCCGAAGTGGCCGCCAGCACGACGAGCGCCGCCAGCGATGCCCAGCTTTTCGTCATTGCGATTCTGCTCATTGCGGTACTTCTCTTTCTTTTGACTTTCTTATGTCCGTTACTGGTTAGGCGCTTGCGCCGCCGGTTCCGGCTGCGGCCGCACTGGCAAACCTTTTTGCGCCACGATCTGCATCGCCTCGGCGATCGGAATATGAATGGCGCCAGTCTCGTCGCGCCATGGCTTGGCCTCCAGAAGCTGGCCCTCCTGCCACAGGAAGCGATTCATGTCGGTCGGTTCGTCGGTTTGCAGCCGCGGCTCGGGAAACTGCTTGAGGTTGACCGAGCCGGCGTTTTGCAGCACGCCCGGAGTCGGCGCCGGTTGCTTGGGAAGCCATGGGATTCGCCTGCGCCTGATGCGCTTCGCCAACATTGACAAAGGCTTCGTAGATGCCCCACACCACCAGGTGTATGGTCACGCGCCGAGATGAACAGCACGGCGAAAAACAACAGGATTCCGCGCGCTCCCAGATCCCGCTTTTCAAACGATACTTCGGGATTCTGGATGGGTTCGCTCCCGTGCTGCTCCGGATCAGTGTGCATGACTGCTCTCCCAGAGTCTTGGAAGTTGCGGTTCGTTTCGAACCAGGAGTGGCGCGTCGGGCCAGGTTCCAGGCAAAGAAGGCGAACCAGAGGCCGACCAGCGCGACCGGCGCCACAAGGTAGGTCCAATGGAGATAGATGTGCTCGTGCCTGGGACCCGGCATGGGATTGGGCACGACCAGCCAGTAGGCGTCGACGAAGCGCATGAAGAGCACCAGCAGCGCCACCGCAACCAGCTTGCGCGCGTCGCGTTTCAGGTCGCGCGAAAGCAGCAGAAGAAAGGGCAGCGAGAACTGCAGGATCACCAGCATGAGTGCCACGATCTGCCAGCCGCCGTTGATGCGCGCCAGATACCAGGAGATCTCGTCCGGCAGGTTCGCCATCCAGATGATCAGCCATTGCGAAAACGAGAAGTAGGCCCACACCATCGTCAACGCCAGCATCAGCTTGCCGCAGTCGTGCAGGCGGTCGGGCCGGACGACTTCGTTCATCGGCGAAAACTGCGCCAGCAGCACCAGCAGGCAAATCAGCAAGGCCATGGTCGCCAACAGGTGCTGGGCGATGAACAGGAATCCGTACATGGTCGAATACCAGTGCGGGTCGAGCGACATCACCCAGTCGGTCGCCGCGAAGTTGACGCTGAAGGCGTACAGCACCAGCCCCGGCGCCGCGATGGCCTTCAGGCGGCGCCACACCTGCGGCGAATCGTCGACGTCCTGCTCGGCCGACCAGCGCGTCAGCAGGTAGCCGAGAAGATTCCACAGCACGAAATAGATCACCGCGCGCACGATCCAGCCCGGCGTGTTCAGGTAGAAGGTCTTCGCCATCAGAACCTTGTCGCCCGCAACCTCATCCGGGTGCGTCCACAGGTACAAGACGATGCATGCCGAGCAGGATTGGGATGAACATGGCGGTGACCAGCGGCAAGGTCTTGATGGCCGCCTCAAAGACGCGCCGGCCCAGCATCCACCAGTTGCCGCCCGTCATGTGGCCGACCATCAGCCAGGCCATCGAGCCCAGGGTGAAGCTCAGGCAGACCATGAAACCGATCAGATAGCCGCGCAGCAACTCGTCGGGCGAAACGAACGCGCCGAGGATGGTGAGGATTCCGCCGGCGATCCCGACCGCCAGCGCGCGGCCGCGCCAGCGCTGGAGCAGGGCCACGGGCGGATGCGAAGATCGCGCTGTGAAAATTCGGCTGCCGTCATTCGTTCTTCCCTTCGCGCAGTCCGCGCCTTCGCCATGCATAGCCTTCGTGTTCGCGATCGGCGGCGGCCAGTTTGAGTTGACCTGCGGTGGCTGAGTGGCGATGGCGGCGCCGGCCGGAACGTCGGCGGGCGTCGCGTTCTGGCTCAACTGCAACACTCTTATGTAGGCGGCGATGGCCCAGCGGTCGTTGACCGGAACCTGCGCAGAGTAATCGGCCATCGCGCCGTAGCCGTTGGTCATGACGTTGAAGAAGTGCCCGATGGGGGCTTTGCGCAAGCGGTCGATGTGGTACGAAGGCGGCCGCTTGAATCCGCGCTGCACGATCATGCCGTTGCCATCGCCGAGTTGCGAGTGGCAGGGCGAGCAGTAAATGTTGTAGCGCTCCTGCCCGCGCTCCAGAACCTGCTTGGTCGCCGGGAACGGCATCACGTCGCCTTCCTTGCCGTTCACGAATCCGGTGTGCAGGTAGGTGTCCTGCGTTCAGTTGCCCGCGCGCCACCGTCCCGCCGATGATCGGCCGCGACGAGCGCTGGTCGGAGTAAAAATCGTTTTCGCGCAGCGGCTTGAACTTCGGCTGATCGTGCATGTCGAGCCGGCATCCCGCCAGCAGCAGGGCGAGCACCGTGAACGCTCCCGTCCATAACAAGCTTTCCGCCCTTGGACGACCGGACGAGGCTGCCGCATTTCCGCCGGAGTTTGAAGAAGGATTTCATCGCCTACTCCATGACCTCCGCGATATCCACCGTGTTGAAGGCCGATAAGAACTGGCGCGTGCTCTCGGGGTCGAACTGCGGATCGGCCGCTTCGATGCACAGGAAAAAACGGTCACGCGACACCGCGCTGAACCTGGGATTGTTAAACACCGGGTGATAGGGCGCGGGCAGCCCGTTCAGCCCCAGCATTCCGATCGCCGCCGAAAGCCCGCCGAACAGGATGGTCATCTCGAAGGTCACGATGATGAAGGCCGGCCACGAGTGGAACGGCCGCCCGCCGATATTCAGCGGATAGCTGACGTTGTTGATCCAGTACTGCAACAGGTATCCGGAGAGCCCGCCCAGAATGCCTCCCAGCAGGCAGACCAGCGGAACGCCCGTCTTCTCGAAGCCGATCACGTCGGCCAATTCCTCGATGGGATACGGCGTGTAGGCATCGATGTTGCGATAGCCCGCGGCATAGGTGGCGCGAGCGGCTTTCATCAGCTCGGTCGGGTTGTCGAACTCGGCCATCATGCCGTAAAGAGGCGACTCAGTCATGGGCCGCCACCTCCTCCTTCACGGCCGATTCAGGCAGCAGGGTTCGCACTTCGAAGATCGGAATCATGGGCATCAGGCGAACGAAGATAAACATGCAGACGAAGAAGAACCCGACGGTGCCGAAGAACACCGCGAAGTCCCAGCGCGTCGGCACGTAGATTCCCCACGACGAGGGCAGAAAGTCGCGGGTCAGGCTGACCACCACGATCACGAAACGCTCCAGCCACATCCCAAACAGCACGTCGATGGAAACCAGAAACAAGAGGATCGGGCTGGTGCGCACCTTCTTGAACCACAGCACCTGCGGGATCACGATGTTGCAGGTGATGAGCAGCCAGTAGAAGAAGCCATACGGGCCGAACATGCGGTTCATCGTCTGGAATTTCTCCCACGGATTGCCGCTGTAAAACGCGTAGAAGGCCTCCATGGCATAGCCGTAGGCGACGATCAATCCGGTGGCCAGCATGACCTTGGCGGCGTTGTCCAGGTGCCGCATGGTGATCATGTCCTTCACCCCGTAGAAGCGGCGGATGGGAATGGCCAGCACCAGCACCATGGCAAAGCCCGAGTAGATGGCGCCGGCGACGAAGTAGGGCGGAAAGATCGTGGTGTGCCAACCCGGAATGATGCGAAACCGCGAAGTCGAAGCTCACCACCGTATGCACCGAGAGCACCAGCGGCGTCGCCAGTCCCGCCAGCAGCAGGTAGGCGCTTTCATAGCGCTTCCAGTGGCGGACCGAGCCGCGCCATCCCATCGCCAGGATGCCGTACATCGCCTTGGCCCACGGGTGGCCTGCCTTGTCGCGCATGGTCGCCAGGTCGGGAATCAGGCCGACGTACCAGAAGACGAACGAAATGGTGCCGTAGGTCGAGACCGCAAACACGTCCCACACCAGCGGACTGCGGAACTGCGGCCAGACGCCCATCGTGTTGGGATAAGGAAACAGCCAGTAGGCAAGCCAGGGACGGCCAAGGTGCAGCACCGGAAACATGCCGGCGCAAGCCACCGCGAACAGCGTCATCGCCTCCGCAAAGCGGTTGATGGAATTGCGCCAGCTCTGCTTCAGCAGCAGCAGAATCGCCGAAATCAACGTGCCCGCGTGGCCGATACCGATCCACCACACGAAGTTGATGATGGCGAAGCCCCAGGCAATCGGAATCGTGATGCCCCAGATGCCGACGCCGCGGATAAACAGGTAGGTGGCCGCGAACAGCAGCACCAGCGCGACATGTGCCGAAAGAACGCCACGCCGAGCGACCAGCCCAGGGTCAGCGGACGCCGGAGCACAATGTTGGCGATCTTGTCGGTGAGGCTGCCGAACGTGTGCCCGGGCGTCAGCACCGGAGGCTGTCCCGGCAGTAACCGCTCGTCTTGCAGCGTCGTCTCTTCAGGACCTTCGTGCATACTTCGTTAAGCTCCCTCACCGGACCCGAAGTCAGGATTTGGATTCAGCACGGCGGCAAGGTACGTCGTGCGCGGGCGCGTATTCAGGTCTTCCAGCAAACCGTAATTCCGCTCCTCCGCCTTCAGCTTGGCGACCCGGCTGTTGGCGATCATTGATGTCGCCGAAGACGATCGCGTTCGCCGGACACGCCTGCTGGCAGGCGGTCAGGATTTCGCCGTCGCGGATCTTGCGGTTTTCTTCCTCGGCGCGAATTCGTCCATGGGTAATGCGCTGCACGCAGTAGGTGCACTTCTCCATCACCCCGCGGCTGCGAACCGTGACCTCGGGGTTGCGCACGAACTTCAGTTGCGCGGTGTTGAAATCGGAGTAAAGCAGGAAATTGAAGCGCCGGACCTTGTAGGGACAGTTGTTCGAGCAGTAGCGAGTGCCCACGCAACGGTTGTAGACCATGTCGTTGAGGCCCTCCGTGCTGTGCACGGTAGCCCCCACCGGGCAGACCACCTCGCAGGGCGCGTTCTCGCACTGCTGGCAGGGCACCGGCTGGTAGTAGGTCTTTGGATTCTCCGGCGCGCCCTCGAAGTAATTGTCGATGCGCAGCCAGTGCATGTGCCGGCCGCGCTTCACTTCCAGCTTGCCGACCACCGGAATATTGTTTTCCGAGACGCAGGCCGCCACGCAGGCATTGCAACCGACGCAGGCATTCAGGTCGATGGTCATTCCCCACTTGTTGACCTTGCTGTAGTCGTAAGGCTTGTAGAGGGTCAGCCCGGGCGCGGGGGCCTCGGCCATCTCGTGCGCGAAGCCGGGGTTCTTGATGAAGTCCTCGAGCGACGCGGCGCGCGCCAGCGGACGTCCTTCCATCACCTGGCGTCCCTGGGTGGAAGCAAGTCCATAATGCTCGCCCGTGCGCGTCAGCTTGCCGGTGGCAAACCACGGCGACGCGCTGGCGCGCAGCTTGTAAGCGTTGAAGCCGACGCCGGTGCCCACGCGTGCCGCAGCGCTCGCGTCCGTAGCCGAGCGAAACCGTCACCGAGTCGTCCGGGTGTCCGGGCGTGAGCCACACGGCGCCGCGCACCTTGGCTCCGCCGGCCTCGATTTCAACGACATCTTCGGTCTTGATTCCGAGCTTCTTGCCGGTGCGCACGCTCATCAGGACGGGATTGTCCCAGGTCATCTGGGTGATCGGTTTCGGCAGCTCCTGCAGCCATGCGTTGTTGGCAAAGCGGCCGTCGAAAATGCTGGGGTCGTAGCGGAACATGATTTCCATGCCGCCCGCTTGCGCCTGCGATGCGGGAATGTTTGCCGCCCGCGCGCTCACCGCTTGGGCGCGAACGCGCTGCCGGCCACGAATCCATCGTGCAGCGACTTGCGCCAGAAGGCGTCGAAGTCTCCGCCCTTCGGGTCAGGCGATTGTGTTGCTCCTGCCAGTACCGGTAGACGACCTCGTAGGAATTGGTGTCCGGCTCTCCGACGAGAGCGCCCAGCACTTCAAATGCCGAGCGCCCGCCGTAGAGCGGCGCAATCAGCGGCTGGATGAGGCTGATCGTTCCGTCGAAAGCGCGGCAGTCGCCCCACTGCTCCAGATAGTGCGTGGCGTTGATGTGCCAATGGCAGAGGCGCGCCGTCTCATCCTGGTAGAGCCCGTGGTGTACGCGCAGCCCCACCTTTTGCATGGCCCCGGAGAAGTTCAGGTCCGGCGGCGCGTCATAGAGCGGATTCACGCCGATCAGGAACAGCATGTCGATCTTGCCGGTCCACATCTCGCCGGCCAACTGGCGCAGCGAATCGGTCTTGTTGACCGGGTGCGACTCGATCCAATCGGTGTAGAAAACCGTCTGCCCGACATTTCCCAGCGCCTGGTTCATCGCGTGCGCCAGCATGTGTACGGCAACCGGCTGGTTATCGCCCACGACGACCACGGAGCGTCCGCGATTGGCGAGCAAGTCCTTGGCCAGGGCGGCGGCAAACTTCTGCTGCCCGGCCGGAAACTGTCCTCCGCCGCCGGCTCCAAGCTGCGCCGCCAAGGCCCGCGCAAAGGCTTCGATTTCGCTGGCCCGCAAGGGCAAGCGGTGATCGGCCTTGCCGCCGGTGTTGGTCGGCGTGCTCTCGACGGCGTAGAAGCGCAGCATCTCCTGCCGAGTTCGGGGCGGCGGCGGGCGGCGAACTGCCTCGCATTACGATGGAATCCCGGAAACCCGCCGGAGAGGAAATCGCCGTCGAGCGAGAGCACCACCTTGGCTTTCTCGAAGTTGAACTGCGTCTGCATGGGCTGGCCGAAGCTGGCCTGCGCCGCGGCCATCGCGTTATCGCGATTCGCCGGCTCCCACTGGTACCACTTGGCTTGCGGGAAGATCCGCAGAACCTGTTCCATCTGCGCCGTAAGGGTGGGCGAACTGGTGGGCGCCGTCAGGAAGCGGATGCCGGCGCCTTTCAAGGCCCGCTGCGCCGTCAGACGGCCCGCGCAGCGCGTTCACAAACTGTCCCCAGGCGCTGGCGTCTCCCAGGTAGGTGACGGTTTGCGAACGGTCCGGGTCGTACAAATCGAGGACGCTGGCCTGCATGAAGGCGTCGGTGCCGCCCAAGCGTCGCCGGGTGCTGCGGATTGCCTTCGATCTTGGTCGGCCGGCCTTCGTGGCTTTCCACCAGCATGGGGAGCCCGCAGGCGCCCAGACGGCATGGCGGTGGCAAAGAACAGCGGCTTGCCCAGCACCAGGTTATCCGGCTGGCGCACGTAGGGAACGATGGGCTCCAAGCGGTATCCGGGTGCAGGCGCTCAGTCCGGCCAGCGCCAACGAGGCGCCCATGATCTTCAGGAAGTTGCGGCGCGAAGGCGAGTCCGCCCATTCCGAGGCGTGGCGCGGAAATTCGCGGTGCAGCATCTCCTCGAACTCGGGTGTCTGCGCCAACTCTTCCAGGCTGCGCCAATACTGCGGCCCGCGCGCGGTGGACAGTTTTTCGCGCACCTCGCTCAATTCGAGCTTGCCGCGTTTGCCCGGGCAAATGTCCTGCGCCGGTTGCTTGCGATCTTTCTCCATTGGCTCTTCGGTTCCGCTCGTCAAAATTTCAATTGCGGCTCAGGCCGCCGCCACGTCGGCGATCAGCGATGACAGGTGTTGCAACTGGTTATGTCGCGTTCGCTGCGCAGGTGGTACTGCTGCACCAGGTACGCGCCCAGCGCCGCCTGGTCGGTGAAGCTCTTGCCGTCGGGCAAGGTCACCGGCTTCAGAGACGTCGGCTGCTGGTACGTCATGTTGAAAACCTGGTCGATTTCGCTCTTCGGATCGTCGGGCCGCGGTTGGATGTGGTGCGGCCGGATGTACTTCCCCGGGTCGCGATGACAGTCGAGGCAGAATTCCATCTGCAGCGACGCCTGGTTGTACATCAGCGGCATCTTGTCGACCGCGCCGTGACAGGTATTGCAGCCCACGCCTTTGTTGATGTGAATGCTGTGATCGAAATAAACGAAGTCCGGCAGATCGTTGGCCCGGGTCCACACCAGCGAACGCCCCGAGCGGTAGCTCTCCCGCACCGGCTCCAGCATCGGCGCGTTGGTCCACATCTGCGAGTGGCAGTTCATGCAGGTCTTGGTCGGCGGAATTCCCGCGAAACCGGATACCTCGACCGAGGTATGGCAATAGCGGCAATCGATGCCAAGCCCGGCGTAGTGATGCTGGTGGCTGAACGGGACCGGTTGCATCCGCGAAACGCCGGCGTAGGTGAAATAAGGCGAGCGCTGCATCTGCAACGCCGCCCACAACAGTCCGGCGATCAGGAAGACCGCGCCGAACATGCTGACGCGGGCGATGGTGTTGGCACTGCGATGGAAGATCTGGGCCATGTCTTACGCTATCCGATGCTCTGATCTGTCTCTGGTTGGCTGCCCCGGCCAAATCGGCTGCTTCCGGATCTCTCCCGGCTACGGCCCTCGCGGTCGCCGGAATTGACACTGTCACCCAACAAACGCTGAAAGCAGGGTTTGCTGGCGACTCCGAGGCGTTACGTTGCCTCAAAAGGGAAGCGGTTGACGATCTACAAACCGGGATTCCACGGCGCTTACCCCGAAACCAGTTCCTCACCCCCCGGGGTAAGCCAGCCATGTCATGAAGGCATCTACACAAACCACCAAATCAACCAGATGCGCAGCTACTTACCTTCCGTTGTATTGATCATGGAATCGTTCGGCAGATTCAGAATTTCTTGTCCCGATTTGAACCTGGAGGCTCTCATCGGCGAATCCGTGCCGCGCCGCTATTTCCCGGCGAAGTGTGCCAGGCGAGCAACCCCCGGAAGATCAGAGCGCAAGCGCAAACCCCGTTTTCGGCGGCAGAACGATGCGGAGGTGATAAGCAGAACGATGCAGAAGCAATAACGATGCAGAAGTAATGAGGTTGCTCGTCGCGGCTAATCCGCGTCCTGCAGCTTGCCTCGCAGCGGAAGCGTCAGCGGGATGGTCGCCAGCACCGTAGCGGCAACCACCGCAACCGCGATTTTGATGCCCGCAAAATCGCCGATCACCCCATAGAGCAGCGGAGAAATTCCGCCCGAGCCGATCGTGCAGGTGTAGAAGAATGCAAAAGCCTCGTTCCGGCGATCTTCGGGAACCAGCTCGGGAACCGTTCCATAGAGCACGGACGAGGTCCCATTCAGCGCAATGCCGAGCAACGGACACAGCAGCAGGGCCGGCTTCAGCGACAGTCCCAACATGCCGAAGACGCAGCCCGCGGTGGCCAGTTCCGTGACCACCACGGAAGCCAGGATGCCGACGCGCGTGGCGGCCACTCCGCAGACGAATTTCCCCAGCGCTCCGCCGGCGAAGATCAGGCTCAGCGCCAGACCGATGGTGGGGACCGTCGCACCCTTGTCGCGAAGCAGAAACGGCAGGTAGGTCAGGAAGCCCATGCGCGTGGCGCTGTCGAGCACGCCGATGGCGGACAAGGCGATGAATGGCAGCGAATCGCGGCCGAAAAGGCTGCCCTTTTTCGCACCCGCCGCCGCTTTGGCGGAGACAGACGCCAGTGGAATGTGCAGCAGCCCGAGCAAAATTCCGGCCGCCGCCAGAAACCCGAACACCCCGAGCAGATGCAGCGTCCCGCGCCAGCCCGCATAAGAAATCAGCAGCGCGGCCGATGCCGGAATGATCAGCTTGCCGATGTCGCCGGAAAAATTGTAGGTGCTGAGCGCGACCCGCGAGGCCTTGCCCTGGTAGGCGCTGGAAATCGCCGACGAGGCCAGCGGGTGCTGCGTGCTCGACCCCATTCCGCCCAGAACCAGCAACGCGCCGAGAACCAGCGGAGAGCCGGCAAATCCGAGGGCGATCACCGCCGCGCCCGTCAGCAGCGTTCCCAGGCACAGAAGCCGCAGCACGCCCAGCCTGCGCGCCAGCACTCCGGCAGGCATTTGCAGCAGCGACATTGTCCCCGAAAATGCGGATCTTCAGAAGTCCTACCTGGAAAAAATTCAGCAGAAACGTCTGCTGCCAGATGGGGAAAAACACGTACAGCATGTCGGTAAAACCGTCATGCGTAATGTGCGCCAGGCATCCGGCGAACAGCACCCGCCATTTCTTCCCGGCAGCGACCTCAGGGTCGCCGGCTTGAACCGCGCTTTCCGGCACTGCCTCTCCTTCGACCGAATCGCCCTGATCGGCTTGCTTCCACCGATTCGGTCATGATCGTGAATGAAGCTAAAAGATAGCAGACAGTGGAGGCTCTAGAACCGCTGCGCGTGTTGTTTCCCGATCGGCGCGTTATGGAATCCATAACCGGATTCCGCAGTAGCGACGAGCGGCTCCGGCGGGTTCAGAACAGGTGTGTCCGATTTTTCGAGGTGTCATCCTGAGGCGAAGCAAAGCGAAGCCGAAGGATCTGCTTTCTAGTTCAGGAACAAAAGCAGATCCTTCGCTTCTCCACCCCAGCAACGGCAAAAACGGTCGTCGCCGGGGACCCCGGCTCGCTCAGGATGACACTTCGCCGTCGCCGCGGATACACTTTTCCGAAATCCACTTTAATGTTGGGGGGCGTTATCGATTGCGGCATTGGCGAGAAGAAAATCCTTCATGGCCGCTGCCGCCGGAGCCAGGGTTCCGTTGGCAAGGATCAGCAGGCACCATGTGCGTTGAAGGCGTTTTTCTCGAATCGGAACTGCGACCAGCGAACCATTGCTCAACTCCTCGTCGACTGCGTTTCGAGAGACAAATGAAGCGCCCAATCCTGCAGCGACCATGCTTTTCAGCGCATCAATGCTGCTCACTTCCAACACATGAACCGGCGAAACTCCGGCCTGTTGAAACTCCTGTTCGAGGCGTTTGCGCGTGCCGGAGCCTTTTTCGCGCCAGATCAGGCGCTCTTCCGCCACATCGCTGAAACTGACGTCGGCTCGCCGCGCCCATTTGTGCTGTGGCGACACGACCATTACGATTTCATCTCCGGCCAGCGGATGAACTTCAAATTTCACCGCATCCGCCGGTTCGGAGGCGACGATTCCAATGTCTGCCTTGCCCTGAACGACCTTCTTTTCCACGTGGAGTTGTTGCCAACCGCCAGGCTGACCGCTACTCCCGGATGAATCTCCAGGAATCGTCCGATCAATTCCGGCACCAGATGCCTGCCCGGCGTGGAAGTGGCTGCCACCGTCACACTCCCCTTGGTCAACCCGCGAATTTCCTCCACCGCTTGTTCGGCTTGCCGCACGGCTTCCAAAATGCGCTCGGCCGACGACAGCAACGCGCGGCCTGCATCCGTCAGATAAACACGGCGTCCCACCCGCCGAAAAAGGCTCGTGCCCAGATGGGATTCCAGCGAGGCGATTTGCCCGGATACATACGGCTGCGTAACGTTTAACTCCTCGGCCGCACGCGAGAAACTCCCATGGCGTCCGGCCGACAACAGAATACGCAGATTCGTTAACGTGAGTGGCATACGAGTTCACGAGTATAGTGCAAACCGCGTGTAACGGATGCGCCGCGGCGTCCAGCGGGGCACCGCCGCAGCAAGTGCTTTACACCTGAAGATTTTTGCGGTACGTTCCTGCTTTCGACGGATACACTCGTGGCAGGGAACGGATCGCCGCAGTTTTGCCAACGCGGTGGCCGAATCCATCCGGGCAAGGCGGGAGGGTTCCCGCTCTCTTCTGCTTGGATATTTTCGGCCGCCGGCAGCGCCATTGATCCCGGCAACGGCCAGCGGCTGTTGTTGAGGACCATGGGTGCGCGGATTGAATCGACTTCGTTCCGCGGAGATGGGACCCCGGCGAGCACAGCTCTCTGAGGGTAATCGCTAGGAAGGAGCACAGCGAAGCATGCCAACTACAACGTTCGAAACCGAGGGTGGTATCCACGACCCCTCTCTCGGCGGTCTCGTCAACGCCGTGAAGGAATCTTTTTTCAAGCGCTACGGGCTGGTGTTCGGCGCCATCGCACTGATCGTGATCTGCCTGCTGCCCACTCCGGAAGGATTGCCGGTGGCGGGCAAGCGAATGCTGGCGATCCTGCTGTTTTCGGTGATCGTCTGGATGACCGACTCGATCTCCTATCCGGTCAGCGCGGTCGTCATCACTGCGCTGATGGCGTTCCTGGTGGGCATGTCGCCCGATGTCGCCAATCCCAAGGCAATCTACGGGACCGGCAGGGGCCTGACGATGGCGCTGGGAGGCTTCTCGAATACCGCGGTCGCCTTGGTGGGCGCGGCGCTGTTTATCGCCGCCGCCATGATGCATACCGGGCTCGACCGGCGCATCGCCCTGTTCATCCTCTCCAAGATCGGCGCCAAAACCAATCGCGTGCTGATCGGCGTTATTTTCGTCGGCTTCGTGCTCAGCTTCTTTGTGCCCAGCACGACGGCTCGCGTAGCCTGCCTGGTGCCGATCGTGATGGGCATCATCGTGGCCTTTGGGGTTCCGCTCAAGAGCAAGTTCGCGGGCGTCCTGATGATCGCCACGGCGCAGGCCGACAGCCTGTGGAACGTCGCTATCAAGACGGCTGCGGCGCAGAACATGATCGCCGTCAACTTCATCGAGAAGATGACGGGCCAGACCATCACCTGGCCTCACTGGTTCGTGGCGGCCTTTCCCTTCTCGCTCATCATGTCGGTCATTCTTTACTTCGTGTTGATGAAGATCATGCCGCCGGAAACCAAGGAGATCGCCGGCGGCAAAGAAGCCATCGCGCGCTCTCTGGCCGAGCTTGGTCCGATGAAGACCAGCGAAAAGAAACTGATGATCCTCTCCCTCATCCTTTTGTTCTTCTGGTCGACGGAGAAGATCGTCCATCCCTTTGACACCTCAACCACCACGATTGCCGCCATCGCCATCATGTTCCTGCCGCGCATCGGCATCATGACCTGGAAAGACGCTCAGTCCCGCGTCGGTTGGGGAACGCTGATGCTGTTCGGCGTGGGCGTCAGCCTGGGTTCGGCCATGCTGGCGACCAAGGCGGCAGCCTGGCTGGCGAAGATCATCGTCGGCCTGTTCGGCCTGCAGACGATGCCGATTTTCATGATTCTCGTGGTGTTTGCGGCTTTTCTGATCTTCATTCACCTTGGTTTCGCCAGCGCCACTGCACTGGCATCGGCCATGATCCCGATCATCATCACTGTCTTGCAGACGGTGAAGACTCCCGGCATCAACATGGTTGGACTGACCATGGTGCTGCAATATGTCGTCAGCTTCGGATTCATCCTGCCGGTCAACGCTCCGCAGAACATGGTGGCTTACGGCACGGAGACCTTCGAGGTTCGCGATTTTATTCGCACCGGCATTCCGTTGACCATCGCCGCCTACCTGCTGGTCTTGATCATGGGCGCAACCTATTGGAAGTGGCTGGGCTTGGTGTAGCAGAGATCGGCAATTTTTCCCAAGTTCCTCCAAGCGCGCGCCCGTCAGATCGCACGCCTGGGGGAACCCCAACTCGAATGACCGGCTTGGCCGGACATCCCGGAGGCAGGCGGAGTCGGACCATACCGGCTAGAGCGGTTTCCGGGAAGCTATATCCCAACCAACAACGTCATTCCGAGCGAGCGACGCGAGCCGAGGAATCTTTTGTGTCGCTTCGCTGCGATCAAACATAAGATCCCTCCACTTCGGTCGGGATGACGCTTCTGCATTCATTTTGCCGGGCGGCTACACCAATCCGGGAGTCACTCTAAATCTGCAAATTTTCTTTGCATCGTACGGTGATGTGTTGTGGGAAAGCTTCGCGCGGTGCTGAGTATTGCAGCAGTAGCCGGATTTCGCAACTACCCTCGCTTTTCCTATCTAACATACAGTAATTAAGATACTTACCTTCTATTTCCCGGGTATAACCAGAATTTTGTGTTGAGAAATTAAGCAGTCAGGAGGCGAGTAGCGAATCGCATCAGTGCTGCGATTTCATTTCGCATAACAACCTGTAAACAAATGAATTTAAATAACTTATATGCAATTATCCGGATTGCGTTAGCGTGGCCATTGGGAATGGCACGACGGGTGCACTTAGTGATGGCGGCAAGAGCCTGAAGCTATCCGAGGCAAGCAGGCAACGGAAAAAAGTAAGGCTCACTGGAACTTATACCTGCGAAACGCAGACTAAATTTGGGGGTTGGCGATGACAGTTCTTCTGGTACTTTGCACTTTTATTACGTTCCTGGTGATTGATTATTTCCTCAGCCGGAAAAAGATTCCGGTGTTTGCCGAGCAGCACAGGCCTGTGCGCAGGGAGTCGCAACTGCCACGTTTACTGCCGAATATGGTGAATGGGTTCCAGGTACCGGAGAATGTTCGCTTCCACCCGGGACACACCTGGGCTTTGAGCGAGAGTCCGAATCTGGTTCGCGTGGGGATCGACGACTTCGCCTCCAAGTTGATCGGTCAAGTGGAAGCCGTGAGTCTGCCGCAACGTGGACAGTGGATTCGTCAAGGACAGAAGATTCTCAGCTTCAAGAGGAATGGGATCGCGATCGATATGGTGTCCCCCATCGAGGGCAGCGTCTCGGACATCAACGAAGCGATTGCCGCCAATCCGGCGGCGGCGGGCAAGGACCCCTACGGTGAAGGCTGGCTGGTAACCGTGCAGTCGCCCGACGCCAAGACCAACTTCCGCAATCTGATGGGCGGAGCCTTGGCGCGCTGGTGGATGGAAGAAGCGGTTGGCAGATTGCAGAAACGGCTGCCATGCCAGCATGGGCTCGCTCGCCTTGGCGCAAGACGGCGGCGTCGCCAGCGACAACTTGGCGGCGGGGATTCCGGACGAAGAGTATGCGAAGATCACCCAGCGAGTTTTTCCTGGCGTAAAGTCATCGCCTGGCCCGGAGGGCGCAACCGCCCTCCGGGCTTTTTTGTGTGCTGAGTAAATTTTTCTTAATTACCTATAAGAATTACTGATTTAATTAATTTTCCAAGTGCGCCTAATGGTAATAAGTGACAAGAGTCACCTCCAAGCTGTGATTGCAATCACGGCTAGAGTCGTGGAATCCGTACAAAACTCATTCTGTCCGCTCTATGATTGAGTTCGCTTTCCGCCCGGGCATGCGCACCAGTTGCACGGAGCATTTCGTGTAGCATACGTAGAAACCAAACGGCTTTGGGAGGTGCACCATGATTCTCGCCTACCGCATGGTTCGGCTGATTGAGACGCACTCGCAGGATCTTGTGCGCACATTACAGCAGAAGATTAACGAAAGCAGCCGTTGCAGCGCCTACCGCAAGGTTCCAGCCGAGGAACTCGCCCAGGCGGTCGGGGACATCTACCTGCACCTCGGCGAATGGCTGCTCGAAAGGACCGAGGCGGACATTCAGAACCGTTACCAGGCGATCGGCGCTCGCCGGGCCGCACAGCGGGTTCCGCTGAGCCAGGTCATCTGGTGTATCGCGCTGGTGAAAGAGAATCTCTGGGAGTATCTGCGGCGCGACGCGAGCGAAGAGCAGATTACCGAGATTTTCGGGGAGATCCAGATATTGCAGTTGCTGGAACAATTTTTTGACCGCGCCATGTATTTCTCCGTCCTCGGCTACGAGCAGGCGGAGGCCGGCATTCTCGAAGGCCAAGGCGCAAGTACTGGGAGGTGAATCCGGATGGCGTGGGAGGCTGAGTATTCCCACAAACTGGCAACCGCGGCGGAGGCGTTACGGGTTATCGAGTCCGGTATGCGGGTGTTCGTGCATGCGAGCAGTGGATTTCCGCTGGCGTTGGTCGAATGGGTTGGCGGATCGGGCTCCATCCTTGCGGGACGTGGAGATCGTACACCTGCTTACCATCAATGACATCCGCACCGCGGAACAGCAGTATCCCGAGAATTTCCGGCATACCTGTCTTTTCATCGGTGGAGGGATGCGGCGGGCGGTTGCCGACGGCCGGGCCGACTATGTTCCCATTCACCTGGGCGAAGTCGAGCGGCTCGCCACCAGCGGCGAATTTCCCATCGACGTGGCGCTGATCCAGGTGACGCCCCCGGATCGGCACGGCTTCGTGAGCGTAGGCGCGGCGGTGGAGATCACGCTGGCTTTCGCCCGCGCCGCCAAGCGGGTGATCGCGCAGGTGAACTCCTGTGTGCCGCGCACCTGCGGCGACACCTGTCTGCACGTCAGCGAGATCGACGCTTTTGTGGAAAGCACGCAGCCGCTGGTCGAGGCCCAGTTCGGCCAGCCCAGCGAAACCGAATACGCCATCGCCCGGCACATCGCCAACCTGATCGAAGACGGCGACACGCTCCAGATCGGCATTGGCGGGGTTCCGGACGCGATTCTCGGCTATTTGAAGGATCGCAAGGATCTCGGAGTCCACAGCGAGATTATCTCCGACAGCCTGCTCCCGCTCATCGAATGCGGAGCCGTTACGGGGGCGCGAAAAACGCTTCATCCCTACAAGGTCATCGTCGGGTTTGGGCTAGGGACGCGGCGGCTTTACGAATTCGTCAACGAAAACCCGATGTTCGAATTTCATCCCCACAGCTATGTGAACGATCCTTTCGTGATTGCCCGGAACGATCACATGGTTGCCGTCAACTCGGCGCTCGAAGTCGACCTCACGGGGCAGGTGTGCTCCGATTCGGTGGGCCAGCGCTTTTATAGCGGCTTTGGCGGCCAACTGGATTTCATCCGCGGCGCCGCCCGCGCCAAATTCGGCAAGCCGGTGATTGCCTTGCCCGCGACCGCCCGCCAGGGAAGCATTTCCCGCATCGTTCCCATGCTCAATACCGGCGCCGGCGTGGTCACGACGCGGGCCGACGTTCACTGGGTCGCCACCGAATTTGGTATGGTAGATCTATTCGGAAAAAGTGTGAAGGAGCGGGCGGAATTGCTCATCGGCATCGCGCATCCGTCATTCCGCAACGAGTTGTTCGAGCATTGCGTACGCGCGCAGCTGGTTCCAGCGCAATGAAGTGAATGTCACGTCACCGGCGAACTCCGTAGCGGCCCGGTAGTTGGTTTGACCCGGGCACCGGCATGGGGCCCGGGTGTGTAACCTTTTTTATTTTTACCAGAGGAAGTCATGGCTAATCAGGTTCGAGGTAAGGTCGAATTCGATACTCGAGGAATGCAAGGGCTGCGGTCTTTGCGTGGACTCGTGTCCCCCCAAGGTCCTGGAGCTGTCGCCGGATCTCAATCAATATGGAGTTCATCCGGCGCAATACAAGGGCGAGAACTGCACGGGTTGCGGAATCTGCTTCTACTGCTGTCCGGAACCGGGCGGCATAACCGTTTACCGGGTGAAGGCGAAGCCGGCCCGAGGTGGTTGACGGAGGTGGCGAATGCGGCAACTGTGTAAGGGCAACGTCGCCGTCGTCAAAGCGGCTGTCATGGCCGGATGCCGCGCTTATTACGGTTATCCGATCACTCCCGCCAGCGAAATCGCCGAGTACGCTTCGCTGCTGCTGCCGCAGGTCGGCGGCACATTCGTACAGGCGGAGAGCGAAGTTTCGGCCATCAATATGGTCTACGGCGCGGCTTCGGCCGGCATGCGGGTGATGACCGCCTCCTCCGGACCCGGCATGAGCCTGATGCAGGAAGGCATTTCCTATATGGCGGGCGCCGAGCTGCCCTGCGTGATCGTGGACGTGATGCGCGCCGGCCCGGGGCTGGGAAACATCGGCCCGGAGCAGAGCGACTACTTCGCGGTGACCAAGGGCGGCGGCCACGGCTGCTATCGCAATCTGGTGCTGGCGCCCTCCTCGGCGCAGGAGATGGCGTCGCTGACCATGCTCGCCTTCGAGCTGGCCGATAAGTATCGCAACCCGGCAGTCGTGCTCACCGATGGTTTCGTCGGCCAGATGATGGAGCCGATCGACCTCGAAATGACCGACGTGGAGCTGCCCGACAAGCCATGGGCGGTTCGCGGAGATGCGGAGACGCGCAAGAACGTCATCAGCTCCATCTTCCTTGCCTTCGACGTGATGGAAAAGCACGTCACCAAGCTCGATGCCAAGTACAAGCGGATGCAGGAAGAGGAAGTACGCTACGAGACCTACATGGCGGAAGACGCCGACATCCTGCTGGTGGGCTACGGCATTGTCTCGCGCGTGTTGCGTTCCGCGGTCGACCATGCCCGCATGCACGGCCTGAAGGTCGGGCTTTTCCGTCCCATTTCCCTGTTCCCCTATCCGTCGCTTGCCCTGGCTGCGGCCGCCAAGAATTGCGGATCGGTCATGGTGGTGGAATGAGCACCGGTCAAATGGTCGAGGACGTCCGCCTGGCGGTTGCCGGCAGGGTTCCAGTCGAATTCTATGGCCGGTTCGGCGGCAATGTGCCCTCGGTCGAAGAAGTCTACGTGCAGTTGCTGTCGCGCGCGACGGCATTGGCCTAAGCGGAAAGGAAGAAACTGTGAGCGACTTACAAATCGTCAATCAAAAACCGGATGTGTTCTACGATCGCTTCCTCCGCAAGGACGAAAACCAGCACCAGACGCATTACTGTCCCGGCTGCGGTCATGGCGTAATCCATAAGCTCATCGCCGAAGCCCTGCACGACCTCGGCCTGCAGGACAGGACCGTGCTGGTGACGCCGGTCGGGTGCTCGGTGTTCGGCTACTACTACTTCGATACCGGCAACGTGCAGGCGGCGCACGGACGCGCCCCGGCGGTCGCAACCGGCATCAAGCGGGCACACCCCGGCAGCATCGTCATCAGCTATCAGGGCGATGGAGATCTGGCGGCGATCGGCACGGCGGAGATTATTCACGCCGCCAATCGCGGTGAAAACATCACCGTGTTCTTCGTCAATAACTCGATCTACGGCATGACGGGCGGACAGATGGCGCCCACCACGCTGGTCGGCCAGATGAGCACGACCTCGCCTTGGGGAAGGCGGCCCGGCAACGACGGATACCCGATCCATATGAGCGAGCTGCTGAGCACTCTGGAAGCGCCGGTCTACATCGAGCGGGTCGCGATCAACGACAACAAGAACATCATCAAGACACGCCGCGCGGTGCGCAAGGCACTGGAGACCCAGAAGATGGGGCTCGGTTTTTCGCTGGTGGAAATCCTCTCGCCCTGCCCGACGATCCTGCAGGATGGAGCCGGTGGTGGCGCGCAAGTGGGTTGGCGAAACCCTCGCCAAGCAGTTCCCGCTCGGAGTCTATCGCGACAAGAAACTCGAAAACCCGTCGGGGGCGGAACCGCCTCGCAGACCGGCCGCCGAAGTGGTCGGCATCACCTCCGAGGCCGAGATTTCAGCCGAAGCCAAGGAAGAGAGCCGCCGCACACGCACCCGCGAAACCACGGTCAAGGTCGCCGGCTTCGGCGGACAGGGCGTGCTGCTGCTCGGACAACTGCTGGCCGAGATGGGCCTGCGCGAGCACATGGAAGTGAGCTGGCTGCCCTCCTACGGGCCTGAAATGCGCAGCGGCAGTTGCCACTGCCACGTCAGTCTGGCGCACCAGCGGATCGGTTCGCCGGTCATCTCGCATCCCGAGGTGCTGCTGGCGATGAACGAGCCCTCGTTGCGCAAATTCGGTCCGCAAGTCGCGCCCGGAGGATTGATCATCTACAACCGCGACCGCCTGCCGGAGGATTTCGCCGTGGAGGGGAACGTGCGCGTCATTTGCGTGCCCGCCTCGGAAATCGCCGACTCGCTCGGTTCGACCAAGGTGGCCAACGTGGTGATGCTCGGCGCAATGCTTCAGGAAACCGAGTGCCTGCCGATGGACAGCGTCATGAGCGTGCTGGCCGAGACGGTGCACAACCCGAAGATGCTCGAACTCGATCGCCAGGCGTTGGAAGCCGGACGCAACTACGTCGATCAGCAGGTGCGCGTCGGTCCGGTTTCGCAACCGGATGGATTCGCGGGGTAACTGATTCGAAGGACTGATGATTTCTGAATGGAAACGGCGGGCTGCATGCCCGCCGCTTTTCCTGCGCACCCCGGCTTAGATCGTTTCCCCAGAAGGTGTATCCCGACACGAACCCAAACTGTTATGGCGAGCGAAGTCGAGCCATCTTCTGTTTCTGCTGCCAAAAAGGGGGATGGTTTTGCAAAGCAAAGCTACATATGAGGGGAAACGCGGGGGAGAATGAAAGTGGGTAGCAATAGGAAAGGCTGTGACATTGGTTATGCTCTAGCTGCCAACTCCTGCGAGGGAGTCAACAGCGTGGACGCATGTACCGTCACAGCCCTTGATGCGATCACTGCTTTCGCAGTTCCAAACCCCGGCGGCACCTCGCAGAGCAGTCGGTTTTTTCAGGTCTGGTCGTTCGACGGGTCGCCCCGATGAACGGATCACTCAGCCTACTTCAGATCGGCGACGTATTAAGAAGCCAACCCTTTTCGGCCGTCGACATTAGCGATACTAGTACGATAACTTGAAATTGTCAACGCCCAAGACAGGTGCAAACTGCAAATTAATTGCGGTGCTCGCACGCTGCATGGTAAACGACACATAGCAAGCCGCTTTTGCTGAACATACGTGCCTTGGATCGCGAAATATTCACACGTTATTCACAGAAGTGCTAAGCGTTTCCGGCATCATCGAACCAAGAAATGCTCTTGACCGGCTGGGTTCCTGCAGCATTGTGGTCACGGTGGAGGCAAATGTCGGATCTGGTGGCTTACGTGGACGGCGGCTCGCACGGTAATCCGGGGCCGTCCGGCATTGGAGTGGTGATCGAAAACCCTTCTGGGGAGACCGTCAGGATTGCCAAGTGGATCGGGCACCACGACAACAACGTCGCCGAGTACGCGGCCCTGCTGGAAGCGCTGCAGCACGCCGTCGAGGTGAAGGCGAAGTCACTTCGCGTCTACTCGGACTCCGAAGTGGTCGTCAAGCAGATGACGGGAGAGTACACCTGCCAGAGCCCGCGCCTTTATTCCCTCAACTGGGTTTGCCGCAAATTGGCCCGCTCCCTGAAGTTCTCCATCGCCCACATCCGCCGCGAGCGCAACAGCGAAGCCAACGGCTTGGCCAACCATGCCGTCCGGCTGCGCATGGAGCCGTGACGTCGAGGATTTGTCGGCTACAGCGGTTCCCGAGATGGTGTATCCCGAAGCCGCGGTCCATCGGCAGTTGCGACCAACGGGGAGCGACGGCAGGGAATAATTCCAAGAGGATATAGCTTCTCGGGAACCGCTCTGGCTACGCCGGCGGCAGTCCTTCGCCAATGACGGTCATCCACTTCCGCACCCGCCACGACTTGATAAGACCATTAATGACATAGGGGTCCGCCTTGGCAAACGCCTCGGCGAACTGCGGGGTTGGGCCGCGGAACACAAGCACGGCGCCATCGACAGGGTCCGCCAATGCTCCGCCCAGAACCAGCTCTCCGCGCTCGACCGCTTGCTTGGCGTGTTTCATATGCAGTTCGCGGAATTGCGCCCGCTTCTCGACGTAGCCTTCCACCACTTCATAAAAGAGAAGGTAATGCATCGTGGGAATCTCCAGCCTGGTTTCCTGTACGACAGTCAGGGGTACGCTATTCTGGCAGTGGAAGCCATAGTATACCCCGGTAAGTCGGACGCGAATCGGGCACCCGTCCGCAACCGGGCGACTTCAACCTTACGCGCGTTCGCCTTGGTGTTCGCAGGCGTGAGCGCGTGGTATTGTTATGGTTTCAAAACTGCAATCTGTAAAGCTACCGAAGAGGGGATTCGATGCCTGAGCCTACCTATGAAGAACTGAAAGCGAAACTGGCGGAACTTGAAACCAAACAGCAAAGAACTGGCAATCTGCAATTCAAGGTCAGCGAGAAGGGCGGAGTGAGCGTTTACGGCCTTGGACGCTTTCCAGTCACGCTGTACTACGAACAATGGGTTCGGCTGCTCGAGGCCAGCCCGCAACTGCGGGAGTTTCTGGAAGAGAACAAGTCGAAGCTTAAGCTCAAAACGACATAGAACGGTTTCCGCGTTGCCATCTTGCCGGATGCGATGCACCAATCCGGGAATCGTCCGTTCAGGACAGCCTGACCGTACCTGCGTACGAAGCGTCTCGAAGGCGGGCGTTCCCAAGCCGCGCTCGGCGGCCAGCCTCAGGTAGGGCAACGAATTCAGGTCCAGGTTCCAGTAAGCCTTGGCCGCATAGGCGTCGAGCGCGACCGGGTCGGTTCCGGCCAGCACCGTCTGCTTGAGCACGACATCCTCCAGGTTGCCGCCGGTCGGTCCATTGCGCATGAGCACCCGGTAGGCGTCGATGATCGTCAGCGTCGGACGGATGAAATCCGCAAGGTCCACCAGGCTTTCGTGGATACGCTGGTGGAGTTGATGGCTGGGGTCCGCCGAGAATTCCGTACCAGTTCTTCATTCCCAGGGTTGTGCCGGTAAGGCTGTGATGCTTGGCGATGGGAATGTTGATGATCTTGTCGGCCGCTAGAAATGGCTCGAAAACAGGCCAGTTCTGCAGCACGTCTCCTTGCAGGTCGACGTCTTTAAATCTTTCGGGCTCCGGCAGTGATGACTTCTGCGCCCGCGCTCCGCGCCGCTTCGGCGATGCCCGACCGCTGGAAACAGCGCCGCGCGTCGTTGCAGCTCACGTCGGCGACAATGACCTTCTTGGCCCCGGCGTCCCAGCACTGGCGAACCACCTCGGCCACCAGAAGCGGATTGGTGTTGGCGGCCTGCTCCGGTGTCCGGTCCCAACCAATGTTGGGCTTGATGACGACCACGATATCCGCGCGTGAGACGAAGCGGCGAATGCCGCCGAGCGCGTCGAGCGCCCGGCGCACCAGTTGCGCGGGGTCGTCTCCACCTTGGGCAATGATCATCTCCGGCAGTTTCGCGTCGGCGGCGACGGTGTGACTGCGCTTTGCACCGATCACCAGCGCTTGCTCCGGACGCGTGCTCCGCTGGTCGAGCCAGAAACCCAGGGCAGCGCTTCCCGCGCCGGCGCCGGCGAGGCGCAATAGCTTGACGTAGCGCTTCGCGTCGGTTCATCGGATCCATGGCGGATTAAACCTCGACCAAAGAAATACGGTTGGGATCGTTGGTGCCCAGACGATGCCGTGCATCAGCCGCCAAGGCAATGTAGCGGGGCGTCCTGCCCGCCGCCTGCAACGTTTTCAGTCCTTGCTCGGCGCGCTTGTGCTCGATGATCCGCCATGCGGTGAAATCGAGCGCCACCGGGTCCCGCGCAATGATGACCCCGTTATAGGTCCAGGCAGACTCCGGGTCGAAGGAAGGCCCGCCGTCGAACGATGCGGTGGTCGCGTCGCAGATGGTCAGCCGCATCTTCGTCCGGATCGCCGGCAGCATGTTCAGATCGGCAATGCCGGGAGCGCAGCCGTTGGCGTGCAGATCGTAAGGGTTGTCGATGACGCCGTACATATTCTTCATGCGCCGCCGTGATCCCGGAATCGGAATGATCTTTCAGGATAGGCACATTGATCAGCACGTCGCAGTTCCGGGTGAGAATCTTCGACAACTTGCTGCGCACCGTGCCAAAGGATTACGGCTGCTCTTCGTAGCCGAAGGCATCGGTTCCCATGCACCGCACGCGGTTGGCATCGGACGACAGGTGGAAGCCGGCGCGCTCCAGCTCGCGGTTCTCACGGTCCCAGACAATGATGTCCCGCGATGGGATGCCGGCTTGTTGCAGCCTTTCGCAAATGGCGTCGACGAGTTGCACATTGGTGGACAGCCCGCGCCCGGCGATGGTATTGACTTTGAGTCCGACTCTTTCACCGGGGCGCGCCAACTTCTTCCACGCTTGCAGCGGATCGTTGACGCCATAAAACGTTTGCATTCCCCGGTCGAGCAGGGTGAAAACGCGTCCGGAATCGACTTTCGACCCGGCCATGCGCGAGCATGAGCATCACGGGCCACCACGACTCTCGATTTGGCGGCCGCGGACGGCTGCGCCGACAGCAGGTTGAACTCGCTGGCGGCGCTCAACCCGACGGCTCCGGCTACAACTTTCTGGAGAAAATCCCTGCGGCTGGTTCCTGCTTTATGCTCGTCCATCGCGACTCCTTGCGATCACCGCGATCACTTTTCGAGACGATCCGCTACTCCGTGTCCGAGTTCGAGAATCCGCTGCTGGACTTCCGGCGATTCGTCGTAGGCCACGATTCGCACCAGGTAACGTCCTTTGCGGAAAATCAGGCTTTGCCCATAGAGCCGCGCGCTATCGCCCAGCGAGGCCGGCTTGGCGTTTCGTGCCGGCTCCGCTTCGAAGATATTCGTCGGCGCCGTCGCCGCTCGCTCATGGTGTAGACATCGACGACGGCTTCGACTTTGTCCTGGTACTTGTAGTCGGCGGTCGAAGCGCTCTGCGCGCCGGCTTTCAGATACTTCTCCGCATCGCCGTCGATGTAGCGCCAGAGATTGGCCGCGTCAAAGGTTCGGGTCTCGCCAGTTTTGGCCCATCCGGAAACTTCGTTCGAGGCCGGAAACGGCCCGGATTTTGCGGCCGTCTTGCGATTACATGCCGCGCCGGCGGCGAGCAGGAGCACGCAGGCAAGAAGAAGTGGAATGCGAAAAACTCTGCACAGGTGCATCAATTCGGCCTCCGCTTGCCTCGGTTCAGCAGAATCTGGTTGGTTCGCGAGCGGCTCTCACCGACGCTGGTGACGTAAACCGCCGGCCGATCCTGCACCGGACACGCATATTCACAGGCGCCGCAGCCCACGCAAAGACTGGGATCGAGGTAGGGCTGCTTGAGCTGCTTGCGGTTTCCCTTGGCGTCCACCGTCTCGGCCTCACGCAGATAAATGGCCTTGGGAGAGGTTGGGCACCACTCCTCGCAGACGATGCACTCGGTAGCCATCGCCCAGGGCAGGCAACGTCCGCGATCGTAAAAGGCGAGTCCCAGCTTGACTGGCTTGGTGTCCGCGCCCAAGTTCCACGGTCCAACCCTTTTCCTTGGGCGTAATCTTCCAGATCGCGCCCGTCGGGCACACCTGCGAGCACAGCACGCAACTGGCTTCGCAATAGCCGGCTTCGGGGCACGAGCACCGGCGTCCAGAGACCTTCCAGTCCCGCCTCGGTCAGCGTCGGATGCAGCGCATTGTTCGGGCAGACCTTCATGCACTCGCCGCAGCGAATGCAGCGGTCAAGAAAGTGCTCCTCATCGAGCGCCCCGGGCGGCCGTAGCAGACGCTCGTGGCGCTCGACCGCAAATCCGTTGGTGCTGCGCGCCAGCGGGACGATGGCCGCGCCGGCAACCACTCCGCTGAGCAGCTTGCGCCGCCGCAGGTCGGGGCCATCGACAGAACCGCTGCCAGGAAAGAATTGGAAGGCCAGCGCGCCGTCCGGACACTCGTCGACGCAGTTGAGGCAGAGATGGCACTCGGCTCTGCGCCAGGGGACTTGCCCACGGGATCGTCACCACCCTGGCAACGCATCAGGCAGCGGTTGCAGTCGTTGCAGTGCTCGGAACTTTTCGAGAGGCCGAGGACCGACCAGCGCGACGCCGACGCCCAGCAGCGCGCCCAGCGGACACAGCGCGCGGCACCAGAAGCGCGACACGCGAAGATTGAGCGCCATCAGAAAAATGAAAATCAGTCCGAGCCAAATCCCCTGCCGGAAATGCGGCTGCTTGAAGTTGAGCACCAGGGCGCCGAAGATGAAGTGCAGGATGCTGCCTGCCGTCTGCACCGACTCCGAAGCGGCTGTGCTCAAGCGCGTGCAGGCCCGCCGTCAGCGCGTAATTCAGCCCCGGCAGAATCGACAGCCCCAGCGAACGCACCAGCAGCGAAAGAGGATCGAACCATCCGACGATGCCCGTCCCGAAAGCGGCCGCCACCAGCACGACCACCAGGATGTAATACTTTGCGGTTTGCCAGCGGTTTGTAGCGGTTCGACTCGATCAACTGCTTGCCGCGCTTGCGCTCCGACTTCAGGCTGCTAAAGAAGTGATTGAGCGAGCCCATGGGGCAGATCCAGCCGCAGAAGAAGCGTCCCAGGAACAGAGTCGGAAGCAGGACGATCAGGCTCCAGAGAAGCCCGTGATAGAGCGAGCGCGTGGCCAGCGCATTCGAAATCGCCACCAGCGGATCGATCTGAAAGAAGAGGCGAACCGGATAAGCGAGCGCCATGTCGCTGCCGCTTGCATGCAGCGATCCTCGCAGCTCCGTCCGCAACAGGAGAAACAGAAAAAGCAGGAAGAACGCGATCTGCGAAATCCGTCTTAGCCGTACAGGCTTCACCAAGCGCACTCCTCAATCCTTCCGCGGACGTGAAGAAGGCAAAAACCACGGACCGCCGAAGCTCGTCTGGGGATCCGGCGGGACTTCGTTGGGCGTGTCTTTTTAATGTTCCACTAATTTGCCATGCCCGGCTGTGAGCAAGATCACCGAACGGTTGCAGAGTAGATGTACGCCCGGGGCCGCGGCCAGCCGATTGGAGTCATGTGGAAGTGTCGTGCCGGGCAAGCCGGACGCGAAAAACCATGGCAGAGGTTAGAGATCATCGAAGCTGAAGAAAGCACGCGCCAGAGCGGCTCAGCAGTCAAAGAATTCATCCAAGATTCATCCAAACCCATAGCGGAGCGAGATAGTTCTCCGGGATGTCTCAACGCCTCAACTTGACGCCACCAGCCCTACAGACGCAACAACGGTTTTTCGTGGCGCCGGCGCCATTCAGCATGACACTTCTACAGGTTTTTCCGCAGCCTGCTAGCGAGTCAACGGTGGTCTTGAACTGCTCGTCGATCTCCACCTGGTAGCCCGAGACGAGGCGGTTGGTTTCGTTCGCCATGCCAACGATTGCCATCAGCTCCTGGAACATGGCGTCGGTCATTCCCTTGCCGCGCGCCGACACCGTGTGCGACGCGATGCAATAACCGCAACCATTGGTGACACTCACGGCCACGTAGATCATTTCCTTGGTGAGCGGATCGAGCGCGCCGGGCGCCATGATCTGCTTGATGCTCTCCCAGGTGCGCTTGAGCGTGACGGGATCGTGCGCGATGGCCTTCCAGAAATTATTGATCCAGTCGGTCTTGCGCATGGCCATGATGTCGTCGTAAACGGCGCGAACCTCGGGGCTCGCGTCTTCGTATTCGATTAGTCCGAGTGTCGCCATTGCTATCCCCCGGAGTCGTGACGCGGCCGGCTTGCTCCGGCCACGGACGATCTCATTAGATTAGGTTACGTGTATCTACCGCTATGCGCTGGCCCGCGACGCCGCGTTCTTCATCGATCGCTCCACCAGGCTGATACCCACGGTCAAAATCAGAGACAGGGCCAAGCCGGGCAGGATGCCCCCGCCAAACATCTTGAACAGGCGCGGAATATACTGGATGACCGACTGCGGTCGTGCCGCCAATCAGCAGGGAAGCGATGGCGGCGTTTTTGGTGACGCAGGTTTTGCCGCTCTTGTCCTTCCACAGCAGTCCGATCACCAGCGGCAGGAACAGGCCGCCTCCGGTGAAGGTATAACCCCACAGTCCGGCGGACAAAACGCTGGGGAAATGCAGCGCCACCCAGACCGATCCCAGGCCGAAGATGAAGGTCAGCCAGCGGGCCCACTGGATAAGCTTTCTTGTCGGGATAATCTTGCCGGATCAACGGCTTCACGATGTCCATCAGCACCAGGGTTACGCCCGAACTCATGAAGGCCGCGCTCACCGTCATGTCGGCCCCGATGATGGTGACCACCAGCAAAGATCCGAAGACCGGCGGGAGCCAGTTGACCAGCAGCCAGCCAAAAGCCATGTCGGGCCGCGCCAGGTGCGGGTTCATGAACACGGGCAGCCATGCCCATCAGAATGCTGGCCGAACACATGGCCATGGCGAAAAAGGCGGTATAGAGAAATCCCCGGGAGGCAGTCTTGGAATCTTTGGCGGAAAAGCAGCGCTGCCACCACACCTGCAAGGTAAAGACGCCGCAGATGGGAGTGATCAGCAGCGCCAGGTTCTGCGCGAAACCCGTGTTGCCCAACGACCAGAGGTTAGGCTGAACGGCCAGAATGCCGCTCCGGATGCCGAGGATTCCACCCGATTTGAAAAAGATGATGCCGAAAAACATAAACCCGACAAACAGCCGCACGACGCCTTGCAGCACATCTGTCCAGACCAGAGCCCACATGCCGCCCACCGCCGTATAGACGACTGCCGTCAGCGTCGCCATCCAGATGCCGGTGATCGGGTCAACTCCCATCACCACGGCCAACAGGGTGCCAAGGCCAATCGCCTGCGCGCCGATCCAGGCGACCATGCAAATCGACATGGCGAATCCGCCGAGGATGCGCAGCAACTTGTCGTGGAACAGTTCCTGTTCGAGAAATTCGTTGAACGTGGTGTAGGCGAAGCGTCCGGCGATTCCAGCCACGGTCACGGCAAACAGCACTTTGGTTCCCTGTTCGCCCAGCATCATCCAGAACTGGCTCAGCCCTATCTCGTAGCCCTTTCCCGCGTAGCCGATAAAATTGCCTACGCCCAGCACGCTGGCAAAATCCAGGAAGAACATCAAAAACAGCGGGAGCTCTTTACCGCTGATGAAGTAGTGCTTGGCGCTCTGGCTTCCCTTGCGGGCCATAAGGTAGCCGATCAGGATCTGCGACGGCACCAGCAGAGCCAACATCCAGAGTGCGTATTTGCCGATGAGAGTGATATGCATATTAAGTTCACTATTCCAGGTTTCGCAACCAGAACGCGCGATCACGCCAACCACGCCCTGGAGCAGATTTGCGGTCGGTATACCCGCGACAGGGCCGAACGTCAAGCCCGGCAATGATACAAGGGTACACCGACAGTGAAATTGTCCTAAGCGTGGAATTTCTTGAGCGCGGCGGCGCGAAACTCGGCTCTCGCCTGATCCATTTGCCGCAACAGTGCATCGATCGGCAAGCCAAACGATCCCCGGGCCGCCGCGATCACCGTGTTGCACTCGTTGCTGTCCATGAAGACAGCCGCGTCCAACAGGCGAGCCTCATCCTCCGGCGGAATCGCGATGAATCCATGCTTGTCGGCGTGGATCAGCTGGCCGGGCGAGATTTTGCGTCCGAAGACTTCGACCTCGCAATTCCAGCGCACCGGAATCACGTGGGCGTGGCCGACGCAGAGCCGCCGCGCCAGACTCTTCAGGCCCGCATTGGTCATCTCGTCGAGATCGCGGATCGCCCCATCGGTAATGGTGCCGACGCATCCGAGCGCCCGGTGGGTGTTGGACTGTACCTCGCCCCAGAAGGAGCCGAAGACGTTCGGCTTGTCGAGATCCTGGACCACCGCGATTTTGGGGCCCGGAATCGATGCCACGTACTTCAGGTACTCACCGCGCGCGCCGGCGTTTTCCTTGTGTTTGGGATTTCCCGGCTCAATCACCAGAGTGATGGCATAGCCAACCATCGGTCCCATTTGCGGCATGAAATCGCGCACTTCTTCCAGGTTGACGCCTTCATGGGCGGGGTCGTGCCTGGTGATCTGCTCCCAGCCGTTAAAAATCGTCGGGGTATTCCAGCGCTTCAATTGCAGTAATTCGGCGTGCGTCAGCATTCCGCTCTCCAATGAAAATATCCTCGGATGCTAGCCTGCGAATCGATACCGGTCAAGCACTATGCGCTGTGCATAGGCCGCGGCGCCGCGGCGGGCGCGAAAGGCTAACGAGAAACGCCAATGGTTTGAGGCGTGTCGCCGCGCGAAAAGTCAAGATTGTCAGGCCGTCATCGTCAGGCCCTCTACGATTGTTGCCGGAAAATGCAACCAGTTATGATGGTCGTGCGGAAGCCTGCAAAATCCGGTTTGCCCGGCTGTTCTCAGCCATGGGCGCAGCGGTGCTTCACTGACCATGATTTTTCAACGCCAAAGATTCGTGCTGATTGCCTTGCTCGTTGCCGGCGCTTTCTTCATGGAAAACCTGGACGGGACGGTGATTGCGACCGCGCTGCCGCAGATGGCGCCGGCGCTTGCGTGCGACTCCCATCGCTCTCAGCGCGGGCATGAGCGCCTACATGTTGACGCTGGCCGTCTTCATTCCGATCAGCGGATGGGTCGCCGACCGCTTTGGCTCGCGCACGATATTTGCCGCGGCGATCGCCATTTTCACGTTCTCTTCGATTCTCTGCGGGCTGAGCAATCAGCTTTGGCAATTCACCGCGGCGCGGGTTCTGCAAGGCATGGGCGGAGCCATGATGGTGCCCGTCGGCCGCCTGGTCGTGCTCCGCAATACCGAGAAGAAAGACCTCATGCGGTCGATCGCCTACATCGTCTGGCCGGGGCTGGTGGCGCCGATCCTCGGGCCTCCCGTGGGCGGATTCATTACCACTTACGCTTCCTGGCGATGGATCTTTTTTCTGAATGTTCCGCTGGGCGTTCTCGGTATCCTGCTTACCTTTGTGCTGGTTCCAAACCACCGCATGGAAGAAAGAAATCCACTGGACTGGCTGGGTTTCCTGTTGAGCGGACTCTCCTGCTTCTCCTTGATGTACGGTTTGGATTTCATGGAGCAGCAGCCGATTGCGTGGTTGAAGGTCGCCGCTCTTTGGGCGCTCAGCATCGGATGTGCGGGCCTGGTCGCCTGGCATGCCCGCCGCCATCCGTTTCCGCTGATCGATTTATCGGCGCTTCGCATACCGACCTTTGCGACCGTCATCTTCGGAGGCTCGCTGTTTCGCGTTGCCATTGGCACGGCGCCGTTTCTGCTGCCCATGATGTTTCAGGTGGGCTTCGGCATGAGCGCGTTTACCTCCGGAGCTGCTGATGGTCGCGCTGTTTGCCGGCAATCTCGGGATGAAGACCTTGACCACGCCTATCCTGCGGCGCTTCGGCTTCCGCAGCGTGCTGATCGCCAATGGCGTGCTGTCCGCGCTCTCGATTGTCGCCTGCGGCTTTCTGACGGCCACCATGCCCAGGATGCTGATTGCCGCTATCTTGTTCCTGGGCGGCCTGTGCCGCTCCATGCAGTTCACCAGCCTGACCACGCTGGCGTTCGCCGACATACCCGCTGAGAAGATGACCCGGGCCAACACTTTCCTCAGCACGGTGACGCAGATGTCAATGGGCATGGGCGTTGGGGTGGGCGCCGTGGTCCTGCACCTTTCCGCTCTGCTGCACGGCCGGGCCGCCACGGCCCTGAAGGTCGCCGATTTCCATCTGGCATTTTTCCTGGTCGGGGTACATTGCCCTGATGGCGATTGCCGATTGCTTCAAACTCGAACCCGATGCCGGAGCCATCATCAGCGGCCACCGGAGTGGTCGCTCGTCCTTCGCCCAGCAACCCAGTTCCCATTGAAAAACACATCGACAAAGCGTGAGCCGGCCCGCCGACAACCTGGAGTCCGCTCTAGCTTTCCGAGTGATTCGCCAGCGCCCGCAACGGAACCGGTTTGACCGGAGGCCGCGCCGTATCCGGGTGGATCGATTCCAGCGGCATGCCTGTTTTCTTCGCGATCAGCCGGGAAATCAGATGGCCGCACATGCGGCCCTGGCACGATCCCATTCCGGCGCGGTTTTGAACTTTGATTCCTCGCAGGGTGCAGTCGCCTTCGTCCATCGCCTGCATGATCCCGGCGGCCGACACGCTCTCGCAGCGGCAGATGATGGTGTCATCGGTGATCAAATCCAGCAGCGCGGGCTTGAGTTGCATCATTCCCGCGGCCAGCTCGGCAAACTCCCGGGCGCGCGTCAGCCGCTTACGTGCCTCTGCTTCCTGCTTCCGGCTTGCGTTGGACTCCGCCTTGCCCAGAGCGCGGGCGGCGGCGAGTCCCGCGATTCTGCCTTCCTCGATGGCGACCTCGGAGCCGCCAATGCCTCCGACTTCGCCGGCCACGTAAACCGCATTCGACGCTGGTGAGCTGATCGGCATCATGCCAGGTGACCCATCCGCCGGCGCGCTCCTGGAAGTCGAGCCGGCAGCCCGCGAGCCGGGTCAATTGCGTGGCCGGCAAGAATCCATAAGAAAGACACAGGGTATCGGCCTCCACTGTCCGCTCGCTTCCCGGCACCACCTGCCATTGCTCGTCCACCTGGGCGATCACGACGGCTTCCAGTTGCTCCGTCGCCCAGGGCGCGGACCGGAACCTGGCTGTGATGATAAGGAACGCGCGCTTTCTTCAGCTTCATCCAGTAGGTCATGCCCTCGCGCATCTTTCCCCAGTGGCCCAGGGAGCGCAGGGCGTTTTCCATCGAGACCGGCGGTTTGCTGGAGGCCTCCAGGATCTCCACCACGGTTGCTCCGGCATCGACCAGTTGACTGGCGACCTTCAATTGCAGGGGACCGACGCCGGCGAGCACCACCCGGCGTCCCGGCAGCACGCGCTGCGTGACCAGCAGCGATTGCGCGGCGCCTCCCATCATCACCCCCGGCAGCGTCCATCCCGGAAAAGCCATCGGCACCTCTTGCGCCCCGGGCGCCAGAATCAACTTCTTGGCCCGCAGCTCCTCTGTCCGCTCTTCGCGGCAGAGACCGAGCGTTCCGTCGCGCGAAAATCGACCACACCAGGGTGTTCGGAAGAAACTCGACGGAGGAGTTTTTCACCTGTTCGACCAGCTCAACGCCTTCCACGAACTGGCCGCTCTCCGCCTTCAGATTCCTCACGGCGAAAGCATCGGGAACCTGCTTGTAATACTGGCCGCCCAGGTTGGGATATTCGTCGAGAAGCACGACCTCGGCTCCGCTGCTTCGCTGCTTCCAGCGCCGCGCCCAGACCTGCCGGACCGCCGCCGACAATGGCAATTTCAACTTCGCGCATGGTAATCGTCTCCTATTCACCCACAGCAAAACCAGGAATACTTATGTTCTTTTTTGTCTCATTCGAAGTCGCCGCTCCCTGATGGTCGCGTCGACTGGAGCGTTGTCGCTCCGGAATACACCATCCCTGGCTTTGCTAACGCGTGCTCACACGCATGCCGTCCCGCACCGTAGCCATGCAGGCCCGGACGTGGCCACACGTCGGCCACGGTCACCATGCATTCATTGCAGATTCCCATGCCGCAAAAAATTCCGCGCGGCTGCCCCGCGGGCTCCGCGTGCCGGAAGACGCGTCGGCCCGCCGCCATCATGGCCGCTGCCACCGATCTCGCCCTCATAGGCCGGAATCGCTTCTCCGTCCACGGTGATCCGAACCGCGCGGCCACGCTCCACATTGGAGTCGATCCGCAATGATCTCTGGTTCCCACTTTCCATCCCATTACCCTCGGTAGCTATAAAGCAGCGTGATCGTTCTGTATTGGTACTCGCGCTTAATTCATTACTTTGCGTTATTTCTGAGAACCCGGTGAATTGGGTTGACGTGGGTTGCCGTTCGCCTTAGCATCCCGGTTCAGCTACACGACGGCCCCGGCATGCAAGGCATAGCGGTGACAAATTACCTTCGCTGGAGGTTCCATGAAGCTGCGAATTCTGCTGTTGCTCGTTCTGGCCTGCACTCCCGTCTTTGGGGAACCATCACCCAAGAAACCACCTGATGTGATGGAACTCGACCAGGTAATTGCTCAAGTCCAAGAAGCATTGAATGAATATCAGAATAATCTTGGAACGGGTGACTACAAACTCCCGCCACTTTCAAGCGCTGAATTTGATTTCAAAACCACCGCAGCCACAACGGGCACAGGGGCGGTGAGCCTCTTAATTTTCAAGTTTGGCACGTCGCACGAAAAAGATTTCACAAATGATATCACCTATACTTACGCGCCGCCTCCGCCGACTCCTACGACTACGAAGTTCGCTCAATCCTTAGGCAGTCGTCCACCGCCTTCGCTCAAGGATCAGCTCGCGCAAACGATTCAGAGCGCTGCAAAAGTGATGAAAGAATCGACGGCAACGGTAGGCGGTCTTCCGCTCAGCCGGCTCACGGTGACTCTGCAGTACGGTGTTAAATGGGACGTGAATGCCGCCGGAACGTTCCAAATCTCGTTCATAACCGTTGGACTTGGCGGTGATCGGAATAAGAACACCGTCCAGTCGGTGAAGCTTGTCTTCGGGAAGTAAAACATGGCTGGCGGGTAGTCCGGCTGCCGTCGGACTCAGACGAATTCAAATGACGCGGCGGATTGAGACGTTACTCTGCGGCCGCTCTATTGCACGCCACCGAAGGTCAGCCGCAATCCGGCCCTGGCCATCACCGGCGGTCCAAGCTGGACGATTGGGGTGCGGGCAACCTGGTAGCGGCGGTCGAAGATGTTCTCGGCCGCGCCGTAGATTTCGACTCCACGATGAAGCTGGTGCGAAACATAGGCATCGGCCGTGAAGAATCCGTTCAGCGGAAACTGGTTCTGATCGTCGTCGAACTGCTTGCCCACATAGCGCGCCTGCATGGCGAAGGTGAGGACCTTCGGATTCGAGTAGCGCAACTGCGAGGTGGCAACATTGCGCGGCGCCTGCGGCACGTCGAGTCCCACCAGCGCGGCACTGGCCGGGAAGCTCAGCACCACGGAGGCCGAGTACTGGTAAGCAGTTTCCAGCATGATGGTTTTGGTGATCCTGGTTTGCGCGGAGACATCCACACCCTGGGCGCGCGTTCGTCCCAGGTTCTGCCGCACACGGGTAATCAGCGCGGGGGTTGAGCTGAGGGTTACGTTTGAAACCGGGTCGGTAACGATGTCGTAGAAATAACTGCCGCGCAGCACGACGCGCTCGCCGATGCGCGAGCTTAATCCGGCTTCCCCGCCCGTAAGGCGTTCGGCCACGAGATTCGGGTTGGCATTGGTCACGACATTGCCGACGCGGAAGCTGCGATATAGCTCGTCGAGGCTGGGCGCGCGAAAGGAACGGCCAATGGAGGCAAACGCCGTCAGTGCGCTGTTGATGGTGTAGCGGGCCGCTGCCCGCGGGTTGAAGGCCGTCTCATTGCGGTCGGGAAAAAGGGTCGATGTCGCGGTTACACTGCTCACGATGGGCGTCGTGATTTCGTGTCCATTCTGATTGGCCCAGTTATCGACGCGCGCGCCCATCGAGAGCAGCAGCTTTGAGGTGAGGCGAAGGCGGTCCTCGCCGTAAACGCCGATCGAACGTTGCGAGCCGCCATTGTTGAGATTGGCCGTGGGGATTCCCACCGTGTAGGCCAGTTCCTGGTCGTTGCCGCTCACCCACTGCGTATCCATGCCCGCCAGCAGCATCTGCCGGCTACCGGCGGTACGCGACCATAGGACGCTGGACCCCATCTGCGAGACGGGCACGGTCTGATAGCGAGTCAGCACCTCGGAGTTCCGGTCCGCCGCGACCGAGCTGAAGGTTTGCCAAAGACTCTCGGTCCCGCCAAAAGCGCGCACCCCGAAACTGCCGAGCTTCCGCGAAGTGAAATCGACTCCCGTCCGCAATTGACGCAGGTCGGCACTGTTGACCTGAAGCAAGGTTCCATTCTGACGCGCTTCCTGGTAGTAGTTGCCGCCCAGGAAAGCCCGCGTATTGCTGCCGAAAAGCCGCTCCAGCAGCAGATCGCCGGTCCGGTGTTCGGAGTTCACCACGGTATCGACCGCGCCGCGCTGACTGGCGGCCAGCGGCATGTACCCGTTGGTGTCGAATCCCTCGCCGCTGGCGACCGCATTCCACTTGCCCACGCGCACGGCGCCCATGGCCGACCCGATCGGAGTATTGGAGCTTCCGAAGCTCGTGTCCGTCGTAAACCAGGTCTCCAGTGGATTCTTGCGAATGACATTGATCACCCCGCCCATCGCTTCCGAGCCGTAAAGGTCCGACTCGCTCCCCTGGACCACCTCGATGCGGTCGATGGCTGCGCCCACGAACTGTCCCCAATAAACCCACGCGCCGTAAGGGTCGGCCGCGGGAATGCCGTCCTCCAAGATCAGCGCCCGGCTGGCGGCGTTGGCGCCTACGCCGCGCAAGGAGACTCCTCCGGTCGTTCCATTCGTGCTCCATCCCGGGGTGCGGCGGAAGAGCTTGAAGCCGGGAACCTCGCGCAAAGTTCCCTCCACGGTCATGGCTCCGCTGGTCTCCAGGGTTTCGCGGTCCACCGTGGCAACGTTGGGCTGCGGCGCGTCACCCGCGGCAGTCACGGTGACGCGCTCTTCCACGCGGCTGACCGGCAGGGTGATGTCGAGGCCGTCAGGCCGCTCCTCCGGATGCCATGGCAAATCCACCCGGGCGAAGCCCGGCGCGGTAATCGTCAGTGTGCCGGAAGTGCCGCCGGCGTCGCTAAACGCGAATCGGCCCTGCGCGTCCGACCGGGTTTGCAACTGCGTAGACCGCAGCTTCAGCACGATTTGTGCACCGGCAATCGGCGCGCCGGAGGCATCATGCACCGTGCCTTCCAGGGATGGAACGGCTGCGGCCTGCACGCCGCCCGCGCCGATCGTAAGCAGGAATAAGAAGCCGAGAAGATAGCCGAGGGGAACTCGATGCATGGAATACCTGGGGTGAACGGATAATCTGGGGCCCACTTAAGAAAGACGCAGAGAAGCTGACCAGAGTTGTACGAGGCAGTATGCGGTAGACAACGGTTTCGCCTCCAGGGAGGGAAAAGTTTCACCAGCCGGCGCGGATCTGGATTTATTTTTCGGGATTGCACGCCCGCAATCGTAAGTTGATACTTTTGATCAGGACCGTTCGAATCGCGGCGCAAGCGGCGAATATCCATCCCAACTAAAAGGAGGCCGTCACCGATGCTTGATCCGTTAGACGCGGCGGTGGTTTGCGAAACGACGCAGAAGCTTATCCGGATTCCGTCGATCAACCCGACGCTTGCGCCCGAGGGTGAAGGCGAAACGGCGATTGCCACCTTTGCGCGCGCCTGGATGCTGGAGCACGGCATGCGAAGCTGGCTCGAAGAGCCCGCGCCGGGCAGGCCCAACGCGGTTGGCGAATGCGGTAACGGCAAGGGACCGACACTGGTGCTATGCGCTCATCTGGACACGGTGTCCGCTTCCGGAATGACCATCCCGCCCTTCGATGGCTATGTCGAAGGCAATCGCATCTATGGCCGAGGCGCTTGCGACATGAAGGGAAGTGTCGCCGCGGTTCTTTGCGCCGCCGCGTCCGTCGCCCGCGAGGACGTCAATGGAAAACTGCTGGTTGCGCTGGTGTCGGACGAGGAGTACGCCAGCATCGGCGCGCAGCACTTCGTCGAGCACCACAAGGCCGACGCCTGCATCCTGACCGAGTCCAGCGAAGGCCGGCTCATCCTGGCGCACAAAGGATTTGTCTGGGTCGAGATCATCACCTCCGGCAAAGCCGCGCACGGCAGCCGGTGGGATCTCGGGGAAAGCGCGATAGGGAAGATGGGCCGCATCGTTTCGGCCTTCGAAGACTTCGACCGCGATGTCCTGCGCCAGCGCCGCCATCCGCTGGTCGGACCCGCATCGCAGCACTGCGCTCTCATCCAGGGCGGAACCGGGCTATCGACCTACGCCGAACGCTGCTCGTTGCAGATCGAGCGCCGCACCTTGCCGGGTGAAACAACCGAGAACGTGATGGCCGAGTTGCGCGGCGTGATCGCCAACGCAGGAGAACGCGCCGAGATGCGTTGCATCCTGGAACGTCCGCCCCTGACCTGTGATCGCGACCAGGCGATTGCCGGTTTTGTTCGCGAAGCCGCGCGCCAGGTGACAGGACATCTGCCCGAAGAGGCAGGGGTTTCCTATTGGATGGACGCCGCGCTGTTTGCCGCCGCCGGCATTCCAACCGTGGATTACGGCCCGGGTGGCGCGGGTGCCCACGAGGCGGTCGAATGGGTCGATCTCGACTCCGTCGTGCAGTGTGCCGCCGTGCTGGCGAAGACGGCCAGGATGTTCTTCGCCGGTAAAGTCGAATAAGTTCCGCCAACCGGGCGGAATCGTGGAGAGTGAACGTGCCAGAACGTATGCCAGCTATTTTTTTTGGACACGGCAATCCGATGAACGCCTTACTGCGCAACCAGTACTCGGAGGCGTGGGCCGCAATCGGCGGGAAGGTGCCGCGTCCCCGGGCTATCCTCTGCATTTCGGCGCATTGGTATATCCAGGATGCCGCGGTGACGGTCAGCACCGCTCCGCGGACAATTCACGACTTCGGGGGCTTTCCGCCCGAACTCTACCAGGTGCAGTATCCAGCGCCCGGTGATCCGGCGCTGGCGGCCCGGGTGCGGGAGCTGCTTGCTCCACTGCCGGTGAGACTCGACCAAAGCTGGGGATTGGACCATGGAACCTGGTCTGTGCTGCGCCATGCCTATCCGCGCGCCGATGTCCCGGTCGTGCAACTCAGCATCGACGAGAGCCAGCCGCCGTTGTTCCATTACGAAATCGGGAAACGTCTGGCGCCCCTGCGCGAGGAGGGAATTCTCATCGTCGGCAGCGGCAACGTCGTTCACAACCTGCACGCGTATGCCTGGGGACGGCGCCCGGTCGAGCCGTATGAGTGGGCGCTCTCGTTCGAAGGGCGGGTACGCGAACTGCTGCTCTCCGGAGAGACGGCGCCGCTGGTGGACTACGAGAATAGACTCGGCAAAGAGGCACTGCTGGCAGTGCCGACTCCCGACCATTACCTGCCGCTGCTCTATGTTCTTGGCAGCCGATCGGCTTCGGAGGCGGTTGCATTTCCAGTGGAGGGCGTGGATGGCGGCTCGATTTCAATGCTCGCGGTGCAGATCGGCTGAGCCGGGCCGACTTGCGATGGCATGTGATCTTGATCATTCATTCGAGATCAAGCAAATAATCGCTCAAGATCAAAAATAGTGCCGTTTCTTTTGAAATAGCAGCATCTTTTCACCCCCACACCGGCATCTATCAGAGTACAGGATTACACGGGCGCTTACCTCCCAATAAGGCAGCGTGCAAGTGTTGAGCTGCTTCTACAAGTTCTCAGGTCCCTCCACTGAAGTCACTCGCCTTTAATTTCCAACCAAATTAACCCCGCGCCCGCGGTGTGTCTGGAATCGGATCGAGTGGCATCCCGCTCATTGCGGTTAGCAGGGCAACCAAAGATGCCGTATCTCGGGCGCGGAGCCGGGGTCCCCATCAAGCGCCGTAATTGCGTTTGATGGGGTGGGGAGAGTGGGGCCGCTCTTTGTTTTTCAGCAATAGAAACATAAATTTTTTCAGCAATGAAACAGAAGATGGCTCGACGGTGCTCGCCATGACATTTTGATCTGGCGGGATATACCTGCTGGGAATTGGTCTAGCGATTCTTTGAGTGCTTGCGTTTCGGCTTGATCGCCGGAGCTTTGGGCGCGGGCGATTCCTTTTGTTGATCGAGCGTAAACATCGGCTCCGCGAAAAACTTTTTGAGAAAACCGGTGGGGATGCTGGCGTTCAGGACGGCGTGGTCCTTTTGCTGCTGAACCTTGATGCTGTCGAATACGGCCTTTACGTCGGGATCGTTTCCTGAGGGGTGCAAGCTGCTCTCGACCGACTTGAACATCTCCAGAAAAGCATTCGCCTGGCTGGTGAACTGCTGCGCCTGCGCTTCGCCGGCGAGCAGGAATTCAACCTTGGCACGCACCGCGCCCACGTAGCGCACAGATGCAATCACCATGCTGCCGTACGGCAGAAGCACCTCGAAGCCGCCGGGCAAAGGATAGGGACTGCCGGCACGCGCATCGGCCGGAGCCGGGGGAATCCTGGCAATTACCCAACCCAGGCTGGCGATCGGCACGTCGCGATAATACCGTGCCAGCAGCGACGGCCCGCGAAGCGGCAGCGCCAAGTGCCGGGAGCGGTCGATCATGCCGCGGATGACGTCCGGGTCACTGACATTGGAAATCGCGGCCGTATCGATGTTCAGAATAGCGACGCGGACCGTTCGGTCTTCCACCGGAACGCTAAAAATTTCAATGCCCTGGTAGCTGTCCGTCGACTGGCTGATCTTCCGCAGGTAGGCTTGCACCCGCTGATGATCGAAGTGTCCCACCAGCACCTGCGAGTAATGATTTTCCCCGGTGCGGCCGTTGACGGCCTTGCCGAGGTGTATGGCGAACGCAGCTGCGTCGAGATCGCGCTCGAAGTCGAAGCCGGTCTGGCGGATAAAGTCCTCGTATTCGGGTTCGTGTTTCGGAGCTGGCGCGCGGTTGAAGGATGTCACCCGGCGGATGTCGCGCAGGTTCAGGAAGACGACGCCGTCACACTCCGGCAACAGCCGCACCGCCTCGGGCGCCGCGTGGCGGCGAAGCAGCAGGAGGCCGGCGGCGACGGAGGCCAATAGCACCAGCACGATGCTCGAAAACAAGAGGCGTTTTGTGCGCGCCATCATCGGTATCTGCGGGTGCCCACGGGCGTCAGAAAATGGGCCTCGCCAGCGAGCGAAGATTCAAGTAAAATCACCGTCAAAGCTGAATCATAGCACTCACCGGGCGGCGCAGCAGCAGACCTTGGGATCGGCGTGTGCGTGATCGGGCGGGTACAGGTTGCGCATCAGCTTTCAATATGCTAACCTCTGTACTTTGTGCGGGCACTAGAGCTTGGCAGTGTCATGCCCTAGAGTTTAGTGTGTGTGCTTGAGGTGTGGTTCCAGCATCGCTGGCGTAGCTCAGCTGGTAGAGCATCTGATTTGTAATCAGAGGGTCGGGGGTTCAAATCCCTTCGCCAGCTCCAAGTTGCTTTCTGGGTACGCGAGCGTTGGCCAGGGTGACTGGATTGCCCGGCCGGAAAACTTCGACTTCTGCTGTGATGCGGCTGGGGATGTACTCCAGAGCGGTTTTCCGGCGGGTGTCAACTTTTGGGTGTGCTCGAACCTCGCGGGCAATCGCGCGCAACCGTTTTTGTAATCCATACGGACCTGCCGGTGAATGATGGCGGCCAGGGCGTCGGGAGATGTCCAGGGTGCCTGCGGCGTTGCGTGTGAACGCGCGGAGCAGTGCGAGAGGCTTCGGCCGGCAATAGGCTCGAAGCGGATCTTTGAAACTTTAGGTCTTGGTTCGGAGCCCTATGGCGTCGCGCAACGCTCCACCGTAGAATCGGGACGTGCACAGGTGGGTGAGCGGTTAAAGCCAACAGACTGTAAATCTGTCCGCCCTTGCGGCGTTCGGTGGTTCGAATCCACCCCTGTGCACCAGTATTCCGAATAGTTTTCCGGTGGATTTGTGAGACGCGAAACGAAGTTGTGGTTGGCATTAGCGATTTACGGCGGGCTGGGTGTACTGGAGTGGCTGACGCTGGACGGGAAAATCCGTTTGGGCGCCTTGTTGATTTTGGCTTTTTTTGTCGTCCGTACCCTTGTGCAGGACCGCCGGATAGCCCTGCAAGAGCGCGACGAACAGCAGTCGCCGGCAAATGGGCGGGCGATTGAGCGGGAGTAACTCAGTGGTAGAGTCTCAGCCTTCCAAGCTGTTGGTCGCGGGTTCGATTCCCGTCTCCCGCTCCAAGAATTTTGGAGATACACGCGTCACTTGCGTGTGAGTAGAGTTTAGAAAAGAGTTTAGAAAGCTGATGTAGCTCAGTTGGTAGAGCACTCCCTTGGTAAGGGAGAGGTCATCGGTTCAATCCCGATCATCAGCTCCAGATTTTTTGCAGTCGGCCGACGGCGGCCAAACGATTATTCGCGGTTGGGCGCCGTGAAAGCGCTTGCTCGCGCAGGTGTTATTCCGTACGGCGGTTTCAATTGCGTAAGCACAACTTGGCCGCCCCAAAGCGGTCGATCCAAGTCCTCAAATGGCAGTACGCAAAACCAAACGGTAATACATAGGGCAGAGAGCAATGGCGAAAGAGAAATTTGACCGCAGCAAGCCGCATGTAAACGTGGGGACGATTGGTCACATTGACCACGGGAAGACGACGTTGACGGCGGCGATCACGAAGGTGTTGCAGAAGCACAATCCGAAGAACCAGTTCCGCTCGTTCGACTCGATCGACAATGCGCCGGAAGAGCGCGAGCGCGGGATCACGATAGCGACGGCGCACGTGGAGTACGAGACGGCGAACCGTCACTATGCGCACGTGGATTGTCCGGGACACGCCGACTACATCAAGAACATGATCACCGGGGCGGCGCAGATGGATGGGGCGATCCTGGTGGTAGCGGCGACCGACGGGCCGATGCCGCAGACCAAGGAGCACGTGCTGCTGGCGCGGCAGGTAGGAGTGCCGTGCGTGGTGGTGTTTCTGAACAAGTGCGATGCGGTGGACGATGCCGAGCTGCTGGACCTGGTGGAGTTGGAAGTGCGGGAGCTGCTGACGGGCTACGGCTTCCCGGGGAATGATCTGCCGGTGATCCGGGGATCGGCCTTGGGAGCGCTGAACGGCGAGGCGGCGTGGGAGGCGAAGATCGACGAGCTGATGGAGGCGGTGGACAAGTACGTGCCGCTGCCGGCGCGCTCGATCGACAAGCCGTTCCTGATGCCGATTGAAGATATCTTCTCGATTCAGGGCCGGGGTACGGTGGTGACGGGCAGGATCGAGCGCGGCAAGGTGAAGGTGGGCGAGGAAGCCGAGATTGTGGGCTTCCGGGAGACGCGCAAGACGGTGGTGACCGGCGTCGAGATGTTCAAGAAGCAGCTTGACGAGGGCATGGCCGGAGACAATGCCGGGATGCTGCTGCGCGGGATCGCCAAGGAAGACGTGGAGCGCGGGATGGTGCTGGCGAAGCCGGGATCGATCACGCCGCACACCAAGTTCAAGGGCGAAGTGTACGTGCTGTCGAAGGAAGAAGGCGGGCGGCACACGCCGTTTTTCAACGGATACCGGCCGCAGTTTTACTTCCGGACGACGGATGTGACGGGCGTAGCGAAGCTGCCGGAAGGCACGGAGATGGTGATGCCGGGAGATAATGTGACGGTGGAGATCGAGCTGATCACGCCGGTGGCGATGGAGAAGGGCTTGCGCTTCGCCATCCGCGAGGGCGGCCGTACGGTCGGCGCCGGCACCATCACGGAAATCATCGCGTAGTAGACTTTAAGGGCGGCAAAGCGATTCCATCCGCTTCGCCGGAATTTTCGGCGGGCGCTCAGGCGCCCGCCGATATCCGGGCTTGGACCCGGACAAGGCCAAGCGGCCTGGGCCGCAAGGCAATTTACAGTAAGGAGTTCAACATGCCCCGCGAAATCGTGACTTTGCAGTGTGTCGACTGCAAAGACAAGAACTACTCGACCACAAAGAACAAGAAAACGACGACCGAGCGGTTGGAATTCAGTAAATTCTGCCGTAAGTGCCGGAAACACACGACCCACCGCGAAGTTAAGTAATGCGTTGGCTGTGCACCGGTGGCGATTCCTGCGGGGAGCGACAAGGTAGCTTGGCGATGGGCTGGTGCGGCGGCGAAGCCGTCGGCGTCCCGTAGAGAGCGTAACCGGCAAAGATCTCTTGCATCGAGAGCTCTGCTCGAGAAACAGGGGCGTAAGCTCAACGGCTAAACTGCCGGTCTCCAAAACCGGACTTGGGGGTTCGAATCCCTCCGCCCCTGCCATCCGCCTGAAGAGTGGCGCGGTGGCGAAAGAAGTCTGATGTAGACGTTCCGGCAGCGGGACGCGCTCGATAGGATTTAGCAATGGCAAAGGCAGTGGTGGCAAGCATCGACGACAACAGACTTACGGCACGGCTCAAGAGTTGGCCGTCGCGGACGAAAGACTTTTACAACGACGTGCGCACCGAGATGAAGAAGGTGACTACGCCGACTGTCAAAGAAATCCAGGCCACGACGAGTGTTGTCATCGTTACCGTTTTTCTGTTTGGAGTCTATTTCTGGGTCGTAGACGGCGCGATCAACCGTTTGCTGGAGCCGGTCTTCCGTTACTTCGGCCAGCGCTAGCCGAGTAAGCGCGCGATGGCGGCCTTGAGGTCGACGGAGAGATTGAAATTGCCGGTCGCAGGTTGCACCGACGGGATATCGCTCGAGCGCAGAGTTGAGACGATGGCGTTTGGGGCGAGATAAATCTATGGAAGAGATTACAAAAAACGAGGGGAATATCGGAGACGCACAGCAAGGCGGCGAAGTGCCCGAGACTCCCGCTGTTGTTCCTCCTGAAGTTCCCCAGAATCCGAATCTGAAGTGGTACATCATCCACACTTATTCGGGGTTCGAGCGCAAGGTCAAGGAGTCGCTCGAATCGCGCATACGCGCTTTCAATCTGGAGAACAAGATTGGCAAGGTGCTGATTCCGACCGAGTCGGTGACGGAAGTGCGCAGCGGCAAGAAGTACACCAGCGAGCGCATGTTCTTTCCCGGATACGTTCTGGTCGAGATGGACCTGACGGGCTTTCGCGGAGGCGGCGAGGGCGATCAGGTCTGGCACGTCGTGAAATCCACACCGCGGGTGACCGGGTTTGTCGGCACCGCCAATGACCCCACCCCGCTCAGCGAGGACGAGGTCAAGCAGATCGTTTACCGGGTTGCCGATTCCAAGGAAAAGCCGAAGCTCAAGGTCAAGTTCGAGAAGAACGAATCGGTGCGCATCACCGAGGGTCCGTTTGCGACCTTCCAGGGAATTGTCGACGAGGTCAATGACGACCGCGAGACGTTAAAAGTAATGGTCACCATCTTTGGCCGCGCCACTCCGGTCGAGTTGGAGTTTGGGCAAGTCGAGAAGCTGGTAAGTTAGAGGAGTCAAAACGGTACTTCGCGGCCGCCTGGGATTTCCAGGCGCCTCAACCTGAGCCAAAAAGCCTAGACTCAGGGCCGCCCGATGGGTTTGTGGCGCATGCGCATGAGGGGCTGCCAGCGGTGGCCGCTCTGACGTAGCAAAGCTAGCCGGTCATGCGGCGGGACCGAAAAATAGAAAGGTTGTTATGGCAAAGAGGGTTACAGGACAGGTCAAGTTGCAGATCGCGGCCGGCAAAGCCACTCCGGCGCCTCCGGTCGGCCCCGCTCTGGGCCAGGCGCAGATCAACATCATGGAGTTCTGCAAGCAGTTCAACGCCAGGACCAACAGCAAGGAACTTGAGGGACTGATTGTTCCGGTGGTGGTTTCGGTTTACAGCGATCGCACCTTCACGTTTATCACCAAGACCCCGCCCGCTGCGATTCTGCTGAAGCGTGCCGCCAACATCGCCAAGGGTTCCGGCTCTCCCAACAAGGAGAAGGTTGGCAAGGTTACGGAAAAGCAGGTGCTCGACATCGCCAAGCAGAAGATGCCGGACCTCAATGCGGCTTCGCTGGACGCCGCCGTGAAGAGTGTCAAGGGCACCGCCCGCTCGATGGGGTTGGACGTCGTCGCCGGTTAACAGAGCCGGAGACGAGAAAGTTTCTTGCGGCACCGCCGCAAGTCGACAACACCACGGCTCATGCTACGCCCAGCCGTAATGGTTGGGACCACGTCAAGCGTGCGCGGTGGGAGACCGAGGAGTGAAAAGTGGGACGTAAAGTTGGAAAGAATATCGATAAGGCGCGCGCCGCTGTGGAAGAGCGCCCTTACTTGCTCGAGGACGCGGTTTTGCTGCTGCAAAAAGTGAAATTCGCGAAATTCGACGAGACCGTGGATCTCACGCTAAGGCTGGGCGTCGATCCGAAACACGCCGATCAGATGGTGCGCGGCACGGTTGTGCTGCCGCACGGACTCGGCAAATCCAAAAAGGTGCTGGTGATCGCCAGCGGCGAGAAATTGCGTGAAGCCGAAGCCGCCGGTGCCGACATCGTCGGCGGCGAAGACATGGTGGAGAAGATCCAGAAGGAAAACTGGACCGATTTCGACGCCGTGATCTCCACGCCCGACATGATGAAGTCCGTCGGACGCCTGGGCAAAGTGCTCGGTCCGCGCGGCTTGATGCCGAACCCCAAGACCGGAACCGTTACCTTCGATGTGGCCAAGGCCGTGCAAGAAGTGAAGGCCGGCAAGGTCGAGTTCCGCACCGACAAAACGGCACTGGTGCATGTGCCGGTGGGCAAGATCTCGTTTGAGGCCAAGAAGCTGGTCGAAAACGCGACCACGGTTGTAACCGCGGTGGTCAAAGCCAAGCCGACGGTCGCAAAAGGCAAGTACATCAAGGGCTGCACCCTGAGTTCGACCATGGGGCCGGGCGTGTCGATCGATACGTCCCCGGTTGAGGCTGCGGCGAAAGTATAGCCTTTTAGTTGGCAGCTTGGCGCGGCCGTATGAGCCCAGGCAGGCGGAAAGCATCGACAGAAGATCGACAATAACCCAGCAGACCCGAAGGGCGTTTGCGCGGGATCTCGAAGGAATCAGCAATGGCTGTCACGAAAGCAAAAAAAATCGAACAGGTAGACCAGCTCGCCGGCGAATTGAAGAGCATCAAGAATGGCTTTGTAGCCGAGTTCGGCAAGCTGACGGTTGCCAATGACGATGAACTGCGCCGGGTGATTCGTGGTACCGGCGCAAAGTACCGCGTCGTCAAAAACACGCTGGCCGAGCTGGCGGCGAAGGGCACGGCTTTTGAGCCCGTCGTAAAGAGCCTGGTGGGCCGCACCTCGATCGCCTACACGAGTGGCGACCCGGTCGCGTTGGCGAAGGCGCTTACCAAGTATGCCAAAGACAATCCGGAGTTGAAGTTCAAGGCCGGCGTGGTCGAAGGCAAGGCCATCCAGGTGAAGGACATCGAGGCGCTTGCCACAATGCCTTCCAAGGAAGAGCTCTACTCGAAGCTGCTCTTCCTGATGAATGCTCCGGCAACACGACTGGCGACGGTAATCAACACGCTGGGCCGCAATCTCGCCGTGGTGATCAACCAGGGCGTGGAACAGAAAAAATTTCAGGGCGGCGAGCCGGCTGCCGAGCCGACTGCTTAGCTCGGCAATGCCTGACTCCTGGTCCACGAGGCCAGGAACCTGACGGCTGCGGTCAGCGGCTGTGCGGGCGGAAAAGTTCAGGGCGGTGGCCGGCCGAATTCGGGGTTAGGGTTGCGGGCCGGGCGCTGGTCTTGAGAGTTCGGAGCGGTGGACGCCGTTCCAGGTAGTTTTTGTTATCCGTTCGGCCCTGCCGGATAGGAAGTCGATATCTGGCGGGTGCCCCGTTGGGGCGTGTCGAGTTCGTCGCGTGTCTGGCGCGGCGGCGAGATGTCCACCCCGGTTCGGTGAAAGCCGTCCGGGTCGTTGGAGCGGGCCTAAGTCACGCAGGGATTGCGTTGCGGCCGTCCGTAAGGTCTCAGGCTCTTGCGCCGCAGGCGGAGATAACGAAACCAACACGATAAATTATAAATAACGATCAGGATTGGAGAATCGAAATGGCGGATTTGCAGCAGTTGGAAGAACAGATTGTCGCATTGTCGCTGCTTGAAGCGGCGGAATTGGTAAAGAAGCTGGAAGAGCGTCTTGGAGTATCGGCAGCAGCGGCGGCTCCGGTTGCAGTGGCTGCGGGCGGCGGTGCAGCGGCGGCGGCTCCGGTCGAAGAAAAGACCGAGTTCACCGTGGTTCTCACGGTCGTAGGCGCGAATAAGATCAATGTTATCAAAGCCGTACGCGAAGTCACCAGCCTGGGCCTGAAGGAAGCCAAGGACTTGGTTGACGGCGCACCCAAGCCGGTCAAGGAAGGCGTTTCGAAGGAAGAAGCCGAGACCATCAAGAAGAAGTTCACCGACGTGGGAGCGACAGTCGAGGTTAAGTAGTCCGGTTGTCGGAGCGAAATGCGACCCAAAACAGGTAACACGTTTTGGTGCGGGTTGCGTTAGACTAAAGTGATGACCTTGGAGTGCCGGATGGTTCTGCCGGCTGGGGATTGGTTCCGGCAAGCCATTCAGAGGTGACCTCCGGTGACTTGTGGAGGTTGCAAGCCACTTGGGGTGGCAGGTTCGAAGCGGGTATGTGATGTGCCGTAGGAATAGACAACTCACAGGGGGCTTGGGCTAGTTTCACGAAAGGTATATCCGATGGAGTCAGCAGCGCGGGTACACCTGCTTTGAAGCGCTTATTTCGTGGAGCCGGAGCCCATCCTGTGGGGTTGCGTAGATTTTTGAAGCCGTGGAAGAAAAGCGGTCATCTAATTGCTTAGGCTGCGGCATTCCCGGAATGAGTAGTTGACTACGACTGGCCTCTGCGGAGCCTGACTGCGAGGCGGGAGCTGGGCTGAGTCGTAAATGATTGTAAAGCGTTGATTCGCACTGGCGGCCGAAGTTCTGCGGTGGGATGAGGCTGGCCGGGAGACAGGCCTTCAATAACTGGCGCGGGGAATAAACTATTTCGTTTCCGGTGCAAGTGACGAGTACCGGAACGCCCGAGCATTCGGGCTGCAAGATCACAAGACGCCTCAGCAGGCGCCCAGGGAGAGTTTCGCGCCCGTGGGCGCTTATGGTTGTTTGCAAAGAACACCCGAACGACCTTCCCGCTTTTTGTGCTTGGGCGGGGATCGCTGCCTGCGAGGTGAACTTAGGGTTGTACTGCAATTCCCCAGCAGTTTCAAGTCTTATCCGGGATCAGGGCATTCCCGGAGGGATCTCGAATAGACGGCTTCCACCAGCTGTCGCGGGAGATTCCATTGCACATGAATGGGCGGCTGTTTCCGGTGTCGGGCGACTGGCATGGGATCGACGGCTGTCGTTGCGCGAGCTATTCGCGCGGTGGTTCTCGCGTGGGCGTTCCGCGGGGAAATTTCTAGGAGTATTAAATGGCTGATAAAATAACTGCCTTCCGCAAGCGACTCGATTTTTCAAAAATTCCAGCGACGATCCAAATTCCAAACCTGATCGAGGTGCAAAAGCGTTCGTACGACCGGTTCCTGCAAATGGACTGGTTGCCGAGCGAGCGTGATGACGCAGGATTGCAAGCTGTTTTTCAGTCCGTGTTTCCAATCACGGATTTTCGCAATGTCTCCCAGTTGGAGTTTGTCGACTACGCCATCGGGAACTGGGAGTGCAAGTGCGGTCACCTCAAGGGACTGCATCATCTGCGCACAACCTGTCGCAATTGCGGCGCCACCGTGGTCACCGATCCGTTTCACCCGGGCGAAGTGCTTTGCACCAAGTGCGGCACCTACAACGCCAATACCCCGGATTTTTGCAACAAGTGCGGCGATCCGGTCGGCTTGCAATTGAAATATGACGTGGCCGAGTGCGAAGAGCGCGGCATGACCTACAGCGCGCCGCTGAAGGTCACGATGCGCCTGACGATCTTCGACAAGGATCCCGAGACCGGCAACAAGACCATTCGCGACATCAAGGAGCAGGAGGTCTTCTTCGGCGACATCCCGCTGATGACCCAGAACGGCACCTTCATCGTGAACGGCACCGAGCGCGTCATCGTCAGCCAGTTGCACCGTTCGCCGGGAGTGTTTTTCGAAACCGCCAACAACCACACGTATTTCCTGGGAAAGATCATTCCCTATCGCGGCTCCTGGGTCGAGTTCGAATACGATCAGAAGAACGTTCTGTATGTTCGCATCGACCGCAAGCGCAAATTCCTTGGGACGATTTTCCTGCGCGCGTTGGGGCTGCGCTCCGATGAAGACATTCTGCGCACCTTCTACACCGTCGACCGGCTTGCCCTGAAGGACAAGAAAATCTACTGGACGCTGGAGCCGGGCGTCGCCCGTCCGACGAACCTGCTTGGCATGAAGCTCAGCCATCGCATTGCCGGCAAGGACGGCGAGGAGATAGTGCACGCCGGCCGCAAGGTTTCGCCCTCGATCCTGAAGGACATCCACAAGGCCAAGGTCAGCGAGATCGAAGTGGATCTGGGCGACCTGGAAGGCGCGTTCACGGCAGCCGACATCGTCGACACCAGCACGGGCGAAGTTATGCTGGAAGCCAACACGGAGATTACGGCCGACAAGATTGCGAAGTTCATCGATGCCGGTATCGCCGAGATCGACATTTTCTTCCCTGAGCGTGACGACGTGGGCACGATTATCAGCGCGACCTTGCGCCGCGACTCGGTCAAGACGCCGCAGGAAGCGCTGATCGAAATCTACCGCAAGCTGCGTCCCGGCGACCCGCCGACGCTGGATACGGCAACCGCCCTGTTCCACGGAATGTTTTTCGATCCGCGGAAGTACGACTTCTCGGCCGTGGGCCGCATGAAATTCAACATTAAGTTGTTTGACAACGCCGATGCCACCGACCGTAAGCTGCGCACCCTGGAGCCGGACGATTTCTACGCGACCATCCGCTACCTGCTCAAGTTGCGCAAGAACATCGGCTCGGTGGACGATATCGATCACCTCGGCAACCGCCGTGTTCGCGCCGTCGGCGAGTTGATGGAGAACCAGTTCCGCATCGGTCTGGTGCGCATGGAACGGGCCATCAAGGAAAAGATGAGCGTCTACCAGGAAATGTCGACGGCGATGCCGCACGATCTGGTGAACGCCAAACCGGTGATGGCGGCGATCCGCGAGTTCTTTGGCTCTTCGCAGTTGTCGCAGTTCATGGACCAGACAAATCCGCTGTCGGAGATCACGCACAAGCGGCGTCTTTCAGCCCTTGGACCAGGCGGCCTGTCGCGCGAGCGCGCCGGATTCGAGGTACGCGATGTGCATCCGACGCACTACGGACGTATTTGCCCGATTGAAACGCCGGAAGGTCCGAACATCGGTCTGATTTCGTCGCTGAGCTGCTATGCGCGCATCAACGATTACGGTTTTATCGAGTCGCCTTATCGCCGCGTCAAGAGCGGCCGCGTGCTTGATTTCATTACCGTGGTCAATGCCGGTGAAAGCGACTTCAAGGCTGGCGACCACATCGAGAAGCCGGAGATGCTGAAGGTCAATGCCGACCTGAAAGCCCGCAACAAGCGTCCCGTTGATTACGAGCCGTTCTCTTTTTATCTGTCGGCTTGGGAAGAAGATAAATGGGTTGTTGCCCAGGCGAATGCCGAGTTGGACGAGAACGGAAAGATTGTCACCGAACTGGTCAACGCCCGCAAGGCCGGCAACTTCGTCCTGGTGAGCCGCGATGAGGTCGACTACATCGATGTCAGTCCCAAGCAGTTGGTGTCGGTGGCTGCCTCGCTGGTGCCATTTCTGGAGCACGATGACGCCAACCGCGCGCTGATGGGCGCGAACATGCAGCGCCAGTCGGTTCCGCTGCTGCGCGCGCAGGCGCCGATCGTCGGCACAGGCATGGAAGGCGTTACCGCCCGCGACTCGGGAGCGGTGGTGCTGGCACGGCGCAACGGCATCATCGATTCGGTCGACTCGCAACGCATCATCGTGCGCGTGGAGGGCGAACATCACCCGACACAGCTTTCGCGCGAGGTCGGCAGCGACATCTACCAGCTCACGAAGTTCAAGCGCTCGAACCAGAACACCTGCATCAACCAGAAGCCGATCGTCAAAAAGGGTCAGCGGGTGTTGAAGGGCGAGGTAATCGCCGACGGTCCCTGCACCGATCGTGGAGAGCTGGCACTCGGACGTAACGTGCTGGTGGCCTTCATGCCTTGGCGTGGGTACAACTTCGAAGACGCGATCCTGGTCTCGGAGAGGATGGTGAAGGAGGATTACTACACCTCCGTCCACATCGAGGAGTTCGAGATCGAATCGCGCGACACCAAGCTGGGACCCGAAGAGGTCACGCGCGACATTCCCAACGTGAGTGAAAGCGCGTTGCGCGACCTGGACGAGAGCGGCATCATCCGGATCGGCGCGACCGTGAAGGCCGGGGACATCCTGGTCGGCAAGGTCACGCCCAAGGGTGAAACCCAGCTCACGCCGGAAGAAAAGCTGCTGCGCGCCATCTTCGGCGAAAAAGCCGGCGATGTGCGCGATGCTTCGCTCACCTGTCCTCCGGGTATCGAGGGCACGGTGGTCGACGTGAAAATTTTCTCCCGCAAGGGCCAGGAAAAAGACGAACGCGCCAAGCAGATCGAGGGCGAACAGGTTCAGCGGTTGGAGAAGAACCTCGCCGATGAGATTCGAATTCTGACCGACGAGCGTCTGAAGAGGTTGGAGAACCTGTTGGGCGGCAAGGAAGTCCAGGCCGACCTGCACGACGAGCGCACCAACAAGCGCCTGTTGACCAAGGGAGCCATCCTCGACCGCGAGACCATCGAGCGCATTTCCACCCGCAACCTCAAGCGGATCAGGTTCAACGACAAAGATCCGCGGGTGAACGAGCAGATCGACGAAATCGAGGAGATGACTTCGCGGCAGATTGACGTGCTGCGCAAGATTGTCCGCGAGAAGGTCGAGAAGCTGCAAAAGGGCGATGAGCTTCCCCCAGGCGTGATCAAGCTGGTGAAGGTTTATATCGCCATGAAGCGCAAGCTTTCGGTGGGCGACAAGATGGCCGGCCGCCACGGCAACAAGGGCGTGATCGCGCGCATTTTGCCGGAAGAGGACATGCCATACATGGAAGACGGCTCGCCGGTGGAGATCGTACTGAATCCGCTGGGCGTCCCCAGCCGTATGAATGTGGGCCAGATTCTGGAGACTCACCTGGGCTGGGCGGGCAAAGAGATCGGTCAGAAAATCTCCGAACTGATGTCCGTCGACGCGCGTGCCTCGGCGGTGCGTGAAGGCATAGCCGAGTTGTTCAAGGACATGCCGTTCGCACCCGAGCTGACAGGGCTGGACGATGAGTCCCTGCTGAAGGTCGCCGATGGCATGCAGTACAGGGCATTCTTCGCTTCGCCGGTGTTCGATGGTTCCAAGGAGCGCGAGATCAAGGCGCTGCTGGAACGTGTAGGCCTGCCGACTTCGGGTAAGACCACACTCTACGACGGCATGACCGGCGATCGCTTCGAACAGCCGATCACGGTTGGCTATATCTACATGCTGAAACTTTCGCACCTGGTGGACGACAAGATCCACGCCCGGTCGATCGGACCGTACTCGCTCATCACCCAGCAACCACTGGGCGGCAAGGCGCAGTTCGGTGGCCAGCGCTTCGGCGAAATGGAAGTGTGGGCGCTGGAAGCTTACGGCGCGGCTTACATTTTGCAGGAGCTGCTTACGGCGAAATCCGATGACGTTTATGGCCGCACCAAGATTTATGAGGCCATCGTCAAGGGCGAAGCCGCGATCGAGCCCGGCGTGCCGGAATCGTTCAACGTGCTGATTCGCGAGTTGCAGTCGCTTTGCCTTGATGTCGAGCTGATCAAGGTCAAGGACCGCGTGCCACAACCGGCATTGCCGGTTGCCGCCGACTAGCCGCCGCGCAGGGTCCCCGATGCGCGCCGTAATTGCGCGTGTCGGGGCAGGCGAAATTGCGAATCCGCCAGGGAGCTCCCGCGCCATGGCGGATTGAGATCAGGTCAGCGCCGGTGATTGGCACCAGCAGCCGCGACTGACAAATTCCGGGAGCCGCGGGCGGCCGCGTGAGGCCGCGACGCCTGGACGCAGCAGCGTTCAGGAAGGAGGCACTTTGTACCGCTCTAGCCCATTTGACCGTGAAACAAACATTGCGGATTTCGATGCTATCCGGATCTGCCTTGCCTCGCCCGAAAAGATTCGGAGCTGGTCGCACGGCGAAGTAACCAAGCCGGAGACGATCAACTATCGCACCTTCAAACCAGAGCGGGACGGCCTGTTCTGCGCCCGAATTTTCGGCCCGGTGACCGATTGGGAGTGCTTGTGCGGCAAGTACAAGCGCATGAAGCACCGCGGCGTCATCTGCGACAAGTGCGGAGTCGAGGTTACGCTTTCCAAGGTTCGCCGCGAGCGCCTCGGCCACATCGAACTGGCGTCACCGTGCTCGCACGTCTGGTTTTTCAAAGGGCTGCCGAGCCGCATCGGCCACATCCTCGACATTTCGCTGCGCGATCTGGAATCCGTGCTGTACTTCGAGGCTTACGTGGTGATCGAGGCCGGTGAAGCACCGGTCAAAGAACGCGAGATCATCAAGGAAGAGCAGAAGTTCCGCGAACTCGACCAGCAGTATCGTCCTTCGGGCTTCAAAGCCCTGATGGGCGCCGAGGCCATCAAGGAACTGCTGAAGCGCATCGATACCGACTCGCTTTCGGCCGAGTTGCGGCAGAAGATGCGCGAGGAAACTTCGCTCCAGAAGCGCTTGAAGTATGCCAAGCGGCTCAAGGTGACCGAGGCCTTCCGCAAGTCCGGCAACAAACCGCAGTGGATGATTCTGGACGTGATTCCGGTAATTCCGCCGGAGTTGCGCCCGTTGGTTCCACTCGATGGCGGCCGCTTCGCGACTTCGGATCTCAACGATCTCTATCGCCGCGTGATCAACCGCAATAACCGCCTCAAGAAGCTGATGGACCTGCACGCCCCCGAGGTCATCGTGCGCAACGAGAAGCGCATGCTGCAGGAGGCGGTGGACGCGCTGTTCGATAACGGCCGCCGCGGCCGTGTGCTGCGCGGCGCCAATAACCGTCCGCTGAAATCGCTGAGCGATACCCTGAAGGGCAAGCAGGGACGTTTCCGTCAGAACCTGTTGGGCAAGCGCGTGGACTACTCGGGCCGCTCGGTCATTGTGGTCGGTCCCGAACTCAAGTTGCATCAGTGCGGTCTGCCGAAGAAGATGGCGCTGGAATTGTTCAAGCCGTTTATCTATCACCGGCTGGAACAGACCGGGCATTGCACCACCATCAAGCAGGCCAAGGAGATGGTCGAGCAGCAGGACCCGATAGTCTGGGACATCCTGGAAGAGGTCATCAAGGATCATCCGGTGATGTTGAACCGCGCTCCCACCTTGCACCGCCTGGGCATTCAGGCATTTGAGCCGGTGCTGGTGGAAGGCAAGGCCATCAAGATTCACCCGCTGGTGTGCACGGCGTTCAACGCCGATTTCGACGGCGACCAGATGGCGGTTCACATTCCGCTATCGCCGGAAGCCCAAGTGGAAGCCAGCGTGTTGATGCTGGCGTCGCACAACATCCTTTCGCCGGCGTCAGGCCAGCCGATCACGGTTCCTACGCAGGACATGGTGCTGGGCATCTATTACCTGACCAAGGCCAAGGTGAACGCGAAGGGCGAAGGCCGCGCGTTCTCGAACCTGGATGAAGTGCTGCTGGCCCGCGAGGCGGGCGAAGTGGAAACGCTGACCTCGATTCGCCTGCGCTATACGGGCGAAGTGATCGACCTGACGACGGCCTACGACGATCAGGAGATATTGCACACCGAGCCGGTCACGCTCAACCGTCAGTTCATCAACACGACGGTGGGCCGCGCCATTCTCAACGACCGCCTGCGGCAAGCCGCTTCGGGCATGCCGTTCATCAACGGCCTGATGAAGAAAAAGGGAATCGCGCAACTGGTGAATTTCTGCTACCTGCGCTTCGGGCTGGAGACGACGGTTCGCATGCTGGACGAGATCAAGGAACTCGGGTTCCTGGCCGCCACGCGTTCGGGCCTGTCGATCGGCATCGATGACATGGTCATCCCGGCCAGCAAGGCCGCCGTTGTAGCCGATGCGCAAAACCAGGTCATCGGCGTGCAGCAGCAGTACCTCGATGGCGCCATTACCAATGGTGAACGCTACAACAAGGTGATTGAAATCTGGTCGGGGATTACCGAAAGGGTCGCCGACGAGATGTTCAGCGCCATGCAGAAGCGCGACAAGGACGGCGAAATCAACGCCATCTACGTGGCAGCCGATTCCGGCGCTCGCGGATCGAAACAGCAGATCCGCCAGCTCTCCGGCATGCGCGGTCTGATGGCAAAGCCTTCGGGCGAAATCATCGAGACCCCGATCACGGCCAACTTCCGCGAAGGGCTCACCGTGTTGCAGTACTTTATTTCGACGCACGGCGCCCGCAAGGGTCTGGCCGATACGGCGCTGAAGACCGCTGACTCCGGCTACCTCACCCGCCGCCTGGTCGACGTGGCGCAGGATGTCATCGTCAGCGAGTACGACTGCGGAACCGTCGACGGCATCTACGTCGGATCGATCGTTGAATCGGGCGACATCATCGAGCCGTTGCGCGACCGCATCGTGGGCCGCGTCTCGCTCGAAAGGATCAAGGACTACGAAGGCAACATCATCGTCGACATCAACCAGGAGATCACGGAAGACCTGGCCAACGCGATTCAGGCGGCCGGTATCGAGCGCGTCAAGATTCGCTCGGTCCTGACCTGCGAATCGAAGCGCGGGGTTTGCGTGATGTGCTACGGACGCAACCTGGCCTCGGGACGCCTGGTCGAGCTGGGCGAGGCCACGGGCGTCATCGCGGCGCAGTCCATCGGCGAGCCGGGCACGCAGCTTACGATGCGTACCTTCCATATCGGCGGTACGGCTTCGCGAGTCAGCGAGCAATCGCGCCTGGACGCCAAGAACAACGGTACCGTCCGCTTCGTCAACCTGCAGACGGTGAAGTCCAAGACCGGCGACTTGGTGGTGATGAACCGCAACGGTTCGATTGCCGTGGTCGACGACAAGGGCCGCGAGAAGGAGCGCTACTCGGTCGTCTACGGTGCGCACCTCAAGGTGACGGAAGGCAGTCAGGTCAAGCTGGGCCAGGTGATGGCCGAGTGGGATCCGTATACCTTCTCGATCATGACCGAAATCGGCGGCGCGGTTTCCTTCAAGGACCTGCAGGAAGGCCTCACCCTCCACGAAGAAGTGGACGAAGTGACCGGTCTCTCCCGCCTGGTGGTGATGGATTCGCCCGACGAAAAGCGCCAGCCCGCGATCGTCATCAAGGGCGGCAAGAACAACAAGCGCTACCTCATGCCGTCGCGCGCTCACCTCATGGTGCAGGATGGCGACGAGGTCTTCCCCGGCGACGTGCTGGCGAAGATCCCGCGCGAAACCACCAAGACCAAGGACATCACGGGCGGTCTGCCGCGCGTGGTCGAATTGTTCGAAGCCCGCAAGCCGCGCGAAACGGCGGTCATCAGCGAAATCGACGGCTCCGTCAAGTTCGGCGAAGTCAGCAAGGGCCAGCGCAAGGTCTACGTGGTGGCCGACGACGGCAGCGAGCGCGAATACTCGGTGCCGCGCGGCGTCCACATCAACGTGCAGGAAGGCGAGCGCATCCGGGCCGGCGAGCAGTTGATGGACGGACCGCTCAACCCGCACGACATTCTCGCCGTACTGGGCGAGAAGGAGTTGCAGGCTTACCTGGTGAACGAAATCCAGGAGGTCTATCGGCTGCAGGGCGTGACCATCAGCGACAAGCACATCGAGGTCATCGTCCGGCAGATGATGCGCTGGGTGAAGGTCGAGGAGGTCGGCGATACGCCGTTCCTGCTCGAACAGCAGATCGACAAATTCAAGTTCCGGGAAGAGAACGAGAAGGCCATCGCGCAGGGCGGACGCCCGGCGATCGGTCGCCCGTTGCTGCTCGGAATCACGAAGGCTTCGCTGTCGACCGAGTCCTTCATTTCCGCCGCATCGTTCCAGGAGACCACGCGCGTGCTGACCGAAGCCGCGATTCAGGGTTCGGTCGACCACCTGCGCGGGCTGAAGGAGAACGTGATCGTCGGGCGGTTGATTCCGGCCGGTACCGGCATGGAATACTACCGCAACGTTTCGCTGGCTCCGGAACTGGAGGCCGCCGCACAGAAAGTGCAGGAGGACATCCAGAAGGAGTACGAGGAGCAGGAACGCGCCCTCGAACTGCTGCGGCAGGAAGGCGAGAACGAAACCGAAGAGCTGGCTGCGGAGTAGATTCGCTGAACGCATCGACGTGACTACGGGGGACTTCGGTCCCCCTGTTTTTTGTGCGGAACGGTGAATCAGGCGACGGTCGCCCCGGCAAACGCGACGTTGAACGGGTGGCCAAAGTGTCGAGCCGGGGTTCCCATGCGCCGTAGCGGCGCATTTTGGAGTAGACGGGGAGTAGGTGGCGTGACGGTGGACGCCGGTTCTTTTTGCCAAAAACGCTGAGCCAGTTTAGGCTTGTACCGACTCTATGCTGCAGTTTTTCAGGTTGCTGCGGATTTCATTCGTAAAGGCCTTTGAGCACGATCAGTTTGCGGTCGCGAAGGCTGCGGCTTACTCCGCCATTTTTACCTTGTTTCCGGCGGCGCTTCTGCTGGCCTCCATCCTGGTCGCCTCGCAGAGCACGGAAGCCTTCATCCGCGAGATCTCTTACGCCATCGGCCGCATCATGCCGCAGGGTACCCGATCCCCGGTCCTGGCCTATTTCGTAGGCGCAAAGCCCCGGCCGATCGGCATGCTTATCACCACTTCGGTGATCACGCTCTGGACCGCCTCGGGCGTGATGATCTCCTGGATGGACGGCTTTCACAAAGCCTATGGCATGCCGCGCAAGATCACCATGGTCAAAGAGCGCCTGACGGCTTTTCTGCTGGTGTTTCTGGCCGGCGTTCCGATGGCATTTGCCAGCTTCCTGGTGGCGTTCGGCAACCAGATCGAGCGCTGGATCGTGTACCACGCCGGGCATGACTTCAGTGCCTACATTCTGGGCGTCTCCACGGCGCTGCGGTGGATTATCGCGACCCTGACCAGCATTGCCGTAATCGCGTTGGTTTATCATCACGGAGTGCCGCGCACTCAGCCTTGGCATCGCGTATTGCCGGGAGCGATTCTGGCCACCGTGATGTGGTTTCTGGCCACGGTTCTGTTCGGTTCCTACCTGACGGCATTTCAGCAACTACACGGTGATTTACGGATCGGTGGGTACGGCGATCGCGCTGTTGATCTGGCTCTACCTGGTATCTTTTGTCGTGCTGATCGGCGCTGAATTCAATGCCCAGCGGCATCCCCGTTTTCTGTTTGGAGCCCACTCCGAGTTGAAGCCGCCCAACGTCACTTCCGAGCGAGTTTGAATGATGAGATTAAGAACCTCCGACTGGGCAGCGGAGGAAGATTCTGCCCTCAAAGCGAAGTCGCGGCGGGCCAAGATCGTCTGCACCATAGGGCCGGCGAGCGATTCCGAGGAGATGATCGCGGATCTCATGCGCTTCGGCATGGATGTGGCGCGCCTGAACTTTTCGCATGGCACTCACCAGCAGCATGCCCTGCGTCATCGAGCGACTGCGCAAGGTCGCCCGGCAGCTCAACCGCACGATTTGCATCCTCCAGGATTTGCAAGGGCCGAAGATGCGCACCGGCCCCTTGTGCGATGGCAAACCTGTCGCCGCTGACTGCGGGCCGGCCATTCACCATCACCACGCGAGAGGTGGCGGGCACCTCCGGAGCTGGTCTCCACTACCTTCCATGAGCTTGCGCGCGAGGTGCAGGCCGGCAACCGCGTACTGCTCTCCGACGGGAAGCTGTCTCTCAAGGTGCTCGAAGTCAAGGGCGAAGACGTAATCTGCGAGGTCGTCGATGGCGGAATCCTCGGGGAGCACCAGGGCATCAATTTGCCGGGAGCCGTGCTCAGCGTTCCTTCTTTGACGGAGAAGGATTACGAGGACCTGAAGTTCGGCCTCGACCACTGCGTCGATGCCATCGCGGTTTCATTTGTGCGCAATGCCAATGACGTGCGCATGGCGAAGGCGGCGATTGCAAGCCACGGCGCCGATACCGTTGTCTGCGCCAAGCTGGAAAAACCGCAGGCAATCGAGAATCTGGATGAAATTCTGGAGATCGCCGACTGGGTCATGGTGGCTCGCGGAGACCTTGGCGTGGAGATGGCTCCCGAGAAAGTCCCCATCATCCAGAAGCACGTCATCGCCCGGGCGGCTGAATATCGGAAGCCGGTGATTACCGCCACGCAGATGCTGGAATCGATGATGCAGAATCCCCGGCCAACGCGCGCCGAAGCCAGCGACGTGGCGAATGCCATCATCGATGGCACCGACGCGGTGATGTTGTCGGGAGAAACCGCCGCCGGACAGTATCCGCGCGAGGCCGTCCGCATGATGGCCCGCCTGGTGACGGAGACCGAAAAGCATCTTTCGTCTTCCGCCGGCCTTGCGGCACGAGGCACAACCACGACCTGCAGCTGTCGATTTCGGAGGCGATTTGCGAGTCGACGGCACACATTGCCGAAGACCTCAACCTCAGCGCCATCGCGATCTACACCGAAAGTGGTACGACCGCCCGGCTGATTTCCAAGTACAGGCCGCGCGCGGAGGTGTATGCTTTTGCCCATATTCCGGTAGTCTGCAATCGTCTGAATTTGCTTTGGGGGGTTCATCCCATTGCCGCGGAGCCTTTGCATACGGGGGAGGCAATGGTGGACAACACGGAAAAGTTTCTGCTGAAAACCGGTGTTGTTCAGGCTGGAGACGTGGTAGGAATTGTAGCGGGCACCCAGAGTACAAGCGGTTCGACCAACTTCATCCGATTGCATCGGGTGGATGAGTAACACAAAACCAGTTCCGGGATTGATTTCGGAGAAAGTGTATCCGATCAGGAATGACGGCTCCGGGGTGCATCTGTCCTGAACAGGCTTGAGGCGAGCGTGGTTTTGCCGTGCAATAATTCTCTCGCAGCAGAAGCAAAGTGATCTTGCCAGGACAGGCTATCAGCAAAGGTCAACGCTTATGAACAATGCCGTGCTTTCCCTCGCAATCCTGGAACCCTTGGAAAACAAGGAAGCAGAAACGCTGCAGCTACTTCGCGAGTTTTATATGTTCATGGCGACCAAGGGCTACAGCCACGACCTGCTCTACCGGGACGGCAAGAATGCCAGCCGGTTTGTGCACCTTCGGATCTGGAGATCCAACGAAGCCAGGCATGAGGCGCAGGAAGATCCTGAAGTTCACCGTTTCTGGATGCGACTACCGGAAGTGTGCGTGATCACCACTACGCAGCAGAACGCTGGAACTGCTGTTTTCTTCCATAGGGATCGCACTCGAATAACTGGGATCCTGGCCGCAAAGCAACTTTGCACCGCGCCGCAGCGGCCGGGACTCAACTGCTGGAATCTTTCGCCGTATCTCCGACCACTTAGAGCAAAACCAGGGATGGTGTATCCCGGAGTCAGAGCACTGCACTCGGCGCGACCATCAGGGAGCGGCGACCTTAAGCGAAACCAAACAGGACATAGCATCCCTGGTTTTGCCGTAGAGCAGGCTGCGGAAAAACTATTCTTCGGGGGTGTCATCCTGAGCGTAGCGAAGGATCTGCTGTTTGTGCGTACTGGAAGCAAAGCAGATACTTCAGTCGCGCAAAACCAGCGCAACCTCAGGATGACACTGATACAAGTTTTTCAGCAGACTGCGCGAGCAATTCCAAGTTCGGATGTACCCAGCACTGGCACTGCCGGGCTTGGAAGCCTGGTTCCCTCGCGAGGTACACCTTCCGCAATTCCGGTCTAGTTGACCCAAGGCGAGCGTGGGCCACCGCTGTCCTTATCGTCGTTATTGCGCGGGTCCTTAAAGTTACCGTGCTCGTCGAAGTACTGCGAGCGGTCCTGGTTGCGCATGTAGACTTCGAATTTTCTTGCGGCGCGGCGGCGCTTCCAGCGGTAGTAACTATTTCGAATGCCGAAGTAACCTTCAGAAGCCTTGACTTGCAGTCCGCTCCGCGGCACGAACCGGAGATAAAGCCAGCCGCAGAAAGCGCCTCCAAGATGCGCGAAGTTGGCCACTCCACCCGGACCCTGCAGGGCTCCCACCAGGGCTATGAAGATCCATATGCCAACCATGTACCTGGCTTTGATCGAGAACGGCAAGGGGAACATGTAGATCTGGCGGTCGCCGTACAGTATGCCGAAGGCGATGAGCAGGCCGTAGATGCCGCCTGAGGCTCCAACCGTGGGGGTGTCGACCAGGCGCGCGAGATTCGCGAAAAAGCCGAACGCACCCGTGCCGCCGCTGATTGCCACGCCGACATAGCCGACCACCATCGTCGAGACCGCGGCTCCAACCACGCAGAAAAAGTAGAATTCCAAAAATCGCCGCGGACCCCAGTCCATCTCAAACTGTGAGCCGAACATCCACAGCGCGAGCATATTAAAGAGCAGATGGAACAGACCCACGTGAAAGAAGGAATAGGTCACCAGCTCCCACAGCGCGCCGTGCAGGACATCGCTCGGAACCAACCAACCAAAACGCAGCACGCGCAGGAGGAACGGCGCAAAGTTCTCGGCCAGCAGCGTCACCATAAAAACAGCGGTGTTGATGATCAGCAGCTTCTTCACGACGCGGGTAAACGGAGGTAAAGCCAGAGACATTCCAGACCCGCCACCACGATTCATAATTCCAGATCCGCGCATAGATCCTTCCTTCTGCTATTTGTTGGCTGCTGCCATGGACTGCTAGAGCAATTCCGGGATATACCTTCCGCGATTCCAGTCTAGAGCAACTTCAAAGCAGGTGCATCCGGAGTCATCGGCCTTCACCGGATATGCCTTACGTGAAACCGGCCCAGACCATTCCGGCCCACACTCTGAAGATTACATTATCCTTCGAAACCGGCTCGGCCGCGCTCCCGATTGTTGACCCATCACGGTCCCAAAATGAGGTAAGTCGCACCGGGACCGCCGCCGGAGAAAAGCCGAAATTGCAATCTTCAGCCGCCGCAGGGTCCGCAACCGCAATTGTCTGGCCGGGGTTTAAAGCGGTTCCCGAGAGGCTATATCCTCTCGGAATTATTCTCGTCCTTCGCCCTGTTGGTCGCAACGGCCGATGGACCGCGACTTCGGGACACACCATCCCGGGAACCGCTGTAGCGCCAGCCAGAGATCACAAACTCCAGCGCACAACATTGTTCGATGCTATTTTCCACCCGAAGATTCTGCTGTCGCCGGAGAGAAGTTTCTCGCCAATTCCTACAGCGGATTCGCGGAAGGTATATCCCGGAAAAACGCTGCCGCCCGATCCCGCCGCCAGTACCCGGCCAGCGCAGGCGAACCCGGGATTGTTCCGGGTGGAAGTCGAATCGTTTCCGGGATGGGGCGAATCTTTTCGGCATGGAGAGCAATTTCAAAACCGGTATACCACCAGGAATCGCCGGGCTGGACGCCCGGCTCGTTCACGAGGTATACCTTTTCAAGAATCCAATTTACGGTAGAAGCAGGCGTGCTATGGTCGTACTTTTTCGTGCAGTCGTCGCTCCCGAATGGTCACTTCGACTGGAGTGCGCCGACTCCGGGATACGCCATCCCCGATTTTGCTGTAGCACCGCCGATTTTACGTTGACCACTTGACGCTGTGGGGCGATTCTAACTATAAAAGCGAACGACACCCGGATTTCCCGTCCCACAGGCAAGAGGAATGGGCCGCGGGTTCAAGAGAGGCAATTATGGTTTTATGTCCAGAATGCGAAACCGATCTCGATATTGAAGAAGACGAACTCGATGAAGGCGAAATCGTCTCCTGCCTGGAGTGCGGCACCGACTTCGAGGTTGTCGCTACGAATCCGCTTGAACTGAACAAGGTGAGCGACGACGAGGACGACGAAGACGACGACGAGGACGAGAAAGACGAGTAGCTCCGCGCCCGACGGCCGTGCGGGAAAGCCTACTGCGCCATGGCAAGCATTGCCGGCTACGGTTGCGGTGGCTTTGCTTTTGGATGCGGACAGAGAGGAAGCGTCCGACGGTGCCTGCTGCCTTCCAACGGTGGTCCAACGGTTGCATTTCTCGTGAGGAGTCGGCGTTGAAGAGATTTTATCTGACCGGCCTGCTGCTTCTGCTCTGCGCAGCTTCGGTGGGATCGTTCGGCGGTTTGAGCTTTGCGCAGGAGCGCGGTGGCTATGAGCGCGGCGCCTCGCGCTTGCTTGAGGGGCAGGTGTTCAACCACAATGACAAGCCCGTGCCCGACGCGATCGTCTACCTCAAAAACACCAAGACGCTGGTGGTGAAAACCTACCTCGCCGGGCAGGACGGCCAGTATCGGTTCCCGGCGCTTTCGCCCAACGTCGATTACCATATCTTCGCCGAGCACGCGGGCAAGCGCAGCGGCGTCAAGACCCTCAGCGCCTTCGATAGCCGCCGGGAGGCGCGCATCAACCTGAATATCGACGAGTGACAATGAAGTGGACTCGCCCGTAAGCTGAAGGGAATAATCCCGAATGAAATCGTTGCATGCGCCATTCCAGAGTGATGTCTCCTGCCGCAGTGTGGCGTGGGCTTCCATCACAGGTAAAGCGCCTTCTCAAAATGCAAAGGCCGCCTCTCGGCGGCCCTTGATTCCTGCGCTATTCCTGCATTGGAGTTGATCTACTCCTGATGACGCTTCCAGTCCAGTAGTTCGCCGATCGTCGAGGTTCCAGGCGCTGACTGCGGATGCTTGTAAGCCTCCACGTCCGCCCGTGTCGCTTCCGCGCCCACAGCGCGAATGCTCAGCCCGACTTTCTTTTCCTCCGGGTTCATCTTGATGACCTTGAACTCGTATTCCTGCCCGGGTTCCAGGGTCAGCGGAGCACCATGCGCGTCGGCGGCTTCGGAGTTGTGGCACAGGCCCTCGACTCCATCGGCAACCTCGACGAATGCGCCAAAGCTGGCGAGCCGAAGAACCTTGCCGTGAATGACATCGCCAACTCTATGCTGCTCGAAGAACGACTCCCACACATCGGGCTGAAGCTGCTTCACCCCGAGCGAGAGACGGCGTTGATCGGGTTCGATGGCCAGCACCGCCGCGCGCACCTTGTCGCCCTTCTTCAAGACTTCGGAAGGATGCTTGATGCGCTTGGTCCAACTTAGATTGCTGACGTGCACCAGACCGTCGATTCCGTCTTCGATCTCGATGAAGGCACCGAAGTCGGTAAGGTTGCGAACCTTGCCCTCGACAATGGAACCCACCGGGTACTTCTCGTGCAGAGACTCCCACGGGTTCGATTCCAACTGCTTCAAGCCGAGCGAAATGCGGCGTTCCTGCGCGTTCACGTTCAGCACCACGGCTTCGACCTGGTCGCCGACGGTGACGATCTTCGACGGATGCTTCATCCGCTTCGACCACGTCATCTCGCTGACGTGCACAAGGCCTTCAATGCCCTGCTCGAGCTCAACGAAAGCACCGTAATCGGTCACGCTGATGACCCGGCCCTGCACCCGCGCGCCGAGCGGATAGCGTTCGGCGGCATCCAGCCACGGGTCGGGCGTGAGCTGCTTAAAGCCCAGAGAGACGCGCTGTTTTTCCTTGTCGAACTTGAGAACCTTCACCTGGATCTGATCGCCAACCTGCACCAGGTCGTGCGGGTGCGTCAGCCGGCCCCAGGACATATCCGTGATATGCAGCAGGCCGTCAATTCCGCCCAGGTCCACGAATGCGCCGTAGTCGGTCAGGTTTTTCACCGTTCCGGTCAGCACGGCGTTTTCGGCAAGCTGCTCCATCGTCTTCTCGCGCTTGCTGGTGAGTTCTTCTTCCAGCAACTGCTTCCGGCTGACGACGATGTTGCCGCGCTTCTTGTTCAATTTGATGACACGAACCTCGATATCCTGGCCCTTCAGGGAATCGAGATTGCGGATCGGCCTGGTGTCGACTTGCGAGCCGGGCAAAAATGCGCGGGCCCCCATCACGTCCACCGTGAGGCCGCCCTTGATGCGATCAATGACGCGAACCTTAATGGAAGACTTGTCGTTATACGCCTTTTCGATCTCATCCCAGGCGTGGAGACGTTGTGCCTTTTGGTGCGAGAGATTGACGTAGCCCTCTTCGGTGTGACCCTTTTCGATCATCACGTCGATTTCATTGCCGGGCTGGAATTGAACATTACCCTCGTGGTCCTGCACCTCGGCCAGCGGCACGACGCCTTCGGATTTCAATCCGATGTCCACGACAAGGTAGTTGGGGTTAATACTGATTACGGTGCCCTTGAGGACGCGGTCCTCATTGGCAGCCAGCTCGTTTTGCTCTTGTTCGAATGATTCGAGTGCGGTTGCGAAGTCTTCCGTCATGGTTTCTTTTTCGTTCCGGGCTGGACCCACTTTGGGCTGCTCGGAACTATTAATGTCTGGATTTGGGTTCGGGTTGCTCTGCGTCTGGGCGGTTACTGGCTCGTGCGAACCGGTTTCCTGGTTCAGCTCGGTGGACTGGGTGTCGTTGCGGGTGTCGTTTAAGGCCATCGGTGTGCATCGGCCCACCTCGCTTGGAAGCGAAGGTGAGAGAGTTTCCTTCGGACTGCTGGTTTGAGTCTTTTGAAAAGATTGGCCCCGTTCAGGGTATCTTGGACAATCCAGCGGCCGGATCACACGGTACGACCCCGCACTGTATGACCCTCTTGACTATATCAACGGCTGCCAAAAAGTGTCAAACGGAGGAACACGATTTCTTTCGGCAAGCGGGTGAATTCAAGCAACTTCCGATTTTTTCGCGCTCGCGACCTGACGCCCCGGCAGCGCCACGATTCGGAGCTCCGAAGGGTTTCCCGCCAAGCGGCATTCTGGTACTCTCGGCAACATGGACTACATCTGGACGCCCTGGCGCTACGCCTACATTACCGGCGCTGACAAAGCTACAAGCTGCTTGTTTTGCGACAAGCCGAAGCAGCCCGACGCCGAGGCCGGAATCGTCTACCGAGGCCGGCACTGCTTCGTTATCTTGAACGCCTTTCCCTACACCAACGGGCATGTCATGGTTGTGCCCTATGCCCACCTCGACCAGCTTCGCAATCTCGCGCCGGAGGCCGCCACCGAGATGATGGCGCTGGCTCAGCGGGTGGAAGACATTCTGCGCAAGCTCTACCATCCCGACGGCATCAATCTCGGCATGAATATCGGCAAGGCCGCCGGCGCCGGGGTTGCCGGACACATCCATATGCACGTGCTTCCCCGCTGGGTTGCCGACGCCAATTTTATGAGCGTCGTCGGCGAGACCCGCCTGCTGCCCGAAGATCTCCAGCAGACCTACGCTCGCATCCGGCAGGCGTTCGACGCATCTTGATCGCCTGCGCAATCGGGTGGCGAGAGGGTAGATTACATTAATGTTTCTTTGAAGGGGCGTGGCCTTAGCCCGCATTTATGCAACCGGGTCCAGACCGTCCGGTGCCGCATCACGGCTTCAATAGCGCTTCCAGTTGCTGCTCGCTGAGGATTTCAACCCCGAGTTCGCGGGCCTTGTCCAGCTTCGAGCCGGGATCGTCGCCGGCCACGACGTAGCTGGTTTTCCGGCTGACCGATCCCACGACCTTGCCTCCGGCGTCTTCAATCATGCGCTTAGCCTGATCGCGAGTGTAGTTCGCCAGCGCGCCAGTAAGGACGAAGGTTTTTCCCGCCAAGATGGTGCCGCGTTCTTTTTTCTGGCCGCTGAATTGCAGCTTGGCCTTGCGCAAACGCTCGATCAGCTCCAGATTTTTCGGCTCCTCGAAAAATTCGCGGATGCTGGCGGCAATGCGCGGGCCGACTTCTTCCACCTGTTGCAACTCGGTCAGGCTTTCTTCGGCATCGGCCTTGGTGGCAGCCGCAATCAGCGCATCGATCGACCCGAAGTGCTGCGCCAGAAATTCCGCGGTGCGCTCGCCCACGAAGCGCATGCCGAGTCCGAATAGTACGCGCTCCAGCGGCAATTTTTTCGAGCCCTCGATTTCAGCGAGAATGTTCTGCGCCGACTTGTCTCCCATGCGCTCCAGCGAGAGCAGGTCGCGCTTGGCGAGGCGGTAGATGTCGGCCACGTCCTTGACCAGGCCGCGCTCCACGAGCTGATCGACCAGGGCGTCGCCCATGCCTTCGATGTTCATCACGCCGCGCGATGCAAAGTGCAGAATGCTCTCGCGCAGCTTGGCCGGGCAGTTGGTATTGACGCAGCGGAAGTCGGCTTCGCCTTCGGCGCGGACGACGTGTCCACCGCATTCCGGGCAGTGCTCCGGCATCTGGAAGCGGCGATCGCCGCGCGGGTGATCTTTGTCCTCGACCACTTTGACGACCTTGGGAATCACGTCGCCGCCGCGCTCGACCGTTACCCAGTCGCCGATCCTGATGCCGAGGTTGTCGATGAAATCCATGTTGTGCAGGGTGGCGCGCGAAACCGTGGTGCCGCCAATGGGCACCGCGCGCAGCACGGCCACGGGGGTGAGCTTGCCGGTGCGTCCGACTTGCACGGCAATGTCTTCGATCCGGGTGGTGCCTGAGCGCGCGGCGTATTTGTAGGCGATGGCCCAGCGCGGAGCCTTGCCGGTGAATCCCAGCCGCCGCCACAGCTCGGTGCGGTTCAGCTTGATCACCACGCCGTCGATTTCGTATGCGAGGCTCTCGCGCTGGCTCTCGAAGCGGTTGATGAAGTCCCACACCTCGTCGATGCCGTGCACCAGCTTGCGATGCGGGTTCACCTTGAATCCGGCCTCGGCAAGCGAGTCGAGCGCCTCCCACTGCGTATCGGACAGCATCTGTCCATCGTGCATCAGGAAGTAGGCATAAAAATCGAGGCGGCGCTGCGCCGTGACGTTCGGCTCCAGCACCCGTACGGCGCCCGCGGCCGCATTGCGCGGGTTGGCAAAGCGCGCCAGCCCTTGCCGGTCGCGCTCTTCGTTCATGCGCTCGAAGGCGCGGGCCGGCATGATGACCTCTCCCCGCACCTCGAACTCGCGGGAAGGCGAAGCCCGTCGAGAACGCTAAAGGGAATCGACATCGGCAGCGCGCGCACGGTTTGCAGGTTGGGGGTAACTTCTTCGCCGACCGAACCGTCGCCGCGCGTGATCGCCTGCACAAACCGCGAGCGCCCGGGCGTCTCGTGGAGCTGGGCGCATAGCGCAATGCCATCGAAAGCCCGTCCAGCTTGAGTTCGCAGACGAACTCGGCCTCGGCACTTCCGGCCAGCTCATGGACGCGCCGCGCCCAGTCGCGCAGCTCCGGCTCGTTGTAGGCGTTGTCGAGCGAGAGCATCGGCGTCGAATGCGGCACCTTGACGAATCCCTCTCGCGGCTTGCCGCCCACGCGCTGGGTCGGCGAATCCGGCGTGATCAACTCCGGATGCGCCAGCTCAACCGCCTTCAATTCGTTCATCAGGACGTCGTAATCAGCATCGCTGATCTCCGGGTCGTCGAGCACGTAGTAGCGGTGCTCGTGATGGCGAATCAGCTCGCGCAATTCCAGTGCCCGCCGTTGAATTTCCAGGCTCGCCTGCGACATGGGACTGATTATAAGTTGCCCTCGGCCGGAATTCCCGATCACGGAGTGTACTTCCCGGATCACCTGCTTTTTCCTGCCTTCGAACGATTGGTTTTTTCCCGGCGCTGCCGTCGGTGGTACACTGCGCCCGGATGGCGAATCCCACAAATTCGCGCGCCGGAAACGGCCAAGGTCATGGGACTCTTTACCTGGTCGGCACCCCCATCGGCAACCTCGAAGATATTTCGCTTCGAGCCCTGCGGATTTTGAAAGAAGTCGACCTCATCGCTTGCGAGGACACGCGCCAGACCCAGAAACTGCTGAACCATTACGGAATCGAAAAGCGCACCACCAGCTATCACGAGCACAATGAGCTGACGAAGGCCGCCGAGCTGATCATGCACCTGGAACAGGGACAAGCGATCGCCCTGGTAACCGACGCCGGCATGCCGGGCATCAGCGATCCGGGTTACCGGCTGGTTGCGCTCGCCATCCGCCATCACATTCCGGTAGTGCCCATTCCCGGGCCGTCGGCCTTCCTCTCGGCCCTGGTGGCGAGCGGGCTGCCTACCGACTCTTTCCGCTTTGGCGGCTTCCTGCCGGTGAAGAGCGGCCAGCGCCGCGCCATGCTCGATAGCATCAAGCGCTCGCCCCGCACCCAGATCTTCTACGAAGCTCCCCACCGGATTGTCGGCAGCCTTGAGGATCTGGTCGATGTCCTCGGGCCGCAACGCCACGTGGTCATTGCCCGCGAGGTGACCAAAATCCACGAGGAGTTCTTGCGCGGCAAGGCCGTCGAGGTGCTCGCCGATTTCAAGACACGGGAGGAGATTCGGGGCGAAATCACGCTGCTGATCGGCAAGGCCGAGGAGCAGGGCCAGCCCGCTGTGGAGCAGAAAAACGCCAGAATCCTGGTCCGCGAACTGATGCAGAAGGAAAATCTCGACCAGCGCGACGCCATGAAGCGCGTAGCCAAGGAAATGGGCCTCAGCAAGAGCGAAGTCTACCGCGAATTCCAGAAGGAAAAATAAGCCAACGGAGCCAGCCAGAGCAGATTCAGAATAAGTGTATCCGGCGGCGACTACGAAGTGTCCTGAGCGAGCCGGGGTCCCCGGCGAAGGCCGTTTTTTCCGTTGCTGGGGTGGAAAGCCGGGGTCCCCGACAAGCCCGATGTCGGCTTGTTGGGGTGGGGCGAACGGGCGACGGATCGCCCTCCGGTTCCCAAGCAGGGAACCATCTTACGACGAATGGTCGTGCACGATTCGCCAGCCTTCGGGGAAGCGGCGCAGCATCAGGGTGAATAATCCCGTCCGGGTTGAGCCGTCGTGGGTTTTCAGCCGCCATCGGCCGCGGACCCAAGCCGTTTCATCGCCAAGCATTTCGATCCGTAGATTGCTGTAGTCGAGTCGGCCCATCTGGTTCCCGGTTTTTTTGTAGTTCTGCCGATAGCGTTCCAGTGTGGGCTTCCAGCCTCCGGTTTCGGTTGCCCCGGAGAAAAACGTCAGCTCCCCGGAGTTCCAGTAGCCTTTCATGTAGCCTTCCAGGTCTCCGCGGTTCCAGGCAACCACCTGGGTATCCAGTAGCTGCCGGATCTCCGCGTCCGCCGGCTTGGTTTCCGGCCCGGAATTTTGCCCGGTGTCGACCGCGGTCAACGATGCCACACCACACCACAGGGCTGGCCGCAGCGGGCCGCCCGAGATTGGCTGAGCGTATCCGGCCAGTGGAATCAGGACGAAGGGAAGGATCGGCAGGGCGAAACGGATAAAGTTCACGATCGTTTACTCCGGGCTCCGGGCCCAGCCGAGAGACTTTGGGCTGAGGCTCGCCTTGATTGTGCGCCGGGGAGCATGGTTCCCGGTGGCTTTCAGGTCGCTCGACAAAGCGGAAAGTTTCAAATTGAACCGGGGAAGCACTCGTACCCGAATGGTATTTCTAAAGGGTCTTGCTAAGTCGCCGTTTCAAGATTATCTTTCGCGCATGGCAAAAATGGTCCCCATTGGCGCGCGCGGGCTCTCTGAGGAGCGCGTCAAATTCGAAAATACGTTGTCGGCGTTCAACCACAATCTGCCGCCCGTCTACGGCACCCCCGATCTGGTGCGGCTGATGGAGATCGCCGGCTCGCGTGCTCTCCAACCTTTCTGCGAACAGGATGAAATCTCCGTTGGAACGGCGATCAACATAGAGCATCGTGCGCCTGCGGGGATCAACGCGGTCATTAAGGCCGAAGCGACCGTCGAGGCCATCGAGGGCAAGTTTTACCTGATTCGCGTGACCGCAAAAGTGGAACAACGGGAAATCGGCGCCGGCACCATCAAGCGCGCCATCGTCAACGTGCCGAAGTTTCTTGCCAGGTTTGGAATCCCAAAGCCCTAGAGCGGTTTCCGAGAAACTATATTCTCTCGAAATTATTCCCTGCCGTCGCTCCCTGTTGGTCGCAACGGTCGATGGACCACGACTTCGGGATACACTATCTCGGGAACCGCTGTGGAAGGCGGATTGAACGATGGCTGCTAGATTCCCCGCCAGTTCTAGCGCAGCGAGGGAACCGCCTCGTCTAGCTTCGCCAGCGAGACGCCTTTTTCGAGCAGCAGGCATTCGAGTTCGTCCTGTTTTTCAGGGGCATCAAAGAGAAAAGCCTGCATTCCGGCCTGCCGCGCGCCGTCGATATTCGGCTGCTTGTCATCCAGAAACAGGGCGCAGGCGGGGTCGATCCGCAGTTCCGCGGCAGCGTGTAGAAAAATCTCTATCGAGGGCTTGGCCATCCGCACCTTGCAGGAAAAGATTTTCACGGCGAATTCGCTCAGCCACGGAAACTTTGCCTGCATCGCGGCGAGCATCTCGAACTCCATGTTCGACAGAATTGCCGTCTGGACGCCAGCCTGGCGCAGGCGGCGTGCGAGCCCGAGCATGGCGGGGTTGACCCGCGTCCACTGCTCGTTGTCCAGTTCGATCAGCTTGCCGAGGGTGCGCGAGTCCAGGGGACGGCGGGCGACCGCCTGCCAGTAGGTGGCCGCCCCGTAGGAGGCGTGGTCATATCCGTCGCGATAGCGCCAATAATCGAGTCGAAATTCGTCGACTGGACGCCCGGCGGTCGAGGCCAACTCCTGCCATTCGTTCGGGGTAGGCGCGTAAGAGAGTACCGTACCGTAGTCGAAAACCACGGCCTGCAGAGATGAAGATGAAGAAGATGGCTGGAAAGACATTACCTCTTCATGATGCCTGAACCGGGCAAATCAGGCCAGCCCGGAATCCATCGACGTGCGACCGTTGTTGGACCGGGATGGGACCGGGACGCCAAATAAGCTGGTCGGCCGGCGACACTTCGGTACAATCAGGTGAATGTCTTTTTCCTTTCAGGTTGAGGCGACCTCGGGTGCGGCCCGGGCTGGCCGTTTTGTCACTCCGCACGGAGAGGTCGAGACGCCTGTCTTCATGCCCGTAGGCACGCTCGGGAGCGTGAAAGGCGTCCCGCAGGACACCCTCGAAGAGCTGGGGGTGCAGATCCTGCTGAACAACACCTACCATCTCTACCTGCGGCCAGGGGTGGAAACGGTTCGCAAGCTTGGCGGGGTGCAGAAGTTCATGGGCTGGAAGCGGCCGATCCTGACCGACTCAGGCGGATTCCAGGTCTTCAGTCTGAGCGAGTTGCGCAAGATTAGCGAAGAAGGCGTCGCCTTCCGTTCGCACCTGGACGGCTCTTCGCATTTTTTCAGTCCGGAAAGCGCTCTGGAGGCGGAGATCGGGCTGGGCGCCGACATCATCATGGCGTTCGATGAGTGTACGGAGTTTCCGGCGGAGCGCGAGCGCACCCGGCAGTCGATGGAGCTGACCCTGCGCTGGGCCCGCCGCAGCCGGGATTATTTCGAGCAGCACAAGCGCGAGGTCCCCTGGCACGAGGAGAAGACGCGGGCTGCCGGAAGCGAGCAGACCCAGGCGCTGTTCGGCATCGTTCAGGGTGGAATGTACGCCGATTTGCGGCGCGAGTCGGCCGAACGCACGGTGGCAATGGATTTCCCCGGCTACGCCATCGGCGGGCTCAGTGTGGGTGAGCCTCGGGCGAAAACCTGGGAAATGGTCGAAGCCGCCATCGCGCTGCTGCCGGTGGAGCGTCCGCGCTATGTGATGGGCGTTGGGACGCCGGAGGAAATCGTGCAGTACGCGGCCCTGGGAGTGGACATGATGGATTGCGTTCTGCCTACCCGGGCGGCCCGGCACGGGCTGTTGTTTACCTCACAGGGCAAAGTCAGCATCAAAAAGCAGTGCTACGCGCGGGACGAAGGTCCGCTGGACCCCAACTGCAAGTGCAAGGTTTGTCTTCGATACTCAAGGGCCTACCTGAGGCACCTCTATTCGTCTAAGGAAGTCTTAGCGCAAGTCCTTAACACGGTGCATAACTTATCCTATTACCTTGAAACTATCGGCAGGGTCAGGGGCGCAATTCTACTGGGCAAAACACAAATCTAGGGTGTCCGTAGGGGTGTCCGAGGGACACCTGACGGATATGCTAGTGTCCAGTCAGCACCTTGGAGCTACTACGATGTTTCAAAAGTCGAACAGGTATTACGCCGACTGGCGCGACCGATCAGGCCGCCGTCATCGCAAGGCATTCCAGCAACCCGGCGATGCAGTAAACTTCGAAACACAACAGAAGGAATTCGCCCGCCCAAAAGCGAGCGGCGCGGTGGCAACCTCACGGCCATCCTCCACGCCTACTCGCAGGCCGAACCCGGCAAACGCGCCGGCAACACGTGGGCCGTCTGCAAAGCCCTCATCGCGCAAGCTGGCTCGCTCTCGCCGGCGCAACTCACGCCCGAGCACGTCCGGGCGGCGTGCTCCGCGTCGAACCACCTAGCCGACTGGACACGCTATGTGCGGGCATCCATCACCCGCAAGCTGTTGCGCTATCTGCACACCTACTACAACGCCCCGGCGCTGCTCGTCGAGGCGGTCACCCTCGTCCGTCCGCCCGCGCCGCGCAACGTCACGGCCACCGACGAAGAACGGCGGCTGCTCATCGGCTCCGCGCCGCCACATCTCAAATGCTTCCTGCTTCTATGCGGCGATCTGGCGCTGAGGTCGGGAACCGCCGCGCGGATCTGCCCCGCAGACTACGATGCTCAACGTCAGCAAATAAGTTTCAGAACGAAATTCGGTGATGCCCAAACCCTGCCGGTCACCGACGAACTAGCCGCCCTGTTCGCCATCGCGCCGGGCAGGCCAGCACCGTATGTCTCGCAACTTCATCCACGCGGCCACATCTCGATCGCCGCCCTGCGGCAATCCGTGCAACGCCTCAGGGCTGCGGTCGGAATTGAAAAGCGAATCATCCCACATGACTTACGGCGTACAACAGCAGTCCGGACGCTGGAAATAACTCAGGACCTGCGCGTCGTACAAGCATTGCTAGGACACCGCGCCCTGCAACAGACGCTCCATTATCTCGACCACCGGATGACGCCGGTGTCGAGGGAAACCCTTGAACTTGCCAAACTCAACGCGGCGAAGGAACAGCTATGAGTCACAACGACTATTGCGTGTGCGGCCACGTCCGCGCGCTGCACGAACTCCACGGATGTTGCCAGCTCTGCGGTTGCTGGCTCTTCGAACACGAACCATCCGCACTTAGACTGAGAAAGGGGACGCCATGCGAATTACCAAAGCGCAACGGCAAGGACTGAGGGAAGCAATCTTCGACGAGCGCTTCACCATCCAGGTACTCAACGACACGCTCGCCCAGTCGAACCTGCGGACGGCCAACGGGCCGATCTCCAGAAGGCGCGTGGCATCGCCATCTCGCATCTGACTCGGCTCCTGACACAACTCCATGGATGAGTACGAATTTCAGGAGCGCGCCGCCATCGCTGAATTCGATGGGCACCTAACCCGGGCCACTGCTGAAGCACTCGCCCGCTACGAAAGGACACAACATGAAAAGTCACGACGCATGGACTGCATGTATACGAAGCGCAGCTCAGTATCTTGGCGGACATCCATGCTGGCATCCGCGACTTGCTCGCATCCAAAGAGCAACTCGCCAAACGCCTCAACGAAGAAATAGACGCCCTGGAATTGGTCATTCGTATGCTGCCCGATGAGGTTCACGAGAACCTGACGCTGACCCCAGCGGAATTGCCCACCGAGAAGTAATCGATGGGCGCTGTCTGCCCGGCCCACTTCGGGCCGGGTTCCTCGCCGTCGAAACGGCTCGCAGTCAGCTCCCACGCTCCCGCAAGCATGGGCGGCAACGGCTCGCCGCCCACGCCCGGATGCACCGGGCAACGGCAAGGTGCGGGTTGCGGGGCTTCTCGCGGGCAGGGCGCAAGCACGCCGTCCCGGCGTGCCTGTTTTGCGCCCTCTGCGCCCGCTCCAAGCACGACTCCCGCAACCCGGTCTTCCCCACCCATGTTGCCCCGTTGGGCCAGCAAGCGCGCGCTGCCCATGCCCCAGCGCTGCTGGCCCAACGCCCCACTCGCTTTGCTCGTAGGGGGTGCGCGTGGCCAACAGGCCACGCCGGGCAACAGCCAACAACAGCAACAGCACAACCTCTGCCGTCCGCAGTGGCGGCCAACAACGGGCCGCCACGCGCTGGCATTCTCATTGAGGGGCGGTCGGGTCACACTGGCACACCCAATGCCCTGCACTTCGCGTGTAGGGCGTCCAAGAGCAGCATTCTCGATACGACTGAGGGTTCGGGTGCAGATGCCCAACTCGCGGGCCACATCGACGCGGTTGCGGTCCAAGGCAAAACTCTGCATCAGCACATGGCGTTGCCTCGGTGAGCGTAAGCCGAAGAGCGCCAGCTCCACGTCCAGGCAGAAGTTCAGCCGATCTTCCCAGCTCGTCCGCTTCCAGCCGTTCGGCTTGAATCCATCGCTAGGCCGCCACTGTGGCGGCCTAGCGCCCATCAGGCCGGTTCGGCTACGGCCGTACCTGCGAAGCAAATTCATGGTCGCCTGCCGGTCGGCGTTCGCCGCCTCGGCCGCCGCGCCATCCCACGGCCCGGCGTCGCGCTCGATCCGTGCCAGCGACGCCCGCGCCCTAGCCATCATCCCCGCCGAAAATCGCATAACTTAAGCCTCCGTTAAGCAGCAACTCTGACGGAGAACTCTAGTCCTGTCAACGGGTTACCATGTCGGCACTGTCGAATTTCTCGGGGATGTTGAGTCCGGACGGACAGACGGAAACTAGAAGTGTCCAACCTCTGCAAATCACGATGTCATGCTAGACCAAAGACCTGACCAACCACCCAACTTTTAGGTGTCCAGAAATTAAATGGACACCCGCCCAACCCCATGATAGAAAAGAATGAGCGCTCTCCCTTTCTGAGGTTTACCTTGAAACTATCGGCAGGGTTCGTCATGCTATAAAGCTTGGGGAGTTTGCAGGTTCCCGCTCTGCTGTTTGATTTGCCACTTTCCGTGCAAAGCAGTGCAGTTTGCCGTAGCGGTTCCAGGAAGGCTGTCGGCCCATCAGTAAGCGCCGCAGTCGCGTTCTGGATGGAGCCGGGGCACTCAGAAGATTCCTTGGTTTTGCCGTTTCTGAGGTGTATACCGAACTGGAACAGTTTCCGGCCCGGAAGAACATATTGACGCAGGTGAAACCTGGGGTGTGTCTTCCTGTGGCGGCGGCCGGTGCTCAGGGTGTGGGTGTCTGACGGAGGCGGCGTTTCATTGACGGCGGTAGCCTAGGGCGTGATTGGCCGCGCTATCGCAGCAGGCGTACCGGCTCTTGGATGATCCCTGGAAGTGGCGTTTTATCGACGGCGGTAGCAGCAGTACGGTTTCCCGTGGGTTCAATTTCAGCCGGGCCGTGGCAGTCGGCCCGATAAGAGTTAGACAGAATGACAAGCTTATTCGCGATGTTCTTTCAGGGGCAGGGTGGCTCACTCGGCCTGGTTATGATGGTCGGCATCTTCGCCGTCTTCTATTTCCTGCTGATTCTTCCGCAGCAACGCAAACAAAAGAAATGGCAGGCGATGCTGAGCAGCGTCAAAGCCGGCGACCGGGTGGCGACTGCCGGCGGCATGCGCGGAATCATCATGTCGGTGAAAAGCGAAGGCTCCGACCCTACGGTCATCCTTCGTGTGCCCCCCGACAATTTGCGTATTGAAGTTGCACGCAGTTCGATCACCTCGGTCTTCACGGACGAGGTGGCCAAGTCCTCGTAGGCGGTTGCAGTCTCCATGAAGAAAAACCTGCTCTGGAAAGTAGTTATCATTCTCCTTACGCTCCTGGTCTTTGTCTGGGGTATTTTCCTTGGCAACGATCCAGAAAAGAGCATGGCCGCCATCAAGCAGAACGGCATTGTGGCGGGCTTGCAGCAGAATATCCACCTCGGGCTCGACTTGAAGGGCGGCACTCACCTGATTCTGCAGGTGATGGTCAACGACGCCGTCAATGCCGATAGCGACCAGGTCATCGAGCGGCTTAAAGACGATCTGCGGCAGAAGAACATCAGCTATGCCGAGATCAGTAAGCCCGATCCGACGGCGAATCCCGATCGCATCGTGATCAAGGGAATCGGCCCGAATAATAGCGGCACCCTGAAGACGATCGCCGATGATCGGCTCCCCGAATACACCCTGAGTTCGGGCCCCGACGGCTCTTATGTCCTGGCGATGAAGCAGCAGTCGCTCACCCAGCTCAAAAATCGGGCGGTCGAGCAGGCTATCGAAACCATCCGCAACCGCATTGATCAGCTCGGGGTTAGCGAGCCCGTCATTCAGGAGCACGGGTTGGGTGACTACCAGATCCTGGTGCAGTTGCCGGGCGTCGACGACCCGGCCCGGGTGAAGGACATCATGCAGTCGACCGCCATGCTGGAGATACGGCAGGCGTTGGACAACGGCGCGAGCTATCCCTCTGAGGCGTCAGCACTGGCCGCGCATGGCGGGATTTTGCCTCCCGACGCGGTGGTGATGAAGGGCCGCAGCATTGGACGCGCCTCGGAGCCGAGCGGGGAAGCGCAGGATACTTATTACGTTGTGAGCCGCGCTTCGGCCGTCACCGGCCGCGACCTGCGCGGAGCCGAACCCACGCACGATGAGAATGGCCGTTCGGCGGTCAGCTTTAATCTCACGCGCGATGGCGGCAATCGTTTTTACGCCTTCACTTCCGCCCACGTAGGCGACTTCCTCGCCGTTGTGCTTGACGGCAAGGTTCAGGAAGTAGCCCGGGTGCAGGAAGGCATTCGCGACATGGGGCGCATCACCGGAGCCTTCAGCGAGCAGCAGGCCAAGGATTTGTCGATGGTCCTGCGCTCCGGCGCGCTGCCGGCCAGCATCCGTTACCTCGAAGAGCGCACGGTCGGTCCCTCGCTCGGCGCCGATTCGATTCGCCAGGGAGTTCGCGCCGCCATCGTGGGCATGGCCGCCGTCATGGTGTTCATGCTGGTTTACTATCGGGCGGCCGGAATCAACGGCAATTTGGGGTTGATTTTGAACCTGATCATCTTGCTCGGGTTCCTCGGTTTCAGCGGGGCTACGCTCACGCTGCCCGGAATTGCGGGTTTGATTCTCACGGTCGGTATGGGCGTCGACTCCAACGTTCTGATCTTCGAGCGTATTCGCGAAGAACTGCGCAATGGCAAGACACCGCCCTCGGCGGTTGAGCAAGGCTTCGGGAAGGCATTCCTGACGATCATCGACACCCACGTCACCACCATCGTTTCGGCGGCCATTCTGTTCCTGTTCGGCACCGGTCCGGTGAAGGGATTTGCGGTGACCCTGACGTTCGGTCTGCTGGCCAATCTGTTTACCGCGGTCTTCGTATCGCGCGCCATCTTCGACAGCATTCTGAACCGGCATCAGCGCGGTGAGCCGTTGTCGATCTAGTGTTGCCCGCCGCGGCGCTTGCGCCGCAGCGGGAGAGGGCTCCGGGGCTTCGGAGAGGCTATCTCGGTCCTGGGCCGCCGTTGAATAAAGTTTTTGAGGGTTTCAAAGTGGAGTTTTTTCGCAACCCGAATATCGATTTTCTAGGCAAGAAGTGGTACTTCCTGGCCTTCTCCCTGATTTTCAGCACGGCTGGAATTCTCTCGATGGCTGTTCTGGCACCACATTCCCCTGGGTGTGGACTTCCGCGGCGGCACGCTTGTCTATGTGAAGTTCACCAGCCCGCCGAATGATGACCAGATCCGCGCCGCCATGGATCGCGCCGGGGTGAAAGACGCGCGCATTCAGCGTTACGGCAGCTGCCGGCAACAACGAGGTGCTGATTGCGCTGGATCTGAAAGAGACCAGCGAGCAAGCTCTTGACCAGGGCAAGAACTCGATTGTGCATGCCCTGCAGACACAAACCGAGGCCGGCAAGCAGGACCTGAACAACGTCGGCTATAGCACGCTGGCGCAATACCTGGTGGACAAGGACCCGCTGCACGCGGGGCTGGATGCGGCTCAGCGCTACGGGCAGCTTGCGCGGGCCATCGTCGATTACCGCGACAAGACCCTGGGCGGCGTCTTCAAGTCTCTCTCTGACGTGAACAATGTCGCTCCGCCCGCGGTTGTTTCCAGCTTGCAGCAGGGATTCTTTACCTCCAACTTCGGCGTCCGAAACGTGGAGATCGTCGGTCCGCAGGTCGGCATGCAACTCCAGAAGCAGGCTTTGCTGGCGACCCTGTACTCTTTGGCCGGAATGTTGGTTTATCTCTGGTTCCGTTTTGAGTGGATCTACGGCGCGGCCGCGGTGGTAGCTTGCTTCCACGACACGATCATCACGCTCGGCGCGTTTTCGCTGATCAACCAGGAAATATCGCTGACGGTCATCGCCGCCATTCTCACCCTGGTCGGCTATTCGATGAACGACACCATCGTCGTCTTCGACCGCATTCGCGAGAACGTCAAGCTGTTGCGCCGCGAAAGCCTCTCCGACATCGTGAACCGCAGCATCAATCAGACGCTGAGCCGGACGGTGCTGACCTCCGGCCTGACGTTTTTGACCGTGCTCTCCCTGTTCCTGTTCGGAGGTGAGGTACTGCACGGCTTTTCGCTGGCCCTCGTGATCGGCATCATCATCGGCACCTACTCTTCGATTTTTATCGCCTCACCGATGCTGGTTGCCTACCAGGATTGGCGCGGCAGCAAGAATGGAAGGAGTCTTCCGGCCAAGGTCGACCGATACCCGGCGCGAAAAGATGAAGATGAAGATCAAGGCCTAGACCGGATGGGCGAAAGGTATAGCCCGCGAAGAAGCTCTGGGCTTCGCGGGTTCTGCGCCGTCCGGAAGCTCTTTGAGACGATCCGCACCGCCGGGCTGCGGTGCCGCCGGCAGCGAAAAGCTTCGCTGGCAATTCGGAGGAATCTTCTTCCTGGAATTCCCGTCTTGGGACCCAAAACTCCGGAAAAATTGCTGGCCGGTTCGATTTCGTGCGCCAAAGTCCGGGCAACGGTGTCTATACCTTTAGGCGGGGACTATTTCTATGTTCGAAGATAGTCTTTTCGATTCGGGCAAGAAGTTTAAGAGGCGCAGCCCGTGGGTGACTGTCTTTTCTTTCCTGGTGCAGGTACTGTTGATTGGCGTGCTCGTGCTGATTCCAATGATTTACCCGGAGGCTCTTCCCAGGCAACAGTTCATGACGTTTCTGGTAGCTCCGCCGCCCCCGCCGCCGCCCCCGCCACCGCCGGCAGGAGCGGCTTCCGTTGCCAAAGGTACAGAAGGTTGTTAGCGAACTTGATAATGGTCAACTGCGAACTCCGACCGCAATTCCCAAGAAAGTTGCTAAGATACAGGAAGAAGATACTCCGGCTTCGAGCGGCGGAGTTGTCGGTGGTGTTATCGGAGGCGTAACTGGCGGCACGGTCGGCGGTGTGCTTGGCGGCGTGTTGAACAGCATAGCCAGTATCCCAACCGCGGTTCCCAAGGTGGCCGTGCCGCAGAAGGTGAGGGTTTCTTCCGGCGTTGCGCAAGGCAATTTAATTCACGATGTGAAGCCACCCTATCCGCCGCTTGCGCGCCAGGCGCGCATCCAAGGAACGGTGGTTCTTCAGGCCGTAATCGGCAAGGATGGCACGATTCAGAATCTGCGGGTCGTCAGTGGACACCCGATGCTGGCGCAGGCCGCGCTCGACGCGGTGAAGCAATGGCGTTACAAGCCCTATTACCTGAACGGTGAACCGGTCGACGTCGATACGACGATCAACATCAATTTCACTCTTTCTGGTGGATAGAGCAGTTGCGGCTGAAAAGCTGCATCTAATGTTTTTGACTGGCGGCGCCCGGTTGCGCTGCCCATAGGCCCCTATCAAGTTCAAGTAAGTCGCTGTTCACACCTGTTAGTGCCCGAAAGTCGGGCCGGCGCGCGACGAATCATTCGGCGCGAGGTGTTTCCAAAGGTTCGAACAGCATTTCGAAAGAGTTAGAGTTTCAGAGTTCCTGAGGAGGAAAACCAACACATGTTTGTCGCAAACCTCGCAACCCTTGTTCTGAGCAACATACCGGCGATGGCGGCGGTGATGTTCCAGGAAAGTGCCGGCATCGGCTGGGACCCGATCTCCTTGTGGAGACAGATGGGTGTTCTGGCAAAGGTTGTCGTGCTCATCCTGTTCATCATGTCCGGCTGGTCGATCGGCATCATGATTGACCGCGCCATGGCTTACAGTGCGGCTCGCAAGCAGTCCCGCATGTTCGCGCCCGCCGTCGCCGGCGCTCTCCGCGAAGGCAAGATCGACGAAGCCATCAAAGTTGCCGAGCGCAACAAGAAAAGTCATCTGGCGAAGGTCGTCACCGCCGGCCTGCAGGAATTCAGGGTCCATACCCTTTCCAGCGACATTCCCGGCGAACAGATCGATGCCTCGCGTCGTGCCCTGGAACGGGCCGAAGCCATCGTTCATGCCGAACTGAAGCGTGGACTCGGCGGTCTGGCGACGATCGGTTCCACCGCTCCCTTCGTGGGGCTGTTCGGCACCGTTGTCGGAATTCTCAATGCCTTCCGCGGCATCTCCGAATCCAAGGCAACCGGGTTGGGCGCCGTCGCCAGCGGCATTTCGGAAGCCCTGGTGACAACGGCGATTGGGCTTGTTCGTCGCCATCCCGGCCGTGTGGATGTTCAACTACTTTACCAACCGGGTGGAAGCCTTCGATGTGGAGATGGACAACAGCTCCAGCGAGTTGATCGATTACTTCCTTAAGCAGCGCAACCTGGTCCGCAAGTAATCGACGCCGTGACAACATCCGGGAGCGGCGCGGCTCAAACGAGCCGCGCGGCTGATCGCTCGGAGCTGTCATGGGCAGGAGAATCGAAAGCATGCCACAACAAACGTGGAGACGGAGCCTGACAGGTCACTTCCGATATTAACGTGACCCCAATGGTCGACGTCATGCTCGTGCTGTTGATCATCTTCATGGTTATCACGCCGATGCTGCAAAAAGGCGTCAGCGTGGATTTGGCCAAGACGGACAATCCCGTGCAAATGCCGGACGCGGACAAGGAAGACTCGCTGCTGGTGGCGGTCATGCGCGACGGCTCGATCTTCTTTGGCCCCGACAGGGTCACGCCCGAGGTTTTGACCGACAAGGTGAAAGACAGGCTTGCCAATCGGGCGGACAAACGTGTGTACATCAAAGCCGATGCGCGCGCCAAGTACGGCGCCGTGGTCGAAGTGGTGGACAATGTTCGTTCCGCCGGAGTTGACGAGCTTGGTTTGCTGACCGAGCAGCGCAAGCAGGGTTCGTTCGAGCCTTTGCCGGCCAGTGCGGCGGGCGTAAAGGATTCGGAAAAAAAGAAGAACCCACAGCGCCACGGCGCGTATTGGGACCTGGTAGGAGCGAGGCTTTTCTATGGCAATGTCAGTTGGCGGCAAGGGTGGTCCCTCCGCGGACATCAACGTAACACCCCTCATCGACGTGCTGCTGGTGCTGCTCATTATTTTCATGGTGATCACGCCGCTCACGCCGAAAGGCCTGGATGCGCTGGTCCCCCAGCCGCCTAAAAATGCGCAGCAGCAACCGCCTTCGAACGAGCGTACCATCGTCGTTCAGGTTCTGCGCGGCGCCGGCGGCCAGCCAGCGTATAAGATCAACCAGGACAATGTGACTTTCGAAAATCTGGAAGGCCGGTTGCGCGACATCTTCGCCACCCGTGCTGAAAAGGTAATGTTCGTGAAGGGAGACACGGAACTGCCCTTCGCCGACATCGCCGCGGTCATCGACAAATCCCACGCCGCCGGCGTGGACAAGGTCGGACTGATTACCGCAAGAATCGAGGCTGGCCAGTAACCGGCCAACGAATCTGAAGTCCGGCCTTCGTGCGGAGAATTTCCGGTTCCAGAATTTTAGGGGCATAGAGAACAGAGTTGATCCCGGCCCTCGATCGTCGGCGGTGCAGGCTGGGATCAAAAGCGTTCCGGCCCCGATTCGGCAAGGGAAGGCAATTCAATGAACAGAAGCGTACGAGTGCTGGCCGGCTTGGCGATTCTGCTCGCCGTGCTCTCGGCCGCCGGCTGTACCAAGCTGAAGGCGCGCGATCAGTTGAACAAGGGCGTCCAGTCCTACAAGAATTCACGATACGAAGAGGCGATTGAGCATTTCAAGAATGCGGTTTCACTGGATCCATCGCTGTTGAACGCCCGACTTTATCTGGCAACCGCTTATGCACAGCAATACATTCCGGGCGCGGAAACAGAAGAGAACAAGCGCATGGCCGGTTCCGCCATCGAGGAGTACAAGCAGGTTCTGACGCGGGACCCGAAGAACATCAACGCCGTCGAAAGGCGTCGCCTACCTGTTTCTCCAGATGAAGGATTTCGACCAGGCGAAGCAGTACTACCAGAAAGCCGCCGCTGTCGATTCGAATGATCCCGAAAACTACTACTCCATCGCGGTCATCGACTGGACACGAGGCTTACAAGCTTCGCCAGGAGCAGCGCAGCAAACTGGGCATGAAGCCGACGGACCAGCTTAAGGACAAGAAGGTTTGCAGCTTCGTCAAGACCAACAACCAGGCCCCGGTCGAGGAAGGCATCAAGATGTTGCAGAAGGCCCTGCAGATCAGGCCCGACTACGACGATGCGATGGCCTACCTGAACCTGCTCTACCGCGAGCGGGCCGATTACGAATGCGACGACGCCTCGGCTCGTGCGGCGGACATCAAGACGGCAAATGACTGGGTTGACAAGACGCTGGCGACCAAGAAGGCCAAAGCCGAGAAGCAGAGGAGCGGGCGGCATCGTGATGGACGAGAAATCGGCCAGAAGATCGACAGCCAGAAGAAGTAGCAGGTGGCGTTGTTGGTCGGCGGGCCGGCGAAACGATTGGAAGTACTCCTCAGTGACCAGCCTCTCCCGGACAGGGAGAGGCTTTTTTGTTTTGGAATTCCCGTGGCAATCAGGCGGCTGCTTAGAGCAGTTGCCGGCTTTGTGCTATTTTGATCCGGTGGGTGGGATTCCCCGATTTCCGGGGTGGGGTGGAACATGTTCCGGCGAATTCTGATTGCCAATCGCGGCGAGATCGCCGTTCGCATTGCGCGTGCCTGTCGGGAGATGGGCATTGAATCCATAGGCGTGTTTTCCGACGTGGACCGCCGGGCGCTCTACGTGCGCAAGGTGGACCACGCTTATCACATCGGTCCCGGCGCAGGCCAGCGAGTCGTATCTGAATACCGAGAAGATTCTGGAGGTCGCGCGCCGCAGCGGGGCCGAAGCGATCCATCCCGGATACGGCTTTCTTTCCGAGAATGCGCAATTTGTCACCGCCTGCGAGCGCGAGGGCATCAAGTTCATCGGCCCCAGCGCGCACTCCATGGAGATGATGGGGTCCAAGACGCGGGCGCGCCAGACGATGAAAAAGGCGGGCGTGCCGTTCGTGCCGGGCTCGGAAAAAGGTCTGGAGAGCGTCGACCGGGCGCTGGAATTCGCCGCGAAAATCGGCTACCCGTGATGCTGAAGGCTGCGGCCGGCGGCGGCGGCAAGGGCATGCGCCAGGTCCGCACGCCCGACGAGATGCGTTCGGCCTTCGACCTGACGCGCTCGGAGGCGCAACGCGCATTCGGAGATAACGAAGTCTACATCGAGAAGCTGATCGAGAATCCCCGGCACGTCGAGATGCAGATCATGGCCGACGAGCACGGCAATGTGATCTACCTCGGCGAACGCGAGTGTTCCATCCAGCGGCGCCATCAGAAGGTGATGGAGGAAGCGCCTTCGCCGATCGTCGATGACGACATGCGGCGGCGCATGGGCGAGATCGCGGTCCGGGCGGCCAAGGTCGCGCACTACACGAACGCCGGCACCGTCGAGTTCCTCGTCGATCAGTCGCGTAATTTCTATTTCCTGGAGATGAACACGCGCTTGCAGGTCGAACATCCCGTGACCGAGATGGTGACCGGTCTTGACCTGGTGCAAATGCAAATCGAGATTGCCGCCGGCGAGAAGCTCACGATCCGCCAGGAAGATGTCCAAATCCGCGGGCACGCCATCGAGTGCCGCATCTATGCGGAAGATCCCGATAACAACTACTTTCCGTCGCCCGGGACGCATCACCAGGCTCATCTCGCCCGCCGGGCCGGGCATTCGCCGCGATGGCGGCATCTACGAGGGCTGGACAGTTCCCATTGAATACGATCCGCTGCTCTCCAAGTTGAGCGCCTACGGTCCCACCCGCACGGATGCCATCAACCGCATGCGCCGTGCGCTGGTCGAGGTCTTCATCGGCGGAATCAAAACCAACATCTCGTTGTTCCGCCGCATCCTGTTGCATCCGGAGTTCCAGGCGGGAAACTTCGATACAGGGTTTCTCGACCGTCTTTTGCGCGAGCCCAAGCCGGTCGACGAGCGCACCCGCATGCGAATTCCGATTGCGGCCATCGCCGCCGCCCTTTTTGCCCAAGTGGAGAGCCGAGGCGGGCCGGAGATATCTTCGCTGAAAGCTTCCCGCAATGGCGCGGTGCGCGAAGCAGCCAAAGAAGCGCGGTCAGCAACTGGAAACGGAGCTGGCGCGCGAAGAGGCGCTGCACTAGACGCGAATTCGCGGAAGGTGACCCTCGAAAGCGGACGCACCGGGCATGGTGTAAGGGGGCAAAATGACCTACGACGTCATCATCGATGGCACTCAGCATCACGTTGAACTGGAAGCAGCAGGGCGAAACCTGGCGTTGCCACGTCGATGGCCAGGAGATCATCGTCGATGCGGCCTTCACCGCCCGCGACGTCATCTCGATGCTGGTGAACAACCGGGCTCACGAGATCAAGCGCGAGTATTCGATGCTCGGAGATACCCACATCATCATCGGCTCGGAGCGCTTCGCGGCCGAAGTGCGCGACCCCCGCTCCTTGCGCAGCCGCCGGGCGTCGGCGGGCATTGGCGAAGGCCCGCAGAAAATCATTGCCCCCATGCCCGGCAAAGTTGTGCGCCTGATGGTTGCAGAAAAGGACGAGGTCGAGGCCGGGCAGGGCATCCTCGTGGTCGAGGCCATGAAGATGCAAAACGAGATCAAGTCGCCGAAGAAGGGCGTGGTTCAGAAAATTATGGTCGCCGAGGGCAGCAACGTGAATCCCGGCGACACGATGGCCATCGTCGAATAGAAAACCGGCGCCGATGGTTGCCGTGCAGCCCGGCTAACGCTTCGGCGCTTCGCCAGATTGAACTACTGCGCTCCCGAACTCTTCAGAATCGAATCCGCCAGATAATTCTCGACCTTGGCTCCGTTGCGCAGCGACTCGTAGTAGGCGGTGCGCAGCAGTTGTTCGCGGCGCTCACGCAACTGCGTCCGGATGGCCTGCTGCACCCGCGGATCGCTGATCTCCCGTTGTCCCGCCGTCTCTCTGCTGATCAAGCGGATGATGCGGAACCCGGCCAGCTTGTGGTTGGCATCGCCTCCCGGCAACGGAGGAGTGTACTGGCCTGGCTTGAGCTTGGAAATCGCCTCGGCCGCCTGGCGATCCGACTTGAGCGAGGACTCGGGAATAAATCCAAGATCGCCGCCATTGGCCGAGGTCTCGGGCTGCTCGCTGTAATTGGCCGCCACGGCGGCAAAATCCTCGCCGCTTTCCAGGCGGTGCATGATCATCTGCACTTTCTTGCGCGCATCGGCTTCGTTCTGCGCCTTGTCGTTCTTCAGGTTGTGAACCTGTGGATTCGGTTGCGAGGTCACCAGAATCTGCGCCAGATGGTACTGTGGTTCGATCAGGTTGAATTCGGCCTTGTGCTGGTTGTAATAGGCGGTGACGTCGGCGTCGACTGACGTTGACCTTCGAAGAGACTTCCTTGTTCAAGACCTTCTCGATCGGTGATCGAGCGACGGATGTCGCGGCGGAAATCGTCGAGCGTGATCTTGCGCTCCTTCAAGCGCTGGTCGAATTCTTCTTTCGTATAGGGCGCCTTGACCGCGTTCAGCTTGCTTTCAACCTCTTCGTCGGTCGCCATCAGCCCGAGCTTTTCGGCGCGCTGCATCAGGATCTCGTTATCGATCAGCTCGCGCAGAATGCTGAGCCGCAGGCTTTGCGCCTGCTCCTCCGAAGGCGACTGAGGAGAGCCTTCGGTCTGGTTGTGATAATACTTTTCCACTTCCGAGCGCACGATCTTGTGGCCATTCACCTTGGCCAGAACATCAGGTCCGGCCTGTCCTCGGCTGCAAGCGCCGGCCAGCAGCAGCAAAACCACCGCAATCGCCAGGACGGCACAGTGCCGCGGTCGAGCAGGGCGCCGTCCATGGACTCTCGTTCTTCATGTTTCCCGTGCAAATCCAACCCTCCCGGTGAAAGTTTCACCAGAGCCTACTTCCCGGCGCTCGCTGCGGAGGCCGACGCGGCCGCGGGCGGCTGCTGGCCGGCATCGCGAAGCGCCTGGTCCAGAATCGTTTTGAGTTCGGCGGCGGGAATGGCGCCTTCGACTTTCTGGCCGTTGACGAAGATAAACGGCGTGGCATTCACCCCCAACGACTCGGCTTCCTTGACGGAATTCTCCAAATCCTTCGAGGGCTGCTCTTTGATGCACTGCGCGAGCGTCGCGGTATTCAGGTTGTGCTTGTTGCCAATGTCCGTCGCGATGTGGTCGACAGCCGCAAGCTGGGCTTCCAAGGGCTTTTTCTCGCCGCTGATCTGCCGCCCGTTCGCATGCGCATAGTCGGCGAAATCCCAGAACGCCTCGCCGTTCTGCTGCGCCAGGCAATTCGAGTCAATCGCCGCGCGTCTCGCCCAAGGATGGATCTCGAACAGGGGATAATCCTTGTAATACACCTTCACGCGGTCGCCGTAGCTCTTCATCAGCGAAAACAGCTCCTGGTGCATGCGCGAGCAAAACGGGCACTGGTAATCGTCATAGACAACCACGGTGACCTTGGCATCCTTGTTGCCTCGCGGAGGCCGCCCGCGTCAGATCGATCTGGCTCATCGCCTTCTGATAGGGATCGACCGTCAGATCCATCTTGCGCATGTCGATCAGTTGCTTGCCATCCTTGGAGACGAGAAATTCGTGCGTCTGCTTCTTATCTCTCGGTGGCGAACGTCACCGTGATGTTGTCGTAATTCGCAAACTCACTGGACTTCGGCGAAACTGATCGAGATTTGTACGGAGGCTGGGATATTGAATTCCGAGCGCACGTGTGCGCTCCACCCGCCGGTTCAAATCAGCCGGTCCGGATTGTGGCTTGTTGGGGTGCGGCCGAGCAGCCGAGCCAGGCGATGGCCAGGAACAACAGAGGTTTTTCGCAGCATAAATTTTCCTAGACGTTGACGGAAGGTCGTGGTTGCGCGCGTGGCGGCCGAGAACGATGGGCGCGTTTGCTGGGGCAAGCACTCCATAGATTATCGCACGGGAGCTGCCGCGCAATCCTGGAAAGCCCGGGCGAGAGTGCCTGGGAGCACCCATGTCCGCGCCCGTGGCTACGTTTCCGGGGCAGCCCAGCCTCATCTGCGGCTCAGGGCCGGCGGCTGGAGTGGCCGGAAAGCGCCTCGACCGGAAGCACGGCATTCATCGAACCGGAGCGGAAGCCCTCCAGATCAAGGGTCACGAATTTGAACCCGAGTTGCTTGAAAATGCGGGTGAACTCGGCGGCCATCTCCAGGGTCAAAGCGCGTGCCAATTCGTCGCGGGCAATCTCGATGCGTGCGATGGCGCCGTGATGGCGAACGCGCATCTGCCTGAAGCCCAGCGCCCGTAACGCGTCTTCGCCTGCTTCCACCTGGCGCAATGCCTCGGGCGTCACTTCGCGCCCGTACTCGATGCGCGAGGCAAGGCAAGCCGATGCGGGCTTGTCCCACACGCTCAGCCCGGCCGCGCGGGCTACGTCACGAATGTCCTGCTTGGTGAAGCCGGCATCCAGCAGCGGGGCGGCGACACCGTGCCGCTTGGCCGCCTGCTGGCCGGGACGATAATCGCCTTGATCGTCGAAGTTGATGCCATAGGCGACGGTCTCGAAGCCGTGCTCGTCGCGATAGCGCTCGACGGCGATGAACAACTCGTCCTTGCAGTGGAAGCACCGCATGGAATCGTTGCGCACGTAGTCGGGCCGCTCCATCTCGGCCGTGGAAATGATCTCCAGCGGAATTCCGTTCTGCTCGCAAAACGCAATGGCCTCGCGCATCTGCGTGCGGGCAAGGCTGGGCGAATCGGCCAGCAGGGCCACCACGCTTCCAGGCGAAACAGAATGAGCGGCCCAGGCCAGGAACGCCGAATCCACGCCCCCGGAGTAGGCAACCAGAGTCTTTCCCAACGAGCGCAGGCTGGCTTCCAGCTTGCGCCACTTGGACTGTAATTCGGCAGAAAGGCTCAGCAGATCTACAGCGACAGACATATACCTATCTTACGACGGCCAGCATGGTTTCTCCACAAAATCGCGTGTACTTGGGTGTTGCCCCACACGTGCCGTAGTCGTGCGGGGCAACACCAGCCAAAAGTGGTTCACACCACGGCGATAGCGTCGATTTCAACCAGGCAGTCCTTGGGCAGCCGCGCTGCCTGGACGGTTGTGCGCGCCGGTGGATTGCTCTTGAAGAACTTGCCGTACACCTCGTTCATGGCCGCAAAGTCGTTCATGTCCTTCAGAAACACTCCGCAACGCACGACTTTGTCCAGACTGGAGCCGGCGGCCTGGAGAACCCCTCAAGGTTCTTCAGATGCGCTCGGTCTGCTCGGCTATTCCGCCGGCCACAATCTGCTGGGTGGCGGGATCGAGCGGGGTCTGTCCGCTCAGAAAGATAAATCCGTTTGCCTTGATGGCCTGCGAATAAGGGCCTATAGCCTTGGGTGCATTCTCAGTGGCAACGACTTCGCGCATGATTTCTCCGTCCGACCCGGCAGGGCCCGGGCAGTTCAGGTTGCCGGGAGGTGCTCAAAAATTGCGAAGCACCAAGGTAAGAAAGTGCGCGCCAAATGTCAAAAGCCGTGTCCCGACTCGGCGCACGCGAGACTGTCCGCTCAGCCCAGCTTGTTGATCGCGCGTACCGGCTTCCATCGAGGAAGGCCCGGATGTTCTCCACCGCGCAGCCGTAGATCAGGCGATAGTTCTCCTCGGTGACGTAGCCCAGGTGCGGCGTCAGCAGAAGATTCTGCGGCTTGCGCAGCGGGTGATCGGCCGGCAGCGGTTCCTGGTCATAGACGTCGATGGCCGCTCCGGCGATACGCTGCGTCGTCAGCGCCTCCAGCAGAGCCGCCTGGTTGACGATCGGTCCTCGCGAAGTGTTGACCAGGAAAGCGCCGGGCTTCATGCGTGCCAGCTCGGAGGCGCCAATCAGGTTGCGTGTGCGCTCGGAGAGCACTAAGTGGATGGTGACGATGTCGCTGTTTTCAAGCAGCTTCTCCTTGCTGGCGTAGACGGCGCCCGCCGCCGAAGCCTTCTCGGGCGTGAGGTTCTGGCTCCAGGCCAGCACCTGCATGCCAAATGCCTTGCCCAGCGCGGCCATCTGTGAACCGAGTTTGCCGAGCCCGAGCACTCCCAGTGTCCGGCCGGCCACGCTGTGCCCAACCGTGGTTTGCCACTGTCCGGAGCGCATAGCGTTGGCCTCGCGCACAAGGTTGCGGGAGAACGCAAGAATCAGTCCCCAGGCAAGCTCCGCAGTGGGTGTCGCCAGGGTCTCGGTGCCGGTCACCAGCACTCGGCGCTCGGTGGCGGCAGCGGTATCGATGGAGGCATTACGCATCCCGGCCGTGACCAGCAGGCGCAGGTTGGGGAGTCGCTCGATCAGGGCGCGCGGAAAAGGCGTGCGCTCGCGCATCAGCACCACCGCCTGAAACGATTGCAGGCGGTCGGCCAGCCGCGGCAAATCGACAAGATTGTCGTGGAAAAACTCGGCTCGGGCGCGGGGAGCAAGGCTGTCCCAATCGGCCAGGGAGTGCGCTACCTGCTGGTAGTCATCCAGAATTGCCACTTTGAACATTTTGATTTTTTCCTTCGCCTGAATTCTACAAGCAGAGCGCTTGCCGGCAAAACGCTTCCCACTCTAGCAAAATCGCACCCCTGGTTTTGCCGCAGCACCGCCGGAAGGTACGCGCCCGGCGAGCCGTTCGGGCGCCAGGCCACGAGTTTTTTGGAGGGATGTCTCCAGAAACAGCGCTGCTCCGGCCATCTCTATTTGAGGGCCAAAAATGGCTATGATGGCTGCTTGCGACGCGCTATCATCGGTGATCTACGCCAGAAAATGTTCGGTTCACGAGGAGAAAGGAGAGACTTGAGTGATCAACGTCTCCGATGAGAAAGTGATGCGGCAGTACTTGTTTGACAAGGGGTATGTCTCTGCCGGGGAAGAGTACTCGGTTGAATATCTCAGAGGCGGAGTCTCCTGCGAAACCGTACGGGTCAAGACCCGGGAGAGGGAATTCGTCATCAAGCAGGCTCTGCCGAAGCTGCGGGTGAAGGAAGATTGGTTCTCCGACATCCGGCGAATCTTCACCGAGAAAGACTGTCTTTCGGTCTACTACCGGCTGGCTCCGCAATCCACTCCCGAGCTTTACTTCTGTGACGAGGAGAACTTCCTGTTCGGCATGGAAGCCGCGCCCAAGCAGGCCGAGATGTGGAAACAGCAACTGTTGCGTGGAACCATCGACTTCCGCTCGGGCCGCAACGTGGCCAATGCCTTGGCCACGGTTCACAATGCCACCAACAAAGACGCCGCGGTGAAAGAACGATTCAAGGAAGTGGAGTTGTTTATCCAGTTAAGGATCGATCCGTACTGGAACAAAATTGCAGAACGGCACCCGCAGTTGGCGAAAGAGATCAACGCCGAGATCGAGCGCAACCTGTCGACTAAGTTGGCGCTGGTCCACGGCGACTACAGTCCGAAGAACATCCTGGTCACTCCGGAGCGGCTCTACATCCTGGATTTCGAGTGCGCTCACTTCGGGGACCCCGCCTATGATCTCGGCTTCGTCACCAATCACCTGATGCTGAAAGCGGTGAAGAACAAAGCTTGGGCGCCGGCTTATCTGAACCTGATGCAGGCAATGGTGGAGGAGTACTTCGGCATCATTGACTTCATCGGCCGCCGCGAGCTGGAAGCCAACACCGTCCGCACGCTGGCCTTCCTGTTTCTGGCGCGGGTCGACGGCAAATCTCCGGCCGAATACATCACCGAGGATGACGACAAGGATTTGATCCGCCGCGTCAGCTACGCGATGGTGCGGGACAATCTTAAAGCTTACGAAGACGTGGTGAGTCTGATGTTGCACTCGCTGGGAAAGAGCAAGGGGACCTATGCGCACTCTCATTAAGCAAATCAAAGCCAGACAGGTTTTCGACTCGCGCGCCAATCCTACGGTCGAGGTCGATGTGGAACTCGAATGCGGCGTCATCGGACGCGGCACGGTGCCATCGGGCGCATCAACCGGCATCTTCGAGGCCCTGGAACTGAGGGACGGCGATCCCTCCAGCTTCGGAGGCAAGTCGGTTTACAAGGCGGTCCGCAACGTCAATGAAGTGATCGCGCCGCGCGTCATCGGCATGGACGCCACACGGCAAGCGGTGCTCGACCACGCGATGATCGCACTCGACGGAACCCCGAACAAGACCAAGCTCGGGGCCAATGCCATCCTTGGCGTCTCGATGGCGGCCGCGTGGGCGGCGGCCAATGCCAGCGGCGTGCCGCTCTATCGCTATCTCGGCGGCGCCAACGCCAAGACTCTGCCGGTGCCGCAAGTGCAAATCATCGGCGGCGGCATGCACGCCAACATGAGCATCGACATCCAGGATTTCCTGGTGATCCCGGTGGGCGCGACCACCTATGGCAAGGCCATCGAGATGGTGGCCAACGTTTATCACGGGACCAAGGCGGTTTTCAGCGCGCACGGCAAGCCTGTGTCCATCGCCGACGAAGGCGGTTTCTGGCCGACGTTCAATAGCAATGTCGAGGGCCTCGACCTGCTGGTCGAAGGCATCGAGAAGGCCGGGTACACGCCGGGAAAAGACGTGGCCATCGCGCTCGATATCGCCGCCAGCCATTTCTACAAGAACGGTAAGTATCGTTTCGCGGTCGAGAGCCGGGAGCGCAATAGCGAGGAGTTCGCGGACCTGCTGGTCGAATGGGTGCGGAAGTACCCGATCATCTCCGTCGAAGACGGCATGGCCGAGGACGACTGGGCGGGCTGGAAGACGCTTTCCGACAAGCTGCGCGGCAAGGTGCAGTTGATCGGCGACGACGTGTTTACCACCAACGCGGAACGCATCCAGCGCGGCATCGATCAGCAGATCGCCAACGCCGTGCTCATCAAGATGAACCAGATCGGCACCGTCACCGAGACGCTGGACGCGATTGAGCAGACCAAGAACGCCGGCTATCTGCCCGTGGTCTCGGCCCGCTCGGGCGAGACGGAGGACGCGACCATCGTCCACCTGGCGATCGCGACCAATGGCGGACAGCTTAAGGTCGGCTCGATTGCGCGTACCGAACGCACGGTTAAGTGGAACGAGTTGCTGCGCATCGAAGAGGCTCTGGGAGATGAGGCAGTTTATCCCGGCGCGAAAATCTTCGAGCACGTGATCACGCAACCCGTCAAGCTCGGCACAGGCGCGTAACTACGGCAGCCCTGGCGATGCTATGTTTTTTGTTTCGTTCAAGGTTGCCGCTCCCTCGGGGTCCCCGCGAGGCTCGGCTCGCTGGGGCGATTCTCGGGGTGTACTGAAATTGCGCTAAGGACGAGTGGCGGGGCTGGCGGAAGCGTGTGCGAGTCGAACACACCAGAGACATCGCGAAGATGCCTCTCGCCGGTTTTGAAGACCGGGAGGATCACCGGACCCCATTCGCTTCCATACCTATAAATAAAGACAGCTTGATTGGCCCATTAAAATTTAATTGGCCCATTACGGCAAAACCAGGGATGCTATGTCCTGTTTGGTTTCGCTTAAGGTCGCCGCTCCCTGATGGTCGCGCCGAGTGCAGTGCTCTGACTCCGGGATACACCATCCCTGGTTTTGCTCTAAAATCATTACTGGGTGTTTGTTGGGTGCACGTATATTCGTGCATCAAATGGCTCCGACTGCAAAAAGGCTGTGTCTTTGAGAAAAGCGATCACTTCATAAAGGTACTACACCGCAGTCGCAATGTCCGCAAGCAGAAGGTGGAACCTCTCCGCGAAAAGGATGAGAAGCACTGCAAGAAATCATGCAAGACAGTGCGCCTCCTCCGCGACAAGTTCATGTGAAGGTGAACTCGGCGGCCGAGAAGGGGGGAAGCTCGACGACCGTATCTGACTTCTGGACCGGGACCTACCTTCCGTTCGCTAAGTGCGGAAACGCTGAATGCCACACCGACGACCATCCGGCCAGAACCCAACGCGAGAGCAATCATCGGCGCAGCATTCGTTAATATTGCTCGCGATTACCAGCCCATTTGCTGCATCCGCCTGAGGATGACCGCGCTGTAGTTATTCATGCGCTCGGGATGTCGCCTCAGGGGAGCCGGCAGAATTGCGGCGAGCCGTGCCGACTGTTCCCGGCCGATATGCCGCGCCGGGGTTCTGTCGTAGTAACGGCACGCTGGCTCTGCCCCATAAATGCCGGCGCCCCATTCGACCACGTTGAGGTAAAGCTCCAGAATGCGCTGCTTGCCGAGGACGAATTCGGCCACCGGTACCAGCGTGACCTCCGCGCCCTTGCGAAGGAACGATCGGCCGGTTCCGAAGAACAGGTTTTTTACCAATTGTTGCGTGAGGGTGGAACCTCCGCGCATGCGCCCGCCTTCCATATCTTCTTCGGCAGCGAGTTGGATCGCGTGCCAATCGAAGCCATGGTGGTGGTAGAAGCGCACGTCCTCGGCGGCGATGACAGCGTGCTGGAGATCGGGCGAGATCTGGCTGAGCGGAATGAATTTGTAGCGTTCGCGATACGGCGCGTGGTGGATCCAGGCTTGCAATCGGCGCTGGATGTGCACGGCGGTTGTCGGCGGGTCGATCCACCGGGTGGTCACAAGGATCAGCACGGCAAGCGACCAAAGAAGCACCACGCCGATCGCAAGCCGTCGAACAAGGGATCGGAGAAAACCCTTTCGCTGCGGGGTCTTGACTTGTCGGTATGGCCTTGGAGTCACATTTCAGAATAGCAGCCTGGGCCTGGTTGCCGCGTATGGATGATCTTGCGCGCCAAAACCGGGTGCTGCGTTCTACTCGGGCCGCTCGGGACAAATTCCTTGCTCCTGAATCACATTAAACTCCACTGCAAAGATAAAACGGGATGAGTACCGAAATGTCGGCTTTGCAACCCGAAATCCGAGTCCGGGTGATTTTCCCGCTGTCGTCGCCGCACAGGCCGAATTGACGTTACCATGCCCGGCAACTTAGAATAAAGAAAAGGCAATCATACTTTTATGTTCCTGCCCTCGCCTGCTGATGCGGGTTTTGTGCCGGCTGAGCCGAGTGCCATGGTGGCGCTGGCAATTTGGGACGAAAACTGATTACCCTCCGGAGTCTCCTTCGTGCCTCTATACGAGTACCGCTGCAAGAGCTGTAAACATCAATTTGAAGTAATCCAGAAGTTTTCCGACGATCCCATTCGTGTGTGCCCCAAGTGCGGACTGGAAGTTGAGCAACTGCTCTGCGTTCCCACAGTCCAGTTCAAGGGCTCGGGTTGGTATGTAACTGACTACGCCCACAAAAGTTCCACGTCGTCGGAGGGCTACGCGAAGGGGAATGGGCATTCCCACTCGAGGGACGCTGCGGATTCAGGTTCGGCGGCGAGCGTGCCGGAGAGCAAACCCTCCGCCAGCGCTACTGCCGAGAGCAAGTAGTTTCCAGCCTCAGGCTTACCGTGCGCTCTCCGGGTGAGCTGTGTCCGTCGGCATCCCCCGGTGGATTTTTCAGGCTGCTTTCTTCGCGTGCCGGAACTTTGGCTCCGGCCCGCCTTGCTTTAGATAGCCCAATTGCGATTGCCTGTTTGGGGTTGTCGGTGCTGAGCTTTCCCCTTTTTAATTGACGCATTTCCTTGGCTACCATCTGTTGCGCCTTCGGTCCATACTTGCGCGTGCTGCCCGAACGGTGGGCGCGAGCGGTGCGTGCGCCGGTGCCAGTCGCTTTCGACGAACGCGTCCTGGTGGAGGACGAAGCCGTCGCGGAGCGGGTCGAGCGGCGGCCTGAAGCGGTCTTGCTCCGCGAGCGAGCGGTGGAAGCGCGGCGCGTGCCTGCCGCGGCGCCGGCTCGACGGGCGCGCGAGCGTGCGGTTGAGGTCTTGGCTGCGCGCGTTGAACTGGTGCGTCGCCGCGCGGTTGCGCTTCCGCTTGAACGCGTAGACGCCGAAGCGCGCCGTCTGCCGCTGGTGCTGCGTTTGGTGCGCGTAGCTGACGCGCGTGCCGGTCGCGAACTAGATCTGCGATTACTGGTTGCCATTGGTTTAGCCTCCTGCGGAGTGAGACGCCTGGCCCGAGATTAAAGTTGCGCCGCGTGCCGGCGGCAACCAGGAACGAACAGGCCGCCGAAGCCAAACAGCGGAGTTGCATGGCTGCGGCCGCATCCCGATTACCCCAGCCAGCGGCCTCGCCGCCTCCCCATATGAATCCAGAAAAAGTCCGCGGAATCCAATCGATAGAGGTAGAAAATCGACAGAGGTAGAACGATGATTACCCTTCGCCCTTCCGAAGAACGCGGGCACTTCAATCATGGATGGCTCGACACCTATCACACATTTTCATTCGCCGATTATTTCGATCCGGAACACGTGCAGTTCCGCACGCTCCGCGTAATCAACGAAGACGTGATCGCACCGGGCCGAGGCTTTGGCACGCATCCGCATCGCGACATGGAAATCATTACCTATGTTCTCGACGGCGCTCTGCAGCATCGCGATTCGCTCGGCAACGGTTCCATCATACGGCCTGGCGATGGGCAGCGAATGTCGGCCGGCAGCGGAATTCAGCACAGTGAATTCAATCCCTCGACGACCGAGCCGGTGCATCTGCTGCAGATATGGATTCTTCCGGAGAAAAAGGGGCTTGAGCCGGGTTATGAGCAAAAGGCTTTTCCGCCGGAACTCAAGCAAGGCAAGTGGAAGGTGATTGCCGAACGCACGCCTTCTAATGGCGCGGTGAAGATTCACCAGGACGTGAAACTCAGCGTGGCTTCACTTGTGGCGGGCGAGCAGATTACCTATGCGTTGGCCGAAGGGCGTCACGCCTGGATTCAAATTGCGCGCGGCTCGGTCACCCTCAACGGCATCGCCATGAAACCGGGAGATGGAGCGGGCGTGAGCCAGGAAAACGAACTCACGATCGCCGCCGGGGAAGCGGCTGAGGTCCTCGTCTTCGACCTCGCGTGAAGAGTCACAGGCGGCTTGTAAGAGTGTCATGCACCCCAACAACGGCAAAAGCGGCCGTTGCCGGGGACCCCGGCTTCCACCCCAGCAAGCCAACAACAGACTTGCTGGGACCCCGGAACGCTCAGCACGACACCTCTAAAGACCGCTTTTCCGCAGCCTTTTCAAATTTAGCGAAACTCGCTCAGGCCTTCGCCGACTGGCGTTCCGCCGCGCATGGCGCTCAACCTTGAACGCCATCGCTTTGCCGCCGGGAGCGGCGTCGACCACCACGTGATCGCCGTGCAGCACCTCGCCGTCGAGGATCTTCAGGGCCAGCGGGTCTTGCACCAGCCGCTGGATGGCGCGCTTCAGCGGACGCGCACCGTAGTTGAAGTCGTACCCTTCGCCGAGCAACACGCGCTTGGCGGCGTCGGTCAACTCCAGAGAGATCTTGCGATCGGCCAGCAGTCTCCGCAGATCCTCCAGCCGCAGCTCGACGATCTTCGACAACTGCTCGACCCCGAGCGGATTGAACAGCACCACGTCGTCGACCCGGTTCAGGAACTCCGGCTTGAAGTGCTGCTGCATGGCCTGCATGACGTGCTTGCTCGCCTCGGCGAACTTCTGCGGTGTCGAGAGATCGCCCTGCAGGAACATCGCGCCGATGTTCGAGGTCATGATGATGATGGTGTTCTTGAAATCGACGATGCGGCCCTTGCCATCGGTCAGGCGGCCATCATCCATGATTTGCAGAAAGATGTTGAATACATCGGGATGCGCCTTTTCGATTTCGTCGAACAGCAGCACCGCGTAGGGACGCCGCCGCACGGCTTCGGTCAACTGTCCGCCTTCTTCGTAGCCAACATAGCCGGGAGGCGCGCCGATCAGCCGCGAAACCGAGTGCTTCTCCATGTACTCGCTCATGTCGATGCGCACCATGGCGTGTTCGTCGTCAAACAGAAACTCGGCGAGCGCCCGCGCCAACTCGGTCTTGCCCACGCCGGTCGGACCGAGGAAGATAAACGAGCCAATCGGACGCCGCGGATCGCTCAGTCCGGCCCGCGAACGGCGGATGGCATTGGCCACCTTTTCCAGCGCCGCGTCCTGCCCGATCACGCGCTCTCGCAAGCGCGATTCCATCTCGACCAGCTTCTTCACTTCGCCTTCGAGCATCTTCGAAACCGGAATGCCGGTCCACTTGCTGACGATGCGCGCAACATCCTCTTCGTCCACTTCTTCTTTCAGCATGCGCGAGCCCTTGCTGTCGGAATCCGAGTTCAGCTTGTCCAACTCGCGCTGCAACTTCGGCAGCTCGTCGTACTGGATGCGCGAAGCGCGTTCGTAATCGTTGCGCCGCGTGGCGTTCTGCTGGTCGAGCTTCAGCTTGTCGATCTTCTCCTTCAAATCGCGGATGCGGGAAATCGCATCCTTCTCCTGTTTCCAGCGGGCCTTGAGGGCATTCGACTGCTCGCGCACGCCGGCCAGTTCGCGCTCGACAATCGCGAGCCGTTCGCGCGAATTCGTGTCGTCTTCCTTCTTCAGCGCCTGGCGCTCGATTTCCAATTGCGTCGCGCGCCGCTCAAGCTGATCGATCTCCGTCGGCATCGAGTCGATCTGCATGCGCAGAGAGGCCGCCGCCTCGTCGATCAGATCAATCGCCTTATCCGGCAGGAAGCGGTCGCTGATGTAACGGTGCGACAACATTGCCGCCGCCACGATCGCCGAATCCTTGATGCGGACTCCATGGTGAACTTCGTAACGCTCCTTCAGGCCGCGCAGAATGGCAATCGTATCCTCGACGTTGGGCTCGCCGACAAAGACAATCTGGAAGCGGCGCGCCAGCGCGGCATCTTTCTCGATGTACTTGCGATACTCATTCAGCGTGGTGGCGCCAATCGCGCGCAGATCGCCTCTGGCCAGCGCCGGCTTCAGCATGTTCGAGGCGTCAATGGCGCCCTCGGCGGCGCCAGCGCCTACCAGGGTATGCAACTCGTCGATGAAGAGGATGACTCTTGCCGTCGCTTTCCTCGATGTCCTTGAGCACGGCCTTCAGGCGGTCTTCGAACTCGCCGCGATATTTCGCCCCGGCCAGCATGGCGGCCAGATCCAGCGACACCACGCGCTTGTTCTTCAGTTGCTCGGGAACGTCGCCGGCGATGATGCGCTGCGCCAAGACCTTCGACAATGGCCGTCTTGCCCACGCCAGGCTCGCCAATCAGCACCGGATTATTCTTGGTGCGCCGCGAGAGCACCTGAATGGTGCGGCGAATCTCTTCATCGCGGCCAATCACGGGATCGAGTTTGCCCTGGCGGGCCAGCTCGGTCAAATCGCGCGCATAGCGCTCCAGCGCCTGATACTTTGCCTCGGGATTTTGATCGGTAACACTCTGCGTTCCACGAACCGAGGTCAGCGCCTTCAGAATGGCGTCGTACGTCACGCCGACGGCGGCCAGCAGGTCGCGCGCCGGAGTCGCGCTTCAACTGCGTAATCGCCAGCAGAAGGTGTTCGGTCGAAACGTACTCGTCCTTGAAATTGGCTGCCTGCTTGAACGCCTGATCCAGCAGTTCGGTGGTGGAGTCCGCCAGATGCGCCTGCGCCGAGGCATTGCCCAGCTTCGGCAATCGCTCGATTTCGCGCATCGACGCCTGCTGCACGGCATTGACCTGCACGCCGAGCTTGCCGAGCAACGGAACCACGATTCCTTCGCGGTCTTCCAGCAGCGCGGCCAGCAGATGCACCGGCATCACCTCGGGATTGCCGTGCTCGGAGGCGAGATCGTTGGCGCGTTGGAAGGCTTCCTGCGTCTTAACCGTTAATTTGTCCCATCGAATGGCCATGATTTGTGAACCTCAGTTTGAATCTTTCGCCGGTTTTGATCAATGCGGATGAGCAACCGCCGCCGAACGCTTCATAAAAATCAGGGGAGACCAGACCCTCGGCCCCATCTCCCCGCACTACATCCAAGCTTGCCGCTCGCTTATGCGGCTTACTTCGCGGCGCTGACAGCTCCTTGCCAATGTTCACCTTGATCTGCTTCGGCTTGGCATCAGCGCGCTTGCCGAGCGAGATCTTGAGCAGGCCTTTGTCGTAGCTGGCCGTAACACTCTCGTTGTCCACGGTGTTCGGCAGGGTGAAGCTGCGTAGAAGGTGCCATAGCGCCGCTCAATGCGGTGGAAGTTTTCCTGCTTTTCTTCCTTTTCGATTTTGCGCTCACCGCTCACGGTCAGCACATTGTTCTCCAGACGGATGTCGATGTCTTTCTCGTCGATGCCCGGGACTTCCATCTTAAGCTGGATTCCGTGCTCGTCTTCATATACATCCACCGGAGGGACGAAGGAACCGGCGTTCAAAGACTCATCGCCGGTCAGGGAGCTGAACGGTTCATTCCAGTTCGTTCAACAGGCGGCCCATGCGGTTCTGCAAAGTGGCCATCTCACGGAACGGTTCCCAACGGGTCAATAAGTGTCATTTTCGTAACCTCCAAAGAGTTTTCACTCTGAATTTGAGGGCTCTTCGGGCGGCGTCCCTGGTTGAGGCTCGCCACCTCGCCCTTTCAATCCGGTTAGATGTTATCTAACCACAAACGAATCATAAAATATGAGCGTTATGATGTCAAGTATGCGCTGAAGAATTTTCCTGAATAGACTGATCCAATGTAACTGCTGATGAGCTAATGACTTATTTCACTCTGGGCGCATTTCGCGGTGGAGGAACACGGTTTATTTAGATCCAGCGTTGCCTCCGGATACCTCTCTAGGAACTGCTTTAGCGGTCGGATTGCAAGCCGTTGACGTCTCGATTGGAACGCCAATGGAAAACGGAATCAGGCAGCGGCTGCCTGCATCAAGCCCGTTGGCCCCGACAAATTATTCGCCAGCTTCCGGTCCAGACCGTGTTTGCGGACAAGGTACTCGGGGTCGTAATAGCTGAGCCAAGTCTGGCCGGCGGCATCTTCCCAGATGAGTGCCTTGAGGGGCAGGTCGATTGCGATCGTCGGCGCCGCAAGCATCAGCGGCGTGCCCCCTTTGGGGCTGCCGAAGATGATTAGCTTGGTCGGACGCATACTGAAGCCGGCCTTTTCGGCCTCGCCGCTATGATCCACCACGGCGAATATCTGCACTCCTTTCGAGTGTAGTGCAGCTTCCAGCGCGGCGAGCGTTTCCACCACGGAATGTTTGCAGACGATGGAGACAAGACCCTCGACTTGACGCTCGACACTCATGGCGAATCGCGCCTCCTTGCAGGGGATCGAGATTCCGGAAGATTCGGCAACCACTAGGATGCCAATCTCACAGCACCTGGCAGATCACGCACTTCAGATAGGCGGTTTCCGGCACTCCGAGCAGCACGGGATGGTCCTTGGCCTGTCCCCGTCTCTCCAGGATGCGCACTTCGCGGTGTACGTCGTTGGCGGCTTGCAAAAGCATTTCGAGGAACTCGGCTTCCGCGACGTGGAACGAGCAGGAGCAGGTGACGAGCACGCCGCCCCGGGTAAGCATCTTCATCGCCCGCAGATTGAGTTCCTTGTAGCCGCGCATGGCGGTTTCCAGCGTGCGCCGGCTCTTGGCGAAGGCCGGAGGATCGAGCACGATGGTTTCGTACTGCCGGCCCGCATCGGCATAGTCGCGCAGCAGGTCGAAGGCGTTGGCTTCAATCCATTCGATCTCGCGTCCGCCGTTGAGAGCAGCGTTCTTCTCGGCCATTTGCAGGGCCGGCAGTGAGGCATCGACGGCCGTCACCTGCTCGCAAACGCGGTTCAGGTGCAAGGCGAATCCGCCCTGGTAGGTGAACAGATCCAGGGCGCGTCCGCGGGCGTAACGTTCGGCGGCGGCGTAGTTTTCACGCTGGTCGAGAAAAGCGCCGCTCTTCTGTCCGGCGAAGCGCGTCGTAGTGAAAGCGAATGCCGTTCATGCTGAAGACGGTCGATGTCTTGGCGCTGGATTCGTCAGCGGCGAACACCACCTGATCCTGACGCGGGGGCAATTGCTCCAGCTCCCGTATGCGCGCGTCCACGCGTTCGATGATGGCGGCGGGCTTGAGTTCCTCGGCCAGCGTCCGGGTCACGGTTTCGCGCACCGGGTCCAGGTCCATGGCCTGGGTAAGAACCTGCAGGGCTATCAAATCGCCATAGCGGTCGGCGATCAGTCCCGGCAGCAGGTCGGCTTCGCTGAAAATGAGGCGGTAAGCGTCACTGTCGCGAACCGTCTGGCGGCGGAAGGCCAGCGCGTCAAGGATGCGTTGGCGAATCAGCGGCAGCAACTCGCCGGGCGCAATGCCATTGCGAGCCAGCAGGCGAACCGCTATCTGCGAGGCGCTGCTATAGAGTCCGGTGCCGAGCGGTTTGCCGCGACGGTCGGTTACCGAGACCAGCGCGCCGGGCGAGGCGTCCTGAACCTGCTCCAAGGTCGGAGCGGTAAACCCAGACGTGACCGCCGCGAAGGCGGGCAGCGGCCCGCGCGGAAACAACGGCTTGCGGAATGGAATCGGCTGTGCTTCAGTGTGTAATCCCCGAGTGTACAGTTCGTCGTTGGTTAGAGCGTATCGCAATGATGGATGACGCCGCTTTTGGCTCTGTTCAAGCCTAAAGATCTAAGACAGCGCAGATCTCGGCGAATTTCCCGCCTTAGGAACTTGTGCCCACAGATGAATGGCCTCAATATCGATGAGGCCGGGCCGAGGCTTTTAATTCGTACTCGGCGGCGCGGCGCAGTTTGCGGCTTTCGGACAGCAAGGCCATGCTGTGCATCAGGTTCTGCATGGTAACGATGCCCACCAGGCTTTCGCCGTCCACGACGGGGATCAGCGAGATGCCGGCGCGCCCGACTTTAGCCAGCGCGCTGGCCAGCGTTTCCTTGCGGCCGGCGACATGGAAGATGCGGTCCATGGCGGCTTGCACGTAGCCGTTGCCCTCGGTTCGAAGATTCTCCATGATGACCTGCCGCGAAATGACGCCGACCATGTCGGTTCCGCGGACCACGGGAAAATCATCTTGCAGAGAGTGCAAAGCCTTTTCCAGCGCGTGCTCCAGGGTATCGGCGGGCGACAGGGTCGAGAACTCGGTCAGCATCACGTCTTCCATGTGAACGTTTTCCGTAACTGCCTGGAAAACCGCCGAACGGTCTTCCAGCATGCCGCCGAAAAACAGGAAGATGCCGATCAGCATGAACCAGGTATTCCAAACCGCGCCGGCAAAGATCATCAGCATGGCAAAGGACTGCCCGATGCTGACCGCCCGCCGGGTGGCCGTCACCTGATCCATGCGCTCGGCAAACCAGGCGCGCAGCACCCGGCCGCCATCCAGCGGGTAAGCCGGGAGCAGGTTGAAGGCTCCCAGAAACAGGTTTGCCCAGGCGAAGCTGCGCACCAGATTGCTGCTGACGATGTAAGGCCGTTCGAACAAGTGCGCCTGCGGAAAGAAAAGCGCGATCACCACGCCCGAAACGAGAGCGAGCAAAAGATTGATAATCGGCCCGATGGCCGCGATACGCAGCTCACGCTCGGGATTGGAATCCGGCTGCGATGGATTCTCCATGACGGTTACGCCGCCGATGGGCAGCAGCACAACCGAGCGGACTTTCAAGCCATAACGAACCGCCAGAATCGCATGTCCAAGCTCGTGTGCCACCACGGATCCAAACACTATGCCAACCAGTGCCAGGCCGCGCACCGCGCCGTTGGTGCCGGTCGTCACCGTATCGGTGAACCAGATGAACAGCAGCAAAAAGACGAAGCCGACGTGGATTCGCAGCTGAATCCCGAAGATGGTGCCGGCCGCAATAGACCAGTTCTTCATCATTCCTCAACGTAATCTTGCCACGCCGATAATCCGCTTGGCCAGCTAAGCCGAGTGCCCGCGCGGCAGAGAACGCCGATTTGGCTTCGATCCCGCCTTATCTCTACTATACAGTCAGTACGGCACTATACAGTCAGTACGGCCCATACCCACATTGGAGCCGCCGGCCAGGAAGTCCGCTCTGGCCCATGGACAATTGATGAGAGTGATCGCCGGAAAGTTTCGCAGCCGGACCCTGAAGGCGCTGCCCGGGCTTGATACCCGTCCCACCTATGACCGGCTCAAAGAGACACTGTTCAACGTGCTTGCGCCGGCGGGCAATCTCGAAGGCGCGGTCTTCATCGATTTGTTCGCCGGAACCGGTTCGATCGGCATCGAGGCGCTGAGCCGCGGCGCGGCACAGGTTTACTTCGTCGAGTGCAGCCGCAAGGCGGTCCGCGTCATCCGCGAAAATCTCGCCGCGTTGCAGATCACGGAGGGCTGCGAGATTCTGGAGAAGCGTGCGCCGGAGGCTCTGCGTGAACTCTCGTCGCGAGGGGTGCGCTGCCGATTCTGCTTCCTCGATCCACCGTACAAAATGGAAGGCGCCTACGAGGAAACGCTGCGCCTGATTGCCGGATTGGAGCTGCTGTCGGAAGGTGGAGTCGTCATTGCCGAGCACGACAAGCATTTTGATCCGGGCGAGGGCGCCGGGGGCTTGAAGCGCTACCGCTGCCTTCATCAAGGCGAGTCTGCGCTCAGCTTTTATCCTTCGAGAGACGCTAGCCGAGATTCGCGGAAGGCATATTGGAACGCCCAGGCGTCATCTCGGCAATTCCGGCGAGATCACATCAGCAACTCATCGGTCGCGATCGACGATCGCATGCTGCCTGGCCCGCAGCTCGTTTTTCACCATGTTGAGGCCGAAGACGCAGACCTCGAATTCGCGCGAAAGCTTGGCAAACAGCGGTGCGACCTTGGCGCACTCGAACTGGTTGAACTGGGAGACGATGTAATAGCTCTCCTTGCCCGCCTTCATCAGGTCGATGAAGCTCTCCAGGCGGTGATGCCGCAAGCGAAAACGGTTGATGCTCTCAGGAAACATGCCCGCGAAAAACAATGTGTAATCGCCAATGTGCTTCCGCACCTGGCGTTCGCGGTCGAATCCGGGCGCCTCGCCATAGATGGGATCGGATTCCAGCAGCATCTCACCGACATCATGCAGCGGACGACCGGCGGCATCCCGTATTTTGTAAAGTTCCCGGGTGTCGCAAAACTCGGTCAGCATGTTAGCCACATACGCTTGGAGTTGCTGGTCGCGCAGCCCGATATCCTGCTCGAAGTGGCTGCTGACCAGCTCCCTGAAAAGCTGCCGCAACGGATTAGATTCTGAGATATTCCCCATAGAGCTCATTGGGCCCCCGGAAGTCGTGTCCCGACCCGACCGATTGCGTCTTGTTATCGCGCTGCCGGCAGGAAATCAATAAGGTAATTCCCTGCCTGTCCCACCCGGAAGTCCTATCGAGATTTGACATGCCGCGGAATCAGAAGGTTGCAGACGTTTCTTGCCTGTGGGAGTCGTCGTGCGCAAAGTACCTGCTCTGGCAGGTTTTGCGGCAGACACCAGCCGAGAAGGCGAGCTCATGAATATTGGCGAAAAAGGGGAGTGGAACCTTACAATAGGTCAGGCTTTCAGGACGTGCCTCTTTATGAGCATTCTTTCCATCTGCAGTGACACACCGGCTTCGGTCCCGCTGGATGCGACCGTGGCGCAAACCATCGAAGCGATGCTGGCTCACCGCGTAGGCGCCGCCGCGGTCGTTGACGAGCACGGCGTGGTTGCCGGAATTTTCACCGAGCGCGATATCATGAAGAAAGTGGTGCTCAGCGGTCAAGATCCGCAAACTACTCCTGTGCGGGAATTTATGAGCACGCCTGTGCTGATGGCGCTGGAAAATATTTCTTACGCCGAGGCACTGACGACGATGCTGGACAACCATCATCGGCACATGCCGATCGTGGACGAAAATGGACGGCTGCTTCGTATCCTCTCCATTCGCAACGTATTGGAAAAGAAGATTGATGTTCTGGTGCAGGAGATTGCCGAGGCTCGTCTGTAGACGCTGGAGCAGTTTCGCGAAGATGGAACGCGAGGCCGGGATGAGCCGAAATCGTGATTCCGGCAACCAGATGCGATAGCGAATTTGGGCCCGGCTGTTATAATCCGGAGTGGTCCAATGGCAAGAAAAAATTCAGAACCTTTTGCCCTGGCTGGTTGTCGCCCGCCAGGGATTGTTTCTTCCGGCAGAATTAATCCGTTCCACCACCGTTCTTTGCGTTCGTCGCTTCGGCAAGGTGATCATGGCAGGCGACGGTCAGGTGACGCTTGGCGAAAGTGTAATCAAGCACGGCGCCCGCAAGATCCGCCGTCTGTACCAGGACAAGATTCTGGCGGGGTTTGCCGGTTCAACGGCTGACGCCTTCTCTTTGTTCTCGCGCTTCGAATCCAAGCTCGAGCAGTACCACGGCAATCTGGGCCGCGCGGCGGTCGAGCTCTCGAAGGATTGGCGCACGGACAAAATGCTGCGACAACTGGAGGCGTTGCTGCTGGTGGCGAATCAGGAGCAGACCTACCTGCTGAGCGGCCAGGGAGACGTGATCGAACCCGATGACGGAATTGCCGCCATCGGCAGCGGCGGACCTTACGCGACGGCGGCCGCCCACGCGCTGATGAACCATACCCAGATGCCGGCGCGCGAAATAGCCGAAGAGGCGATGAAGATTGCGGCCAGGACGTGCATCTATACCAACGATCACATCGCCATTGAGGAGTTGTAGGCCGCCGGCGACTGGCCGGTTGCAAGCGAGGCTTTCGCTTGCCGGGGCTGAAATTCCGCCCAGAGATCGCGATCAAGTTTAGTGTGGAGTTAATCCGTGGCTATATACCTTCCATCCACCTTCGAAGAAGAGCAGTTGGCGCTTGACGAGCTTACGCCGCGGGAAATTGTTGTCCGAACTGGACAAGTACGTTGTCGGGCAGCACGAGGCCAAGCGCGCCGTGGCCATTGCCTTGCGAAATCGCATGCGCCGGCAGAAGCTTCCGCCGGAAATGGCCGAAGAAGTGATGCCGAAAAACATCATCATGATAGGCCCGACCGGCGTAGGGAAAACGGAAATCGCGCGGCGGCTGGCGAAGCTGGCAAGTTCTCCTTTCTTGAAGGTCGAAGCGTCGAAATTCACCGAGGTCGGCTATGTCGGGCGCGATGTCGAGTCGATGATTCGCGACCTGATCGAGATCGCCATCGATATGGTGCGCGAAGAAAAGCTTGAGGACGTGGCCGACAAGGCGGAAATCAACGCCGAAGAACGGCTGCTGGACCTGCTCTTGCCATCCGCGCCGACGGTGATACTCGCCCGCCGCAGCGAAGGCGCAGTCGGCTTCGGCACTCTGCCGATTCCGGTGCCAAGCGAATCCAACTCCCGCACCCGCGAGAAATTGCGCCAGCAACTGCGCGAGGGCAAACTCGATGAGCGCCTGGTGGAGTTGGACGTGCGCGAAAAGAGCACGCCGGCTTTTGAAATCATCTCCAACCAGGGCGTGGAGGAGATGGACGTCAATCTCAAGGACATGCTTCCCAACATCTTCGGCCAGCGCACCAAGAAGCGGAAGATGAAGGTGAGCGAAGCCTTTGAGTATCTGATCCAGGAAGAGGAGCAGCGGCTGGTCGACATGGACCAGGTGACGCGCACGGCGGTCGAGCGGGTCGAGAACTCCGGCATCATCTTTCTGGACGAAATCGACAAAATCGCCGGTCGCGAAAGCGGACACGGCGGTCCCGACGTTTCGCGCGAAGGAGTGCAGCGCGACATCCTGCCGATCGTGGAAGGCACAACGGTCAACACCCGTTACGGAATGGTGCGCACCGACCACATCCTGTTCATCGCCGCCGGCGCGTTCCACGTTTCCAAGCCGAGCGACCTGATCCCCGAGTTGCAGGGCCGCTTCCCGATCCGGGTGGAGTTGAAGACGCTTACGGTCGAGGACTTCGTCAAGATCCTCACCGAGCCGAAGTCATCGCTGGTGAAGCAGTATATGGCGCTGCTGGAAACCGAAGGAATTAAGCTGGAGTTTACCGCCGATTCGCTGGGGGAAATCGCGAACTTTGCCGCCCGCGTGAACGAAGGCACGGAGAATATCGGGGCGCGCCGCCTGCACACGATCATGGAGCGCGTGTTGGACGAAATCAGCTTTAGCGCGCCAGACCTCAAAGAGAAAGAATATAAAGATCGACGCCGAATACGTGCGCAAAATGCTCAGCGACATCGTCAAGGACCAGGACTTGTCGCGCTACATCCTGTGAGCACCAGCCCCTGGGTGAATCTGTAAGTTACTGATTCTGAGCAAAACGAACAGATTCACCGTGTCGGCCTGCGGCGAGAGAAAAGCCCCGCCCAACGAACACCGCGTTGGGTGGGGACACCCGCCCACCCCTGAGATCCTCGGGAGGTGATTACCCTCCTACTATTTGTTCTGACATTTGCAATATTTGGAACTCTTGCTCGCGGTTCTGTTCCGTTTCGACGGGCTGTATCTTTGCCTTTACGTGCTTATTCATGTGCGACTCACACATGGGCTGGGACTGCGCGGCGATTTGATGGACGTTACCTTGATCGTCGACTAACACCGCGTCGCCTTGTTTGTCAGTACAGGTTGTGTCGCACGTGTTACGGTTTTCCACTTGCACTACGCACGATGCACGGCAAATCATGCCGCTCATGTTCATTGTTTTGGTTGAGTTCTGGGCATGCATTAAAGTCATGGAGCCCAGAACGACCAAAAACAGCCACGCTATTTTTCTCATCTTGTCTTCTCCAAGGAATGAAAAGCTGCGGTTACCTCCGGTGGACGACCGACTTTCAATTTCGGTTCGGTCCACGGAGTCAATTGATTAGTTGGTGGGTGGGCTTGCTTTGCTGATAATTTCTGATGACCATTTGGGAAGAGGGTTGCCCCTAAATCGAGTATTGCTCCCTACTGTATTCCCGGCGCGAGCTGCCTGATTTTTCCGAAGAGACCAGGAAGAAGAGGTAGATGAACGTTGCCGGAGACTACAGCGGTTCCCGAGATGGTGTATCCCGAAGCCGCGGTCCATCGGCCGTTGCGACCAACAGCGAGCGACGGCAGGGAACAATTCCGAGAGGACATAGCTTCTCGGGAACCGCTCCATGAGCGGCTGGCGGCGGTGGGCGGTTGGCCCAGAGTTGGCGCTTTTTCAACTCTGGGTATGGCGCCGCGAAGACGCTGCCGCACGCCGTGCCCCGCCGGCGTTTCGAAGTGGCGCGTGCTCGGCAACTCTGCCGAAACATCTGGCCAAAGTCGAAAATCGAGATAACTGGTCCTTCAAGTAAGTCATACAACACTGGACAGGCATCCGGAATCAAGCAATGGTGTTGCAGGTCGCGCATTGTATTGCGCTACTACCGGCGTTCGGCGCGAAGCTTGAACCCCTGGCTGGTGCGCATCCTCAATGTCAATCGGCAACCAAGGGATGCGCTGAAAGAAAGGTGGGGCAGCAAAATGGGTAGCAAGTTTACTCGACGGGAAGTACTTAAAGCAGGTTTAGGTCTCGGGGCCGGCGCTTTGGCCCTGGGAGGACCGGCGATTCTCAGCTATGGGCAGGGCGACCAGCCAATCAAGATCGGCTTTATCGATCCTGAGACTGGCACCTACGCAATCGAAGGAGACAGCGAAATTCGTGGGGCAAAAATGGCGGTCGCCGAAATTAATGCCAAACACGGCATGCTCGGCCGACAGGTTCAGCTCATCGTCGAGGACAGTGCCGCCGATACCGGGCATCGCGGCACAAAAAGCCCACAAGCTGATCGACCAGGACAAAGTCTCATTCCTCGCGGGCTCCGTCTCATCCGCAGTGTCGCTCGCGGTCAGCCAGGTGGCCCACCAGGCAGGCATGCTATTCATGGTGACGGGCGGACATACCGACGGGGTCACCGGGAACCAATGCCACTGGAACACGTTCCGAATTTGCACCACAACCTATATGCTGGCCGGTGGGCTCGCAGGCACGCTTTTCAAGAAATTCGGCGGAAAGTGGTATTTCCTCACTCCCGACTACGCTTTCGGCCATACCTTGCAAGCCGGCTACGAGGCATATCTGAAGAAGCTCGGCGGCACAGTTCTAGGCACTTCGCTTGCGCCGCTGGGCACAACCGACTTTTCGTCCTATCTGATTAAGGCGGAGTCAACTCATCCGAACGTGCTCGTCAACCTCACAGACGGCCAGGATCGAATCAACTCGATGAAACAGGCCGCTCAGTTCGGACTGTTCAAAAAGTTTGCCATCGGCGGAGGCTTGAGCGAACTCGAGGTGCTGCGCGCAACGCCGCCGGCGGCGCGAGAGGGATGGACATGCCTCGAATGGTGGTGGGACCAGCCGAATACACCGCACGTTAAGGAGTGGGTGGCAGCATACCGCAAAGCCTATACGGACGGCTCCTACCCGAGCGCGCGGACGTGGTTCGGCTACGCCGGAATCCATGCGCTCGCCATGGGTGTCGCCCGTGCCAAGTCGCTCCAGGGAGTCAAAGTGGCTCGCGCGCTAGAAGGGCTGGAGCTTCCGCCCGAAATCAAGCTGCAGCCAAATAAGGTTTATTTCCGGCCCGGCGATCACCAATTGATGTCGAACGAGTTTCCAGGGGAGCAACTTCCAAATGGAACGTACCCGAACCTGTTCAAGGTTTCGCAGATAGTAGCCGGGGAAAGTGTGGCATTACCTGTTTCACAAACCGGTTGTAAGCTCGATTACCCCGGCATGACGCATCCAAGCACATAGATCGGCTACTGGCGCGCGCTGTGGGCAAGGCGCGCGCCGCCGAAGGAGACAGGGAACCTTATGGAGCTGCTGCTTTTCAATGCGTTCAACGGCCTTGTCCAGGGGGTTTTCTATGCCCTCATGGCCCTCGGCCTTGCCTTGATCCTGAGCCTCAACTCGGTGATCAACATGGCGCACGGCGGCTTTCTTGTGGTCGGCGCCTACCTCGCCTTCACCCTTACCCCCTACCTCGGATTCTGGGGAGCCCTGGTGGTAGGCCCGCTTCTCGCCGGGGTCCTGGGATTGGCCGTCGAACGAACGCTGATCCGGAAGCTCTACAAGCGCGCCGACCCGCTCTATAGTCTCCTGCTCACTTTCGGATTGGCGCTCATCATTCAGGATCTCACGCGCACAATCTGGGGCGCGCAGGGCCTGCCGTCTGCTGTCCCTGGAGTGCTGGACCAGCCACTGAACTCGACCCTGTTCTTCATCACCGGCTACCGCATGGTCATCATCGGGATCACCACTGCGGCAAGCCTCGGGCTATATCTCATCCTTCGGTACACCCTGTTCGGGATCCGCATCCGGGCCGGAACGCGCGACTTGGAAAGTGTCGCTGTACTCGGGGTGAGCATTTACAAGCTCCGTGCCCTGAACTTCGCTGTCGGCTGCTTTTTCGCCGGACTCGCCGGCGTGCTGGCATCAGGAATCCTTGGTCTCACCCCACCGATGGGCGACAGCCTTCTTATGCCCAGTTTCGTTGCCGTTATCGTGGGCGGCGTCGGCAGCTTAGCGGGAGCGGTGTTGGGAGGGTTGCTCATCGGCGTGGCCGCAGGAATTACAGCCACCTACTACCCCGCAGCCAGTGAGGCAGTGATCTACCTCATCATGCTCGTCGTCCTGGTAATCAGGCCTCGCGGGCTCCTGGGGAAAGAGAGCGTGTTCGAATGAATCTCCGGACTGCCTGGGGTCAGCGGCGCTACGGCATTGTCTTACTGCTTTGGGCGGCGCTAGTCACCGTGCCCTGGTGGCTGCGCTATGTCGGAAGTTACTCCGCGCTCGGTTCCAAGATCCTGGTCTATGGGCTCGCTACCATGGGCCTGAACATCCTGTTTGGCTTTACCGGGGGCCTCTCGTTCGGCCAAGCTGCCTACTTCGGCATCGGCGCCTACGGTGCCGGCATGACGCTCAAATACCTCGCCCCAAGCACCCCTCTGGCGATCCTCCTCGGCACGCTTGCCGCGGGACTCGCCGCCGCCATTCTGGGGCCACTCGTAATGCGCCGGCGCGGGCATCTACTTCGCCATGATCACCATCGCCATCGGCCAACTCTTCTATTTCGTCGCGGTGCGCTGGAACACCGTCACCGGCGGCGAGGACGGGCTTGCCGGCTTCGAGCGTCAGCCCATCCATTTCGGCCACTTCACCCTGGACCTCAATCAGACCAATTTCTACTACCTGGTGCTGTTTTGCTTCACGATCGGCGTCATCATCATGCGCGCCCTGCTCCGGTCGCCTCTGGGCCATACCTGGGTCGCTATCCGCGAGAACCGGCGGCGAATGGAATTTCTTGGCGTGCGGACCGATCTCTACGTGTGGGCCTCGTTCGCCATCGCCGGCCTGATCACCGGGCTGGCAGGAACTCTGAACGCGTTGCTCTTCAACTTCACCTCGCCCCAGGATTTGCACTGGATCCTCTCCGGTGATTTCGTCATGATGATCGTGCTCGGCGGGATGCGGAGCTTCTGGGGACCGCTTCTGGGCACCGCGATCTTTGTGGTCGCGCAGGATTATCTTTCCAGCATTACGGGCAATTGGATGACCTTCGTCGGCTTGATTTTCGTCGGGATCGTGCTCCTGTTTCCTAAAGGGCTGCTCGGCATGGTCGGCCGTCGCGCGGAGACGACATGAAGACAGGCGCCCCAAAACGCGCGGTGTTTCCCATCAAGGCGGGTGACCGAGCGCCGCGCAACGGAGTTCCGGAGTCAGGGCAAGCGGTGGAACTGCTGCGTCTCGAACATGTGAGCCGCTACTTCGGCGCACTCCACGCGCTCGATGACGTCTCCTTCGAGATGTCTCCGGGGGAGCTGCGCGCCGTCATCGGGCAGAACGGCGCCGGCAAGACGACGTTCTTCAACGTCATCAGCGGATTCCTTCCCGCTACCTCCGGTGAAATATGGTTTGACGGAGAGAACATCGGCCGCCGCACGGTCGTCGGCCGCGTCGCTCGCGGCATCGTGCGGACCTTCCAGATCACCGAAGTCTTTCCTGACCTGACCGTGTTCGAGAGCATTCGGGTTGCGGTCGAAGCTGCCACTGGGGTTAATCGCCGGCCATGGCTGCCGCGAAGCGCCCATCAAGCTCTCGACCAGCAAGTGGCAGAGGTGATGGACGTCCGTAGATCTCACAAGCAAGGCGTACCGCGTCGTCGGCGAGTTGGCGCATGGCGACCAGCGCGCGGTCGAAATCGCTATGACCTTGTGTATGAAGCCGCGGCTCCTGCTGCTTGATGAACCCACGGCAGGAATGAGCGACATGGAAACAGAACACATGGTGGGCCTGATCTGCCGCTTGCATGAAAAATACGGCGTGAGCATCCTGTTCATCGAACACGATATGGACATCGTCTTCGACATTGCCGACCGCATTACGGTGCTTGACCACGGCCGCAAAATCGCCGAGGGACTGCCCGAAGAAATCTCGGCCAACGAGCGGGTTCGTGCTGCTTATCTGGGAGAAGCCGCGTGACTCTCGCCCTCAAAGTCCGTGAAATTCATACCTATTACGGCAAGAGCCACATCTTGCACGGCGTTTCGCTAGAGGTGAAGGAAGGCGAGATCATCACCGTACTCGGGCGCAACGGGGCCGGCAAGACAACGTTGATGCGCAGCCTCACCGGACTCACACCACCGCGAGCCGGCGTCATCGAAATTTTCGGCCATGACACTACGCACTGGCCTCCGCATCGCATCGCGCAGCTCGGCACCGGTTACGTTCCCGAAGGACGCAAGATCTTCGGCGGCCTTACCGTGTTGGAGAACCTGAAGGTCCCGCAAGCCCGGCCGGGCCGATGGACGCTCGAACGGGTCTTCGCGCTTTTCCCGCAACTCGCGGAGCGGCGCTCGCAGCTCGCCGGGCAGTTGTCTGGCGGCGAACAGGAAATGCTGGCCATCGCACGTCCTCTTCTCCTGAATCCTCGCCTCATGCTCCTGGACGAGCCTTCCCAGGGCTTGGCGCCGCTCATCGTCCGGGAGGTGATCGAGGTGGTGCATCGCATGCGCGAGGAAGGCCTCGCGGTACTCCTGGTCGAGCAGAACGCCACCCTCTCCCTCTCAGTCGCCGACCGCGCCTATGTGCTCGACGACGGCAGGGTCGTCTATGACGGCCAGGCTGCCGACCTCGCGCGAGACACGGAATTGGTGTATCGGTTGGCAGGCGCCGCTAGCAAAACAAAGCATTATGGTGCTTTACGCCGCAAGCTGTCCTGAAGCATTTCACCAAGTTTAAGCAAGCATGTCAGGACGGCCACCCCGCACCGCCCGCTTTGAGCGGCTCACTCAATAAAGCCCCCGGCTCAGCCGGTGGTCATTACAGGTGCCGCTGGGCATTGTTCTGCCCACGTACCGGTCGAAGTGTGAATTCGGGATGTGCTCGGCGGTGCTGTTTGACTTAGCACTGGATTGGCTATGCGATTCACCCGATCGCCAAACGATTCTCGCAAAAAGGATTTGCTTCGGGTGCCTTGTATGCCTGCGCATGATCCGGCGAAGGCGTGTTGTCGCAAACCAGGGGTGCAGCCCGAGAGTGATCACGCGGAGTGTTTCTATTCAAACCCCGGGAATGGAAAGTCCACGCGCACCTAACCGCGATGAAAGCGTAGAAGACAAATCTCGGATAGCATGAATGGACAACTTTCTCTTGGCTGGAGTAAGACTGGCTTTCAGATAACATACCCCGATGCCGGCCACGGCCTGTTTGCTGAAGGAATCGAAGACGGGAGCTCCAAAACAGATCGTGCCGCCCCGCGTCTCCTCATCATCGATAGAGTACCCATGTTTGCGGACTTGTCCCAATTGCTTCAACAGCGCAGGCAAATCAGTCACGCTTTTCTTCGTCAATCGTCGAAACCCGCCTGAAGACGACAGCTCCGCCACGTGCTCCTCGGACAGGGTGCTGAGCAGCGCCTTGCCGGTTGCAGCACAGTTGGCGGGCAGGCGCATGCCAATACCGAAACTTAAGTTGAGCGGCCGGGTGCCGTTACGACACGCCACGTAAACGACATCGGCGCCATCAAGGACCGAAAGGATGACCGTATCCTCAGGAAACAAATCAAGAGAAACCGAAAGCTTTGTAAACTCAACCGTCGCGTCCGACCTGGCAAGAAAGGCATGGCTCAAATCCATGATGTGCATGCCCAAGTGATAGGTTCCATCTTCGAAGCGCCGCACCAATCCACTGTGAACGAGCGTTGCGCACAAAGCGTGGACAGTGCTCTTGGGCAACGCAAGTTGATTGGCAAGAGGAGAAAGTCCCAAGGGCTCTTTCGATGCAGCGAGAGCGTCCATCAGGCTGGTGGCTTTGACGACTGCCGGAACGGCGCCCTTCGGAAACCCGTTTGCCACAGGTTCCACGGTCGCAGACTCATTCGATTTTGCTCCTGCCTTTTGACTTGGAGTCACGGTTGCGGCTTGGATGGAGCCTGCGCTGTGGCGTTCTTTCGGCGCCAGCGATGAAATATTCATTTCAGAAGAGTACCCCAATTCAGGCCGTCGTTCAATATGCTGAATGTCGGGTGTTCAATACGCTGATCGGTTGTTCTGTAGGCTGTATTCCATGATTGGCGGGATTGCAAGAGAACCGATCGCTGACAATCCTTCTCGTTTTACGGAACGGAAGGCCCGGCGCGAGGGCGGCGCACTCGACAATTGAATTACATTTCATGGTTCATTCTATATGCTGAACTCGTAATTCTGTATGCTGAACAGCATTTGGTATTCAGAAAATCATTGACAAGCTGCCGGGTCGGCCGCAATATTGCTGCGGAACTATTTCTGTATACGGAACGTAATTCATAATGCAGTACAGGATTTTCTTCTATGTGGAGTGAAGCGAATACTTGGTTCTGGGTTCCCGGGTCAGCGACGGAGAGAAAGCAACCACTGCTTCCCGCTCACAGTGCTCACATAATATCGTATGCCGGGATACATTAAAACAAAAGAACAAATATCGTCGAGCGCGCTTCAGCTATACGACTGAATTGTCAATCGCCGAAAGCAAGTAGCGGAAGGAAAGAGAACAGGTTCCGCCCTTTTTCAGAAGAGAAACTGAGGATTGAAAGACCAGCATCCAAGCCTGATCTTCAGAGGAACAATCTGCATCGCTCTCCTAAAAGAATGGAAGGTTGATGAATCATGGACTTATTGACACCTGAACAGCAGAAGGTGCAGCAGTTGGTACGCCAGTTTGTTGAGAAACACATCATTCCCGTGGCCGGCGATTATGACAAGAGCGCCGCGTTCCACGAGTGCGTGCTCGAAGAGGCAAGCAAGGCCGGCTACTTGAGCATGGCGGTACCCAAGGAGTACGGGGGCACCGGCTATGACTCCGTAAGCCAGGCGCTTGTGTTCGAAGCCTGGGGATACGGCTGTGTCGGCTTTGGCACGACACTGGCCGCCTCCTGCCTCAGTGCCGACTCGTTATTGGTCGCCGGCACTCCCGAGCAAAAGAAGCTGTTTTTCGGAGCCCTCGTCAAGGGCGGACTTGGCGCGTTTGCACTGACGGAACCGGGCGCGGGATCGGATGCCGGCTCCGGGACCACGACCGCCAAGAAAGTTGGCAACGAGTATGTGCTGAACGGCACGAAGTGCTTCATCAGCAACGGGGGGTACGCGAAGGTATACGTGGTGTTTGCCATCACGGACCCCAGCAAAGGCCTGAAAGGAATCAGCGCGTTCGTGGTCGAACGGGAGCGCGAAGGATTAGTGGTTGGGGCGGTCGAGCACAAGCTGGGCATCCGCAGTTCGAACACGGTCGAACTTTTGCTCAGAGATGTGAAAGTTCCGGAAAGCCATCTGCTCGGCAAAGAAGGCGACGGAATGAAGATCGCCATGAAAACCCTGGACTTGGCTCGGCCTCCGGCCGGCGCGCTCGCCGTTGGAGTGGCGCAGAGGGCTCTGGACGAATGCGTCAAGTTCTTTAAAGCAAAGTATGGCGACGGGAAGCCGCAGCCCGGGCAGGCTGCTCAATTCAGGCTCGCCGACATGGAGATACAGATCCAGGCGGCGAGGCAACTCTGCCTCTACGCGTTCGCGCGCAGAGACTCCGGCCTGCCGTTCACAAAAGAATCGGCGATTGCAAAGACATTTTGCACCGACACCGGCATGAAGGTTACCACCGACGCATTGAATCTGCTGGGTTCCTACGGCTACTCAGATGATTGCGTTGTGGGAAAACTGGTGCGCGACGCAAAGATTCTCCAGATCTACGAGGGAACGAACCAGGTCCAGCGACTTGTTATCGCTCGGCAGGTACTGGCCGGCCCTGAACCGGCGAAGAACCAAGCGAAGACGGCAGGAAGGTAAGGCATGAGCTACGTACTGACAGAAGAACAGCAACTCATTCAGCAGAATGCGCGTGAATTTGCGCGAGACTACCTGGGCTCCATCACAGTTCAACTCGACAAGTCCGGCGAGTATCCGGCGGAGGCTGTCCAACGGATGGCCGAGCTTGGCTTTCTCGGATTCTGTCTTCCTGAAGAGTATGGCGGCGCTGCAGTCGGGTATATGGGGTACGTGCTTGCGGTCGAGGAGCTTTCAAAAGTAAGTGCAGCCGTCGCCTCGATCCTGATCGAACACGCTTCCCTGGCAGCGTATGCGATTAATCGTTGGGGTACAGCCGCGCAGAAACAAGCGTACCTCCCTGCTCTTGCCCAAGGAGAAAAGCTGGGGGCATTTGCGCTGAACGAGAGCGGTCCGGCGGTTGGTATTGGTCCGGAAGCCGTCATCGCGACCAGGCAGGGTGATGGATACGTGCTGAAGGGCCGGAAGTCCTACGTTGGCAACGCTGGCGTAGCGGGCGTTTACGTAGTGTTTGCCTGCACCGATCCTAAGCTGGGCGCCAAGAGCCTGACGGCATTCCTGGTCGACGCGAAGAAAGCCGGGCTGAGCATCGGTCCGAACAAAGGAAAGATGGGCCTGCGCGGGTGTCCATTGGCCGATCTCGTTTTTGAAAACGTCCTTGTCAGTGACGCCGATGTCTTAGGCGGCCTGAACGCGGGACAGGCAATTGCGGCCGAAGCAGTCGCCGTAGCCGGGGTCGCGGAGGCGGCGCAAGCCGTCGCAATAACCCAGGCGGCCGTGGAACATGGTGCGAAGTACGCCAATCAGCGGGTCCAGTTTGGAAGACCGATCGGCAGCTTCCAGGCAATCCAGACCATGCTGGCGGAAGTCGCGACCAATTGTCACGTGGCGAGACTTGCCGTCTACGATGCCGCCGCGCTGATCGAACAGGGCAAACCGTTTGCGGTCGAGGCAGCCATGGTGAAGCTGTTCACCGCCAGGATCGGCCAGAAGTCCCTTGTCGATATCGTTCAGGTGGAAGGCGGTTACGGGTACAGCGAAGAAATGCCGGTTGCGCGCCTGTTCCGCGAAATTTCGGGGGTCACGATTTTGGAAGGACCGATGGAATTTCCGGAAAAGCTAATCGCGGCCAACATTGTCTAACGAGGTGGAAGCACAACGCATGCCGAAGATTCTCGTTTGCTACAAGTGGGTTCTTGACGAGCAGGACATTCGGATCAATCCCAACGATCTCAGTCTGGATTCCAGCAGAGCGAAGGGAAAGATCAGCGACTTTGATCGCAACGCGATCGAAGAAGCAATCCTGCTCGTCGAAAAGCATGGGGGGACCGTCGAAGCGCTCACCTTCGGGTCCCCTGTAGTCAAGCAATCGCTGAAAGATACTCTTTCGCGCGGGCCCGGCAAGATTTACTGGGTCGGCGATGTATTGGCGGAAAAAGCGGATGCCTGCGTCACCGCGACCGTGCTGGCCGCAGCCATCCGCAAGATCGGCTCTTTCGATCTTGTCATCTGCGGTGAAGGCAGTTCGGATTGCTACAACCAACAGATCCCACCGCGTCTCGCAGCTCTGCTTGATGTGCCGGCGGTTACCTATGTGCAGCAGCTTACTTATGATGGCAATGGGTTCAAGGCTACTCGAAAACTGACGGACTGCACGGAAGTGGCAACCTTCCAGGGTCCGGCGGTGATCAGCGTGCTTGGTGAAATCAATAAGCCACGTATCCCCAGCCTGAAACAGGTGCTCGGCGCAGCCAAGAAGCCCTCCGTGGAACTCAAGCTTGCCGACCTGGGCTTGACGCCACAGGAGATTACGCCGAAGGTAACAAGCAAATCGGTCAAGGGTTTCGTCATGGACCGCAAGCACGTCATTTTCAAAGAAAGCAGTGCTGCCGACAACGTATCCAAACTGGTTGCCAGCCTTGTCAAGGAAGGCTTGTGTTAGAGGAGCGGGAGAAGATGCCGGGGATTTTCATTTATTCCGAAGATGATGCTGTTGCCAGGCAATTGTTAAGTGCGGGTCTCAGTCTGAAGGCGGCGATGAATGTGCCGATTGTGCGTCGTTACGTCGAGCGGCGGACACGAAAAATTCATCGCCTGCGGCGCCGATATTGTCGTCGTGTCCTGAAAGCACCGAACGCCTGGCCGGAGGCTCTCGGAAACGCGATTGCCGATCTCGTGGCCAAAGAACCGTCAAGCGTTCTGCTGGTCGGTGCAACCTTGCGCGGTAAAGATATCGCGGCGAGAGTCGCAGCTCGTCTCAACGCCGGTCTTAGCAGCGACGCCCAATCGGTGAAGTTCGCGGACGGCGCCATTGAGACCAGTCGGCTGCTGTATTGCGGACTTGCGGTTTCAGAGGAAGTTCTCTCGCTGCCAGCCGTGGTCACGATTCCGCCACGAACCTTCCCCGAGCCAGCACCTGGCGAAAGAAAAGGGGAGGTGAAGACCGTGGAGGTGGAGGTCGACACCCGCATCGCAATCGGCGACGTATGTCCGGTTGAGCGTGAGGGGGTGGACATCTCGACGGCTTCCAAGATTGTTTCCGTCGGCCGGGGTCTGCGAGACAAAGCTGATCTGCATCTGGCGCAGGATCTGGCAAAGGCGCTGAAGGCGGAAATTGCCTGCACGAGGGGCGTTGCCGAGGATTACCACTGGCTTCCGATCGAACGCTACATCGGGATTTCCGGGCAAAAGGTCAAGCCGGATATTTACCTTGGGGTAGGGGTGTCGGGACAGGTCCAACACGTCGTTGGAATGCGCGAGTCAAAGTGCATCGTTGCGGTAAACACGGATGAGAAAGCGCCAATTTTCGAGGCGGCAGACTACGGCATTGTCGGCGATCTGTATGAAGTGCTGCCCTTGCTGACGGCCGCTCTCAATCATCCATAGTCGATCAAGAAGGATTGCTTTCATGTCCGACGATAATTTCGATGCGATCGTTATAGGTGCAGGCCCGGCCGGCTGCGCATGTGCATACGCGTTGGCGAGGGCGGAAAAGAGCGTGCTCCTTCTGGAACGGGGCGAGACGGCCGGCAGCAAAAATGTATCCGGTGGCCGTCTTTACACCTACGCCATGGAGGTCCTCGAACCTGGCCTGTACCAGCGTGCTCCCCTGCAGCGCAAAGTCGTGCGCGAGCAGATTATGCTGCTTGGCAAGACCAACGCGACCACGATTGATTATGTCGACTACGGCTTCGGTGCGGAAGTTCCACAGTCGTTCACCGTCTTGCGGGCGCCCCTCGATGAATGGTTCGCGTCCGAAGCCGAAGCCAAGGGAGCAATGTTTGCCGCTGGGATTCTCGTCGAAGATCTGATCGAGGAGGAAGGCAAGATCGTCGGCATTAAGGCCGGCGAAGATGAAATGCGGGCTAGCGTCGTCATTGCTGCCGACGGCGTCAATTCCCGCATCGGCCAGAATGCCGGCCTGTTCCCGGACATCAGCGCCAGAGCGGTTGGAGTCGGGGTCAAGGAAGTTATCGAACTTCCGGAGAGCGTGATCGACTCCCGCTTCAATGTGTCCCATGAGGAAGGCGCTGCGCGGGTTGCCATCGGCTGTACGGAGGGCATCTCGGGCGGTGCATTTATGTACACCAATAAAGAAAGCATCTCCCTCGGAATCGTTTTTAATCCCGAGCAGGCGGCAAAGCACGGTAAGCGCATCCAGGAGATCTTTCAAGACTTCAAAATGCATCCCGCCATTCTGCCGCTGCTTGAGGGCGGAACGACCGTTGAGTACGGAGCACACCTGGTTCCGGAGCTGGGACTCAGCGGAGTTCCGGAGAAGCTTTACCGTGACGGCTTGTTGGTGGTGGGCGACGCGGCGGGATTTGGCATCAACACCGGCACAATTATCCGCGGTATGGATCTGGCGATTCTAAGTGGACTGGCAGCCGCGAATGCGGTCATCCGGGCGGAGCAGCCCGCACAAGTCGGGCCGCTCTACATGGAGCAGCTGAACGAGCTTCTCATCTTGCCGAACATGAAGGTCTTCCAGAACTGGCATGAGATCCTCGGTATCCCACGCATCTTCGAACAATACCCCGAACTCGCTAACGAAGCGATGAAATTCATGTTCACGGTTGATGGTGCGGTCCCCAAGAAGATGACGAATGCAATATGGCAAATCGCAAAACGGAATGTTCCATTCGGTCAACTCCTAGCCGATGGCTGGAAAGCGTACCGGGCGATATGAGTATCAATCGGCAGACTCCGGAAGAAGTACTAAGCCTGGATAAGTTCCATGTTGACGAGGGGAATCCCCACATCATCATCGATAAATCGATTTGCGCAAAATGTGCGGATAAGCCGTGCCTGGTGGTTTGTCCAGCCGTGCTCTACCGGCTGAATGGTGACGAGATAACGTTTGAATACGCCGGATGCCTTGAGTGCGGCACTTGCCGCGTGATGTGTCGAAACAAGGGAGTGGCTAGCTGGAACTATCCGCGAGCCACCTTCGGAGTGGTCTTCCGTTGCGGATGAGGTGACAGTCGTACTGTCGGATCTGAACCGTTGGCAAGGTGAGAGATGCCAACGAGCTGCAATAGTTTCGGAAAATACTAAAGGATTTTGTTAGGTCAGTCAGTGTGCAGTGTATAGGTCGTATCGTAGAAAGCTAAATTCATTCGCACCTGTAGAAACTAAGAACTAGTTTTGAAAGGAGATGTTGGGACTTATGAGTGCTGAAAATTCAAAAAAGTCGTTAGACAAAAGGATGAGCCTCAAAGAGGCCATTTCCAAGTTTGTCGTCGACGGCTGTTCTATCGCTTTTAGTGGCATGGGTGGCCAGCAAGTTGTGGCGCCCACGTATGAGATCGTCAGGCAGGGGCGTAAGCATCTTACGCTCATGGGCGACAGTCCCTGCGAATGCGGTGACTACCTCATTGGTACCGGACAGCTCGACCGCGTTGAAGTCGCATTCATCGCCTTCGCTGTAGCCGGCGTCAGTCCGAACTACAGACGGGCAACCGAGAAGGGGATACCTCACAAGCTGGATGTTTGCGAATTTTCAAACTTCACGATGGGGTTGCGGTTCTTTGCCGGATCCATGGGCATCCCGTTCATGCCGACTAAGTCGCTGATGGGATCTTCCCTTGAAGAATACAACAAGATGATTAAGGTGATTGACGATCCTTACGGCAGCGGGAAAGATTGCCCTGGTTCCGGCGGCGATACCCGATGTCGCGATCATCCATGTGAACCGGGCCGATAAGCTGGGGAATGCACAGTACCTGGGTTTCGGCTCCAACGCGGATGTAATTGCGAGAGCCGCAAAGCACACAATCATTACCTGCGAAGAAATTGTTTCCACCGAAACGATCAGCAAGGTTCCGACGCTGACGACCGTTCCTCAGTACGTAGTCGACGCCGTTGTCGAGGTTCCCTACGGTTGTCACCCGTGGAATATGTGCTATGCCTATGCGTATGATCTGCCTTTCCATATGCAGATGATGGCGGGCATTGATACGGAAGACGGGTTTAAGAAGTGGATGGATGAGTGGGCATTCGGCTGCGAGGATCACGAGAAGTATTGCGAGAAAGTAGGCTGGGGCCATCTGAGAAAACTCACGCAGTATGAGCGCAAGTTTTCCCAGAGCGTCGTCTAGTTCGTGATCAAGTCCAACGCAAAGAAAATGCTCGAAGGAGGTGGGTTGTGAGTTCTACTGGAAATGCCGTTGCACCTAAAAAACAAGATTCCGCCGAAGAATACACACTTCAGGAACTGCTGGTCGCGGCGGCGGCGAGAGAGATTAACGATAGAGAAGTCGTATTTGCGGGAGTTGGTATACCGTGTCTCGGGCGCACTTGTCGCGAAGCTCACTCACGCTCCCGACATGCTGATGGTTGTAGAGTCGGGTTGCTTCGGACCGAAGCCTTACAGGCTGCTGCTCGGGATCGGTGACAATTCCTGTATCGAAAACGCCACATGCGTCAGTCCGCTCTGGAGGGCTTTCGGAGACCAGCAGCGGGGATACTTTGACCTGGGGATGCTGGGCGGAGCCCAGGTGGACAAGTACGGGAACCTGAACAGCACTGCGATCTTTGCCGGCGGCGACTACTACAAACCGAGAACAAGGCTGCCCGGCAGCGGCGGAGCAAACGACATCGCGGTCTCCGCACAGCGAACTCTGATCATGATGAACCAGCAGAAGCGCCGGTTCCTCGAAAAGGTCGACTATATAACATCTCCAGGATACCTCGACGGCCCAGGCGCGCGAGAGAAGTATGGATATCCCGGCGGCGGGCCTGCTGTCATTATCTCGAACATGGCTATCTTCCGGTTTGATCCGCAGACCAAGGAAGCCTATCTGGACTCCGTCCATCCCGGCGTTACGGCCGAGGATGTGAAAAAGGAAGTTTCGTGGGATCTCAAGATTTCTCCGACTTTGCAGACCACGCCTGCACCAACAAAGAACGAAGTGGAGATCATCCGGATCCTGGATGCGGAGAAGATCTATACGGGCGCGGGCCTGAAAGGTCTCACTTCCGACTAAGTACTTCCAGATGCTGGACGATTCATATGACAAGTTAAAAGCGATGTTCAAGTAGTGCCGAGCAGCAGCGTGGTCTCGGCTATGAAAGGACTCGCAATACATTAATCCCGAGCGCGCCGTGCATCCGCATGATACTTGCCAATGGGAGTAGCTGGCGGCGATGCGGATTGCGGCCTGCGAAATAGCAGTACACGAGTGGAGCGTGTTCGATAGATCTCAGGGAGAAACATAATGGCGCATGCCTTGTTAGATAAGTTGTTTTCGCTCGACGGTAAGGTGGTTCTGATAACTGGTGGATACCGGGGCATCGGACTCACATTGCTGAAACCTATGCTGCGGCGGGAGCTAATGTCGCATTGGCCGCACGGAATGTGGCGGGTGCCAGGCGGCGGCAGAAAAGATTGCAAAAACCTATGGCGTCAAGGCGATCGGGAAACAAGATTGATGTGCATGATTCCAAGGTCGTCGACGCTGTGGTGAAAGAAGTGGCCAGCGAGTTTGGCAAGATCGACGTCGTTGTGAATTGTGCCGGGATTCCGGGCAGCGAAAAACCGGTACTGAAGATGACCGACGAAGATCTCGATGATGTCATGAATGTGGATTTTCGCGGGACATTCCTGGTGTGCCGCGCGGCCGGGCAGTTAATGTCGCAGCAGAAGAGCGGCAAGATCATTAACGTCGCCTCTATTCTAGGCAAGATTGCGGCGCGCAACATGCTTGGATATTGCGCCAGCAAAGCTGCCGTTATCCAGTTGACCCGGGTTATGGCCCTCGAGCTGATGCGGGATAACGTTCAGGTCAATGCGCTTTGCCCCGGTTACATTTTGACGGACTTCAATCAGGAGTTTTTCGCCTCCGAAGCTGGCCAGAAGATGGTGAAGAAGATGATTCCCCTCAACCGGGTCGGTCAGCTATGCGAACTGCAATCGATCGCGCTATACCTGGCGACCTGTCCGCCGTTCATGACCGGTGGGGAGTTCTATATCGATGGTGGTCACACGATTGTATAGACTGCAGCCGGACAGCTGATGAAGCAATGAGTAAAAGGGTTGCCTTGAAATACTGCGGCGGCTGCGATCCGGGATTCGACCGGGTGGAGTACATTCAGCGAGTCCGCGCGGCCGCCGGAGAGGCGATCATGTGGGTGACCCTTGACGACGAGGACATTCGACACTGTTTTACTCGTTTCTGGTTGTGACACGGCGTGTCCCGAGCGAGATGTGGAGTTATCTCCGTATCGGATCGTATCAATCACAGACGATCATGTGGCTCCTGAGCAGATCGTCGCAACGTTATTACGTGAGGGGAAGCAATGAAAATCAGAACGAAAGAAGATTATGTAGAAAGTCTGCGAAAGCAGCCGTTGCAATATTTATTTTATGGGCGAGAAGGTGGAGGATCGCAGTACATTCCCGGCCTTTGTACCCTCATATCAACTGTGCCGCGAAAACCTACGAGATGGCGCTGCTGCCGGAGTATGAGGATCTGCTTACGGCAAAGAGCCACCTGACGGGCAAGAAGATCAGCCGCTTCACGCATATCCATCAATCGGTGGACGACCTGATCAAGAAGGTGCAGATGCTCAGGGTCGTGGCGCACGAAACCGCCAGCTGCTTCCAGCGCTGCGTGGGATTCGACGCTCTGAATGCGCTGTACATGACCACTTACGAAATCGACGAGAAGTACGGCACCGAGTATTTCAAGCGCTTACAGAAATACATCGAGAGGATTCAGGAAGAAAACTTCATGCTGGTCGGCGGCATGACCGATCCCAAGGGCGACCGTTCGAAGCGGCCAAGCCAGCAGTCCGATCCTGACATGTTCACGCACGTGGTGGAAAAGAGGGCGGACGGCATTGTTGATTCGCGGCGCCAAGGCTCATCAAACCGGAGCCGTGAACAGTCACGAGATCATGATTATGCCGTGCCAGTCCATGCAGGAAGGCGATGAAGCCTATGCGGTCGTCGCCGCCATTCCGCTGGACGCCAAGGGCGTTACCATGATTTTCGGCCGTCAGAGCAACGACGAACGCAAGACAGAGGGGATCGATTCCGGCAATCCGCGAGTTCGGCATGGTCGGCGGCGAAGCTCTGGTAATCTTCGAGGACGTGTTTCGTTCCCTGGGAACGCGTCTTTATGTGCGGCGAAATCGATTTCAGCGGAACTCTTGTTGAAAGGTTCGCGACCATGCATCGTCAGAACTATGGCGGCTGCAAGGGAGGCGTGTCCGACATCATCATCGGGGTTACTGCTCTCAGCGCGCAGTATCAGGGAGCTTTGGGCGCATCGCACATCAAAGACAAGCTGGTGGAAATGATGCACCTTGCGGAAACGGTCTATGCCGGTTCTGTGGCGTGTTCAGCTTTGGGATCAAAGACAAAGAGCGGCTCGTTTTATCCCGATCCGCTGCTTGGCCAACTGCACCAAGCACAACATCACCCGCTTCATCTATGAAATCGCCAGACTGGCTCAGGACATTGGCGGCGGAATCATGGCAACGCTTCCCGCCGATAAGGACCTAAGAAGTCCAGAGGTTGGGAAATTCGTTGAGAAGTATATGAAGGGCGTCGACGGTGTCTCCACGGAGACGCGAATGAAAGCCCTGCGGTTGTTGGAGAATATGACAGGCGGAACTGCGCTGGTGGAAAGCATGCACGGCGCAGGTTCTCCGCAAAGCCAACGCATCATGTACCAGAGACTCGGGAAATTGGGCGAAAAGATGAAGATGGCCAAGAAGATCGCCAAGATCACCGAGTGAGGCCATTACAGCAGCAAACATAGATTCGAAAGGGGAACACCGATGACCGAACAAGCAAAATCGCAAATGGGGCTACCGTCATCTTATATTAGGGATCGTCTGGTTGCTCTACCTGATCAACTATTTCGACCGGATCAGCGTATTAACGTTCCTGCCATATATTCAGAAAGATTTGACCTATCAGCCGTTCAGCTTGGGTGGTTGGGTTCCATTTTCTTCTTTGGATATTCCCTCGCCCAGTTCCTGGCTGGTTATTTGGCGGACAGAATTGGTCCCAAGCGGACGATGACCATTGCCATCTGGGTGTTCACCCTAGCCACCGGCCTTACCGGGTTTGTCCGGACCTTTGGGCAATTTATCGTGCTTCGTCTTGGTCTTGCAGTTGGTGAAGGGCACCACTTTGCTCCTGCTCTTCGCTTGATCGCCAACTGGTTCCCGCGCGAGGAAAAGGCCCGGGCTAATGGGTTCTTCTCTACCACTTGGGCTGTTGCTCCCGCAGTGGTTCCTATCGTTGCGACCCAGGCTGCGGCTGGATTGTTCCATGGTGCGTGGCGGCCCTTCTTCTTCGTTCTGGCCGTTCCTGGCTTTTTCGGTGTCTTTATTTTGTGGAAGTGGATCCAAGATTCACCAAAGGCGATGTATGAGAAAGGAAGGTCAGCAAGGCGGAATACAATTTAATCAGTTCGTCCGTGGATGTCGAAGCTGGAGGACAACGCAAGAATTACAGCTCCAGGATGTTCCTGACTGACATCCATTTTTACCTTTATACCGTCGGTCTTGTGATTCTGTTGATGATCTACTGGGGAATGACTACGTGGATCAGCACATTCCTTGTCAGGCAGCATGGGCATGAATCTGAAGAAGATGGGGTTCTATGCTTCTCTGCCTTACGTAGTCGCATTCTTCTCCATGTATCTCGGCGGATGGATGGCTGACAAATTGTTTGGCGGCAAACCCAAAAGTCGTTATGGTCATCTCTTTCCTCGGCTGCATTCCGGCACTTAATTTCATCGGGCATGTCTCGAAGGGGAACACCTCGATGCTTCTGCTGGGTTTGGCAGTCGGCGGCTTCTTTGTGAATCTGGCGTGGGGCATGATGTATGCGTTTCCCTCCTGGCGGTACCCGAAGGAACTGGTCGGTCGTGCGGTCGGCGTTTCTAACGGTGTCGGGCAGTTTGGCGCCTTCATTTCCCCGCTCGTGGCCGGCTATTTGGTAGTCACGAATGCCGACAAGTCATTTAACTTTGGCAATGTCTTCCTGTTCTGGTCGTTGCTTGCAATCATTGGGGCAATCTCTGTGGTTTTCTTGAAGGAGAAGACGATCGAGAACATCGCGAGGTTTGAGGTGACAACCCCGCAGGCGGCAGCTGCTGCAAAAGCTAGATAGACCCATAGATTAACCAGGCATAGTGAGGACTTGTAAATTGCACATCGAATAATTTACAAGTCCTCATTTTTGTTTTGGGGTTGGAGGCGCTGAGCGGCGCAAGGTTTGGCACTGGCGCATTGGTGGAGGAAGCGCCGCCGCGTCCGACGAGCAGCGACAGGGCAAGGATCAAGGCCCTCGTCCCTAAAAAGACGAATTTAGTCCTAATCACCCAACGAGGCGACTCCGTCGTGTTCCCGGGAATACCCGCTGTTGCGCAGGTCGCACAACCAGACCCGGTCAGAAAAAACGGTTGCGGAGCATGAATAATCGGAACCCTTAAGCGTATGGGATGATGACGGCGATTATTCGTCCTGTGGTCTGATCGGTTCCCGGCTGCATGGTTCAGCGCCCGGAGTAGTACTCGACTCCTCGCCGTCAGACTTCTCTACATATCTACATAGTCGTAGAAGTGGAGGCCAGAGTCCAGCTCGGCCTCCAGTTTGGCCAGCAACTCTTCCCCCTTCTTCGTGGTTCTGACCGCATTCTCGCGGCGGTCGGATAGCGACGACTCAGACTCAAGCCACTTCAGCTTTTTCATTCGGGCGACAGCCTGTTATTTTTACGAGCGCTCCACCTGGCTCACCGGGAAGCCGGGACGACCCAGGCCGCGATCAGGAAAGAGATCTGTTTCGGTCAGCCTGCGGCCAGCCGATTCGTCATTGAACTGGACCGGCGAGGCAGTAGTGAGTAACCCCCGGACGAGAAATTGCCGATGTACTTGGGAGTTACCCTTTGCCGTCGGACGCGGCGAGAAGATCGAGCGAGCGTATGTCACCTCAGTATGGGACGGGGAGGACATTCCGACGACGCAGTTGGCCGGGAGAGAACTCACCCTTCGCCCGCACGAAGTTTCCGACGGCATGGAGAGCGTCATCGGAGTTCTTTCAATCGAAACCGAGGACGGTTGGCCGCTTCGCGACGTTCTTGGAGGAAAGCCCCGGAATCGATGCTCTGGCGGCCTGCTTCTTGCGGCGTACGGGACAGGGAGTACAGAACCTGGATTACGTAAGGAGATAGTTGCATGCCGGGTGAAGATCGGCCGTCGGGAACCCATTCCCCACTGATTTTCGTTGTTGATGACGATTCCACCACGGTTGACGCAATTGAGGAAATTCTCAAACGCGCCGGCTTCCAGACAGCCTCTGCCGAAAACGTCTCCGGGGCTCTGCAGCGTATCGCCCGACGGCATCCTGACCTAGTCCTGCTTGACGTCAACCTCCCCGACGGTTCCGGATTCGACATCTGCCGTGCACTGCAGGCCGATCCGTCCACAGTTGCGACGCCGGTGCTGTTCATCTCCGCCCTGGAAGATGTGTCGACGAAGGTGCGGGGATTTGAGGCCGGCGGAGTTGACTACATCACCAAGCCGGTGTCCGGAGCGGAGATGTTGGCCCGTGTGCGCACTCATCTGCGACTCAAGCAAAGCCAGGAGCGAGTGGTTGAGCTGCAGGCTGAACACTTGCGAGGCTTGACAGAGGCGCAGATGAAGCTGATGCCCCGCCCCGAGGATCTACCACAAGCTAAATTCCAGGTCTGCCTGCGCCAAGTGCTCGCCGCCGGGGGCGATTTCTACGATGTAATTCCCGCCAGCCATGGATTGGTGGACTATCTGGTCGCTGATGCCAGCGGGCATGACTTGGCGGCCTCGTTCTGGACGGCTGCGCTGAAGACATTGGCGGCCGAGTACGCCGGCCCGGTCCATCTGCCGCTGGAAATCGCGAGTGCTATTAACAGCACGCTCTGCCGTGTTCTTCCTTCGGGGGTCTTTTTCACCCTTATTTATGCGAGCCTAAACCATCAAACGGGACGCCTGTTGCTAGTCAGCGCAGGGCACCCTCCGCTCATCCTGGTGCACTCGAATGGGCGGGGGGCGGAAATTATACGGCTGGAAGGGGACGTGCTCGGTGCCTTTCAGAACGCGGTTTTCGGCTCTGCGGAGCTGACCGTGCAGCCAGGCGATCGCATGTTCCTATACTCCGATGGGCTGATTGAGAGCGGCGGCTCGCACGAAGAAGGGATCAACCGGCTGGCGGAGGCGTGTCTGAAGCGACATTCCTTTGCGCTGGCGGAGCTCGTTCCCGCCGTAGTAGACGACATCACCGCCGGTCATGCAGTGATCGACGACACCATACTGCTGGGAATCGAACGATGAAAGCGTCAACCCACCGATCGTCGCCGAGCTTTTGCCGCACCATTGCCTCGCGATTGACGGAGGTAGACGGTCTGTGCCTCAGCATACGTATGTGGCTCAAGCAGGGAGCCCTGATGGCGGAGTGTTTCGCTGTCGAGTTGTTGGCACGGGAGAGTCTGAATAACGCCGTCACTCATGCTAATCGCGGAAATGTCGATGGAAGGATCAGGTTGGAATTGCGTGCGGGCCGGAAGTGGATCCGTTTACAGGTGACCGACACAGGACCGGGATTCGGTTGGCGCAAAGCGCGCCGAAAACGCTACGAATTTGACTCCGAGTCCGGCCGCGGTTTGGCGCTTTTTGCTCTTTATGCCGAACAGGTCCGGTTCAACCGTCGTGGAAACCAGATCACGCTCTGGCTGAGGAGAGACAGTAATGAAGAAAAAAGAAGCCGCCGTGCCGCCTTACCTGGTTGAACTCCGGGAACACCAGTGTCAGATCACCATTGCCGGCGACCTAACGGCGGCAACGATTTCCAATCTGCAGCCGGCACTGCGAAAAGTTTTAGATCAGGGCGCGGCCGAGCTGGTATTCGATCTGCCAAACACGGTCATGCTGGATTCCAGTGGTATAGGCCTTCTGATCGCGGCTGCCAACACCTTAGCCCGCCGCGGCGGCAGGATTCGCGTCACCAATGTATCCGCCGACATTTTCCGGCTGCTGCAAATGATGCGACTGGTCGATCGCCTACACGCGACTGGCCGACCGGGACAGGAGAGCCGCCGTGGATGATGAGCTGCTTGGCGTTTTTATAAACGAGTCCCGTGAACATCTGGCCACCATTGAGGCCGATTTGTTGGCAATCGAAGAGGGCGGATCCAATGTCGACAAGGAACTGGTCAACAAGGTATTTCGCGCCGCTCACTCCATCAAGGGTGCAAGCAGCTTTTTCGGACTGAACAAGGTTAAAGATCTGGCGCACAAACTGGAAACCGTTCTCGACATGCTGCGGTCGGGGAAAATGATTCCCAATGCTGAGATCACGAACGTACTATTGGCCGCCTTCGATCAGCTCCGGGAAATGATCAACCACCATGCCGAGAGCGAGCAGGCGGACATCGCAGAACTAACGGTGAATTTGAACGGCCTGGCCTCGTCCTATCTGCCCCCCGAACAAAAAGCTTCGCTGGTGCAGACGGTCTCTCTCCAGCCGGCAGGAGATACTCCCCCCGTCACCGTGCCGGAGATCGATTTCGCACGGACAAAGAGCGCCGGCCAGACGCTGTACAGCGTCGAGTATGACCTGATTCACGATATCGAGCGGCGCGGTCGGAACGTGCTGGATGTTTTCCGGCAACTCTGGCAGCGGGGCGAAATTCTGGATTGCACACTGGATTGCGAGGCGGTCGGTTCGCTGGAGGGTCCGATCTCAACCCGGCTGCCGTTGCGGCTGATCTTTGCCACGTCGATTCCACCGGAGAGCATTGGAGAATTATTTCCCTTTAACCGGGATAGGGTAACCTCGATTTCAGATCCGCCGGTCGTTATTGCCGCGCCGGCAGCGATCGCCACCCCGCCACCGCACAGGTCGGAGCCCATCCATACAGAGCCGCAGGCAGCGAATCTCCTAACCGAAGCGACCCAGACACCAGCCCATGTTGCGTCGCCGGGCAAGATGACGGCAGCGGCGCCGGCCTCTGCCGCAGCCGTGGTGGAAGAGACGATTCGGGTCAATGTAGGCGTGCTCGAACGGCTCATGAACCTAGCCGGGGAACTGGTGCTGGGCCGCAACCAGTTGCGCGCCTCCATCGCGCAGAAGAATACGCGCGCCCTGGCCGCCGCCGATCAGCGCATCAATCAGATCACGTCCGAGTTGCAGGACGTAATCATGCAGACCCGTCTGCAACCCATAGGGAACGTATTCGGCAAGTTCCCGCGAGTGGTGCGTGACCTGGCCGCGGCGCTGAAAAAAGATATTCAGCTCGAGATCAAGGGCAAGGATGTCGCGCTGGATAAGAGTCTGATCGAGGCTTTGTCGGACCCTTTGACCCACATGGTCCGCAACGCCGTGGACCACGGCGTGGAATCGCCCGAAACGCGGATGCGTGCCGGCAAGAAGGCGCAGGGAACGGTCACCATTGATGCCCGTCATGAAGCCGGTCAAGTGGTGGTGGAAATTGCCGATGACGGCGGAGGCATTGACCCGGAGCGCATCGCCCAGGCGGCACTGGCCAAAGGTTTGATTACGACTGAAAAGCTTCAGGCCATGTCGGCGCAGGAAAAGACAGCGCTCATTTTTCTTCCAGGTCTGTCCACGGCAAAGAAAGTGAGCGATGTCTCCGGTCGCGGCGTAGGCATGGACGTGGTCAAGACCAATCTCGACCGACTTGGCGGAAAGGTCGAGATTGCCTCGCAAGTCGGACGTGGCACAACTTTTCTTATCAAGCTGCCGCTCACGCTTGCGATTATTCCAGCGCTCATCTTCTCCGTCGAAGGGGAACGCTTTGCGATTCCGCAGATCAACGTCGAAGAACTGCTGCGGGTCCAGCCCGATGGAGCCAAAACCCATATCGAGGTGGTGGGCGACACCGAGGTATTGCTGCTGCGCGACCGGCTTATCCCGCTGGTGCGCTTCGCCGATCTGCTAGGGATGATGCCGAGTTATGCCGATCAGAAGACCAGCCAGCGGGAAGTGGATCGCCGTACTCGCATGGCCGACCGCCGCTCGCCGTGGCACTCTGCTTCTGGAGCGGAAGCGGCCGCGCCGCAAACTCTATCCGCGGCGGAACAACCTGCCGGGCGTAACCAACCGGACAGACGCCAGAATGCAGGCGGCGCGCTGGAGATCGCCGTGGTCACCACCGGGACCCAGACCTACGGACTGGTGGTGGGGGCGTTTCACGAAACCGAGGAAATTGTAGTCAAGCCGCTGGGCTGCCATCTCAAACGACTGGTGGAGTATGCCGGTGCAACCATTCTGGGCGACGGTACCGTTGCTTTGATTCTGGACGTCGCCGGATTGGCGACAAAGGCCAATCTGGGTGTAGTCTCCGGCACGGCCCGCGCTCGCGAGTTGTCCGAGGCCGCGCAGCAGGAGAAGCTTAGCGATACGCACGCGCTGCTCTTGTTCCACAACTCCCCGGAGGAGTTGTGCGCCATCCCGCTCGACACCGTGCTGCGAATCGAGCACATCCGTCCCGAACAGGTAGAGACCAGGGGCGCGCGGCGCACGATGCAATACCGCGACGGCTTCCTGCCGCTGGTCACGTTGGCGGATAGCGCTGAGGTCAAGACGATTGTCGATACGCAAGACCTTGCCGTAATGATCTGCCGTATGCGCGGCCGTGAGGTCGGTCTGCTGGGCGCCATGCCGGTGGATGTCGTCGAGACCAACGCCAGAATCGATCAGAAATCACATCGCCAAAAGGGCATTGCCGGTTCGGCCATCATTCGCGACAAGACCGCCTTCATCACCGACCTGTTCGAGTTGGTGGACGCGGCCTGGCCGGAATGGGCGGTTGAACAGGCCGCGGAACAGCCCCACCCGACGGGTACCCAGAGTTCCGCCGTGCTGCTGGCGGAAGATTCAGATTTCTTCCGCGCCCAGGTCGTCCGTTTTCTCGAAGAAGACGGTCATGCCGTACTTGCCGCGCCGGATGGGGAGGCAGCATGGGAGACGCTGCTTGGAAATCTTGAAAAGGTGCGGATGGTCATCACCGACATTGAAATGCCGCGCCTGAACGGAATCGATCTCGCCCGCCGAATCCGGGCTGATGAACGCACCGCACGGCTGCCGGTGATCGCCTTGAGTTCCCTGGCCGGAGATGAGGATGTTGCCCGGGGCAAGGCTGCCGGGATCGATGAGTACCTTGTCAAACTCGACCGCGACAGCCTGCTGGAACGCGTCAGGGCGAGTCTGTAGATTGCTGGGCCGCGGCCCCGGTGAAGATCGGCCGTAAGTGCAGCCGGAACGGCTGTGTGATGGAAACGAATTATTTGGATTCTCTTGGACCGTACTGAACTACCAGTACCGGCCAAGCCGAAAGGAAATCGAAATGTTCAACTTGGCAAACATGAAAATCGGCAAACGGCTGAGCGTGGGCTTCACCCTTGCGGTGCTATTGACGGTAGTGATCGCAGCCTTGGCTTGGCGGGGAATGAATTCCATGAACGAGGCGACTACGCGACGCTCAGTACAGCGGACTAGGAGCGTGACTGCGCAGTCCGTATTAACTGAAATCGCAACCGCTCGGAGCATCATTCTCAGTTTAGCCCAGGAAAAGAATTCCGAGAAAAGGGCGGCCCTGAAGTCCGAATTGCAGAGACTCCGTGCGGACTACAAAAAAAACCTCGATGAGCTGCGCGCGGGCGAGCAAACCGAATCCGGCAAGCACAAACTGGACAACATCGATCAGAAGATCACAGACTGGCGCACCGTAAACAACCAAGCAATCGAAATAGCCGATCAAGGTCAGTTCGATAGGGCAATGGCGCTCGCCGGAACCTCGGGAAGTACGAACCAAGCCGCGATAGAGGGGGCCACGCAGGAATTTATCGATTTACTCCGAACATTTATAGCCGAGTCCTCGAAAGAAGCCGACCGAACCCACTCGACTATCAATTGGACACTTGGCCTGCTGACGTTGTTAATTGTGGCTTTCAACAGCGTGTTTGGTCTGCTGGTGACGAGAAGCATGACCGTGCCAATTGCGAGTGTGGTCAGCGTGCTGCAACGAATCAGTCAAGGTGACGTCAGCCAGGACGTGCCCGAAACACTGCGCAACCGAAAAGACGAAATCGGCGAGCTGGCGGTCGCGATGCATTCCATGACCGAGAGCTTGCGCCACCTGCTGAAGGATATCTCCGGCGGCATTTCGACCCTGGCGGTATCGGCGACGGAGCTTTCGGCGGTATCAAAACAGACCGCCTCCGGGGTTGAGGGCATGTCGGAAAAAGCCAACACGGTGGCGGCAGCGGCCGAAGAGGCGAGCGCCAACACGACTTCCGTAGCTGCGGGCATGGAACAATCCTCGGCGAATATTTCCTCGGTGGCCAGCGCTACCGAAGAGATGAGTGCGACCGTTGGCGACATCGCGGCCAACACCGCCAAGGCGCGCGCCATCAGCGAGCGCGCAACCGTGCAGGCGCAAACCGTTATGGCGCAAATGCACAAGTTGGGACAGGCGGCCCAGGAAATCGGACACGTGACCGAAACCATCACCAATATCTCGGCGCAAACCAATCTGTTGGCGCTGAATGCCACCATCGAAGCGGCGCGTGCGGGATCGGCTGGCAAGGGCTTTGCCGTAGTGGCCAATGAGATCAAGGAACTGGCCCGGCAGACCGCAGAAGCCACCGAGGATATTAAGTTGCGCATCGCCGGTGTTCAAACCTCCTCCGGAACGGCCATCGCCGACATCGACCAGATCACCGCCGTCATCAAGGAAGTGGGAGACATCGTTTCCGGCATAGCGGCGGCCATTGAGGAACAAGCGACGGTGACCAAAGACGTCGCCGGCAACATCGCGCAGGCTTCGACTGGAGTAAGAGACGCCAACGAACACATCGCGCAGACGGCGGAAGTGTCGAAGACGATTGCCCGCGACATCGCCGGCATCAACGGTGCAGTCACCGACATGCGGCACGGCGGCGAACAGGTAGAGGCAAGCGCGGCCGAACTCTCCAAATTGGCAGAGCAGCTCAAGGGACGGGTTTCACAATTCGTTATGTGAGTGATGGCAATGAATATTTCCGAAGCAAAAGCCGAAGAGGATCTGCTGGTAGCCACTTTCCAACTGGGTGGAAGCACGTTTGGTATCGACACCGCCTTCATCCAGGAAGTGGTTATGACAGGCGATCTCACGCCCGTACGTCACGCTCCGGGCTATGTGGCAGGCATTCGTAATCTGCGCGGCCGAATCATCACCGTCATCGACCTGCGGGTGCGGTTGGGCCTGGGGAGTATCGCAGCCGGTCCGGAGAATCGCATCCTGATCGTCGACTGGAATGGCGAACCGGTGGGCGTGCTGGTGGACCGGGTGACCGACACCGTTGCCGTAGGCGCTGCCGCGCTGCAGGCCCCGCCTCCCAATCTGCACGGCGTGCAAATGCAAAATTTGCTTGGGGTGTTTCGCAGCGGTGAACGCCTGGCCGCACTGCTCGATCCGGCCCCTGTACTTGGCCCCGATGATCGCACTGGACCATTGTTGGAACAGGAAGAAACGAGGAACGAACTTGAGGGTTCTAGTAGCCGATGACGCGATCCTCTTTCGGCAGGTGCTGGCGGAGGTTCTGGCTTCGCTTCCGGGGGTGGAAGTGGTGGGCACCGCGGCAAATGGCCGGCTGGCCATTCGCAAGGCACGCGAGTTGCACCCAGACGTTCTCACCCTGGATATCGAAATGCCGGAGATGGACGGCTTGGCGGTCCTGGATGAACTGCGCCGGGGCGGGGACACGGTTCAAGTCATCGTGGTCAGCGCGCCCTCCCGCACGGGAGGCGACCTGACCGTACGAGCCCTGGAAAAAGGCGCGTTCGATTTCATCGCCAAGTCCGAAGCGTCCAGCCCTCAGCAAGGCCGTGAGGCGCTGGCCCGGGAGTTGGCGCCGCGGATTCGCGCCATCGCCCACCGCCTGGAAATCCGCAGCATCATCCGCGGCAAGAGCTCGGCCAGCCGATCAGAGCCTGCGGCGACCAATGTCGTGGGGCGGGTTGCGGCCGCGAGCGTTTTAGACGGAGTTGCTGGACGCATGCAGCGGCTGACCGCGCTGGCAAGGCCCGAAATGGTTCTAATAGGCGTATCGACCGGAGGCCCGGCTGCTCTGGCTCGCATCCTGCCTGGGATACCAGGAGACATTGGCGTGCCCATATTCATCGTGCAGCATATGCCGCCGGTATTCACTCAATCTCTGGCGGAGAACCTGGCCGCCAAATGCGCGGTGCGTGTGCGGGAAGCAGGACACGGAGAATTGGCGGAAGCGAACACGGTCTATATTGCACCGGGGGGAAGACAGATGCGACTGGCAAGCGGCCCCGGCGACCGGGTCTCGATTCAGCTCACCGATGATCCGCCCGAAAACAATTGCCGTCCGGCGGTGGACTACCTCTTTCGCTCGGCCGCGAATCATTTCCCCGGACGAGCCATGGCCGTCATTCTGACCGGGATGGGGAGCGATGGGACGGTGGGGTTGCGGCTCTTAAAGCGACGTGGATGCTACGTGATTGCACAGGACGAGCCCAGTTGCGTTGTCTATGGCATGCCGAAAGCGGCCATTGAAGCGGGAGTCGCGGATATCGTGCTGCCTGTGGATGCAATCGCCGGCAAGATTGCCGCGGCAGTGAGAGGCGGCGCATGACTCCGGTCGCCATTACCCGTGACGAATTAGCTGTTTGGTCGCGCTACATCCACGAGATCAGCGGGATCTATCTGGACGATTCCAAGGGTTATCTGCTGGAGACGCGGCTGGCCGGGCTGTTGCGGGAATCGGGCACTGGAAGTTTGTCGGAGTTTTTCTACAAGGCACGGACGGACCAGACCAATACGCTTCGCCGCAAGATCATCGAGTCGATCACCACGAACGAGACTTCGTTTTTCCGGGATACAGCGCCCTTTGATTTGCTGCGGCACAAGCTGATTCCCGAACTCATCGACCGGCGGACCCGCACCGGATTGAAGGTGATTCCCATTCGTATTTGGAGCGCCGCCTGCTCGACCGGCCAGGAAGCATACAGCACCGCCATGGTCCTCAAGGAACTGCTCGGAGACCTCACCAAGTACGACATTCGCATTCTGGGCACCGATATTTCCAATAAAACCGTCGCCCAGGCCAGCTATGGGGAATATACCCGGATGGAACTGGAGCGCGGGTTACCGCAGGATGCGCTGCTTCGACACTTCACGGCTTCGGGAGAGAAACGGAAGGTCCGAGACGAAATTCGCGCCCTAGCGACGTTTCGGACGATGAACCTCATGGAACCATTCGCTTTCCCGCAGCCTTTTGACATCGTGTTCTGCCGCAACGTGGCTATCTATTTCACCGAGACGGACAAAATCCGCATGTTTCGGAACATCGGGAGATGCCTGGCTAAAGACGGCTGCTTGATTATCGGCTCCACCGAATCCATCTCCGGATTGTGCCCGGAGTTCGAGCCCAAACGGCATATGCGAACCGTGTTCTACCAATTAAAGCACCCCTCGTGAAACAAGAAGCCGTTATCAGAACCCACCTCGGCTACGGGTAGCATGGCAGAATCATCGTTCGGGCAAAACCGGAGATGCTGCGCATTTCCGCGAACTTCACGCTCATGCCGGCAGAAACAAAGACCTGACCCGCATGATTCATGAATGGGTGGAGCAGACCTTCAGTCCTGAGCAGGAATACACCAACCCTCGCGCCGCTATGGGCCTTCAAGAACTCCTGAAGCAGGTCGATAAGCAAAAAGAGAAGTCTCAACCTCAGCGAGGCCAAGTGTGCGTCCAGAAACTGACATGATTGATCACTCCGGTCTGGCTGCTGCCGTCGAACAGGCCGTGGATGGCGTTGTCATCACCGATACCAACGGAAACATCCAGTATGTGAACCCTGCGTTTACCGCGATGACCGGATATAGCAGGGAGGAAGCTGTGGGGCAGAATCCGCGTGTCCTCAAATCGGGATGTCATCCCGCGGCATTTTACGAAGAGCTCTGGAAGACGATAAGGTCTGGGCGGGTTTGGTTCGGGGAAGTGATCAACCGGCGCAAGGACGGAAGCTTCTATACGGAGGAAATGCGAATCACTCCCGTGCAGGGTGCGAATGGCGAAATCACCAGCTATATCGCGATCAAGCACGACGTGACCGAGCAGCGGGCGGCCAAAGAAGCGAAACAAATGCTGGCAGCAATCGTGGAAAGCTCCGAAGACGCCATTATGGCCACCACACCCGAAGGCGTTATCCTCGCTTGGAACCGCGGCGCGGAAGCGGTTTTTGGTCACGCCGCCGAAGATGCAATCGGCAAGCACGTGTCTATGCTGATGCCGCCAGAGCGGCTGCCTGAGCTCGCGTATTTCACCGCTCAGATAGTGCGGGGCAGAACCGTTTCCCAACACGAGAGTGTTTGCCGGCGCAAGAACGGGCGAAGATTTCATGTATCCGTCAGCGGGTCACCCATCATAGGCTCCGCCGGCGAAGTGGTGGCCCTGTCCGCCATTCTGCGCGATGTCTCGGAGCGCCATGAGGCCGAGCAAGCCTTACGGAATAGCGAAGAGAAGTTTCGCCAACTTGCGGAGAACATTCGTGAAGTCTTTTGGATGATGTCCCCGGCAGGGGACGAGATGATCTATGTCAGCTCCGCGTATGAACAGGTTTGGGGCAGGACATGCGAAAGCCTCTACCGGAATCCTATGTCCTGGGCGGAGGCGATCCATCCCGATGACCGGGAACGCAGTCATTCCCTGTTCGCGCGGCAATTACTGGGAGAGACTGTTGAGTCGGAATTCCGCATACGAACGCTCGACGGGCAGGAGAAATGGATCCGCGATCGGGCTTTTCCCATTCGCGACCAGGCCGGGCAACTGATACGGATCGCTGGAATTGCGGAGGAGATTACCGAGCGAAAACGCTACGAGGAGGAACTAATTTACGCCCGTAAGGAGGCCGATGCCGCCAGCCAGGCGAAGAGCGTTTTTCTGGCCAATATGAGCCACGAAATCCGCACTCCCATGAACGGCGTCATCGGGATGACCGGGCTGCTGCTGGATTCCGACCTGGCTCCCCAGCAGCGCCAGTATGCTGAAGTCATCGACACCAGCGCCAAGAGTCTGCTGAAACTCATTAACGACATTCTGGACTTTTCCAAGATCGAGGCGGGTGAACTGCGACTGGAGAAGATCGATTTTGATTTGCAATCGCTCATCGATGATCTCGCCACGATGATGGCCGTTCGGGTTCACGAAAAGAATCTGAATTTGGTGTGCGTGGTGGACTCCGATGTCCCGAACTGGCTCCAGGGAGATCCTGGACGTCTGCGCCAGATCCTGATCAACCTCGTCGGCAATGCGATTAAGTTTACCGATAAAGGCGAAATCGTGGTGAGCGTCAGCCTGATTTCGAACGATGCGTCGCAACTGCGCCTGCGCTTTGCCGTACGCGATACCGGCATCGGCATTCCCCGGAACAAGCAGATCCTCATTTTCAACAGTTTCACTCAGGCGGACTCTACGACCACGCGCCACTATGGCGGCACCGGGCTGGGCCTGGCGATCTGCAAAGAACTCGTCGGACTGATGGGGGGTGAAATCGGAGTGCAGAGCGACCAAGGCAAAGGGTCGGAGTTCTGGTTTACCGGGCATTTCGCAAAGCTGCCGAAGCCGGCGGATGCTTCCACGGTCGACCTTCAGGGCGCGCGCATGCTGGTTCTGGACGAAAATGCCACCAGCCTGGGAGCGCTGGTGGCTCGATTACGCTCATGGGGAGCTGATGCCATCGGCGTGACCGACGGACCCACCGCTCTGCGGCAATTGCAGGCCGCGGCGGACGCGGGTGGTCCATTCCAAATAGCTCTCATGGATCAGCAGTCAGCCATGATCGGCGATGAAAGTCTAAGCCGAATCATTCTCACCAACTCAATACTGAAGGCCACTCGCCTGATCATGCTGACCCCATTTGGACTGCGCAGTGACTTTTCTCCGTCTAAAGAACCCAGGGTTGCGGGCTTCCTTGCCAAACCGATCCGGCAATCAGATCTGTCGGCCTGCCTGACGGTTGTCCTGTCAGGAGAACGTTACCTGCAGGTGCCGCCTGTTCCTGGTCTGGTCCTGGGACAAATTGGAGAAGTGGATCTCGGCCGGGCTCGTATCCTCGTGGTGGACGATAACGTGACTAACCAGCAGGTGGCGCTCGGCATACTTGAGAAGCTAGGGTTGCACGCCGATACGGCGGCGAATGGCAGAGAGTCGCTGGAAGCACTATCGCGGTTCCGCTACGAACTCGTGCTGATGGATATCCAGATGCCGGAGATGGATGGATATGAGGCCACTCGGCACATTCGCGGCCTGCATTCCAAAGTTCTGGATCATGACATTCCAATCATTGCGATGACGGCACATGCCATGGCTGGCGACGAGGCCAAGTGTCTTTCCTTCGGCATGAACGACTACATTGCGAAACCGATCGACCCTCAGGTTTTGGCGAATGTTGTGGGGAAATGGTTGGCGCGAGGGGGAACGAATGCGCCGCCGAACAGGCAGCCGGCAACTGCAACAGCAAGTTCACCCAGCGATGGCGAACTGCCCGTCTTCAATTGTGAGGATTTCGTGCGCCGTATGATGGATGATGAGGAACTTGCGCGAACGATAGCCGGCGGTTTTCTGGCTGATTTGCCCAGACTGATCCGCGTGCTCAAGGACCTCGTAGCCAAGCACGACATTGAGGGGCTACGAAAACAGGCCCATCAGATAAAAGGTGCAGCCGGCAACGTGAGCGCAGATGCCCTTCGGAACGTGGCACTGGAGATCGAGAAGGCGGGCAGAGCCGGTGACCCGGATGCAGCCTCTACCCTGATTCCCGACCTGGAACTGCAATCCGTGCGATTGAGAACAGCGCTGGAGCGCTGGATAAATACAACTCCGTCAGGGATGAGCAGCCGACAAACCGGGAACGCTCGGCATGTATGTCTCTGACGTTTGGAGTAATGCGAAGTTGATCAGCCACGCTTGACATCACATCGGGAAAAGAACAGAGTCAAGCAAATCGTGCCAAACGAGCGCAAGCCCCTGAAAATTCAAACTGAGACACTACCGAACCGTGAGAAGTCGGTGATTCCATACTCTTGAGTGTTGCCGAAGCGGCATTTTGTCTGCCCGAACCGCCTGGTTATCTGGGGCTGTCCTGTTATTCTTCTAACAGATCGAATCGGAGATGACCGTTCTCTTTGCCTCCTATCCTCAATGCCCAAGGTCTGTCGAAGTCGTTCGGAGCGGTGCCTCTGTTCCTGGACATCTGCTTTACCGTCGCTGAAGGTGATCGCATTGGCCTGATCGGGCCGAATGGTTCCGGCAAATCGACGCTGCTGCAAATCCTGATGGGACGGGTGCCACCGGACAGCGGTGAGATCGCCGTCCGCAAGCTCGCCCGCCTCAGCTACGTTGCGCAGGAGTCGCAATTTGCCCCGGGCGAGAGCGTCCGCGCGATCGTCCAACGCGCGCTGGAGACGGCCGGCGTACCCCGTGACGAATGGGAGGGCCGGGTGGCCGAGACGCTGGGCCGCGTAGGCTTCGACGACTTCAACGTGGAAGCCACAGCGTTATCGGGCGGCTGGCGCAAGCGCCTGGTGATCGCCGAAGCCCTGGTGCAGGAGCCCGACGTTCTGCTGCTGGACGAGCCCACGAACCATCTCGATCTGGCCGGCATCGAGTGGCTGGAAAGCCTGCTGCAAAGCGCACCGTTCGCTTGCGTGGTCGTCAGCCACGACCGTTATTTTCTGGAAAACGCCGTGACCTCGGTGGTCGAGCTGAACCGCATCTATCCAGAAGGCATTTTCCGCGTCGCTGGGAACTACAGCGCCTTTTTGGAGAAGAAAGAGGAATTTCTGGAAGCGCAGGCGAGACGGCAGGAGTCGCTGGAAAACCGCGTACGCGGTGAAATCGAATGGCTACGGCATGGCGCCAAGGCACGCACTTCGAAGTCGAAGGCGCGGATCGACAAAGCGCAGGAGTTCATCCGCGAACTGGCGGAGATGGATGCGCGTGGGCGCAACGCGTCCGCCAAGATCGATTTCTCGGCCACCGATCGCAAGACCAAGCGCCTGATCGAAACGAAAAAGCTGAGCTTTCGAATCGGCGAACGCACGCTATTCGAGGACCTCGACTTCATCATCACGGCCGGTATGCGCGTGGGATTGGTGGGGCCGAACGGCAGCGGGAAGACCACTTTGCTGCGGCTGCTGCAAGGCGAGCTGCCGCCATCGGCCGGGGAGATTCGCCGCGCCGACCTGCTGCGCATCGTGCACTTCGACCAGAACCGCGAGATCGATCCCAGGCTGACGCTGGCGCGTGCGTTGGCGCCCGACAGTGACTCCGTCGTCTATGGAGAGCGGGTGATTCACGTGGCCTCATGGGCGGCGCGCTTTCTGTTCAGCGGCGAACAACTCAACCAGCCGGTGTCGCGGCTCTCCGGCGGCGAGCGCGCCCGGATACTGATCGCGAAGCTGATGCTGGAGCCGGCCGACGTACTGCTGCTGGATGAGCCTACCAACGACCTCGATATACAGACCCTGGAGATCCTGGAAGAAAGCCTGCTTGAGTATCGCGGCGCGCTGGTGATGGTAACCCATGACCGCTATCTGTTGGACCGCGTCTCCACCGTGGTGCTGGGACTCGACGGCCTGGGCGCGGCCGAGCGCTTCGCCGACTACTCGCAATGGGACGCATGGCAGAGAGCCCGCAAGCAGTCCATCGCGGCTGAGTCACGGCGGCGCGATCCTACGCAAAAGACGCACGAGCTGGCCGCATCGGGAAAAAAGAAGCTTTCCTATCTGGATGCGCGTGAGTTTGCCACCATCGAGCAACGCATTGCCGAGGCCGAGCAGACGCTGGCGGCCAGGCGCGGCGCCTTCGAGGACCCGGCAATCGCCTCCGATGCGTCACGCCTGCTGGCCGCCGAGGCGGAGATGATCGCCGCCCAGAAAGTGGTCGACGAGCTTTACGCTCGCTGGGCGGAGTTGGAAGAAAAAGGCGGCTAACAGGCTGCTGAAAAACAGTTTTGCAATTGATCCAGCCCACAAGCCCTTGTGAAACGAAATCGTGGAGCAACATCCCATAGCGCCTCGCTGGTTGCTTCGGCGCGTTTTTTAGCAGCCTGCTAAGCGTCACTCTTCAGGATGGTCGCCAAAATACCGGCACAGGCGAAAGATTTAATGCTGTATTTATCAATGCCGCCGATATGTCTAGTATGTCATCCGGGGTTAGAACGCGACGCCATCAGGCGCTCAGCCGAAACCGTAACAAACTGGGCGCTCTCTACGTTGGACTTTTCGCCGTTCAAATGTTGATCATGGCCGCAGGGCTGGTGCTGGCACATCGAGTGGAGAATATCTATTCGAAACAAATCTCTTACGCCGCCGAACTGAACGCTCATCAGCGGGCTGTTTCGGGATTGCGGGTGCTTGCCGACAGCGCTTCACCACCCAGTGCTGATATCGCGCAGGCCGACTGGGATGGGGAATGGTCAAGGATTCAGTATTCGTCCGAATATTTCGTGCGAATCGCGCGGCAACTGCTACAGCAGTTCGAATCTTCCGGGGCGGCCCTCTCGAACTGTCAACCCTATCTGGAATCCGCCACGGAGGAGATGGCCCAGGTTGAAGATCAGATACGGCGAGCTGGCGAAGCGCTGCGGGCAAAGGACAAAATCTTATTTCATACTCATTTATTGTATGCTGACCGCAGTCTGGTTAATCTGCACACCGCGCTCGGCAATCTAAACGAAGAGATTTACCGGGCTAAGGACGCCGCTTCGGCCAGAGATTCGGCTTTGGCCCGGCAGTACCGTAACTGCATAAGTCTTCTCTCGATTCTAGGACTCTTCCTGGTGCTGCCGGCCATGGCGTATGCCCGCCACCTGAGCAAGGAAGTTCTTGCCTACGAGCTTCGGTTACAAACCGAACGCGACGCGTTGGAACGAAGGGTAGTCGAGCGCACGGCTGAGCTGACCCGAGCCAATGAAGCGCTTTCGGCTGAAATTGTGGAGCACAAACGCGCCGAATTGGCCGCCGGTGCCGCAAACCGCGCCAAAAGCGCATTCCTGGCCAACATGAGTCACGAGATCCGAACCCCGATGAACGGCATCATCGGCATGACCGAGCTTGCGCTCGAAACCGAACTCACCATCGATCAGCGCGAATTGCTTGAGACCGTAAGGTCGGCGGCGGAGTCGCTGCTCGGCATTCTTAACGACATACTCGATTTCTCCAAGATCGAAGCCGGCAAATTGGAAATGGAGATGACGCGGTTTGCGCCCGAGGAACTGCTGGACGAGGTGGCAGACACGCTCGCACTGAAAGCGCACCAAAAACATCTCGAATTGATCTGCGCGCCCGCGCCGGAAGTTCCAGCTTGCGTCAGTGGTGATCGCGGACGGCTCCGGCAGGTCCTGCTGAATCTGGTGGGGAATGCGATCAAATTCACCGAGCAAGGGGAAATCGCGGTGCGCGCGACCGTCGAAGAAAATCGCGGTGATCGCGTGCGGCTGCACTTCGTGGTGCAGGATACAGGCATCGGCATTCCCGCCGATCAACAGGCGGAGATCTTTGAAGCTTTCCGGCAGGCCGATGTCTCGAGCACTCGCAAGTATGGCGGGACCGGTCTTGGGTTGACGATTTGCTCGCAGATCGTGCGCATGATGGGCGGACGTATCTGGGTGGAAAGCGAGGCGGGGCGGGGAAGCCAATTCCACTTTACCTCCCTGTTTGCCAAGGCGGAAGCGGACGCACCGGAGCGCGAAGCAGCGGAAATTTCCGCGCTGCATGGCGTTCCCGTTCTGGTGATCGATGACAATGCCACCCACCGCCGCTGGTTGGAAGCGAAGTTGCGAGGTTGGGCGATGAAGCCCACGACGGCCGAGAATGGAGCGTCGGGGCTACACCGGATGAAAACCGCCGCGGAGCATGGAAATCCTTATGCCCTGGTGTTGCTGGATGCGCAGATGCCTGGGACGGACGGATTCGAAGTGGCTGGCGCCATCCAAGCATCTCCGCAACTGGCCAGTGCCGTCGTCATGATGATGCTTACGTCGTGCGATCAGATCGGTAACGCCGAGCGCTGCCGGCAATTGGGTGTGCTCAGCCATCTGATCAAGCCGATTCGACATTCGGAATTGCTCAACAGCATCTTGCGAGCGCTTGGAAATTCCGAGTTTCTTCTTCGCGATGCAGCCTTGGACGGTCGGGGACAGAGCCCCGCAGCCGCCAATCCCGGCTCTGCGGCTGCGGAGAAGGCGAATCCGAAGTTGCGGATACTGGTGGCTGAAGATAACCTGCTCAACCAGCATTTAGCCATGCGATTACTGCAGAGTGAAGGTCATACCGTGGAAATCGCTCCCAATGGCCGCGAAGCGATTCGCTTGCATGCGGAAGCGGAGTTTGACCTGATTCTGATGGATGTGGAGATGCCGGAGATGGACGGATTTCAATCCACTCGCGAGATCCGCACAACGGAGCGCGCGACGGGCGAGCACATCCCAATCATCGCCATGACCGCGCATGCCATGAAGGGCGATCAAGAGCGCTGCCTTGCTGCGGGAATGGACCTGTATGTCTCAAAGCCGGTTCGAAAGGCCGACCTCCTGGCAGCCATTTCCGCTTGCCTCAGTCGCGCCGGACGACCGGCAGCGGCCGCCGATCGGGAGCGGTCCACCGATACCGGCATGAATCGTTCGCCCTGGTCGCCGGAAAGCCACGGCCAAGCCTCACCTCCGGCGCTGCCTGCGGGTTGATGCGCATCGTGAACCTCTCCGCTCGCCTTTGCGGTGCCGGAGACATGTGAATCAGTGGGCGTGGCGCAATCACCGACTGGACAGAATGAAGGCGTGCTCGCTACAATCAAGAGCAGCGAAGTCGAGAGTGGAAGCGTCCAGACTGTATCCCACTCGACAGTGCTGTGATCTTCCAATTTTTCTCGTGCGCCCGTAGCTCAGCTGGATAGAGCGACTGACTACGAATCAGTAGGTCGGGAGTTCGAATCTCTCCGGGCGCACCATATTCCCCTTTAGAATGTGTTTTTAGTGAATACTAAAAATCGAGTGCAGATACGTTGAGGATTTACTGCGTGCGCTGCCCCGACAGCCAGGACGGCCAGGATCAACGTGGCAGGTGCGTCTGCGCCCTGTGCGTCGTGAAAGGTGATCGCAGGAAATCTCCTCGGCGATCCGGCACATACCGCACAGGTAATCTTCGCTGAGAATGTCGCCCGCCACGTGCCATCGAAAGAGCCTCGGCTTGTCCAAGGCCACGCGTGCGGCGATCTGCATGAAGTACAAAGTCCGGATGGCGCCGGGCGATACGCTCGTTCCGGCTCCATGCCTTGCGGGTAGCGGGGTACCGAGATTCCTCTACTATCATCGGAAACGAATAGCCTTGTGAGCGGCGAATTTTGCCGTGCTCGACAGCAGCTTCGGGGGCTTTCGACGGCCATGGGAATCTCCTACTCGGAGGGTTGCAGCCGTAATGTATGGGCATCAAGTGCTCTTCGATGTACGACCTCAGAAGCGCGATCCCTTGATTGGCAGCAGCGGAAGCTCGCATACCGACGCCATCGAAACTATAAGAACCATGCCAAGCTAACCCACATTGCATGTGCGCGGATTGGGCAAAACTCACAAATATCCTTCAATTCTACGCCTCGGTCTGACATTTCAAGTGGCGTCCGACTGGCGGGTAAACGCCCGCGCCAGCCCTACTCGTTTCTGCATGCCACCTGAGATATCCGAAGGCATCTTGTCGACATTTCCGTCCATGCCCACTTCCGCCAGTAATTCCTTGACCCGGTCGCCCTGCTCAGACCTCGACATGTTCTTCTCATGGTGCTGCAGCGGAAAGGCCACGTTCTGCGCGACAGTCAGCGAATCGTAAAGTGCGGCGTGCTGGAACAGAAAGCCCATTTTCTTTCTGATTTCTCCAATTTGATCGAGAGCCAGCCCCGCGATATCTTGGCCGTGAATGCGAACCGATCCTGAGTCAGGTTGCTGCAAGCCGATGACGAGCTTCAGCAATACACTCTTGCCGGTACCACTGCGTCCCAGCACCGCCAGCGTCTCGCCGCGGCTCACAGTCAAGCTAATCCCATTCAGCACCCTTTGACTTCCGAAGGACTTATGCAAGTCCTGGACGGCGACAACCGGCGCACCGTCGTCTTCAGCGGCTTCTCCGGGCTTCATCGCAATTTGATCGAGTGTGTCCATATTTGTTTCACGAGTTGTTCAATCAATGTTCAAGGAAAAAATATGATGATGATTTTCACCAGCACAACATCGGCCAGGATCACGAACAGCGAGGACAAGACTACAGAACTCGTGGCCGCACGGCCGACACCAGCGGCACCACCCTCGGTCCGCATTCCTTGAAAACATGCGATCAGCCCAATGATCAGGCCAAATACGGCCGTCTTAAACGTGGGCGGCAGGAAATCGTTGAAATCGGCGCCCTTGAAACCGCTGCTGATGAACTGGTGTAACGAGAGCGGCTCAACCAGAGCCTGCGCAATCCAGCCCATGATCAAGCCGCATAAGTCGGCAGCTAGGGTCAGGAAAGGGAGCATCAGGATGCAAGCTAGGATGCGGGTTGCCACCAACAGCCTGTAAGGGTTGACCGCAGACGCCTCGATGGCATCGATCTGCTCGGTCACTTTCATTGACGCCAATTCCGCGCCAATGCCGGCGCCCACTCGGCCGCTGACCACCAGACCGGTAATGATTGGACCGGTCTCGTGAATGACGGAGAACACAATAGCCGCCGGAAGCACAGCGATTGCCGATTCCGACGATCTCAGGTGCGATGACGCAAGGCCAATGCATCGCCGGCAGCAACGCTCCACCTCATCCCGCCGAGCAGTTGCGGTCTGGCCGGAAGGTCGATGGCTGCGGCTGTAGTGCTGTACTAAGCCGGCGATTTTCTGCACTAACTCGCTGGCGCCGCCAAACGAGCCACGCCGAATCGCCGGAGTACTTCGCGTCCAAAGTGACGACCCGCTTTAGCGCTTTACGAAGCGCCGGTGGTTTCAACGAACCGAACGGCATTCGGCTCTAATAGATTTGTTGCTACTTGGATCCGATCGCCTCGGCATCACCGTGTTTTCGAGCGCGTACCCCATCCCGCCAATGTCGGAGACTGTCAAAGCACAGATAGGCCACAGGTGTCGAGTACAAGGTCAACAATTGGCTCATAATCAGTCCTCCGATGATCGTAATGCCCAGCGGACGACGAAGCTCGGATCCAGTACCGGTTCCCAGCGCAAGCGGCAAGGCTCCAAGGAGCGCTGCCATCGTGGTCATCAAGATCGGGCGGAAGCGCAACATGCATGCTTCGAAGATGGAGTCATATGAGTTCTCGCCTTCGTTTCGCGTGGCGGCCAGAGCGAAATCGATCATCATGATGGCGTTCTTTTTTACGATGCCGATCAGCAGAATGATGCCGATGATCGCAATAATACTGAGGTCGTTGTGGGTAAGAAGAAGCGCCAGGACCGCGCCGACGCTTGCTGCCGGAAGGCTGGAAATGATGGTGATGGGTGGATGTAACTCTCATATAGCATCGCAAGAATGATGTAGACGGCCACGAGCGCCGCCGCGATTAGGATTGGCTCGCTGGCAAGCGAGGCTTCGTAGGCTTGCGCGGTACCGGCGAATTCAGTCTGGATCGTTGCCGGAAGCCCGACCTTAGCTGCCGCCGCTGTCGTGGCATTCACGGCATCGCCCAGCGCGACGCCTGGCTTCAGGTTGAAGGAAATCGTCACCGCCGGAAAGAGACCCTGATGAGTCACCGCCAGCGGAGCGGTGCTGGAGGTGAATTTGGCGAAAGCGCTCAATGGAACCTGTTGTCCGCTCGGCGAATCCACATAGATTTGTCCTAGAGACAGTGGATTCTGCCAAAACTCCGGCGACGCCTCCATCACCACGTGATACTGATTCAGCGGGGTATACATGGTTGATACCTGACGCTGGCCAAATGCGTCGTAGAGCGTGTTGTCGATGAGTTGCGGTGTGATACCGAAACGCGCGGAAGTCCCGCGGTCGTACTGAATCAGGGCTTGCAAACCACGGTTTTGCTGGTCGCTGTTCACGTCGGAAATGATTGGAACCGTCTTTAATTGCTCGACCATCTTGGGGGCGAACCGGTTGAGATCGTCCAGATTGTCACCGCTCAGGGTGAATTGATATTGAGCGTTACTCTGCCGGCCACCGACACGTAGATCCTGTGCAGCTTGCAGATACAGGGTAGCGCCGGGCACCTTGGCCAACTTCGGCCGGAGCCGCGCAATGATGCGGTCGGCCGAGATTTTCCGTTCCGCGAGCGGTTTTAGCGAGATGAACAGGCGTGCTGTATTGAACGTGCCGCTCCCCGTAAATCCGTTCACCGTGTCAACCGCCGGGTCGGCGGCAACAATATCAATCATCGGCAGCATAATCTTGTCCATGGCTTGGAACGAGGTGTCTTGGTCGGCGGTAATCGATCCCTGAATCCGGCCGTTATCCTGTTGCGGGAAAAACCCCTTGGGCACGCGGATGAACAGGTAAACGTTAAGTCCGATCGTAGCCAGCAAGACTACGAGTGTAATCGCTCGAAAACGAAGTGCGACGGACAGAGTCCTCCCGTACAGATTCACCACCCGATCAAAAGCCCGCTCGCTGGTGCGGTACATCCAGCCATGGGATTGTTCCTCTTTTAGAAGATAAGCGCACATCATGGGCGTTGCGGTAAGCGAAACCACCATGGAAACCGTAATAGCCACGGAGAGCGTCACCGCGAATTCGCGAAACAGGCGGCCCACAATGCCGCCCATCAGAAGCAGGGGAATGAACACCGCAATCAGCGAGACGCTGATCGTAAATACGGTCGATCCGACTTCCTGCGCGCCTTTAAGCGCGGCCTCGAAGGGAATCATGCCCTGTTCCAGATAACGCGTGACATTCTCGATCACGACGATCGCGTCGTCGACCACGAAGCCAGTCGAGATGGTCAGTGCCATCAGCGAAAGATTGTCAAGGCTGTAGCCAAGCAGATACATCACACCGAATGTTCCCACCAGCGACACGGGCACAACGACGCTGGGAATGAAGGTAGCCCGCGCGTTTCTTAAGAAAACGAAAACGACCAGAATCACCAGCACCACCGAGATCATCAGTGTCTTCTCCGTGTGCACGGACGCCCGGATGGTAATCGTTTGATCCATGGCCACCTTCACATCGATCGAATGCGGAATCGAGGATTGAATCTGCGGAAGCAATGCCCGGATACGATCTACCGTATCGATGATGTTCGCGCCTGGTTCGCGGAAGATGATGACCAGAACGGAGGGCTTGCCGTTCGCGTAGCCAGAATTACGAAGGTTTTCCACGGAATCCTGCGCCGTGCCGATATCGGAGATTCGCACGGCCGATCCATTGCGGTAGGCAACCACTAACGGTTCATAGTCGCTCGCCTTGAAGATTTGATCGTTGGCGCCTACTTCCCACATGCGAAGATCGTTCGAAAAATGTCCTTGGGCGTATTGGCATTCGTACCGCTCAATGCGGCCCGGACCTGCTCCAATCCGATGCCATACTTATTCAGGGCTGTCGGATTCAGCTCGATCCGAACACCCGGAAGTGAGCTTCCCCCACAGTAACCTGTCCTACGCCGCTTACTTGCGATCGTGATCGGACGCACGGTCACCGTTGAATCCGCTTTCACAACGTATACATAGGTCGCTTGAGCGTTACGCTGGATCGCGGCAGTGGGCACCAGGGTTACTCCGTGCTTTTCCTGTACCAGCAATCGCGCGTTGATGAACTGATTGGGAAACAGCGTACCGTTCGCGTTTCTGAATGTTGCTCTCAGCTTGAGCGTGCCGGTGGTCGGATCGATCTGATTATCGAGCGTTGTCAACGATCCTTGCGCAAGCTTCGTCTTGGCGTCGCGGTCGTAAGCATCCACTTCGAGCGTCTGCCCGGCGGCCATCTTCTTGAGCACCACCTGAAGCTGATCTTCAGAAATCGTAAAGATCGCGCTGATCGGGTCCATCTGTGTGATGACCACCAACCCGTTGGTGTCGGCAGCATGAACGATATTTCCGAGGTCAACCAACCGCAGCCCCATGCGTCCAGTGACCGCAGCCGTGATCTTGCAGTAAGCCAGATTGACCTTGGCGCTTTCGAGTTGACCCTTATCGAATTTCACCACTCCCTCGTCCTGATGGACGGTTGCCTTTTGAGTGGCGAGTTGTTGTTCCGGGATGGCTTTCTGGGGGAGTAAATTGCGCACAGCTCACACACGAAGTTATCCTGCACCCGACAGCCATGCTGCTCATCCATCCCCTTGAACGTACATACCTGCGCTCCTTTCAGCATGCGGGTCGCGACCCTGGCGAGCACTCCGCCTCCTACGGAGTAGCGTTGGAAAATGGGGCAAACCCCGCTTTGCCGCTCTAGGCGAAGCCGTGCCGCCAAATAGGCGGCGGCCATGTCGATGGCTTGGGTTCGGCTCACACGGAATCCTCTTCAGAAGGTTTCTTTGGGGATTGTTACGGGACCAGTCGTACGTCCATCTCACCAGCTCGTCGCAGGCAGGAACGTAGGCCAACACTCCCAGCCGGTGCGGATCGAAGGTTTGGTCGAACTCCCGACCTATGCCAAGCCCCCTACGTCGACACTTTGTGCGATTTAACCACGGGAAATGGCCCGGATGGGCATCCTGAGCACCATAAGCAGGAAGGGCAAGGGATCATCGGCAGCATACCAGGCGCGTTCATGCGGGCCTTGAAGCGAGCGAACCCACTCTTTCATCGTGAGGCTGCCGTTTCGCCAGTATCCCAAGCTAGCGAGCATGTCATGAAGGTCCAGAATGAAGGTTCGGCCCTCGACGGGTCGTCCGACGCAAGGAGGCCGGCCGGTGAGATCCAAATGAAGGGCGCGCGCGACATCGATCCCTAGATCGGTACTGAACAGCCTGAACTGGGCTCCAAGCCTGGGGTTGAAGTCGAGCAGCTTGTAGCGTCCGTCGCGCCCATCGAACCGCCAATCGAGATCCATAATTCCGCGATAGCCGATTGCCGCAAACAGTTCGGTCGCCTGTCGTTGCAGTGCGTCGTTTCGAACCGAGCGAGCCAGTGTGGTGGGGCCGGCGAACGCCGGGTAAGAGCGCAGCTTAATCCCGGTGAACAACACCAGTGGTTCAGAGTTGCTGCCGCAGTATCCGTGAACGATCCAATCCTCGGAGCCCTCCGCTGAGATCATCTCCTGAATCATGAGGGTCGTGGCGGGCGACTGCTGCATAAAGTTGTCGTAATAGGCGATGAGATCCTGGAGGCGCCGTACGATGGCAACGCTCTTGCAGCCTTTCGGAAGCAGCCAAGGCTCGGCGGCCTTGACGACAACCGGGAAACGCTGGCGCGCGGCGATCTCCAGCAGTTCTTCACGCGTCTCCGGAAAAAACGTCTGCGGACAAGCGACTCCCAAGCGCTGACACAGGTGATAGAGGTTTCGCTTGTTGGCGAGGGTTCGAGGCAAGGTCGGCGGCTGGCGTGCAAACAGGAACCCAGGCGCCAGGATATCGGCGTTTTCCGCGATCAGGATGGCCGACAGATCGTCAGCCGGAAGAAGAATCGTTGGGCGGTCCAGAGACCGGGCAATCGTCGCCATATACTTCAGAAAACTTTCATTGCTTATGCCGCGTTTCTTAGACAGGAAGCGCCCGGCAAGGTATCGCGAGGCGCAGACTGGAGCAAAGATGTTTTGCTGGACGGCGAAGACCGGTATGCCCAGCCGTCCCAGGCTTCGGATGGTGCCCAGGACGCCGTGCTGGAACGGATAATGACTGAAGCTCAGCACCAGGACAGCGACGGAGCTATCGAAATCGGGGCGGGCCTTCCCCTCCATTGGCCGTGCTCCCGTCGCTTCGCTAATTTCTGCCATTGCTAATTTCTGCCGCTCTTACAAGCAGCGGTAATTTTCCGCGCTGCGTATTCCACGCCGGCGACAAAGCGCATGGTCGGCCCGAACTGCTTTGCCGCGGCTACCCCCGCGAAATGCAGTCCCGGTACCGAAGATTCAAAACCAGACGAAAGCACCGGCGCCGCGTCATAGCTTCGCAGCCGTTGCAACAAGTGGGTATCGAGGAATGGCAGTGCGCGGACATCGACCCGGTATCCAGTTGCGGCGATGACGTGATCGGCGAACATTTCGCAGCTCTCGCCGTTCAGGCAATCGACCAACAAACCAACCTGGTTCCCTTTCGGGCAAGCTTTGCGTGTGACACGCCCACACAGTACCGGAACCCGCCCCTCTACGCGATCGCGAAGCCACCAGGCACCGGCGGGACCGAGCGCACGTTCCACGACGGTCGATCTGAATTTTGGAGGAAGATATCGGAAAACCCCGGGCCCATTGGAATAGAGCCATGCTTTCCAGCCTGCACCTAATGGAGAGGGCGGATGGGTCAGACGATACACGGCGTTCTGAAAAGCCGCCGAGTGCGGGTCCGGATTCCATGCGACCTGCGGCCCGCGCACCAGTACGCGCACCCCCGCGCCTTGCTCAGCGAGCAGAGCCGCCGTCTCCAGCGCCGATTGCCCGCCGCCGATCACAATGACTTCACGCCCGGCAAACTTCGTGAAGTCGGCATGGTCGCAGCTATGCGACACCAACTCGACCGGTAAGCGCGCGAACTCCTCGGGCACATATTTGAAATAGGCTGACGTTCCCACGGCGACCACGACCCGGCTGGCCGTGATCCTCTCTCCCGTGTCGAGTTGAAGTTCGAACGAGCCCGCCTTCCTGGCAAGCCTCACCACGCTGTTTTCTTCTACCTCGGGCACCAGGCGTTGCTGAAACGCAAGCCCGTAATGGACAAACGTATCGAGCGGGATGGGCATCGCCGGATCGTCGTAAGGCAGGCCCTGGGTGGCACAATACTGAGCCAGCGTCAGGCTTCGAGCGGGATCGGAAAGACTTGAAGCCGCACCTTGGGATTTCAGAAACATCCCCGCGGGCATCGCCATACGCCAGCTCTGCATCGGGATTCCAAAAATACGGAAACCAATGCCGCGCTGCCGCAAATGCGCAGCGATGGAAAGTCCATAGGGACCAGCACCAATAACGGCGACTTCAGTTGTATCGGAACCTGTCATGATCATCGAAAGCCGGTTCCTATCGTTCCGATCCTACAATCAAGGCAAACTCCTTTTGACTTATGCCGCGGCGAAAGAGGCACGCTGTCCAGAATTGGCGTGCACACAATTCGATTAGCGAACGGCTCGGGGGGTGGCCCGGGGTGGCTGCTGAATTTAAAGAGAATTAATTCCGCGCAGTCAGGCCGCCCTGTTTCACCAGCGCTTCAGGCGAGAAGCCCCGACGCCGACTTTCCTATACTCAAAGCGGCACGCGCAGGTGATTCGGATGACGATGAGCTCAAAGGAATACGAGTCCATGGTCGTCACGGCCGAACTGGCAGAACGCATGCTTACCAATAAGCTTATTTCCGTGCGGAAGGGACCTGCGTGACGCAGTTGATGGGCGCGATTCATCCAGGTGAGGCTGATTTTTCTACTCTTTGAATCGGACGTTGCCACCGACCCAGCAGCCATTCACCTGGCCGGCGGCATTGACCTGGAATCTTACGGTGATCTCGGAAGGGCACCCCATCGCTCGGCCCTGCCGCACCTTGATCGATCTGTGATCGGCCTTGACCATACCATTTGCCAGCAATCCGAAGGCGAGTGCGGTGGCGGCAATGCCGGTTGCCGCATCTTCCGGGAAGCCAGAAGATTTCGGGAATTGACGAGCATCGAAAATGTCAGGTCCAATGTCGCAGGGGGCGTAAGGATAAAGGCCCGTCGAACCAATCCGCTCGCATACCCGCTCCACCTGTTGAAAGTCAGGCCGCAGCCCATCCAGCACAACTGTGCTCTTGAGGGGAATCAAGGTTTTCATACGGCTTGTACAGGCATTCCCGATGGGAAAGGGCGCGAGTAAGTCTGATGTGATGCCCAGCACCGACAGGATCTCGCTCGCGGTGGAGTGAGAATCAGGCAGCTCCTCGACCCGGCCTTGAGGCTGGGTAATCTCGACCCGCTCCGCCACCGTACTCCGCCCAACCATGTGCGCATTCACGCATCCACTGAGAGTCCAGATCGCAACTTCGTCCCGCGGCAACTTGCCAAGTTGATTGAGCAGCCATACCGCCCCCACCGTTGCGTGGCCGCACATATCCATCTCACGCTTCGGGACCCAAAAGCGAAGCATAAAGTCGCAGTCCGATCCGGCGGGGGCGGGTACTACAAATGCGCTCTCAAGCCCGTAAGAGCGGGCAACATTCCGCATATCTGCATCCGACATACCGGCAGCGTCAATCATGATCGGAGTCGGATTGCCACCATGTGGGCCTGCCGCGAAAACTTCGACAATGTAAGCTTGAGCAGTCATGGCTGTTTGAGCAGACCTCCGCGTCTTCCGTTGTTACTGTAACATCGCAGATCATAACCCAATAGGCGAAGATTCTGTCGTCTGCCCGGGATCAGGTCACCTTGTTCTCAGGAGAATTTGCCGGTCTCTGGCGCCTCTTCGTTCCAGGCGAGCAGCTACCGGAAAGCGGGCACAGTATTCGATTCGATGAACCCTCGAACAGCTTCCACCGGTAAGCGAACACATCCACCAACTTTAACCATCTGGATCTTCCGAGCATAGAGTCCATGACCTCACAGTTGCCGGCTGGGTCCCGAGGCGCGCTCGGAGACTTCACTGACGTTTAAGAGGTAAGCGTTGGGGCGTTGCTTGCGCTCAGGAGGTACATACTGCGTGCCGCGAATCAAAGAAGTCGCCTGTTGCACGGCTGCGTCTGCCCGCGAGGTCTTGGCGAGGGCTGGAACGCTTCAGCAGGTTGCAGATGTTTCTGAGGAACGAACCCGAATTGTTTCCAAGTCCATAATGGCACAGAATCGCTGCACCTTTCGATTGTGAATACAACCTTGGCCGCGCAAATTCGTTCCTATAATCAGCAATTCGGGTCTGAAACAAGGAAATTTCAGTTCCGGACGTGATGAGTTCCTATGATGAATCCACATAGCGAAGCGCTGGTCGGCGGAAGCAATGCATTGGATGTCTGTCGACAGGACTTGGCGTTGGTGGAGTGCCGGGACTCAGAACGTTGGGACAGCTTTGTCGACAGCAATCCTAAATCGCGCTTCTGCCATTTGTGGGGATTCCGCCGCGCCCTCGAAGATGCTTACGGTCTCAATTGTGTATATCTGGAAATTGAAAGCCAAGGACGCCTGGTTGGGGTGTTCCCTTCCGTGCTGGTCCAACGTCGCCGCAAGGTTCTGCTCTCTCAGCCATTCGTAGAGTACGGAGGACCTCTCTGCAGCAATTTCACGAGGGAAGACTTCGCGTCCTTGGCGGAGAGATTGATCGAGGCCGCACGAGTCAGGAAGTGCGATGGCATCATCATTCGTGGGGGAGTGGGGGCTGACGATCTGAGTGCTTCCGGACACTGCATTCGTACCGTGCTCCAACTCTATGGCGAAATTCGCCTTGCGGGAGCGAAGAAAGAAGACTTTTGGCAGCACTGTCTGTCGCAGAAAGCCCGCAATGCCGTTCGATATGCATTGAAATCGGGAGTGCGTTGCGAGGTTCGTTGCGGTGTCAATGCCATCCATCCACCTTTTTACGATCTCTATCTCCGGTCGATGAAGAGGCTCTGTGTACCACCCCATTCCCTGCGTTTTTTTGAGTCGCTCGCGGCCAACCTGGGAGAGAGACTTGTCTCCTGCTGGGCATTCAAAGAACGAGAGCCTCTGGCCGTAGTGCTCGGCGGCATTACTTGGCGACGCCTGCATTGCATCATCATGGCTTCTGACGAACGCAACTGGGCCTGTCGGCCGAATGATCTTATTCATTGGACTTTAATAGAGTGGGCGATCTCGCGGGGTCTGGAGAACGTGGATCTTGGCTCCGCCAGTTCACAGGAGCAGTTACGCTTCAAACGAAAGTGGGGAGCCGATATTAACGATTACGCACAGCTCTCACTCAATGTGTCAGACCGGATGCAACCTCCGAAGCGGGACCGCGAACATGTCTTCGGGAAGAAAGTTTGGCGCTTCGTCCCCCTCCTGGCATCCCGCATCATGGGTCCTCCGTTAAGAAAACGGCTTCTCTGATCAAGGAGAAGAATTAAGGTGACCCTTCGTCCCGTGGACTCGGTGTCGCGTTCTGGGCTGGGCACGGCCGTACCAGCCTGCCAAATGTTGCCCTCAATTGTCTGGGTTGAAAGCATGTGATACTCGCCTTGAAGAATGGGTCCGCCCTTGAAGAAGAAGGCGACTACTTTGCGGTGCGCTTCCGTCTTGGGAACGGTCACTGATCGGCAAACAGGAAGACTTGGCGATCGTTTTCCCGTTCAGAGTACCTCGACTCAATATGGCGTCGAGCGGACCGGGTGGCCCACCCGCCAGCACTAGGACCACCTGAGGCGCAGTCGATAAAAGCGCCGCCAACAGCTTAGGCAACGATATGGCCTGATGGTTAATAGCAGCAAGGGGATTTCCCAGAACCTCACGCGGGAGCGAGCTATTTCGGAATCATTGCAACACGACGTCCGCATGCCGCGTGAGTTTAGTGGTTGCGTGTGAATGGCTTGTTTTTGCAATAAAAACTGAGGCATTCGCGCCCCACTTTCGGAGGAGTCTGAAAAGGGCGAGGACAGGTGACTTCTGGCAGACATGCACCGGATCAATGCAAGTCAATTGCCATAATCTACCCACCCATAAGCGCCGCCGCCGCATGGGTTTACCGGGAGCCAGCCGCAGCGACGGCGGCATTTCCGCTTCTGGATTCCAGAATTCAGACCAGAATTCAGAAATCGGCTTTGAATTGAGCTGTTTAGATCGGGCAGCGGCGCATGGGGATTTGGCGATGGGTGACCCGCCCCACGCGGGTTCCCTCCGGCACACCGTGCTGGCGCGGCTCGGCGAAGCCGTGGCGGATGCGTTTACGATCATGAAGATAGCTGGCCACAGCGCAACCTTGTAAGGCGCGCCATTCTTTCTTTCATATGCTGTCACTACCGCCGAATTCTTAAAGCTTATTTCCCATGCAGCCCCTGATTGCTGCCCACGCCGGTTGTAAAGTCCCAGCCAGTGGCTGCCTTATATCTCCCCGCACTGCCGGACTTAATGTCACGGAAATCGCCGTCGGAGCACTTGGTCGAAGAGCTGCCGCTGCAAATGCTGTAAACGCCTTCGAGTTCCGCAGTACTGCTGGCGTTAAATGTGCTCGCCAGATTTACGATCCCGGCCAGCGAAGGAGTGGCCACGCTGGTTCCGCCGATAATCCACCAGCCACTGGCGCGATCATAAGGTGTCGAGTCATAAACGAAGACGCCGGTATTGGGGTTCGCGTCGAAGGAAAAGTCCGGCGTGCCGCGTTTCTTCCCCACCAGGTTCACAACCTCAGCCTGATAGCCCGGCACCAGTTCATAGCTGCTGGGACCACCGCCACCATCGCTCCAAGCCGTCTCGCTGACAAAATCGCCGGAGGTGTTGCGATTAACAGTCGTGCCGCCGGCGGAAACCACATAGGGAGAGACGCTCGGATAAAGAGTCCTGCCGCCGCTATCGCCGGAAGCAGCGAAGTAAACGACACCCAGAGTTTGCAGGTAGGAGTCATAGGAGGTTTCCGTGGAGAATTCGCTCCCCCCCAACTCATGGAAACCTCACCGGAGCCACCGTTTTCAGTGACGATGCCACCGGCAACAGACACGGCTTGAAACAGATTTTGAAAGCTATCCGTAGCGGCTTCCACCAGAACAATTCTCGCTCCGGGTGCCATGGCGTGAGCCCATTCAATATCGAGCGCGGCCTCAAGTGCCCAACTTGAATTAGCCGCCGGCTTAGATCCGGTCGCGTACACCTGTTCGAAGCAACCGGTGGTAAGAGTTGTCGAACACGCCGGTAAAACGGGAAGTCCAAACTGGTTGGAGAACACGGTAAGGTCTTTGTAGGCGGTTGGATAATCGTAGGCGTCCACAATCGCAATGGTCTGCGAGCCCCCGCTGGGATTTGGAAGTCCGTTATTACCATCTGCGAGACGCCCTGTAATCGGACATCCAGTGCTCAAGCTGGCGCCAGAGGTTTGGTAAGTGCAGGCCAGCGAACCTGGCGTTTCTCCAACCGGAATCTTAGCTTTAGTCTGTTGTGGGTGCGTGACGCTGTCAGGACGCGCAACGATCAGATGATTCGAGTGCGCTCGAATCCCCACATCTCGCGAAAATTCGTTGGTAGAGTCGGGCACTTGTACCGGTCGATCCTTTTCTGCGGGGAATCCATGGAACCCCCCGTTCTGAGCGTGGAGCAAGGCAGGAAAGGTTGCAGTTAAAACGACTGCCGTGACAATTGCTGCGACGTTGCGATGCATGAACAGTTCTCCTTGTGTTCGGAAGACTGGTTATCGTCGGGCACCGGGGGAGAACTGCAAGGGAAGGGAACAGCCCAGGCGCACAAGTCTGGAGTGAATAGGATGTATGTTCCTAAGCTCCGGTGTGCTTAGTCCAAGGCGTTATCTGATTATTTTTGTACTTAGTTCTGAACGCGATGTGCAGAGAGGCGAGCAAGCTCTTTATGACGAATAACTGTCACTACATCTTGTCGAATGCACTACCAGGCGATTCTTTCTTGTTTAGGCGGCGTCACCACCCCTGATACGGAGTTATCTCTACGGACGAAGCTACCAACGCTATTCTCTCATCAAGTATTGTTCTGAACATATTATCCAGCAGCGTTATTCTGAAGGGGCATGGCTGAGGCGCAATCGAAGGCATTCGTTGAAATCCCTTATCCAGGATGTCACCGAAAGGAAAAAGAAAAGGCGCTGCCAGATCGCAGCGCCTTGGGAGAGCTTAGTCCCTAGAGTGTTACTGCAACTGGGCACCCGACAGGGTGATGGATTGGCCCTTGCAGCCTGAGTTACTCTTCCAGGTGTCGGCCGTACCGGCTGTGCCGCCGCCCGACGTGAGGTCTGCGCAATTCCCGGTAAGGTAATCCGGATAGGCGGAGCCAACCGGAAGGTTGTTTTTGGAGGTGTTGCTGCTGAAGGTGTTCTGCGAGCTCTGTTGAGTCAGGAAGTCGAAGTAGAAGTCGAGAAGATCAACTTCAAGACCCACGGCGTTGTACTTCGTGGTGTTGCTCTTCACCTGGCTTTCTTGTGTTCCGGTGAACAACGACTCCAAGCCGACTGCAATTCCCGTGTTGAGGACCTTGTTCGAGTTGATCTTGTCCTGGTTGCCGTCGACATCAAAAATGCCTGCCGACGCGAAGAAAGCATTGCTGCTCACGTCATTGAACCCGGTGACGTTGTTGTTGGTGATCTGGTTGGTGAAGCCATCGAAGGTCACAACCGCGCCGAAGGCATTGCTCGAGAACAGGTTGCTGTCGATATCGACATCGCCTATTCCGAAGGTCAGGACGCCGAGGAGGTTGCCTTCGATATCATTGCTCTCGACGCACAGGTAAACGTCTTTGGCAGGGCAGCTTTTGTTGCTCTTGCCATGGCCCTTGCTGCCTTTGGTCTTCCACTGTGGGTCGACGTTGGCTAGCAGCGGGCCAACGGAGTTGGGGTGAACCGTGTTGTAGGGGGCTTTCATGCTGTTCAGTGTGGCTGGTATGTCACCGCTCAACCACCCGATTTCGAATCCGGGACCCGGATTGACAATCCCGGCGATGCAACCGTCAATGACGAGATCTTCGATCGTCACTCCACTGGAAAGCACGAGGAACCCAATATACTCGCTCCAATCGCCAATTTGGTCGTTAGTGTCTTGTTCCCCTGCCAGGCAGTTTACGAACGGCTTTGCCTTCTTGGGGAGCTTTGTGATGGTGATGTTATCGGTGTAGACGACGTTGTCGCCCTGTTGAATCGGGCTGGGGCAGACCTCGATGGTATCGCCGGCCTGCAGAGGCGTGTACTCGGGGGTGTCCCCAAGCACGATGTTGAGTCCATCCGGTCCCTGCCAATTAGGGTTGGCACTGCAGGACCCGACTACATAGGTTGCGGCGTGAGCGGTGGAACCGAGCGAAAGTACAAAGGCAAGCGCCAATGTGCTCCACAGGTAACGGTGAAACTGACTCATGACAGCTCTCCTTGATGGGTTCACAGATGGTTTTACTTTCGTACCCGGGGGAGAACTGTTTGGGGGAACAGCCCGGGTACACAACTCTGAGGTGGGATAGGATGTCTGCCCCAAGTTCTGGGTGCGCTTAGTCCAGAGTTGCTTCAGAAATATTTTTTGCTTAGTTCGAACACTAAGGAGCTAGTCATGGATTATCGTTGTGAGTTGCTGTCCTGCACATTACAGCAGCAGCTCGCAAACTCTACAGACGTACGCCCGGCGTGTAGTTGTGGAGTGCATTGACCGAGTACATTAACTACGGCATATCTGCTGCGAGGCGCGAGCACTTAATTCGTAACTAGAGCCATATCTCACGGCAGTCGCGGCAGAGTAGCGCCCAAAACAGAGCAGCCAAAGCAGAGTAGCTGGTAATCTGTCGTGCGATACGCATAACAACCTTGCGATCAGAACAGGACTCTACTTTCCCCAAGGAGGCAATGCACGATTGCCGTTATTTAATGCACGATTGCCGTTATTATGAAGATCAAAATAAACCCCGATGATTTATTAGTACTCACGCAGGTTGCGCTGAGCATGATTTTGGTTGTGCTGGTTTACGTGGTGGTAGCGTGTGCTTCCGGGTGGGAGTATGTACAATCCGAACTATTCGCCTGAGATGCCTAAGACCGGAAGAAGTCTAATCGCGGCGTTGGCGATTGACCCAACTATCCACCTTGACCCGCAATTCCGCCCCTTGATCGTAAGACGGGAAGGGGTTCGCTTCGTCAGGGGCACACTTCTGGCTGCCTTGTTCTCACTGCCATTCTGGGCCGCTGTGTTTGCCGTCTGGTTCTTGCGATAAACGTCATCGCCAGTAACCGTTACTTAAGCGAATCACTAGAGCTTGTTTCAAAAACATGCTTTAGGAATAATGCGTGTTCCCTCAGGGGCTAAAGCCCGCATTGTTCCAGCCCTGGACGGCATGGCTGATGCCATGCCCTTCAAAGACCAATTTATGAAACATGCTCTATGAGAGTGTGACCTTTCAGGTGCTTTATTCCTGTATCGCGGTTTTTAGGGCGGAAGCTTCTTTATATAGTTCCGCGTCCTTTTTGCTCACCAGCACTCTGGGAAGCAAGAGCACGAGCGGAACAGTGATAAGAGTGGTCGCCGCGTTTGCGATCACCAGCGAGTCGAACGAGAGATGGTGTTGCTCCAGCAGCTTCGCCCCGAACCAGTCAGTGCCGAACAGGGCTAGATTGCGGACGCTCATCATCAGCGAGAAGCCGAGGCCTTCGCTGCCAGCGGGGGTGGCGCGAATCGCAAGATCCATCAGCGCCAGTTCGGCGAGCGTGTAGCCGAAGCCGTTGATCCCTTCGATCGCCTGGGCCCGGCTCACCGACGAATAAAACAGATAGCCTAAATTGGCCACCGCGCCCAGAGGCCATGCACCACAGGAGCAGAGTACGCAGCTTGAAACGCCGGCAGACAATCCCATATCCAACCGACGCAACCACCCCGCAAACGCCGGCAATGAGTTGCAGAAAACCCTGTACCTGCGTGCTCATGTGGAGCTCGTTCTGCTGCTTATAGAAAATCGCCGTCGAAAAGCCGGGTGCGATGTAGAACAGCGCCATGAGTCCGACCGCCGCCCACATCGTCTTGGCGGTGCCGATGTTGACCAGTTGCTTGCCGGCATTTTCCAGAAGTTGGCGCGAATCGATTCGCTTGCGCTGTTCGTGCAGGAACAAGATCGTAACCGGCACAAGCAGGAACATCACGCCGCCACAGGCCAATGCCGTCCATGCAAAGGCGATGCTGGCCAGATACCCCGCGCTCGGACCGTTGATGATGCTGCACGCCTGCTGCACGAACTGGCGGACCGCCGTGAGCCGCCCCGAGGCCGATTGCGCCTGTGCGGTCTCGACCATGTAGCCGCCGATGACGGTACTGGCTACTACCATGAAGGCATTAATAACGATGCACATCCAGAGCAGCTTGCCGTACTCGTGCGGAGTGACGGCGAGCCCAACCCAGGAAAGGACCGCCAGGGTTGTGCTGATCAGAATGTAGCTCTTGCGCCGGCTGCCAAAGATCGGGAATGCGTCGGTGAAGATGCCGGCGAAGGGTTTGAAATACCACGCCAGGCCAGCCCAGAAAAAGAACGCGGCATTGGCCGCGCGATCCGCATGCAATTCGTTTTTGAGCAGGTTTTGTAAGGGAATCCGCGCGAGCACCTGGGGTTGCGCCAGCGTTGTGGCGATGACGCCCACGACGATCACAATCGCCGCAGTGACGAGCGTATTGTTGTTCCGTTGTTCCGTTGAAGGCAATTTGGAACCGCCAGTTTGCCGGCCGTTGGAGATCGGTCCCGGCAACAACTGTAGTGTGGGCAGTATAAAACAAAGGCAAGTCCAATCGCCGGCTTCAAAATCAGCGCTGAATCTGCCAGATGCGCGCCCGCAGCGTAGACGACGGCCCGTTCATTCACTGGAAATCGTTCCTGTAATTCACTGAACTTTCTTCTGGCAACTGCCTGCAAAAGTGACATAATATCAACTTCTCCTGAAGGGAAAGGTTTAGGTGGACGAGCAATTCAGTCCGCGCCCGCGGTTTCCTGTTTTTATGCATCGGGTCATTCCGAACGGCCTGATTGTGTCTACCTGTTTAATCTGTCAGAAAGTATTCGCCAGCCCTACGCCGGCCGGTCTGAAGGTGGCCGAAGCCGTGCACAAATGCAGAGGGCTGGGTTATGACTCCTGATCCTGATGCTGAAAGACACCTCGAGCAGAAGCCACGCGAGCAGAGTGGAAGAACGCTGATCGAATCGCACGGTCGGCTGTGCGGCACAATCCGCCGGCCTCCGCCTTGTTCGATGATTTGCTGGAGCAGAAACGACAGCACGCCGCTCGCTGCCCGGCCCTGGGGCGTAATCCGTCGTTGGACCTCTAAAACTCTAAGAGGGTGCGATATTTTGATGTCTTCCAACTTGCGCTGAAAACAAGTCGGTTATCAGCTCGCAATCGCCTGCAAATTGGAAAAGTCATGCAAAGCGTAGCCGCCCGCGACTCCCGGGCGCAACTTTCCTCTTGCGCAAAATTGGCACTATAACCAATAATCTATAAACGACCCGACGGAAGCGTTTGTGAACCGATACGCTCGAGCAGATGTGCTAAGAATCCTGCATGTCACCCCGCGTCAGTTCAGCGGCTGGCAAAAGGCCGGGCTGATCGCGAGCGGGGAATCATTTACTTTTTTTGATCTCCTGCAACTGAAGAAAGTGCGTGACTTAAGGGCCCGCAAGGTCCGCCCCGCCGTCATCCGCGAATCCTTGCTCGCCATGCAGAAGCAAGTTGCCGGAATGGAGAACCCGCTGATCGAGGCGGGAGCTTTTCCGGTCGGCTCACGCGTGGTGTTCAGGCATGAAGGCCGCTCGATGGACCCCATCGACGGGCAGTTTTTCATGGACTTCGAGCCGGCTGGGAAGCTGCTTCCGGGACGCGCCGTGAAACCGATCAGCCAGCTTGAGACGGCGGCGGAATACTTTGCCCGCGGCATTGCGCTCGAAGAAGACCCAAACAGTTCGGCTCTGGCGATGCAGGCCTACAAGACAGTTCTCGAATTCCAACCGGATTACGGCCCGGCTCACATCAACCTGGGCACGCTTTATTACAACCAGGAGGAGTTCGTTCAGGCCGAGCAACATTACCGGGCGGCGATTGAGTGCGACCCGCGCTATGCCCTTGCCTGGTTTGATCTGGGCAACGTGCTGGATGAAACCGGACGCATCGCGGAAGCGATTCGGGCTTATGAGACGGCTATCGCTCTGGCTCCCACCTACGCCGACGCTCACTACAATCTTGCGCTCGCCCATGAGCGCAACCGTGAGCCGCGAAAGGCGCTCAGGCACTGGCGAAACTATCGCAAACTGGATTCCAACGGACCGTGGGCGGTGCACGCCTACAATCAAATCAAGCGCATCCTCAAGTCGGACAAACTTAAACTCGTTCGCGGCCGCTGATCACCTTCCTGCAAGCGGTTTCACCGCTCGGTTTTTAAAGGCGCGGGACCTAAAGATAAAGATACTGTGCCTTCGCTGCGGCTGTCATGGGAGGAGGTTCGCTGCGTTTGCCAATCGACGTGACGATCGATGCAGTTCACGAACACAGCAAATATAGCCGCTCACGTCGTGTCCAGACCGACGCTTGCAGGTTGCGCCGCATGCGACGGTAATGCCCCATGCCGTGAATTTCTCTCTCTATTAGGAAGAGCGGGTTCGGTGGTATAACAAAACAGATAATTCCGAGCAGGAACCTACTGAACAGGAAACACTTGCCATGATCGTAATGAAATTTGGCGGCACCTCTGTCATGGACCCCGCCGCCATTCAACGTTCGTGCAGTATCGTGCAGGGACGAATTGACCGCAAGCCGGTGGTAGTCGTCAGCGCCATGTCCAAGGTTACCGACCAACTGTTAGCCATGGGACGGGCCGCCGGTTGCGGCGATCGCGAGCAGGCTTTGCAGCTTTCGCAGGCCCTGCGCGACCGGCATTACAACACTGCCTGTCAATTGCTGGGTCCGGCCGCTTATGACCAGTTCCGTTGCACGCTGGAGCAGGAGTTCGACACGCTCGACGAGTTGCTGCGCGGCATTGCCGCCGTGGGCGAGCTTTCTCCCCGCACATCGGATTACGTCGTCAGCTATGGCGAGCGCCTGTCGAGCAAGATGTGCGCTGCCGCCTTCTCCGCCATGGGGGTAAACTCCGCGCTGGTGGATGCCCGCGAGGTGATGATCACCGATGGGCAGCACACCAAGGCCATTCCCCAGGTCGAGGAAATTGATGCCCGCACCCAGGCGATCATGGGACCGCTGCTGGACGACGGATGCGTACCGGTGGTCGGCGGCTTTATCGGCGCCACCAAGGATGGCGTGCAGACCACGATTGGCCGCGGCGGCTCCGATTACTCGGCCGCGCTCTTCGGCGCCGCTCTGAATGCCGAGACCATCGAGATCTGGACCGATGTCGACGGCATGATGACCACCGATCCGAATATCTGTCCCGACGCGCACCGCATCAAGGTCATCAGCTTCGAAGAAGCCGCCGAACTCGCCTACTTCGGCGCCAAGGTGCTGCATCCGGCGACGGTTCTGCCGGCTATCCGCAAGAATATTCCGGTGCGGGTGCTCAATTCGCGAAATCCGAAAAATGAAGGTACGCTGGTTGTCGCGCGCGCACCGCATTCCCGGGCGACATTCAAGGCGATTGCGGCCAAGAAGGGAATCACCATCGTCGATGTGGCTGCGACCCATATGCTGATGGCGCACGGATTCCTGCGGCAGATCTTCGAGGTCTTCGATCGTCACCGCTGCTCGGTCGACGTGGTTGCCACCTCCGAGGTCAGCGTTTCCATGACGGTCGATTCCACCCAGGCGCTGCCCCAGATTACGGCCGAGTTGCAAAAGATCGCCGACGTCCACTACAAGGAGCACAACGCCATCGTCTGCCTGGTCGGCGAGAACATTCGCGAGAAGCCGGGCATCGCGGCGCAGGTTTTTACCGCGCTCGACAACATCAACGTGCGGATGATTTCCCAGGGCGCGTCGGAGATCAACATTACCTTCGTGATCGATGAAGCCGAGGTGCCGGAAGCGATCCGGCGGTTGCACAAGCACTTCTTCACCGCACCCGATCCGGAGATCTTCGACTGAGCGGCCAGAGCAGCACGCCGAGGGCTTTATGGAGCGCACATGAACTTTGTACTTCTCGGAGCGGGTAAAACCGGATCGGTGGTGGCCGGCGTCGCCGGTGAACGCGGACACCGTACGAAGATCGTCGAGATCGATGAGAACCCGGACGGGGCCGCGCTTACCCGTGCTTCCCTGGCCGGAGTGGATGCGGTGATCGATTTCACCTCGCCGCATGCCGTGCTGAAAAACATCGCAGCCTGCACCCGGGCGGGCGCCAATATGGTGGTGGCGAACTACCGGATGGTATGACCACATTCCAGAGGTGCGCCGGTGGGTCGAACAGGCCGGGACCGGTTTCGTCTTCGCCTCGAACTTTTCGGTGGGAATGAACGTCTTCTTCAAGGCCATCGCCGCCGCCGCCGCAGCCCTGAAGCACGGCTATCATGGCGACATCCTGGAGCGCCATCACATCCATAAGAAGGATGCGCCTTCCGGAACGGCCGTCACCATGCGGCAGATCGTGGAAAAGGCTTCGGGCAAACGGCTCGAAATCCGCTCGGAGCGTGAAGGCGAGGTCTTTGGATTCCACCAGCTTACGTTGGAATCCGCCGCCGACAGTATCGTGCTGACGCATGATGCCACCAGCCGGCGCGGCTTTGCCGAAGGGGCGGTACTGGCAGCCGAGTGGATCAGCGGCAAAAAAGGATTTTACGAGTTCAAGGACATCTTCGATCAGCTCTGAGCTAGCGTTTGCGGCCGCGACGAACTGCGCTTGCGCTGAACATTGCAGGATGTCATTCTGAGCGACAGGGGGCGAAGTCGCGGCGTTGAGGCGGCGTCTGAGCCGCCTGCCGAAATCCTGAGCGAAGCGAAGGAACCCTGGAATCCCAACACGGCGTGGAACTGAGGCATGGCCGAAGGATTTGATAGCAAAACCCAGAGCGGCGCGGGTTGAGACGGATACTGGGATGCTTCGTCGCGCTCAGTATGAAGCCGCAGGTTATGCCACGAACTTTTAGGACACAATAACGGGGGACTCACCATGAATTTGCGTGGATGCGGGACAGCGCTGGTAACTCCATTCCAGAGCGACGGCTCGGTTGACGAAGCGGCATTGCGCTCGCTGGTCGCCTGGCAGGTCGAATCGAAGATCGATTTTCTGGTCCCCTGCGGCACCACGGGCGAAACGCCGACGCTGACCAGGGACGAATGGCTGCGCGTGGTCGAGATCACCATTGAAGTCGTCGCCGGGCGCGTGCCGATTGTTGCCGGAGCCACCTCGAACTCCACCGTCGATGCCATCGAGAAGGCGCGGACCATCGCTGCCGTCAAGGGCGTGGACGCGATCCTGACCGCCTCGCCCTACTACAACAAGCCGACGCAGGAAGGCCAGTATCAGCATTTCAAAGCCATTGCCGAGGCCGTCGATAAGCCGCTGGTGCTCTACAACGTCCCCGGACGCACCGGAGCCAACATCGAACCGGCCACGGCGGCGCGGCTGGCGAAGATCGAGCAACATCATCGCCATCAAGGAAGCCAGCGGCAACATCAGCCAGATGGCCGACCTGCTCAACGCGGTGCCGGAGTCGTTCCTGGTGTTCTCGGGAGACGACGCGGTTACGCTGCCGCTGATCGCGCTCGGCGGCGTGGGCATCATCTCCGTGGTCTCGAACCAGATTCCGCGCGAAATGGCCGAGATGACCCGCGCGGCGCTCGCCAACGATTGGACCACGGCCCGCAGGCTGCATCGCAAGTACCTGCCGCTGATGCAGGCGCAACTTCATCGAGTCCAACCCGATGCCGGTGAAGGCCGTGCTGGCGATGATGGGCAGGATCGGCGAAAACTATCGCCTGCCGATGGTCCGCGTCAAACCCGAAACCCGCGCCAAACTGGAGAAGATCGCCAGCGAAGCCGGATTACTGCTTCCGGTCGCGGCCGCCCGCTAAGTGGTTCCCGAGAAGTTAGATCCTTCGGAATTGTCCCACGGCCGTCGCTCCCTGGTGAGTCGTCACCGGCCGATGGACTGCGGCTTTGGATACACCATCTCGGGACTGCTGTAATTCGCTCTTGTCTTGTGCGGTTATCCAGAGGGTGCCCCACGTTCCGCCCGCTTTTGGCTAACGTGGGGTAGTTTCTTCTGATTCCTCAACCGACCCGCGCCAGAGGCTTGCCGACGCATTCTTGTATCGTCGCGTACAGCCGCTCATAGCCGTCGGCCATCCGCGATGCGCTGAAACGCGCCTCGACCCGCGCGCGGCACTCTCGCCGATCAATTGAATCCACTCGGCGTACGGCGTTCACCATCCCGTCAAAATCATTTACCAGAAAACCGGTCTTGCCATCGGCCACCACCTCCGGCAGCGCGCCCTTGGCGAACGCCACAACCGGCGTGCCGCACGCCATGGACTCCATCGCCACCAGCGAGCTGGTTTCGGGCGCGAGCGTCGGAATCAGCAGCGCGCGGGCCTGGCCGAGCAGCTCGACCTTCTGTGCAAATGGCGGCGATTCGATGAACTCGGCCATCGACCCGGCGGCCTCTAGCCTGGGACGCACCTCGCGCTCAAAGTATTGGCGATGCCACGAGAACGGATAGACCGAGCCGGCGACCACCAGCTTCATCCCGAGTTGACGCGCGACATCGAGAGCAAGGTGTGTTCCCTTTTCAGGGCAGATGCGGCCGATCCAGAGCAGGTAATCCTGTTTCGTCGCGACCGGTTTCGCTGCGGCGAAAGTGAATCTCTCCAGCGCAATTCCGTTCGCGACCACGCCCAGAAAATTCGGCAGATCGCGAAATTCGCCGGCCTGCGACTCCGAGACGCAATTAAAGAAGACATTCGGCGCAACCGACGTCGAACAGCTCCGGCGGATAAAAGCTTCGCGGCAGGTGGAGCGTGGCCAGCACCGGGCAGCCGACCCGCGCGGCATGGCGCCAGAAGTGGCCGCTCTTGTCGTGCAGCAGGGCAAACCGGCGCTGGCGGCAGAGGCGGACAACCGTCTCGCTGTGTTCCTGTTCGCGCAGCCTCGAAGCGGTCGGCTTCCGTCGGCGCCGCGCCGGTGCTCAGCAGCTCGCCCGCAGACGCGCGAACCCTCGCAGGCCGCAACCGCCGTCGCCACACCGCGCAGTGCGAGTTCGCGCTCCAGAGCACCACAACATCTGCTCGGCTCCGCCGCAACTGCCGTCGGAAACCGCCAGCATGGGATAGGCAACAAACAGGATGGGATCTTCAAGGGGCATACGCGGCACCAGATTTAGAATCTGATGTCCGCCGATGATTGGGAGTTGCTGTCTGCCTCGGCCGGATGAAGCTCGTGGAAGTGTTCGAGAAATGAGACGAATGCCCGGCAAACGTCGTCTCCAGTCATAGGCCATTGCCAGCGCTCGTAGTTTAATTGGCCGGGGTGCGGCGGAGCCGAATAGTCATACGCAGGCAAGGGACGCACCCACTCTTTCTCCGGCGAAAAGAATTGCAGGAAATCTCCCTGCGAAGCGTATTCGCTCCACATCGCACGCTTGCGCTCAACCTCGAGCGCGGTCGGTCGGACATCGATTTCCGTGCCATTTTCGCTGGTAAATTTTTGCGGCTCCAGACGGTTGTCATCGGTGGCGCCGGCGCGGTTGTAGATCGGCGCCTCCCAGGCTGGAAGTCCGTATCTCCCGGCGGCCAGTGACACCAGCAGGTTGCAACTGTCGTGATCCGGATGACCTCCCTCGTAGGCGAGGGTCAGCAACGCCCGCGGTTGCAGCCTCTCGACCGCATCGGCGAGTTCGCGCCAGGCCGCCGGCAAAATGCGAAACAACTCCTGATCGACCAGCAGGTCAGACGCCGCGCCGCCGCTTGGCTGGCGATTTCTGCCGTGATAGCCGTCGGAAACGAACTCGACGCGCTGGACGCCTACTCTGGCCAGCGCACGCCGCGCCTCCTGCTGGCGGAGGGTGGCGTAGGCTTCGCGTGAGCCATAGCGTCCCCAGAAATAGGCATCTCGCGGCGCGCCGTCCGTCATGAATCGCACGATGGGATCGGCCATTCTTTGCAGCAATGCGCCGTAAGTCACGCATTCGTCATCGGGGTGCGCCAGCACCAGCAGAGTTCGCCCGAGTAGCGTCCGTAGGGCATTCATGGCCGATAGCATACAAAATCAGCCCAAAGGGGGCAAATAAGCCGGGAACCGAGCCGCCGGAGAAGCTGCTGGACTGCACCTGCCGAGCCCCATAAAATAAATTCATGCACCCAGTTCAAGCAGAAATCGAACGCCTTTTTGCGTTGGGGACCGCCGCCCAGAAAGACCCCATCGCGCGTGATATTTTCCTGCAGTTCCGGCAAGCCCTGACCAGCGGACAGATTCGCGCCGCTGAAAAGTGCAACGGCCACTGGATGGCGAATGAATGGGTCAAGCGCGGAATCCTGCTGGGATTTCGTCTGGGAGCCCTCGCCCAAATGGATGATGGCGCAACGCTCTCTTTTGTCGACAAGGAAACTTTTCCGGCGCGGCGCTTCACCGTCAACGATGGTATTCGCATGGTGCCGGGCGGTTCTTCGGTACGGCAGGGCGCCTACCTTGCCCCCGGCGTCATCTGCATGCCGCCTATGTACATCAACGTCGGCGCCTATGTGGACGAAGGCACGATGGTGGATTCGCATGCCCTGGTAGGCTCTTGCGCGCAGATCGGCAAGCGCGTACACGTCAGCGCCGGCTTCGCAGATCGGCGGCGTACTCGAACCCATCAATGCCACCCCGGTCATCGTCGAAGATGACGTGCTGATCGGCGGCAATTGCGGGGTTTACGAGGGCGCGCAAATCGGTGAAGGTGCCGTGCTCGGCTCCGGGACAATTCTCACCCGCTCAACTCCGATCTTTGACGTGGTCCGCGGCGAGATCTATCGTGCCACCGACGCCGAGCCATTGGTCGTACCGCCCAAGGCCGTCGTGGTTTCCGGCGCGCGCGCTATTTCCAAGGGAAAGGGTGCGGAGTGGGGACTGTCACTGTATACCCCGGTCATTATCAAGTATCGAGACGAGAAGACCGATCGCGGAATCGAGCTGGAAGATTTATTGCGCTGACACAATTTCGACACCACAAAAAACAAGGCCCGCCGTAAGGGCGGGCATCTTGTAGAGAGTACAAACATCTGGAGCCGACGATCGGACTTGAACCGATGACCTGTCGATTACGAATCGACTGCTCTACCAACTGAGCTACGTCGGCGTGCCAATTGATTCTAAATAAGCTCGGCACTCCCGTCAAAAATTTTAATCAGTGCAGCGAAAGGTGTGTGGTCGCCGAAGCAGCCGGCGATGCGGGGATAGTCAGCCCGGCGATGAACGCCTCCGAGCAATGACCGGTGATAAGCAAGCGGCATGTGGCGGCTTAATTTTTTTCATCCTTGCGGCCATCGCCATCGGCGGTTGCATGTCCTCTGCCCGCGCAGGAACAGATTCCGGCGGGGACGTGTCCGTTTATAACGGTGGGGTGTTTTGCCACGGTGATCAATCCGGAGGCCTCCCAGTGTGCAGCAATACCCGTCAATAAGAGTCCACAAGCGATCTGGGTTTTCTCGCCAGATGCTGCGGCGTGTTGGGTTCCGCGATCTTCAGTTGGAGAATCAAGCGGGCGCCAAGGCGGGTGAGATCCTCTTGACCAGAAAAACAAAAACGAATCGAAGCCGACGGAAATAAAACTCGCGACAGCTACGGCGATGTTGTTCGCCGTCGCCGGAGGTACTTGGTCGCGAACCCAGCTTCTCTGTGGTGCGACCGCGGACCGCTCAATAAGATCGCAGTCATAAAACGAAAAGGCCGCCCGGCAACTGGGCGACCTTTTCTTATTCAAGGGAGAATAGTTCCAACGGAGGCTAAACCGTCAAAACTTTCTAAGGAAATCTTATGAGCCTAAGAAACTGAGTGTCAAGGAATTTTTCTGACACAAATCTATTTGTTTTCAATTACTTACGTAATTGATCAACAATTTTACCACAGTGCAAAAAACTTCCTTAGCGGCGGTACTTACACTTGTAAATTATTGATAATTATAGCGGTTATTTTATTTTCGCAGGTTCAGGCGGATAAAGTCCGCCTCTTCGCCCGCCGGGCGGACCCAGCGAGGGAACAGCTTCGAGGCAATCGGCCTGGCGAAGCCAAGAATCGCTCCCGTGCCGAGTGAGAAGACAAAAACGATGCCCGCAAGCGTGAGCGCTGCAATCACCAGGTTCCCGATGTTGTCCTTCTTGCTCAGCCCGGTGTTTTCGTTCCACGTAACTTCGGCTTGGTAGTTGATCCGCGCCAGCAATGAATTCGCATCCTGCGACGGAATCGAACCGACAGACCACTTTCACGATCGGGCCGGTCCGCTTGACGACGAAAGAAGCATCGGGCAGCGGGTTCGTCTTCCGCATGGCATCCATTCTTTCCATGGCAATCTGCGGCGTCGGATAGGCGATCAACAGAAGCGTGGCGTCGGTGTCTGGCTGCGCGATTTTTCCGGTGAGAATCTCCGGCTTGAGGCTGAAGTCGATGATGCTGTCGGGGATCGGCAGAGCAAGCGATGCGTAAGCGGCGGGTCCGAGTACGAATTTGGCGGAACTCGGCGCGATCTTATCCTTGGGCAGATAGTTGGGCAGCACCGGAAGATTCGCAGCCGGCCCATTCACCGCCGGCAATGCCGCGGCCAGTTCGCGCAGTTCGGATGCGCTCATGGCGGTGAGACGGTCGAAGCGGGCTTCCACCAGGACGGCGCCGCGGAAAAAAAGCACGCGATCATTGTCGGAAGCAGCCAGATTCGCCAATTCGTTCGGGAATCGTGCCGGGCACGCGATAGAAAGTGAAAGCGCCGTAAGCTCCGGTGGCGTCCTGGAAGCGGGCGGCGCGCACGGTAAGTTTGCGATTGCCCTGCGAGTAGGTTGCGATCTCATAGCCGGTGAATCCGTACTCCCGCAGCGCGGCACTCTGGGCGTGATCGATGGTGCCCGCGTCGGTTCCTTTGCGCACGCCGCCGGAGATTTCCCATCCCGCGAAAGTGTTCGGCAGAATCGAAAGGTCCTGCTTTGAGGAACCGGGCGGCTTGATCGCCGGAGCCCGAGGCAGCCGTCGTCAGCCAGCGCCGGGCCGGCGAAAACGGCTGGAGCCACAGCAAGCGAAATGAGCAGGATGACAGGGAACAGCTTCATGAAAAAATCCGGGAACGCCCGGCGAACCTTCGTCCTTGCCGCATGGAAATTGCCGACCGACTTAATTTTAGAGCAGTTTCAGAGATGTCGTATCCTTCGCCGCAGGTCATTGTGAGACAGGCGGCCGCGCTCAGTGCCCGACAGTTCATTCGATGCGTAAGAAAGCTGCTCGGGCGCGACCACCCCAACGAGCCGACAACAGGCTTGTCGGGGACCCTGCGCTTCCACCTCCAACAGACGCAAAGACGGCGTCTGTCGGGGCACTGGTGCGCTCAGATGACAGTCTCTCAGGTGTTAAAACAGCTTGAGAGGCAGTTTTTGAGCCGAAACCGTCTGTTTCTGATTGTCGCCTCGGAACTTCGGAACTATTGTCCCGCCTGCTCTTTTCCGCGCGCCGCCAGCTTCAAGCCGCTCAGTCCGCTGACGTACTTGGTCACGCCCTTGTAGAGGGCGTCGGCGATCTTCTGACGGTACTCGGGGGTTTGCAGTTTGCGGGCGTCGGTGGGATTGCTGACGAAGGAGATCTCGGCAAGGATGGAGGGCATGTTGGCCCCAATCAGCACAATGAAGGGAGCTTTCCTCACCCCGCGGTCGCGCAACCCGCGATCCCGCGGCGACAGATTCTGGTAGAGCGACGTCTGCACGTTGGTCGCGAACTCGCGCGACTCCTCGATCTTGTCCCGCAGGGCGATCTTCTTCACCAGGTCCTGAAGTTCGTGAATCGATTTTTCCGAGACGGCATTTTCGCGGGCGGCGACTTCCAGCGCGTCGGCCGAGGAAGTGAAATTCAGGTAATAGGTCTCAACGCCGCGAGCCGTGCGATCGGCGCTCGAATTGGCATGGATCGAGATGAACAGGTCGGCCTGCTGCTGATTGGCGATTGCCGTCCGGGTCTCAAGCGGAACGAACGAGTCGTCGTCGCGCGTGTAGATCACTTCGGCGCCCATGCGCGTTTGCAGCAGGCGTCCCAAGCGCCGCGCCACGTCCAGCACCAGGTCTTTCTCCATCAGTCCGTTGGCTGCGATGGTGCCGGTGTCATGTCCGCCATGGCCGGCATCGACGACGATGCGGCCGAACTTCAATCCAAGAGCGCGAGTCAGCGAACGCTCGCCATCGGCGGTGGGCTGAGCGGTGTGCGCCGTCGGCCGCCGTACTCTTGCGCGGCTGCTCTTCCGGTGCGCGTGGCGCGACGGCCTGGAAGGTCGGCTTGGTCGTGGGCCGTTGGGTCGCTCTCTGCTCCTGGTTGGCGTCCATGCCGTTGGCATCGATTTTGGCCGTGGTGTTTTCGTGCGCCGAGCGGACTTCCGGTGCTTTGCCGTTAGCGATTTTTGCGTCCTCGGTCTTGCGTGGAGCGTTGTCGGAGATTGCGCCAGGGCTCGTGTTTGCGGCACTGCCTTCTTGGCCGTCTTTGCCGGAAGCCGGGTCAGAGGCGGACTCTTGGCTGGCCGTATCGGGACCAGGGGATGCAGCCTTTGCGCTCGCCCTCGCCGCGCCTGCGGCAGCCGCTTTCGATGTCTCGCCCGCTGATTTTTGTGCGGCCGCCGTTTCTTTTGGTTTCGCGGTTTCCTCAGCCGGTTTGTTTACGGGAGCTTCGGCCTTCGCCATCACCGTCGTCTTCTGCGGGTTGCGGCCGTGGATATCGATGATCAGGCGATAAGGATTGGGAAGCAGGAACGCCGAGTAGTCGCTGACGTCATCGACGTCGAGCACCACCCGGGCCATATCCTTCTGGAATTGCGCGACCCGGATCTTTCGCAGGAATCCATCCGAGACATCAAAGCTCTTGCCCACCAAGCGCCGGCGCCAGCTTGGTCTGGTGAAGGTCAAAGAAAATCCGGTCGGGATTCGGAACGCGCCCGGCCTCGTACTTGACCTCGGCTTCCAGGTCGATGGCGACGCGAGTGTAGTCGGGGGTCGACCAGTAGCGGATGCCCGTCACCAGCGGCATCGCCGACTTGACCTCCACCAGCTTTGTCTCTCGCAGCGGCTGCGGGCGATGGCTCTTGCGGGCGATTTCGGCATCGATTTCCTGCGATGGCATCGCGAGCCTCCGGCGCGTGAACCTGCCGGGGATAACGCTTGAGAAACTCCAGAAACGTCTGCTTTGCCTTGTCCGGCTCGTCCAGATCCTGCTGATAGACCTGTCCGATGAGCGAACAAGGCGTCGAAGCGGTACTTGCTGCCGGGATACTCGCGGCGCAAGGAATTCGTATTGCGCGATGGCTGCGCGCAGCGCTTTTTCGTCGTTGAAGGAACGGCCTTGCTGCACGAGCAACTCGGCGACCGCGACTATGCTGGCATCGGCTTTGGAGCTGCCGGGCGAGAGGTAGTAGACCTTGCGATAGGCGTCGCCCACCTGCTGGTATTCGCGGCGAGTACGCTCGGTGGAAGGTTTGCCGTTCAGAGCCTCGCGCATGCGCTCGGCCGTTTCAAACTGGGTGCGAGCCAACTGCCGGTTTTGCTGCGTGTCGCGCGCCCACGAGCAGAGCGCAAACAGCACCACGGCGGCACCGATCACTGCCTTGCGCATCCGCCGCTTTGAGAGAATCTGGGTCATGAGACAGAAATGCGCCTGGTCCCCTACTCCACATTCGTGATCGTGAGCACACCGAAGGCGTCGCGCGAAACGCGAATGGGCGCCGACGAAATCAGGGTGCTCGTCTCGCCGCCATAAATCCCCGTGATCTGACGCACGTATTGCCGCGTCTCCGGGTATGGCGGGACTCCATTATTGCGGTTCACTGCTGCCTCTCCCGCATTATAGGCTGCCAGAGTCAAACCGACGTTGCCTCCAAAGTTGTCGAGCAACCGCTTGAGATGCTGAACTCCGGCGTCGACGTTTTGCCGCGGATCAAAGGGGTTGCTGACGTTGAATTTGCGCGCCGTGGCCGGCATCAACTGCATCAATCCCATCGCTCCCTTGCGCGAGACGGCCGAAGGATTGAAGTTGGACTCGACTTTGATGACGGCCCGGACCAGGTTGGCATCGACGTGGTGCCGCGCGGCAGCTTCTTCGATGATGCGGTCGATCTCGGTCGAGTTGGAGTCGTGTCCCGATGGCTGGTGCCGGGACTTTAAATTCGCCGAAGTTTTCTCAGGCGCGGGAATGGCAAGCGCAGGGGCTTCCACGGAACTCTGCATTTCGCTCTGCACCTTGTTCTGGACTTCGGCGGCGGCAACTCGCGCCCGTCGAAGCACTCCCGAGGAAGACGGCGGCAGAGGCTTCCAGCGCCGTTCCGTGTTGCTCCAGTACTGGAGGGCCGGTGGATTGCCAACGGCCGGCTTGCTGGCCGGTCTTGGCGGCAACTGCGCCATCGTTGACAAACACCGTGCGCCCATCTTCCTGAAGCGGATGAATCATTTGCGCGGAAAGCGGCGACCACAGCAAAACCCACAGCAGCATACAGGCCGGCAGTTTCCACCGGAGGCTTCCACCCCAGCACGCACAACCACAGTAGGCGCAACCATGGCGCAAGCCGGTAGACTTCGGTGGTGCGAGCTGTCCTTTTCGCTTCGCCGGGTTGCGTGGACCACACGTGTGTCGCTGGGATCATCATGTGCCACAGTCGCTGACCGAACACGGCCAGAGTACAGGCATTTTAAGACGGTCCGGCAACCATAGCAATCAGTACTAATACCGGGAATCTACTAAGTGAGGGGGAGAAAATGGGAGAAATCTCTGAAAAACCAGGAGAATAGCCCAATCGGCAAGCGTAGGTGCATGTACCAACGAGGGTACAAAGGAAAACGGCAGGTCTGAACCTGCCGCTTTCTGAAAGCCGGGAAGGTTTACTTGCTGGCGATTGCTGCTACACGCACCGACAGGCGCGCCTTGTAACGTGAAGCGGTATTCTTGTGAACCACGCCCTTTTGCACGCTCTTGTCCAAAACCGAAGTTGCTTCGCGGAACTTGCTCTCGGCCGCGGCCTTGTCGCCCTGATCCATGGCGCTCCGCAGTTCGCGTAATGCGGAGCGAAGGCGGGACTTGCTGGCGCGGTTGACTGCGGTGCGTTTTACGGTTTGCCGGGTGCGCTTAAGCGCCGAAAAATGATTTGCCATACCTTCCAGGTCATCCTCATAAGAAAATGTTCGGGTCAGGCCCACAGGCGTAAACCTACATGCCGCAACCTCAACCGGCGGCAATGGCCATTGGCCGAACCTTGATTGTACGGGAAATGCCGCTCCGGTTGCAATCATCCCCGTGGTGTCCCACCCGGCAACGGCCGAAATCCCGGCATTCGGCAACTACGGGTGGATGCCGGGCTATCCTGCAGCAACCGGGGCACAGTGGCCGGGTAATCACGATCTGCAAAAAAATGGCTAAAATCGTAAGTACGCGTGTCGTTTCCGCCAGCCGGTTCATCCAAACATATATAGATACCGGACGGGGAGGTTTGCACCACGTTATCAAGGCTGTATCTTTTAACAAATAGTTTCATTGACTGGAGGGAAAACTCAGGCTACTCTCTCGCCAGATGGGAGTGCTCCACGTCTTTGGGAGAGCATTTCGGGTCATGTTTGCCGGCCAGCTCGCTTCGTCCGCCGGCGAATCTCTTCGCGTCTCTTTTCATACACTTACTCTTCCATTTCAACTCAGCTTCCTCCAAAAAACAAACCTTCAAAACCCACTGGTCTGGCGGGTCGCGTCCGACGGAACAACTGCGCGCATGCGCTTGAGGTGATGTCCAGTCTCGATGAAGAAAAACGTTGAAATCAGCCCCAAGATCGAAACTCTGTTTGGCACTCGTGACGAAAACCTGCACCTGATGGAGGATGGATTCAGCGTGGCCATCAACCTGAGGGCCGATTCGGTCGAGATTGAGGGCGCGCCCAGCGATGTGGCGCGCGCCGAGCAGGTGTTTGTCGACTTCGACCACCTGCAGCGCGCCGGTCACCAGTTCAACAACGGCGATCTCGGTTCGCTGCTTCGCGTGGTGACGACCGATCCCAGCGCCAGTCTGCGCGGGCTCGCCGAAGCCGGCCGCCAGCGCTCCTTTGGCAAGCGCCAGGTGCAGCCCAAGAGCGTCAATCAGCGCCGCTATCTGGATGCGATTGAAAACAACGACATGGTTTTCGGCATCGGTCCGGCCGGTACCGGCAAGACCTATCTGGCGGTCGCCATGGCGATCTCGGCGCTGATTTCCAAGCGGGTCAACCGCATCATTCTGGCGCGTCCGGCGGTCGAAGCCGGCGAGCGCCTGGGATTTCTGCCCGGCACTTTGCAGGAAAAGGTCGATCCCTATCTGCGCCCGCTCTACGACGCGCTTTATGAAATGCTGGACCCCGAGAGGGTGGATCGTTTTCTGGAGAAGAATGTCATCGAGATCGCTCCCATCGCCTTCATGCGCGGACGCACCCTGAACGATTCTTTCGTCATTCTCGACGAAGCGCAGAACACGACCTCCGAGCAGATGAAGATGTTTGTCACCCGGCTGGGATTCAATTCCAAGGCCGTGATCACCGGCGACATTACGCAGATCGATCTGCCGAACGCGAACCGCAGCGGACTGATCGAGGCCATTACGGTGCTCAAGAACGTCGAAGGCATCTCGTTCCAGTTCTTTGACGAGAGCGACGTGGTGCGCCATCAACTGGTGCAGCGGATTGTCCATGCCTATGAAGAGCACAAGGTCTGGAAGGAGCAGCAGATGTCGCTGCAACTGGATCTGGGCCCCGAGGCCCGCGCCAATGGCAATGGCGGCGCGACTGCCATCGGTTCGCGGCGGCTCGCTGGCGGACCCGTGCTGGAGTCCCATTCGGCGCGCGAATAGAAATTCGATATACCATGGATGGGAGGGTTCCGGCAGGCCCTCCCATTGGTGTTTTTGGATGGCTTCTTCCGCTGTCGACTGCCTAATACCCACGGAGCACTCTTGGTCATTATTCACAAAGCGGTGGAAGGCGTAAGCGGCACGATGCTGGCGCGTTTTCTCAATCGCGGCCGCCGCAGCCTCAAACTGGACGGCGAGGTCACATTGCTGCTCGCCTCCAGCGCGCAACTCAGACGCTTGAATCGCGAGTTCCGCGGCAAGGACTATGCCACCGATGTGCTCTCGTTTCCCTCCGAGATTCCACCCCAGCCACGGCCAAAGCGGATCGTCGGAGCCGGGGTATGCGGGCGATATCGCCATCTCCGCCGACATCGCGCGGCAGAACGGCCGGGTGCTCGGGCATGGCGTGGCCATCGAGATCAAGACGCTCATCCTGCATGGCCTGCTCCACCTCGCCGGCTACGATCACGAAAGCGACAATGGCCGGATGGCACGCAAGGAGCTTCTGCTGCGCCGCGCGCTCGGACTTCCCGAGGGACTCATCGAGCGCACCGATTCGGACCGCTCGCGGTCGGCGAAGGGCAAGTCCGTGCGACCGGCCACGGTCGATGCTAGTGGCGGGAAGCTGCGCGTGCGGAGGGCAGGCTCCGGAGTTCGCAGCAAACGCCGTTCGGACAGCCGCCGGAGTAAGCAGCGATGAGTGCAATGTCCGTCTGCCTGATCATTCTGCTGCTGGGCGTGCTGACGCTGGCTTCCTACGTAGCGCGTCTCTACAGCGAAGCCGGCAAATTTCTTTCGCGCGAATTCCAGAACAACATCGAGCTCTTCGAAAATCAGATCGAGCCCCGCCTCAAGGTCAGCCGCTGGCGAGCCGCGCTCTCGATGGCCGTGCTGGAGCAGATTGGCCATCGCGGCCATCACCCTGCTGCTGGTCATCTCGGCTTATCACGAGCGCTGGAGCTTCGGGCGAGATCGCGCAGTTATGCCTGCTGATCGTCATCATCGTTCTCGTCTTCCATCGCTTTCTGCCTTATTTATTTTTTTCCGGCACTCGCGGCGCCTGGCTGCTGGCGCTGGTTCCCGTGGTTCGCGCGCTTATCTATCTTGCCTTGCCCCTGACGCTGGTGCTGGGATTTCTGCAATCCGTGGTCTCGCTCACCCGCACGGAGAACGCGGGGGAGCAGCCCGAGCATCCCTCCGAAGCCGTCGACGCGCTCATCGAGGCCGGTCAGGACGAAGGCATTCTGGAAGAGAGCGACCGTCAGCTCATCCATTCGGTGGTGGAGTTTGGCGACAAAATCGTGCGCGAAGTCATGCGCCCGCGGCCGGAGGTTTTTGCCGTTCCCGCGTCAACCACGGTGGCGCAACTGACGGAGATGCTGCGGCAGCACCCGTATTCGCGGGTCCCGGTCTACGAGAGCGATCTCGATCACATCGTTGGCATCGTGCTGGCCCGCGACCTGCTTCAGGTTGCCGATTCCGAAGCCCAGCACCGCACGGTGAAGGAGCTGATGAAGACCGATCTTTACCTCGTCCCGGAGACCAAGCGCGGCAGCCAGCTGCTGCGAGAAATGCAGCGCCAGAATATCCGCATGGCGATCGTGATCGACGAATACGGAGGCGTTGCCGGGCTGGTGACCGTCGAGGATCTGGTCGAGGAGATCGTGGGCGAGCTGCGAGAAGAAGGCGAGAGCAAGTCGGACATCATTCGCGAAAGCGAGAATTCCTACGTCGTGCCCGGCAACATGGATGTCGATCGGCTGGACGAGTTGTTCGGCGTCCGCCTGGGCGACTGGGAATCGACCACCGTCTCCGGATTAGTCACCGAGATCGCGGGACATATTCCTCCGGCCGGGGAAATCGTCGAACAGGATCGCTTGCGCTTCGAGGTATTGCAGTCAACCAACCGCCGCGTGGAACGGGTGCGCATCAGCTCGATCTCGGCAGCCGACTCCAAGCCGGCGCCGCCCAACCGAAATCAGGCCGGCATCGCGTAACCACCCCAGCGAGCAGGGCTCGCCGGGGACCCCGGTCTCCACCCCAACAAGCCGACAGCGGGCTCGCCGGGGACCCCGGTCTCCACCCCAACAAGCCGACAGCGGGCTCGCCGGGGACCCCGGTGCGCTCAGGATGACACTTACAAAAAAACTACCCCACGTTAGTCTCGAAAAGCGAGGCATAACGTGGGGCATCTACATGGGGGAGTTCTTTCCCGAATCGCTGGACCACTTCCCGTGTTGCGTGTCCCGTCAAAACAACGTCATTCCAAGCGAGCGGCGATCCCACGCCGCGAGCCGAGGAATCTTTTGTGTTGCTTTGTCGCAGGAAAACACAATATCCCTCCACTCCCCACCCCATCAAGCGCAACAGCGCCGTTTGATGGGGACCCCGGCTCCGTGCCCGAACAGCTTCTCGCCGATCGACTGTAACGTCGGGTACGCAGCTTGGCTGCTCCGGCCACAGGCGCTCGGCACTCCGGTCGGGATGACGCCTTCGCATTCCTCGTCCCGGACGGCTATACCAATCCGGGCTAGGCGGTGCGGCGAGTCTGCATCGTCATCGTCCGAATTTCGTTCAGGATACTGGTCCACTGCACCGAGTTCAGCTTCCGCAAGTAGGGAATCAGCTCGGCGATGAAATCGTCGCCCTGGAGCTGCCGTATCTGGTCTTCCAGGGATGGTTCGCCATTGCGCAGCAAGTCGCAGATGGTAACGTTCAAGGCATCGGCCAGCCGTTGCAGGGATGACAATGTGGGGCAGGCCTTCTCATTCTCGATTTTTGAGACATAGGTGCGCGGCACGTTCATGCGCTGCGCCAATTGGCGCTGGCTCAAGCCGGCGCGGGTTCGCAAGGCGCGGATCGCTCCGGCTACGCTCAGCGGTTTATTGCCGGGTTCGGCAATCGCCACCGGCTGGGCGATCGTCAGGGTTATGACAGGTTCGGGTTCCTCGTCGAAGGAGGTTTTGCATTTGCGGCAAAGGTTATTAGCCGTCCGAAATTGCACCAGGTTGCAGTGATCGCAGCGTACGACTTCCCTGGAGTCAACAGGCGCTAGAAGCGTGGCCATCATTTATTACGGAGCTGCCAGAGCGGGCACTCCACCTCAGGTTTACCATCGTGATCCGAATCAACGTGGTAAACCTCGGGCTGGCCGTAATTTGCGACAAAGGCAGTGTGGATGTCAAGATATTTTTAGGGCCAGGCCGGTGTTTTTAGGCTCGAAATGATGAAGTAAGCCCATAAGGGCAGAAAAAACATCGCAATAACAGGGAGAAAACAGGGATGAATCGCGAACAAGCGTGGGGGTTACTAACTGAGTTCACTCGGTCGGAAAGTTTGCGGAAACATGCATTGGCCGTCGAGAGCTGTATGCGCGCCTATGCCCGCAAGTTTGGCGAAGACGAAGAGAAGTGGGCCGTCACCGGGCTGATCCACGACTTCGACTACGAACAGCATCCGACCCCGGAAGAGCACCCGTTTGTCGGCGAAAAGATTCTGGCCGAACGCGGCTACCCGGAGGACGTCCGCCGCGCGATTCTCTCCCACGCGCAGTACAGCGGGGTGCCACGGCAGTCGAAGATGGAAAAGACTCTGTTCGCCTGCGATGAACTGTCAGGCTTCATCACCGCCTGTGCCATGGTCAAGCCGAATAAGTCGCTGGCCGAAGTCGAAGCCAAAAGTGTAAAGAAAAAAATGAAGGACAAGGCCTTCGCGCGCGCCGTCAGCCGCAGCGACATCACCGAGGGCGCCGCCGATCTGGGCGTCGACCTCGAAGAGCACATCGCCTTTTGCGTTGCCGCCATGCGAACGGTGGCCGCCGACCTTGGCTTGGCCGGGTAGAACTGATCGCATACATGTATTTTGGAAGAGCCGGCAACTTCTCAGGGCTAACCCCGCGTCATTACCGGCTCTGGACGGCGCGGCTCCAGAGGCTGCGGAAAAACTGCTCTTCGAGGTGTCATCCTGAGCGCAGCCGGGGTCCCCGGCAACGGCCGCTTTTGCCGTTGTTGGGGTGGAGGAGCGAGGGATATGCTGTTTGCGTATGCTGAAAACAAAGCCGATCCTTCGATCGCGCAAAACCGGCGCGACCTCAGGATGACACTGGTACGAATTTTCCGCAGCCTGTCACTCCACGCCCTTTCAAAGAAATGTTTATGCAACCCAATTCTCGATAGGATTGTTGCAGGAGGGATTCGTTGAACTCGTCGAGCGTAAGCATTCGTGCCTGCGAAGAACGCGATGTGACGGCGATTGTTGCCATCTACGGACATCACGTGCTGCATTCGCCAGCAACCTTCGAGGTGGAACCTCCGGGCGTCGAAGAGATGATGGCTCGGCGCGCGCGTCTTATGGAGAAGGGATTTCCCTATCTGGTGGCGGAGCGGCAGGGTGAAGTGATTGGTTATGCCTACGCGGGGCCTTACCGGACACGGCCTGCCTACCGGTTTACGGTGGAAAACTCGGTTTACGTTCGACCCGGTGAGCTTCGGCAGGGCATCGGTCAACTGCTGATGACGGCGTTGCTCGCCGAATGCGCGCAAGAGGGTTTCCGCCAGGTGATTGCCGTCATTGGCGACTCCGCCAACCAGGCTTCCATAGGCTTGCATAAGAGACTTGGCTTTTTGCCGGTGGGCACCCTGCAGGACGTCGGGTTCAAGTTCGATCGCTGGTACGACAGCGTCCTGATGCAACGGAAACTCGACGGAGACGATCGCCTGATACGATAGCGCAAATCAGGCTTTGGGCAGGAAAAACCCCTCATCGCCAGTACCGGCACCAACTGGCTAACCCATGTTTCAGCCCGAGCGGAAACCACGGTGGGCACGGGTGGATTTTTCTGCGGCCCATCCGGAAATCGAAAAATGTGATTCTCCAAAGTGAGAAAGTTGGTACACTACTCACGTCATCCGTTTGCCATTGAAGAGTCTATACCGCGACTAAACCGCGGCCGGAGTCTATGTTTGTCTGGAAGGCGACGGCGCCGGAATTGTCTTTCATTCAGGTTCTTCATAAGCCGTAGCTTAATGTCTCGAAAGGATTAAACGCATGGATAAGAGCAGCGCTGGAGTGTTGGGGGCTGGCCTCATGGGCGCGGGAATCGCTGAAGTGACGGCCCGTGGGGGTTATAACGTCCTTCTGGTGGATGTCAGTGGCAAGGCCCTGGAAAAAGCCAAAGTCCGCATCAAGGCCGGTCTCGACAAGTCGGTGGAAAAGGGACAGCTTCAAGCTGCCGCCGCGCAAGATATATTCTCCCGCATACGGACCAGCGAGTCGTACGAGGATTTGGCCTCGGCGGAGTTTATTGTCGAAGCCGTCTTCGAGAATATGGCGGTAAAGAAAGAGGCGTTCAAGAAGCTGGATGCCATCGCCAAGCCTGGGGTCATCCTGGCGAGCAATACCTCGGCGCTGTCGATCACCGAGATCGCTTCGGTCACCAAACGGCCGGAGAAAGTCATAGGTCTGCACTTTTTCTACCCGGTTCCCAGGATGAAGCTGGTGGAGATGATCCGCGGTCTGGCGACCTCGGACGAGACCTACAACGAATGTCGGGCTTATGTCGAAAAGACCGGGAAGACGCCGGTTCTTGCCCATGATTATCCGGGGTTTATTGTCAACCGGCTGCTGATTCCCATGATCAACGAGGCCGTATTCCTGGTGATGGAAGGCACGAAGCCGGAGGATGTCGATGCGGCCATGAAATTGGGGTGCAATCATCCGATGGGTCCGTTGGAGCTGTTGGACTTCGTTGGCATCGACGTTGCGCTTGCCACCATGACCGGAATTTACGAAAACATGCGTGATTCGAAGTACCGCCCCTGTCCGCTGTTCGTCAAGATGGTCGAGGCGGGTTGGCTAGGCCGCAAAAGCGGTCGCGGTTTCTACAACTATTCTGATAAGAAATAGAGAATCAATCTACGAGAGGCGACAGTATGAAAAATCGGGTCTTGTGGTCAGTAGTGCTCATGACGCTACTTGCCTTCCTTGGGTTCGGACTGCTCGGTTGCCAAGGTGGGGGAAATAAAGAAGTTCGAATCGCTTTTCTTGATTGCCTGTCCGGCAGCAACGCCGATGCCGGCCAGCAGGACCTGAACGGGGCGCAACTTGCCGTGGATGACATCAATGCCGCCGGCGGCATCAAGTCCCTCGGCGGAGCCAAGGTCAAGTTGGTCGTCGTCGACCTCACCAGCGACCCCCAAAACGCCGCTTCTACCGCCGAGCGGGTTTTCAGCACGGAGAAGGTCATTGCCGCCAAAACCTCAGGGATCAGCGGGATGGCTCTGCCGACGCTACCAATCGCGGAAAAAGCCAAGATTCCCATCGTCACCAATGGCATCAACGATCAGATCAGCGCCCAAGGCTACAAGTACACCTTCCAGGTGGCGCCTCACGGCAGCCAGTTCGGCAACACCCAGGTGGAATTCCTGAAATGGCTCAATCAGAAGTACAACCTCGGGTTGAAGGACGTTGCCGTCGTTTATGAGAATTCCGGCTACGGCGTCTCCACCGCTGGCGGCATTAAGGACATCGCCGCCAAAGCCGGTTTGAACCTGGTGTTGTTCGAAGCCTATCCGCACGGTTTCACCGACGCATCCTCGCTGGTGACCAAGATCAAGGCCTCCAAGGCGCAGGCGCTGTTTCCGGTGGCCTATACGACGGACGCAAAGCTGATCATCAACACCATGAAGCAGATGAACGTCGCGCCGGTGATCATCGGCGGCGGCGCGGGCTTCCTGTGGCCGGCATTTTCCGCCGAGATGGGAAGTGCAGTGAATGGATTCGTCTCCGTGGCCTCTTGGAACTGGGATTCGAAGAACATCTCGTCGGTTCCGGAGCGGGCGTCCATTACCGACAGGTACGAGAAGAAGTACAACACCTACATGACCGAGCATGCGGGGCCGAGCTATGTGATCATCCGCATGATTGCCGAAGCCGTGGAACAGGCAAAGTCGACCGATCCCGAGAAGCTGCGGGCGGCCCTGGCCTCGTTCAATGACAGCGGCCTGGTTGGCGGACTCATGCAGCCTGGAGTGACAAAGATCGATGCAACTGGATGGAACAGTCAGGTGCATCCGGTCATGATTCAGTGGCAGGATGATAAGCCCCGGACGATTTTCCCCGAAACCGATGGGGTACGCGCCTTTAAACCCGCCAAGTAAATTGACTACGAGCATGGGGGGTGCCCGTTCGACACCCCCCTTTGTAACTCAGAGGAGACAAGATAGTGAATCTGACTATCTTCTTGCAGACGACTCTTAACGGGTTGATGGTGGGCGGCGTCTATGCGCTGGTTGCCGTCGGGTTGACACTGATCTTTGGAGTGATGAAGATCGTCAACTTCGCCCAGGGAGAGTTCGTGATGCTGGGCATGTACGTCAGTTGGATGCTGGCGACATTTGCCCATATTGCCCCTTATCCCGGATTGGTGCTGGTCGGGATTGTCATGTTCGCGATTGGCTATCTTGTCTTCAAGTTCCTGATCGTCCGCGTTATCGGCAAACCCGACGAATCCTTCATCCTGCTGACCCTCGGATTGTCGGTCGTCTTACAGAACCTGATTCTGATGATTTTTGGAGCCGAGTATCTCTCGGTGAATACTCCCATCAAGGATGCGGCCTTTCATCTGGTCGGACTTACCCTCTCCGTGCCGCGCGTAATCGCTTTCCTGGTGGCGCTGCTGATGGTGGTAGCGCTGACGATCCTGCTCAAAAAGACCGACCTGGGACGCGCCATGCGGGCGACCGCCGAGAGCCGCGAGGTCGCCACCTTGCTCGGTATCAATCCGACCAGGTGTTTCACGATTGCCTTTGCCGTTGGCATCGTTCTGGCGGGCACCGCCGGGGTGTTGTTGACGCCGATGTTCTATGTCTTTCCCGGCGTGGGCGTCCTTTTCAACACTACGGCCTTTGTAGTGGTGGTGCTGGGCGGGATGGGATCGGTTCCCGGTGCACTGTTGGGCGGGCTGATCATCGGCATCGTCGAGGCTCTCAGCAGCACTTATATTTCACTTGATCTATCGCAATTGTTTACTTTCCTGATTTTCCTCGCCGTGCTCTTCTTGCGGCCTAGCGGACTGTTCGGAGGGGCAACGAAATGAACCCTAAGACGGCGAAATTCGTCCTGCCTGCACTGATCGTCGCGGTGCTCGCTTTTCCGCTTGCCGTAACTGTTCCTTATTACCTGCACATCATGATCATGGTCTTTCTGTTTGCCACCATGGGGCTGGGATGGAACCTGATCGGCGGATATGGCGCGCAGCTTTCGCTGGGGCATTCCGTGTTTTTCGCCATCGGCTCCTACACCGCGGTTTTGTTTGTCGTCTATAAGAGACTGACGCCGCTGGTGGGCGGAGTGATCGGCATGGCGCTGGCGGTGCTGGCCGCGGTCATCATCGGGCTGCCTTGCTTCCGCTTGCGCGGACCGTATTTTACGCTGGCGACAATGTCGGCCGGCGAGATCACGCGCACCCTGTTGTTGCATTTTAAAGATTTTACGGCGGGCGCCAACGGCATACCGATACCTTTTCATGGCGATGACCCGTTGTTTCTGCAATTCAGCTCCAAAGTCGCGTACTACTATATGGCGCTGTTTTTACTGGTCGTGGTTTTCATGATCGTACGCACCATGGAGCACGCGAAAATCGGTCGCTATCTGGCGGCGGTGCGCGAGGATCAGGACGCGGCCGAGTCTCTCGGTGTCAAGACCGCTCGGGTCAAGATGGTCGCCTTTATGCTTAGCGCCGCGATCGTGGCTGCCTGCGGGGTGCTGTACGCTTTCGTCGTAGGCTACATTGACCCTGACGGCGTCGCCAGTATCAACCTCTCGATTGAAATTGCGGTGGTTGTTATTGTCGGCGGAATTGGAACCCTGTGGGGACCAATTCTGGGAGCGGCGGTGGTGGTGTTGTTGACCGAATTGACCAACATGTATCTGGGTGCGATCAGAGGCGGCGCCAGTCTTTTTCTCTATGGCGTGCTTCTTATCGTCGTAATTATTGTGAGGCCTAATGGACTCATCTCCTTGTTTGACAGATTCTGGCCCAAAAAGCAGGTCGCTCGTGGAACCGCTGCTTAAGGTCACCAACCTCAAGAAGTCTTTTGGCGGCGTACATGCGCTGAGGGACGTTTCGCTGAACCTCGAGCCGGGCGAGATTCTTGGATTGATCGGGCCCAATGGCTCGGGTAAATCGACGTTCGTCAACACCATTGCCGGCCTCTACCGGCCGGATGGCGGCCACGTGCTGTTGCAGGGCGTCGACGTCACCGCGCAGGCGCCGCCGGCGATGGCTCGTCACGGGGTTGCCCGGACGTTCCAGTCATCCCGGCCTTTCCTGAACCTGACCGTTCTGGAAAACGTGACCATCGCGGCGTTGCTCCACACCAGCCGTACGGCGGAGGCGGAGGCGGTCGCTTTGGAGTGCATCGAGATGACCGGACTGAAAAGTTCCATGCATCTGAAGAGCGCGAGCCTGCCGGTGGAAAAGAGAAAGCGTCTGGACCTGTGCCGGGCGCTGGCCTTGAAACCCAAGCTCATCATGCTGGACGAATGCCTGGCCGGCCTCAACCCTCACGAAATGGAAGAGGGTCTGGAACTGGTAAGGAAAATCAACCGCAGCGGGATCAGCGTCATCTTTATCGAGCATGTGATGAAAGCGGTGGTGGCGCTTTGCCATCGGCTGGTGGTGTTGAACCAGGGCGAACTGCTCGCCGAGGGAGCCCCGGAAGTCGTCATGGCCAATGAAAAGGTAATCACAGCCTATCTGGGCGAGGGCTACAAACATGCTTGAGATCAAGAATGTCGTCACCGGCTACGGAGACATGAAGGTGCTGGACGGGGTGTCGTTGAGGGTCGACAACGGCGAGGCAGTATCGCTGGTCGGCTCCAACGGTGCCGGCAAAACCACCCTGCTGCGGGCCATCTCCGGGCTGATTCCGGTGTGGTCGGGCAGCATCGTCTTCGATGGCAAGGAACTGACGAAGATTCCGCCCCACGCACTGCCTGGGCTGGGAATTGCCCACATTCCGCAAGGCCGAGGAGTGCTTGGCCAACTGACGGTTCAGGACAATCTGATCCTGGGCGCGTATACCCCTTCGGCCAAGCCGCAACGCGCCGCCACGCTGGAAAAAGTCTACGGGCTGTTTCCCGTGCTGAAGGAGAAAAAGGAAGACCTTGGCGGATCGCTCAGCGGCGGACAGCAGCAGATGTTGGCGATCGCGCGGGCTTTAATGGGTCATCCCAAACTGCTGATTCTCGACGAGCCCTCGCTCGGACTTGCGCCGATCGTGGTGGCCAGCGTTTTCCGGATCATCAAGGAGATCTCGAGCGAGGGCGTCTCGATTTTGCTGATCGAGCAGAACCTGGTGGAGGCCTTGGCGGTTTCCAGCCGCGGTTATGTGCTCGAAACCGGACGGGTCGTGCTGGAAGGTCCCAGCGAAAAACTCGCGGTCAATGAAGAGGTTCGCGCGGCATACATGGGGATCTGAGGTTCTGTCCCGGAAAATCTTGTAATAACTCTTGCTCTGTCATTCGGAGCGATCGCCGGGAGCGATGAATCGAGCCCGGCGTGGGGCGAGGCATGACCAGAGGATTTTATCAAAAGCCCGGAGCGGCGAGAGATGAGGCAGTTTCCTGGGATGCTTCGCTTTGCTCGGCATGACGCCAGTTATGCTCGCCCGCTACCCAAGCGAAGAACCGACCAGGCTGAACAGCAGAATGACGAGCACGACCAGGGTAAGGACAACGTAGAGCCTGTCTTTTTCCAAGGCGAAGGCGAAGGCTGAAAAGACGACTCGCGCCACCGGCGTGGCGATCAGCAGCAACACTCCCAGTTGGATGATGGCGCGCCCGTGGAAATGGCGGACGCCGGCCAGAATGCCTTCAACGGTGCGAAGCTGAACGCTTTCGCCATGGAAACTCTTGTAATCGGGCAGTGGCGCCATGCCATTCCGAATCAGGTAGACGATTGCCCCGAAGAACACGACGGAGCCAGCTAACGAAACCCCCAGTCGCAGCAGGATACCGATAATCGCCTCCATTCGCCGGTCACCCTGCTCGTGTTCGCTCATAACGTTCCTCGGATTCCGTTGATGATCATTTCAATGCCGAGCGCGACGATCACCAGGCTGAAAATCAGCCGCAGTGATTTTGTTTTTGCTTTGACCAGGAGTTTCGCCCCGAGGAGTGAACCGGCAAGCACTCCCAGCATCACCGGCATCGCTAATCCCGGATCGATATAGCCGCGGCTGAGATACAGCCCCGCGCTGGCCGCCGCCGTCACCCCGATCATGAAGTTGCTGGTGGTGGTCGAAACCTTGAAGGGGATGCGCATGGCCTGGTCCATGGCAAGCACTTTCACGGCACCCGAGCCAATCCCCAGCAATCCCGACAGCGTTCCCGCCGTGAACATAAGGCTGAATCCGGCCGGTACATTGCACACATAGTATGAGCTCGGCCCATTGGGGGTCGGATAGCTTCCGCTCAAGCGCAACTTCTGCGCCAGCGAGCCGCCTACCTCGGCGGTAGGTCGATCGGGTTGTTTCCGGCTGGAGAGATAAGCCGAGACCAGCAGCACCACGCCAAAAATTATCGCGATTGCCCGGCCGGACACCCTGGTGGCAATCATGGCGCCCATGATCGCGCCGACGGTGGTCGCGATCTCCAGGAACATGCCGATGCGAATGTTGGAGTAGCCTTCGCGGACATAAGCGGCCGCCGCACCGGACGAAGTAGCGATCACCGAGATGAGCGAGGCGCCAATCGCGTAGCGAATGTCTATCCCAAATGCGATTGTGAGCAAGGGAACCAGAACGACTCCGCCTCCTAAGCCGGTCAGCGCTCCCACCAGGCCGGCCGCAAAAGACGACACAGCCACCAGCACGGTGAAGACCAGAATTGTCATGAGTTTCGAACCCTTCGCCCCAATCCGTCAGACAGAGAACCTTATAACAAGTGCAAGAGAATTATAACGTTCCGGGCTGTTGGATTGCAGGCCAGAACGTTTCCGCCAGTTTGCAATTGCTTGCGTCACCGAAACCATGGACACGGTCGCACCTTTTTTGAGGTGCTGGACTGTCAGCGAAATGGCACGGTGGTAGCGACACGTATCTGAGCTGGCGGCGACGCTCGTCTATCAGGCGGACAGGACCAACAACATCGTGACCGTCGCTTCGATGGATGTTTGCGCGGCGAATGTTTTTTGCCGTCGCACGCGGTGGTTGCATACCAAGCATAATTTATTTGGCAGCGGCTCCAATGTTATTCATTGATTATTAACGAATGAAAGTTCCCACGCGGGCAAAGCAGATTTAATGCCATCTCCGCGGGGTCCTTCCTCCGGAGCGGCTCAACCTTCATTCGCAGCAGTTCGATGTCAATAGAGGTACCTCGGATAATCATGTCTTGTCGAAATCCCGGAGGATTGGTACGCTGCCGGTAGCAGATATAAATCTGCATTCCAAACAACAATAACTCCGCTCCGCACCGTGAGGCAGAATACGTCACACAATGCGGGGCTTTTTTACGTTTGGAGCGATTTTAGGTTGCAGCGGCTTCAGAGTCATGTTGCAGGTGCCGGTGTTTTGAGAGAGCGTTTCCGGAGTCATGAGTGACTCGCCGGGTCCCCGATCAGCCTCGCGGGTCGGTGCATGCACAGGCAGGGGATAGCTGTGCGAAACTAGGAAGGCAAACGGAAAGCGAGCATCCGTGAACCACGCCAATCCGATTATCGCCATCCATGGGGGAGCCGGGGCCATCGCCCGCTCCCAGATGACAGCCGAACAGGAGCAAGAGTACCTGGAAGCACTGCGGGCCATTGTGTGTGCCGGCCAGACATTGCTCGCCGAGGGCGCGAGCGCGCTCGATACGGTCACCGAGACCGTCCGCCGCTTCGAAGATTGTGCTTTGTTCAATGCCGGCAAGGGGGCCGTCTTTACCGCCGCCGGCACGCACGAATTAGATGCCTCGCTGATGGACGGCAAGACGCTGGCGGCCGGCGCCGTGGCTTGCGTGCGCCGGCTGCCGAATCCGGTGCTGGCGGCGCGCGCCGTCATGGAGCACAGCGGTCATGTGCTGATGGCGGGCGAGGCCGCCGAAGCGTTCGCCCATGCTCAGGGCTTGCCGCTGGTTGAGCCTGAATATTTTTATACGGAGTTTCGTTACCAGCAATGGCAGCTCGCCCGCGGCGACTCCGGCATCCGGCTCGATCACGATCCTTCTGCGGTGTCGCCGCGCCGGGCGGATTCGACGCGGACCATGAGCGCGCTGGATTCGGGCAAATATGGCACGGTCGGCGCAGTCGCGCTCGACGCGGAAGGCAATCTGGCGGCGGCCACATCCACCGGCGGCATGACCAACAAGCGGGAGGGGCGGGTTGGAGATTCTCCGATCATCGGGGCCGGCTGCTACGCCAACAACCGCACCGCAGCCGTTTCCAGCACGGGCATGGGCGAGATGTTCATGCGCGCGGTGGTGGCTTACGACGTGTCGGCGCAGATGGAGTATGGCGGAAAAACCTTGCAGCAGGCAGCCGAGCACGTGGTGTTCGAGAGGCTTCCGCGCATAGGGGGACGCGGCGGATTGATCGCCGTCGATCATCTCGGGAACGTAGCCATGCCGTTCAACACCGAAGGCATGTACAGGGGCTTCGCGCGCGTCGGCCAGGCTGCGGAAATCGCCATCTACGGAAACGAATAAAACGGCGCGAAGGTAGGAAGGGGATGTCCTATGAGTTTGCTGTATAAGTTCGAGGATGTCATCCTGAGCGCAGAGAAGGATCTATGCATTACGAATCAAATACATAAATTCTTCGCTCGCTACGCTCACTCAGAATGACACTTCCCAAAAATATTACGCGAACCCCTGGGATACCACGCCAAGGACTGATACTTTTGCCATACAAGTCGCCTGTGATAGACATGACACGGAGTTCATCGCGAGCTTCATCGGCAGGACGCCAGGGGATCGGGATTGAACAGTGCGGAGAGCCGCTGTGTCGGCCAGGATTCTCGACGTACAGCAATTGACGGTGCACTTTACGACCTCGGAGCGCAAGGTCGAGGCGGTGCGCAATCTCTGCCTGCAGGTCGACCGTGGCGAAACCCTGGCGATCGTCGGCGAATCCGGCTCGGGCAAGTCGGTCTCGGCGCTGGCCATCATGCGGTCTGGTCGAGCACGGCGGCGGGCGCATCGTCGGCGGCCAGATGCAATTTCATCGGCGCGACGGACAGCGTGCTGGACTTGGCGCAGGCCACGCGAATCCGCCATGCGCGAGCTGCGCGGCGCGGAGTTGGCCATGATCTTCCAGGAGCCGATGACGTCGCTGAATCCGGTCTTTTCCGTCGGCGAGCAGATTGCCGAATCGATTCGGCTGCACCAGGGTAAAGATCAGGCGGAAGCGCGTGCGGAGGCCCTGCGCATGCTCGAACTGGTGCGCATCCCGGAATCGCGGCGAGTGCTCGGCCGCTTTCCGCATCAGCTCTCCGGCGGCATGCGGCAGCGGGTGATGATTGCCATGGCGCTCTCCTGCCGTCCGTCCCTGCTGATCGCCGACGAGCCCACGACGGCGCTGGACGTGACCATCCAGGCACAGATTCTGCAACTCATCCGCGAACTGCAGCGCGAGATGCGGATGGGCGTGATCTTCATCACGCACGATATGGGCGTGGTGGCCGAGATCGCCGACCGCGTGCTGGTGATGTATGCCGGCGAGCGAGTCGAAGAAGGATCGTCCGAGCAGATCTTCGCCGCGCCGCGCCATCCTTATACGCAGGCGCTGCTGGCGGCGGTTCCGCGGTTGGGCGCGATGCGGGGGACCGATGCTCCGGCCAGATTTCCGCTGCTGGCGCAGAACGAGGGAGCCGAGGCGGAGCCGAAGGCCGGCATACCTGCTGCGAGCGCCCGGAAAACCACGAGCGAAGTCTCCGTCGAGAGCGCTGCCGAACCTCAAGGGCTGAAGCCGCGCCATTACCGACTTATGCAGCCAGTTCCAGGCACAGGCCGCTGTTGGCGGTTCGCAAGCTCACCACGCGCTTCGATGTTCGCACCGGCATCTTCGGCCGGGTAACCAGCCGCGTGCATGCGGTGGAGCAGGTCAGCTTCGATCTCTACGCGGGCGAGACGCTGGCGCTGGTGGGCGAATCCGGATGCGGCAAGTCAACCACCGGAAGGTCGCTGCTCAGGCTGGTGGACATTGCCGGCGGCGAAATCGAGTTCGAGGGCCACGACATCACGCAGCTCTCCGGCAAACCGTTGCAGGCGCTGCGCCGGAACATTCAGGTTGTCTTTCAGGACCCGTATGCCTCGCTCGATCCGCGGCTTACGGTTGGCTACACGATCATGGAGCCGCTGCTGGTGCATCGCGTGGCAACCAGGGCTGAAGCGGAGCGCCGGGTGGCGTGGCTGCTGGAGCGCGTAGGACTGCTGCCGGAGCACGCGCAACGCTATCCCCATGAATTTTCCGGCGGGCAGCGGCAGCGCATCGCGATTGCCCGCGCGCTGGCGCTGAATCCGAAGATCGTGATCGCCGACGAATCGGTCTCCGCGCTCGACGTTTCGATCCGGGCGCAGATCATCAACCTGCTGCTCGATCTGCAGCGCGATCTTGGCATCTCGTTTTTGTTCATCTCGCACGACATGGCGGTGGTGGAGCGGGTGAGTCATCGGGTGGCGGTAATGTACCTGGGGCAGATCGTCGAAATCGGTCCGCGCCGCGCGATCTTCGAAGATCCGCGACATGCTTATACGCGGGCACTGCTTTCCGCCGTGCCGATTGCCGATCCGGCGCGGCGTCATTTGCCGCGATCCTTGCTGGCGGACGAGATGCCCAGCCCGATTCGAGCCGTCGGCGACGAACCGGAGATTCAGCCCTTGCAGCAGGTGAGCCCCGGCCATTTCGTCGCCACCCACAAAATCAGCGGCAGGTATTAATTCTGTGCTTCCAGCACGTGGCGAAAAGCGGCCGCGCAAAATCGGCGCGACGCTCAGGATGACACTCCTACGAGTTTCCGCAATGTTCCTCAGTCTTCTAATTCTGTGCTTCGAGCGAGCCCGACAGCATGCGCTTGCCGTCGGTGCTCATGACGTAGGTGGTGCTGCTACTGGCGGGATACAAGACAACAGGAATTCCGCCGATGGTTCCGGTTCCGCGGCCGGAAGCCACACTATAGCTTCCGCTGGCCGAGGCGCCGACCGTCACGCTGCCTCCCTGGTTGACGTCTTCCAGTCCGGTAAAAGTGCCTAGACCGTCGGCCAGCACCTGGCCTTCGAGGACCGTGGGGATCATGTTGCCGCCCCCGGTCAAACCTAAAAGGTGAAGTGCATAGTTGCCGTTGACGGTGCTGGTGGTGGGAACTGCCGGTTGTTCGGTGACCACTCCGTTTTCGATCAGCGACGACGTGCTGTTGTAGGCCACCAGCACGGCATTCTGCGGAGCGCTGAACCAAAGCACGAAGTTGACCGTCCTGCCGTTGGAGGCGAAGCTGCCGGTGAAATGCCCGTTATTCGCCGGGTCGGCGGCATAAGTGCCGGTGAGTGAGACGGATGGGAAGACCCTTCCGGTATCGGCGAAATCTTCAAGACCGCTGCTGGCCGCGTTATTGAGCGTGAGGCTTCCGGTCTCGGTGATGTAGCCGGTGGCCGAATACCCCGAGATGGAAAAGACGTAGGGGTTGCTCACGCTGGCCGCGGTGAAAGTCCCGCTCTGCACGTCGGCATAGCCGGAAAGCTGTTCCGACGCATTCACCGACAGCAATTCGATGCGCGTGGAGTTGACTACATAAAAGACGAGATCGATGGCCGTCCCCGTCGAGTTGGCGCCGCCCTGGCTGGTAACGAATTGCAGGACGCCGCGTCCGGAAGCCTCCGGGGCTAAAGCTGAAACTTACGTTGGAGCCGGCAATCGTCGGGATGAAGGTCCCGTTGTAGTTTTCGTCGAGAACGACCGAAGCTGACGGGCCAGTGCCGGTTGCGGTGAGCAAGCCTGCGCGGGAGATCGGGGAGCGTGTTGTTGCTTGAGCCGTCCATGCGCAGCACATAGGCCGGGCCGGTGAGAGCGCTGATGGCCGCGGGAACCTGTTTTTCGAGCACGCCGCTGGAAAGCTCGAAATTCGACAGTTCGACGACACGTGCTTTGCTGGTGGAAAGCAGCACGAAATTAAAGTTGGCGCTGGGGGCGCCGTTGGCGAAATTCAAGGTCGCCTGTCCGCGGCCGTCGACGCCGACCGAATAGGTTCCATTGGAAATGGCAACCTGCTGCAGGACTCCACTGAAAGCGTCGTTTACGTCTTGCTGGCCCGAGGTGATATTGCCATTGCCATCGGCCGTCAAGACGCCAACTGCGGCGAAAGCGTCCTCCATTGGGGTCGATTCCACGCAGGTTGAAAACATAGCTGCCATTCAAACTCGCGTTGCTGTACCCTGCATTGTTCGGCGTGGGCGGCGCCGTTGGAACTGCGGCCGCCGCATGCGACCATGGTCGCCAGAAGCAGGGCCATCACGGTCATCAGAAGAGCTATAGCGCTTTTGCCATACGTATACCCAGCCATGTCACCGCCGGGCTTGAAAGCCCGATCCTGTGGGGTATACCTTGGGCGAATCCGGTCTAGACACGACGTCCAAATGGCTTTCATACTGTCCTCAAACGCCCACGCGGGTGAAACTATAAACCTGTGTTGGGCGGGAAAGTTGCGGTCCCGAATACAAAATGAGCGATTTTGTTCCATTTCCTGCACCACCGCAGTCCCACGAGTTATGCCTGATCGGGCTCCGCCTGGACCCGACCGCCGAGGGTCCGCAATTGTTCACCCTGATCGAGCAGGATGAAGCCGGCGGCCGGCCTATCATGGCAAACGGCCGTATCCTGTTCTTCTCCACTCCGGCTCTGGTTGCCCGCGCGCTTCAAATGGCCGGCGACGCGCCCGCCGGCGGCCTGCCGGGAACAAGCGCCACCTCAGCTCCGATGCCGAAGCAGATGGATGTTTTGTGCGACGTGGCGCAGAGTCTGTTTCTGGTCAACTCGCAGGCGGAGGATTCCGATGGGGTGCTGCTGGATTGCATGGCTTGCCTCGACGACCTGCTGCGCGCCACCGGACTGAACGTCCCGGCGAACTATATCGCCGTTTTCAATGCGCTCGCCGAGCGGCTGGAGCGCAACTCCGAGTTCGGCGGCTTTCTGGCGGAGCAGGGAATCGATCGCGAGACGGTGGAAGACGCCATCCTGTGGTGCGTCGGGGCCATCGCGGTGAAGAGCACCTGGATTGGCTGACCGGCCGGCGCGGGGTTCTCCAGGCTCGGGCCTTGTTGGAATCATGTCGTGCGGTACCTCAGCATCCGGCCGCGCTTCGGGACCGTCTCGGCGACCACCGCTTGCCGAGGTTGAACCTGGCGAGCCGCTTTTATTCCGAGGTGAAGTAGTCCACCGTAACCGGGCTCTCGAACAACGAATAATCGCGCGTCACCACGGTAATTCCACTTTCGGTAACGAAGTACTTCTGGCGGTCGGATTCCGTGTCGTAGCCGATCACCGTACCCTCCGGGATGTGTACGTCGCGGTCGATGATGGCCCGGCGAATGCGGCAGTGACGGCCGATGTCGACGTGAGAGAAGACGATGCTGGAGTCGACTTCAGCATAGGAGTTTACGCGCACATTGGGCGAGAGCACGCTGTCGCGTACCAACCCGCCGCTGACGATGCAGCCGCTCGACACCAGCGAATCCACGGCGGTTCCGGTGCGGCCAGGCTCGGCGAATACGAACTTCGCCGGCGGGTACTGCCGCTGACGGGTGCGAATCGGCCAGTGCTCGTCGTATAGGTTGAACACGGGCGAGACCGACGCCACATCCATATTGGCTTCGTAATAGGCCTCAAGCGTGCCCACATCGCGCCAGTAGAGAGCTTCCTTGCGGTTCTCATCGATGAAGTTGAAGGAATAGACGCGGTAGTCGTCAGCCATTCTGGGGAGAATGTTGTGGCCAAAATCGTGCTGGGAATCGGGATCTTCCGCGTCTTTGAGCAACACCGGAATCAGCACATCGGTATTGAACAGGTAGACGCCCATCGAGGCCGAAACCATCTCCGGGTTGTAAGGCGACCTGAGCTTGGTGGTGAGCGGCTTTTCTTCGAATCCCACCACTCTTCCCTTCGCCGTCGATATCGACCACGCCGAAGTTCCTGGTTTCGCTCGGATCGACGAGAATGGTGGCGATGGTGACGTCGGCTCCCGAGTCCTGATGCTGTTGCAGCATGCGGCGGTAGTTCATTTTGTAGATGTGGTCGCCGGAGAGGATCAGGACGCGCTTGGGTTCCTCCGCTCCAATGGAGTAGATGTTCTGGTAGACGGCGTCGGCCGTGCCCATATACCAGTTCTCGCTGACGCGCTTCATCGGCGGGAGAATCTCGATGAATTCGCCGAGCGGATCGGCCACGATGTTCCAACCCTCACGAATGTGCCGGTTCAGCGACAAAGCCTTGTACTGAGTGAGAATGTAGACGCGCCGCAGATCGGAATTGATGCAATTCGACAGGGTAATGTCGATGATGCGGTAGATTCCGCCAAAAGTCACCGCAGGTTTAGCACGGTCGCGAGTGAGCGGATACAGACGCTCGCCCGCACCGCCGGCCAGCAGAACTCCAAGAGTGTCTTTCATCTCTGTTCCTACCCAGTAGTTTCGTGCCAGGAGCGACGACGCTTGCAGCTTCCCTCGGCGCCTTCAGGCAGGACGTCCGACGCGTCAGGTCACATTTGGACTAAGAATCCTATCACAGCAGGCGAGACAGAGCCGCCGTTCCGGCGTCCAGCTCAGGCAGTTTTGTCGGACGGTCGATGCTGATGCGCAACGACTTCAGAAATTTCATATCTTGAGGGCTGACTTTGAAATCGGGGTCCGATTTCCTGAAATTCACCAGCGAAGACTGTTTCGCTCTCCTCTTCCTCGCGCTTGTTGAACCCGATCGTGGCTTCGAGGACGAGAAACACATCGTAACCGCCGGATTTAATTTTGGCGATCACTTCCGCGATCTGCTCCGAGTCTGAGATCGACTCATTGATCGCCTGGCCGAGCTCCTTCATCAGTTTTTGTAGCCGCTGCTCCACTTTGAAATCCCCGATTCGGAGTCAATATCGATGGCCGTAGCCCGGAACCCCGGCAAGCTGCGCTCGAAACCCCGACGTGCTCCGCGGGATTTCAAGCTCTAATCGTATTGGATGCCACGGCCGGCATGGAAGTTTTAGAGCTTTTTCAAGAACAGGGTTGACCCGTCGCTTGAGCAATTCCGGAATTGACCCGGCACTCCAGCGTAGCATTTGGCGGCCGCTTTCGGGGCGACAGCTTTCACCGAACTGGTCTAAAATCGCTTTGTGAGCGGTCTTCCTAATCCTCTGCGGGCAAAGCCTTCCTCGGCAGCCTCGGTCGGCACCATGCTGGGCAAAGCGGCCAGGTCTTTTCAAAAAGGGCAAAAGAGCTGGCGGATTTTTCAGGGAGTTTCGGCGGGAATCGGCAGTTTTCTGCAGACGCTTCGACGGGTCGGCAAGATTCTTTGGCTGGAGATCACTGGATTCCTGTTCCTCTGGCTCGCTTTGGTCGGCGGCATCGCTTGCTGGCGCGAGTATCATGCCTACGCGGCGGGCAAGATTGGACCCGGGCGTGCTGTTGTTGCCGGCTTTTCGCTGTTTTGTTCGTCTACTTCGGCGTGAGTTCGTTTTGGAGTGCTCGCAAGGACTAGGGCTGTCCCAGTAACTTCAGTGCGCCGGGTTACCCGACCAACATGGTTTCCGGAGTTTGGATGAACTCTTTCCAGAGGATTTGCGTTTTTTGCGGCTCCAGTGCAGGATTTTCCGACACATACCGGGCCGCAGCCGTGGAACTTGGACGGTTTCTGACCGAGCAGGGTCTGGGTTTGGTTTACGGTGGGGGGCGGATTGGACTGATGGGAGTGGTCGCCGACGCCGTGCTGGCGCGATGGCGGTCAGGTGATCGGGGTCATCCCGCAACCGATGGTGGCGCGCGAGATCTGGCATTCCGGCCTTACGGAATTGCGCGTCGTTCCCTCGATGCACGCCCGCAAATCGCTGATGGCAGAGCTGGCCGACGCATTCATCGCCCTTCCCGGTGGATTCGGTACGTTTGAGGAATTCTGCGAGATGATCACCTGGAGCCAGCTCGGCATACACCACAAGCCCTGCGGGCTGCTCAACGTGGCTGGCTACTACGATCCGCTGCTGGAGATGTTCGACCGTGCCGTGGCCGAGGGATTTCTCAAGCGCGAAAACCGCGAACTGGTGCTGGCCTCGCCGAACTGCCAGGAGCTGCTGGAAAAAATGCAGGCATTCGAGCCCATGGTGGTTCGCAAGTGGATTGCGGCGTCGGAGAGTTGAAGCGCGGGCGGCGTGCTCGATGAGATAATCGCGCAGGGAGTGGTTCCTGGACAGGATTGGGGTGATAAAAACGGTATGACGTCAATGGCAAGCACCGCAGGCGGTATCTACCATCCGGCCAGCGCGCCGGATTTTGTTCCGGTCCCGCTGCTTCGCGATCTTCAGTTCAAGCGTTTAAAAGATGTTGTGGGGCGGGCCTGGGAGCGGGTTGAATGGTTCCGCTCGCGCATGCGGGAGCGCGGACTTTCGCCGGACGACCTGCGCTCGATCGACGATCATCGGCAAGCTGCCGTTCACGGTCAAGGCCGACCTGCGGGACACCTATCCCTTCGGGCTGTTTGCCAGCCCGATGGAGGAGGTGGTGCGCCTGCACGCCTCCAGCGGAACCACCGGCAAGCCGATCGTGGTGGCTTACACCAAAGCAGACCTGGAGGTGTGGACTTCGGTGATGGTTCGCAGCTTCGCCTGCTGCGGTCTGCATCACGGCGACGTGATGCAGAATGCATACGGCTACGGGCTCTTTACCGGCGGACTGGGCGCGCACTACGGAGCCGAGGAACTGGGCGCGACGGTCATTCCGATCTCGGGCGGCAACACCGACCGCCAGATCATGGTGATGAAGGATTTCCGGGTGACGGCCATCTGCTGCACGCCGAGCTATTTTCTGCACATGATCGAACGCGCCGGCCAGCTCGGCGTCGATATCAAAGAGCTGCCGCTGCGCGTCGGCGTTTTCGGCGCCGAGCCGTGGACGCAATCGATGCGCAGGCATATCGAGGAGCTGAGCAACATTCAGGCATTCGACATCTATGGGCTCTCCGAAATCATTGGGCCGGGCGTGGGAATCGAATGCCATTGCCACGACGGTTTGCACATCTTCGAAGATCATTTCTACCCGGAGATCATCGATCCCGAGACCGGCGAGACACTGCCCGACGGCGAAGAGGGCGAACTGGTGCTGACCACTCTCAGCAAGCGGGCGATGCCGATGATTCGCTATCGCACGCGCGACATCACGGCGATCATTCCCGGGCCGTGCCCTTGCGGCCGCATGCTGCGGCGCATACGGCGCATTGGCCGGCGCAGCGACGACATGCTGATCATTCGCGGAGTCAACGTCTTCCCGTCGCAGGTGGAAACCGCTCTGCTTGAGGTGGAGGGCACGCTGCCGCACTACCAGATCATCCTCACCCGCGAGCGCGGACTCGACCAGATGGAAGTGCAGGTCGAAGTGACGCCGCAGATGTTCAGCGACAAGATTGGCGCGCTGGAGGCGTTGAATGAGAAACTTGTGGATGCGCTGGACCATGTTCTCGGAATCCGGGCGAAGGTAACGCTGGTCGAGCCGCAATCCATCGCAGCGCAGTGAAGGCAAAGCAAAACGAGTTTTTGACCGGCGGTCATCATGAAAATCCAACAGTTGTCGTTGTTCGCGGAAAATAAGCCGGGAACGATCATTGCACCTTGCCGGCTGTTGGCGCGGGAAGGCATCGACATCCGTGCGCTGTCGCTGGCCGACACGCAGCGCTTCGGCATTCTGCGCATGATCGTCTCCGACTGCGCAAAGGCGACCAGCCTGCTCGAAGACAACGGATTTCTCGTCAAAGTGACGGAAGTGCTCGCCGTGGAAGTGCCGGATCGGCCGGGCGGGCTGGCGGAGATCCTGGCCATCTTCGAAGGCACCTCGATCAACATCGAGTACATGTACGCCTTCCCGTTCGGCAATGGCGACAAGGCGGTCCTGATCTTCCGCTTCGGCGATCCGGATGCGGCGATCGAGCGCTTGCAGGCGTCTGGAATCAACGTGCTCGAAAGCGGCGCGGTCTTGAAAAAATAGCCGGAGAGCGGCCATGCGGAAGCCGCCGGGTTTGTGATTCACGCTCGGCAATCCGGCGGCTCGGAAAACCAGCTGCCATCTACCGTATCTGACGCACCGGACGACAAGTGGGTACAATACACAGCAGGGAGAAGCGGAACCCTCCTGGTCCGATTTGTGTTCCGTTCGCCTGAAAAGGAGACCAGATTATGCATCTTGGTGTGCCGGAGCTGCTGTTGATCTTCGCTATCGCCCTGTTGTTGTTTGGGCCGAAAAAACTGGGCGATTTGGGTAAGGGACTGGGAGAGGGAATTCGCAACTTCAAAAGCGGATTGGGCGGCCCCGAGTCCGAAGCAAAGCCTCCTGTTGTTGCTCCGCCGCCGAGCCTTCCGCCGGAGACAAAGACCGTTACTACCGTCACCGAAGAGACTAAGCCCGTGGTGGACGAGAAGAAGTAGCATTCGCCATCGACAGGAGCGCGCGGCAGGCGGGCGGCGGATTATTGTCCAGAAGAAGTGCGGAGTGCGTCTTTAGTGCGGTTCCCGGATTGGTGTAGCCGCCCGGCAAGAGGAACTTGAAAGCGTCATCCCGACCGAAGTGGAGGGATCTTGGTTTTTCTGCGGTAAAGCAACACAAAAGATTCCTCGGCTCGCGCCGCTCGCTCGGAATGACGTTGTTGGTTGGGATACAGCAACGCGGGAACCGCTCTAGCTGCTATTTCGCCAAAAAAACTACCCCACGTTAACCCAATGCGGGCGAACGTGGGGCACGGTCCAATAGATTTGCAACTTCTCTTTAATTCATCTTTCTGGTCGACTTATTCCCGCACCAATTCCGTTTCCAGCTCCTCGGATTTCAATGCGCCGTTCTGGAGGTGTTCGAGCGCCATAATCAAAGCCTCGGTCGTAGGCCTTGAGGTTCAGTTCACGGAAGGCGCTGGGAACGGAGGTTTCAATGGCCTTGCGCAGCGATTCCCGCTTGCAACACCCCGGTGATGGCGCCGAAGAAGCCGGTCATGACGATGTTCGAGACCATCCGCTTGCCGATCTCCTCGGCGATGCGGGTTGCCGGGATGCCGTAGATCCGCGTGCCCTTGGGAATGCTGGAGACGCGCACCAGATCCTGCTCGATCAGCATCAGTCCGCCCGGCCGAAGCTCGGGCGAAAACTTCACGTAGGCTTCCTGCGACATGACCACAAGGATGTCCGGCTTGGTCAGGTAGGGATAGAGCACCGGCTGATCGGAGAGCACGAGCTGCGCGCTACAGGCGCCGCCGCGTGCCTCAGGACCGAAGTTCTGGGTCATGGTGGCATGGTGGCCATCGACGATCGATGCCGCCTTGCCGATGACGATGGCCGAAAGAATCACGCCCTGTCCGCCGAAGCCGGCGATACGGATTTCGGTTAGCTGCATACCGGTTCCTCCATCTCGATGTAACGGTCACCCAGCTCTTCGTGGAAGTGCTCGTTCATCAGTCTGCTGATAGTCGGGACGCTCGCGATCGACGAACTTGCCGAGAATAATCTCGCCCGTCTTGGTGAGCCCGACCTCACTGGTCGGCGTGCCGTTCTTGATCTTGCTGTGCTCCTTGTAGAACTTCATGGCGTCAAGTCCGTCGCCCATCTTGTTGCGGCGCTGGTAAAGCGTCGGGCAGGGCGAGAGGACCTCGATGAACGAGAAGCCCTTTTTGCTGAACATTTCCTTCATCGACAGCGCCAACTGGCGCACGTGATAGGTCGTCCAGCGCGCCACATAGCAGGCGCCGGCGGCTTCCACCAGGTACGGCAGGTTGAAGGCCGGATCGTAGGTTCCGTAGGGCGCGGTCGAAGTGGTGACGTCATCCGGCGTGGTGGGCGCCGTTTGGCCGCCGGTCATGGCGTAAATCATGTTGTTCACGCAGATGACCTTGAGATCGACGTTGCGGCGGGCGGCGTGAATCAGGTGGTTGCCGCCGATGGCGAACAAGTCGCCATCACCGCTGTAGACCACCACGTCGAGCTTCGGGTTGGCCATCTTGAGTCCGGTGGCGAAGGGGATGGCGCGGCCGTGGGTGGTGTGGAAGGAGTCCAGATTCACGTAACCGGCGACGCGGCCGGTGCAGCCGATGCCGGAGACAACGGCGAGTCTTGGTGAGATCGACCTTCGCTTCCACCAGCGCGCGGGTAAAGCAATTGACGGTCGTGCCGATGCCGCAACCCGGACACCAGATATGCGGGATTCGGTCGGAGCGCAGAAACTGCTCGGAAGGGTTCGCCGGACAAGTTAATTGACAATCGCTCATCGCGCCACCTCCATGATCGCCTTCAGAATATCTTCCGGACGGTGAACGCTGCCCCCGGCGTGCCCCACCAGGACCGTCTTGGCCAGCCCGGCGGCGGCGCGCTCGACCTCGCGCACCATTTGTCCGAGGTTCAGCTCGGGCACGACAAACGCCTTCACCTTGGAAGCCAGTTCGCGAATCGGCTTGTCGGGGAACGGCCAGGCGGTGATCAGCCGGAACTTGCCGACCTTGACGCCCTTGGCGCGAGCCATATCGATGGCGCGCTGCGCCACCCGCGCCGTGATGCCGTAGCAGACCACCACGACCTCCGCGTCGCCGGTCTCCTGCTCCTCGTACATCCAGATCTTCTCGGCGTTATTCAAAATCTTGGTTTGCAGACGTCTTACCAGCGTGTCCTGCGTGCCGGGAGACATGTTCGGGTAGCCGCGCTCGTCGTGCGTCAGACCGGTGACGTGGATGTTATAGCCATCGCCGGCCTTCACCATCTCGGGGATGCCGTCGGCGTCGGGTTCGAACAACTTGAACTCGCCGGGTTTTTTGGTGGTAAAACGGCGGGGTTCGATCTCGATCTGGTCGGCCGCGAGGAATCACAACCTTTTCCGTCATGTGGCCGACGACTTCGTCCATCATCAGGAAGGTGGGAACACGATATTTTTCCGCCAGGTTAAAGGCCTTGATCGCCAGATCGAAGCACTCCTGCGGCGAACTCGGGCAAAGGGCGATGGTTTCGTAATCGCCGTGCGATCCCCACTTGACCTGCATCATGTCAGCTTGCGCCGGCAGAGTCGGCAGGCCCGTGGACGGTCCGCCGCGCTGCACGTCCATGAAAACGCAGGGCGTTTCCGTCATGGCCGCCAGGCCGATATGCTCCATCATGAGCGAGAAACCCGGTCCGGAGGTCACCGTAAAGGCCTTGACTCCGGCCCAGACCGCACCCTGAATGCAAATGGAAGCGGCCAGCTCATCTTCCAACTGGATGAAACGTCCCGCCCACTATAGGCGCACGCGAGGCGAAGCGCTCCACGACTTCCGTGGAGGGGGTAATCGGGTAGCCGGCGGCAAAGCGCGCACCGGCGGCCAGCGCGCCTTCGCAGGCGGCATGATCGCCGTCGAGGAAATGCGAACCAGTCATCACTCCGCGAGGGTCAGCGTGCATCGGGAGCCTCCTTCTTGTCTGTCCTTGTCTTCCGCTGCGCCGGCTTCCTTGGGCAGCCGGTAACCGTGAATGGCGAAATCCGGGCAGTACATGCCGCAGAGATCGCAGCCGCTGCACTTATCGGCAGCAACCATGTGCGGTGGATGATATCCCTTGGAGTTGAACGCGGAAGAGAGTGCCAGAACCTTGGTTGGACAAAACTCCACGCAAAAACCGCAGGCCTTACATCGCTCGACCACAATTGACACGGAACCACGTGCCATGATGCCTCTTTTCAGGCGCCTACCCTCTGCCGTGATTGGTCCGCTGAGAATTCAGGGGAGGACAACAGAGCGCCAGCGATTGGTGAAATCGGTCACAGAGATGCATACACCACACCCCCGTGTATATACATTCTCAGGCGCTTATGCCCAAACAGGAAGTGATTTAAATCACAACGCGATGTGAGGCGTGACCAAAACGCCAGATGGGCGGGCGCAATGCACGAGGTAATGCACGAACGAACTCCACCTTCGTGTTTGCCGCGATTACATTCAGCGGCAACTTCAATGAGGAAAGGGTACTCCGTATCTGCCGCAGTCAGCAGATGGGGAAGTCTGTTGGATGGATGACATCTTCCGCGATATGCCGCCGTCCTTTATTTCTGGCGCGCCACCACGAACTCGGGAACCCAAAGCAGAGCGCGTTTGAACTCGTTATCGGGAAAGCCTTGCAACTCGCGAATCGCCGCCTGCGCGTATTCGGTTGCCTGCGACGTAGCGTACTCCAGCGACCGATAGCGGTTGAGCACCTCGAGAACGTCGGTGTGTTTCACGCCGTTGAACGCACGTTCCTGCAACACCTTCTCGATCAACTGCCGCTCGGCCGGAACGCACCGCTCCATGGAATGGATGACGGCCATCGTGGCCTTGCCCTCGCGCAGGTCGCTGGCCACGGGCTTGCCAAGCACCTCTTCGGAGGCGGTGAGATCGAGCACGTCGTCGACGATCTGAAAAGCCATGCCGACGTTTCTGCCGTAGGAGCTGAGGGCGCGCGATTGCGCTTCGCTGGCGCCGCCGAGAACTCCGCCCAACTCGGTGCAGGTGGCAAACAGGCACGCGGTCTTGCGGTAGATGAGATCGAGATGCTCGTCCATGGTGATGGGACGGCCGAGCTTTTCCATCTGGAGCAGTTCGCCTTCGACCATCTGCTGGGTCAGGGCGATGAGCAGGTCGAGCACGCGGAAGTTGCGCTCCTGCACGGCGATCTTGAAGGCCTGCATGTAAAGCCAGTCGCCGGCGAGCACGCACTTGGAATTGCCCCATCGCGTGTTGGCCGAGGGACGCCCGCGGCGGGTCGCGCGTCGTCGATGATGTCGTCGTGGACGAGCGTAGCGGTGTGAATGATCTCGACCACGGCGCCCAGCCGAACCGCCCCGCTCCCGCGGTATTCCATGAGTTTGGCGGCCATCAGCAGCAGGGCGGGGCGCAGGCGCTTGCCGCCGCCTTCGCGCAGATACTCGCCGATCTCGGTGATGACACCGACGCTGGAGACCGTGTCGCGGCCGAACTCCTGCTCGATGGCCGCCAGGTCGTCTCGCAGCAGTTCGAAAATTCCTCTCGTGTTCACCGTGGCGGAGCTGTTCAAAAGGGTTCCTGGTGTTCGTCGGTGTGAAGCTCAAAGTGAGCGATAGTTGGTGAACTGCATGTCGATTCCGAAGTCCTTTTGCCGGAGCAAGGCGATGATCTCCTGCAAAATATCGCGATCGCGTCCGCTGACCCGCACAAAATCACCTTGGATCGATGCCTGAACCTTCTTCTTCGAATCCTTGATGGTTTTGACGATCTCTCGCGCCTTCTCCGTGGGGATTCCCTGCTGCATGGTCACCCTCTGGCGAACCGTTGAGCTCGCCGCCGGCTCGATTTTCCCGTAGGAAAGAGCCTTGAGCGGAACCCCGCGCTTGACCAGCTTCGCCTGCAGGATATCGTTGACCGCCTTGAGCTTGAAATCATCCTGCGAGGCCAGAACAAGGGCTTCCTTGCCTTCGATCGTGATCTCGGAGTGCGAATCCTTCAGGTCGAAGCGCTGGTGAATCTCTTTCAACGCCTGTTGGATGGCGTTGGAGACTTCCTGCAGATCAACCTTGCTGACGATATCAAATGCATTCTCGGCTGCCATTGCCACTAGTGTATGACAAACCCGATCAACCGCACAGCCCTATGTCGCCGTGATGCTTTCCTGGGGCTGCGGGAGCCCCCGGTCGCGATAGCCCAAAGAAGCGGAAAAAATTCTCCGCCGCCACGTGCGCGATCTCCGGCTTGCGTGCTGCCGCGCAACTCGGCAATTTGCCGGGCGACCTCGACCACGAACGCCGGTTCGTTGCGCTTGCCGCGATGCGGAATTGGCGCCAGATAGGGCGAATCGGTCTCGATGAAGAAGCGGTCGAGTGGCACTTTAGCGGCAGCTTCGCGAATGTTCTACTGCCTTCGGATAGGTAATGTTGCCGGCAAAGCTGAGCATGAATCCCATATCGAGCGCCGCGCGGGCATGTTCCGGCTGCCCGGTGAAGCAATGCAGGATGCCGCCCAATCCGCTGCCGGCCAATGCTGCCGCAACAGTTGCAGCAGATCGTCCCAGGCGTTCTGGCTGTTGTCGGACGGGCGGCAGTGAATGATGATCGGCTTGCGGGCCGCGGCCGCCAGCTCCATCTGCTCGACCAAAACCCGCCGCTGCACATCGCGCGGAGAGTAATCGTAGTGATAGTCAAGCCCGATCTCGCCCCAGGCAATGACGCGCGGATGCCGGGCAAGGGACGACATTTTTTCGTAGGCGTCGCGGTCGGCCAGACGCGCCTCATGCGGATGGATGCCGATCGTGGCCCAGATCCAATCGTGCTGCTCGGCATAGGGGATGGCGCAAGCGACTTCGGCCGGACTGTCGCCATTGCCAATGGCGAGCATGGCGGCCAGGCCGGCCTTGCGCGCCCGCACAAGCATTTCCGGGCGGTCAGCGTCGAACTGGCGGCCCTCGATGTGGGCGTGAGAGTCTACGTACAATCGGTGCCATCCTAGTCGAGAGCTGCGGTTTGCGGGTCCCCGAAAGCCGCTCTCGCCTCAGCGGCTAAAGCCGGAGAATATGCGGTCAAAAGGGGCGCGGCCAGGGCGCTTCCCGCGTTGCTGTATCCCAACCAATAACGTCATTTCCGAGCGAGCGACGCGAGCCGAGGAATCTTTTGTTTTGCTTCGCGGCGGTAAAACACAATATCCCTCCACTCCCCACCCCATCAAGCGCAACAGCGGCGTTTGATGGGGACCCCGGCTCCGTGCCCGGACAGCTTCTTGCTGATCGACTGTCATGTCGGGTACGCAGCTTGGCTGCTCCGGCCACAGACGCTCGGCACTTCGGTCGGGATGACGCCTCTTGAATTCATCTTGCCGGGCGGTTACACCAATCCGGGAACCGCTCTAAAGCCGCGTCCCTTCAACCCGAATTCGCGCGCTACGCTACTTCAGCTTGGCGCCGACCGGAACGTCTTCCAAAAATCCGGCCAGCACCGGGTGCCGTGTTCGCCAACCGAAGCGGCCAGCAGCATGCCATTGGACTCCAGACCCCGCAGCTTGCGCGGCGCGAGATTGGCGACGATGACGATCTTGCGTCCGACCAGTTGCTCCGGCGTATAAGCCTTGGCGATGCCGGCCACGATCTGCCGCGTTTCCGTCTCCCAGATCGACTTCCAGCCGCATCAATTTATCCGTGCCCTTCACCGGCTCGGCCACCTTGACCAGCGCGACGCGGAGATCGACCTTCAGAAAATCATCGATGCTGATGTTTCCGTCCGGGACTGCTGGCGCTGTTTTCGGAGCGGCGGCCGGCTTGGCCGGCTGACTGGCTGGAGTTTGCGGTGCGGGAGCGAGTTCCGCGCTTGCCGGAGAGACCGCTTGTCCGGTGCCGGTAGAAACGGGTGCGGGCTGCGCCGCACTGGTGGTTGCCGTCATGGTTCTGCCTTCCGCTTCAATCTGCTGCATTTTTTCGACGGCGCTTTTATCGGCGCGTGGGAAAACCGCTTCGACCTTGCCGAGCTTGGTGCCGATCTTCAATTGTCCCCACTTCAGTTCGTCGAGTTGAAGCTTGCGGATATCGTCGAGGCCAAGCTGCGACCAGATGCGCGCCGTCGAATCGGGCAGCACCGGGTGGGCCAGCGCGGTTACGATGCGCAGGGCTTCGGCGGAGGTATAGAGGACGGTCGCCAGACGCGAGCGGCTTTCCTCGTCCTGCTTTTCAGCCAGAGCCCAGGGCTCGTTCTCGACGATGTACTTATCGACGGCGCCCACCAGGCTCCAGGCGCTTTCCAGCGCCCGCGAAAACTGGAAGGCGTCGAAAGATTCGTTGAAATCGGCAATGACCTTGGCCGCCAGTTGCGCGATGGCCTCGTCGCCCGCGGTGCGGGTGCGCGCCGGATAAGGGACTTCGCCGCGGAAGTAGCGGGTGATCATCGACAGCGTGCGGCTGGCGAGATTGCCCAGGCCGTTTGCCAGGTCCGCGTTGTAGCGCTGCACCAGGGCATCGAAGCTGAACGAGCCATCCTGGCCGAAAACGATTTCGCGCATCAGGAAATAGCGCAGGGCGTCGGCGCCGAGCACGTCGAGAATGGTCTCGCTGCGCACGATATTGCCGCGCGACTTCGACATCTTGCTCTCTTCAAACAGCAGCCAGCCGTGGGCGACGATGCCCGTCGGCAGCGGCAGTCCCGCGGCCAGCAAAAACGCCGGCCAGTAGACGCAATGGAAGCGCACGATCTCCTTGCCGACCATGTGCATGCCCGGCCAATAGCGATCGTAGAGCGCGCGCTCGGCGGCCTCGGGCGCGCCGAAGCCGAGAGCGGTGATGTAGTTGCACAGCGCGTCCAGCCAGACGTAGATGACATGCGCGGGATCGCCCGGCACGGGAATGCCCCACTTGAAGGTGGTGCGCGAGACCGAAAGATCGCGCAACCCGCTGCGCACGAAGGCGATCACCTCGTTGCGGCGGCTCTCCGGACGGATAAAGTCCGGGTTCTCGGCGTAGAGCTTCAACAGAGGCTCTTCCATGGCCGAGAGCTTGAAGAAGTAGTTTTCTTCGCGCACGGTTTCGGTCGGGCGTCCGCACTCGGGGCAGGGAGCGCCGGGCGTGTTCACGTCGACGTAAAGCTCGTCGAAGACGCAGTACTGGCCGCTGTAGGAGCCCTTGTAAATGAATCCGCGCTGTTGCAGCAGCTTGAACATCTCCTGCGTGCCGCGCTTGTGCTCTTCGCTGGTGGTGCGGATGAACTTGTCGTAGGTAATCCCCAGCCGATCCCACAAGGCGCGGAATTCGCCCGAAATTTCGTCGGCGAATTGCTGCGGAGACTTGCCGGCGGCGGCCGCCGAACGCTCGATCTTCTGGCCGTGCTCGTCGGTGCCGGTGAGAAAGAACGTGTCGCGACCCAGCATCCGCTGACGCCGTGCAATGGTGTCGCAGACCATGGTCGTATACGTGTGCCCGATGTGAGGACGGGCATTCACGTAGTAGATGGGAGTCGTAATGTAGAACTTGTTCGAAGCTTTCAGGTTTTCCATCGATCGATTCCAGGCAAAACTTACCAGGGCGTTTCACTTCACCCCAGCAACGTTAAAGGCGCTTGCTGGGAAGCCGCGCGCCCGGCTCTTTTCCGGACATAACTTCCGCTAAATCCGGTCTATGGCCCCGCAGCGCGCTCAACGCACCGGCGGGGCGGGTGCTACAACCTGATCCTGCCGCGAAAAATAACTGCGCAGCGCTTCCTGCATCACCCGCTTGAGCGGCACCTCGTGAGCGGCGGCCAGACGGCGGCAATCTTCAAACTCCGGCGCGGCATTGCAAACCGCGCCGTCAAGGCTGCCAATCTTGACCCGGACCTCGCCCCACGGCGTGGTTACGGTGACATGTTGCCGCTCCAGCGTAAGCCGCTGCTCCTGCCGCAGGCGCATGCCGAGCGTGGTGGTCTCGGCAAAAATCAGCTTCGACAGCCGCTCGACGTCCTGGTTGCGCGCCAATACCGTGAGCACCAGGCCGGGACGGCTTTTCTTCATCTGCACGGGCGTGGCAAATACGTCGAGCGCTCCGGCTTCCAGCAGGCGGTCGATCACATAGCCGAAAACCTGCGGGTTCATGTCGTCGAGGTTGGCCTCGATGACGGTGACTCTCTCCGGCGGGGTCGGCCTGCCGTTCTTCAGAGACTCTCGCCCACGGTCAAGCGGGTGACATTCGGCATGCCCGGCAGATCGCGTCCGCCGGCGCCGTACCCGACGGCTCTCGACCTTCATCGACGGGAAGCTGCCGAAGGCCGCGGCAAGCGTGCGCACGATGGCCGCCCCGGTCGGCGTGACCAGCTCTTTCTGCACGCCGGAGGAGTACACGGGAGCGTTCTTCAGCACCTCCAGGGTGGCCGGCGCGGGGACCGGCAATGTTCCGTGAGCGCATTTCACGACGCCTCCGCCCACGTTCAGGGGCGACGAAACCCAGCGCTCAACCCGCAGCGCATCGGCTCCCACCGCCGCGCACACGATATCGACAATGGCATCGACCGAGCCGACTTCGTGGAACTCGATGGTTTCCACATCCCGATGATGGATCTTCGCTTCGGCTTCGCCGAGCGCCTGGAAAATCGCCGTGGCCGTCTGCTTGGCGGCATCCGGAATCGCGGCCTGGCGAATGATCTCGCGAATTTGTTCAACCCGCGGTGGGGATGGTGCTGAGTGCGAATGCTCGTGCGTGCGTGCTGATGCTCGTGAGCATGCTTCCGGCGGTTGCAGGTGCTCATGCGGGTCATCGTGGTGGTGATGCGTGCTGCTGCAGGAACTCTTCCCTGGGCAGATCCTTCTGGCCATCGACCAGCACGTCGACCTTGGTCGCGGAGATTCCGTTGCGGTCGACCTCACGGATCTCCAGCGAGGCTCCGATGTCCAGGCCGCGAACCGTTTCCAGCAGCAGCTCCGCCGGGACTCCGGCCGAGACGAGCGCGCCCAGAAACATGTCGCCGCTGATCCCCGAAAAGCAGTCCAGATAAGCAATTCTCATGAGTTCCTGACTTCACCGCTGCGTCGCGGGCACGAGCTGGTCCGCCGGAGCAGGCGTTTGCGCTCGGAAACTTTCATCATAGGGAGTTGCGGCCTTAGGGTCAATCCAGACGGCACAGCCGGCACGACGCAAATGCCTGCCTTCAATTTGAGCGCACCGCATCGTCATCCAGCGGGGATGCCGTTTATAATCGCCTGTGCTCGCCACCTATGACTCGCAATAACGTTCCATACTCCAATGCCCAGTTGGTGATCGCGCTGGCGATCCTGGCGGGCGTCGTCGTTTTTACGATGGCGGTTCCCAAGGTCGAGGAAATAGACGACAAGTGGATTGGATTGATCTCGAACACGCTGCTGGTCTTCGGCATCCTGCTCTACTGGTTTCGTGAACAGAGGAAGCAGAAAACGTTCTGGATATGCTTCGCCGCCGTCTTCGCCCTGCATTTAGTGGTTTATTCGGAGGTTCTGCGCAAGGTCAGCCATTGGCCGCTGGTCAACTTCGGAGTCGTCGATCTGTTGGAATGGGCGGTGTTGGCCGCCGTGTTTAGACGAATCGGTCGCGGACGGCAAGCCGGGTAAAGCGGAAATTCGGGAGCAGTTTGGCCCGTGCACACGGCAAGACGCATAACGATTCATTGAAAAAAAAGGGGAAGAAATTGTATCGCCAGTTACAGCGCCGTCTCATCGAGCACATCCGCGATTTTCTGCGCCGGAAGTACCAGATCGAAATAGAGAACGTCGTCATCGAGCAGCCGCCCAAGCCCGAGATGGGCGAGTATGCTCTGCCACTCTGCTTTGAGCTGGCGAAGCGGCTGCGCAAGGCTCCCCGCAAGATCGCCGAAGAGATCGTCGCCGAACTGACTCCGCTGGAGGGATTCGGTCGCTTCGAAGTCGCCGGAGCCGGCTACATCAATGCCCGAATCGACCGCGCGCAAGCGGCCCGCCAGGTCATCAGCGGCGTGGAAGAAGCGGACTGCCGCAGCACCCCGGGAAGATTCTGGTGGAGCACACCTCGATCAATCCCAACAAGGCCGCGCATATCGGGCATCTGCGCAATGCCATTCTCGGCGATACCTTTGTTCGTCTGCTGCGCGCCGCCGGCCGCGAGGTCGACGTGCAGAACTACATCGACAACACCGGCGTGCAGGTGGCCGACGTGGTGGTGGGATTCACCGAGCTTGAGCACCTGCAAACCGCAGCCTCCGTCCGGCAGATCATTGAAGAGTGCGCGCTTGCCGGCCAACCCAGCATCGACTACTACTGCTGGAATCTTTATGCGCGGGTTTCGCAGTGGTACGAGCAGGATAAGGGCAACCTGAAGGCGCGCCTGGATACGCTGCACGCCATCGAGCAGGGCGGCAACGAGCTGGTCCGAAATCGCCGAGCTGATCTCGACTGCCGTGCTGCGCCGCCACCTGGAGACGATGGAGCGGCTGGGCATCGAATATGACTTCCTGCCCCGGGAGAGCGAGATCCTGCGCTTGCACTTCTGGGACCTTGCCTTCGAGCAACTCAAGGAGAAAAAGGTTCTCTATTTCGAGACCGAGGGCAAGAACAAGGGCTGTTGGGTGATGACCCGGCCGGCGACGCCGAAGCGCGATTGCGGTGAATGCCGAAGCGGAGGAGTTGGAGACACAAAGCGGGCCGGACGAAGATGCCAAGGTCATCGTGCGCTCCAATGGCACCGTCGGCTATGTCGGCAAGGACATCGCCTATCACCTGTGGAAGTTCGGACTCTGCTGGGCCGCGACTTCGGTTATCGCAAGTTTTTCCGTTACCCGAACGAGCACGATGTCTGGATTTCGGCCGAGAGCGGCGAGGCGGATCATCCGCACTTCGGCGAGTGTCGCGGAGATTTATAACGTGATCGACGCGCGCCAGGCCGACCCGCAGAACACGGTCATCGAGGCGCTGCGGCTGCTCGGCTACACCGACCAGGCCGAGCACTACACCCATTTCTCTTATGAGATGGTTGCGCTCACACCGCGCTGCGCCATGGAACTCGGCTACCAGGTGAGCGCCGAGGACCAGCAGCGAGCTTATATAGAGGTTTCCGGCCGCAAGGGATTCGGCGTAAAAGCCGACGACCTCATCGACCGGCTGATCACGGCCGCCACCGGCGAGGTCGATACTCGCCATCCCGAACTGACGGCCGGGGAGCGCGCCGCCATAGGCCGGCAGATCGCCATCGGGGCCTTGCGCTACTTCATGCTGAAGTTCACCAAGCAGTCGGTGATCGCCTTTGACTTCCGCGAGGCGCTGGCCTTTGAGGGCGAAACCGGGCCGTACGCCCAGTACGCCATCGTGCGCGCCCGCAACATCTTCCGCAAGGGCGGCACCTCGTCCGGACAGGTGCTTGCCGGCGCCGCCGATGCCGATTTCTCGCCGTATTTCGAGGGCGAGACCGGCACCGAAATCTGGCAGTTATGGCTGCTGGCGGGGCAGACCTCGAACGCCATCGACCAGTGCATTGCGACCACCGAACCGGCGTACCTCGCCAGGCATGCCTTCCAATTGGCGCAGCAGTTCAGCAACTTCTATCACCGGCACCACGTCCTGACCGAGGCCGATGCCGGGCGCAAGCAGTTCCTGCTCGCCACCGCCGCCGTGGTCGAACGCGAATTGATCCGCGCGCTGGCGGTGATGGGCATCGAAGCGCCGGAAGTGATGTGAGGGCATTTTTGCGAATGATGCCTCATATCTACCACAATTAGATGGTGTCATCCTGAGCGCAGCGAAGGATCTGCTGTTGGTGCGTGCTGAAAGCGAAGCAGATCCTTCGCTGCGCAAAATCGGGGCAACCTCAGGATGACACAAGTACAAGTTTTTCCGTAGTCTCAGCAGCCGCGCCCTTCAAGAACTTGTTTCTGAAACAGGTTTTACGCTGAAGCCTGATGCTTCTTCTGTCCGTGGGGACAGGCATAGACGCACAGGCCGCAGACGCGTACCCCCGTGATCTCCTCCGATTCACTCTGGTAGTCATTGCACTTGAAGACATCGAAGCGGGCGCTGCGCGGTTCATTTTCGGCAAAGATGCGGCCGGTGAACGCACCCACCGGGCAGATGTCGACGCAGCTCGTGCATTTGCCGCAACGGCTCTCCATCGGTTGCCCGGTCACGGCCAGGGGAGCGTCGGTCAGCACGGTCGCCCAACGCACGCGCGGGCCGGCCTGCGGCGTTATCAGCAGACAACTGCGTCCAATCCAGCCCAGCCCGGCAAGGTGAGCCGCCAGTTTATTAGAGATTGCGCCCAGCAGCTTCTTGTCGTCCACCCGCTGGGAAGCCGGAATCGGCAGCGCCCGGTATCCACTGTTCTGGAGGAAGCTTGCGGTTCGCGAGGTGAGCGCGTTGAGGCGGTCGTTTACGATGTCGTACCCATGCTGCCTGAAGTTCAGCGCCACGCCGCGGTCTTCGCGGGCGTGCGGCAGCTCGTCGATGATCGTGTCCAGCACGCGAATGCCGACCGAGACCCCCAGCGGATAAGCGGCAATTCGCTCTCCGCCTTGCTCGCGGATCGCATCCCGTGCGGAAGAAAGGTCGGCCACGCCGACAAAGTCGGCACCCAGTTCGCGGGTCAATTCCTGCAGACGCTGATCGAAAGACATCCGAAATCCCTCATCGAAGAACTGAACCGCGATCAGCTTCGCTGAAAGCGGATCATGACTTGATCGTATCCCCTGGACCGGATTTGCGGAAGATATACCACCAAAGTCATGGTAATTTTTCTTGACCTGTCTAAAGCTGTAGGGTTGAAAGTAGGTATTCTCCGATGGTTACTGTCTCTAAACTCGCCCGGAGCTGCGGCTTGAGCCGAAGCACGATCCTGTACTACGAATCGATCGGGTTGCTCCGGCCCGCGTTGCGTTCGGCGAGCAACTATCGCAGCTACTCCGGGCAGGAGCTAGACAGGCTGCGGCAGATTTGCGCCTATCGCGAGGCGGGATTGAAGCTGGCCGACATTCGGGTGCTGTTGGACGAGCGCTCCAACCAGGCCGCCGGGGTGCTGAAGCGACGGCTGCTTGAGCTGGACGAGGAGATAGAAGCCCTTCGTGAAAATCAGAGGTCGATTCTGCGGCTATTGCAAGCCGACGAATCGACGTGGAGGATAGAAGCAATGACCAAAGAAAAGTGGGTCTCGATCATGCGGGCCGCCGGCTTCAGTGAGGAAGATATGCTCCGGTGGCATCAGCAGTTTGAACAGAAAGCCCCGGCGGAGCATCAGGAATTCCTGGAGTATCTGCACATTCCCTCCGCGGAAATCGGCACAATACGCCAGCGGAGTGGCAAAAAATAAATTAAGAGGCCGTGGTCCATATCTCCTAAATAAATCGAGGGTGCCCCACATCTGCCGCAGTTAGCAGATGTGGGATTTGGAACCTCGATTTTGAGAGTACCCACGTTTGCCCAACAGCGGCAAACATGGGGCACCGAACTGTTCGGTGAAGTGTCATCCCGAGCATAGCCGGGGTCCCCGACAAGCCTGTTGTTGGCTCTTTGGGGTGGAGAAGCGAAGGATCTGCTGTTTGTGCATGTTGAAGAAAGCAGATCCTTCGGCCGCGCAAAACGCGCGACCTCAGGATGACACTGCTACAGTTTTTCGCAGCCCGTGAAACCGAGCCCTTCGAAGCCGGATGGAAAAACGCCTCTCTTCTATTTCTTTCCGTTGGCGGCAAACTGCTTTGCCAGCTCGATAATCGAGCGCACGGCAATGCCGCTGGGGCCCTTGGCAATCCACGATTTGCTGTCTTCGATCCAGGCGGTGCCGGCAATGTCGAGGTGAATCCATGGAGTATCTTCCACGAATTCCTTGAGGAACATGGCGGCCGAAACCGCTCCGCCCCAGCGTCCGCCGGTGTTCTTGATGTCGGCGATCTCGGACTTGATCAGCTCCTGGTACTCGGCATCGACCGGCAGGCGCCACATTTTTTCGCCGGCCAGTTTGATCGCCTGGTTGAACTGCTCGAAGAATTTTTCGTCATTGCAGAAGATGCCGGCATTGACGTAGCCCAGGGCGACGACGCAGGCACCGGTGAGCGTAGCCGCGTCGAGCAGGTGCGTGGCGCCCAACTGGCGCGCGTAGTGCAGGCCGTCGGCGAGCACCAGGCGGCCTTCGGCATCGGTGTTGATGATCTCGATCGACTTGCCGCTCATGGCAATCTGCACGTCGCCGGGCTTCTGCGCCTTGCCGCTGGGCATGTTCTCGGTGGCGCAGACGATGCCGATCACGCGCACATTGGGTTTGAGCAGGGCGATGGCGCGCATGGCGCCGATCATGGCGGCGCCGCCGGCCATGTCGTACTTCATCTTTTCCATGCCGTCGGCCGGCTTGATGCTGATGCCGCCGGTATCGAAGGTAATGCCTTTGCCCACCAGGCCGAGCACCGGGGCCGGCGGCGCGTTCTTCGGTTCGTAACGCATGACGATGAGCCGGGGCTCCTCGTCGGAACCCTGGGCCACGCTCCAGAACGCGCCCATCTTCATCTCTTTGATTTTGTCGGGGCCGTAGATTTCGCAGGGCAGTCCGACTTCCTCGCACATTTTTTTGGCGCGATCGGCAAGGATGGTGGGCGTCATGCGGTTGCCAGGCTCGTTCACCAGGTCGCGGGTGAAGTTCTGGGACTCGGCGATGATGCGCCCTTCTTCGACAGCGCGCTTCGAGCGCGGCGAGATTCGTTCCCTCGCCAAGCAGGATCGTGAACTCCTGCACTTTCTGATCTTTACGGTCGCTGCGGTAATAGTCGGGATCGAAGTCGGCGACCTCGGCGCCCTCGACCATGGCGCTTACGGCGTCCGGAATGGCGCTTTCGGACGGCAGCGGAGTGGAGGCCGCCCGCGTTGCCCGGATGTTCCCCTGGTCAGGGGCAAGAAGGGCAAAGCTCTTGATGTTCTTGCCTTTGAGGAAACGTACAGCAGTTCCGGCCAGTTTGCGCATCTCAGATGTGGCGAAGTTTTTGGCCTTGCCGCCGCCAACAAACAGGATGCGTTTTGCCTTCAGCCCTTGCGGCCGATGGAGCAGCAGGGTTTCCGATGCCTTGCCGGTGATTTCCTTGGAGGCGATCAAATCCTGCGCTACCTGGCGGATGGCGCTGTCGCTGGTTTGCAGCTCCGGTTGGGGATTCTGTTTGTCGCCGTGGTCGAGAACGCCGACGATGAGACACTCGGTTTCCAGTTGGGAAGGAGATTGCGTGGAAAGAACGGTCTTCATTGCTTCCTTTCTTTCAAACATCTCTCGGCGCGCCCATGTCGGGATCCCCGGCGAGACTCAGCTCGCTCGAGTGACTGAACGCGCGGCTCATCTATTACAGCACGAACTCAGGAACCGCATCCACCGGCGCCAGGCATCCGGCTTCGAATCACGACGACGATGAGTGGTGCGTGGCGTAGCAGCCCGTGGGCGCCGCGTCCCAGAAGTCCGCGTAATAACCTTTTGATGTTGATATGTCATTCAGAGCGGGTGTAGTGAGTGAAGAATCTATGGATTTGATTTTTTAATGCATCGACTTGGCTTCGTTCAGGATGACATGTTGAATTGTGCTGTGAATGGGGACAGCCAATCAGCGCCGCCGGAGCTTGCCAGCCGCATATCCGGTCTAGCTTTTCCGGCTGCGGGCCACTGCCTCGCGGGCTTCGCGATCGGCGTCGCGGCGGCGTTCGGTTTCGCGCTTATCCCAGAGTTGTTTGCCGCGCGCGACCGCGATTTCAACTTTCACGCGCCCGTTTTTGAGGTACATGCGCGTGGGGATCAGGGTCAGGCCTTTTTGCAGGGCCTTGCTGGAAAGTTTCAAGATTTCGTTCTTGTGGGCCAACAACTTTCTGCTGCGCAGGGGTTCATGGTTGAAGATGTTGCCGTGGGCGTAGGGACCGATATGAGCATTGATCAGGAACAACTCGTCGTCTTTCACCAGGGCGTAGGCGTCTTTCAGGTTGGCCCGGCCGGCGCGTACCGACTTCACTTCGGTTCCTTGCAGCACGATGCCGGTTTCGAGGCGATCTTCCAGAAAGTAGTTATGCCACGCGGCCCGGTTGCTGGCGGCATCGCGCTCGCCGGCGGCTACGGGGTCGCGGCGGACGTTCTTGGGTTTCTCCGGCCGGGTTTGCTGTGGGGAATGACGAGCCATTATCCGATGTCGTTTCAGAACCATACGCCGAGCACGCGGCAAGCGCGCGGCGATGGCCGAAGTTCGTATGCTAGCACAGACGAAGAACTTAACCGTGAGCTGATATAATTCGTTGCTCCAGCAGTCCTGGCCTGTCTGTAACCGGGCAGGCCGTTCCGGAAACCGCACCACGCGAGCAAGCTAAGGAGTGGGATGAGACGCCTGAAGCGCGTTGGGATGGTTTTGCTGCTCGCCATCCTGACAACCGTGCCCGCCGCCACCAAAGGCAAAGACAAAGCCAAGTCGCTGTTTCAAAAAGGGCAGGACGCCGAAGTCCGCCAGAATTTCGAAGCAGCTTACAGCTTCTATAAACAAGCCTACGACCTGAAGCCCAAGGAAATGAGCTATCGTCTCGCTTACCAGCGTACGAAGTTCCTGGCGGCGGCGGCGCATGTGCATCGCGGCCAGTTGCTGCGCGATGACGGCAAGCTTGAGGAGGCCCTGGCCGAGTTCCAGGCGGCCAAACTGATTGATTCCGCCGATCCCATTGTCGATCAGGAGATCCGGCGAACCCAGGCTTTGATCGAGCGCCAAGGCCGGGCTCCCGGCCAGCCGCCGCCGGCGCCCGCGAATTTGAGCCCGCTGGCGGCGCAGGCTGCCGGTCCGGTCGAGCTGGCGCCGATCTCCAACGTGCCGATCACCCTGAAGCTGAGCGAGGACGCCAAGGTTATTTATGAAACCATCGGCAAACTGGCGGGCGTCAACGTGCTGTTTGATCCCGACTACACCTCGCGACGGATACGGATCGAACTGAACAACGTCAGTCTCTACGAAGCGCTGCAGATTGTGGCCCTGGAGTCGAAAACCTTCTGGCGGCCGGTGACGCCGAACACCATCTTTATCGCCGCCGATACCAAGAACAAACGCACCGAGCTCGAGCAGCAGGTCATTCGCACTTTCTATCTTTCCAACTGGAGCACCCCCACCGACATCCAGGATGCGACCAACACGCTGCGTACTCTGCTGGAGCTTCCGCGCGTGCAGCAGTTGCAGAGCTCCGGCGCGATCGTGGTGCGCGGCACGCCCGACCAGATCGCGTTGGCGGAAAAGATTCTGAACGACATCGATAAGGCAAAGCCGGAAGTCGTGGTCGAAGTGGCGATCATGAACGTCTCGCGGGACAAGCTGCGCCAACTGGGAATTCAGCAGCCGTTCAGCTCGACCTCGAATCCCACGATTACTTTGCAGAGCACCAATCCACTGAGTTCCACAAGCACCACCAGCAGTACCACGACTCGCACGACCCGGCACCACCAGCACCAGCGGACTGACTCTCAACGACTTGGCAAATCTTAACGCGCGCAATTTCGCGGTCAGCATTCCTTCCACCAGCGTGCAATTCCTGTTGAACGACAGCAAAACCAAGGTCATCCAGCAGCCGCAAATCCGCGCCGTGGACGGCCAGAAGGCGACGCTCAAGATCGGTCAGCGCGTGCCCGGTGGCGACCGGTTCGTTTCAGCCCGGCATCGGTGGAGTCGGCGTCAATCCGCTGGTCAATACGCAGTTCAATTACATCGATGTCGGCGTCAACGTCGACATGACTCCGCACATTCATGCCAACCGCGAAGTGAGCATGAAGATTCTGTTCGAGATTTCCTCGGTGGTGAGCTTCCAGAACATCGGCGGCATCAATCAGCCGGTGATCGGGCAGGACCGCATCGAACACGAGATCCGGCTGCGCGAGGGCGAGGTAAACCTGATCGGCGGGTTGATGGAAAATTCCTATACCGACTCGATGAGCGGTCTTCCGTGGCTCTCGCAGATTCCCATTCTTAAATATCTGTTTGGCCAGAGCCAGACGGAACGCATCCAGAACGAAATTCTTTTCGTGCTGACGCCGCACATCGTCCGCTCGCTCGACGTGACGGAATTCAATACGCGGGCCATCAACATAGGGACGGCGAACGCGATTGAGATTCGGCGCGTCCAGCCGGTAGCAGCCCCGGCTTCCACCACGCCCGCGCAGCCTGCATCTGCGCACCGGGCAGCCATCGGGCAGATCGGCACCTCCGGTTGGCAATACGCCGGCCTTGCCTCCGTCCGGCGCTGTGCAGACACCCGCAGTGGCGCTGGGCAGCCGCAGCGGCAGCTTCGGCCCGGCGGCATCGGCAAAGCGCTGGCCGCCCGCGCCAAGCGGCGGTGCGACCCCGGCCGTGCAACGGATGGGACGGATGGGAGCGGGACCGGTGATCAGCTTTGATCCGGCAATGATCAACCAAAAGGCCGGAAGCACTTTTGCCGTCAACGTGATGCTGAGCGGCGCACAGAACGTCTCCTCGGTCCCGGTGCAGGTGACTTATGACCCGAAGATTGCTGCAACTGGTCAACGTCTCCAACGGCGATTTACTGAGCAAGGATGGCCAGCCGGTAGCGCTGGTTCACCGCGAGGACACGAGGGCCGGGAGCATCCAGATGACGGCTTCGCGTCCACCTTCCACCCCGGGCGTCTCGGGGAATGGGAGTGTTTTCACCCTGACATTCCTGGCCGTGAAGCCCGGGCAGGCGACATTGAGTGTGAACCGGGCGGTACTGCGCGACGCTGCCATGCAATCGCAAAATGCCGCCGGTTCGCAGGCAATCATCAGCATCCAATGAGAGGGGCGAGGGCGAAAACCGATTTGCCGGAGGCAGAGCAGGAATCCGAATAGATGAACCGCTACAATAGGAGCTGTGAGTAACCGCCCGACGCAATCCGATCGCAGCATTCGCGGCGTCACTCTGGTCGAGTTGATCGTCGCGATTGCTCTCATCGCCATCCTCGCCGGGGCTGCGATTCCCATGGTTCGCACGGCCATCAAGCGCGAGCGGGAGCGTGAGCTGCGAGCGCGCCTGTGGGAGATGCGCGACGCCATCGATCGCTATAAGGACGCCGCCGACCGTGGCGCTTTCCAGATCAAACTGGACAGCCAGGGCTATCCGCCCGATCTGGAGACATTGGCCAAAGGCGTGGACGTGCAGGGGAAGAAGATCCGCTTCCTGCGCCGTATCCCGATCGATCCGATGACGAAGACGACCGACTGGGGCTTGCGCTCGATGCAGGACAGTCCGGACTCGACTTCGTGGGGTGGACAAAGCGTTTTCGACGTTTATACGAAGTCAACCGATACCGCTCTTGACGGTTCTAAGTACCAGGATTGGTGATGATCCTCAGGCATAAAACCGGAAATGGGTCCGGCTGCGATTCCGCACCGCGGAAGCAGGCAGAGCCGCATTCCACCCCAACCCGCGCAACCAGGTGCCGCGGCGAAGCGGGGCTTCACCTCATCGAAATGATGATCGTGATCTCCATCATCGTTATTTTGATGGGGATCGCCGTGCCGCTCTATCAGCAATCGCTGATTCGCGCCCGTGAGTCCGTGCTGCGGGAAGACCTTTACACGCTGCGCAATGCCATCGACCAGTACACGCTCGACAAGCAGAGGGCGCCGCAGACGCTGTCGGATGTCGCGCAGGCCGGTTACATCAAGTCGATCCCAAGAGATCCTTTCACCAACTCAAACGATACCTGGACGACCGAGATGGAAGACTCTTTGCGCAGCCTTGACCAGACGCAGCCCGGAATTGCCGACGTGCACAGCGGCTCGGACCGGATCGGCAGCGACGGCACTCCTTACAATACCTGGTGACGTTCTGCCACCCCAACCCGCGCAACCGCAGGCGCGTGCCGGGAACCCCGATTTTCCACCCAGCACGAGAGCGGGACACATCGCCCCTGGTTTTGCTATAGGGTATTTTTCAGATCGGTGTAGCACGGAATGACCATCGCCGGGCCGAAGCGTCCGGCTTCTCTTCTCGATAGCTTTCGTAAAGCCGATCTTTTATTTTTACAATCTCCAATTTTTTTACAATCTTTCCGCCGACAGAGGCGAAACATGCCCATTGAAACCGAAGTGCCTCGCCGCAGTAGCCTTGCCCATCAAGTCGCCGCGTGGAACTGAAATCTGCTGCAAATCGTGGCAGCAGGAGGCGGCATTGCGGATGCTGATGAACACGGTTGAAATGGGCGAGCGGCCCGACGAATTGGCGATCTGCGGCGGTACCGGACGCGCTGCGCGAAATTGGGCGTGCTATGACGCCATCGTGCGATCGCTCAAGTCGCTGGAGAACGACGAGACCCTGCTCATCCAGTCGGGCAAGCCGGTCGGCATATTCCGCACCCACGAATACGCGCCCCGCGTGCTGATCGCCAACGCCAACTTGGTCGGCCATTGGTCGAGTTGGGAGAAGTTCAACGAGTTGGAGCGCGCGGGGCTGACGATGTATGGCCAGGCGACCGCCGGTTCGTGGATTTACCTCGGTTCGCAGGGGATGATCCAGGGGACGTTTGAGACCTTTGCGGCGGTGGCCGACAAGCACTTCGGCGGCGAGTTGGCGGGCAAGCTGATCGTCTCCGGCGGCATGGGCGGCATGGGAGGAGCCCAGCCGATGGCGGCAACCATGGCCGGAGCATGCTTCCTGGGAGTCGAAGTCGACGCCGAACGCATCAAGCGGCGGCTGCGCGCCGGCTATCTCGACTTCATGGTCAATTCGCTCGACGAGGCGCTGCGCATCCTCAAAAACGCCATCCGCAAAAAAGAAAATATCTCGGTCGGATTGATCGGCAATTGCGCCGACGTCATTCCGGAACTGGCGGATCGCGGCGTGCTGCCCGACATTCTCACCGACCAGACTTCGGCGCACGATCCGCTGAACGGATATGTGCCCAACGGCATGCCGCTGGCGGCGGCCGTCGAACTCCGCCAGCGCGATCCCAAGGCTTACGCGGAGCGCTCGCTGGCCGCTATCGTCCGCCACGTGGAAGCCATGTTGCGTCTGCAAAAGATGGGCGCGGTCGCCTTCGACTATCGGCAACAACCTGCGCACCTTTGCCTTCCAGCAAGGTGTCAAGAACGCCTACGATATCCCGGGATTTGTTGCCGCCTACCTGCGGCCGCTGTACGGCGAAGGACGGGAGTCGCTGCGCTGGGTGGCGCTCTCGGGAGATGCCTCCGACATCGCGGTAACCGACGACCTCGCGTTGCAACTGTTCCCGCAGGACCGTCGGCTGAAGCGCTGGATCGATCTTGCCCGCCGGCGCATAAGGTTCCAGGGACTGCCGGCGCGCGTCTGCTGGCTGGGATGCGGCGAACATGTGCAATTCGGGTTGGCAATCAATGACCTGGTGAAGCAGGGAAGAATCAAGGCGCCGATCGTCATCGCCCGCGATCACCTCGACGCCGCTTCCGCGGCTTCGCCCTTCGGCGAAACCGAAGGCATGAAAGACGGCAGCGACCCCATCGCCGACTGGCCGCTGCTGAACGCCCTGCTCAACACTGCCTCGGGCGCGACTTGGGTTTCGATCGACAGCGGCGGCGGAACGGGCATTGGATACTCCACGCACGCCGGACAGGTTACGGTTGCCGATGGCACCGATGAGATGGCGCGCCGTATCGAGCGCGTGCTGACCAACGATGCCGGCCTCGGCATTGCCCGCCACGCGGATGCCGGATACGACGAGGCACGTAACTGTGCCCGGCAGGCGGGTATCAAGATTCCAATGAACAAAATGTAGTGGCTAGTGCGGTTCCCCAATAGGCGGGTGGCCCATTCAAGCCTCTTTTGCTTGAGTGGGGTAGTTCTGGTAGGCAAGCCTGAACCCTTAACGTCTGGACTGGCTGGCGAGAACAGCATTCTCAGCGGCTTGCTAGCATGTGAAATGGCTGTCTTTGCCCGGACTGCATTCTCAGTCATAGCGTTCGTAGAAGATCTGCTGGCGCTCCCACCCGATTTCGTTTTGCAGCAGGTCGCGCGTGGCGGAGACCATGTCATTCAGTCCGCAGATATAGGCCTGCATGTCGGTGCGGCGGCCGACGATTTCGCGGACGCGATCCTGCACATAGCCGCGGTATCCCTTCCAGTCTTCCGTGGCGCGGCTCAAACTCACCACGTAATGAAAATTGGGGTGCTCGGCAGCCATCCGCTCGAACTCCGCGCGGTAGTAGATGTCCTTGGGATAGCGTGTTCCATAGACCAGCCAGAAGCAATGTCCGGCGTTGCGGGCCGGATCGGCGAAGAGCCATTGCGCCATGGCGCGGAAGGGCGCCACGCCGGTTCCGGTGGAAATCATCAGGGCGTCCTGACGGTGTTCACGCAGCACGAACAGCCCGTGCGGCCCATGGAAGTGAACCTCGGTGCCCACCGCGATGTCGCAAAGGTAGTTCGACATAAATCCGCTCTCGACCCGGTTCAGACAAATGTCGAAGCAGTTGCGGCGCGGCGCGGAAGCCACCGAGTACGCCCGCGTGATCAGCTTGCCATCGGCTCTCTGCTCCCGTATGGAGACGAACTGCCCTGGCTTGAAGTCAAAGCTCTCCACTTCGGGGATCTCGAATTCGAGGTGCTTGGTTTGATCGGAAAGCTCAATGGACTTGGTCAGTCGCGCAATTTGAAGCGGATGGGTCGTCATCGTGATGGTTTCCAGCGTTCTCCGTCAGCCATACATTCTAATATGAAAACCGAGAGGAACCGCTCTCGGCAGCGATCCCTTCCGCCCGCGCCAAAGCGACAGCGCGGGCACTGACGCCCGCGCCCATCGCCGGTCCAACTCCCTGCCCGTTCTACTTGAGCAGGCCGAACTTGTAGAGGATTTTCTGGCCGCTCACATAGAGGTTGCCGTTGATGACCATCGGGATGATGAAGTTGCTGCCGGCGCCAAAGTTGGTGACATAGAGTTGGTTGGCGACGTTGGTGGCGTCGAAGGCGCGCAGCCAGCCATTGCCGTTGAGGTCGTTCTCCGCCGTCCAGACAATGGCATTGGAAGTCCCGTTGGCCGAGACGATGGTCAGCGGACCGCGTCCAAGCTGTCCGTTGCCCGGGTAGAGATGCGCCGACAGCGCCGTTTGCACCAGCTTTCCGCTGGTGATGTCGTACTGCCGCAGCGGTCCGAATGCCGATCCAAAGTAGATGTTGCCGTTCCAGTAGGCGGGCGAGCCATAGACGCGCAGCGGCGCATTGGCGTTGAAGGCCGCCTGTCCGCAGGCCGCCGGATTAAACAGCACCGAGCTGAGAATCTGGCTGTCGCTGCCCGACTGGAACTTGCCCAGATCGTTTTGATCGAGCAGGTAGGCGCGTCCTTCCTTGCTGCCGAGCGCAATGATGCTGTGTCCGGCAAACTGATCCGGAATCAGCGTCGGGCCGGAAGAGCCCAAGTCAAGATCGTCCGCGCTCAAGCACTTGGCGTTGTAGGGCGAGAAATAATCCACCAGGGTCAGCTTGCCGCCAATCACGTTCAACTTCAGAAAACTGTTCGGCAGATCGTTGGGCGGATCGAACAGCGCGGTCGCGTCCGGACGGCCGTTGCCGGTGGCGAAATAAACGTTGCCATCGCTGTCTCCGGCCGGCCCGGCGCCCGCCATCCAGGAGCCGCCGCCACCGCCGTTCGGCGTCGCGTTATAGGCGTCGATGAAGTCCAGCGAAGCGGCATTGAAGGCAATCACCCAGCCGTGATACGGATCGTAATCGCTGAACGAGGCGAAGGTCACGTAGACAATGCCATTGCTCAGCAGCAGCGCCGGACGCTGGTTCTGGGTCAGCGGCAGGAACGGAACATGGCCGGTGCCGTCATTGCCCAGTCCGGTTCCGCTGACCACGGGGTTGATCAGCGCGGCGCGTCAGCACGTCGGCTCCGGTCGTGATGTCGATGGCATGCAGGCGCTGCACCTGGTTGCCGCCCTCGGTGGTGCGTATGACGACGTACATCCAGTTGCTGGCGGGATCGATGACCGGCGTGCCGGTGATGCCGACATTGCCGCCGATCGAGGTGCGCCCGCCCGTATAGCCGTGTGCCAATGGTAGCCGTCGAAGTCAGGAAACTGCGCTTCCAGAGCACGCTTCCCGGCACATCGGCGTTGAGCGCATAGACGCTGTCGTTCTCCGTGCCGACGTACAGCACGTTATAGGTGCCGCTGTTGATGGAAACGCCGGGCACGTACAACGGCTGGGTATAAATGCTGCCGTCCACGGTCCAGGTGCCGAGCTTGCCGAAATTGGTCCCGTTGGTTACAGCCGCGACCGTCAGCTTGCTCTCGTTCGGGTTCAGCCCCGTCCGCCCGTTGTCGTACTTGTAGGTGTAAACGCCCGCCGGCGGAGGCGGATTCGCCACGGTCACCGTGGCGCTGGCGGTCAACGTGGCGTCAGAGCCGAGGTTGCCGTCACCGTGTGCGTTCCGGCCGCGCCGGGCGCCGTGTACAGGCCGTTCGCGGTGATGGTTCCCGCCGTGGCATTGCCGCCCGCCGCACCATCCACCGTCCAGGAAACTGCCGTACTGGGCTCGTCCGTGACCGTAGCCGTGAACTGCTGCGTGCCGAAACGTTCACCGTCGCCACCCCGGCAAAATCGCAATCGTCGGCTGGGTCGATGTCGAAATCGTGACGTACAGCGGGGTTTTCATGAAGCCGCCGTTGTAGGCTTGTACAACGAGGTAGTGCTTGCCCGCGGTCATGGGAACGCCGGTTGACAGGCTCGTGGTGTGGGTTGTGTACTGCAGTTGATTATCGACGTAGATCTGCATGTACTGTGCCGCCGGCGAAGAGTTGGTCGATGCGGCTACGGTCACGGGCGAGCCCAGCGTGGCATTCGGCGTCGGCGTGCAGACGGTTACCGCAGTTGTGCTGGCCGGCGTGCAACTGGAAGGCGGCTGATTGGCCACGGCCAACGTGGCGCTAGCCGTCAACGTGGCATCGGCGTCGGACGTTGCCGTGACGGTGTGGGTTCCGGCCGTGGCGGGCGCCGTGTACAAGCCGTTCGCGGTGATGGTTCCCGCCGTGGCATTGCCTCCCGCCGTGCCATCCACTGCCCAGGAAACTGCCGTACTGGACTCGCCCGTGACCGAAGCCGTGAACTGCTGCGTACCGGAAAGCATTACCGTGGCCGAGCCCGGCGAGATCGAGATCGATGGCTTGGGGGGTGCCGTAATCGTGACATACAGCGGGGTTTTCATGAAGCCGCCGTTGTAGGCTTGTACGACGAGGTAATGCTTGCCCGCTGTCATCGCGATGCTGGCTGACAGGCTCGTGGTGTGGGTCGTGTATTGCAGTTGATTATCGACGTAGATCTGCATGTACTGCGCCGCCGGCGAGGAGTTGGTCGACGCCGTCACCGTCACGGGCGAGCCCAGCGTGGCATTCGCGGTCGGTGTGCAGACGGTCACCGCAGTCTTGCTGGCCGGCGTGCAACTGGCATGCGCCCTGGCAGGATTCACGGCGATCATCGTTGACAACACCACCAAAACCGTCAGAACAGAAACCCGTGTCAAGCGCACGCTGGCCCTCCGTGTACCGACTTTTCCGCATTGAAAGGAGCAGATCGTCTGCCACTTTGAGCTATGCTGCTCGACAAAAAATTTACGATCGCCGGAAATTGTGTAAATGCAGGAGGATCTCAGGATTGCGGATACCTGGGCAGAGGAAGTCAAATTGAATCCCGTGTAGGAAGCGAAAGTCGAAGTTCACCGGCGTTCCAGGGCGGTGTATTTGTTGGTAAACCGTTACCTAATTAATGAACATTCGTTCTCTCGCGGAAATTGCGGTTTCCCTTGGCCGATGAAGATCAGGCCAGGGATCAGGCCAGGGCGGCGACACGGTTTTCGGCTTCATCCCGCGGCTTTCGTAGCTCCGCCGGCGAAATGGAAGCGCGGTGCCATTTTTCGCCTTCCACCTCGGTTCGGGGTACACTGCTGAGAATGTGGCGACGCTATCTGAGTATTACCTTGCTTCTCGTCTCGGTGGCCTTTGCCCAGGATCGTTTCGTTGTCGTGGGCGCAAACGTACTCCGAGTCTCTCGTAACAACTCCCTAATCAGAGTTTTGCAACTCGATCCGGTTACATCCGATCTGCGCTTCGGCTCCTCCGATCCCAGAATCTCGCCTGATCAGCATTGGATCGCCTACATAAAAGACCATAATGCGTGGTTGCGCCCCACGGGGGCGGGCAAAGCGATCCGGCTGACAACGGCAGGGACGGATTCGGCTGGGCAATATTTGTCGGTAGAGGCGTTTCTCATCGGCTTTACCCCGGATTCCAGTCAATTGATGTATTCCATCGCTCCGGGCAAGGATGAGTGTCCGGACTGCAAACATCCTGAGATGCTGCGTCGAAAAGCGGATTATGGGTTCTTCCTTTACGATCTTCGCAGCCGTCGGGTACGGAAACAGCAGGTGCCGGAGAGCACGCGCGTCTTTGATATCGTGGCGAGCGATCGTTTTTCATCGCCAGCGTCGGCGCTTATGGCGACGTGCTCGGGTTGATGAAGTTGCCGTCCATATGCTTTCGACGCTCTGCCCGCGAAATGCGCTTCGGCGTCCAGTTGCGTGCTGGCGGCGAATGGCGGTTGGCAACCTGCACTCAGATTGGCAACGATCACAGTCAAATCCTGGAATGCGATATCCGTTCCGGCACCGAAAGCGCGGTCTCTCCCGAAGGCTCCTGCATTACCGAGTTTCAGCAGCCATCGCGATCTCCCGCTGCAAATCATCTCGCCTATCTGCAAATTCCGGACAGATGTGGCAGCTTGAATCGTGTGCTTTGGATCGATCGGAAGCCGCGCTTTCAATGCCGCAAGGCCGATGGATACGGCTGGATCGACGAGAACCGGGTACTGATTCAATGTGAGCAGGAGTTTGTGGCCGTTGACGTTGAAGGAAAGAAACTGAGCGCGATTCCCGTAGGGAAGCCGAAGGCATCCGAATCCTCGGAGCCGAATCCGCTGAGTGGGAGAGAATGACCGTGCATAGAGAATGGGTACGCGTGCCCTGCGCCATTGTTCGCGGCGGCACCAGTAAAGGGATCTTCCTTAAGGAACACGAGATTCCCCCGGCTGGAAAACTTCGCGATGCAGTCATCTTGAGGATCTTCGGCAGCCCCGATCAGAGACAGATCGATGGTTTGGGCGGCGCGAATTCGCTGACCAGCAAAGTCGCCATTATCGGACCATCGTCCCGTCCCGGCGCTGATGTCGACTACACGTATGGCCAAGTATCGCTTACCGACGCGGTGATCGACTGGCGCGGCAACTGCGGAAACATATCTTCGGCCGTCGGACTCTATGCGGTCGATGAGGGATTCGTAAAGCCCACGGAGCCGACCACCGTGGTCAACATCTACAACACCAACACCGGCAAGATGATCTACGCCACGGTCCCGGTAAGGGATGGAAGAGGACTGTCCGAGGGCGACTATGAAATTCCGGGCGTTCCCGGAACCGGCGCTCGCATCCTGCTCGAGTTCGATGACCCTGCCGGCGCGGTCACGAAAAAGCTGCTTCCCACCGGAAATCCCAAAGACACGATCGATCTTGGCGCAAAAGGCAAATTTACGGTTTCCATCGTCGATGCCGCGAACCCGGTTGTTTTCTGCAAGGCCGAAGAACTTGGACTGCAAGGCACGGAGCTGCCGCTGGAAGTCGACGCCATGCCCGAGGTTTTGGAGTTGATCGAGGAGATCCGCAGCATCGTCGCCGCGAAGATAGGGATTGTGTGTGAGGCAAAGCGCGCAACCCGGCAGAGTCCGGCGATTCCGAAGATCGGATTCATCTCTCGCAAGCGCGATTACCAGAGCTCGGAGGGCAAAACCATTTCGGCCGAGGATATCGATTTCGTGGGACGCCTGGTTGCGATGCAGAAGATGCATCGGGCCTACATGGTGACCGGCGGCGTTTGCACCGGAGCTGCCTGCAAGATTGAAGGAACCGTGTTGTGGGATGTGCTGGACGATGCGGCGAGAAAGTCGGATGTCTTCAGGATCGGCCATCCCTATGGTGTGATGGACGTGAAGGTTACGTCGAACCGGCGATCGGGCGAAGTTGATCCAGCGGGTTGGCATTGGCCGAACGGCCCGGCGGCTGATGGAGGGGTATGCGTTTGTCCCGAAAAGTGCTTTCGAAAATGGGCTCGGCTGAAACGTTTTGTTTGTAATCCGCGGAGGAACGATCCGTGGTGAGTTGCTCGCGGCACTTCAGATTACTTTGCCGGGAGAGTCGCGGTTTATCCCTCTTCTCCATCCTTTGCTGCCGGGAAAGCCGATGGCTGCGAGAATTTCAGCAAACAGGCGCGGACCATCAGTCGCTGTCGGAGGTAAAAAGCATAGGCCTTGCGAGCCCACCGCGCCGAGCGCCAATAGGCTTTATGCCAGCGCCGAAGGGTGACCAGCTCACCGCCGAATTTGCTTTTGAAGCGGCCGAATCCGCTCATGTCATAACATCGCAAGCCACGCTGCAACCCCAGGCACATGGCACTCCAATGCAGGAAATCGTTGGGAAAAAGCTCACGGCCTTCGACGGAATCGGCGCCACCCCAGAAATAAATGGTCTGGTTATCGAATGGGAACAGGCCGACCGACAGCAGCCGGCCCTGGGAATCGCGGATACGCACTCCGAGGATGCGATCGATGCCGTGCAGATGCTCGAATAGCAATCGCGGATGGGAGCGCGGGAATCCCGGCGCAATGCCCTTTCGGCGCATCGTGGCGCAAAACCGGTCGTAGAATTCATCGGCGACTTCGGATGTCTCGCAAATCTCCGCTTGCAGACCCGAAGCCTGCGCCTTCCGGACCTGGTAGCGGCGGCTCTTGTGCAGGCGCTTGAGCATCGATGCTTCATCATCCAGCTCAACCCGGTAGGTGAGGTCTTCCACCGGCTCGAAACCGGCGGCCGCCAGCACCGGGTCGGGGAACCGGTTCTGTTCGAACTCTACCATGGCAATGCCCTCGCGCCCGGCCCAGGCATCCAGGGCACGCAGGAATTCCGCCGGGTCGGCGTCGGCCTCCAGCAGAGCGCCCATGGAGTTGGTGTACCAGCCCTTCAATGGGCTGCCCAGAATTCGAAATGGTCCCTTGCGCAGCTCCCCGCCGCAGAATAAGCCGAGACGACGTCCTTGCTTGCACACGGCCCACTTGCGAATGGAAACCCCTCGGCTCTCGGCCAGATAATCAAGCCACGACTGGCGATGGAAGATCTCATAACCGGGGTACGCCATCACGAGTTCGTCCCAGCGGGCGGCATCCTCGGCGGAAAGCGGCACCAGCTCATACGGCCCGGGAACGAGCGCGACGGCCGGGATGGAATCCATCACCGGGCCGGACAACCGATCCCCTCCCGCAATTTCCGTTGCTGGAAGCGCCACTCCATTCCTCCGATTACGACCTTTCGCAGGGGCGGGCGTCATGCGCGCGTCTCGGTTAGAAAAGTCCGGTAGTTCCACGCCACTTCGCGAACGAGTCGCTGCCTGGCATCACCATCTTTTTTGCCATCGTGGCCGGCAAGCGGAAGCAGTGCCCTGATCTGGCGCATTTCCGGCTCGCCTAGGGCGGAGCCGGCCGCCAATCGCCAGGCAGCCTCATAAATCAAATAACGCGGAGTACAACGCGCTGCCATCACAATCCAGCGCGGCCAGTTGCGCATGCCGCGCAGCCAACCGGTACGCCGGGCGACATAGAGCCATCCGCGAAGCTTTTGCCCAGCGCTCTGCCGTGCGGCCATGCCGGCGAACAAAATTTCCGGCCGTGCTTCGGGCGCCGCCGAAGTGAGCTGTGCCAACTCCCAGCGCCACAAGCGGCCAGCGTAGTCGAGCGCCTCCCGCGAAATTTCCGGGCCGGAATTCCAATCACCGCCGCCGTCTATTTTCCACCGGGTACACTGATGGACACGTTGGGCAAAAGCCGGCAGCGCAAAAGGCAGTGCCGCCTGCTCCGGGCCTTCGGCCAGTTGCTGCAATCTCCGCGCCCGGCGGCCATACGTGGGCTCATAGGCGTCGAGAAAAACCAGCAGCGAAGTCGCCATGTCCAGAAACAACTTTACCGCGCGATAGTGCAGCTCCTCAGGCGCGGCCACCAGGTTTCCACCGGGCAAGGCGTCCTGCGCTTGGTCCGGTTTTGACGAAAGGCCGGTTGATGCAGGCAAGGGATTTTCCAACAGTTCGAGACATTCAATGGTGCGGTTTGCCAGCAGCCGCCACGCATCCTCCGTATCGATAGCGGAGGCGGGGAAACGGGGGATCAGCTCGATAGGATTGTCGTCTCCACAGACAATGTGCCCGCAGCAACGCAGTTCGTAAGTGAGGATGTGAGCCGGAAGCCGGCCAAAATAATCGTTGTGAACGAAGGCGATACCCACATGGGCAAAGACCCCGGCGGCGCCCAAATCAGACTCGCATTTTGCGGTCAAGGCCGCCATGGCACCGGCTGCCGGCAAGGGCGCGTGCCGCTGGAACACCGCGATGAAATCGGCGTCGCCCAACAACCGCCAACCGCCGGGATGAGCCAGAATCGTTGCCTCGTCGCGGGCGACGCTGCCGGTCAGCAGCAGGGTGCGCAAGCGGTCGCCCAGTTCCTGATGGCAAACGCGGGCGACAGTTTCGCACACGATCCCACGAATGGCCGCCTGGTCAGCGCTCCGCACCTTGCCCGATTTGTTTACGGCTTCAATCACCAGGTCGGTTCGGAATCAGAATTTTTGGGTGCGCCAAGATGTTCCATGGGAGTGGGACTCGGCTCTTTATTTTGACACCCACCATGAAGTGCTGCAAGATACAAAGCTATATCACGAATAATCCATCTTAAGCGCTCTACGGGGAAGCATGCTATTTGGACGGTTGGGAACGGCGAAGGCGATATTTGGAGCGATGTCGGCGGTCATAGCCCTGGCAGTTCTCGGATACTGCGGGACCTCATTGCTGCCGGGTATGTCGATAATCCTTGGCGGAAACCTGGGAATTACGACCAGAACCCTTCCGGTGGCGGCCATGGAGACGAGATACAGCGCGTCTCTCACGGCCCAGGGGGGTGTAGCGCCGTACCAATGGAGCGTGCGGGACGGGTGGCTGCCGGCAGGTCTGAGGTTGGCAGGCGACGGCACTCTGGCGGGAACGCCTGAAGTGCCCGGCGAGTTCAATTTCACGGCGTTCGTGACCGATTCGTCGAGCCCTGCGCGGAGCGCGAGCAAAGCGCTTGTGCTGCGCGTGCCGGCGCACGGATTGGCAATCCTCACCAGCAATTCGATTCTGCCATGGACCCGGGCGGGCGCCGACTATCAGGTACGGTTTACCGCATGGGGCGGATTGAAGCCTTACAGTTGGACTGCCAGCGGTTCGCTGCCTCCGGGGTTAAAGCTGCAACGTGACGGCATCCTGGCCGGAAGAGCGGAGCAGGGAGGCGATTTCCGCATCACGGCGATGGTGAGCGATGCGCGGCAAAGTATAAGCCGAGAGTTCAGCCTTCATGTCAGTCCGGCAAGAATCGACAACTTCGGCGGGGTCCTCGCGCTGCATTCTCCCCGGGGCGCGACTGGCAGATGGCATACCGAGAAAATTGGAAAGCGCTGGCTTTTGATCACCCCGGAGGGCAACGCTTTCTGGATGATCGGAATTTGGGGAGTCAGCGGCGACACCCGCGCCGATGAGCGCGGCGGCAACCACGATCAGCGAACTTCGGTAAAGTATGGAAGTGCGGCGATCGGATCTTTGCAGGCCAACCGGCGCTTGACCTCCTGGGGATTCAATGTTCTTGGGCCATGGACGTATCGCATGCTCTTGCCGACGGCGGACGAGCCCGAGTGGGGTGGCCCCCAGCCGGTGAAGTTACCCTTCATCTGCCGGGCACAAAACCCCTCGATCACCGGCCGCGGCGATGGATACTTCAAAGTCCTTACCCAGGGACTCGACCCAAAGGTCCGAGCGCTGCAAGGGCAATCCGGGGCGAACTTCCCGGACGTCTTCGATCCCTCGTGGGTCGCCAATGTACAAAGACTCTACGCCAATGACAGGGATCTGAGATGGCAGGCGAACTCGCCATATTTTATCGGGGCTTTCTCCGACGATTCCGATTTTATCTCCGGCTTCGGCCCGGGGGTGGACTTTCCGACCCAGCCACCGAACAAGATAGCCATTCACCTCGGATACATCGCTCTGGTGACGGCGCCAGCGCAATCCACGAATCCTTATTCCGAGCCCGCCGGCAAGCATTATGCCGATACCAAGGTTTACACCAAGTATGCGCTGCGCGATTTTCTGCGCGCCAAGTACTCGACCATCGGGGCACTGAACGCCGCATGGGGAGCCAACTACAGCACGTTTGACAGTGACGGCGGCTGGCCAAACGGCAACGGGTTGCTGGACGAGAACGGGCGGACATCTCATGCATGGCTGGGAAATGGCGATCCTCACATACGCCACGATGCCGGCATGAACGCAGCCGTCGTCAGGGACCTGGATGAGTTTCTTTACCGGATCGCGCGGCAGTTTTTGTCCGTGCAACGGAACGCGTTCCGTGCGGTGGTGCCGAACGGTATTTTCTGGGGACCCACCACGGTGGGAGGATGGTGGGCTCCAGCCCGGGCTCCCATCTACCGGGCCGCGGGCGAGATTCTGGACATCGTGAGCGTGAGTACGGACGGCAGTCAGGAGCAGTTGGATTTTATTACTCGCGCGGCCGGCGATGTTCCGCTCACCATCTGGGAAGGCGTTGTGGCGAACCCTGACTCCAGCCGCTGGCGCCACACGGATCAGGATGTCGCCTCCGCACCCTGGTACGTGAAAACCCAGGCGGCCCGCGCCCAGCGCTATCGTCGCGACCTGGACCTCCTGTTTTCCGGGCGTTCTCCCGTCACCGGCAACCATCATTACGTGGGGATGCTGTGGTGGTGGTGGTTGGACATGATCAGTGAGGAGAAGAACTGGGGACTCGTCTCCTTGATGGACAACGCCTACGACGGAATGGAGGCTACCATGGCCAATGGGATCGATGCCTGGGGATATCCGACGGGCGGCGAGGAAAAGAATTATGGCGATTTCATTGGCCCCGCGCGCGAAATGAACTTTTCGATTCCGGAGAGGCTAGGCGCGGAATCAGCAGGAGAATTGCAGGCGGGAACGGCTAAGACCCGATGACGCTGCGGAATCTCAAGAGCGTTTTGACCGGCCAGCGGCTTCTCGGTTTGTCGGTCGCCGAATGGACAGCTTTTGGACTCTATGCGCTCGTTCTCGTGCTGGTGCTTCCTTACCATGAGCCGTGGGCTGACGAGGCCCAGGCATGGCTGATCGGCCGCGATCTGTCCTTCAGCGGTATTCTCCACCAGGCACACTACGAAGGCACTCCGGTGCTGTGGTTTTGCCTGCTCAAGGTGCTCGGCTGGCTGCATGTTCCTTATCTTGGGATGCGATGGTTTTCCGGCGCCGTGGCCGCCGTCGGCGTATTTCTGCTTCTGCGGTATTCCGCTTTTCCGCTGCCACTGAAGTTGCTGCTGCCGTTCACCTTCTGGATTCAATATCAATATGCCGTCGTAAGCCGCAATTATGTTCTATTTGCTCCGCTGGTGTTCGCGGTTGCCGCACTGTACCGGGAACGCTGGCGCCGCTTCGGCCTGCTGAGCGTCGTCCTTGCCGTGCTGGCCCAAGTGAGCTCGCATGCTCTCCTGTTCAGCGGCGCGCTGAGCTTGGTATTGGCCTTTGAGTTGTGGCAAAGGCGCTCGGAAAAACTGGTTTCCGGCAGAATCTTAGGGCTTGGAGTCCTGATCCTCGTTGCATCTCTGGCATTCGCCTTTTACACGGCAAGACCGCCGAACGATGCGACTTCTACGGCGCTGACCGGAAACAAGTTTGCCCATTTCCCGATGCTTGTCCGGATCGCGCTCTATGGCCTGCGCGGATTTCGCGCATTTTCTTTTTCTTTTTCCCTTTGGCCGTTTTTGTCTGGCGTTGCCCTTGCCTCTTTGGTCGCTTTGCTCTATTTCACGCGGCGACTCGCCTTGCTGCTCCCGTTCCTGGGAGTTTGGCTGCTCGAAGGATTTATCTGGCAGGGATGGCATGCGGGCCTGCTCTTTATCAGCTTCACGGCGGTTGCGTGGATGGCGCTGGGAGATTTTCCGACTGCCAGTCTAAGTCGTCTACCCGCGGCTCGGGCGCGGATCGCTGTGCTGGCGCTCTTGTTTGTCGCAGGGGCGCTGCAGTTGCCCTGGACGTGGTACGCGGTCACGTCGGACCGCAAGCAGATATACTGCCCTTCGCAACAGGTCGCGGAGTTTCTCCAACAACAGCATGGGAAGCGTATCTACGGCTTTCGCTACCAGTCGGTGGCTATTCTCCCGTACTTTAAGGAAAACATCTTCGAGAATCAGGACCCGACGCATTCTTATTGGCACTTCGGGAAGGGAAATCACTCCGACGATCCGTCGATCATCGAGAGCGATCCTCCGGACATCGCGGTGATCGGCTGGTCGCGCGCCAGCGACGTCAGGCCGCAAGACGTGCCTGCGAGCGAAATTGAGATGGCTCTGGCCGCGCATCGGTACGGCATTGTGCAGGAGTTCTGCGGCTCCATGTTCATGAGGAACGAGGTATCTTTGCGGCCATGTTTCGCGGTCTATGAGCGGATGGCGAAAAACTGAACAACCCGCCCTTCGCATCGCAGGTGATGCGCTAGCTCGTGTCCCTGGCCCGGCAACGGAATTCGAAGGCGTCATCCCGACCGAAGTGAAACGGGGTGGAGGGATCTTGTGTTTTACTGCGGTGGATCAACACAAAAGATTCCTCGGCTCGCGTCGTAAGTCGCCGCTCGCCCGGAATGACGTTGTTTTGACGGGATGAACCCCAGGCAATCGCAACTTGCACCGGCGGTCGCGGCAGACATTTACACGCGGGAATTAAAACCGAGCTGCATCTCCGCGATAATGGCATCGGCTGCCGCGGCCGGGTCCGGCACCGCCGTAATCGGACGGCCGACAACCAGATAATCCGCCCCGTTCTCGATGGCGGATCGCGGGTCCCCGACTCGCTTCTGATCCTGGAGCTGCGCGCCCAGTGGTCGAATGCCAGGCGTAACCACCAAAAGATCGCCGTGCGTCGCTTCCTTGATCAGCTTGGCTTCCCGGGGAGAAGAAATAACCCCGTCGCAGCCTGCTTCAAGGGCTTTCATGGCGCGATGGAGAACAAGTTCCTGCAGAGAACATTCGTATCCAAGATCTCGAATATCCTTCACATCCAGGCAGGTGAGCACGGTGACGGACAACAGTTTCAGGCTACTGCTGCCTCTGCCCTCAACCGCCGCCGTAATGATTTCCGCATTGCCGTGAATCGTTAAAAAACTCACGCCGGCGTCAACCACAACCTTCACCGTACGCTTGACGGTTTCACCGATGTCGAACACCTTGAGATCAAGAAAAATCTGCTTTTTGCGCGACTGGAGTTCACGCACAAATTCAAGACCGGTACCGGTGAAGAGTTCCAGTCCGACTTTAAAATAATCTACCCGGGCGTCCAGTTGGTCGACGATGCGTCGGGCATCGCGAGCCGTCGGTACATCAAGGGCGACCATCAGTCTTGAGCGGGCATCGATTGCGGCGGTCTTGCCGCGAGAAGTCGTCATTGGAATTGGGTTGTTACTCGTCAGATTGGATACTGAGAAATGCAGATCGCTCTACCAAACGCCAATTACACCGGCACAGACGCATGTGGCAGCAAGTCATTTGGCTGCTCGCACACCATTGTTAAGATATTTTCTCAGCACCCGACTGTAGAGTATCCTAGCGCAATGTGGCAGGCAAGATGTTATCGAATCTTGACGCTGCCGGACTGTAACTCGTTTGCAGCGTCATGATCCGATCTCCTGGCCCGGCGAGCATGGCGGCGTATCCCAAGTCCTTCGCCAGAATTCACGCTGAAAGATGCACGTTGAAAGATGCGGGCGGAAAGTCAAAACCGATGAATTGCTTGGAAGCAATCCTGGACAGGTGGTGCTTAGCATAATGCCGATGCACGATGACATAGTGGCCATCCTCGAGAATCGTCCTCTGACCGGCGGCCATTACCTGTTGAGTCTGGATGCTCCGCGGCAAGCGTCGGCCATGCGGCCGGGCCAGTTCGCCATGCTGCGCATTCTTGGCCGCTCTGACGTGCTGCTGCGCCGGCCCATGAGCATCTTCAATGTCATGGCGACCGGTCCCCGACGCGTCCGCGATGCGCGACGGGGCGGAAGTCCCGGCCGGGGCAATCGCCCCGCATCCTGCAGCTTCTTTACAAGGCCGTGGGGCGCGGCACGCGCTTGATTGCGGAGCTGAAGAAGGGCGATAAGGTCGGGCTGCTGGCACCGCTCGGCCACGGCTTCTTCGAAGAGGAATACCTGCCGCAGGCGCGCGAGGCTGACGAAATCCTGCACGTCGCCGGCGGCATTGGCATTGCGGCGCTGCTGCTGCCCGCCAAGCGTCTGGCGGAAATGGGATTCAAACAGCGGTTGTTTTTCGGAGCGCGGACCAGAGCAGATCTGGTGGGCACGGCGGAATTCAAGCCGCTGGTGCGCGCCACGCTGCTGGCCACCGAGAACGGCTCGGCCGGATACCACGGCTATGTGACCCGTCCGCTGGAAGAGTACCTGGCCGCGCACACCGACAAGAAATTTCTGCTGCTGGCCTGTGGTCCGGGGCCCATGCTGCGCGCCACGGTGGAACTCGCCAAAAGTTTCCGCCACCCCTGCCTGGTCTCGATGGAAAATCGCATGGGATGCGGACTGGGGGCGTGCCTGGGTTGCTGCATCCGGGTCGAGAGCGAAGGGCACGAAGCTTACCAACGTGTCTGCACGGAAGGGCCGGTGTTCTGGGCGGAGAAGATTGTCTGGAAGTAGGATTCAGGATTCAAGATTGGAAATGAAGGATTCAGGAATTGCGCATGACTAGAGGAAATATCCGCGGGCAAGACCAAGGTTCAAAGCGCCGCCGGAGGCGCGGGGCGCACCGCTCAGAAGGCGCGCACGGCGGCGGCCGCGGCGCCGGTTGAAACATTCACGCCGCGGATTGAAACCGAGATTGCCGGAGTACGTTTCCAGAATCCCGTGTGGACGGCGAGTGGGACATTTGGCTATGCCAAGGAATTCGCCCACCTCATCGACCTCGATCGGCTCGGGGCGGTTTGCGTGAAGGGCATCTCGGCGGACCCCATGGAAGGCAACCCGGAGCCGCGCATTTACGAAACCGCATCGGGAATGCTGAATGCCATCGGCTTGCAGAATGTGGGCGCAAAGCGCTTTCTGAGCGAGAAACTGCCTTTCCTGCGTACGCTCAAAACACGTGTCGTGGTGAATGTTTTTGCTTATTCCACCGAGGACTACGTGCGCTGCATCGAAATCCTGAATGAGGGCGAAGGCATCGCGGCGTATGAACTGAATATCTCCTGCCCCAACACGCGCGCCGGCGGCATCGTCTATGGCAGCGATCCGCGCCTGACGGAGGAAGTGGTGGCGGCTTCGAAAAAGGCGGCGCGCTATCCCCTCTTCGTCAAGCTCTCGCCCAATGTCGCGGATATCACGGTGTTCGCGCGCGCGGCGGAAAACGCGGGCGCCGACGCGCTCACACTCATCAACACGTTCATCGGGATGGCCATCGATATCGAAACCTGCACGCCGCGCATCTCCAACGTCACGGCGGGGCTTTCCGGGCCGGCCATCAAGCCCTTGGCGCTGCGCATGGTCTATCAGGCTGCGCGGGCCGTAAAGATTCCCGTCATCGGAATCGGCGGCATTGCCAGCGCCGAAGATGCTTTGGAATTCATCATCGCCGGTGCGCGCGCCGTACAGGTGGGCACGGCCAACCTCTACGATCCCGGAACCTCTTTGCGGATCGTGGAAGGCATCCTCGATTTTTGCCGTCGCAAGCGGCTGCATCTGTCGGATCTGGTGGGGTCGCTGAAGGTCGCGGCCGCAAAGGCTGACTGCGATCGCAGTGTCCTATCCGTGCAGAGTCCAAGCGAGGCTATGGCAAGCGCGAAGGGCCGCGTGCAATTGGCCTGGTTTGCGCAAGATCTTTTCTCGCAGTCTGCCGGAATCAGTTGATTTGAGTCTCGGTTATCCAGCGACGCAGGTGGAAGCGATCATATTCACAGAGGCTGGCGAACTTCAGTCCTGCCCGGCCGGTGGAATCGCACCACATAACGTCGGCTGCCCCCGAAATCTCGATTTTCGTCTTCGGCAAGGGAAACTGGAACTCGATTCGCCAACCTTGCTGCAAAATCTCCATGCCTTGGATCGCCATGCCGCTTTCGCTCAGGTTGAGCAAAAAGCCGGGGGTGTCCGTTGTTTTCGTCAGGTAGACCAAAGGCTTGACCGGAATGCGCGAATTTCGCCTTCTGTTTGCCGTGTGACAGATGCCTTCTTCGGGGGTAGGTCATCGCGCACCGATCCTTGCACAAGGGTTCTACGTCGTAGCGAGACTGATATATGCACGTTTCTTGCCAGAGTAAGTTATTGAATGACTGATAGTTAGCGCTATAGCCAGGCCGGTATCCATGCTCGGAATGAGTAAAGATGTGCAGAATCTTGCACGCGGTGAGCCGCTGGCCGCCAAGCGCTGCGCCGAGGCAGATCATATTCCAGGTCAAAGTGCGCCCCAGTTTCGCCGCTCGATAAACATCGGCGGCTCGTAGACGAGGCCGTTCTTCAGGCGGCGCTCTTCGCGGCGATGCTTCCACAGCAACACGGGACCAACCGCTCGTGACATCCACCTTGTCACCCCGCCAAATTCGCTTTCGATCTCAAGCCGCAGGTTGTGAATCCGCTGGCTGATCTCCGCGTTAGCGTCCTTGAGTTGGCGCTCCATGACCCACAAGGCCGCCGAATACCACGTCTTCAGTGGCTGGGCTTCAAAGTCGAAGCGGGCGCGCACCCGCGCATCGGAGTGATCTCTGTAACGCCTCCAGCCCTGGAGCATGGTCTCGCAGATGCGGTAAAGGCTGGGTCCGTTCAACTCATAGTCGCGAAGGAATGCCCAATCCAGGAAGCGCTTCGAGTCATCGCGCGAAATGGCGGCATGCCGGAAGTTGAATTTGTGCTGGCCGTGAATGTCAGCCAGATCGATGCCATCCAGCAGGCGTCCCTCTTCCAGCATTTGCTGGTATAAAGGCGTGCCCGGAACCGGCGTGTACAGCATGAACTGATGAAAGTCGGTCTGGTGAGCGATGGCGTGCTCAACTTCCTCGGCCGATGTTCTCGGGGGTGTGGTGCTCCAGGCCGATGATGGTCGACCCCAGCAGCTTGATGCCGTGCTGGCGCAACTCGTGCGCGAGTTCCAGGGTGTCTGTGCCGTGCAGCTTGTCGTAATTCGATCGCGGGGATTCCAGGCCGATCCACACCCACGTCACGCCCAATTCCACCAGCTCCTCGATGGTGTACTGGCGGAGCGCATTGGCGGAGGCGAAGACGTAGAACGACCAGCTCTTGTTGTGCTCCTTCATGAGCGCGAGCAATTCCATGGCGCGCCGCCGGTGGAGAAGAAAGTTCTCGTCCATCATGAAGAAGAAACGAGCCTGCATGGTGCGTTCCATCTGGCTCATGATCTCGAACAGCTCACGCCCGGTGTCGTAGAAGTTGGTGAACTTTCCCTTGCCGCCGAAGAAGGAGGACGTGGTGCAGAAGTTGCAGCCCATGGGGCAGCCGACGGAAGGGATGATCGTCACCGCGGAATCGCCCGGTCTCTCGTGAACCGTGTGCCCCATGATGCGGAAATTGAATCCGGAAGCAATCTGCGGATGCCGTATTGGCGCACTCGGGTCTTCGCCCAGGTAGCGCCGCATCCAGGAGATTCCTTCGCCCTGCACGATATGATCGGCGTCGATCATCTGAGCGATGCCGGGAATGGCCGCCACATGCCCGCCTACGACGATCTTGGATTGCGGAGAGAGCTGCCGCACCATGCGGCACATCTCGCGGACCTTGCCGACATTCACGATGATCGACGAGATGCCGACCACATCGTAATGGTTGGCTGGTCAACTCGCGCGCGAATGCCTCGCGGGTGGGGAAGTCGAGCACCGTACAGGGAGCGGAAATGTTCTCCTGGATCATCATGATGCCCCAGGAACGGTGGAATATCCGCGGCGAAAACGCGCCCTGAGCGCGGGTAACCTGGTTTTGGTAAAGCTCCATGGGGTTGATGGCTCGACTGCCGAACTGATCGTCTTGCGAATATGGGCCGAACACGGAACTCAGCAAAACGCGAGCGTTGTCGGCCTTTGGATGGGTTTCCACTTGCGATCCTCGTCTAAGTAGTTGATGTGCTGTTTGAATCGTAGTCATCTCCGGACGAGCGTGCCGTGATAAGAAAAGAAACGACAGAAAAATTACAATTCGACGGATTGCCAACCGAGCCCGGCGCGTGCCTCTCACCGGCTTCGGAAGCACGCGCCATCACATCCTGATTCCAGGATCGGTGTATCCGCCGGTGCATCCCTAAGACCGCCAGGTGCCAATGTCCGGCTCCTTTCAGGGATATACCTTTTGCGAATCCGCTCTAAGCTCTCAGCGACTGCGCCAACCGGCCTGTTTACATACTTTACGTTTACTTACATACACTTTACCGGCGCTTCCCCGAAAAGGTGTTCTGATCGAAACTAGCCGAAAAACGTATTCTCGTTTTTTATGGCGTCACGTGCGAACGCCGTCTCCGCACGCAAGGAGAAACATGAGATATCTCATCCGGTCGTGCTGCTTAGCCGTGATCACGACCGTGGCAGCTATGCCCGCCATGGCGGACCAAGCCGGCTCGCTCTTCCAGAAAGGTCAGGATGCCGAAGGCCGGCAGAACTATGAGGCGGCGTATAGCTTTTTCAAGCAAGCGTATGAACTCAAGCCAGGCGACATGCAGTACCATGTCGCCTGGCAACGCACAAAATTCATGGCCGCCGCCGCGCACGTTCATCGCGGGCAGATACTAAGAGACGACGGCAAACTGCCGGAGGCACTGGCCGAGTTCGAAGCCGCCAAGAATATCGATCCATCCGATCCGATCGCGGATCAGGAAATACGGCGTACCAAGGAGCTGATCGATCGGTTGAGTAACAAACCCGCGCGGCCTCCAAGGCCGCAAGACGATCAAGCCGGAACCGAGGATATAGCTGAAGTGGTGGAACTGGCGCCGATCGCGAACGTTCCCATCAGCCTCAAACTGAGTGAGGACAGCAAGATTGTCTACGAAACCATCGCGAAGCTGGCCGGCATCAACGTCATGTTCGATCCCGATTACACCTCGCGACGCATGCGAATCGATTTGAATAATGTGGGACTGGAAGAAGCACTGAGAATCACCGCGACTGCTTCCAAGACGTTCTGGATTCCGATGACGTCGAACACCATCTTCGTGGCTGCGGATACGAAGAACAAACGCGGCGAACTCGAACACCAGGTGCTCCGCACCTTTTATCTTTCGAACTGGAGCACCCCCACCGACATCCAGGATGCGACCAACACGCTCCGCACTCTACTGGAACTTCCGCGCGTCCAGCAACTACAGAGCTCCGGAGCCATTGCCGTGCGGGGAACACCCGCCCAGGTTGCACTGGCCGGCAAACTTCTCAACGACATTGACAAAGCGAAACCAGAAGTAGTGGTGGAGATTGCCGTGCTGGAAGTCACCCGGGACAAGCTGCGCCAATTGGGAATCCAGCCTCCCTTTACCAGCACGTCCTCGCCCAGCATCGCGCTGCAAACCACGAATGCCAGCAGCATCACCAGCTCATCCAGTAGTAGCACCACCACGACCACCACGACCGGCGAAGCGACACTGAACGATTTGGCCAATCTGACAGCCCGTAATTTTGTCGTCACAATTCCGACGATGACGGCGCAGGCATTGGTAAGCGACAGCAAAAGTAAAATTATCCAGCAGCCCCAACTGCGCGCGGTTGATGGACAAAAATCCACGCTCAAGATCGGCAGTCGCGTTCCGGTAGCGACTGGTTCGTTCACCAGCACGACGGTCAGTTCCTTGGTGAATACCCAGTTCTCCTACATTGATGTTGGCGTGAACGTGGACATGACTCCACACATTCACCCAGACCGCGAGATTAGCATGAAGGTAATGTTCGAAATATCTTCCGTGTTGAGTTATACGACGATCGGAACCATTAGTGAGCCGGTCATCGGACAGCGACACATCGAGCATGAACTTCGCCTCAAAGATGGAGAAGTAAACCTTATCGGTGGATTTCTTCAGGACTCGGAAACGCATTCAATGACCGGGCTTCCACTGCTTTCACAAATACCTATTCTGAAGTACTTCTTCGGACAGACGCAGAAAGAACGAATCCAGGATGAGATCGTTTTCATAGTTATGCCGCACATCGTACGCTCGCAGGATGTAAGGCCGAACAACACCAGGGCTGTAGATATCGGAACGGCCAATGCCATCGAGATCCGCAGGAAAACGCAGCCGGCAACTGCCGGCAAAACTGAAGTGCTGCCTTCGTCTGGCGGTAAAAAAAGTACTGACTGAGAGCCGAGCGCCACTGGAAATTGCGCAAGCCGAATAGCGGCAATGAGGCGGTTTTGCCTTCCTCCGGCAATCGTGCGGTGCGGCTTGAGGTGTTACCGACGTAACTTGCATGAGCCGGTGAGTGGAGTTATTTTCCGAATGGCACAGACAACTGACTGTGCTGTCAGACCGGTGCTCTTGGGGGAGGACATCGGTCTTACATCGTTCAACTGTCTTCAAGCGGCCGATATCCTAAGGGATATCGGCCCGGTTTTTTGGGCTTACCGGAGGTGACCACGTCACCTTCTCGGCGATAGTCCCGCAGCCCCGCCAGTAACTCCCGATACGCATACCCGACCGCTAATTTTAGCGACTCCGCCTCTACGGACTAAAGAGTAAAGTGCTTTTAGGAGATCATCATGGCAGATTCCGCATTCTTTCAGCCGGAGCTGTTCGCATTTCTAAAGCAATTGAAACGTCACAATGACCGGGAGTGGTTCGCCAAGAACAAGGCGCGGTATGAGCAAATCGTGCGCGATCCGGCCTTGCGGTTTATTACCGAGTTCCAAGCGCCGCTCTCCCGCATCGGCCCCCATTTCGTCGCCGATCCGCGTCCCACGCGCGGTTCTCTATTTCGTATCTACCGCGATACCCGGTTCGCGGCCGACAAGCGTCCCTACAAGACTCACGTGGGCATACATTTTTTGCATGCCGGCGGCAAGGATGCACACGCGCCCATCTTCTACCTGCACCTGGAGCCCGCGGGATGCTTCGCGGCAGCCGGAGTATGGCATCCGGACAATCGCGCCCTTACCATGATTCGCACGGCAATTGTCCAGCAGCCGGAGCAGTGGGCCAAGGTGACCCGCAAGCTGGAGTTGGAAGGCGAGAGCCTGACGCGGCCTCCCCGTGGATACGACCCGGAACACCGGTTTATTGAAGATCTCAAGCGCAAGGACTTCGTGGCATCCGTCGCACTCGACGATGAGCAGGTGTGTAATGGGCGGTTCATGCGGGATTTCGCCGCCGCGTGCAAAACTATGGTGCCGCTGGTCGAGTTTACGACCAAGGCCCTGGGACTGAAATTTTAGCTCGGCACATCAGAGAACGCTGTCATTTGATTTCCTCGCCGTGATCGTCGTGCAGATGGCGGTGCGAATGGGCGTGCGAGTGGACGACGCCGCCATGCGAGTGCCGGTGAGCGTGGATCAGGTTTGCCTGGGTGAGCAACTCTTGGTTCGAGAGTATTTCCACCGGCGTACCGGCGGCGACGACGTTGCCGTTCTGCATCACGTAAACCACGTCGGCGATGTCTTCCAGCAGTTCCAGTTGGTGGGTGGCGCTGATGACCGTCTTCGATGTGCTTTGCCATCCCTGGACCTGGTCAACCACCTGGCTCTGACTTTTCGGATCGAGCGCCGCCGTAGGCTCATCCAGCAGCAGCACCTGGGGATCGATCACGAGAATAGAGGCAAGTGCGACTTTCTTTTTTTCTCCGCCCGAAAGTCTGTGCGGAGGCCGCTCCTTGAGGTGGAGAATGCCCATCAATTCGAGCGTTTCATTTACCCGCTGCAACACTTCGGCTCTCGGCCAACGCAACTGGAGAGGGCCGAACGCAACCTCATCAAAGACCGTGGAGTTGAAAAGTTGAACATCCGGATTCTGGAAGACCAGTCCCACCTGACGCCGGAAGTTCAGGTTCACCATGTCGCTCTGGAGGCGTTCTTCAGTGAGCGGCTCACCCATGAACCGGATCGAGCCCGCCATCGGAAAGTAGAGCGCATCGAGCAGCCGCAACAGTGTGGACTTTCCTGAACCGTTGGCGCCAATGAGGGCAACCCGCTGTCCCTGCTCGAACCGGAGAGACAGGGATTGCAGCGCCGGGATGCCATCGTAGTTAAAGCTGACGTTTTGCAGCTCAAAGATCGGCGGCAATCGCAATCACCTCCCCATCCATGCGGCGGCACAGGCGAGAGCCAGGAAGCCGGCGAGTGCGGCATAGTCGAGAGCCTGCATGTGAAACTCGGTAATGACTTGGATGTCGCCGCGAAAACCGCGCGACTGCATCGCCAGATATACCTCTTCACTGAGGTCGATACTCTTGCTGAGCAGAACGCCTGCGGTTCTGGAAGCCACCCGGCGCTGCTCCGCGCCGCTCAGCGCGCCGATCATCCGGCTCTGTCTGGATTCGAACATCTGGTTTGCGGTTTCGATGAACAGGAAGATGTAGCGATGCGTCATCGTCAGCATGGTGATGACTTCCGTGGGCACGCGCACCGAACGCAGCGACTTGAGGATGTGGGTCCATCGGGTGCAAAGCACCAGCGTGGTGGTGAGCGTGACCGCGGTCTCGACGCGCAGAATCAGCAGCGCGGCGGTTCGTAATCCCTGCTCGGTCACCGAAAGTCCGCTGAAGCTGGCAACGGTGATTCCCGGCGTAATCAAAACGGCCGGCAACGCGATGACGCCGGTGAAGGCGAGCACGATCAGCCAAACCCGCGTAATCAGGGTGTGCCATCGGATGCCCGAAGATAAGGCAATCAGCACGGCCACAACGAACAGGAACGCGATGACGGAAAAACGTCTGCTGACGGTAGCTGCCACAACCAGGGAAAATACGCCGGCCGCACGAACCCGCGGATCGAAGGCTTGCAGCAGTCCGCGCCGTGTAACCAACTGTTCGGAGGCCAGCGCCCGCGAAAGCGCCCGGGCGAAGGCGCGAATCGTGGACTCGATGAAGAAGTGGCGGCTCATAATTCCAACTCGCGGCGATTCCGCTTCTTCGCCATCAGATGGGCAACAAACGAGAGCACGCCGAACACTCCTACCCCAAACATCGCGGATAGCAAGTATCCCAACCGAGGGTTCTTGACGAATGCGGGCGCGTAGGCCGGGAAGGGCGCGGTCCAAAAAGACGATAGCTTCTGCAGGCCGGCCGGGACTGCCTCGGGAGGCGCTTGACCGTGAGAAACGGCGGCGATTTGAGCCCGTGCTTGCAGACTGGAGAAATCGACTGGCGACCATTCGCCCCAGGCGCTGCCGACCGCCAGGATTCCCAGCGGAGTCGCCATCATCAGCAGCGCGACGGTGAGCCAGAGATTCCTGATGCCCGTCGGGGCAGGCACGCGGAAATTCGAGTTTTCCCCGTTGCAGGCCGGCAAGCCCCTGCAGCAATCCGGGATTGACCTTTTGCAGATAGGAAACCATTCCACCGGTGATGACCGCCTCGGCGAATCCGGCTAACGTCAGGTGGCCGATCATCATGGCGGGAATGGCGATTCGCAGCGGATAGGGCGCGTACAGGGGCGTTCCGCTGGCATCGTGAAAGAGCATCGGCTGAATCCCGAACTCCACGGCGGCCATCAACGCCGAAGCGTTAATCGAGAGATATCCGGCAATCGCCGCGGCGATGACGCGCCTGCGGGAGCTCAATTCCGAAGAGGCCGATAGCAGACGATAGACGATGTAAGCCACGAAAGCGCCGACAATCGCCATGTTGAGGCAGTTCGCCCCCAGGGTTGTGATTCCTCCATCGCCGAAAAAGAGCGCCTGAATGGCGAGAGCGATCGAAGTCGCCAGAATTGCGCCCCAGGGTCCCAGAACGATGGTTGCCGCCGTTACGCCCACCGCGTGGCCGGTCGTGCCTCCGGGGAGCGGCAGGTTGAACATCATGAGCACAAAACAGAATGCCGAAAAGACGGAGATAAGAGGGATGGCGCGCGTGAACAAGACACGCCGGATGCGCTTCAGCGCCGCGTACCAGCCGCCGGCCGCCAACGCATAGCCGGCCGCGCAAGTGGAAGGGCTCAGGTAGCCATCAGGAATGTGCATGGTTCCTGCCTGCATCCTCGCCGGAGACGATTGCTGCGGAACGCTTCCGCCGATGACCCCATCGCCAAGGATCGACAATTCGACCGATGAATCTCATCGCGCTCACTTCCAGCCCGGCTCTACTTCCCGCGCGCTTGCGTGCCGGGTGCGGCAACGGATCGCCTCCGGCCTCACCCCGTCGGCGAAGCCGCTGGGGACCTCCGACGCGCGGCGCGGACATTCTCGGAACAACACAATCCTAACATCGCGGCGGCCTGCGTCGCGAAAACCGGTTTTGCGGAGTCGTGGTCGTTTCCAGGCAGATAGGCACGGTGGATTTCACCGGAAGGCCCAAGGTCGTGAGCATTCTGCTGTAAATTACTTACCGGCGCCAGAGATCCGGATCGTGCGAAATAACGGGTTGTGCCGAGAGCCGCAAACTGCGAGCATAAGAATGAGTTTTCGCCGAAGCTTCGCCGGAACCCGACTGAGCTGAACCTGGCCCGGTTGCCAGCTTTGGTGACAGCGAGCGCAAATGGGTCTGGGATAACCACTATCACCAGCTCTGCATACATCAGGAGGACGTTTCATGAGGGGTTCGGATGCAGTCGTCGAGATGTTAATCGCGCACAAGGTAAAACATGTATTTGGAGTCCCCGGGGACACCAGCATGAATGTCCACGATTCCTTCGCCGGCCGAACCGCGGAGGTGCAACACATCCTGACCCGGGACGAGCGAAATGCGGGATACATGGCCGATGGCTATGCGCGGGTATCGAGGAAACCGGGCGTGGTTGAGACCCCAAGCGGCGGGGGAGCTTTGTATGTGATTCCCGCCGTAAGCGAGGCCAATAATTCCTGCATTCCCATGATCTGCCTCTCGTCCGACCTCACGATGAGCAGCGAACAGACGAACGCGTTGACCGATGTCGATCAGGAATTGCTGTTCAAGGCGGTCACGAAATGGAACACCAAAATCAGGCTGGCTTCCAAAATTCCCCAGCTATTTCGCAAAGCTTTTCGAATGGCGACCGGAGGCGTGCCGGGAGCAGTACATCTGGCGCTGCCGGAAAATATTCTGGAACAGTCCGTAGAGTTTTCCGCCGAAGAGCTGCGAGCACCCGCGCAGACATCGGCGCAGGCCCCTTTCAGATATGGGCCGACCAGCCAGGACATCGACAGGGTGATAGATCTGTTTCGCCAAGCCGCTCGACCGATCATTTTGGCCGGTGGCGGCGTGCACCTCTCCGACGCCTATGAGCAGTTGGAACGGTTCAGGGCCGCTTTTCATGTTCCGGTGGTAACAACGGTGAATGGAAAAGGCAGTGTTCAGGAATTCGCGAGCAACGCGGTTGGCGTCATTGGATCGAACGGCGGCTCGGAGGAAGGGTTAACGATCATTCAGCAGGCGGACCTGGTTTTAGTACTAGGGTCGAAGCTGAACAACGTGACCACGATGGGCAAGATCGCGAATCAATAAGGACGCCAAGGTGATTCAGGTCGACATCGGCGAGGATGGGATAGGGTTGAACATACCTGTAGAAGTAGCGATCGTGAGCGACGTGAACGAGTTCCTGGGTAACTTGAATCGTGAAATGCTGGCGGCGAAAAGCCGTTTGGCTGACCAATATGACACGTGGAATTCGTGGGTCCGCAATAAGATCATCGAAAAAAGAAAAAGAATTGAGCAGGAAATGCTCACCGATAGCAACCTGGTTCTTCCATGCAGGTTCTTCGGCGCGTTGGAAAAATTGACCGATGACAACACGATCTTCGTGGGTGACGCGGGCACTCCTACCCCATATCTTTCGTCTTATCTCAGGTTAAAAAAAGCCGGCAGATGGAATGTATTGCCCAGGGCCCACGGCAGTTTGGGTTACGCCTTGCCGGCTGCCATTGGCGTCAAAGTGGCAAAGCCCGATGCCACGGTATTTTCTCTGATGGGCGATGCCAGCCTGGGAATGGCTCTCGGCGATTTGGAGACGGCTAAGAGACTGGGGCTGCCGATCATCTTTGTGAATTTTGAAAACAATTGTTACGGCTGGATCAAGACCATTCAGCGGCTCTACTTTGACGAGAAATATTTTGCCGTGGATTTCTGCCCGATTGATTCCGTCGCGGTAGCCAAAGGATTCGGCATCGATGCCATCAACATCAGCGACAATGCGCACATCGAGGAAGGCATTCAGTGGGCGCTCGCGCAAGAGAAACCAACGTTTCTCAATGTCGCCATCGAGCGGCCTACAGGCTTCGTGCCTCCGGTATTGAAGTGGGAGCGTGATGCCAAAGTCCCGCGCTTCAAGTAGGAAAAAGCTAACCTATTAGAGCCGAACCAGGGATCCTGTACCCAACAAGGGAATCACCTGGGGCGGGCATCTTACGCGCACTCGATATGGCCGGCAACTCAATGCCGGCATTTTTATTTTTTCCCGCAGCGAAGCAGATATCCGCGGCGGCTTGGAGAAAAATTTTGCGGTGTAAGTATTTTCCTGTAACGCTGCCGGCAGCAATGTGGGATAGGATAAGGCTTGCTGTTGGCGGTGCGGTGGCCCGTGCCGTCTTTGGCGAATGCGCCGCGGTCGCGGAGTTCTATCCCGACGAACGGGGCCTTGCTTACAGGTAAGAATGAAAGAAATCTATATCCGCGATGCCGCGCAACAGGAAAACAAGGTCGTCAGCGCCAGCTTTCCTGGTGACTGCCAAGCAGTTGAAGCCGAAGAAAAACGGTGAGCCGTATCTCGATCTCACGCTTTCCGATTGCAGCGGCCAGATCACGGCCAAGATGTGGGACAACGTGACTCCCGCCTCGGAACGCTTCGACGTCAACGACGTCATCCGCATCAAGGGCGTTTTCAACCGCTACAACGGGCGTTTTCAGTTCACCATCCGCGTGCTTGAAGCCAAGCTGGCCGATGACGAAATCGATTTTGCCGATTACCTTCCGAAGACGGCGAAGGACGTCGATGAGCTCTGGCGCGAATTGGCGAGCTCATGGCGAGCATCGAGGAGCCGCATCTGCGGGCGCTGGTGCAGTCTTTTATGGCCGATCCGGAAATCGCTCGCGATTATCGCAATGCTCCGGCGGCAAAAACCCTGCACCATGCCTTCATCGGCGGCCTGCTCGAACATGTCGTGTCGCTATGCCGCAGTTGCGAACTGATGGTGCGCAATTATCCGCTGCTGAACCGGGACCTGCTGCTGACGGGAGCGTTTCTGCACGACATCGGCAAAGTCCGCGAACTCTCGTATTCTCGCTCATTTGCCTACACCACCGAAGGCCAGTTGCTCGGGCACATGGTGATCGAGTTGGAGATGCTGCATCGCAAAATTGCGCTGGTGCCGGATTTCCCCGAGGATCTGCGAATTGCCATCGAGCACCTCATCATCAGCCATCACGGGCAATACGAATTCGGCTCGCCCAAGCTGCCGATGTTTCCTGAAGCCCTGATGTTGCATTACCTGGACGACTTGGATTCGAAGATGGAAAGCATGCGGGCGCAGATGGAAAAAGACGGCGAGCTGGAGTCCGCGTGGACCAGCTACAACTCATCGCTGGCGCGTCCCCTGCTGAACACGCAGAAGTTCCTGCGCAAATTGGAGAAGGCGCAGGCGGCCGCGGCTGGAACCAAGACTCCCGCGCCGGAATAGGCGGGAGCTGGCAGCGCGGCTACTGGTTCACCGGGATCTTGATGATCTTCTTCTGAATCGCGTAGGTGACCAGTTGCGCCTTATTGTGGATGTCGAGCTTGCGCATCAGGTTGAACTTGTGCGCCTCCACGGTTTTGACGCTGAGCCCGAGCAGCACGGCGATTTCCTTCACCGAATTGCCTTCCGCCAGCAGCTTCAAGATTTCGCGTTCGCGCGGCGTAAGCGTCGAAATGCGCGGGCGCATCTTGGCGTCGCGCACGCGGGAGCGGAAGTCTTCCACCAGTTTGCCGAGCACCTGCGAGCTTAGATACTTGCCGCCCTTGTAGACATCGCGGACGGCGGTAACCAGTTGCGTGGCCGGGGTATCCTTCAGCACGTAGCCGGCAGCGCCCACCTCGAGGCATTGCACAAGGTAATCCTCATCCTCATACATGGTGAGAAACAGGACCTTGGTTTCCGGCCGGGTCTTGCGAATGTGGCGCGCCGCTTCGAATGACGACAAGCCGGGCATGCCGATGTCCATCAGCACGACGTCGGGACGCAGTTCGCGGGCCTTTTCGACGGCATCGCCGGCGTCGGGCGACTCGCCCACGACCTCGAAATCGCTTTCGCTTTCGAGAAGGCGCCGAACTCCCTGGCGGAACAGCGTGTGGTCATCGACCAGGAGACATCTGATTTTTGGCATTTCCTGAACTCCTAACTATTGGTGCCTGCACTGACGGTTGGTCTTGCAGCTCCGGCATTCAAATCACCGCCTGGGGCGGATGCAAGACGTAAATTGGATGACGGCTGCGCGGACGGCGAACCGTTGGCGGGAACCGGAACGCTAACTAGAATCTTGGTTCCTTTTCCCTTGCGCGACTCCACTCGCAGGGTTCCACCCAACGTGCTGATTCGCTCCCGCATGCCGGCCAGCCCGAAGGTGGGCCGCTGCGAGTTGGTACCATTGCTGATGCCCACGCCATCGTCTTCAATACGAAGACGCAAACGGTTTTCCCGTGCGATTCATCTCAATGGTAACGGCATGGGCATCGGCATGCTTGGCGACATTGTGCAAAGACTCCTGCACGACGCGGTAGATGGCTGCTTCCACTTCCGGCGCCATCCGTCCGACATCGTCCGAGACCGCGACCCGGGCGTTGACGCCTGAGCTTTTCGCCAGATCCTTGGCTTCCTTGCGGATGGCGGCGATCAGCCCCAGCTCCTGCAACACCAGCGGCGAGAGCCGGCCGATGATGCGCCGGATGCCCTCGATGGTGCGATCGACGACTTCCAGCAGCTCCTGAATTTTCGCCTTGGCCGCGCGCGTGGCGACGGCTTTGTCGAGCATGCCGAGATACAGCCGGATGACCATCAGAGCCTGGCCGGTTTCATCGTGCAGCTCGCGGCTGATGTGCTTGCGCTCTTCTTCCTGCACCTTCAGCAGATGGCCGGAAAGCTCGGCAATCCGCATTTCGCGCTCGCGCAGCGCGTCGGTCATCTCGGCGCGATTAATGGCCAGCGCCGAACGGTCGGCAATGGCCCGCAGCAGCTCCCGTTCGGTCGGCAGCCAGACGTAAGGCCGCGCAAAGCCGATCACCAGAACGCCAATGACTTTGTCCGCTTCCTTCAGCGGCGCGCCCCAGAGCGACTGTGAGTTGCCGCGCAGCAAACGGGTTCAGCACTCCGTGCGACTGCGAGATGTCGGGCAGGATGTCGGACTCGCCGGTTGCGGCGATGTGCCCGGAAAAGCCCTGTCCAACTTCCACGCTGATGGCGCTCAAATCGCCCTCGAGCCCGACCGCGGCCTTGATGCGCAGAGATTGGGTGCCGGGATCGAGCAACAGAATGATTCCGGCACTGGCGTTGAAAATGCGCGTCGTGATGCCCAGAACGCGTTCCAGCAGGACGGACAGATTGCGCGCCGACAGCTCCGCGTCCAAGACCTCCAGCAGCGCATTGCCGGCATTGCGCTGGGTGTCGAAGTAGGCTCCGGACACGGCCACGAAGGTCGCCGACGAAAGCGTGTCCAGCGCGGCAAGAATCGCATACTGGCGCTCGGCGAAAGCTCTGCGATCGGCGAACGCATCTCCGTATGTGGGGCTCGCAAAGCTCGTGGTAAAGCTCCAGCGAGCGGGCGACCGCGCGGGTATCGATTTGCAGTTTCGCCAGCCGCGTCCCGAAGTAATTCAGGTTTTCAAAGAAGGCCCCAAAATCGGATTGGGAAAACAAGGCGAAGCCGGTGGCGAGGTTCAAACGCTCCAAGGCGGCCATGGCGCGTCCTTCGAACTCGAACTCGGCGAACATCTGCTTGCGCCAAGCGGCGGTGATTTCCGAGAAGTGCGGCTGCAAGGCAGTCGTCGCTTCCAGGATTAAAGCCCGCACGCTCTCTTTGATGGGCAGCAGAGCCGACAACCGTTCACCCCTTAGGAGAGAAAACCTCAGACTTTCAGACCTTCCAGGTTTACGGGACGAGCATTCACTGATTCGTCACCCGTTAAACCACTTAGAGACTTAATTCTACAGTGTTTCAGCCCCGATAGAACAATCCGAACCCATGAATTTGCACTAATTTACATAAAATCAAGTACATTGCACCCTGCCTCGCAGGCCGCTTCCCGGAGATTTTGGTAGATCTTTAGAAGCCCTGGTTCGAAAGTTGGTGTACTCCGGCGTTACTAACACCGGCCTGTACGCCTGACCGGGTTCCGGGAGATCGCTTGGCGCGGCAGCGGCCATCGGCTACAATCCTTATATGCTTAGGTTTTCAACCGCCGGCGAGTCACACGGAGAGGCGCTGGTTGCCATGCTCTCGGGCCTGCCGGCCGGAGTTGTCATCCATCAGGCATTTGTCGACCGCGACCTCTGGCGGCGCCAGCAAGGCTACGGCCGCGGCGGCCGCATGCGCACTGGAACGCGATGCGGCGCGCTTTCTTTCGGGAGTGCGGCACGGAAAAACCATCGGGTCGCCGGTCTCGATCCTGCTCGAGAACCGGGACTGGAAGAACTGGCAGGAAGCGCTGCCGGTTGAACCCGGAGATCCGCAAAAGCACCGGCGGGTGGAATGCGCCCAGACCGGGACATGCCGATCTGGCGGGCGCTCTGAAATTCAATTTTGCCGACGCGCGCTACGTGCTGGAGCGGGCATCGGCCCGGGAATCGGCGGCGCGGGTTGCGGCCGGCGCGGTTGCCAAGCTGTTTCTGCGGGAGCTTGGCATGGAAGTCCTCAGCCACGTCATCCAGATCGGCGCGGAGCGGTTGACGCGAACCGTCGAGTGGGAAGAGATTGTCTCTGTCTGCGCCAAGGACGAGGTGCTGCTGAATTGTGTCGACGCCGAAGCGGAAGCACGCATGAAGCAGCAGGTCGACCAGGTTCTGCGCACCGGCGATACGGTCGGCGGAGTTTTTGAGGTGGTGGCGCGCGGAGTGCCTCCCGGCCTCGGCACGGTGGCCAACTGGGACGAGCGGCTCGATACGCGTTTGGCCGCGGCGGTCATGTCGTTGCAGGCCGTCAAGGCCGTGGAGATCGGCGATGGCGTGCTGGCAGCTTCTTTGCCCGGTTCGGCCATTCATGATGAAATAGGCTACGACCACGCGGCGGGCGGCTTTACGAACTTTACTCGCGCTTCGAACCATGCCGGGGGACTCGAAGGCGGCATTACCAACGGCAACGACGTGGTGGTGCGCGGCTATCTTAAGCCGATTTCGACCCTGCGGCGTCCGCTCGGCTCGGTGGATTTTGCCACCCGGGAGCCGGTCAAGGCGGCCTACGAGCGCTCCGACGTTTGCGTCGTGCCGGCGGCCGGAGTGGCGGCGGAAGCCATGGTGGCGCTCACGCTTGCGGCTTCGGCATTGGAGAAGTTCGGTGGAGACTCGATGCTGGAAACGCGGCGGAACTTCGATTCCTACTGCGCGCAATTGCGGAACTATTAAGCGAATGATTTCCTTGCGCGTTTCGGCGACGATATTCATGGCCCGGCGCAGCGCAATTGCTGGAACGATTACGGCGGAACGACTAAGCGAATGATCTACAGCATCGTTAAATATGGCAATCCCGTCCTGGAAACCCCGGCCAAGCCGGTAACGGAGTTCGACGACAAACTGAAAACGCTGGTGCAAGACATGTTCGAGTCGATGTATGCCGCTCACGGCGTTGGGCTGGCTGCGCCGCAAATCGGCATTTCGCTGCGCCTGGCGGTGATCGACGTCAGCTTCAAGGAAGACCCCGAGGCAAAACTGGTGCTCGCCAATCCGGAGATCGTGAAGGCCGAGGGTTCGCAAACGCTGGAAGAAGGCTGCCTGAGCATCCCCGAATTCCGGGAGAAGGTTTCGCGCCCCAATCACGTGACCGTGCGCGCGCAGGACGAAAACGGCGAATGGCACGAGCACATCGGCGAAGACCTGCTGGCGCGCGCCTTTCTGCACGAGACCGATCACCTCAACGGCAAACTCTACATTCACCATATCAGCGGCTTGAAACGCGACTTGATGCGCCGCAAGATCCGCAAGCTGCAAAAGGCCGGCGAGTGGTAGGAAGAAGTTTCGAGGTTTCAAGTTTCGAGTTTCAATGTGTCAACGTTGAGCTTGCCGAGTGTCCCGACGAGCAAGTTGCATGGCTTGTGAGCTGTAACGAAGCGAAGCATCTGCTGTTTGCGAGCGTTCAAAGCGACAGCAGATCCTTCGATCGCTCAGAAACCGGCGCAACCTGCAGCCGATGAAACTCGACATGAAAGCTTTTCTGAAACTTGAAACTCGAAACTCTTTTCGATCCATGGATCTGATCTTCTGCGGCACTCCCCAATTCGCGGTTCCCACGCTGGAGAAACTCGTCTCCGCCGGACACGAAGTGCAGCTTGTGGTGACGCAGCCGGACCGCCCGCGCGGGCGCGGCATGGAGGTCGCGTTCTCGCCCGTCAAGCAGAAAGCGCTCGAATTCGGCTTGCCGGTCACGCAGCCGGACAAGATCAAGAACAACCAGGAATTCCGCGCGCAAGTGGAAGCCGTAGCGCCCGAAGCCATCATCGTGGTCGGCTACGGCCGCATCATTCCCGGCTGGATGCTGGAGTTGCCCAAGCATGGCAACATCAACCTGCACGGCTCGCTGCTGCCGAAATATCGCGGCGCGGCGCCCATTCAATGGGCCATTGCCGAAGGCGAAACCGTCACCGGCGTCACCACCATGCTGCTGAATGCCGGACTGGATACCGGCGACATCCTGTTGCAGGAAGAGTTGGCGATCAAGCCCGACGATACCGCCGTGACCATCGCGCCGCCGCTGGCCGCCATCGGCGCCGAGCTGATGTTGGAAACTCTGCGCGGACTGGCCGGCGGCACCATCATTCCACGGCCGCAAATCGAGCGCGAGGCGACGCTGGCGCCGATCCTCACCAAGGAAGATGGCCGCATCGATTTCCGCCGGACGGCCACGCAGATTTTCAATCGCCAGCGCGGCTTCCAGCCATGGCCGGGCGCATACACCAGCTTTCGCGGCAAGAACCTGACACTCTCGGCGTGCGTCCGACTGGCGCGCTCATCGGAAGGCGCGCTCAGCCCGGGCGCGATCGCCATCGCGGGCGATTCCCTGCTGGCCGGTTGCGCGGAACAGAGCGCGCTCGAAATTCTCGAACTGCAACCGGAAGGCAAGCGCCGCATGAGCGCCCGCGAATTCATCAACGGCTACCACCCACGCGCCGGCGAAAAACTTGGCGAGCCGCCAAGGTGACCGTCAGAGCAGTTCCTTGTCGATGTGACCAAACACGAACAAAAGGTGACTCGACTTCGCTCGAATGACAGACTGATTTTTAGGGATATACCTGCGTGGGCTGAGGGAATCGAGTAACACTGATCTCCGCCGCCTTTGCCCGTGCACCTCAGTAATGTGTCGTACGATCTGACTGGAGTCGAGTGATGCCCATCTCCGCCGCCCGGCTTGCCGCCTTTGAGATTCTTCTGCGAGTGCAGGAGCAGGGCGCATATGCGTCGGAGCTGCTGCATTCCGAGCGGCTGGCCTCGCTCTCCGCCGCCGATCGCGGCCTGTGCACGGAACTGGTGATGGGCGCGCTACGCTGGCAATCGGTGCTCGATGACGACATTCAGGCGGTCTCCTCGCAAAAACTGAACCGGATTGACGCGGAAGTGCTGGTTGCACTGCGCCTGGGCGCGTATCAACTGCGCTTTCTGGACCGCATCCCCGCGCACGCGGCGGTCAATGAGAGCGTCGAGCTGGTGAAGCAGGCGCGCAAGAAATCGGCTGCGCCCTTCGCCAATGCGGTGCTGCGCAAGCTGATCGGCAAGTCCGGCAAGTGGAAGACCGCGGCTGGCGGGGTGCTCAACGCGCAGGTTGGTGCGACTGGCTGGCCCACATCTGCGACAGACGCAGATATGGGGCACCACGGCTTTTGCAAATCACCCGAAGCACTGGCCGCCGCTTCGGCTCATCCGTCATGGCTGGTCGCGCGCTGGGCGGTCGAGTTCGGCATCGAGCGGGCGCAGCGCATTTGCCGAGTTCGATCAGCAAGCGCCGCCGGTTGCGCTGCGCATGCCGGCCGAGCGGAGCGGACGCCATCGAGGCTCAACTGCGAGCGAAGGCATTGAGTTGGCGCCGGGACGCCTGTTGCGCTCGGCGCGAGTGGTGCTCTCCGGCGATGTGGCGCACACGCCCGCCTACCTGGAGCATCGCCTGGCGATTCAGGACGAGGGCTCACAACTGGTGGGCGCGCTGGTGGGCAAGGGCTCGCGCATTCTCGACTGCTGCGCCGCGCCGGGAAATAAAACGGCGGCACTGGCGGAGGCAAATCCCCGGGCGACGATCGTTGCCGTGGAATTGCACCCGCACCGCGCGGAGCAGTTGCGGAGGCGAATGGCGGCGCTCGCCGGGGCTGCCTCCGGCAAGCCGCACGCAGCGATTGACCTCGGCGCGACCGGCCCTGCGATGCCCGGCAAGGTCGAGGTGATCACGGCGGACGCGACCGCGCTTCCTTATGGACGCGAGTTCGACCGCATCCTGGCCGACGTGCCCTGCTCGGGAACCGGTACGCTGGCGCGCAATCCGGAGATCAAGTGGAAGCTGCGCCCGGACGATCTCACCGACCTGCACGCGCGGCAGAAGGCGATCCTCGCGGCGGCGCTCCGGCATCTGGCGGCCGGAGGCGTGATCGTTTACTCCACCTGCTCGCTGGAAGCGGAAGAGAACGCCGCGGTGGTCGAAGAAGTCTTGCGCGACCACCCGACGGCCAGGCTGCTCGACTGCCGCGCGCGCTTGCATGAGCTGCAAGCCGAGGGCGAGTTGACGTGGCCTGACGTGGAGAGCCTCACCAGCGGCCCATACCTGCGCACGCTGCCCGGGACGCATCCCTGCGATGGCTTCTTTGCGGCCATGATCACCATGGCTTGACGGATTACGGGTTGACGCGTGCGGCGCGGCGTTCAAGCTTTCGGCGCACTTCTCTGGTAGGTAGATCCCGCCATAAGCTCAGACGGCCACTCTCCGGTTGGTGCTCTCTGACCTGCCTTGGCAACGCGGACGTTACTAAAGTGAGTTCCGGCGGTGATGTTTCTTCTTGTCCGGCAGTTGGCTACTATGAGATTAGTCGACTCAGGTGAATTCGCAATGTCCAAGCATTTCAGATTAAAGTGCGTTTCCTCTCTTTCTCGTCTGTGCGCTCGCATACTGCCTTCCGGTTGCTCCGCTGCGGGTTGCGGCGCAGACCGCGGATGACCGCAGCCTGGGCGACATTGCGCGCGAGATGCGCGCGAAACAGCGCTCCGAGGTCCGGGTTACTCCCGAGGACGCGAAAGAGTTCTTCGCCTCGCTCGACCAAATTCTGGACTTTGCCAGCAAAGACACGGGCTTCCCGAAGCGCAGCCCCGGTCAAACGCCAAATGATCGGCAGAGACCGCATTGACGCCAACATCGCACAGGAGCTTTCCAAGCAGGTGGAGAAGGACAGGCTCGGCCGCTCCGAGCTGGTGTTGAAGAAGATGGGGCTGCTGCCCCCCGATTTTGCGCTGAAAAATTTTCTATTGAAGTCCGTGGGGCAGCATCTGGCCGGGTACTACGACTTGCGCGACAAGACAATGTACCTGCTGAACTGGGTTCCTCTTGGAGTTGCAGCGGCCGGTGATGGCGCACGAGCTTACCCATGCCCTGCAAGACCAGAACTACGATCTGTCGAGGCTTCGTCAACCTGAGTCCTCATCGAAGGCAAAAGCCGTCCGCCATGGCGGTGAGCGGCACGGATGAGGATGAGCACAGCATCGCGCAGCGCGCCGTGCTCGAAGGCCAGGCGATGGTGGTTTTCATCGATTACCTGCTGCGCCCGCAGGGCATCACTCTGGCCAATTCGCCGGACGCTCAGGACCTGGTCAGCAATAATCTTGAGAGCTACGATCTGCCGATGAACCTTCACGACGCGCCGCGCGTACTGAAGGAAAGCACGATGTTTCCTTATCACGAAGGGCTTGCCTTTGAAGTCGAGCTGCTTCGCCGCGGCGGCAAGGCAAAGGCTTTCGCCGGTCCATTCGCCCACGTGCCCAGCAACACGCACCAGATTCTCCATCCGGATGCCTACCTGGCGAAGGCAGCTACGCCCAGCGTTAAAATCCCCGATCTCCGCCCGATTCTCGCCGGCAGATTTGAACTTCTTGACTCCGGCATGATCGGAGAATTGGACTCTCGCATTATGGCGCGCGAGTTCGGACGCGAAAACGATCTCTTACACGGTCGCCGCCAACTGGAATGGCGGCGGCTATGTGGCGGTTAAGCGGATCGGCATTCCCGAACCAGAAGCTGACGGCCTCTGACATCTCTTTGCTCTACGTTTCACGCTGGAAGACTGCGAAAGCCGCCAAACGTTTCGCGGAAATCTACAAAACGGCGCTGACCAGGCGGGTGACAGTCTCCCGGCGAGCAGACGAGCGACAACACCGATTGTGTTCAGAGCGCACCCTGCAACGGCTCCGCTGTGGTCGTCGAAACTGCTCACCAGCGAAGGGACAGACTACCTGGAGATCTTGCCGAATAACACGGTAATGATCGCGCAAAGTTTTGACGAAGCGGTGGTGTCCCAGTTGCGAGAGTTGGTTCTTAGTCCCGCGGCCGCGCCACTGAGCGCCTCCAACTTGCACGAGCTGAGCCTTTCCCTTTATGAGTCTCCCGGCTTTCCTCGATTTTCAAGAACAGGTGCTCGGCGATTTGAAAAGAGATCTGGTGGAAACGATCGGCGACTGGAGAAGCATCGATCCCAACCAGATAGGGTGATACCGGAAACACCCATCTTCGAAGAAACTGCCCCGGTCAGCCAAATCGGGTGAACCGGGGCACCAGCAACCAACCGTTAAAAGACCTGGTTACGAAATCGAGTCGTCATAACGCACCTTGGTGACATCCGGCAAGAACCCCGCCAGTCGCGGCTTTCCACGCACGTCACCAGAGACCGTGAGGAAGGTCACTGAAAATCTGACCTAGCTCTGATTACTTAATGCCCGCGACATCGGCAACGCGGCGGGCAGAGGTATGGCTTCCCGGCGTGTTGAGAAAGTTGCTTTCACGGCAACAAGGCGTTCGTGCCATGAGAATGCCTGCAGAGCGGGTCTCCCGGGATTTTCGAGGTGCGGCATGAATGTTCTCCTCGCGCTCGGCTGCTTGCTTGCGGTTCTGTTGTGTGTGGCAGGCATACTTCTGCGCGACGTGGTTCGTTCCAGGAGTTTGCAGCGGCGAGGCCGCTCTTTGGGGCTTTCGTTTGAAGCGATTTCCGAACCGGTGACGGGACCTCAACTGAAAGCGACATCGTGCCTCCAGGATGGGTTCTCCACCGTCGCCTTCAACGTTTTAGCCGGCCGCGCAGGCGAGTTCCAGGTTCGCGTCTTCGATCTCCGCGACGAAAGCTTCGAAACCCCGGTTTTGACCACGGTTGCCGCCTTCCGCTCGCAGACCGCCGACTTGCCTTCGTTTGAACTCGGCCTCAAGGGTCTCTTGCGGGCGAATTGCCGAAGCGCTTGAGAGCGCGGCGGACGGCCGCCGGCAAGGAAGATCTTTCCAACCAGTTCTTCATTCGCGGCGCGGCGGATGAAAAGCGAATTCACGATTTTCTGACCCCGCCGCGGCTGGAGCGGCTTCGGCTGTATGTGAACCGGTACCGGCTGACCTGTAATCCGGAATGGATTTTTGTTTATCGGCCCGGCATAAAAATCAAGGCAAAAGACGTTTTCGCACTTCCTGGAGGAAACGACAAAAATCGCGGAAGCACTGCTGACGTGCGCGTCCGATTTGCAGGAAGACCGCATCTGGCGCCGCTGGCGGCAGGCTTTCCGTCTCGCGCGGCGCCGGCGGGTGACGGCCTGGGTGCTCACTGTCGAGACGTGAGGTACGTCACTGCATTGCGATTTTAAGAAGGGCATTATGCGATTGGTCTGATGACCATATCAATCACACCAATTGAAAAGCCGTAAAAGGGAACCCAACGGGCCAGATGTTGACGCACGCCAAAACCGAATTCGAAGCCATCCACAGAAACAAGCTGTACGAGGAAGTGGCCGACAAACTCCAGCAATGGATCCTGGCACGAAATGAAACCGGGAGACAAACTTCCGCCGGAGCGTCAACTGGCGGAAATGTTTGGAGTCGGTCGCAGTTCTGTCCGTGACGCGGTTCGCAGGCTGCAAGCCATGGGCTTGGTCGAGCCACGTCAGGGCCACGGAACCGTAATCTGCGAGGTTTCCGATCATTCGATCATCAGCCCGCTGAGTTCTGTACTGATCAGGAAGTGGAAGCTCGTCGCCGAACTGCTCGATGTTCGCAAGATCATTGAGCCAGGAATCGCCGCCCGCGCAGCCGGCAATGCCTCGCCTGAACAGATCTCCGCGATGGAGGAGATTTTGCAAAGGCAGGAGGCGAAGCTGAGCCGTGGCGAGTCGGCGATCGAAGAGGACTCCGAGTTTCACTATTGCCTTGCTTTAGCCGCCAACAACTCCGTGGTGTTGAGAGTTCTGGATGTCCTGATGGATTTGCTGCAGAAGTCCAGAGAGCAATCGTTGCAAGCTCAAGGGGCGTCCCGCAAGGTCGCTCGCCGGTCACCGGCGGATCGTTGCCGCCATCAAGCGGAAGGATGCAGCCGGGGCCGAGGCCGCCATGCGACAGCACCTGGAGGAGATCGAAACCATCATTGTCGAAACAAGTGTAACGACTGAAACGCATAACGACTGAAACGCAATCAACGAATGGAGGTTGCAAATGGGCCAGCTTTTCGCGGTCGAGATTAGCTACCGAGGAGTCTTCCAGAAGAACCTCGCGAAAAACATATGCCGCGGGATCGTTTTGGCTGCCCACAATGAGGGCAGACCAGGGATCTCGTTCGGACGGTATTCAGACTCTCCCGAGCGTAATGGCATTCCGGCCAAGAGCTTTGCTATCGTGGCCAGCGATGACGAGACGCTTGAAATCGGCATGGTACAGTACATGCCAAAGCAAGTTGATGTGACCGTGGTATTGGACGATACGCTGTGCAAGGGGCTGGAGCCTTGGGCTTGGGCCGGATTGCAACCAGTCAATGAAACGCTGAAACCCGGCAAGACGTTGATCGTCGTCTCTACCGAACCAGCGGCCACCCTCCTGAAGATGATCCACAAGAAGGATGCACCCTACAAACTGGGGATTCTTAAGGGTCTCGCCAGCTTCTCCGGCATGTGGAACTACAAGGACGACCACACCGATGTGCGCGTGCTGGGCGCCATTGCCAAAGCTTTGCCGGAGTTGTTCAAATTAGAGTCGCTCGAAAAGTACATTACGGAAAAGCTGAAAGACCCCGCCAAGGTGCAGTCGGCCTTAATGGCATACCAGCGCCTCGCGATCACCGATGTAAAGGCCGGCGAAGGCAACCAGGAAAAACCGTTCAGCTTTCGTCCTGCCTGGCGCCTCGAAGATGAGGGAAGGCGTTTCGATCGAGGCATCACCGCTTGGCGGTCCGTATAACAACGCCGGCGGGTACAAGTCGGGACGTCCCGACAAACTGATGAAGTTCAGTTCGCGTACGCTTCGTCCGGTCGTCGATTTCTCGGTCTGCACCAAGTGCACGCTCTGCTGGCTGCAGTGCCAGGACGGATCGTTCGACGTCACGCCGGACGGTTACTACAACGCTAACATGGAGTACTGCATGGGTTGCGGCGTTTGCGAAGCCGTGTGCCCGGTGCCGAACTGCATCACCATGGTCAGCGAACTCGCTTTCAGCGACAACGCCAACCAATGGGAGGCATACACCAAGGACAAGGTCGCCTACAAGGCGTGGCTGAAGACGAAGATTCAGAACGTCCCGCCCGCGCGCCCACGGTTACCGGTATCGCGGTCAGTACAAAGAAGAAATTCCCGCAGCACTGGAAATCGCTAATAAAGCGTAGCCCAGAGAAGGAGATTAGGTCATGGCAGTGATGGCACAAACGCCTGTCGAACAGGAATCGGAACTGCTGATCACAGGGTCGGAGGCGATGGCAATCGCCTGCAAGCTGGCCGATGTCGACGTGGTGACTGCTTTCCCGATTCGTCCCTACGACACCGTAATGCAATTTATGTCTCAGCTCATCGCCGACGGCAAAATGGATTGCGAATTCATCCCCGCCGACGGCGAGCACTCTCAGTTCGAAATCGTCAAACACGCCTCCACTTGCGGTGCCCGCGTTTTTGTGGGCAGCAGCGGTGTGGGTTGGATGTACGCCATGGAAGCGCTGACGGTAACCCCGGCCCTGCGCGTTCCCATGGTGGCCATCGTCGGCAACCGCGCTCTCGATGATCCCGGAGCCTTCGGCACCGAGCACAACGACGCGCTCTCGGTCCGCGATCTCGGCTGGCATCTGGTTTGGGTGGACAGCGCTCAGGAAGCGTTCGACACCAATCTGATTGCCTACCGCTTCGCTGAGGACAAGCGCATTATGACGCCCGTCGCCATCAGCCTCGATGGCGCGTTCCTCACCCACTCGCAGTCATTGGTGAAAGTCCCGACGCAGGCGCAGGTTGATAAGTTCCTGCCTCGCTACGATCGCGGCGACTTGCTGTTCCATCCCGACAACAGAATCTCGATTGCCCCGCAGTGCAACGAAGACTGGGTGATGGAGATCCGTCTGCAGCAGTACGGCGTCACGCAGCGCTCCAAGGATGTGCTGCGCGAAGTCTATGCCGAGTACGACAGCGTCTTCGGCCGCAATTACGGCCCCAACCCGTTCTTCGAAGAGTACATGACCGAAGATGCCGACGTCGTTCTGCTGGGCATGGGCACGCTCTCGATGCCGGTCAAGGTTGCCGTCCGCAAGATGCGCGCACAGGGCAAGAAAGTCGGTTTCGTGCGCCTGCGCTGGTTCCGCCCGTTCCCGGGCGAGGAACTGGCACAGTGCCTCAGCCGGTTCAAGGCCGTGGGCGTCATCGACCGCGATTACTCGCTGGGTTCACCGTATCTCAGCGGCGTCGTGGCCACCGAAGTGCGCACCGCACTGTATCCGGGCAGCGGTCCGAAACCGCCGGTGCTTGGGCTTCATCTGCGGTCTCGGCGGACGCGAAGTCTACGAGGCCGATATCGAAAAGATGACTGCCGCGTGCTTCGAAGCCGCAGCAGGCAAGCCGCAACCGCTGACTCAATGGTTCGGGGTGCGGGAGTAATTCCGGCGCCGGAAAGGATGAGCGAAAAATGAGTACCTATATCGACGAGAAACCTACGCAGAATCTCGACGCCTTCAAGGGGGTCAAAAAGATTCCCAATGAAGAGTATTACACGTCCGGCCACCGCACCTGCCAGGGTTGCTACTCCGCAGAGACTATGAGGCTGGTGGCAAAGGCCGCCGGTCCCAGAACAGTCGTGCTGAACTGCACCGGGTGCATGTACGTAGCCAACACCAGTTATTACACCACTCCATGGGCCGTTCCATGGATGCACACCCAGTTGTTCGCCGCGGGCGCAGGCGCCCTGGGCATCGCCGCCGGTTACAAGGCGCTGATGCGCAAGGGCAAGATGAAGGACGAACCCATTAACGTCATCTCCATCTGCGGTGACGGCGGCGGCTCCGATGCCGGCTTGGCCGGCATTTCCTCGGCTATGATGCACGCCGAGTACAACCTCCTGGTCTTGATGTACGACAACGAGACGTACGCCAACACGGATATCCAGGTTTCCGGATCAACCCCGTGGGGCGCGCACACCTCGTTCAGTACTCCCGGCTCGGTGAAGCGCATCATGTATCACTGCTGGAAGAAGAACATGGCTGGCTTGATCATCGCCGGCCATCCAACCGTGAAGTACGTTGCCACGATGTCGACGTCGTTCGCAATGCAGGGGATGAACAACATCCGCAAGGCGTTGACGATCGGCGGTCCCACGTTCATTCACTGCCTCAACCCGTGCCCGAAAGGCTGGGATTTTGATCCCATCATGGCCTACGAGTTGGGCGAACTGTCGGTCAACACTGGCATTTGGCCTCTGTATGAAGTGGAAAACGGCAAGCTGAAGCTGTTCGGCAAGACAAGAATGATCGCCGACGGCAAGGCCGTTCGTACGCCGGTGAAGGAGTACTTGCTCAAACAGGGCAGGTTCTCCCACTTTACGAATGACGACGTCGACTACTTCCAGAGCAAGATCGATGACATGTGGAACAAGTGGTTGGTTCCCGGTATCATCCCAATTCAAAAAGAGGTTGATGCTTCCGAATGAACTTAGGCCCGCCCCGAAGAAGGGCGGGCCTCTTGTTCCGTTGTGCAGTGTCAGTGCCTCAGGCTGGACAGGGTGGCTGGGAAAGGGAACTTAACCCAAGTGCCACTCAGGAGGTATGCCAATGGCAGCATCCGCGGTCCCTGGGCCCAAAGCTGAACCTCGCGTAGTCAATCGCTGGCTACACATGTGCGCCGGCATCATCGCCATGATGGCGATCGCCCACCCGCAGTATGCCCGGGCGCTTTTCACCAATCCTTTCACCACAAACTTCTACGTACAGCTTGCGGTGGTCCAAGTAGCGTTGGCCGCCTTGATGGTTGCGGAAACATGGCTGGCGCCGATCGAAGGCTACTCGCCGATTGGCTCGGACCTTGTGTCCATGATCACTCTCCGGAATAGAAGCCGCATCGGTCCAAAGGAGGGAAGAGGCATGAGTAACGAAAGTGTAACCATTGAACAAAAAGACATCGCCAGGGAGGCAGTACGGCAAGTTCGCCGGAAACCGGTGGATCCAGTTGGTGTGCGGCGTCGTCGCGATGATCGTCATCTCCAACTACCAGTATGCCTTCACGCTATTTACGCCAGGCATGAGACAGAGCTTTCCGGGAGTTCCCTACGCGAAAATAGCCGCGATTTTTTCAGCTTTCATCCTGTTTGAAACATGGCTTTCGCCCGTATCCGGATACTTCGTCGATCGATTCGGCATCCGGAAACTGATGGCGATAGGAGCCGTGCTCATCGGGCTTGGATGGGTGCTGGGCGGAACGATTGCCCACTCAATTTTTCACCTGTATCTCTATTACGGCGTTATTGCCGGGACGGGGGCGGGAATCATTTACATTTCCTGCGTTGCCAATGCGGTGAAATGGTTTCCGGATAAACGGGGACTGGCCGCCGGATTAACCGCCGCAGGCTTCGGAGGAGGCGCCGCACTCACCATCATGCCCATCGCCAGTTCTATCAACAGCATCGGGATGGGCCTCGACGATGGCGATGTGGGGAGCGGGCCAAGGCGTCATCGCATTGATTGCCGCCATGATGCTCCGGCATCCGCCGGCGGGCTGGGTTCCCGTGGGCTGGGACCCTGCAAAAAGAAAGACTAAAACGGGCGTAGTGCAATCCAAGGTGAACTTCACCGGGACTCAGACCCTGCGAAGACCCGAGTTCTATTTGCTCTACATCATGTTTCTTTTTTCCATGATGGGCGGGCTGATCGCCACCGCTAATCTGTCTCAGATTGCCCGATCCCTCAATGTGAACAACGCCAAGGTGTTGGGTCTCGCGATCATTCCGCTGACCGCGACCCTGGCCTCGGCTTTCAACGCGCTGTCCAGAATTACCTGGGGCACGGTCTCCGACAAACTGGGCAGAGAGAATACGATGTTTCTCACATTCGGCGCGGAGGCGATTCTGGTTTATCTGGTCACCAAGATCGCCGGAAAGCCAATCGCATTCGTGGTGTTGTTCTCGATGATTTTCCTTTTCTGGGGCGAAGTTTATTCGCTGTTTTCAGCCGCTACCGGTGATGTTTTCGGTGCCAAGAATGCTACCGGGAACTACGGAATGATGTACACGGCCAAGGGGCTGGCTTCCATTCTTGCCGGATTTGGCGCGGCGGCGCTGGCGGCGTATTTTGCCGGATCTTTTTCGGTCTCGTTCTATGCGTCGTCCGTACTGTGCGCGATCGCATCACTGTTTGCTTTGTTTGTCCTGAAACCAATGGTCAGAGCCAGGATTGCAAAAGAAGTTCCTGTGGAAAAAGCAGCAGCGGCCAGTGCTGGAGCTTAGCGCCGGCTTCTGCGCGGTTTTCTCTGAGCAGCGGGGTTCAGCCTTTGGGTGGGTTCCTGGAAGAGTTTTGAACTCCAGGAACCCGCTTTTCAAACAACAGCCTTGCCGCCAGCGCCCATGCGCCCTTACGGCGGCAGAAGTCAAGTTGCGGTTCGAAAACTATGGCAGATCCCAGACGGCAGTTTCCGCCGGGTATGACCAGCTTCTTTTTTGATCGCGACGAGTTCGACTACGCCGTCAGATGCACTATCACAAAAACTGAAGGAAGGCGCAGCGGTCGATCCTTCCTGGCTTCCGCAGCTCGTCGACCATCGGCGGCTTTCAGTATGAACGCGGGCGTCGAGAGTTTGCCGAGTGGTCGGATTCGATGCGAGCCCTTCTTGGCGATGCGGTCCAGGCGCTCTTGCGCGAAACCTGGGAAGCTATTCCGCGCAGTGTGGCCGAAAGGTTCGGCGCGGCCATCAATGGCGGCATGGCGGATCTCGAATTAGCGCGGCTCGGTCACACCTACAAACAACTCCAAATCAGCTTCCGTCAAAGCCGCGGTGACTCGATCATCGAGATGATGTCAGGTCTCGCTAAACTCAAACAGGTGATGGACTCATCCAAAGATTCATCCGAAGCGCCCACCGAACCCGGAAATGGTGAAAGCGAGGATACGCACCGCCACATCTGCATCGGTTGCGGCATGCCCTATGGGCACGAGCCATGGGAATGCGAACCGCCCGACGACCAGCATTGCCCCATGTGCGCTGAAAACGTTGCCGGACCACTTCCCATCTGGATCGAACGCTGGACGGTACCCAGCGACATGGAGCACGCTGCGACCCAGCCGGCAGAGCGCAAACCGGCGTCGGCTGCGGCTGGCACGAATACGGCCGTTGCAGAAGCCGCTTCGCCCGCGCAGCCGGAGTCGGCGACAACTCCCGCAACCATGAGTGTCGAGACCGAAGAAGCAGACAGCCCCATCCCTAATCCCACCAAGCACGGCCTCGCAAAGGTGGGCGGCATGGACGAACTCAAGGCGATTGCTGTACGAAGAAGTCGTTACCGCCATGCGCGATCCCGAGGATCTGAAAGCCTATGGCTTAACCATTCCGAACGGCATTTTGTTGTTCGGTCCTCCGGGATGCGGCAAGACCTTCATCTCGCGCGCGCTGGCCGAAGAGATGGGCTATTACTTCTCGGAAGTGTACCCTTCCGAGATTGGCAGCACCTTCATCCACGGCACGACGCTGAAGATTCGCGAGCTGTTTGATACGGCCGCCGAGCGGGCGCCAGCCATTATTTTTGTCGACGAATTCGAAGGCATGGTCCCCGCCCGCAGAGAGCTTGCCGCCCACCAGCATCAAACGGCGGAAGAGGTCAGTGAGTTTCTCAAGCAGTTGGAAACCTGCGCCGAGCGCCAAATCCTGCTGATTGCGGCCACCAACGAGCCCTGGAAAATCGATCCCGCGGTGCAGCGGACCGGCCGGCTCGACAAACGAATCTATGTCGGTGCGCCCGATGCCGCCGCACGTTCGACAATTTTGCAGTTCCATCTGTACGGACGCCGCATGACCGCCATCGACGCCGATAGCGTAGCGAAATCACTGGATGGATACTCGGCGGCCGATCTGAAAGTCCTGGTGGACGAAGCTGCGCGTTTGGCCCGCAAGGCTCGACAACCCATCTCAGAAGAATATTTGAGCAAGGCGGCGCGTGAACGCGTGCCTCCGTCCATCACCGCGCAGGATGAGCAGAGATTCCGGGCTTTCGAACAACGTGGCGTGGATGGGCCACGACGCGCGTCCCACGTCTTGTTGCCCGATGACCCATCTCTGCGGACACCAAGGCGAGTACCAACCATGCCGGATGCGGCTCGAAGAAAAAGCTGATACCTGTCATCTCGTCTGCATACCGTCGGGCGGTGCGGTGTGAGCGTTGTGACTTGCCTGTAGAGCAATTCCCGAGTAGGTGTATCCCGCAAATCAAACTGTCATGGCGAGCGAAGTCGAGCCGCCTTTTGTTCCTGCTGCTGAAAACAAAAGGTGGCTCCACTCCGCTTCACTCCGGTCGCCATGACATTCTTTTAGAACTACTGTGGGATATACCAATCCAGGAACCGCTCTAGCCTTTGAAATCGCGTGAGCCAGCCTGCTGCCTCCAGTCCGTGATTCATCGCATCTCTTAAAGTTCGTCCCCTCTCTAAAGCAAGCGACGAGAGATGCTCATCGTCGATGTCGGAACGCTTATCATAGAAGGTGACGGTCGGAGTCCCAGCCGCCGCGGCCTTCGCGTTGGTTGGGGCGACCTGTGGAGGCCGGGAATGAATCGTTCGCTCTCATCGGATTGGCAACGTGTACGGCGTGGCTTGTCTGCGGCTGTCGTCGTGCTCTTGATCTTCGGTTGGGCACTCAGGGCGAATGCGCGCACCGTGGTTCTCATCTCGGTGGACGGAATGCGCCCCGATTATGTGACCCGGGCGGAGCAGCATGGACTGAAAGTTCCCAACCTCCGGCGCATGATGCGCGAGGGAGTTTACGCCGAAGGCGTGACCGGCGTTGTCCCGACCATAACCTATCCGAGCCACACCACGCTGATTACCGGCGTGTGGCCCAGCAGGCATGGCATCTGGGCAAACACGACGTTCGACCCCGAGCAAAAAAACTTCCAGGGATTCTACTGGTACAGCGAAGACATCAAGGTGCCGACCTTGTGGGATGCCGCGAATGCCGCGGGATTGACGACCGCAAGCGTGAACTGGCCGGTCAGCGTGGGGGCGCCTGTCCGGTATCTCATTCCGGAGATATGGCGCGCGGGAACCCCGGACGACCGCAAACTGCTGCGGGCGCTTTCGACTCCGGGACTGTTGGCCCATCTGGAGGCGGAGCTGGGAGCGTATGCCAATGGGGCCAACTCGGACTTGCTGAACGACCGGCTGCGCGCGAAGTTTGCTGCGGCGATCATCAAGAAGTACAAACCGAACTTGATTACCGTGCATCTGGTAGCGCTCGATGCCACGGAACATCAGCACGGACCGTTCAGTCCGGAGGCGAATGCGGTGGTCGAAGCCAGTGACGAATTGGTCGGGCAGTTGCGGGATGCGGCCCTCAGCGCCGATCCCGACGCGATTGTCTGTGTGGTGTCGGACCATGGCTTCGCCCGGGTCGATCACCGCTTGAACCTTGCCGCGGCCTTCGTCTCCGCCGGACTGATACAGCCTTCCGCGACAAAGACTCTATTGGGCACAACAACGGTTGAACGTTGGGCGGCAATGCCTTGGACGAGCGGCGGCTCGGCGGCAATTGTGCTGAAGGATGCGCACGATCCAGCTCTGGTGAAGAAGACCGGAGAGCTACTGAAGCAGTTGGCCGCCGACCCGGAGAATGGCATCAACCGGATTGTGGAGCGCGATGAATTGCAGAAACTGGGCGGCTTTCCGACCGCCAGCTTTCTGGTTGACCTCAAGCCCGGCTTTCAGATGGAGTTCAGCTTTTCCGGGCCGGTGCACCGGGAGAGCGCGCCGGGAGGCACCCACGGATATTTGCCGGAACACAGCGAGATGCGAGCTTCTTTCTTCGTGACCGGGAGTGGAATCGCACACGGCAGAAACCTTGGCGAGATCGATATGCGGCAGATCGCTCCGAGCTTGGCGGAGGCGCTTGGAGTGAGCTTGCCCTCGGCTGAAGGCAAGCCTCTGGCGCTTCGATAGGTTGCAAAAAAGTTACAGCGGTTCCCGAGATGGTGTATCCCGGAGCCGCGGTCCATCGGCCGTTGCGACCAGCAGGGAGCGACGGCCGAGAACAATCCCGCGAGGCTATAGCTTCTCGGGAACCGCTCTCGCCGGCGGTTTCACATTTGCCGTAAACGGTATCTCTGCTATCGCGCTAGAGCACGGGCACCGCTGGGCGCGGAAGCCCGGCTGCTTCGCGAGGTACACCTTCCGCGAATCCGGTCTAGAAGATTCCCAGGCGCTTTTTCTTCTTTGTTTTACCGGGTGTTTTACCGGGTGTGCTTGGGCTGCTGCTTACCGTCGTATAGATGAGGTTGCTCTGATTCGAACTGGCGCCGCTATCCACAAAACCTTGCCGCACGTCGATGAAGGCGTCTTCCCGCAGCTTGCTGAGATAAACTCGCAGCGCCGGTTGGACTCTATCGACGTATACCATTTCCTGGAGCTGCCCTTGTATCTTCTCCAGCGGAGGCACACCGGCCGCATTGTGTTCGGTCACTTTCAGAATCACGAAGCCCTGCTTGGTGGGGATCACGTCCGTGATCTCGCCGGGCTTGAGGCCGAAGGTCTTGGCCTCCAACTCCTTGGCCAGCATGCCGCGCTTGAAGAACCCGAGGTCGCCGCCTTGCGCGGCCGTGGGGCCTTTGGAGTTCTCCCGCGCCAGATTCGAGAATGAGGCGCCGGCGCGAAGCTGCTTCAGCAAATCTTCGGCCTTTGTCCGGGCCTCGGCCATTGCCTGCTCGAAGTCTTTTCCCTGGCTGGTTTTGCCACTGATCAGGATTTCGCTGAGCCGTTCCTCTTCGGGGCGGTCCAGGCTGGCGCGATGCTCTTCGTAGTATTTCTGCACCTCAGCCGGTGAAATCTGGATGTGGCTGCCGACTTCCCGGCTGATCACCTGCTGGGTGATAATGCTGTTCTTCAGGTTCTGCTTAAAATTTTCAAACGACACACCTTGCTGCTGCGCGATCTTCTCCATGTCTTCCATCGAGTTCGCGCCCATCTGCTTGCGAATCTCATCCAGCCGCTTCACCAGCTCGACATCGCCGGAAATTCCCAAATCCTGGGCCTTCTGCAGCAGTAGCTGCTGGTCGATCAAGTCTCGCAGCACGTTCTTTTCGCGATCTTTGATGATCGAGTCGGCATCGCCGGGCGATTGCTGGCGGACCTCGCTGACCATCGTCTCCTCGCCGCGCCGCAGATCGGCCCGGGTGATGATGGCATTGTTGACGCGCGCCACAATCTCCTCGATCACCGTGCTCTCCTGTGCAAAGGCGAGACTTGGCGCGAGGGTTAGGGCCAACACTAAAGAGAACACTTTACGCATAGAGTCCTGAGCGGCCTGGCGCCTGCCAAGCCAGAAAGATTGCAAGCGATACGATACATTGTATCAACCGCAGGCCGCAGACCGCCATCTATCGACCTGCGGAGCACGTCCCCGATTCGGACTCATTGCATCCCAGTGATCCGAAGTGTTGGCATGCAGTCAACCGCGTCGGCGGCAGCAAAACGCAAAGTAAGCGGCAATCGGATTCATTGGAAGCAAAAAAATCCCGCTCTCGCAAGTAAACCAACCCCAGAAAATGCAATTCTAATTCCAATAAGCCACAAAAGTGGTGATCCAGGAAAATGACGACTCGCTCGTCAAGGAGGTGTGTATGCGCAGACTGCTGCCGATTACTTCTCTGCTGTTGCTGACCGTCGCTTTTGCGATGGCAAAGAGCAGCAACACAACCAACTCACAAATATCTCAAGCCTCGACCAATGCTAAGCAAATGACAATCCAGGGGTGCCTATCGAGTACCAACGGGGGCTATGCACTCACCGATTCCCTAGGCAACGTATGGACATTGGAGGGCAGCAGTAACCAGCTTAAAAACGACGTGGGGCATACCGTCGCCATCACCGGCAGGGGCGGCGATGCTGCCGTTTTAATTGGAAACAGCCGGAAGTATATCGACGTTGACATGGCTTCGATCAGCGATTTTCAGGTTTCGAGCGTGAAGCCGGTTTCGGCGGCATGCTCGGCGCAGAATAAGCGATATGCCCGGATCAAAGCCGGCGACATGATTGCAGCAGGGTAAGGAATTACAAAACTGCGGGACGGCGGTTTTCTTTTCGACGCACCACGAAATCTGTTTTCTACTCTTCCGCCGCCTTGGTCTCGAAGCTCTTGATTAACTCGTACGGGGTGGCGCGATAGAGGACGTAGGCGAATGAATCGACGTCGATCTGCTCGCGGAAGAGCAGTTGGGCTCGCCCGCTGCCGTCGGCATCCACCGCCCCGAGGTACTGGAGTGCGGGGCGAACGTCCAGCATCTCCGGGTCGGCGATCATCAAGTAGATCTGGTTCAGCCGTCCAGCCGAGTCTTTTCGCGCTACCAGCGCGACCGTAATCCTGGGAGGCGACTTGATAACCGAGCCAGGCAGGAGCCAGAGCCTGCTCCGCGCGCCAGCGATGGTTGCGGTGAAGATCTCGACCGGGCGGTTGCTGTAGTCGGGGTCGAGCACGTGTAAATCCACATCGTCCAGCTTGGCCGCATCGATGCCGCGCAGTCTGGGGCGTTTTTTGGCCGCCTGGCGAATGGCTTCGGTCGCCATGCTTTTCAGGGTCTCAAGGTCGCGCTGGCGCTCGTCGGGGGAAAACTTGTAGCCGTAAGGACGCGATTCGATGCTTCCAATGTCGGCAATCGCCAGCAGAACCTTGTCATCGGCGGAACGGGACGGAGCAGCGGCCGCTGGAACCGCGGCTGCTCCGGACCGGCCAACCGGGAGATCGGCCTGCACCTGCTCGGACTTGCCACGGCGCAGCGTGGGGCGGTCCGGGTCCTGCGCTTCGGCCTGCTGCGCGGTGTCGTTCGCAGCCGATGCCGCGGGGCTTTTCCGCGACAGCGGTGCATCGGAGGCCGGCGAACCGGATGACGAGGATGGCGCCCGGTGCAGCACGGGGCGATCTTCATTCGAATTCGAATTCGAGTCCGCTCCGGCCCGGGTTGCCGAAGATTTGGCGACCGCCGCGCTCCGGTCGGAACCCGGCTTCCAGCTCCCCTCGGCCCACCACGTGGACGGAGTGTGCATAGCGCTCTGAATCACGAAGCTGCCTTCCGGCGCGCCTTCTTTTTGCGCCTGGTAAAGGATGTCTCCGGCGATGGCAAAGGGAACCGGATTCGCCTCGTAAAAGCGCGCGTCGTAGTACTTGCCATCGATGAACACGGTGACCGGAAACAGGCGGGCCTTGCCCTTGGCGTCGATCCGCAGGATGCCGACGGCGCGCATGCGGGACACTTTTGCCTGACCAGTGTACTGGGCCGACAGGGAAACGGCCAGCAGCAACGTCAGCAACGCGATCAGCGATTTTCGAGGTAGACTATTGCGCATGGAAGCCAACATGAAAGCACCCGATTTTACTTTGCTCAACGAGGACGGCGAAAGCGTTTCCTTGACGCAGTTCCGCGGGAAAAACGTTGTGCTTTTCTTTTATCCCAAAGCCGACACTCCCGGTTGCACCATTGAATCGTGCGGGTTCCGCGACGCCTATAAAAAACTCCAGAAAGCCGGTTTAGTTGTGCTCGGCATCTCTGCCGACACGCCCGCGGCGCAAAAAAAGTTTAAGGAAAAGTACGAACTTCCATACCCCTTGCTCGCCGATGCGGAAAAGAAAGTCGCTGCCCAATTCGAAGTCCTGAAAGAAAAGAACATGTACGGCAAAAAAGTGATTGGGATTGCGCGTACTACCTTCCTCATCGGGCCTGACGGCACCATCACCCACGTCTTCGAAAACGTCAAGCCCGACGGACACGCCGAAGAGGTGCTCAATTACGTAAAAGGCACTGCCAAAAAAGCGAGCTGAACTTTAGATCGGGGCAGGGAAGCCGAGGCGACCCCGCCCTGTGAGCACAACGAGCGCTGCCCCAAACATTACGATGCGGGATTAGCCGCTCGCGAGCTGAGACCGGGACAACGGCTCATCCCTGGGTTGAGCGCGTAGCTCGCTTCGGAATCAACGTTCGCGAGCTGAAACATCTCGGGGCGAGCACGATACATGATTTGCCTATGCAACCGCCAGTCGCCCCATGCCGGGAAAAGGAACTTCGAGTACAGCATGTTCCCCGCAACTGGAAAGTGCTCACCGCCAAATTCTTCAACCGTGACACCTCCATCGTGGCGCGAGATTTGCTTGGCAAACTGCTGCTGCGCCGTTATGGAGACGAGCTGCTCATCGGGCGCGTGGTGGAGGCCGAAGCCTATCTCGGACAAATCGATCCCGCTGCCCACGCCTACATCGGCAAGACGCCGCGAAATGCCGTGCTCTTTGGTCCGCCCGGCATTGCCTACGTCTACTTTATTTACGGGAATCACTACTGCCTGAACGTTTCGTGCATGCCCGAGGGTAATGCCGGAGGCGTATTGTTCCGCGCTCTGGAGCCCGTGGCGGGGCTGGCAAGTATGGCAAAACTGCGTGGCCTGGACCTGACGTTGCCGGCCAGCAACACCTGGTTGCGCTCGATTTCCAGCGGCCCGGGCCGGTTGACGCAGGCGATGGCCATCACGCGCCAAGCTCACAACGGCATAGTCCTGACCAGCGCGCAATCCGAACTGTTTCTCAGCGACGACGGCTGGCGTCCCGAGCGCATCGTCGCCACTCCGCGCATCAACGTGACCAAGGCCGCCGACAGACCTTTGCGCTACCTGATCGCCGGCAACCCCTTCGTTTCCGGGACGAGGGTTTCGCTAGTCTAAAGCGAAATCGGATTTGGTGTAGACCACGATTCCCACCTTAACCGCAAAAAACTGCGGTGAAGGTGGGGCACCCGAGACTACATCTTTTGCGAAAATGCTCTAGCAGGCTGCTGAAAACTATTCTCCGCGTGTGTCATCCTGAGCGAACCGGGGTCCCCGACAAGCCGGTTGTTGGCTTGTTGGGGTGGAGCAGCGAAGGATCTGCTTTTCTCAAGGCTCACAAACAAGAGCAGATTCTTCGCTCTCTTGCGACCGCTCAGAACGACACCCCGGCATTGATTTCACGAACTTCCGGGACACTACTTCATTTTTTGTTGGGGTGAATTGCCGGCAGCAGAATGTTGTCGATCAGCCGGGTTTTGCCGATGAAGCAGGCCACCGCAACCAGGGTGCCGCGTTTCAGATCGCTCGCCGGGTCGAGCGTGTCGGGATCGACAATCTCGGCGTAATCGAGTTTTGCCGCAGCTTCGGAGGCGATCACCTGCCGGGCTGCGCCGATAAGCTTGCCAGGGTCCGCTTCGCCCGCCGTGGCCAAGCTTTGCACCTGGCTCAGCGCGCGCCAAAGGCAGAGCGCCTGCTGGCGCTGCTCGGGCGAAAGACAAACGTTGCGTGAGGACATGGCCAGACCATCGGCTTCGCGGATGGTGGGGCAGACCACGATTTTCACGTCCATGTCGAGGTCGCGGACCATCTTGCGCAGCACTGCGACCTGCGCCGCGTCCTTCTGTCCGAAGTAGGCAAAGTGCGGATGCACGATTTCAAACAGCTTGGCCACTACCGTCGTCACTCCGCGGAAATGCCCAGGCCGCGACTTTCCGTCCAGCTTTTCACTCAATCCTTCGACATGGACTACGGTGGTCATTTCCGGCGGATACATCTGCTCGACCGTCGGTGCAAACAGCAGGTCGACGCCCTCGGAAACCAGTTGCCGGCGGTCTTGTTCGAAACTTCGGGGATACCTGGCGAGATCTTCTTTCGGCCCGAATTGAAGCGGGTTTACGAAAATCGAGGCGGCAACCGCGTCGCACTGCGCGCGCGCCGTGCGCACCAGGGAAAGGTGACCGGCATGCAGCGCTCCCATGGTCGGCACCAGTCCCAGAGTTTTACCGCTTTGGCGCAGCTCCCGGCACGCCTGTTGCATGGCCGAAACCTGCTCGAAAACCTGCATCACTCCTCCACAGAATGAATCTACTTCGGTTGTTCGCCGTCCGGCTTCGGAGCGGCGTCCGGTTGAGAAGGAGGCGGCGGCAGCTCACGCCAGCTCTTCAGCACCTGCAGGAACACCGGCTTCAGTCGCCGGTAGTCGGCGGAGGCGCAGTGCAAAGCCACGCTATAGAGAACGTCGTCGGCATCGATGAATGCCACTTGCTCGGTTGCCACGGATTTCCCTGGTTCCTGCACTTCGGCGGTGATCACCTGCGCGGGGTAGCCGCCGACCATGGTCTGCATGCGCTCGACCGTATGCATCGCGGCGCCCTGCGGCGGGGTCATCACCTGGTTGATCAAGTCGTTCATGGACGGTCGCTCGCTGCCTTCGGCGGGCTCCGGAAGATCGAGCGCGGCGGCTGTGATGTGGTTCCACTCGGTCTGCGCCCGCCCCTTGTTGGGCTCGGCAAAAACCACGCTCGCGCCGTTGTAGACCGGTCCCAGATCGCTCCACCCGGCCGGGTGGTCGAAACAGAAGCCGCCGAGTCGCAGGCAATAACGCGTCCAGCGCGGCGACGTCTGGGCCTGCGCCATCGCCGCCAGCAGCAGACAAAACAAAACCGGGAACACACACCTGCGGAAACCGTGGTCCCTGACAGGCGCCACGGCTGCGCGGAATGGGGTCATCGCTTGCTCACCGTACGCTGCCCGGCGGCCATCGCCAATGAAGTCTGTCGAGTCCTTGGGGAGGTGATAACTTTCGCCATCCGAGGGGAAAGTACCCGCCTTCACGTCCGCGCAGTACTCCCGTACGGCATTTGCGATCAGCGCGCCGGCGTCGGCATAGCGGCGCACGAATTTCGCGGGAGGGGTGAAGGTGAGATTCACCAGGTCGTGAAAAACCAGAATCTGCCCATCGCACTCCGGACCGGCGCCAATGCCGATGGTGGGGGTTTCGATCTCGGCGGTAATCATGGCCGCCACTTCGCGCGGAATGCCTTCCAGCACCAGCAGACAAACCCCGGCGCGGTCCAGGGCCACGGCGTCGCGCTTCAATTGCTCGATGGCCGGCTGGCTTTTGCCCTGCACCTTGTAGCCGCCCATCTTGTGCACGGACTGCGGGGTAAGCCCAATGTGTCCGCAGACTGGGATTTCAGCATCCAGCATCTTGGCGACAAGCTCGACGCGATTCTCTCCGCCTTCGATCTTGACCGCTTCGGCGCCGCCTTCCTTCACCAGGCGCACGGCGTTTGTCAGACTTTTTTTGGTGCTGACGTGATAGGAGCCGAAGGGCATGTCGACAATCAGAAACGCACGCCGCACCCCCCGGCGCACGGCGCGGGTGTGGTGAAGCATCTCGTCGACCGTGACGGGGATGGTGCTTTCGTAGCCCAGCATGGTTTGCGCCAGCGAGTCGCCGACCAGAATCACGTCGATGCCGGCTTCGTCGACCAGGCGAGCGGTTGCATAGTCGTAGGCGGTGAGCGCGGTAATCCGCTCACGTTGCAGCTTCTTCTCGGCCAGAATGTGGGTGGTGATCTTGGAACGGAAATCGGCAGTCGTAATGCTCACAAAGCCTCCAGTGCAGCTCCGCCCGGCGGATGCCGCCTGCTCTGTCCCGGCCAGCTCAAGCGCGGTTCAAGAACTCAAACAATTGTAGGCTCGGCAAAAAACGAGCGCAACCAGGCGAGGGACGAGGCAGAAGGCGGTTACGCTCCGGCCGTTCCCGCGCCTTCGGGGCCGCCGAGGGGGAGAAAATACTGGGTTCCGCGAATGGGTTCGCTCACGCGGCGCAGCAGTTTTTGCAGGTCGTCGCTGTGTTCGACGAAATCGATCTCCGAGGTGTTCACCACCAGCAGGTCGGAAGCGCCGTAGTGGAAAAAGAAATGCTCGTACGCCTTGTTGACCTCGGCGATGTATTCCATGCCGATGGCGCGCTCGCCAGTGGCGTTCTTTTTGCGCAGACGCTTGCGCAAGACATCGGTCGAAGCTTGCAGGTAAATCACCAGGTCGGGCGCGGGCAACTGGTTGCGGAAAAACTTGTAATAGCGGTCGTAGACTTCCAGTTCGGTATCGCTGAGGTTGAGGTTGGCGAAAATCTTGTCCTTCTCGAAAATATAATCGGCGACGATCACGCGCTGCGATTTGGGGCCGATGTCGAGCGTGCGCAGTTGTTCGAAGCGCTGGGCCAGGAAGGCAAACTGCGCCTGGAAAGCGGCTCCCGGCGCGCCTTCGTAAAAGGCGTCGAGAAACGGGTTGTCCTCGGGTTCCTGGATCAATTGCCCGCGCAGATTCTCGGCTATGATCCGCGCAAGAGTGCTCTTGCCGACTCGGATTGGACCTTCAACGGCTATGTAGCGCGGTGGTTCAAAAAGGTTCGCCATCGGACGGAGACAGCCTCCAGCTAGAACAAGTTTGCCTGCCCAGGATTCCCGGCATGCTCGATTCTAATTCGCCTGCGTTGTGGGCAGCATATCTCTGCTGATGCGCGGATGCAATTGCGTGATCAGTAAACGGTCGGAATTTCCAGTGACGGACTCTCCCCCGGCGACCGCTGCTTTTGCCGTTGCTGGGGTGGAAGTACAATCGATGCAGCATGCTAGGAGCACTTGCAGGAATCGCCGCTGTTGCCGCCGGGGCTACGTTTGCCGGGCTGCACACAATGGTCCCATGGTCGCAGCTCTATGGCGCGAACTTCAGCGGCGCCGCCCCGGGCACACGCACGCTGGCGCTCACCTTCGACGACGGTCCCAACGACCCTTATACGGCGCAATTGCTTGAAGTTCTCGACCGGCACGGTGTCAAGGCGACTTTTTTTCTGCTGGGGCAGTTCGTCTCCCAACGGCCCGAGCTGGCGCGCGCGGTCGCCGAGGCCGGTCACGCCATCGGCTGCCACGCTTACAGCCACAAGAACCTGATTTTTCTCACCCCGGCGCAACTTCGGGACGAGCTGGCGCGGGCGTTGCAGGCGATTGAAGCGGCCACCGGCGTGCGGCCCCAACTGTTTCGTCCGCCCTTCGGCGGGCGCCGTCCGGGAACGTTTTCCGTGGTGCGCCAGTACGGCATGACGCCGGTCCTGTGGCGCGTCAGTTGCCAGGACTGGAGCGCCACGTCGCACGAAAGCATCGTCGAGCGCGCGGTTGCGCAAATCAAGGGCGGAGACGTCATCCTGCTGCACGACGGCGGACACCTGCGGATGGGAACCGACCGCTCGTACTCGATCCGAGCGACCGACGAGATCGTGCGCCGCTACCAAGGCGAGGGCTATGAGTTTGTCACCGTGTCGCAGATGATGGGCGCCGGCGCTGACTGAACTTTTCTCGAGGTGTCATCCTGAGGCGGAGCGCCGGGGTCCCCGGCAGACGCCGTATTTGCGCCTGTTGGGGTGGTCAAAGCGGAGCCGAAGGATCTGCTTTTCGTCGCAGGGACAAAAGCAGATCCTTCGCTTCTCCGCCCCAACAAGCCACAATTGGCTTGTCGGGGACCCCGGCTTGCTCAGGATGACACTGATACAGCTTTTCAGCAGCCGGTTAGAGCAGGATCATTCCGATCATTACGCACCGATCAGCGCCAGCGCCTTTCGGGCGGCCGCCGCCGTCTGCTCGATCTCTTTTTCCGTGTGCGCGGTGCTCATGAAGGCGGCTTCGAATTGCGAGGGCGGCAGCCAGACGCCCGCATCCATCATCGAGTGGTGGAATTGGCCGAACTGCCCGGTGTTACAGGCGGCAGCGGTGTCCCAGTCGGTGACCGCGTGATCGGTGAAGAAAAACGTAAACATTGAACCCGCATGGTTGGCGGTGATGTGGACGCCGGCTTCGCGCGCGGCATCGACCACCCGGTTGATGAGCATGGTGGTGAGCATCTCCAGCCGCGGATAAATCTGCTGGCGGTGGTTGCGCAGGGTGCAGAGCATCGCCACTCCGGCGGCCATCGCCAGCGGATTGCCGCTGAGCGTGCCCGCCTGGTACATCGGTCCGAGCGGGGCGACCATGTCCATGATTTCCGCCGCGCCGCCATAGGCGCCCACCGGCAGTCCGCCGCCGATGATCTTGCCCAAGCGTCGTCAGGTCCGGCGTGATCTTGTACAACTCCTGCGCTCCGCCATAAGCGACGCGGAAGCCCGTCATAACCTCGTCGAAGATCAGCAACGCGCCTTCGCGGCGGGTAATTTCACGCAGGAATTCCAGGTAGCCCGGCTGCGGCGGAACGCAGCCCATGTTGCCGACGACAGGTTCTACAATGATGCAGGCAATCTGTCCCTTGAGCCGGTGGAAGGCCGCTTCGACAGCCTTGGGATCGTTGTAGGGCAGCGCCAGGGTGAACTGCACGAATTCTTCCGGCACGCCGGCTGAGCCGGGAATGCCAAGGGTCGCGACCCCGGAGCCGGCCTTCACCAGCAGCGCGTCCGTATGGCCGTGGTAGCAGCCGACGAACTTGATGATGTATTTTCGTTGGGTGGCGGCGCGGGCCAGGCGAATGGCCGACATGGTGGCTTCGGTTCCGGAACTGACGAAGCGCAGTTTCCCGATGGACGGAAACGCCTCGATGACGGCCTCGGCCAACTCGATTTCCGAAGGCGTCGAAGCACCGAAGCTGGTTCCTTTGCGGGCCGCGTCGATGACGGCTTCAACAACCTCGGCGGCCGCATGGCCGAGCAGCAGAGGGCCCCAGGAACAAACGTAGTCGATATACGCATTGCCGTCGGCGTCGTATACGTGGGCTCCTTCGCCGCGCACCAGGAAAGGCGGTTCACCGCCGACCGCGCGGAAGGCGCGCACCGGCGAATTCACGCCGCCCGGGATCAGTTGTTCGGCTCTTTGCTGAAGTTTGCGTGAGAGATCGAGATTGCGGGCCATAAGCCGTCCTGAACTGCGCTCCGGAATGATGCAAACGGCGCGCAAGAATTCATGAAGATTTCAATATAGCAGGCCGACATAAGCGCGAGACGCTATCTCAGGCTGCCAAGGGCAGCGCCCACGCGGAACAGGTGATCGCGTTTGGTCGCGCGACGCGGCGTCTGAACTGGTACTTTAGCTATAGGGTAAGTACCTGAGCTGAATTCTAGGGCAATAATTTTGGCGAGGGCGGAAGAAAATGCTTTGCGAGAACAGGGAGGGCAGGTATTCTGAATTTGCAAATCTGAACATGATTTTCATTTTCAAAACATTTATTTGCTTTTTATTCCCAGGCGCTCGCGCGTCTCAAGGTGCCCTCTTGAATCTGAATCTTCGTTGGTTATTGAAATTCCGCCCGCTGCTTCTCGCCGCGTTACTCGCACTGCTGTGCTGCGACCGCGCTGGCGCAATCGGACAATTCCGGTGAACAGAACCCCGAAAACAATCCGCCCGTCACCATCTTTCCTCATTCCGACACCAGCCGTTTCTGGGTTTCCGGGCAGATGAACGGCATCTTCCAGGCGCAACCGTCGTTTCCGGCAAAATACAGCGGCCCCAACAGCCTGCACAACTACGGGGAAAGCGCCACGTCGCGGGTACTGACGCTTTACACCGGATGGCAAATCACGTCCGGCGACGAACTGCTGTTCGATATGGAGGAAGCCGGTGGCCACGGCATCAGCGATGGGCTGGGGCTGGCGGGATTTACCAATCTCGACGTGGTACGCAATCCATCGCTCAGCAAAGCGCCGTACATGGCCCGCGTCATGTACCACCACATCTTCGCCTTGAGCCGCGAATCCATCGCCGCCGAAAGAAACCCGCTTTCACTATTTACGAAGTTGCCGGCACGCCGGCTTGAGTTCCGCATCGGCAAGTTCAGCACGGCCGATTTCTTCGACGTGAACTCGGTGGCAAGCGACAGCCATCTTCAGTTCATGAACTGGACGGTCGACAACAACGGAGCCTACGATTACGCGGCCAATACGCGCGGCTACACCTATGGCGCGATTCTCGACTACGAAGAGCGCAACTGGGGAGTGCGTTTCGGCGAGACGCTGATGCCCAAGGTCGCCAACGGCGAGCAACTCGACGCCGACGTGGCGCGGGCGCGGGCGGAGAACATGGAATTTGAACTTCGCCCTAGCGTTGCTGAAGGACCGCAAGACGGTCTTTCGCGCGCTCTCCTACGTCAACCACGCCAACATGGGCGACTACCAGCGAATCGATTGAACGCTTTCTGCAGGGAATCGATCCCACGCCGATTATCGAGAACACTCGCCGGCAGGGGACCATCAAGTACGGCTTTGGCTTGAATGCCGAGCAGGAATTGACCCGCGACCTGCGCCTCGGCGCCCGTTGGGGATGGAACGAAGGACAGCACGAGTCGTTCGCCTATACCGAGGTCGACAGCACCGTCGAGTTGTGCCGCCGACTATCTCGGCAGAAGCTGGAAGCGCCGTCTGGACAAAGTCGGCTTGGCATTCGTCAGCAATGGCATCTCGAAGGATCACCAGGAGTACCTGCGGCTGGGCGGGCTGGGTTTCCTGCTGGGAGACGGCAACCTGAACTACGGGCGCGAAAACATCGTCGAGTTTTACTACACGGCGCACCTGTGGCGCGGCTTCTTTGCTTCCTTCGACCTGCAGCACATCAACAATCCCGGCTACAACCGGGATCGAGGACCTGTTCTGGTCCCGGCTCTGCGGCTGCATATCGACCTGTGACGAGGCTGACAACCGGGGCTGATAAAATAGAAAAGAAATGATCCTGCCATTCGTCCGCGATCTTCTTGCGGATGCTGAAGCTCTCCCCGCATTCTCGCGAGCGGCGGCCCATCTGAAGGGCGGCACGGGAAGGATTCGTCTGTCCGGCCTGACGGAGACGGCCAAGCCGTTGCTTTACGCGCAACTGCATCACGCCATCTCCCGGCCCTTGATTGTCTTGGTGGCAAACAATCGCGCGGCCGAGGAAATGCTGCCCGTGCTGCAGAGCTTTTGCGAGCTGACGGGAGCGGCCAGCGCCGACTCTGTGGTCTACCTGCCCGTGCGCGACGTGCTTCCCTTCGAGAACCTGTCTCCGCACCCGGAAATCCAGGAGGCACGCGCCAAAGCCTTGTGGCGGATTGCCACCGGCGCGGTCTCGATTGTGGTGGCGCCGTTCTCCTCCAGCGCGGGGCTGCTGCGCGAGCCCGCTTATTACCGCGACCTGGGGCGGGTGGTTCGGCGTTCCGAGACCCTGGATCTGGAAGAACTGGTCGAGCACCTCAACATCGTCGGCTACACCCGTACCGACGTGGTGGAGATGACGGCAGAATACGCGTTGCGCGGTGGAATTCTCGACGTGTTTCCTCCGGAAACCGATCGTCCGCTGCGCATAGAACTGTTTGGCGATGAGGTCGAATCGATTCGCAAGTTCGATCCCGCGACTCAGCGCTCCTCAGGCGACGGTCGAGGAAGTGGTGCTGCTGCCGCTGACCGAGACTCCGGTTTCCGAAGAGCTGTTGACGGCGATTCACGCGCGCCTGTCGGGACAGCGCATTGCCGGCGACGAGGAAGCGATGCAATCGGCGGTCCAAGGCGCTGGCGTCACTGTGTTTCCCGGGGTGGGAGTTCTACGCGCCGGTGGCGGGAGCGACCCAGACGATCTTCGAACACCTGCCTGCCGCCTGCGTGCTGGTCGACGAGCCGGCGCTGATCGAACGCGACCAGGATGCCTGGTGGGAGCGCGTCACGGATGCGCACGAGCGTAGCGGAGTGGGCAACCTGGTGCGGCCGGAGGATTTGTATCTGGTGCCGGAGGCGTGGCGCGCACTGGTGGCAAGCCGCGGCGGAGCCGACCTCGAACAGCTCGGGGTTTCCGGCGGCGAAATGGAAGACATCTCGTTGCTTTCGCGGCCTACCACGCGCTTCCACGGCTCGGTGCCGGCGCTGATGGAGGAAGTAAAGAAGCTCAGTGCGGAAGGCGAGAGGGTTCTGTTGTCGGCAGGCAGCAACGGCGAGTTGGAGCGGCTGGCCGACATCTTTAACGAATACGGCGTGCCCTACCGGCTCGGCAGCCGGACGCAGCGGCCCAGCGGCGGAAGCTATGCCGATGAGGCGGGTTATTTCGGCGAAGATCTCTCGGTGACCACCCTGGTGCGTGCCTTCGTGCCGCACGGAGTTGCGCTGCCCGAGTCGAAGCTGGTGATTTTCGGCTCCAGCGATCTGTTCGACGAGTCGGACGCGACGGTGGCTCGCGCTCCGCGTCAACGGTCGAGGACGGCGGCGTTCCTTTCCGATTTCCGCGATCTGGCCGTGGGTGACTATGTGGTGCACGTCGAGCACGGCATTGGCCAGTATCAGGGCTTGCGGGAGATTGCGCAGGGCGACGGCAGCAGCACCGAGTTCATGATCCTGGAGTACGCCGAGGGTGCGCGGCTGTACATCCCGCTGACGCGGCTGGACCTGGTTCAGAAGTACCGCTCGGCCGAAGGCGGCAGGCCTCTGCTCAGCCGTCTGGGCACGCAGCAGTGGGCCAAGACGAAGGCTCGCGTCAAGAAGGCCATGCAGGACATGGCTGACGAGCTGCTGAAGCTCTATGCCGTGCGCAAGACCGCCGAGGGCCATGCCTTTCCGCCGGACACGCAATGGATGCACGAGTTTGAAGACGCTTTTGAATTCAACGAAACCGATGACCAGACGGCGGCCATTGCCGACGTGAAGCGGGACATGGAATCGGCGACGCCGATGGATCGCCTGTTGTGCGGAGATGTCGGTTACGGCAAGACGGAAGTCTCCATGCGCGCCGCTTTCAAGGCGGTGAGCGACAGCAAGCAGGTCGCGGTGCTCGCGCCCACCACGGTGCTTGCCTTCCAGCATTTCGAAACCTTCAAGCGGCGCTTCGCGGCCTATCCCATCCACATCGAGATGATCAGCCGCTTCCGCACCGCCAAGCAACAGAAGGAGATCGTGGAGAAAGTCGAGGGCGGCAAGGTGGACGTCCTCATCGGCACCCACCGCCTGCTCTCGAAGGACATCAAGTTTCCCGACCTCGGCCTGGTGATCGTCGACGAGGAGCAGCGATTCGGCGTGCGCCACAAGGAACGGCTGAAGCAGCTTCGCAAAGAGGTCGACGTGCTGACCATGTCGGCGACGCCGATCCCACGGACTTTGCACATGTCGCTGGTGGGTCTGCGGGATATGAGCCTGATCGAGACCCCTCCCAAGGATCGCATGGCCATCCAGACGGTGGTTGCCAGTTGGGACGACAAGTTGATCCGCTCGGCCATCGAGCAGGAGTTGGAGCGCGGCGGCCAGGTGTACTTCGTGCACAATCGCGTGGAATCCATCTACGACATCTCGTCGAAGATACGCGAGCTGGTGCCGCGGGCCCGCATCCTGGTTGGCCACGGACAGATGAGCGAAGGCGAGCTGGAAAAAATCATGCTGGCCTTCATGCGCCACGAGGCCGACATCCTGGTGGCGACGACGATCATCGAGAACGGGCTCGATATTCCGCTCTGCAACACCATCATCATCAACCGGGCGGACCGCCATGGACTTTCCGAGCTGTATCAATTGCGCGGCCGCGTCGGACGCTCCAACCGCCGCGCCTATGCCTACCTGCTGATTCCGTCGGAGCGCGACCTGACGGATTTGGCGCGCAAGCGGCTGGCGGCGCTGAAGGAGTTCAGCGATCTCGGCGCGGGCTTCAAGATCGCGGCGCTCGACCTGGAGTTGCGCGGCGCCGGCAATCTGCTCGGCGGCGAGCAGAGCGGACACATCGAAGCCGTCGGCTTCGAGATGTACACCACCATGCTGGAGCAGACCATCCGCACGATGCGCGGCGAGCAAGTGGCCGAGACTGACCGAACCGCAACTCAATCTGGGCCTCAACATCCGCATTCCCGCCGACTACATCGGCGAGGAAAACCATCGCCTGCGAATTTACAAACGCATTGCCGGCGTGGAGAGCGAGAGCCAGCTTGCCGACGTCTCCGCCGAACTGCGGGACCGCTACGGCGAGCCGCCTGCGAGCGTTCGCAACCTGCTCGATTACGCCAGCCTGAGGCTGCTTTCCCAGCGCGTGCGGGTGATGCAGATCGAGCGCAAACGCGACCTGGTCAGCATTCGTTTCGACGGCAAGGCGGAGGTGGATGCGGCGAAGCTGGCGGAGTTCGTGGCGCGCAATCGCGGAACCCAGTTCACGCCGCAGGGCATCCTGAAGTTCAGCATCAAATCCAACCGGGCCGACGAGGTGCTGGAAAGCCTGCGGCAGGTTTTGGAAAATATTGCTACCGCCGCGGTCACCGCCGCCGGTTAATGCGGAACGATGCCGTGACCCTGTACAATAACGCTCGCCGTTGAAGTAAAGAATCTCTTCACCGAGAGCACGCGATGAAACAGAAAGTCAGGAAGGCGGTTTTTCCGGCCGCGGGGCTGGGCACTCGATTTCTGCCTGCGACCAAGGCCCAGCCCAAAGAGATGCTGCCGCTGGTCGACAAGCCCATCATCCAGTACGGCGTGGAAGAGGCCGTGGCTTCCGGGTGCGATCAGATCATCATCGTGACCGGGCGCAACAAGACCGCGATCGAAGACCACTTCGACGTCAGCTACGAACTGGAAAGGCAGTTGGAGGAGAAAAACAAGCTTGACCTGCTGGCCATCGTGCGCCGCATCTCGGACATGATCCACATCTCCTACACCCGGCAGAAAGAGGCGCTGGGATTGGGGCACGCGGTGCTGGTGGCCAAGGAACTGGTGGGCAACGAGCCTTTCGCGGTGCTGCTGGCCGACGATGTCGTCGATTCGAAAAAGCCTTGCCTGAAGCAGATGATCGAAATTTTCGAGGAGACGCAGTGCTCGGTGATCGCCACCCAGGTGGTCGAAGGCAAGGCCATCTCCGCCTACGGCGTGCTCGATGCGATTCCGGTTCCGGGTTACGACGGCCGGTTATTCGAGATCAAGAACCTGGTGGAGAAGCCGCGGCCCGAACAGGCGCCGTCGAACCAGGCAATCATCGGCCGCTACATCCTGACGCCGCGCGTCTTCGAGTGCCTGGAGAAGATCACGCCGGGAGCAATCGGCGAGTTGCAGCTTACCGACGGACTGCGCGCGCTGCTGAAGCACGAAAAAATATATGGCTATCAGTTCGAGGGCAGACGCCACGATACCGGCGATAAACTCGGCTTCCTGAAAGCCACGGTGGAGTTCGCCCTCAAGCGCGACGACCTTGGTCCGGGATTTCGCGAGTGGTTGCGGCAGCAGAAATTCTGATCTGTCCGCAGCACCTATAAGTGGCGGGCACCTATTCCTTCGCGACCGGCGTAAACGAACCGATTCTGTGCTCCTGCTCGATCATGATTTCGCACTCGCGGTCGAGGGTTTCGTACTGCTCTCCAAACTGGACCCGGAACTGCCGGAAAGCCGCTTCCGAAGCCCAGCGGTCGACCGTCAGGTAACGGCCAGGAAGGGTGCCGTCGCGCAACAGTTCCGTGCCCAGAAAACCCTGCGCGCGCCGAAACAAAGCGGCCCACTCGCCCGCCGGTCCATAAGTCCGCTCAAACTCCGCTTCGCAATCTGTCTTCGGCACGAACTCCCAGACGATCACGTGCATCTTGTTCCTCCGTGCACTTCTTCAAAGCGAAACTCGCAAAAGGCCGCTTCCAAAATGCTGTGGCAGCGAGCTTTCGGAGGTAGCGTATCCGTGCACCTCTAAAGTGTCATTCCGAGCGAAGCGAGGAATCTGCTTTCCTTTACGCACAAAAGCAGATCCTTCGGCTCCGCTTCGCTGCGCCTCAGGATGACACTTCAAAAACGCGGATAACCATTCAGTGAAACTACTCTAAGACCACTCCGCAACAGAATAGCCCCAGCCGCTGAAAAAGCAACTGGGGCATCGTTGAACGCGCGATCACTGCGGACATCAAAAGCAGATTCTTCGCTCCCGACGGTCACTCAGAATGACACGCGATTACTAATGACACGCCATAACTGATGATCGGCTCGGGAGTTGTTCTATTCTTCTTCTTCCGTCTCTTCGCCCTTAGCGGCTTTGGCCGCCGTGACGATCTTCTCCTGGATGAGCGATGGCACGATATCGTAGTGATCCATTTCCATGCCAAAGCTGCCGCGGCCCTGCGTCATCGCGGTGAGGTCGGTGCCGTAGGTCAGCATCTCGGCCATGGGAACCGAGGCCTTCACGACGGTGTTGCCGCCCTTGTTGTCCATGCCCTGAATGCGGCCGCGACGTCGAGTTCAGGTCGCCCATGATGGCGCCGGCAAACTCGTCCGGAGCCGTGATTTCGACGCTCATGATCGGCTCCAGCAGCGTGGGCTTGGCCTGCTCCATGGCCTTGCGGAAGGCGATGCGCCCGGCGGTCTTGAACGACATTTCGTTGGAGTCGACTTCATGATAGCTGCCGTCGTAGAGGATCACCCTGAAGTCGACCACCGGGATAGCCGGCCAGGTAACCGCGGGCAGCGGCTTCCAGAATGCCTTTTTCCACGGCAGGAATGTAGTTCTTGGGAATGGAGCCGCCGAAGATGTCGTTGACGAACTCGAATTGGCCGCCGCGCGGCAGCGGTTCCATCTTGATTTTGCAATCGCCAAACTGGCCGTGGCCGCCCGACTGCTTCTTGTGACGCCCCTGCACGTCGGCGTGGCCGCGTATGGTCTCGCGATAGGGCACCTTCGGAGCTTTCAGGTTGACCTCGGTGTGGTAGCGGTGCTTCATCTTCGAGACCGCCACCTCGATGTGCTGCTGGCCGGTGCCCGCGATCAGGAACTCCTGCGTCTGCGGGTCGCGGAAGAAGCGCAACATGGCGTCTTCCTCCATCAGCTTGGAAAGGTTGACTCCCAGCTTGTCTTCGTCCGCCCGCGACTTCGGCTCAATGGCGAAGGTGATGGCCGGCTCCGGCAGCTTGACCACCGGATACTGGATGGGCGCCGACTTGTCGCCCAGCGTGTCGCCGGTCAAGGTGTCCTTCAGCTTGGCCACCGCGCCCACGTCGCCGGCATGCAACTCGTTGACGGCGACCGAGGTCTTGCCCTGCATGATCGAGAGGTGGGCAAATTTTTCCGCAGTGTTGCGGTTGAAGTTCTGCACCGAGGCGTCGTTCTTCAGCACGCCCGAGAACACTTTGAAGTAAGAAATGCGTCCCGAGAACGGATCGCTTACGGTTTTGAAGACGTAGAGCGAGACCGGTTCGGCGTCGGCAACCTTGCGTTGCGCGGGCTCGCCGTTTCCCGATCCGGCCGCGGCTTGCACCGTTCCGCGTTCCTCGGGCGCAGGCGCGTAATCGACCATGAAATCGAGCAGCGCGTCGGTGCCAATATTGCCCAATCCCGCGGCGAATAGCACGGGAAAGACCTTGTGGCCGCGAACCGCGTCGTGGAGTCCGGCAGCAGCCGATCCTCGGCGAGCGTCCCGCTGGAGAAGAATTCCTCCATCAGCGTGTCATCGCCTTCGGCCACCAGCTCTACCAGCCTCTCGTGAGCTTCCTTGGCTTCGCCGGCCAGATTCGCGGGAATCTCGCCCACCTTGGCTTTTCCGTTGCCGCCGACCTCGTAGGTGTAGGCTTTCATGCGCACCAAATCGATCACACCGGAGAAATTCTTTTCGCTGCCGATGGGCAACTGTACCGGAATCACCGTGCGGCCAAACGTCGTCGTCAAGGATTCCATGCAGCGCTGGAAATCGGCTCGTTCGCGGTCCATGCGGGTGCAGACCAACACCCGGGGCAGGGAATACTTTTCGGCGAAGCCCCAGATTTTTTCCGTGACCACCTGCACCCCGCTGACGGCATCGACCACCACCAGCGCCGCTTCCACGGCCGGCAGCACCATCTCCGCTTCGTGCGTGAACATGTTGAATCCCGGGGTGTCGATCAGGTTGATCTTGGTCTTGCCCCACTCGGCGAACGACATGGCGGCGGAGATCGTCATCTGGCGGGAGATTTCTTCTTCGTCGTAGTCGGTGACGGTGGTTGCCTTCGTCCACCCGGCCCAGACGCTGGGTTGAGCCGGCCGTGTACAGCATGGCCGAAACAAGGGAGGTTTTGCCGGAGTGGGAGTGCCCCACGACAGCGACGTTGCGGATATTAGCGCCTTCGTAGTTTTTCACAATGACTCCTCTTATCGCCGTTCCACCGCGCCCCGGAGTTGCGCTTGCGCGACCTGCCGGGACGTATGGCCGGCCCAAGCTGGGGTGAAAGCCGGGACCTACCTGCAAGCGCCGAAGTTGCGCGCCTGCCAGGGTGAAACAATGCCGTAGCTCTCCCGGCCGGCAAGCTGCGGCGATCACACGCCAACGCCCTGCTGCCGACCCACATGCGCCAACCACCCCGGGCCGCCTGAACCAGCGCTCGGCCAGGCATTCCGCAAGCTCTCAGGGAACCTTGGTCGCCTCGATCCTCGCATCATAATGTGCATCAGGGTGGCTGACGCCACATCCCGAGGCAAACCCAAGGGCGGAAGACAGGAACCCCACGTGTCCTGGCACATGGCGGAAAGCAAAAATTAAGAACGAAAAATCGTAGCACAAGCGATCAATAGCGCCAATCGCTGGTTTTGTGGTGGCCGTCCGTGCCGCTCCGAGCCGGGTTGAATCCGTGGGGACATCTCGACGGGAGTTTCTGCCGGAATCCTTCCAAAGTTGAGCAAGTTTCTGCCTGACGCCGGGTTCGGTTACCATGGAATTAAGCAGCCAGGAGTTCAGCTCTGGCATCAAAGTTCTATTGTTCTATTCTGAAGTCTGACGAAAGGTTCTTCTCCGACGATGAAAACTGTTTCGCGCATACTTATGATCGCCGCGCTCATGACTTTTTCCGGTCTTGCCCAAGCCGGGGATACTTCCGTGCTTCGCCCACCCGAGGGTTCGAAATGGCGATTGTCGTCTTTGAGGATCTTGAATGCCCCCAGTGCGCCCGCGTTGAGCCACTGCTGGAAGATGCCGTGAAGAACTATAAAATTCCGCTTGGTGCGCTACGATTTTTCACTGCCCCAGCATCCATGGTCGTTTGAGGCGCATGTCATGGCCCGCTATTTCGATACCAAATCGAAACAGTTGGGCGAGGAATACCGTAGCTGGGTCTTCAAAAACCAGAACTTCATCACCAAGATGAACGTGCGTGGCATGTCCGAACGATTCGCCACCGAGCACCATGTCACCTTGCCCGCCTTTGTCGATCCCAACGGAAGCTCTGGCCGCCAAGGTGAAGGAAGATTACGCTACTGGAGAGAGGGTCGGCATCGATCACACCCCAACCATTTACGTCGTGGGCGACTCGCGGCAAACACCCTACATTGAAGTTACGGAGCAATCCCAACTGTTCAACACCATCGACCAGATGAGGACCCTGGTGAACGCCGAGCCGGCGCCACGGACGAAGAATTCGTCGGCCCGAAGCGGCAAGCCCGTGCAGTAAACTGCGGTGCCGGCATGGCCAGCGTGGGCCTGAATCGGCCTCGGCCGCGCCTTTTTTGCGACCGGCGAGCGTCGTGGCTTTCGCGAAGCTCGCTGGCTCTGAGCTGACATGGGCGTTAAAAAATCGAGCAGGTAATGAATCTGTGTTCAGGAAGGTCCGCTCCGGCGGGCCTTTTTCAATTTGGGAGATTGCCGAAGTGACACTCCAAGTTCCTCGCCAAGCTAAGTCCCGCCATGCAATTGCAGTCTGCCAGGCATAGCTGGCCGATAGCCTTATTACATGCCCACGATGACTTGTCTTTTAAGAAGTCTCGGCAACAGGGCCAGCGAGCGGGTGGCGAAGTTTCTGGCGGAACGTCTCCCGGCCGTCGCCATTCTGGCGGTTTTACCCTGGCTCGATCGATCGGCCTCGGAACCTCCCGGTCGGAGGCTCGTGCCTGTGCCCGTGCGCGCCGACGACGAAATCGCAATGCGGCGACACAACAGGAACACGGAGAAATTTCTCTGAGAGCTAGAGCCGTTTCCGATTGGGTGTATCCCTCAATATCACCGCCGGGCACGGAAGTCCGGCTGGGTTCTGCGGATATTACCTTCCGCGAATCTGGTCTAATCTTTCTTGTTCAGTCCGCGCAGCACCTCGAATAATTCTTCGTTCTCCGGCGGCTTGTTCAGCGGGTAGACCTTGGCAAAGGCGATCACGCCTTGCTTGTCGATGATGAAAACGGCGCGTTCGGAGATCCCCGGAACCGGATCTCCCTCTCGCAGCACTCCATACTGGATCGCAACTTCGCCGTGCGGCCAGAAGTCGCTGCCCAGCGGGAACCCGACCCAGCCGATATCCTTCTTTTGCCACGCGATGTGACTCGGAATGGAATCAACGCTTATGCCCACGACCTGGGCATCGTATCCGGCGAACTTTTCCACATCCAGGTTCGTCGCCGGAATCTGCGCGCTTCAGGTCGGGGTCCAATCGAGGGCGTAGAAGGCCAGCACCACGTGCCGCCTGCCCTTGAAGTCGCTGAGCCTGAACCGCATCTTGTTTTCGCCCAACACGGCGGGCACCTCGAAATCGGGCGCCACGTCACCGGCTTTCAAAGCTGTCATCGTTCCGCTCCCAGCCTCCCTTACCGCGCGGGATGTCCGGAATTGTATGCGGCTTGAGCCCGGCGCGGCAAGCGCGGCAGTCGGACACCGAAAATCCTGGACACATCTTTGTACACAGGTTTGTACAAGCAGAACACAAGTTTTACCGACAGAGCACAAGCCGGGCAGAGTAGACTGCAACGCGCGGCGATTGGGCCGGCATCCGAAAGGGAGATGGCCCTATGGCCAAGGCTCGAGTCGGCGACGAGTGCGGCAGCCACGCACTTTCCATCCAGCACGGGCAACCACGGCGCGTGCCGGAGACTCCGACGAAGCCGCTAATAAGGAGGTCCTGATGTTCGGTTTATCGCGCTATAACTACGAAGAATTCCGCCGCTCCGACCTGATGAAGGACATGGCCAAAGCCCGCTTCCGCACGGCTCCCGAGCCGGGCGAGAAGGCTCCGGACTTTGAACTGCACACGCTGGACGGCAACAAAATTCGACTCGGCGACCTGCGGCAAAAGAACAACGTGGTTCTGACCTTCGGGTCGGCAACCTGCCCGCTGACGGCGGCTTCGGTCAAGGACTTTGCAGGCGCTTTACAGGAAATATTCCGGCCAGGGCGTTGAATTTCTATTCGTCTACGTGCGCGAAGCGCATCCCGGCGAGCGCCTTCCGGCTCACCGCACTCTCGCCGCAAAGGCCAGGGCCGCCGAACTTCTCCGCCGACAGGAGAAAATCACCTTCCCGATACTTGATTGACGAATTGAACGGCAAAGTGCATCGCCGATATGGCTTGCTTCCGAACCCAACTTACATCATCGACCGCAGCGGACGCATTGCCTTCCGTTCGCTTTCCACGCGGCCCGAGGCGGTGCGGGAGGCCTTGGAAGAACTGATCGAGCGCCAGCAAGAGCGCAACGTCGATCATGCGGTCGTCCGCGGAGGTGAAGACCGGGGATGGCCGCCTCTGCGCAGCGTCCTGTACTCGCATCGTGCGCTGGAGCGCGGCGGCGAACGCTCGATCGACGAGTTCCGGCGGGAACTGGGAGTGCCCGGGCAAATTGCTCTGGTGAGCAGCCGCCTGGCATCTCCGCTCGTCGAACACCCGCGAGCCACCGCCGCCACCATTGCTGCCGTCGCCGGCGTTCTTGGATTGGGGCTGTGGGTCGGCATCGTGCTGCGCCGCCGCCGATTTGATCGTCTGCCCTACAGCGGTTACGACTATGCCCGGCATGAGTCCGCCGCACTGGGACCGACGACTACGAGGCCGTGGGGATCTAGAACTGGTTGCACAAATACTTCTTTGAAGGGGCGCGGCTTTAGCCGCGCCGTCCAGAGCCAGTGGTTGCACGGGCTTTAGCCCCTGAGGGAATTGCCGATTCTTTCAAAAGACATTTATGCAACCAGCTGTAGGCCCATTCTGGGGCGAGTCGGGGTAGAGAAGTGAAGGAACTTGCAATCCCCACGCCTTACATAATCAATCTCGAGTGATGTCATTCTGAGCGACCATCGGGAGCGAAGAATCCCAGCACGGCATGGGGCCGAGGTGCAGCCGAAGGACTCATCACGAAACTCCGGAGCGTAGCGGAGTGGGACAGTTTCCTGGATGTTTCGCTCCGCTCAACATGACAGCAGTTGAGACTATTTGCTGGGGCCTTGCTCTCCACTTCAGCATCGCAAAGCCACTTGCACTCGGCATGCTCCGCAAAAGAATTCGTGCTGTAATGACCGAACGGCTGTAGACGACGTGAGGCTCCGCCAATGCCGTATATCACGATCAATTCCCGCTTAGCCGGAGGTGTGGCCGAGATCCACTATCGCCAGATGGGCAAGGGCGCGTGCCTGTTCTTTCTGCACGGAGGGTGGGGCTATGGCGTCTATCCGCTCGACCGGCAACGAGAGGCGGTCGAGGGCCTCCAGGTCATCATTCCGGACCGGTCCGGCTACGGACGCTCGACGAAGCCAGCGGCGTTCGGCCTTGATTTCCATCGCCGCGCGGCCGAAGAGACGCTGCGGTGTATGGATGCTCTCGGCATCGACAAATGCATTTTCTGGGGACACAGTGATGGCGCGGTAATCGCCGCCTGGCTCGGGTTGATGGCTCCCGGGCGCTGCCTCGGCTTGATTCTGGAAGCTCTGCACTACTATCGGAACAAGCCGGGCTCGCGCGCCTTTTTCGAAGCCATGGTTTTGGCTCCGGAGTCGTTCGGCGGAAACATCGGCCAAGTGCTGGCCGCCGAGCACGGCGCGCCTTATTGGCGCGAATTGCTGCGCAGCGAAGGACGAGTCTGGCTGGAGATCGCGCGCTCTGCCGGCGATGCGGGCCGCGACTTGTACGCCGGCCGCCTGTCGGAGTTGACGGTTCCAACGCTGTTCCTGCACGGCGCCCAGGATCCGCGCACCGAACCCGGAGAACTCGACGCCGTGCGCCGCGAGTTGGCACTTCAGCAAGCCCGATGCCGACTTGCCGGAGATCCCGCGCCCGCCAGTTGCATGCACATCATCGAAAATGGAGGCCACAGCCCGCACAGCGAAGAGCTTTCCGCCATGGAATGCGGCCGCGTTGTACGCCAGGCACTGGTCCTCTGGACGGCCGGCAAGTAATCCGGTCGGAAACAGTCGCGCCATTTTCTGACCTCAAATTTTTTGGCCGTAGACGCTGTGGGATCGTGAGTAGCACGCGATCATTAGCCGTGCCGTCCCTCCTTGCCGACTCCAGTGTCTCTGAAGTTGTACAATGGATTTGCTGCCGTGGGCGCCAGATCGCCCCGGTCCTCATATTGAGCGATTCCGCTCCGGTTTAGGGTTTTTCCGTACTACAACCGAGTCCAATCTTTGCGCGGCACACCCGCGCAATGCAGTTCACGTCGTGATGAATGTTTGGAGCTGATTCATAAAGGAGAAAGACAATGTCCCAAGTGGTTTCGGTGAAGTTGACTCGCGAAGTCGCCCCGTTGCCATACGCTTACAATGCGCTCGAACCCTACATCGACGAGCAGACCATGCGCGTGCATCATGATAAGCACCACGCCGCCTACCTCACGAATCTGGTCAACGCGCTGGAGAAGTATCCGGAGCTGCTCGAAAAAGACCCGGAGGATTTGCTGCGCAACCTCGACGGCTGTGCCGGCCGATATCCGTACCGCGGTGCGTAATCATGGCGGTGGTCACGTGCATCACGCAATGTTCTGGACGCTGATGAAACCGAACGGCGGCGGCGCGCCTGAGGGCGAGATCGCCAACCTGATCAAGAACACATTCGGCGGTTTCGACAACTTCAAGGCAAAGTTCAACGACCTGGGGTTGAAGCACTTCGGAAGCGGCTGGGTTTGGCTGGTTCGCACCGCCGCCGGGAGCTACGAGATCCTCAGCATCCCGAACCAGGACAGCCCATTCTCGCAGGGCATGTTCCCCATCCTGTGCAATGACCTCTGGGAGCACGCGTACTATTTGCACTACCAGAACCGCCGTGCCGAGTATCTGCAGGCGTGGTGGAACGTGGTGAACTGGGACGAGATCAACCGCCGGCTGAAAAAGGCTGCGACTCGATAATCGCGGGGACTGAGCCGGGCATGACTTGCAAGAGGTTTTTGTAACCGCGGGTGTTCCCGGGACGCCGTGTAGGAGTGAGGAGTTACAATTCGATTAGCGAAGGCCGGAGCAAATTCCGGCCTTTTTTCTGTACGTTTGTTCCCAGGGAGAAACCCAACCGTGAACGTCGCCGCCAAATTGATTCGTGAACAGATTATCGCCGTTCTGGGCGCATGGAAGATGTTGCCGCACCTGATCGATGTCACGGCCGATGTTATGGTCGACACCGACTTGGCCGGGATCGATTCGCACGGTATCTCCATGCTCATCCTCTACGAAGAAAAACTTCGCCAGGGAAAACTGAAACTGCAGGCGGAGCCGAGGATCATTCGTGAGAATGCGGTGACGGCTTTGATCGACGCCGGGGCCGGACTGGGGCATCCTGCCGCGGTAATGGCCATGCGCCTGGCGATCGAGAAGGCGGGCGCCTGCGGAATCGCAGCCGTCTCGGTGACCAATTCGCATCACTTCGGCGCGGCCGGCTACTACGCCAAGATGGCGGCTCAGCGCGGCTTCATCAGCATGGTGACCAGCAACGCCCGAACCGTTGCCGTCTTGCCGACACGCGCTTCCAGCAAGGTGTTCGGCACCAATCCGATGGCTTTTGCCGCTCCCACCCGCCGCAATCCTCCTTTTCTGCTGGACATGGCTACCAGCACGGTCGCTGCGAACAAGGTCCGGGTCTACGAGTTCAAAGGCAAGCCCCTGCCCGATGGCTGGGTTCTGGACGAGAATGGACACTCGGTGCGCGACGCTTCGGTCGCCATGCACTACGTCTGGGAAGGCGGCAAGGGTGGCCTGACCCCCATTGGCGGCACGCCGGAGATGTGCAGTCACAAGGGATACGGCTTGGCCATGGTCGCGCAGCTTCTCGGAAGCACTCTGGCTGGAGGCTGCTTCCCGCCGTTGACGGAGCAGCGCGGGAGCGCCGATGGGCCCGACAATCTCGGACACTTTTTCCTGGCGCTGGATCCCAAAGCGTTCCGGCCCGAGGGGGCGTTCGAGAGCGATCTGGATGAGATGATCGATTACCTGCACGGCGTATCTCCGATCGATCCCGCCGAGCCGGTCCTGGTCGCCGGCGATCCCGAATTGCAAGCCCGCGAGCGGCGATTGAAGGAAGGCGTGCCGCTCACGCTTGTGTTCGTCGATAAGCTCCGCGCTATCTGCCAGCGCTGTGGCGCACCTTTTCTGCTGGAGCAGCTTAAAAATTAGTGTATTCCGCGTCGTATCGCCGGGCTGACGATCACCCTGATAAACGTCAAGCATTTGCCGGAGACCCGTACGCCGCGGCGGCTTCGACGGCTACGCCTTTCGCTAACCAGTCCTGGGCTGAGTTCGACCGGCAAAGAACTGATCCTGGTTACCGTCCACAAAAAAGCACTCGTCCGCCCATGGACGAGTGCTCAATACTCGCGATTACCAAAAAACTAAGTTCGGTTCGAGCTGCCGTCCCAGGTGCTGACCTTGGTCGCTTTTTTGTCGTCCTCGTCGAACCACTTGGTGGTGACGCACTTGGTCTCGGTATAGAACCTCACTCCGTCCTTGCCGTTCACGTGCAGATCGCCGAAGAAGGAGTTCTTGTGTCCGGCAAACGGGAAGACCGATGCGGGAACGGGGATTCCAACGTTGACGCCAACCATGCCGCCGTCGGTACGCTTGGTGAATTCGCGGCTGTAGTAACCGCTCTGGGTGTAAATGACCGAACCGTTGGCGAATGGGTTCTTATTCATGATCGCCAGGCCTTCTTCGAAATCCTTGATCCGCTTGATGCAAACCACCGGGCCGAAGACTTCGCAGTCGCCGACGGTCATATTGGGCTTCACATGATCGAGAATGGTCGGGCCAACGAAATATCCCTTTTCGAAGCCGGGAACCACGACGTTGCGACCGTCGAGCACGACCTTAGCGCCTTCCTCGATGCCCTTTGTGATCCAATCCTTGACAAACTTCTGGTGCTCCGCCGAGACGACCGGGCCAAGCTGGACAGCGGGATCGTAAGAGCAGCCCACCTTCATCGCCTTGGCGTGCTTGACCAGCAGGGAAACAAATTCATCGGCAACCGATTCCTGCACGCAGACCACCGGAAGCGCCATGCAGCGCATGCCTGCGCAGCCGAACGCCGAGTTGATCACTCCCAGAGCCGAGCGTTCCAGGGCCGCATCTTCCAGCACCAGGGCGTGGTTCTTGGCTTCGCACAAGCACTGGACGCGCTTGCCGTGGGCCGCCGCGGTTTGATAGATATGCTTGCCTACGGAAGTCGAGCCGACATAAGAGATACCTTTGACGTCGGGGTGCTTCAGGAAAGTTTCGGCCTCGATGCGGCTGCACGTCACCAGGTTCACGACGCCCTTTGGCAAGCCGGCTTCGATCAGCAGCTCAAGCATGCGCATGGAAGTCTGCGGAGTCATGCTGGCGGCCTTGAGCACCAGGGTGTTGCCGGTCGTGATGCACAAAGGCAACACCCAGCCGAACGGGATCATGCCCGGAAAGTTGAACGGCATGATGGCGGCGAAAACTCCGACGGCTTCCCGGTAGGAAACCGTATCGAATCCCCGGGTAACGTTCATCAGCGATTCGCCCTGCATCAGCGTGGGTGCGCCGCAGGCGATCTCAACCACCTCGATGGCCTTCAAGATGTCGCCCCGGGCTTCGTCGAGGTTTTTGCCTAATTCCATCGCGCAGAGCAGGGTCAGGTCCGAAAGATGTTTTTCCAGCAGTTCCTTCAGTTTGAACATGAGCTGCGCGCGCACGCCCACCGGCGTATCAGACCAGGCCGGGAATGCGGCTTTTGCCGCTTCGATGCTGCTCAGCACTTCTTCCGGCGTGCAACACGGCGCTTCCGCCATCAGCTCGCCCGTGCTTGAATTGGTAACAGGCATGTACTTGCTGGTTTTAGATTCACGCCACTCGTTGTTTACGCAATATCTCAGCTTTGCCACGCTGGATACCGGCTTTTTAACCGCATCCTTTAATTCTGCTGTACTCGACACTTTCTTCCTCCGTGCTGCCCATAACTCAGGCGATGAAAATAAATCAAAATGAGAACGAAAATAACAACATCATTCCCGCGGTATCGAAGGCCAACTTGAAAACGATTCTCTTTTGATCGTACTAGGGCTAACGTCAAACCACTAGAGCAATTCTGGAGTCGGTACATCCCTGCTATCGCCGCCGGCCGCTGACTTTGCCCCAGTAAACGTTAAAAGGCAGCGTTTGCCGGACCCGAACGCCCAGCTCTTTCCAGGGATACGCTTCCGCGAATCCGGTCTGCGGTGCTTCAGCAGCGGGGTTTCCTGCAGCCCGTCCATGCGTACGTCCGATCAAGGCGGCGCAACGGCGGCGTAAGGGTTCTGCGTCAGTCGTAAAACATTACGACCAACGCTTTACCGTATGCGGTGATGAATGTCACATTCCGACCGATTAAGATCGTCGAGAGCTGGGAGGGTAGGCAACTTCCGTCATCTAGGTGCTACCCTCATCCAAAGCACCGGCCGGAGCGTTTCCGGCTCGGGTCACAGACATTCCGGATTCGCAAAGGTTACCAGGATTACAACCGTGCAGACCTGCTCTCCATCAACCGAATTCCATTGTGAAACCGGTCGAGACCTCAACCGCTGCTGCCGCGCGCCGATCCGCCGATTGGTTTTTTGTGCCTTAGCATCAGGCGGAGCTTGCAGGCGACCTCTCTGAAAAAATCGCGTAGTGTCCAAGGCGCAGTTTGACCGGCATCGGGCGGTCGAGCGCGCCCGGCACGTTCGATCAAGGGAAGAACCACAGGCGGCGGAGCCTCGTTTTCGTCCAACTGATCTAACAGTCCGCCTTCCAGCATCTTTTGCAATGCCATAATGGCTTCCAGGGAAGGCCGCGCGCCGTCTTTCGGGTGGAATGCAGGCATTTTTTTACGCTTTTCAAACATCCTCAACTCTGCAATTCAAAATGACTTCCGCCCGCCAAAGATCCCACGGGTCCAAAACTCCACACCACCGCGCTTTCGGCCTTGATGGTGCTGATCTTTTGCCGGCTACATCAATACAGAAGGCGATTGACTGAAGCGCGTTGCCTGTTGAGGCGCGGATTCAACGGAAGGAATTTTGCGGAAAAAAACCGGCGTTCCCGTTTGTCGGGGTGACGTCAGGGCCCCAACTCGGGAATCGCTTGGGTGGTGGTAAACACATAAATCACAATCACATAAAGCACAACAGCTCTACTGCGGAATGCCTACCTGCCATACTGGCCCGTTCGCTCTATCGGCTGCCGCAGCCGGCTTCCGCTTCGCGTTTCCATATCTCCCAGTTCCGGCCATAGGAGCTGACCGGAGGCCCGCCAGGGTCTTCATCGGGATCAAGATAATGGATTGGCCGGCCCAGCGCCATCGCTTCCGCTTGCAGCTTGGCATTGATTTGCAGATAGACGCCGCGCCCCACGACTTGCGGCAGGCTGGCGGCCACCACCACTCCTCCATGGCCGCGCATCAAAAGCGCATCGCTTTTGCCGAGCACCCGCGCCAGTGCCTGCCCGAGTTCGCGATTATGCACCAGCATGCTCTTGTCGCCGGCGGCGCGGAAATCGCCAATCTCATAAATCGGCACTCCCTGGCCAAGAAAAGCGCTCATGTGATAAAGCGGGCGGAGCTGGATGCCGGTGTCGGCGAAGGGGATCAACTCCGGCGAGTGACAGTGCACGATAGCCATAACGTCCGGCCGCACGCGGTAGATTTCCCCATGGATGAAGCGTTCAAGGTAGGGCGTCCGGGAGTCGTTTCCCAGGGCATTGCTGTCCAGGTCGAAGGTCATGATATCGGCGTCGGTTACCAATGCCGGAGCCATGGAGCGAGCCAGAAAATAGCGGTTGGCCGAGTTCGGATGCCGCAGGCTGACGTGGCCATAGCCATCCACCACGCCCTTCGCCGCCAGCACATGATTGGCCAGCACCAGCTCGTGGATGGAGGGGAAAGCCTCCGCCGGCGCCGCCGCGGCCAGAAGTGGCATGGCGATGCTGGCCACCGGAACCGACGCCATCACCTTCAGCAAATCGCCGCAGAATTGTCGCCGCGACCAAGTTGAAACCATGGCCAATCGCCTCCAGTCCGGGAAGGAACTCAGCTCGGGATTGCGTCGGCAACTCTACCATGCAGGGCGACTTTGCAAAAGTCCATATCTGTGTTTCAAAAGCACGATCCGGGTTCCGGAACGCGCTCGGAGATTATGGTTTTTAGCCGTCCAAAGTGGTTCCCGTGTATTCTGAATCGATCCGGAACTCCGAAGCGGACATTTGGATCGTATGTTGACCAGCCGTACCGAACGGATATTTGGCAGCCCATCTAAGGAAGCGCCGATGTTTCTGGAAATGGGATGCGGATCGCTGCGCGGTCGCGCCGGTCGCCCCCGACGGGCAGTGGCAACGGAAGGTGTCCTACGATGAAAAACCGGCTGTTGCTCATTGAACCTCCCTTTTACCGGCTCTACAAGCACACCATGTCTCTGCACAATTACCCTTTAGCGCTGGGGTATCTGGGCAGCACGGTGAAGAACGCGACCGATTGGTCGGTGATGACCTACAGCGCGGACTTCTCGCGCGAAAAAGAAGTGCCCGAGCTTGCCTATCTTACCGGGGAAGGCTATCGGAACTACATCGAGAACCTGCACAACCCATCCGGGCAGGTGTGGAACGAAGTGCGGCAAACGATCGACGCGTTTGCGCCCGACGTGGTTGGCATCTCGGCCAAATCCGCGAACTTCGCCTCCGTGCGGCTGGTTGCCCGCATCGCCAAGGACTCGGCGACCAAGCCAGTAGTGATCGTTGGCGGACCGCACCCGTCGATGGTGGGCGAAAATGTCTTGCGCGTCCCGGAGATCGATATCGCCGTGAAGGGCGAAGGGGAGAGGACGCTGATCGAACTGCTGACGGCGCTTCGCAATGACGACTCGCTGCGCGATGTTCGCGGCATCGTCTATCGCGAAGGCGGCCGCACGGTCGAAACCGAGCCGCGTGGACTGATCGAGGATCTGGATGAGCTGCCATTTCCGTCCACTTCGGCGGCGGAGATTTTAAAGGATTACGAGTTCTATCCCGCCGACGCGTTTTCGTTCGTCTTCACCAGCCGGGGATGCCCTTTCAACTGTTTTTTTTGCGGCTCCCGTTCGATTTGGTCGCGCCAGGTGCGGCAACGGTCTAACGGCAACGTGCTGGGCGAGATCGATCGCCTGTGGGCGCTGGGCGTAAGAAAAATTTATTTTGCCGACGATACTTTCGGGGTGAAGCGGGAGCGCACAATCGACTTTTGCGAACGTCTCGGAGCATCGTTTCCTCGCTTGCGCTGGAGCTGCGAACTGCATGTCAATGTTGTCCAGGAACAGGTCCTGGCGGCCATGAAAGGCGCCGGCTGCGAGTTAATCCAGATCGGCGTCGAATCGGGCAGCAACGAGATTCTCCGGCAAATGCGCAAGGGCTATACGATCGATAAAGCGCTGGCCGCTACCCGCCTGATCAAGAAGCATGGAATCGGGCTCGCCACGTTTTTCATGGTGGGATTTCCGCAGGAAACCGAGGAAACGTTCCGCGAGACGGCGCGGGCCATCGAGCTTACGGGCAGCGATGAGATCTGCTACAGCATATTTACTCCATATCCCGGTACTGAAGCTTTCCAATATTGCCGTGAACGCGGCTTGGTGGACGACACCTTCGACGTATCGCTCTACAATCATAAGAGCCCGGAAAACCATTTTTGTTCCGCAATCAGCAAACCTCGGCTAAGGCAATTGTGTGCCGAATTGGAGCGGGTCATTGACCGCCTTCACCGGCGAAACCGCTTCCGACGGCTCTTCGCGCCCCAATCGTTCTCCAAGGCCAGGACGTTGGGTTTCAAGGAAAGCTTACGGCGGCTGGTCCACCTGATCGCCGGACCGGCGTGAGGCAAGAGATGGCATCGGCCGATTGCAGCGTTCCAGCTCGTCACCTCCGCTCGCAAAGCGGCGAGCTTCCTCACGATGACGCTGGCAGTGAAAGAAATGGCTTCTCCGGCGTTTCTTCGGAACCCTGGATTATCTTGATTCCGGGCGATTTTCCCTTACCGGCCAGGCATGAAATACGCTAACGTAATGCCAAGCAGATACTTGCGGCTTCCGTGGACGAGTCGGGTGGGTTGGAGAAAAGGCCGGAGCCAAGGGCTCGCCCGGATCGTGACGGTGCCGTCAGTCATGGTTGGTCTTATGCGAAGTGACGCCAACGAGAGAAGCGGCTCCAGCCTGGCGGTTGAGCTGCACCGGATTCGCGGAAGGTGTACTCCGCGTAGAAGCCGGGCTTTCAAGCCTGGCGGTGCCAGTGCCGGGTACATCAGCCTTGGAACTGCTCTACGGGTTTCTACGATCAGGAATTGGCAATGATTCTTTTCTATTTATTGATCATTTCATTGCCGCTCGTCGATCATCCGCAATTCGGCTATGCAATCCACGGCATCACGGTCGAAAAATTTCTGGGAGTCGGTTGTTTCTTCTTTGCGTTGTGCTATCTGCCGAGCCGGAAAACATTTCCCCACCTGCTGGCGACCGGGCAAGCGCGGGCCTTCGTCATGTTCTCGGCCCTGGCCGTTACCTCTTACACGTTCATGGTGACTCCATTCGATTGGCATGAGATGGTGGGAATCATTTTCGTGGAGCTGGTCTTCTTTGTTGCGACTTCTATTCTTATTGATTCGCGGCAGCATCTCGAAACCAGTATTCTGGTGCTGATTGGCGCAATCGGTCTTGCCTCCCTGTATCTCATTCGCGAGTGGGCAGGAGCCATCGCGACCTATGGCATTTTCTATCGTCCGGGCAGTGTGACGGGAGACCCGAACGTATTCTCGGCTTCGGCGGTGACGGTGCTGCCCATCACGGTTGCTTTTGTCCTCGGCCAGAATGGGTGGAAGCGCGCTTTCTGCTTGGTTTGTCTGCTGTTGACGATCATTGCCATCTTCCTGGCCTCGTCGCGAGGCGGTTTCGTCGCCTTGGTCGTGCTTCTGTTACTCCAGATGCGCGATGCGCGCCATCGTGGCAAGTTAGTGGTCATTGCGCTGGTTATCGTTGCTCTATTCCTGGTCTCTCCGGTATCGCCGCTGGATCGATTTCTCCATCCCACCAATAGCGATACGGAGTCCACCGACGCTCGCTTGCAACTCTGGAGTATTTCCTACCGAATCATCGCCGATCATCCCGTTTTGGGTGTGGGGCTCTGGCAGTTTGCGCCCTACATGCGCAAATATATGCCGCCCGGAGTAGACCTCGAGTTTCATGTTCCGCACAACACTTACCTGGAAGTGACGGTGGAACTCGGCGTGGTGGGACTGGCGCTGTTTCTCGCCATGTTTTATTTCACTCTCCTGAACATGTCCCGCTTACGGAAAGCGGCCAAAAAGTCCGGTGATGTGTTCATGTACTCGCTTTCCACCGCCATAGGCAATGGGCTGATCGGATATGCCGTGGCCGCGTTCTTCCTCTCCGGGATGCATGCAAGAGTCTTCTGGTTCAGCATTTTCCTGTCGACCTGCTTGCCGGCCTTTCTGGCCAAAGCACCGGTCAAGGCGACAGCCGCGGGCGCGACTTCAGAGGCGCGCGCCGAAATCAGCAGCGAGCATGCCCCGGTCACTGCGGAGCAGCAACCAACGGCGGAGGCGCAAAGGACCGCCAAGGTCGCCGATGATGTTGAACTTCGGGTCGATCAATTGAGGTTGCACTGAGAATGGCGAACCCCTCCAATTCGTCTCCGCAGAACGCATCCTGTACTTGCGAACCGTCGCGTCCGGCGATAGAAATCGACAACGCGGTGCGCCAGCGTCCCACGCCGCGACGCTCGATCCTGACAACGCACTACAAGCATTTTCATCCGGAGTGGGTCAGAAGAACCGTGCTGCTTCCCGGGTGGTACGAGGCATTTCCTCGCGCCGCCGGCAGCTACTGGCGCAGTCTGCTGTGGTCCTGGCGTTTGTTCCGCGAGAGCCGCCACTTCGACGCGGTCGTGACCGGCGCCGAGCATGTCGGCCAGATGTTCGCGTTGATGCAGTCGCTGTTCCGGACCAAGGCCAGCTGCCGGGTTCACGTGATGATCGACTTTCCCTGGGCCGCTTCGCCCAACCGGCTGCTGCTTCTTCTGAAGCGCATGCAAATGTCGATTGCGATCCGGTCGATCGACCAGATCTTCGCGCATGCCAGTCCGGAAGAGGAGGAGCGCTTCTCGCAGGCGTTTGGGGTATCTCGCAAAAAGTTTCGCTTCGTTCCCTTTCACTACTTCCTCAGGCTGCCGGAAGCGCCGGTTTCCGAAGGGGACTACATTTTTTCCGGCGGAGATACGAGCCGGGATTATCAAACCCTGATTCGCGCGGTCGCCGGGACGCCGTATCGCACCGTCATCTGCACGCGGCAGACAAGTTACTTTCGCGGTATAGAGATCCCTGCGAACGTGGAAGTCTTGACCGTCAATCCAGCCAGATTCGATGAGCTGATGGCCGGCGCCCGGGCAGTGGTGGTGGCACTTCCCGAGCGGGAGATTCACACCGGCGGGCACACCGTGATTGTGAACACGATGAAGCTCGGCAAACCGCTCATCGTATTGGGCAGGTCCGAATACAAGAGTTACGTTGAACATGGCAAGACCGGCCTTTTGCTGAATTCGGGTGACAGCGAATCGCTGCGGGCCGCCATTGACCGTATTTTCACCGAGCCGGAGTTTGCCCGCTCGCTGGCGCGCAACGCCCGCGAAGCCGCGGCGGCATTTTCACCCGAAATATTTTTTGAGCGGGTTTTTGAGGCAGTCGAAACCGCGTTCCAGGCGAAGCGGCCCGGCGATACTAGATAGGCCGATACCGACTATGGAATTGCTCTTAAAGGAGTCATATGTCTGAAAGACAACTTGCATCGATCGAATCCGCGGAACTTCGTTCGGCATTAACCGGCATCGTCGGAGAGAGAGGTTGTTTATTCGATCCCAGCGATATGGCCCCTTACTGTGAAGATTGGCGCCAGCTCTTCAAGGCAGCACGTTTGCCGTGGTGCGCCCGGCGACCGTCGAGGAAGTCGCGTCCGTCGTCAGGCTATGCGCCGCCAGGCGTATTGCGATTGTGCCTCAGGGCGGCAATACCAGCATGGTGATCGGCGCCACGCCCAGTGCGGACGGCACTCAGCTTGTGCTTTCGCTTTCGCGCATGAACCGAATCCGGGAATTGGACCCCGTGGACCTGACGATGACCATCGAGGCCGGCGTGGCTCTCAAGGCGGCGCAGGAAGCGGCCATCGCCCGGGATTGCATGCTGCCGTTGTCCATGTCCTCGGAAGGTTCGGCGCAGATGGGCGGAGTCTTGTCGACCAATGCCGGAGGCAACAATACCCTTCGCTACGGCAATGCCCGCGATCAGGTGCTTGGATTGGAGGTCGTTTTGCCCGATGGAAGCATCTGGAACGGCCTCAGGCGCTTGCGCAAAGACAACACCGGATATTGCCTCCGCCAACTGTTCGTCGGAGCCGAAGGCACGCTCGGCATCATCACCGCCGGGGTCTTGAAGCTGGTGCCGCGGCCGCGCAATCTTGCCTTGGCTTTTTGCGCCGTGCCCTCGGTGCATGCGGCGCTGGATCTTCTGGTGTTGTGCCGCGGATTCCATCATGACTCCATTCAGGCCTTCGAATACATCTCCGGCGCGGGCCTGGAATTTGTGCTAAAACATTTTCCCGACGAGCCAGTTTCCGCTGGAGCAGCGGGCCGATCACTATGTCCTGGTGGAACTGGCCGGGGCTTCGCCGGATTCCGGATTGCGCGAGGGATTGGAGGAAGTGCTGGGGAAGGCGTTGGACAAAGGCATTGTTACGGACGCGGTTCTGGCCGAGAGTTCCACCCAGCGGACAGCCCTGTGGAAGCTGCGGGAAGAAATGCCGGACGCTCAGAAGCGCGAGGGCGCTTCGGTGAAGAATGACGTATCGGTTCCGGTTTCCAAGGTGCCGGAGTTCATCACCCTCGCCAAGGCGGCGTGTGAACGGCGCTTCCCGGGGGTTCGCGTCGTTCCCTTTGGACACATGGGCGACGGCAACATTCATTTCAACGTCGAGCAGCCCGCCGGCGGCGACCCTGCGGCTTTCATGAGCCAGGATCACGCCATCATGGACACGGTCAACGAAGTCGTCCGCCAGTTTGACGGCAGCTTTTCGGCCGAGCACGGAATCGGCCTGATCAAGCCCTACATGATGGAGGAATGGCGCGGTGGCGCCGAACTGGAGACCATGCGCCGCATCAAGGCCGCGCTCGATCCACTGGGCATCATGAACCCGGGCAAGGTCCTGCCCTGCTCAAGCTAGAGGGGATTGCAGAGTTGGTATAGCCGCCCAAGGTAAGTTTGAGCGTCATCCCGACCGAAGCGCCGAGCACCTGTGTCTGGAGCAGCCGAACTGCATACCCGGCGTTGTACTCGATACGTCAGAAGCTATTCAGGCGTGGAGTGGAGGGATCTTTTGTTTGTTTTGCTGCGGAAAACAAAAAGATCCCTCCACTCCGTTTCGCTCTGGTCGGAATGATGTCTCGGTTACGAGCCGCCTGCACCAACTCTGAAAATGCTCTAAGCCGCGCAGCCCTCGGCGGTTTGCCTACTTCTGCTTCGTTGTATATTCCGTTTCCGTCCATGTTTGCTCCGGAGACCTGGAGTGTCTTCCAGTCCACTCCGTGAGCGCGGGAACGATGAACAAAATCGAGAAGGTGGTTGTAATCATGGCGCCGACCACCACGCGTGCCAGCGGTTGCTGCGCCTGGGCGCCGATGCCGTGTGAAATCGCGGCCGGCAGCAGTCCAAGGCCGGCCGCCAGACAGGCCATCACCACCGGGCGCATCTCTTCCAGGCTGCCGTTGCGTATCGACTCGCGTCGATCCATGCCCATTTTTTGCTCGTGGCGAATGGCCGTGAGAAAGACCAAACCTCCCAGGCTGGCCACGCCCAGGGCGGAAGCAAAGCCCACCGCGGCTGAAATGCTGAAGGGAGTGTCCGTCACCAGCAGTACCAGCGCTCCTCCGGTGCCGGCAATCGGCAACATGGCGAGCACGATCAGTGCGTCTTTCATGGAATCGAATGCCAGGTACAGCAGCAGGAAGATCACGGCCAGCGTCACCGGCATGACCACGCTCAATCGGCGCTGCTCTTTACGCAGGCTGTCGTATTCGCCCGCCCATTCATAGTGGTATCCCGGAGGCAGCTTTACTTGCTTCGCCAGGCGGTCCTGCACCTCTTCCATGGTCGAGGCCAGATCGCGTCCGCGCACGCCGAACTTAATGGGAATGTAACGGCGGTCGTTTTCGCGGTAGATCATGAAAGCGCCGTTGCGCACCGAGACCTGTGCGACTTGGCCGAGCGGAACCCGTCCGCCATCCGGCGTTGACAGCAGAATGTTCCGGATCGAATCGGCATCTCGCCTGAACTGCGGCTGGAAGCGCACCACCATGTCAAACCGGCGGTCGCCTTCCAGAATCTGGGTTGCCGCAATGCCGCCGATTGCCGCCTGCACCGCCGCATTCAGGTCTCCGGCCATCAAGCCATAGCGGGAAGCAGCGGCGCGATCGATCGAAATCAACAGGTTCGGCTGTCCAAAGACATTGAAGACACCGAGGTCTTCAATCCCTTTTACGGATCGCATGAGTTTGGCGATTTCGTCGGCCTGCGAGGTCAGGGTGTCAAAGTCGTCGCCAAATAGTTTCAGCGAGTTCTCGCCCTTGACGCCCGACATCGCCTCTTCCACGTTGTCCTGAATGTTCTGCGAGAAGCTGAATACAACGCCCGGATACTTGTCGAAAGCCTTCGACATATCGTCGATCAGCTTGGGCTTGGTCATTCCGCCCGGCCATTGGCTGTCCGGCTTCAGTTCGACCAGGAACTCGAGGTTGTTGAACGTGGAAACATCCGTACCGTCGTCGGGCCGGCCAAGTTGTGAAACCACCTGCGTCACTTCCGGGTAGCCGCGAAGGATGGCGCGGACTTCGTCGGCAAGTTGCGACGAGTATTCAAATGAAATGTCCTGCGGCAAGGTAGCCCGCACCCACAGATTGCCCTCTTCCAGCTTGGGCATGAACTCGCCGCCGATCAGCGGAACCAGTGCGATGGTCACCAGCAGCAGCCCGACGCCGCAGGCCACCACCAGGCGTGGCGATTCCAGGCTGAAGATGAGTGCCCGAAGATAGTGCCGTCGCAGCCAGCGCACCAGCGTGGTCTGCTTGTGCCGCGGGCGGTTGTTGCCCCAGGAAGCCAGCACCGGAGCGAATAAAAAGGCGTAGATTTCCGCGCCCAGCAAGGCAAAACCGTAGGCGATCGACATCGGTCCGAAAATCTTTCCCGGAACGCCGCCCATGGTGAACAGCGGAAACAGCGCTACCAGAATGATCACCACCGAAAACAGCACCGGCCGTGCGGTTTCGCCCGCGGCTTCGGCAATTGCGTCCAGGTGCGAGCTCTCTTCGGGCCGTTCCTGCAATCGCCGGTAAATGTGGTCGAGGCCGATGATCACGGCGTCGACCAGGATGCCGAAATCGATGGAGCCGAGCGAGATCAGGTTCGCCGAGTGCCCGGTGATCTCCATCATCCCAAAGGCGAACAGCAAGGAGACAGGAATGCTGAAGGCGGCAATCAACGACATGCGAATGTCGCCCAGGAAGGCGATCAGCAGCAGCAGCACCAGCGCGATCCCGACGAAGACCAGGTGCCGCACCGTGCCGGTCGTAACCTTGATGAGGTTGGTGCGGTCGTAAATCGTGCTCAGCTTCATGCCGGGCGGCAGCAGTTTTCCGTTCAGCTCTGCGATTTTCTTATGCAATCCTTCCAGTGCCGGAAGCGATTGTTCGTTCTTCTGCAACAGAACAATGCCTTCCACGATGTCCGGGTTCGCGTTGCGGCCGGCCTTTCCGAGTGGTGGCTGGTATCCCTCGCGCACGGTCGCGATATCTCCGAGGTATACCGGAGCGCCGTTGCGGGCGGCCACCAGCACGTGCTTCATGTCTTCGATGGTTTTCAGCAGCCCGATGCCGCGCACGTTGGCCGTCTGCGAACCCAGGGTAAGATAGCTGCCGCCGGCATTGGAGTTACTGTTAGAGACCGCCTGCACCACCTGCGGCAAGGTGACGTTGTACTGCAAAAGTTTGTTGGGATCGATTTCAGCCTGATATTGGCGGGTGGTACCGCCGAAGGTCGTCAGGTCGACAATGCCGGGAACCTGTTTCACTTCGCGGCGCACCAGCCAGTCGGCGGTCGCCTTCAGCTCGTTCAGGCTGTAGCCCCGCCCTTCGAGTTGGAAACGATAGATCTCGCCGATCGGCGACCACGGCGAAAGCTGCGGTTGCAGATTGTTCGGCAAGACGACTCCCTGCAGCCGGTTCAGCACCTCCTGCCGGTCGATCCAGTAATCGCTCTTGAAATCGAAATACAGCTTGACGTCGCTGAGGCCAAAGATGCTGATCGAACGGATGTACTGGATGCGCGGAACCCCGTTCAGCGCCGTTTCAATCGGCACCGTTACCTGCTGCTCCATCTCTTCGGCGGACCACGAGGAATTCTGCGTAATTACTTCCACCAGCGGAGGCGACGGGTCCGGATAGGCCTCGATGTCGAGTTGCAAAAAAGTCCACACGCCGGCCACCAGCCACACGCCCAGCGCAAGCAGCACCACCGGCCGGTACTTCAACAGCATGGCAACCAGTTTCGTCATTGCTGATCGCCTCGCAACAGCGCGGCCCCTTCGACGACGATGGTTTCGCCCGGTTTCAGACCCGAGGCGACAATCACGGCCGATGGTCCGGCTCCGCGTACGGTTACCAGCCGGCGTTCGTAGCTGCCGGGCTTCGACTCCACCAGGACCGCCGTGTCTCCGCCCTGCCGCAACACCGCCGTCGAGGGCACTACGATGGCTTCGGAAGAGCGATGATGGACGCTGATGGTGGCGAACATCTCGGGTTTCATCAGGCGTTTTGCGTTATCGAGTACGATGCGAACCTTGGCCGTGCGCGTCACTGGGTCCAAGCTATCTGAAAGGGCGGCGATTTTTCCCGTCCACTTCATCGCCGGATAAGCGGGCAGGGAAATTTCCACCGTCTGGCCCGGCTGAACGTCGGTCAGGTCTTTCTCATAAACGTCGCCAACCACCCAGATGGTAGTCAGGTCAGCCATGGTGCAGACGGGGTTCGCATTGTCGGTCGATTTCGAAAGCTCGCCGGCGGCGGCCCCTAGGTCGAGCACCACTCCGGCGCGGGGAGCCCGCAAGCTTACCTGGTTGGAGCTGCCGTGCACCGGAACTCCCAGCACCCGCAAGCGATCTTCCGCCCGCTCCAGATCGCTCTTCGATTCATCGGCGTTGGCCTGCGCCTCCTGGTATTCACGCTCGGAGAGAACCTGGTGATCGAACAGCAGCTTGGCGCGCCGCAAAGCGCGGTCGTTCTTTTCGGCTTCCGAGCGCGCCTTCACGTAGTCCGAGCGCGCCGCCGAGATGTCGCTGCTCTCGATGACCGCCAACTCCTGGCCTCTGCTCACGCGATCGCCGGGACGCACATCGAGCCGCAGCAGGCGTCCTCCCGCCGGCGGATAAATGCGCACCACCTTCGATGGGTCGGGCTGCAATTTTGCGGGAATCTCCAGCACATCTTCCACCTTTTGCATCTGCACGGTGGCCGTGCGCACCGCCGGGGGGGTGGCGTCCTGCACCGCACTCGGCGAACCGTTGGATTTCTGGCAGGCGCTGGTGCCCGCCAGCAACAGGGCAAGCGAAGCAATTACGCTCAATGAAATCGAGTGTCTCTTCATGGTAATAATTCCGTAGCCGTGGCGTAGCTCAATTGATGAACCGCAAGCAGCAGTTGCGCGTCGGCCGTAATCGCCGCTAGTTCCACATCGCGGTAGCTGCGTACGGCGTCCAGGTAATCCAACAGATTGGTGGCGCCGTTGCGGTAGCTGAACTCCGTCCGGTCGCGCACCAGGCGCGCTCGCTGTAGATAGTCCGTGCTGTACAGGTCGGCCCGCCGCAACGCCGTCTGAAAAGCCGCAAAAGCCTGGTCCACATCGCTGATGACCTGTTGCCGGGACGCGGTTTCGCTGAACCGGCTGGCCTCAAGCTCGCGGCTCGTGCGCAGCTTCTCGCCCTGGTTCTTGTCGAAGACGCGCAACGGCACCTGCACGGTGAACCCCAGGGTATTGTCCGGACCATTGCGCTTGTATTCGGGGGCCAGCGTGACATCGGTTGCGCCGTTAGCCCGGGCGAGCGCCAAGTCGGCCTGGGCTTTGCGCACGCCTTCGACGGCGGCCAGGTAATCCGGACGGGTTGCCAGTGCGGCGGCGCGCAGGGTGACGGCGTCCAAAGACAGCGCCGGACGCGCCAGCGTCCCCGCGATGTCAAGACCGGACTGTTCCTGTACGCCGAGCAAACTCGCCAGTTGCATACGAGTCTGCGCCAGCGCCAGTTCGGCATTCAAAAGGTCTGTCTGGAAACGTGCTTCCTCCACTTTGATGCGGTCGAAATCCGTCTGGCTGATGTCGCCGGTTTGCAGACGTAACTGGCTAGCCTCCAGGGTGCGGGAATAGTCGGAAAGGTTATCCTGCGCCAGTTTCAAGGTGGCTTTTGCTTGTAGCATGCCCACAAACGCGGCTTTCAGCAGCAGTTCGAGTTGGCGCTGATTGTCGCGGTAGGTGTGGCCCGCCACCAGCGTCGTCAGTTGCGCATCTTCCATCCGGCGCTGCCGCTTGTGTCCCCGCTCCACCAGGAAGGAGACGTTATCGGTGAATTCCTGGCCATTTGCAATGTCGAATTTCGACGGGTTGAAAACGTTAAAATCCTCGTTCGCCAAACTCAACATCGGATTGGGCCGCAGCTTGGCCGTCGTCTCGCCCGCCTGCACGGCGGCGAGGTGTGCCCGCGCCGAAGCCAGCGCCGGATTCTGCGTTCGCAGCAGCGCGAGAGCATCTGGTAACGTGAGCGCCTGGCCTGGACCGCCGGCAAATGCCCGGCACACCAGGCCTAGCAGTAGAATGCCTACAAATCGCTTCATGAGTCTGCTTGCTCGTTTGGTTGAATTTTCTTGGAAGTCGTCGGCTCGCCCATGGCAAGGGACGAAAACACGGGAAGTCAGATCAGGACCGTGGGAGGTGCGCGGCATTCCAGCGCCAGGCCGAAGCCGTCCGCAGGGGGCGCGGTTCCGGCATCGTCGGCGATTCGCGCCCAGGCCGACATGCGCGCTGGTGGGAGAAATGCCAGATTGCCCACCTCAAGATCGCCGGCCACGAGATTCGCCGGGTGGTGCACAACCACTCTCAGCGAGAGATAGGACGACTCTTCCGCCTGTTGACTGGAGGCTTGGATGTCATCGCTGGCCGAGATCACTGGAAACAGAAGGGCAAGCACACAAAAGAGGGTCAACGCCGCCACCCACCATGGGACGCATCTGTCATGCTTCCGCCAGTGGATACCCAGCGCCGTGAACGCGCCTGCTCCCACCAGCAGCCATATAAGATTGAGTGTCAGCTCCATAACAGAATACTTGGCGGAAACAGCTAACCCAGCCTGTTCTTGGAATTCCGCGCCTCTCTTCTATCGTCGCCGACACTCACTCATCTGTCAAATTGCCGGGCTGGTGGGTCGCGTCCCGGTTTAGAACATTACATTTAGGACACGACCGTCTGACGCTAAGTCTGCAAAAGTGTTTCCTGAATCAGTCCTTCCAGATTAGGATCAGCAGGGCGAGAACATTTATCGACTACTACGATCCAGGGAGTAAGGCAAACATGAAGATCAGTTTTGTTGGTCTAGGCCAGATGGGCAAGCACATGGCGATGAATATGCTCAAGAGCGGAGCTGAACTCACCGTCAGCGATCTCAATAAAGGTGCTTTCCCGCCGTTCGAGCAGAAGGCTGTTCGATGCACCACGAACCTTGCGGATGTCGCGCAGGCCGAGATCGTTTTCCTCAGCCTTCCGGGTACGCAAGCGGTACAGAGTGTGCTGGTAGGGCGGAACGGAATCATCGATAAGCTCAGCAAAGGACAGATCGTCGTCGACCTGAGCACCATGAGCTATACGGCCACGCTGGAGTTGGCAAAGTCTCTGGAGGCGCGAGGCGTTAGCTTTCTCGACGCTCCCGTTTCCGGCATGGAAGCGCGGGCGCAGGAAGGCACGCTCACGGTGATGTGCGGAGGCTGCGAGAAAACGCTTGAGACCGTAAGGCCCTATCTCCAGTGCATCGGCAACAAGATTCTCTACATGGGCGGCACCGGCAGCGGCCAGCTTACCAAGCTGATCAACCAGCTCCTGTTCGATATCAATGTTGCGGCGCTGGCCGAGGTTCTTCCCATGGCCGTGAAACTGGGATTGGATCCGGAGAAGGTCGGTCAGGTCGTCAATAGCGGCACCGGCAAGAGCTACGCTTCGGAGTTTTTCCTGCCGCGGATTCTCAAGAACAGTTTCTCGGATGGATACGCGATGAAGCACGCTTACAAAGATCTGGTCAGCGGCGCTGAAATCTCCGCCAATATGTGCGTTCCCATGCCAGTATTAAGCGCGGCGACCGCGACCTACCAGGCGGCTTTGCTCAAAGGCTATGGCGATCAGGACAAGGGAGCGATGATCCGCGTTTTCGAAGAGTTGCTGGGAGTCGCTTATCGAGAGAACTCCAGCAAGAAACAGTAACCATCGTTGGCGCGTGACAAGCGAAGTAGGATGGTGGCCCACATTGAGAGCGCAGCGCTGAATGTGGGTTTTCCATTTCATGTTACGGAGCAGCAGAACTTAGGCGTGCGCGTGTCCTCCGAGATATACGCTCTGGACCTTGGGATCGGCCAGCAGTACCGCCGCCGAGTCTTCGGCCGCGATCCTGCCCAGATCCAGGACGTACCCTCGATGAGCCAGCTTCAGGGCGGCGCGCGCGTTTTGTTCCACCAGCACCACGGTCACGCCGGCGGCGTTGATCTCCTTAATGGTTTGGAAAATGGTTCGAACCAGCAGCGGAGCAAGGCCCAGGCTCGGTTCGTCCATCAGCAGTACCTTGGGCTCGCTCATCAGCCCGCGGCCAATGGCGAGCATCTGCTGTTCGCCGCCGCTCAGGGTTCCCGCAAGCTGCTGTTTCCTCTCCGAAAGAATCGGAAACAGCCCATAGATCCAGTCGAGGTTCTTCTTGATTTTCTGCGCATCGTTTCGCGTAAATGCTCCCAGGCTGAGATTCTCCTGGGTCGTCAAGGTGCCGAAAATCCGCCGTCCTTCGGGCACCTGCGCGATTCCCGCCTCGACGATTTCATGGGCTTTCATCTTTTCCAGCGGGCGGCCTTCCAGCAGAATGGTTCCCTTCGAGGGCTTCACCAGGCCGCTGATGGTCAGCAGGGTGGTTGATTTCCCGGCTCCGTTGGCCCCGACGATGGTGACGATCTCGCCTTGCCCCACCTGCAGGTTGATGCCGTGAAGCACCTCGATATTTCCGTATTTCACGTGAAGATCGGTCACTTGAAGAAGCATTCAATCCTCTTGCTCGACGCCGAGATAAGCCCGGATCACTTCCTGGTGGTTCTTAACTTCCTGCGGGGCTTCCCTCGGCTATTTTCGAGCCGTATTCGAGCACCACGATCTTTTCGCACACCCGCATCACCAGGCTCATGTCATGTTCGATCAGCAGAACGGTGATTCCCTGATCCCGCACTTTGCGGATCAGCGAGATCAGGCTGGCGGTTTCCTGTTCATTCATGCCGCCGGCAGGCTCGTCCAGAATCACCAGCTTGCGGCTTGGTCGCGAGGGCGCGGGCAATCTCGAGCAGCCGCTGATTCCCATAGGAAAGATTCTTCGCCTGGTTCTGCGCTTCGGGGCGCAGATGCACGAAATCCAGCGCCTGCACGGCCGCCACCAGCGCCGCTTTTTCCTCGCGACGCTCACGCGGATGCCGCAGCATGGCGCCCAGTACTCCGGATTTCATCCGGCAATGGCGTCCGGCCAATACGTTGTCCAACACCGAAAGGTTCTGAAAAAGCCGGATCGTCTGGAAGGTGCGCGCGATGCCGCCGGAAACGATGCGGTGCGTCGTCAGTCCGGCAATCGACTTTTCCTGGAAGTTAATCTCGCCTTCATCGGGCTGGTAGATTCCGGTGATGAGATTGAAGACCGTAGTTTTGCCGGCTCCGTTGGGGCCAATCAGGCCGACGATCGATCCGGCTTCCACGTCGAAGGAAACGTTCTTGACCGCGACCAGTCCGCCAAAGCGTTTGGTGAGCGAACGAATGCCCAGGAGGCTCATTGCACCTCCTTGGCCGGCTGCATGTTCTCGGAAGCGTCGGACCGCAGCCGCTGGCGCCGGCACGGAACTCTCCGCCTCAGCAAGCCCTTCGAGCGAATAAGGCCTCACATGCGCCGGCACGATTCCCTGGCTGCGGAAAATCATCATCAGGATCATGGCGGCGCCGAAGATCAGCATGCGGGCATCGGCGAAGCCGCGAAACAGCTCGGGAAGTCCGATGATCAGAAACGAGCCCAGCAGCACGCCCGGCACGCTTCCGGCTCCGCCCAAAATGACCACGGCGAACATCAGTACCGATTCCCAGAAGCTGAACGATTCCGGCGCGATAATGGTCATCTTGGTGGCAAAGATGTTTCCGGCCATTCCCGCCCAAGCCGCTCCCAGGACAAACGCCGCGGTCTTATAGTGAGCCGTGTTGACGCCGCTGCCTTCGGCCGCGACCTCGTCTTCCCGCAGATAGTTCAGGGCCCGCCCGAAGCGCGAATGCTGCAGCCGGGAAAACAGGAACACGCTCAGCGCAACAAATGCCCAGATATAAAAGAAGAAATGCATCGGCCGGCGAATGATGAAGCCAAACAGGTGCGGACGTTGAATTCCGAGAATCCCGTTGGACCCTCCGGTCAGCCCGAAAACGTCATTGATGAGCGCAATCCGGACGATCTCTCCCACGCCAACCGTCACGATGCAAAGATAGTCACCGCGCAGGCGAATGATGGGACGCACAACGATGAGGCCAAACAGCCCCGCCGCCAGCGCCGCAACCGGCAGCAGCCACACCACGGGAATCTGGTAGCGTGTATTCAGGATGGCGGTCGTATAGGCCCCGACCGCGTAGAACGCGGCATGGCCCAGGTTGAACAGGCCGGCGTCGCCCAGAATGATATTCAGACTGAGCCCCAGGATCGCGTAGAGGCCCACGCTGTTCAGCACGTCAAGCCAATAAACGTTCAGGACGAAAGGCGAGGCGGCGAGCAGCAGGGTCAAAGCTACATAAAAAATCCCCGTTCTGCTCAACCTTCATACTTTCTCCGCTACGCGTTCCCCCAGGATTCCGGTGGGCCGCACGATCAGCACAGCAATCAGCACGCAAAAGGCTATGGCGTCCTTCCACGAAGTGGAAATGTAAGCCGCGCCCAAAGCCTCAAGAACGCCCAGCAGAAGTCCGCCGACCATGGCTCCCGGTATGTTGCCGATGCCTCCGAGAACGGCCGCGGTGAACGCCTTCAACCCATAGGACCAGCCCATGAGGAAGTTGATGTTGCCGTACTGAAGTCCGACCAGCAATCCCGCGGCGCCACCCAGGGCGGGACCGAGCAGGAAGACCGTAAGGATGACGCGGTCGACGTTGATTCCCATCAGGCTCGCCGCGCCCTGGTCAATCGCCGCCGCGCGAATCGCCGTGCCGATCCGGGTCTTCTGAATGAACAAATACAGCCCCAGCATCATGACAAACGACAGACCGAAGATCGACGATGCGGATCAGCGGAATGTAGATCCCGAAAATATGGATCGGGACGCTGGGGAGAATGTCCTGCGGGAACACCAGAAAGCGCGCCCCATAGATGAGCATGATCGCGTTCTCCAGGAAGATGGATGCCCCCAGGGCCGATACCACCACCGAAAGCCGGGGAGATTTCCGCAGCGGCTTATAGGCGGTTCGTTCCAGCACGGCGCCCAGGAAAGCCACCAGCACCATGACCAGCAAAATCAGAAGGCCAACTCCCACCACGCTTCCGGCGCGTCCCAGCACCGCAAAACGTGGTTACCAGCGTCAGGCCCAGATAGGCGCCGGCGGTGAAGAGATCGCCGTGAGCGAAGTTGATGAGTTTGAGCACGCCATAAACCATGGTGTAGCCCAGCGCCACCAGTGCGTAAATGCCGCCCACCGCCAGTCCGTTTGTCACTTGCTGAAAAAATTGTTCCATCGATTACTGCTCTCCACGTTCACCGATGTTGGAACGTAGTGTTCTTAGAAATCTTACCGGCCAGATAGGGAAGTCCCGAAAGGCCTTCAGATCATCATCCAGGTATTGCGCAAGAATATCAGAATTTCCGCGACTATTGCACCGATTTTGAGCCACCGCAGCGCCTGATGCTCGGGGCCCGCGGCGCGGTGCCTCGGCTCCGCTTGGGGTAGACTGGGGCTACCGGGGTAGTTCCTTCGGCATGTGGCCCGCATTTGCGGAGCCGCGGGTCAGCTAATGTGGGGCGGCTGATTTCAGAATATTCGGCTCAGACGGTCGCAGGCTGCTTGCTCGCCTCAGGCCGGGCCCGATCCGGATTCGTGTGCGCGTCGGCTTTCGGGGCACTCGATGGAGGATTGAATATTCTGTAGACCCATGCGGAGGATTTCCCATCGCCTCCAGCGCGTGAAGAACTGGGGATTGGGTCTCCGGCATGCGCCGTAGTTGCGCACGTCGCGGTGGATTCGGCGGCGGCAATCGACTTCACCAGCGTCATGATGCGGCGAGAGAGTGCACACCGGGTCAGCGTTGGTGGCGTTCCCGGTGAGAAGAAATGCCTGGCAGCGGCATCCGCCAAAATCGATCGTCTTGCGCTCGCAGCTTCGGCACGGCTCTGCCATCCACTCGTCTCCCCGGAATTTGTTCATCGCCGGCGAGTCGGTCCAGATCCAGCGAAGCGATTTCTCGCGTACGGAATCGAAGTTCAACCCGGGGATCACGCCGGCCGCATGGCACGGCAACGCCCTTCCGGCCGGATCGATAATCAGCGTTTGGCTGGCCCATCCGCCCATGCAGGCTTTCGGTTGGCTGCCGTAGTAGTCCGGCAGCACAAAGTCGATTCGCAGCTTCTCGGCCGAGGTTCGCTTTGCGCTTTCCACGATCGCGGACGGACCGCTCCATCTGCTCGCGCGTCGGCATCAGGGCCGCGCGGTTTTCCAGCGCCCAGCCATAGTACTGAACGTTGGCGATTTCCAGCCGCTGCGGACCGAGCGATGCGCAGAAGTCAATCAGCTCCGCCAGCTCATCCAGGTTGCGGCGATGCACCACCAGATTGACGGTGAAGGCCACTCTTCGCGAGCGAATCCACTCTGCCACTTTCAGCTTGTAGGCATGTGCGCGGGTGCCGGCGATTTCATTGGCCTGCAATTCGTCGCGGCCCTGGAAGCTGAGCTGCACATGGTCAAGACCAGCCTCCAGCAGGCTGTCCAGCCGCGCTTCGGTCATTCCAATGCCGCTGGTGATCAGGTTTGAATACAGCCCGGCCTGGCGTGCGGCCGCGACAATCGCATTCAGGTCGGCGCGGGCCAGCGGTTCGCCGCCGGTAAAATGCGCGTGCAGAATGCCCAGCTCTGCCGCCTGCTCCATGGTGCTGGCCCACTCGGCTGTCGTCATCTCCAGCGCGCGCGCGGCCAGCTCCAGCGGATTGGAGCAGTAGACGCAACGCAAGGGACAGCGATGAGTCAGCTCGCAGATGATCGAAAGCGGCGCTTTCATCTCGACGAATCCATGCTGATGCGGTGTCTCATTTTGTCCATCCCGCGATTGCAAGCCCGCTCGTTCAGGCTGTGATTTCGATGATTCTTTTTTCGTGCAGCCGGCGCACGAACTCTTCCGTATCCCGATCCAGGCGCTCGCCCGCCTCTGGAAAGGCCGCGTGCAACTCGTCCAGCAGTTCGGCAAAAGTTCGGCCGTTGCCGATGCGGCGCACGATCTCCGCCCCGGCGCCGTGCAGACGCACCACCGCCTCCGGCATCAGCAGCATCGGCGGTTGTCCTTCCACTTCACGCAGACGGCAGCCGATGGCAAGGGCCAACTTAACATCGGGAGTGAGAGTCACTACGGCATCTCCGGCTTACCAAGATGCCCCATATTTACCTGCTTTTGGCAGATGTGTGGGATAGTTTCGCGAAAGGCATCCCATGCCTTGTGATAGCTTCGCGATACGCTTATTCCATCTCCGGCTTAAACGCGCCCGGCGGAGCCCATCCCGGGCTCACGTAGGAGTAGTACAGGGCATCGAGCTGCGCCCAAAGGATGTCGCACTTGCGCCGCAGCGCATCAATCGCCAGCTCTTGCTCGTGGCGCGTGTGCGCGTGCATGAAGGCCCAGTTGGAAGCGAACTCGGCGTCTTCCGGAGCCTGGGTCAATCTTGCCGTGAAGTAGCTGAGACCGTGGGAGAGCCACGGGTAATGCTCTTGCAGACGGTCGATGCGCAAAGCGATGAGTTTATAGCTGAACAGCTCCGTCAGCGACGACGCGACCGCCTCCAGGAAGCTGCCGCGGGAGACGAGATGGAGGTATGCTTCGACGGCGAAACGAACCCCGGGAAGTATCTCGCTGCACGACATAACGCGAGCCCGATCCAGTCCGGTTGCTTCCGCCAACTGAATCCAGCGCTCAATGCCGCCTTCGCCGCCTTGGTTTCCGTCGTGGTCCACGATTCGCTTGCGCCATGCCCGGCGGAATTCGGCGTCGTCGGCACGGGAAAGGATGATTGCGTCTTTGCGCGGAATCACGCTCTGGTAGTAGTAGCGGTTCAGCGCCCAGGCCTGGAGCTGTCCCTTCGTCAACCGGCCTTCGTGCATCAGCAGGTGGAACGGATGCTGGTGGTGATATCGCTCCGTAAGCACGGCCTCCAGCCTTGCCATGAACTCCTGGCGCGAGAGCAACTCCGTCTCCGCTTCGGTTTCGAGAGTTAGCAGCCTAGTGTCCATCCGTCTTTTGCAACCTCCCAGCCCGCCGACTTCACTTCCGCAAATTGCGGGCTATCTTCATCCAGGATCGGATTGGTGTTGTTGATGTGGACAAAAATCTTTCGTGGCCGGCGCAGTCCGCTGGCCACCTCCAGCACTCCGCCGGGGCCTCCAAGCGGGACGTGTCCCATTTGGCGTGCCGTTCGGGCCGCCGGGTCAACCCTCTGCAACTCGTCATCGCTCCAAAAGGTGCCGTCGAGCAGAACCACATCGCACAAATCCAGCTCCGCAAGCAGTTCGTCGGTGTAGCTCGCAATCGCCGGCATATAGGCAATCCGGCTCGATTCGCCCGGCTTGGTCATTGCCTTCGGCGGTGCTCTCGGGTACATTCCAAGATCAGTCCAAACACGGACTCCGCCGGGTTGAGCGTGCGTCCACGATCCTCGGGGACCCAGTGCGGATAGCCGCCGCCCAACGCTGATGGCGCGGCAGCACAAGCCCGGAAGCGGCGCGAACGGCTGTTGCGGGCAGATGTCCGTCCATCTCGATTGCTCCGGGTTCTGCGAGAGCATGTGAAAAAACGCGTTGTCTTCGCGCACGATCCGCCTGACGGACGCGGACGAATAGATCCGCAAAGGCGTAAGCTCGCGCAGCAGAAGCAGCCCCAGAACCTGGTCGAGGTCGCCTGAAGTCAGCACCACGCCCTCGATGGGCGTTCCCCGCAAGCCGCGCGGATGAAGTTCCGGCGTTGCTTCAATCTGGCTGCGCAAGTCTGGAGAGGCGTTGAGCAACATCCAGCAAACGCCATCCAGACTGACGGCAACCTGCAACTGTAGTCTTGGTGTCGCACGTATCCGGCCGGCGCGTACCCCGGAGCAATTGCGGCATCCGCAATTCCACTGGGGAAATCCGCCGCCAGCCGCCGTGCCGAGCAGTTTGATGATCACCGGGAATGCCGGTCTAAAGTTCCGCGGTCGCGTAGCAGTTGATTTCGCAGCACAAGGCTGACTTCTTCAAAATCGGGACAAATCCATTCCATCGGTTCACCTCTTTTCGGGAGGCTTGCAACGCCTCCCTGGTTTCTAGTTTGAGGCAGGAAAGCGGCTTTGAGATGCAAGCTCCTGACGTGCCACTCCGAAAAAACGGCCTCCCTTCAGCTCGCCTGCCGGCTTTGATCCGGTGGATTGTTCCTCTGAAAGCCAGGCATTTGAAAGTATCCGGTTGTTCCTGCTGCTTCCGGCTTCGCCCCGCTTGAGCAATATGCAACTCCCGACGCCCGGAAGGCATCCGTGGCTCAGATTCAGACAGATTCGGCGGCGGCCAACCGCGCTGCGCTTCTCTCCATCCCAGGCGTGAATCGGTGATGCAGTCCAGGAGAATTCCATGGCGGAACGTGCAATCGTATTCCCACAAGTACCGGGCCCAAGCAAGCTCAACCGGCAGCAAATTACAGGTTTCTGGGCTGCCTGGACCGGCTGGACGCTCGATGGCATGGATTCTTTCATCTATGCCCTGGTTCTGAGCCCCGCATTGACCGAACTACTTCCCAAGTCGGGGATGTCGAATGCGCCCGCCAACGTGGCGCTGGTTGGCTCAATCTTGTTCGCGCTGTTTCTGATCGGGTGGGGGCTTTCGTTTCTTTGGGGTCCCATCGCGGATCGCTTTGGCCGCACGCCCGTGCTGGCCGCCACCATCCTGGTCTATGCGCTGTTCACGGGGTTGGCTGCGCTCTCGCAGAATGTGTGGCAGCTCGCATTGTTCCGCTTGCTGGCGGGCATAGGAATCGGCGGTGAATGGGCGCTCGCCGGAACCTATGTTGCCGAGGCTTGGCCGGAAGACCGCCGCAAGATGGGGGCCGGTTATCTGCAAACCGGTTATTACGCGGGGTTTTTCCTGGCCGCCGCTCTCAACTATACCGTGGGCGCGCATTTCGGCTGGCGCGCCATGTTCCTGTGCGGACTGGCGCCGGTCATTGTTTCCATGCTGATCTTGATGCGGGTGAAGGAGCCGGAACGTTGGCAGCGCAAGGCCCGGTTAGAGCAGGTGCAGCCGATCCGCAAGCGATCTCCGCTGCGCCAAATTTTCTCGGGCCATTACCGCCGCCGTACCTTGGTCAATACGGCGCTATTGACAGTCGCGATTATCGGCCTCTGGGCGGGAGCCGTCTACGAACCCACGGCAATCATCTTCCTGGCCCGAAAAGCCGGGATGGCGCTGCCGCGGGCCGTCAAGATGGCGTCGCTGGGCACGGGCCTGCTTTCCATCGGAACCATCCTGGGCTGTCTGGCGCTGCCGCCGCTGGCCGAACGCTTCGGACGCAAACCCATCCTGGCCCTCTACTTCGCGGGCATGGGCGTCTGCATTACGGCCGCCTTCGGATGGGCGTTCTATCTTCAGCACGCGCTCTATCCGTTTATGGCCGTGTTGTTTTTCCTGGGCATCTTTGGTGGCAACTTCACCATGTTCAGCCTATGGCTGCCCGAGCAGTATGACACCTCCGTGCGCGCGACCGCCTTCGCTTTCGCTACTTCCTTCGGACGCTTTATCGGCGCGGGCGTCAACTTCCTGCTCGGCGCCATGGTCCGCGACATGGGAACCCTCGGCAAGCCCGTCATGTTCACGGCGATTGCGTTCGGCATCGGCTTGCTGCTGATCCCGCTAGGCGAGGAAACCCGTGGCAAGGTGCTGCCCGATTAAAGCAGTACCTTGCGCAAATCCGGTTCTAGCAAAACGGACACACCGGTCTGCCCGGTTTCGCTTGCAGGGCCGGAAAGTAGCGCCGGAAGCGCAGGGCCACGTTCACCAGCGCGATCATGACAGGCACCTCGACCAGTGGCCCGATGACCGCGGCGAACGCCGCCCCGGAATTGATTCCGAACACCGAAACCGCAACCGCGATGGCCAACTCGAAATTGTTCGAGGCAGCGGTGAACGACAGCGTAGCCGTCTTGGAGTAGTCCGCACCGAGCTTCTTCCCCATGTAAAACGACACCAGGAACATGACGACAAAGTAAATCAGCAGCGGAATGGCGATGCGGACGACATCGAGCGGCAAACGCACGATATATTCGCCCTTTAGCGAAAACATCACCACAATCGTGAACAACAAGGCGATCAGCGTCAGTGGACTGACCCGCGGAACAAAGCTGCGGTCATACCATGCGCGCCCCTTCGCTCGAACCAGCACCGTCCGCGTCACAAAGCCGGCAAGAAATGGAATGCCCAGATAAATGAAGACACTCTTGGCGATCTCGGCGATCGAGATATTGACGACCATGCCGCGCAGCCCTATGCGGGCCGGAAGCACCGTGATGAACACCCAGGCATAGAACGAGTAAAAAAACACCTGGAAAAGAGAATTGAAGGCGACCAGACCGGCAGCGTATTCCGTATCGCCCCGTGCCAGCTCGTTCCAGACAATGACCATCGCGATGCAGCGGGCAAGGCCGATCATGATGAGTCCGGCCATGTATTCCGGGTACCCGTGCAGAAACACGACGGCCAGAACGAACATCAGGATCGGCCCGATGACCCAGTTCTGCAAGAGCGACACGCCGAGAATGCGTTTGTTACGAAAGACCTCGTGCAATTCCTCGTAGCGCACCTTGGTGAACGGCGGATACATCATCAGGATCAACCCGGCCGCAATCGGGATCGACGTTGTTCCCACACTGAAGCGGTTCAGGAACGGAACAATGCCCGGCGCGAGCCATCCGGAAAGCACTCCGAGGATCATTGCCGCGAAGATCCATGCCGTCAGGTAGCGATCGATAAATCCCAAGCCGCGGGCCTTTGGTGAACTCATTTTCGAACCCTCACTTGCCGCCGTGCAACTTGATCGAAGCCAGGGACCGCGAAGCCTCGCGCACCAGGGCATCGGGATTCTTGAGAGAAGCGACGGAGACGGTTGAGTTGCAGCAGGAACCTCTGCCGCTGGTCGAACCCTTCGGCGCGCAGCAGGAACCTTGGCCGCCGGTCGAACTCTCGGGCGAGAGAATGGCCATCAGGTCCCGCCAACTGCGATACGCGGAATGGATAGATCGCGGAGACCGGCGTCGAGCGCAGTGGCGAGATAGTCGGTGAGCAGACTCGCGCCGGCAATGCAGCCGACATAAGCGCTGACGCTCCGCGCCAGCTCTTCCGGCAACGGACGAAGGAGCACGATGTCGCTCACCGCAAAGCGTCCTCCGGGTTTCAGCACGCGAGCGATTTCACGAAAGACCGCCGGCTTGTCCACCGAAAGATTGATGACGCAATTGCTGATGACGTAATCGACCGACGCACTCTCGACCGGCAGGCTTTCGATCAACCCCTTGCGGAACTCGACGTTGGCGGCGCCGCGTTTTTCGGCGTTCTGCCGCGCCAGGGCGAGCATGTCGTCGGTCATGTCGACGCCGATGACGCGTCCCGTGGCACCGACGCGGTTCCAGGCCAGGAAGGCGTCGAAGCCCGCGCCGGAACCCAGGTCGAGGACGGTCATGCCGGGAGCGATTTCCGTAAGGGCCAGGGGATTGCCGCATCCGAGGCCGAGATTGGCGTCGCCGGCCAGCGCAAGTTCTTCGTCGGAATATCCGATCGAGCGGGCGACGTGATCGAGCGGAGCGCTACAGGCGGCGGTTTCCCCGCGGGCTACGGCCGCATAGTGTTCTTCGACGGCGGTGGTCATGGATTGGTTTTTCATTCCTTCTCCTTAATGGTTACGAGCTTGGCGACCGGGGCATTGAAGGCGCAGCATCCGGCGGATTCGATCGCGTTATTCAGAATGGCGAGCGCCTTGAGAACTTCGGGCCGCTGCTTTTCCGGAATGGCCTTGATAATTTGGTTGGTGCGCTGCCGCATCAAGGTGTCGAGCTGCTGGCGGGTGCGGCGGCCCTCGGTGGTGATCCGGACCATGGCGGCGCGGCCGTCGGACTGCGCTCCGCGCACACGCTCCACCAGGTTGCGCGCCTCCAGCCTCTCCAGCACGCGAGTCATGGCGCTGGGAGTAATGCCGGAGCTGGCGGCGAGATCGGAGATGCGAGCGCCTTCCTGTGCCACCAGGGTACGCAGAATGGCGCACTGGCGCTGGCTCAGCCCGTCGCAACAGACCTCGTCCGGACCAAGCTGGCCAAGGATGCGGGCAAGCCGCTCGAGTTCGTCCCACCAATGCTGAACGGCCAGCGACATTTTATTCATAGATGGAAGGCTACCCATAATAGTTGCATGTGTCAAGCAATTTGTTTTCGAAAAAACTGCCCCAGGTTAGCGCCGGACAACACGGCGCGAAACCCGGGGCACCCAGCAGGTAAATCACAGAGGTGTCATCCCGTCTATAACGACATAGGGATTGTCAAGGCGCACGATTCCTTAGGGGTGTAGTGGCCGGGTGCCCCACGTCCCGTCCCGCTTTTGGACTGACGTGGGGTAGTCCACAGGCTACGTCAGTGCCCGGTCTTGGAAGCTCCAACGCGCGCGAACCGGATGCCTCCGTTGCGCTCGAAGGTTGTGGCGCGTCCCTGGGCGACCAGATGGTGCAGGTGGGCAATGATTTCGCCGATCGCAAAGCCGATTTCGTGGCCGTTGAGGCCGTCTCCGAATAGCTCCGGCAGCAGCTCCGCGGCCGTCAGCGGACCACTCGTCCAGCCGGGCCTCAATCTTTGCCAGTCTTTCCCCGTGATGAGCTTCGATCTCCCGTATGCGAGCGTGCAGCCCGATGAAGGGCCGGTTATGCGACGGCAATACCAGCACGTCTCCGCAGCTCTGCGCCAGGCGCCGGTTGCTGGCCAGAAACAGGGCAAGCGGTTCCGAGTCTGGCTGGTCGCCAAAGACGCTGACGTTGGGCGTAATCTTGGGCAGCACCTGGTCTCCGGAGATGAGCAGATTGCGCTCCGGCGAGTGCAGCAGCGCCTGCGTCGGCGCGTGTCCCTGGGCAACGATCACCTGCCAGTCGGCACCGTCGATGGACAGCGAAGCCCCATCCTCAATGGGATTCCACTCCTCCGGCAACGGTCGAAAATGATGACGATGACGGCTCCAATGCGCATTGACGTTGTCGGCCGCGGCCTCCGACAATCCGTGCCGACGCCAGAATCCGATGCGGCGGGCCGATTCCTGCGCCCACTGGCTCCCCATCAGCTTCAACGCTCTTTCGTGCTCGCCGCCGGTCATGGTGGGACGGATTCCCCAGCGCTCGCAGATCCAGCGGCAATTGCCTACGTGGTCGGGATGATGATGGGTCACAAACAGGCGCGTGATGGGTAATCCGTCCAGCACGCTTGACCACGCGGCTTCGATCTGTTCCCGTACCTCGGGCAGCGGGAAGCCGCAATCGATCATGGTCCAGCCGTCGCCGTCGCGCAGCAGCCAGAGATTGATGGCCCGGAGCCGGAAGGGAAGTGACGTTACCAGCCAATGCAAGCCCGGTGCTATCTCCACGGGTTTCCCCGGCTCCGGCGGAACCGCGACGGGAAATCGTAGAGTTTCAGTAGTTGAAGAAGTCATTGATTGAGACATTCTGCCGCAGTCGCCGGGCTCGAAGCGCGCAGCTTCCAGCGCAGTTTAGAAATTAGTGTATCTCGCATTTACCGCCGGGCCATTACCCCAGCAAACGTCAAGCGTTTGCCAGGGACGCCACATCCCGGCTGCCTCGACGACTACACCTTTTGCGAAACCGGTCTCCGCCATTCATCGCTTGTCCAGCTCTTTGCGTTCCTCACGCAAGCGTCGGTAGCGGCCGGTGAGATACAGGATGTAGAGGACGTGAATTGTCCAGGTAGCAATATAAGCCAGGTATAAGAATTTCATCGCGGCTTGTTCCCCACCTTCGGCGCGGAGTCGGATTCCAGCGCAGATCCCGGCCTTCAGGCTTCTGAGTCGACTTGCATCTCCGCCTCCGGACCAAGAGCGCGATTGGCGTGCGCTTCTTCGACGGCGTTCTCGGCCAAGGCGAGCCGGTATCGCAGCCAGACCAGCAAGCAGGGCAAACGACAGAAAGCCCGCCAGATTCCACAGCACGGCGGTCCACATGCGCGGGTCGAGCCCCGAGCCTTCGCCGCCGGCAATCACCGGCTGCGGATGTTGGGTGCGGAAATAACGGATCGACAGATAGACGATCGGCACATCGAGAAAGCCGAAGATGGCCAGCGCCGCCGAAAGCACCTGCGTCTGCGCGCCGGTGGCGAAGCGCCGCAGCACCAGGTAGCTGACGTAGATCAGCCAGAGCACCAGCGTGCTGGTGAGCCGCGCATCCCAGGTCCACCAGATGCCCCACACCGGACGCGCCCACAGCGGGCCCGTCACCAGCACCACGGTGCAGAAGACCACGCCCACCTCGGCCGTGGCCAGCGCCAAGGCGTCCGCGCGCTCGGTGCGCCGGACGAGATACCAGATGGAGGCCAGGAAATTGGCAAAGAACAGGAGAAATGCCACCCAGGCGTGCGGCAGATGATAGTAGAAGATCCGCTGCACATCTCCCATGGTGGCCTCCGTCGGTGCCACCACCAATCCCTGATAAAGGGCATAGGAGAGCAGCCCGAGCGTAACCAGAGCGAAGAACGTAAATGAGCGTTTCATCCGGTGTTAATCACCTTCGGGATCGCACCTGGCGAGGTGACAATTTATCGCCACCTACCCCAAGATGCGTGGTCAACGAGTTTCATTCCTGTCATCATTCGGCATTGATCACCGTGTCGAACAGCGCCAGGCACACCGTGGTAAACACCAAGTCGTAGACGGCCAGCAACTGCAACCAGAAGCGCGGCGAGGCTTCGCCGGTCAGCACGGAAGTCGTTCCGTCGACCATCGCCAGCAGCGCTGGAATCGAGATCGGGAACAGGATCAGCGGCAGCATGATCTCGCGGCTGCGCGTACGGATCGAGATGGCGGCAAAGAACGTTCCGTTGACCACCAGCGCCCAGGTTCCCAGCACGGCGATCAGCAGCAACTGATACGCCGGCCCCACCGATCGCAGATTGTAGAAGACGATGAACAGCGGAGTCATCAGCGCTTCAAGCACGCTGACCAGAATAAAGTTTCCCACCGCCTTGGCCAGGAACAGCGAAACCGCGGGCGCCGGCGATACGCGATAGGCGTCCAGCACCTGGTTGCGCAACTCCCGCGCCCACGTCTGGTTGAGCGCAACCACGGCGGCAAACAGGAACGCCACCCAGACCAATCCGCCGGCGATGCGGCGCGACTCCTCGGCCGTGGGATCGAAGCTGAAGCTGAAGATCACCACCACCAGCAAGGCGAAAAACAGCATGGAATTGACTGCGTCTTTGGCGCGCCATTCCAGGCGGAGATCTTTCGCCAAAGTGCGGCGCGCTACGGCCATCACCGTCATCGCCGCCCGCCTTCCACCGGACTCGGACAAGTGCCATCGTCCGGTTCGTCCTTATCCGGATTTTTATCCAGCTCCAGATCCTTCGCCAAGTGATCCGCGCGCTGGCTGAAAGGATACTTCAGGTATTCCGGCAGTCCGCGCTCGCGAGCCGCAAGCCGTCCGGCTGACAGCAGCAGCGACTCGTCGGCGACGGCCTCCAGCACGACCGGTTGATGGGTAACCACGAAAATCATCTTGCCGTCATCGCGCATCTTTCCCATCAGCCTCGCCATTTCCCGGGCCGACTGCACGTCGACGTTCGAGAATGGCTCGTCCAGCAGCAGCAGCTCCGGATCATGCACGATGGCCCGAGCCAGCGAAATCCGCTGCCGCATGCCCTGCGAATACTGCCCGACGCTTCGTTTCAACTCCGGATCAAGTCCCACCAGACGAATCGCCGCCTGGCAGCGCGCATCGTCGTTCGGGCCAATGCCATAGAGACCGGCGAAATATCGCAGGTTTTCCATCGCGCTCAGCTCGTCGTAAAGCAGCGGAGCATGCCCCATGTAGCCCACGCGCGAAGCGATTTCGCGCAGGTCGGTTGCGCCCAGCATAGTAACGGAACCGCGAGTCGGCTTCAGCAAGCCGGCCATGATTCGCAAAAGCGTGGATTTGCCGGCGCCATTCTCGCCAAGAATGAGATACAGCCCGCCCTGTACGGGGTCCTCGGCGCGTGCCGTTGTTGCGCGGGTCGGGGCCGGAAATTCAGCGGTGACTCCGCGCAGGGCCGCAAAGCGTCCGAAGTGGCGCACCACGCCTTGCAGCGACACCACCGGCCGGGCATTGGCCGGCGAGTCCGGCGCTGGCGTCTGCTGAGGCGTGCTGCTGGGCGCGCAACTGCCGGCGGAAGGCATCGAGGCTGAAAATTTCACTGCGAAAGATTAGCAGAACCGGTGCGGGTCTGACCGGCAGAGTCCGACGGTGCCCGATTGACCGGACCGGCTTGTGCTTTTTCGGTCGTCGCCGCCTGGGCGCTGTCTCCCGGCTTGGGAGCATACTTCGAGGCGCACTTGGCCTGGAGTTTGTTGGCATGGAATACGCCGTCGCGTCCGTAGGTGCCCTCGGCCAATGCCTGGGAATCGTCCTTGAAGGTGTCGGGAGGAGCCTCCGTGCCGTTGTAAACCACCGGCAGCAAGCGTCCCTCTTCCCGCAGAGCGAACTGAAGGTGCGTGCCCTGGCGCTGGATCGAACCGGCCTCGACGTTGCCGGCGACGCGCAGGCGCTTGCTGTAAGCGCTGTCGCCCATCGTATTCAGCTCCTTCAGCGTGACGTAGTAGCTCTTGCTCTCCTGTACGCCGGTGTACGCCAGGTATCCGAGTCCTAGCACGATGATTGCGATGACGATTCCGAACTGAGCGTATTTGCGCCGCCGAGAGTACATACAAGAGAAAGGATGCTGAAGCCCAGGGCCGGGGATGCGAAAAAAGACACGGAAAATGATGCGGAAACCATTACCGCGGGAATGCACCCCGTCGAATCAGGCTACGCTCTCTGGATTATCCGGTCAAGTTTCGGAGCGGAATACGGCTGTCTGGGTTACACTTGCGATCTGATTCCGGAGCCCGGACAGAGCTGGGTCCAGGAGCCGGAGCCCGGCAGCTACATTGTTGAATTGTCTGGGCTGGCGGGCTTTTACCAACAGTCACGACGGCCTATAGACCAAAGCTGCCGGGGCGGTATAATGTTGTTTCCGGCCAAGGGAGAAGTTTGCTTATGACTACTAACGGTAGCGACAATGGGAACCGAGATGGTAAGGGTATCCCCGGCACTGGAATCCCCAAGTTGCGGGCGGAATGGATCGCCAGGCGTCATGCGGAGGCTATCCGCAGCGGCGACGACAACGTGTCGCAGATGCATTTTGCGCGCAAGGGACTGGTGACGGAAGAGATGATGTATGTGGCCGAGCGCGAGAAGCTTACGCCGGAGGCGGTGCGCGCGGAAGTTGCCTCGGGCAGTTTGATCATCCCGGCCAACATCAATCACCCTGAAGTCGAGCCCATGGCCATCGGTGTCGCCGCGCTGTGCAAGATCAACTCCAACATCGGGAATTCGGCGGTCAGTTCCAACGTCGAAGAGGAGCTGAAGAAGCTGCACACCTCGGTGCACTACGGCGCCGATACGGTAATGGATCTTTCGACCGGCGGCGAAATCAACAATATTCGCGAGGCCATTCTGCGCCACTCGCCGATCCCGGTCGGCACCGTGCCGATTTACGAGGCCGTGGCCAGGGTAAAGCGGATCGAGGATTTGACTCCGCAGATCATGCTCGAAGTCATCGAGGAGCAGGCGGCGCAGGGCGTGGATTACATGACGATCCATGCCGGTCTGCTGATTCAATACGTTCCGATGGTGGCCAAGCGCATCACTGGAATCGTCAGCCGCGGCGGCGCCATCCTGGCGCAGTGGATGACCCATCACCACAAACAGAATTTCCTCTACGAGCACTTCGACGAAATCACCAAGATCATGGCGAAGTACGACGTCTGCTACTCGCTGGGCGACGGCCTGCGGCCGGGTTGCATTGCCGACGCCAGCGACGAGGCGCAGTTCGCGGAGTTGAAGACCTTGGGCGAGCTGACCAAGATCGCCTGGAAGCGCGACGTGCAGGTGATGATCGAGGGCCCCGGCCACGTTCCCATCGACAAGATCAAGGAGCAGGTGGACAAGGAAGTGGAGTGGTGCGATGGCGCTCCGTTCTACACCCTCGGACCGCTGGTGACCGATATCGCGCCCGGCTATGACCACATCACGTCCGCCATCGGAGCCGCGATGATCGGCTGGTATGGCGCAGCCATGCTGTGCTACGTCACCCCGAAGGAGCATCTCGGACTGCCCAACGACAAGGACGTGAAAGACGGCATCATCGCTTACAAGATCGCCGCTCACGCCGCCGATCTGGCAAGGCATCGCCCCGGAGTGCAGGATCGCGACAACGCCATCAGCCACGCGCGCTACACCTTCGACTGGGAGAAGCAATTCGAACTCTCGCTCGATCCGGAAACCGCGCGCGCCATGCACGATGAGACCTTGCCCGACAAGTTTTACAAGGAAGCGGCGTTCTGCTCGATGTGCGGACCGAAGTTCTGCTCGATGAACTACTCCGCCAAGATCGACGAGTACAACAAGAATGTGTTGGGCTTGGAAAAGAAGGACTACAGCGAACTGGCGAACGAAGTGGCCAGCAAGCTCGTACAGTTGAAGTAGGCAGGCAAATCGAAGATGCGGTGAGCCGCGCGGCAACGCGCGGCTTTTCTATTGGCCTCGCAAGGGCGCCGCCGAAATTTTTAATGCATGTCGGCGAAGTCCATGCCATCGGCGTACTGCAAACCGGCGATCTGCGATGCCCTGTACTGCACTTCGAGATAGGCCCGCATCAATTCGATGTACATCAGCTCTCTCTGCTGCGGCGTCAAGCAGTCGACGCGCGCCTGGTCCAGTGACAGATAGCGGTCATGTGCCTCAACGAATTTATTCATCTCTTTCAGCATGGCGTTAATTCTCTATGCCAGTCGCACCCGGGAGAATAGGCATAAATACTTAATCCCTTAGACCAATGATTCTGAGTCTCCGGATTGTTGGCGAAAACGCGCGGCTACCGTGGCTTCTCGAGGCATACGCATGCCATTTGATGGAATAGTCATGCACACTTCAGCGAGTTTGTTCATCGAAGCTCTTGGTTATTAAGCTCCAATTATTTCGAAACTCTTGGAGGTGTTTAGGCCATACTGCGCAGTGTGTGGATTCTGGATTTTTCGGTCGTCTGCGGCTCTTGTATATCTCGAATGTCTGCTCTTGAAGGTCTCGGAGGCGAAAGATATAGAACTCGTCTTGCTCGTCAGGGCGGAGCAAGACATAAATACAAATAAGATCAGGGTTCGGGAGGAGTTTTCTGCCGCGAACGTGCTGGAAGCCGTCAATAATCTCGATATCGAGATAGTCGTCCGCCTGATACTGCCATGATGGACCATTGATGGCCTTGACTTGGATTGGAACTGCATAACCGCGTGCATCGGCAGCGAGGAGGTCGAAGAGCGGAACGTTGCCAGCGAACGGCGAGGCTATGTAACCCATTCTCCCTAGCTTGGCGGTTACCAGATGCTCGCCGACTTGCCGCGCAAGTTGGTTAGAAAGTCCTGTTTGCATGATTTATCTTCAGTCGTGGGTCTCCATGAAGATATTTTATTCGTGCTGCGTGCGCAATTTTTTTTGAAGATAGCGGTGCAAATGAATTGCGCTGCACTGGCCTATTTAACGATGGCCAGTGCGCCGGCGGCGCGATCGAGCGCCTGGGTGAGCCGCTGGAGTTGCCGTTTGGTTTCCGCCAGATCGCCGTGATCGATGGCTTCGTTGACCCCCGGAAGCGTGATCGCCTGGTAGCCGCTGTACTCTCCGGGCGCATAAATCGCGTGTTTGAACCACTGCCGGCCCGGCAGTCCTTCGGGCAGAAGGAAGGCGCGCTCGGTGGCGAGCAAGCGCCGGTTGATGGCCGCAGCGTCGCTCTTGGGATTCTCTGAGGTGGCTCTGATCGCCTTTGCCGAAGCCAGCAGCTTGGTCGTGGCCTGGAAGGCGGGCGCAAAATCGGGCTGCACCTCCCAGCTTTTCCATGTGCTGCTCTTGCGCTTTGCGGCCTCCAGATAGTTTTTGATCTGCGCCGCGTATTCTTCGTAGTCGAAGGGCAGCAAGTCGGCCTGGCACATGCGCAGAATTTCGAGGCCGAAGATGCGCGCCATCTGCTGCTCGTAAGCGAAGGTCGGGTCGACATACTTCTGAAACCATGCCAGGTTGTCGAAGACGGAGTGATAGACGCCGTTTGGACCCGCCGAACCGATGTCGGTCGCCGGCACGCCAAGATGCTGAAGAAAAGCCGTGTAGTCCGAGCCGCTGCCCAGATCGCCAATCAGGACGTCGGGCTCGCCATGTTTTGCGCGAAAGGAATCTGAGGTGATTTCGGGACTTTGCCCCTGGTAGCTGTGCCACATGATCTGCGAAGTTTTCCACGAATCGTAAACCGTGCCGCCGGCCGGGGCGGGTACGGCGCGGCTGATTTCCACGAGGAAATTCTTCAGGCTTGGCACCGTCGAAGCGCCAAAGTTTGGGCCGGAAACGCCGATGTCCATGTTGAAGTAGGCGGCTGCGTTGCGCAACTCCGCGGCGTACTGCTCGGCGTATTCCGTGGAGCCGATCAGGCCTTGCTCTTCGGCGTCCCAACTGGCAAGCACCACGGTGCGCCGGGGATGCCATCCGCTCTTCAGCAATTCGCCAATTCCGTGTACGGCTTCCAGCATGGCCGCCGTGCCGCTGCCCGGATCGGCTGCGCCAAACACCCAGGCATCGCGGTGATTGCCGGCAATTACCCACTGCTCCGGATACTGCGTTCCACGCAGCGTGCCAATCACGTTCCAGATGGTCCGCAGCCGGTAATCCTGTACCAGGTGCAAGCGGACCTTGGCCGGTCCCGGGCCGAGATGATAGGTAAACGGCAGCGCGCCCTGCCAATCGCGCGGTGAATCGGGTCCGGCAAGTTCGCGCAGGATCGGCGAGGCATCGCCATAGGAAAGCGGCGTCGTCGGCACGGACGGAAGATTCTGTGCCTGCCCGGGCGGAATTCGCTCGGAATCCGGCAGCGTGGGAAGCGAAGCCACGCCCGGCGTCGTCGGATCTCCCGGATACTTGAACATGAGTTCAATCGAGCCGCGCTGCACGCCCATCTCAGGTCGATATGAACCGTTGGGATAGGCATCGCCCTGGAAATATCCGTCGTCGATCGGGTCGGAGTAAAGGATGACCCCCACCGCTCCGTTCTCCCGAGCGACCATCGCTTTGACGCCGCGGAAATTCCTTCCATAACGAATCAGCGCGATCTTGCCCTTCACGGCGACGCCCATGTCTTTCAGTCGCCTGAAGTCCTCGGGCCGTCCGTAGTTGGCGTAGACGGCTTCGGCTTCGACATCGCCCGAAGGCGAACCGCCCATGAAAGGCACATGATGCGCGGATCATCCTGGTAGGGATCTCCACCCGTTCGCGGCTGGGTCCAATCGCCTGGCTCCCTCGGGCGTAATCATGTCCACCCGGATCTCCGCCGGATAGTTGATCCAAACCTTGTACTCGTCGATCCGCGTCTAAGACCGGCCTCGCGAAACTTGCGGGCAACATATTCGGCTGTCTTGCGGTCCTCTTCGCTGCCCGCGATATGAGGCGGGAGCACAGCCCGCATGTGTTCCTCGGCAAGCTGCGGGCTGGGAACGGCGAGAAACTGCTGTTCGAGTTGAAGCTCGGCGGCGGAATTGCGGAAGCCGGTGATCGCGCCCGCCGCGCTGCCGGACGCCTTTGCGCCTTGCGCCAGGGCCGCCAGCGGCAGCAGAGCGCAAACAGCGCACATATCCGTGAGTTTCTTCCGGCGGCTCCAGCACTGCATTCATCTTGACCCGAGTTGCTGTATCCATCACACAGCGTCATTCCTGGGGAGCGGCGCCTCGCGACGCGAGTCGAGAATCTTTTGTGTTGCCATTCCCGTGCGAAAACAAAAGATCCCTCCATTCCGTTTCACTCCGCTCGGGATGACGGCTCCAGGCTATCCCGCAGGGTACCTACACAAATCCGAGAATTAATTTTTAAGGACTCGCGTGAGACAACGCCCAGATTACACGAACCCGGCTTCGTCTTGAACCGCTTCCGCCCGCTTCAGGCCCGGATCACCGGTAACCACAGTTGCTGGCCGACCGGAAAAGTAGATCGCCGCGAGGCGACTCGTACGAGTAACGTCTCTTCACAAGCAACTCCTCACATTTGCCAACGCGAGGCAAATTGGGACCGACGAAGAGTTTATAACGTAACTTGATTCTTGCTGAGAACAGCAGCAGATTCTGAGATGTCATGCTGAGCGCAGCGAAGCATCCCAGGAGGACGTCCTACTCCGTACCCCGGAGAGCTTTTCACCGAAATCCCAGGCTGTGTCTGAGGCGAACGCCTTTTTACGCGGCGGTCAGATGCGGCTTCGCCTCGGCCTTGGCCAGCAGCTCATTGGCCGCCTCCGACTTGACTTGCAGAAACTCTTTCAGTGCCGGAAGCGCCGCGCGCATGGCTCTTGCGCCGCTGGCGATCAGCTCGGCGGAGCGGTCGAATCCGTCATAGGTGAAGCCGTCGACATCCGGTTCCAGCACGAGATCGGCGTCTTTCCTCCACCCTGCGCTCATCCGCGCCTGGGCAATCGAGAAACACTGTCCAATGACGTCGAACAGATGGCGAGGCCCGCGCACCTGCACCCAGTGCGCATTCAGGTAAACGCCGATCACGTAGTCGGCGCCCATCTCGCGCAGGGGAGTGCTGGGAACGGCGTGTCCGAGCATTCCGTCCACCAGCCATCGGCCGTCCACCTGCACGGGCGCGAACATTCCCGGATAAGCGCAACTGGCGCGCACCGGATCGCAGATGGGACCGCTTTGAAAGACCACCGGCTCGCCGGTCACGAAATCGGTTGCCGCCACCGCCAGCGGAATTTTCAGCTCCTCGAAGGTCTTCACCTTCACCACTCGCGGCAGGAACTCCTGCATGCGGTCGTTGTTGCAGATTCCGTAACGCGACAGCGTCCAGCGCGCGAAATCGCGGAAGCGAACCATCTTGGCAATCTCTTCCAACTCGCGGGCCGAGACGCCGCTGCAAAACGCCGCCGCGATCACCGATCCCACGCTGGTTCCGGCCATATAGTCGATGGCGATATTTTCTTCTTCCAGAACTTTCAGGATGCCGACGTGGCACAGGCCGCGAGCAAAGCCGCCGCCGAGCGCGATGCCAAGTTTCGGTTTTTTCGGGGGAGTCGGGCTGTGCTTGGACGAAACCCTTGTCAATTCGTGGGAAAATGCCTTTGCCGACCGGACCAGCCTTTGCAGATAAGTCACCATTGCACCCCGCAGGCGCTGCTGAGTCGCTAGGATGCACGGCAACTCACCTGCGGATGTACAAGAACTTGAATCCGGGGGCTATGTACCTCTTGCCTACGGGCGCACAAACTGCGAAGATTCAGCAGAGAGTCCGTGAACGAGAATCCGCCGACGTCCCGAAAATCTGTTCGCGAGTTTTCCGCTGGTGGCGTGGTGCTGCGCCGCATGCGCGGGCAGTGGCACGTCGCTGCGATCGAGCCCAATATCGTGAATGCCGACTGCGTCACGCGCAATGCCATCAAACTGCGCCGCCGTCCGGCTATTCTCGCCCTGCCCAAGGGCGCCATCGACAAGGGCGAAGTCGCGGAGCAGAGCGCCATCAGGGAAGTGTTGGAGGAAACCGGCCTGATGGTGCAGGTGATCACCAAGCTGACCGACATCAAGTACTTTTACGTGCGCTCCTGGGGCGGGCGTGAACGCGTATTCAAGGTCGTAAACTTTTATCCTGTTTCGTTACGTCTCGGGCCGTATTGGAGATATTCAGCCCGCCATGCGCAAAGAGGTGCGGCGGGCGGTCTGGCTGCCCTTGGAACAGACCCCCCAGAAACTCACCTATCCGGGTGAACGGCAAGTGGCACAGATCGCCCGCAAGTACGTCCGAGCCCACCCGGAACTCTGATCGCGGAACGCCGGTGGCGTCCTCGGAGCACTGATGCAATGAATCAGCATCCCATGTGTCAGCTTTTTGGCATGTTTGTGCCATCAGCAAGCTGGATTTGCCCGGAAAGCACGTGACGAAATCTGACTACGGCAGTTCACATTTGGTGTATCCAGGGATCATTCCATAACGATTTGGTATCAGGCGCGTAAGCCGCTGCGTTCCGCCACTGGAGTCGTTTAAATAAAATTATGAGTGCACGAATTTACTTGACTCAATGAGCGGACATTCACTAGAGTGAGTTCAACTTAATAAAGGCGCGCGTCGTTGCCATCCTCACCCCACATTTTCGGCGCGCGCCTGCTCTATTTTTAGGGTCTTTTCGGCCAGCTTTCCTCGCACACTTATCCAGTCCTAATCAACAAAGCAACTCGGGCGCGAGCGCTTGCGCGCCAAGTACGAACGACGAACCGCCGTCGCTTCGCGGTTCAGGCCGTCTTACTCATTAGTAAATCGCCCTTTGCGGTCTTCCCGACATCCAATTCTGATTAGCTACTGCTCCGGCAGGCGGCGGAAGCGTGGACGGGCCGCACCTGGGCTTGCACGTTACGGAGCTGCCAGAGGAGAGACCACTTGCCTAATGCGTAAGACCATTGAAAAGGTAGCCGTACTCGGCGCCGGGACCATGGGTTCCCGGATAGCAGCTCACTTGGCCAATGCCGGCATTCGTTCCGTGCTCCTGGACATGGCTTCCTGCGCTGACCCGACGCCGGCAACCGGCAGCAGCGCTTTGCGGTCATCCGGCGCTGGCCGCAGCCTGCTGGCCGCCACCGGACTGGAAAATGCCCGCCGGGCAAAGCCTGCCGCGTTTTTCGAAACCTCGCTGTCGCGTCTGGTCACGGTCGGGAACTTCGATGACAACCTCGGCTGGCTCGCCGACTGCGACTGGATCATCGAAGCCGTGGTCGAAGACCTCGCCATGAAACGCGCCTTGCTTGGCAAGGTTGCGCGCTTTCGCCGGCCCGGAACCATCGTTACCACCAACACCAGCGGCCTGCCGGTGGCGAAAATCTGCGAAGGCTTCCCCGAGGAATTTCAGCGGCACTGGTTCGGCACGCATTTCTTCAATCCGCCGCGCTACATGCGCCTGCTGGAGATCATTCCCACGCCGTCGGCCGATGCCGAAGTCATGCGTTGGCTGGCCAACTTCTGCGATCTGCGTCTGGGCAAAGGCATCGTCTACGCCAACGACACGCCCAATTTCGTCGCCAACCGCATCGGCATTTTCAGCGTGCTCAACCTGATGCGGCTCATGCAGCAGATGGACTTGAGTGTCGAGGAGGTGGACACGCTCAGCGGCACTGCCGTCGGCTGGCCCCGGTCCGCCACTTTCCGCACCATCGACATGGTCGGGCTCGACATCGTCGGACACGTTGCCGCCAACCAGGCCCGTGTCCAGGATGAGCGCTCGGAGCTTGCGCTTCCCGACTTTTTCCGCCAGATGATCGAGCGCCAGTGGCTGGGCGACAAAACCAGCGGCGGCTTCTACCGCAAACAACGCGGCCCCGCGGGCGAAGAGCGGCTGGCGCTCGACTGGAAGACCGTTGAATACCGTCCACGCCGCAAGCCCAACTTTGCCTCGCTTGGAGATGGCTAAAGGCATCGATGACCACAGGCGAGCGCCTGCGAACTCTGATCGGCGATGGCAGCCGAAAGCCAGACAAAGCCGGACAGTTTCTCTGGAGCGCGCTGAGCGAACTGTGGCTGCTACTCGGCCAATCGCATTCCGGAAATCGCCGCCAGCGTCGCCGATATCGATCGCGCCATGCGTCTGGGATTCAACTGGGAGCTGGGCCCGTTCGAGATGTGGGACGCCGCCGGCGTCGAATGCACCGTGGCCCGCATGCGCGCCGAAGGCCGGCCGATTCCCGCCAACGTCGAGCGAGTGCTGGGCAGCGAACGCCGCTGCTGGTATGAGAACGCGCCCGGCACGCGTTCGGGACGCCGCTACTTCGATCTGGCGAGCGGCGAGTGCGAATACAAGGACGAAGAAGTTCCCCCGGGCGTGGGCTCCGTGACGGTGATGAAGAAGTGCAACGGCGAAGTGAAGCGCAATGCCGGAGCCTCGCTCATCGACCTCGGCGACGGCGTGGGCTGCATCGAGTTCCATTCCAAGATGAACGCCATAGGGCTCGACATCGGCCAAATGATCTTGCAGACGCTCGGCTTCACCACGGGATTCGATCTGTCGGTGGGAGCGGCCGCCGCGAAGCCCGGCGGTCCCGGCGGCGACTTCGAAGCCTTCGTGATCACCAACGACGCCGCGAATTTCTCGGTCGGGGCCAATCTCATGCTGCTGCTGATGGCCGTGCAGGAGCAGGAGTGGGACGAAATCGATCAGCATGGTGCGCGGCTTCCAGAGCATGACGCAGGCGATCAAGTTCTCGCCCAAGCCGGTGGTGATTGCGCCCTTCAACCTTGCGCTCGGCGGCGGCTGCGAAATCGCGCTGCATGCTCCCGTTCGCCAGGCCCACGCCGAACTCTACATGGGGATGGTGGAAAGCGGGGTTGGACTGCTGCCCGCCGGGGGCGGCTGCAAAGAGATGCTGCTGCGCGCGCTCGACGCGGCGTCCGCGATTCATCGCGAAGCCCGGGGAAATTCCGTCGAGGTGGTCGAGAGCATCCGGCGCACCTTCGAAACCATTGCCATGGCGAAGGTCTCCACCTCGGCGGCGGAAGCCGGTTCGCTCGGCTTTCTTCTCCCCCGTGACGGCATCTCAATGAACCGGGACCGCATTCTCGGCGATGCCAAAACCCGTGCGCTCGAGATGGTGAGAGCCGGCTACAAGCCGCCGATTCCGCGCACGGATTTGGCCGCGCCCGGCGAGAACCTGCTTGCGACCTTGAAGCTTGGCGTACACCTGATGCGCCAAGGCGATTACATCACCGAACACGAGGTGAAAATTGCCCATCGGATTGCCGAAGTGCTCTGCGGCGGCGCGGTTTCTCCGGGGACGGCGATCAGCGAACAGTACTTGCTCGATCTTGAGCGCGAGCACTTCAAAGCACTCTGCGGAGAAAAGAAGACGGTCGAGCGCATCGCCTACACCCTGAAGACCGGGAAGGTGCTGCGAAATTGAGGTGCTGCCTCGTGAACCAATGTTAGAAGAAGCGGCGAATCTTTCTCGAAGTGTCATCCTGAGCGAGCCAGGGTTCGACAAGCCCGCTGTTGGCTTGTTGGGGTGGAGAAGCGAAGGATCTGCTGTTTGCGCATGTTGAAATAAAGCAGATCCTTCGGTCGCGCAAAACCGGCGCGACCTCAGGATGACACTTCTACTGTCTCGTAAGTAGGCTGCATTAGCTTCAGGATGTCATGGGATTTTTTTTGAAGACTTTCGGCTGTGCCTTAGCCTCACGCTACGCTGGGATTCTTCGCTCCGCTCAGAATGACATCGTGAAGAGCTAGTGCGTGAATTTCTCGAAAGCATGGACTAATGAAATGATGCTGCTCGTGTCGAGAGCCGGTTTTACAAATCAATTCCGGGAACTAAATCATGCGTGAAGTCGTGATAGCCTCTTGCGTCCGTACCGCCGTTGGCCGGGCTTACAAGGGAATGTTGCGGGCGACGCGTCCCGACGATCTTGCCGCCGTTGCCATCAAGGGCGCGCTCGAACGAGTGCCGCAGATGGACGTGCGCGAGATTGAAGACGTGATTCTCGGCTGCGCCATGCCGGAAGCCGAGCAGGGACTGAACGTTGCCCGCATTGCCTCGCTGCGCGCCGGACTCCCGGTGGAAATCTCCGCGATGACGATCAATCGCTTCTGCTCCTCCGGCTTGCAGGCCATTGCCATGGCCGCCGAACGCATTATGGCGGGCGCGGCCGAGGCTATTGTCGCGGGCGGCACGGAATCGATGTCGATGATCCCCATGGGCGGCCATAAGATATCGGCCAATCCATGGCTGGTCGAGAACTATCCTGACGCCTATCTCTCGATGGGCCTCACCGCCGAACGCCTCGCCACACGCTATGGCATTACGCGCGAGCAGGCCGACGAATTCAGCCATCAGAGCCATCAAAAGGCGTTGCGGGCGATTACGGCCGGCAATTTCCACGACGAAATCGTGCCCGTTCCCGTCACCTTCAGCACTCCGGCTTACGGCTTGGGCGGACGCGGCGCCACGGCGCTCAAGCTGGCAACCGAGCAGATTGTTTTCCGGGTCGACGAAGGCCCGCGCGCCGACACCACGCTGGAAGCTCTGGCGGCGCTCAAGCCCGCATTCCACGTCAAAGGAACGATCACGGCCGGCAATTCCTCGCAACTCTCCGACGGAGCGGCAGCCGCCCTGGTGATGTCGGCGGAAAAGGCGCGTCAGCTCGGCATTCAGCCGCTGGCCCGCTACGTGGCCTTCGCCACCGCAGGCTGCAAGCCTGAAGAAATGGGGCTTGGGCCGGTCTATGCGATTCCGAAGGCGCTCAAGATGGCCGGTCTGTCGCTTTCCGACATTGATTGCATCGAGTTGAACGAAGCATTCGCCGTGCAGGCGCTCGCCGTGATCCGGGAAGCGGGGCTCGACCCCGAGAAGGTCAACGTCAACGGCGGAGCCATCGCGCTCGGGCATCCGCTGGGCTGCACCGGCGCGAAGCTCACAGCCACCATTCTGCGCGAACTGCGGCGACGCCATTCCGCTGGCGCCGCAGGTCGCTACGGGCTGGTCACGATGTGTGTGGGCGGCGGCATGGGCGCGGCGGGGGTGTTCGAAAGCATCGCGTAGAACAGATCGTGTGCGTATCTCCCATTGGTCGTTGGGCGGAACAAGTGGAACAAAAGGTGGCTCGACTTCGCTCGCCATGACAGGATTGTCGACGAATTTCAACATCGTACCCGGGGAAAATGGAATCAAACCAATTGTGAGCGGCAGGTGCTTGGAGCGGCGGTCTCTCCGTCGACCTGATTCGTGCTCTCTGGGTTACGAACTGCCCTTTGCGGTTCATTGAAATGACTCGCGGTTTGCGCTGTTGCGGTTTCATATTTGGTGTATCCGGTTTTTAGAGGTGTCATCCTGAGGTGGAGCGGAGCGGAGCCGAAGGATCTGCTTTCTGGCGCAGGAGCAAAGCAAATCCTTCGCTTCGCTCAGGATGACACTTCGAAGTAGTTACCGGATTCTGAATCCGGGCTGTTGCTGAAAGGATTTGCATGGCTACCACGGTATCTTCAACCACTCCGGCCAAAATTCCCGGCGGAAATTTCCTGATCTCCGAACCTCGTCCCGACGAAGTTTTCACGCCGGAAGACTTTGACGATCAACATCGGCTCATCGCGCAGACTGCCGAAGAGTTCGCGGACAACGAGATCCTGCCCGTGGCCGGCAAGCTCGAACAGAAGGACTACGCGCTCTGCCGCGAACTGCTGAAGAAGGCCAGCGATTTGGGCCTCACTTCGGTGGACGTTCCCGAGGAGTACGGCGGCTCGGACATGGACAAAGTTTCTTCGGCCATCATTGCCGATCGCACCGCCAAGTCGGCCAGCTTCAGTGTTACCTGGGGAGCGCACGCCGGAATCGGCACTCTGCCCATCGTCTATTTCGGCACCGACGAGCAGAAGCGGAAGTATCTGCCCCGGCTGGCCAGCGGCGAGTGGATTGGCGCCTATGCGCTCTCCGAGAGTTCCAGCGGCTCCGATGCCCTCAATTGCCGCACCCGCGCCGTGCTCTCGCCCGATGGTGGGCATTACCTGCTGAACGGCGAAAAGATGTGGATCACCAACGCCGGTTTCGCCGATCTGTTCATCGTCTTTGCCAAAGTCGACGGCGAGAAGTTCACCGCCTTCATCGTCGAGCGCACCTTCCCGGGCGTCACGCCCGGCGCGGAAGAGCACAAGCTCGGCATTCGCGGCTCCAGCACCTGCCCGCTCATCCTCACCGATTGCCCGGTGCCGGTGGAGAACGTTCTCGGCGAGGTGGGCCGCGGGCACATCGTCGCCTTCAACATTCTCAATGTCGGACGCTTCAAGCTGGGTGCTGCCTGCGTGGGCGGCGCGCGCGTCTGCCTGCAAAACGCCATCGGATGGGCCAAAGAACGCAAGGCTTTCCAAAAGACGATTGCCGACTTCGGCCTGGTGCGTGAAAAGCTGGCGCAGATGGCCACCCGGGTTTACGTTGGCGAATCGATGATCTACCGCACGGTCGGCATGATGGACAGCGCCCTCGGCCAGATTGACCGGCACTCCGCAGCCGGCGCCATGGAGATTCGCCGCGCCATCGAGGAATACGCCGTCGAGTGCTCGGTCATCAAGGTCTGGTGCTCGGAGATGCTCGACTTCATCGTCGATGAAACCGTGCAGATTTATGGCGGCTACGGCTTCGTCGAGGAATATCCCGCCGAACGCGCCTATCGCGACTCGCGGGTCAACCGCATCTTCGAGGGCACCAACGAGATCAATCGCCTCATCATCACCGGCTGGCTGCTCAAGCGCGCCATGAGCGGACAGCTTCCGTTGATGCCTGCCATCAGGAAGCTGATGGACGAGGTGATGAGCGCTCCCTCGTTTGGCGATGAAGCCGAAGGCCCTCTGGCGGTCGAGCGCGCCTTGCTGGCCAACGCCAAGAAGATTTGCCTCTTCGTCGCCGGCGCCGCCTCGCAGCGATACATGGACAAGATTGCCGACCACCAGGAAGTGATGGCCGCCATCGCCGACATCGTCATCGAATGCTACGCCATGGACAGCGCGCTGGCGCGTGCCCTGAAAATTGCCATTCCGGAAGGCTCTTCCTCCTCTCGGGCAATTACCGGAGACGCCGCCGTGGCATCGTCGGCCATGACCGGGATCTACTTTTCCGGAGCGCTACCCCGTATCGAAGCCGCAGCCCGAAAGGTGCTGGCCGACGTCGCTGAAGGCGACCTGCTGCGCACCGAAATGGCAATCTTGCGGCGGCTCGCAAAACATGAGCCAGCCAACGCGATCGCCCTGCAGGAACAGGTTGCAGTCAGAACTCTCGAGGCGGGCAAATATCGGCTGTAACCGGGTGGTTCTTGCAGCCCAAATAGACGGATGCCCCGGGGTTCCGCGCCGTACAGTCCTTCCATGGGCGAGGGCCACGCCAGAGATGCTGTATTCTTTGGCGTGGGTGCGATCGTCGCATCCCGACATCGCCTCTGGACATTTCCGTCAGGAGCATACCCGATGCGGAGGGGAATGTTTCCTGATCCGGCAGCTCTGGTTGTAAAATCCGCAAGAGTCTGTTTCGTGGAGAGCCTGTGAAGAAAGTTACAGCTTGTATCCTCTTTATCCTTCTTGGCCTGGCGCTTTCGGTCCCGGCCGTTGCCCATGCCGGCTCGGCGCAGCAAAAAGCGACGAAGCACGCGCAGAAGTCATACCGGAAGAGCATGAAGCAACAGAAGAAGTCGCAGAAGAAGGCGTTAAAATCGCAAAAGAAAGCGACGAAAAACTGGAAGAAGCACCACTCGACAGGTCGCTGATAGCTTCGCTTCATGCCAGCCTGGATTCGCTGCCGCCGCCAAGGATGCTGGGAGGAAATCCGGGATGGATGTGGTTCGTGCGCGCTCGTCTCCCAAGCTCAGAAGTGACCTCCGCCGTAGTGTATGCTGGAAGTCTCTGGACAGATGGCATAGCCAATTTAATTACCTCTTCCAGGAGGTCGTCATGGAGTCTTCCTGCCTTTTCCGGATTGTCCGGAAGCTGCCAATCGTTTCTTCACCTCTGCTGTTGGACCGGATTCTTGGGAAGCGTAGCCCGCGGCGGAGCCAGGTGCGCGGAGTTCCTGGCAAACTATGCTTTTTGGCGTCGGCTGCGGTAACGCCCAAGCCTAAAGGCGTTGGTGCTGGCTACCTCAAGCTTGGAATTGCCCTGGTTGCCAGTTTGCTGCTGGCAGCTTGCGGGTCGGGGAGTGGCGGCATCAGCTCGGTCACGGCCACGGCGGGTAGTTTGAGCGACTCGCGAGGAATCGCGGTGGATTCTTCGCGGAATCTCTACATTGCCGACTCAGGCGACCATGTCATCCGCGAAGTTGCCGCTTCCACCGCCCTGCTCACCTCGGTGGTCGGCACCCTCAACGCGAACGGATACAGCGGAGATGGCGGCGCTGCCACGAGCGCGCACCTGAATTTTCCACAAGGCGTGGTTGTGGACTCCTCTGGAAACCTCTACATCGCCGACACGGGAAATAACGTTATCCGTGAGGTCGGGCCTTCCGGCAAATGTACGTCACCATTAACAACGTGTATCTTTACGATCGCAGGTACCGGTACGGCGGGATATTCCGGAGATAACGGCCCCGCCACCAGTGCGACACTGAACGGTCCTCTGTCCCTGGCGGTGGACTCCTCCGGAAACATCTACATCGCCGACACGGGAAACAACGTCATCCGCAAGCTCGTTCTCTCGACCGGCGTGATCACCACGGTCGCGGGCACTGGAACCCGATGCCAGACCCTGGGCAGTTGCGGTGATGGCGGGCCGGCGACGAGTGCCATGTTGAACACGCCCGCGGGCATTGCGGTGGACTCATCAGGGAATCTCTACATTGCCGACCAAGCCGACTTTGTGATTCGCGAGGTTTCGGGCGGCAACATCACGACCGTGGCCGGAAGCTACGCAGCCGGAGGCGGGTGCCAGACCCGGATCACCACCTGCAACAATACCGGCCCGGCTACCAGCGCGCTGCTGAATAATCCGCAGGCGGTCGCGGTGGACTCCTCCGGAAACATCTACATCGCCGATACCGGCAACAACGTCATCCGCAAGGTCTCCGGCGGTACGATCTCGACGGTGGTCGGCAACGGCACGGCAGGCTACAGCGGCGATAGCCATTCGGCAATCGGCGCTGAACTCCAAGGCCCCAATGCCCTGACCTTCGATGCTTCAGGAACTTTGTATATCGACGACGCGGGCAACAGCGCCGTGCGAAAGGTCAGTTTCTAAAGCGAATTTCATCGTTGGTATACCCCGCGATATCATCGCCGGGCTGGATGTCACCCAGCAAACGACCAGCGCTTGCCGGGGACCTCGAACGCCCGGCTCCTTCGCGGGGTATAGCTTTAGGAAATCCGGTCCGGAATGGTAGGGAGCCATGGCGTCCCTGGACGATATTCGATGAGACATGCTTACCGCAGATCAGCCGCGCGGCTGATGATGCTGGTGCTGGCGATTTCGGTCGCGGGATGGCGCGCGAGCGCACAGACCACTTCCACTCTGTTTACCTATTCGACGATTGACGCCCTGCTGGCGGGAACTTACGACGGCGACCTGACGATCGGGGAACTCGCCACCAAGGGCGACTTCGGGATTGGCACCTACAACCGGCTCGACGGCGAAATGGCCGCTTTGGACGGCGTGTTCTATCACGCCAGGGCCGACGGCTCGGTCGTCATTGCCGGCCCGCAGGAAAAGACCCCGCTCGCTTACGTGACCTGGTTCCACCCCACCCGGACGATCAAGTCCGAAGCGGTTCTCCCACTGCCGGAACTTGAGAAGTGGCTGGACGAGCGCTTAGAGAACCTCAACTTGTTCTATGCCATCCGGATCGACGGCGTATTTCGCGACGTGTCGGTGCGCGCCATCGACCCCCAGGACAAGCCTTACAAAGCGCTGGCCGAGGTCGTCAAAACGCAATCGATTCATGAATACCCCACGACCCGAGGAATCCTGATCGGGATTCGGAGTCCTGCCTTCAGCAAAGGCATTAGCGTTCCGGGCTACCACTGGCACTATCTGACCGAAGACCGCCGGCACGGTGGACACGTTCTCAAGCTGACTTTGGCAGAGGGCAGTGCACAAGTGGCGACCATCTGGAAGGTAGACCTGCAACTTCCCCGCAATGAAGCCTTCGCCCAGGCGGACCAAAGCAAGGATCGCACGGAAGAGACCCGGCAGGTAGAGGGCAAGTAGACGAGATTCCGCTGATTTCTGCTGGACTAGACTAATTTCTGGTAGGGAAGTCCACCCTGGCTTGCTTCGCCAGGGTGGAGGATTTCGTGGCCTGCGACTATTCTGCCGCTGTTTTTGCCTGTTGCGGTTTCCAGCGCAGCACCGGCTTGCGGGCCGCCATCACTTCGTCGAGACGCGAGATGCGCGTATTGTGGGGCGCCTTCAGCACCGTCTCGGGCTCTTTCTCGCATTCCTCGGCGATCGCTTTCATGGAGTCGATGAAGGCGTCGAGCTCCTCTTTCGATTCGCTTTCGGTCGGCTCGATCATCAGCGCGCCGTGCACCACCATCGGGAACGACACCGTATAGGGATGGAAGCCGTAGTCGATGAGGCGCTTGGCAATGTCCCCGGTCTTGACGCCGTATTGCTGTTGCAGCTTGTCGCTGAACACCACTTCGTGCATGCTTGGCGTCTTGTAGGGCAGGTCGTAGGTGGATTCCAGTTGCTTGCGGATGTAGTTGGCATTGAGCACGGCGTCTTCGGTGGTCTGCCGCAGGCCGTCGGGGCCATTGGCCATGATGTAGGCCAGCGCCCGCACCAGCATGCCAAAGTTGCCGTAGAACATGCGCACCCGGCCGATGGCTTGCGGACGGTTGTACTCGAAGCCGAGCGTGCCATCCGCGCGTTCGATGACCACTGGAACCGGCAGGAAAGGCTCGATAAATTTCTTGCAGGCCACCGGTCCGGAACCCGGGCCGCCACCGCCGTGCGGGGTTGAGAAAGTCTTGTGCAGGTTCAGGTGCATGACGTCGACGCCGAAGTCGCCGGGGCGCGTCTTGCCGACCAGCGCGTTCATGTTGGCGCCGTCCATGTAAAGCAGTCCGCCTTTGGCGTGGATGATTTCGGCGATTTTGCCGATCTGCTGATCGAAGACGCCGAGCGTGTTCGGATTCGTCAGCATCAGCCCGGCCACATCCTCATTCATCTGCGCCTCAAGCGCCGAGAGATCGACCTGGCCTTGCTCGTTGGAGCTGAGGTTCTCCACCTGGTAGCCGGCCATGGCCGCCGTCGCCGGATTGGTGCCGTGCGCGGAATCGGGGATCAGGATCTTCTTGCGCGGGTTTCCTCGCGACTCCAGACAGGCGCGCACCAGCAAGATACCGGTCAGCTCGCCGTGCGCTCCCGCCGCGGGTTGCAGCGTGATGGCGTCCATGCCGGTGATTTCGATGAGCTGCTCGGAGAGCGACTTCAGAATTCGCAGCGCGCCTTGCGAAGCTTTCTCCGGCTGATAGGGGTGTGCGTTGGCCAGTCCGTCAAGCCGCGCCACGAACTCGTTCACCCGCGGATTGTACTTCATGGTGCAGGAGCCCAGCGGATACATGCCGTGGTCGACCGCGTAATTCCAGGTGGACAAGCGGGTGAAGTGGCGAATCACTTCCACTTCGCTCACTTCCGGCAGATTGCCGAGGTTCTGGCGCGCGGCCTTGCCGAGCAATTGCTTTTCGTCGACTTCAGGAACGTCGAGCGGCGCCAGGCGGTAGGCTTTTTTCCCCGGCGACGATTTCTCGAAGATCAGTCCTTCGTTCTGGCTGACGTGCGTCGTAGCTTTGGTGATCTTTTCATTTCCCATTAGCGCACCTCCCCGCTGGCGAGATCGATTTGCGCTCGCGTATTCAACTCCGTGCAGCACCAGACGGCGGCATTGCCCAGCTCAGGGTAAAACTTGACCAGTGGAAAGCCGGCAATGACCTTCTTGTCGGCCAAGCGGTGAGAGATGGCGTATGGGTCCTCTTGGCTCTGTACCACGAATTCATTGAAACGCGGCGCTCCCTCGAACAGAATCTTGCTCTTCTTGGCGAACTGCTGGCGGGCATAGGCGGCCTTGGCCAGGTTTTGTTTAGCCAGTTCCTTCAGCCCTTCGCGGCCATAAATGCTCATGAAAATATTCGCCATGAGCGCGACGAGCGCCTGGTTGGTGCAGATGTTGGAAGTCGCTTTTTCACGCCGGATGTGCTGCTCGCGGGTGGAAAGCGTCAGCACGAATCCGCGTTTGCCGTTCCGGTCGCGGGTTTCGCCGGCGAGACGGCCCGGAATCTGGCGTACAAAGCGTTCCTTGGTGCCGATAACGCCGCAATAAGGACCGCCGAAGCCGAGCGGAATGCCGAACGATTGCGCCTCCATGGCGACAATGTCGGCCTCGACCGGAGGCTTCACCACGCCCAGCGAAAGCGCCTCGGCGATGGAAACCACCAGCAGAGATCCGTTCTTATGTGCGATTTCGGCCAGCTCGGCGACCTCTTCGATGGTGCCGAAGAAATTTGGCGACTGAATGAGCAGGCACGCGGTCTCCGGCGTGAGCGCTTTTTTCAGGGCGGCCACATCGACGCGCCCGTTGTCGCCAAAGCCGACTTCGGTGACCGGCAGGCCCTGGTAGCGGGCATAGGTGCGGATCACCTCGCGGTATTCCGGATGCACGCTGCGCGCTACCAACGCCGCGCCGCGGCCGGTGAGGCGCATCGCCATCATCATGCGCTTCGGCCGAAGCGGTCGAGCCGTCGTACATGGAAGCGTTGGCGACTTCCATGCCGGTCAGCTCGCAGATCATGGTCTGGAACTCGAAGATCGATTGCAGCGTTCCCTGCGCGATTTCCGGCTGATACGGGGTGTAGGCGGTGAAGAACTCGCCGCGTGAAATCAGCGCGTCGATCACCACCGGGCGGTAGTGGTTATAGGCGCCGGCCCCGAGGAACATGGCATAGCCCTGGCCACATCTCGGCTGCCCGGGCGCGGAACCACTCGACGATTTCCGATTCCGACATCTGCCGCGGAATTTTCAGGTCGCGCTTGAGGCGGAATTGCTCTGGAATCGGCGCGAACAGGTCATCGATTGAGCGCGCGCCGACCGCGCTCAGCATCAGTTCGCGATCATCTTTGGAGTTTGGAAGATAGCGCATTGGAATCTGCTGCCCATCTCGGCGGCGAGTACGGATGCCAACGCCGGCGGCAAGCGCAACCAGTGCGTTTGCCGCCGGTCCGATGGCGAGATCCGTTTGCCGCCGTAAAGGAATTGGCTGCACTCGAGCGGTGCCAATTCCGATCGTTTTTTTCGTCCCGCATCCGGCTGTGCGCCGGTTTCAGGACAGCCTCGCCGGATGCGCTTGCGGCGTCCGGCCGGAGAATCCCCAGGCGGAAATCAGTGCTCTTCGGCGACGAACTTATCGTAATCGGCGCTCGACAGCAGCGCATTCAACTCGCCGGGGTTCTTGATCGTAATCTTGACCATCCAGGCCGTGTGCGCGTCCTGGTTGACCTTTTCCGGCGCGGTGGCGAGTTCCTGGTTGATCTCGGTCACGGTGCCGCTAACGGGGGCGTAAAGATCGGAGACGGCCTTCACCGACTCGACCGTCCCAAACGCCTTGCCTTGCTCAATCTCCGCGCCAAGCTTGGGAAGCTCGACGAACACGATGTCGCCCAGCGAATTCTGGGCGTGATCGGTAATGCCAATCGTGGCCGCATTGCCATCGACCTTGATCCACTCGTGCTCTTTGGTGTACTTGAAATCGGCTGGGTAAGCCATGCCTGCTCTCTCCCTGAAATGGCGTGTACAACTGGGCGGAAGCCCTTAACCCATCTTTCCGCTCACGCCGGATTGTACTCGGCGGGTGCAACCACTGCTGGAGCAATTTCCGAGTCGGTGAATCCCTGATGCGTCGTGCCCGGCTCGTGCCCGGGCTTTGCTTTCCGCGTATCCGGTTTAAGCCTTCTTGCTCGCCGCTTTAGGACGCTTATAAAACGGCGTCGGAATGACCTTGCACTTTACCTTTTGTCCGCGGATCTCCACTGCTACCTCGCTGCCGGGGGCCGACGCGGCGACCGGCACATAGGCAAGCGACACATTCTTCTTGAGAAACGGCGCGGGCGAACCGCTGGTGACAAAACCGATTTCGCCGCCCCCGAGATCGAACACCTTGTAGCCGTCGCGGGGAATGCCGCGCTCGACGGGCTCCAGTCCGACCAGGGTACGCTTGAGACCTTCCGCTTTCTGTTTTTCCAGTGCCGCGCGGCCGGTGAAGTCGCCCTTGTCCATCTTCAGAAAGCGATCCAGCCGGGCCTCCCAGGCGGTAATGCTGTCGGAGATTTCGTGCCCGTAGAGCGAAAGCGCTCCTTCCAACCTGAGCGTGTTACGGGCGCCAAGTCCGCAGGCCATCAGGTTGAATTCCTTGCCCGCCTTGAGGATCTCGCTCCACACCCGGGCGCTGGTTTCGGCGTCGGAAGGAACGTAAATCTCAAAGCCGTCTTCGGCGGTGTAGCCGGTGCGCGCAATCAGCACGCCGGGAAGGCCGCACACCATTCCCCAGGTGAACCAGTAAAACTTAACCTGCGAAAGATCGGCGTCGGTCAGCTTCTGCAAAACTTTGACGGCGTTCGGCCCCTGGATGGCGATCTGGGTGAAATTGTCGCTCAGGTTGTCGACCTCGCAGTTGAACCCTTTTGCCTGCTGCCGCACCCAATCGTGATCCTTGGCGTTGTTGCCGGCGTTGATGACCAGCAGAAAGTCGTCGGTGCCGAGGCGGTGGACGATGACGTCGTCGACGAACGTCCCCTCCGGATACAACAGAGCCGAATACTGTGCCTGGCCAATCACCAGCCGGGAAGCGTCGTTCATGGTCATCTTCTGAATCGCCGGCAAAGCCTCCGGACCGGCAACCCGGATGTCGCCCATGTGACTGACGTCGAAGATACCGACGCTGTTGCGAACCGCCAGGTGCTCGGCGACGAGTCCGCCGGCCTTGGGATACTCAACCGGCATATCCCAGCCGTTGAACTCGACCATTTTCGCGCCCATCTGCCGGTGCACGGCATTCAGGGCCGTTTTGCGGACGGATGCAACCTCAGAGCTGAGAGCCATGAAAAACCTTCACCCGTAAAATGTCTTGTGCTAGAACCTTGTACCTTAACACGCGGTACAGGACGGGTCAACGTACCCGCAAGGACCCGCCGGTGGGGAGAAGGTGGGCAGCGGCGGCTTGGGAGTTGGCCCACCGAGAAACCTTGCTTTTTATGGAAGATGCAGTAAAATTCTCCCGCTTTTCTCAGATGTTGGAGGTCAAAAAGATGCTTAACAGAGTTTTGGCCTTTTGTCTGCTGATTCTGAGTCCCTATAGCGTCCACGCTCAAAATGCCACTCCAACACCCCCACGCGGGGTCTTTCACGGACGTTTAGTGCTCGTACCGGTTGGCGATGGCGTCCATATGAAGCTTCAAGAGGCGTTTTCCTATACCGATTGGGAAGGGCATGTGCTTGAGGCGCCGGTGGGATTCGAATCTGACGGTGCAACCATTCCGCGAGCTGCTTGGTCAATCATCGGCGGCCCATGGAACGGAAAGTATATTGCCGCGGCCGTAGTGCACGACGTCGGATGCGATACCCACAAATATTCATGGCAGATAACGGGTAGGCTTTTCTATGAAGCCATGGTCGACTCAGACGTTCCGAAAGCTCAAGCATTGACAATGTACTATGCGGTACTTGTCGGTGGACCTCACTGGAACCTGATTGCCGCCCCGACTGGGCCAAGCAGGGACGATGTGAGGGCGAAGCTGAATGATATCCAAGAGGCCGCCCAGTCCGCAGCAGATAAGAAATCAAGCGATGCAATTAAAACACAGGCATCGGGCGAGCTCATGACCACGCGCAAGACAGCATTGATTGTTACCTCGGAAGATGCAGGGTACAAAATACGCGCCACAAAGGGAGGTCCTGGAGGTGGCGCTCGAATCTATCAAGGTTACGTCTTCTCGCAACTACCCACAAAAGATTTGTCGGACAATGACCTGAAGAAATTCTTGGCGGATGTTCAGCAGCGTGAAGCATCAGGAAAGCCTCTAACCCCGGAAGATGTCGAAAAGAAAGCAATGGTCGACGGGTTTTCTCAGATGACATTCTGACCTCTTATCTCTTTGCCGGGAGCCCAATTCAAGCGGAGCTGGGGTGGGGCTTTTGGTTTGTCATCACAGCGAGAACAAAACTACCCCACCCTACCTACCCCAGGGCAGGCACCGCGCGAGCAGAAATATCCAGATATGCGCCCGCCGTCTACTCGACGGCGAATCGTGCTGACGGATTGATGGACTGTTTGGCGACATTGTCATCGATTTTGACCTGGAAGCGGTAAAGGCCGGGGTCAAGCTTGTTGATCGCCATTGACTTCTGGAGGGTTAATTGCTCTCCAACGTTGCCCATATCTTCCGTCTTCTCCACGGTGTGCGATACGGACTGGTTGGTCTGCGCGTTGATGATGTCGTAGGCGATGGTGGCCGAGGGCTTTTTGGTCTTTTCGTCGATCGACAGGTTATAGACCTGCATCCAGAGATTCAGCCGCTGGTCGCGCTTGAAACTGGCCGGCTTGCCATCAGAGGAATCGACGCGGGGACGAACCTTCGTATTCCCAATCACGAAACGGCCGGCGCCCGCACTCTTGGTATCCACCTTCTCCAGCAAATCGGCCAAAATCAGCGAGGAGGATGCCAGCTTGTCCTCGGCATATTCCGGCACCAGCACCCCTTTGCTCCAACTGCCTTTGCGGTCGCCATTCACGTCTTTCACAATGACGTCGAGCCGATAGCGCCCAGGACGCAGGGTAAGAGCTTGCCAATAGACGGATTGATTCCCGAGCGTTTTCGGCAGCAGCTCGGCCGGCACATCCAACGCAACCGTGTCCTCGAAGGTCTGCGTAACCCGTCCGGTCAGGGTGGTGAAGCGGCCGAAAATGTTGACGCTGCCGCGCTGGATGCCTTGCTTGCCGACAAAGGTAATGTCCTTGTTCCTGATCTGGATGGTGATCGGGGTCAGCACCATGTCGCCCGTGATGCGAGCGAAATCGACGCGCACGTCGAAGGGCACGAGGTTATAGGTGATGCGATGCGTCACATCGGACTGCAGATCCTTGAACTTGACCGGAGGCGGCGCATTCAGCTTGGACAAACGTTCAAGTTTCTCAAACTGATTCTGGCTCCCGCTCGACGGATTCAGCGGGTTGGTCGTGGTCAGCCGGTCGACCTTGCTGGCCAAACCCATCTGTTCGTACATGGTGAGTCCGGCGTTCGGCGTGTGCAGCAGTGCGTCCTTCTCGTTGGGATCCGTCGAGATGTGGTAATCGTTACACATGCAGGAGTCCACAAACTCGATCGTGACTTCCTGCCCGACGCCTTCCAGGTATCGATAGCGCCAGCGCTCGAAGGGATAGGTCGAGGTGGAACCGCCGCCTTCCGAGATATCGCGCTGATAATTGCCTCCGGCGGGATGAGAATCGATCTCGTCGGGCGGACCCCAGACGATATAAATGCGGCCGCGATCGGTCCGCGAGCCCGGCATTCCGGCGGCGAAGTGCTCGTTGGCATACGCAATGCGGCGATAGTGCTCTTCTTTGAATTCGTTTTCCGGGGTGTCCGGCGTGGGATCGCGGCGCTGCCAGAACTGCTCAATGAACTGGTCCCGCTCTTCGTCGGTGGCAAGCTGCTTAAAAGCGGACTCCTCCTCGGGAGTGATGATCCAGCGGACATCTTCGTTGAGCCATTTCTTGAACGGCCCCTGCAATTCCTTCATTCGTTGGCGCTGCGCTTCTTTGGCCTTTTTGGCGGCCTCTTTGTCGCTCTGCTTGGAACTTGGGACGCTGGTGGGAGCCGCGGTGCTGGGAGGCGCGGCGGCAGGCGAAGTTGCGGCTGGCTCAGACTTCGACTCCTGAGCCAGGGCGTAAGCCGTCAGCAGGCAGGACAGAAGCACTGGAAACCACCATCGCAAATGAAAGCACCGTGTATACACGCCAACTCCTGAGCACGAGAGCTATTCAATTCTATGGGCATGGCGTATTGCGGCGCAAGGAACCGAGGAAATGATCCAGATATGCACAGGAAGAGATACGGCAAGCCGACCACCACTTCGCCGAGTCGGTAGCACCTTGGTAGAGCTTGTCCCGGCAGGGCAGCGGCGCGAGGCTTCCTTTTGCTTTCAATCGGTTGCCTGCGTCGGTTGAGGAGTGGACCGACTTCACAGGTATAATGAAACATACGGAGAATATTGTCTGTGGCAGCCGTTTTGCTAAGCGTTTGTTTCTCAGCCGCGCTTGAGGATGAATGAAGACTCGGACAAAAGTGCTTGTAGCGATAGCCGGATTGGCCGCAGTCATTCTTATCGTAGTTTTTAGCGTCATCCAGAGTCGCAAGGGCGTAGTCAAGGTACAAACCGGAAGAGTGCAGCGGGCCGCGATTTCCGCGGTGGTCACCGCCTCGGGTGAAATCAGGCCGAAAAATTACGTCAATATCGGAGCCGACGCCTTCGGCAAAATCATCAAGCTATATGTCAAGGAGGGTGATCGAGTGCACAAGGGCGAGATGCTGGCCCGGATTGAAAACGTGCAGCCTCGCTCCGACGTGGAAGCAAATCAAGCCGCGCTGGCCGCTTCCAAAACCGATTACGAAGCCGCGGTCGCCAACCTCGATGCCTGCGAAGCCGATTTTGAACGGGCCAAGTCGGATCAGGAACACGGCCGGCTGGACTGGGAACGGGCGCAGGTGCTTTACCGGGAACAACTGATCGCCAAGCAAGACTATGACACCAAGAAGGCCACCTACGACTCGGCGAACGCTAGCCTGGTGTCGGCCCGGACGAAGGTACGGCAGGCAAAGGCGCAAGCCGAATCCGCCTCCAAGCACGTGAATCAGAATGCCGCCACCCTGCGCCATTCGGCCGATGTGCTGGACAAGACCGAGTATCGCGCGCCGTTCGACGGAGTGATTACGAACCTGCCGGTGCGCGAAGGCGAGACGGTGGTCATCGGAATCCAGAACACACCGGGCAGCACGCTGATGACGCTGGCTGATAATTCGGTGATTACGGCCGAAGTCAAGGTGGATGAAACCGACATCGTGAACGTCAAGCTGGGACAGGCGGCCGAAATCAGCGTCGACGCATTCCCGCGAAAGAAGTTCAAGGGCGTGGTCACGGAGATCGGCGAAAACGCGATTCTCCGCACCAGCGGCCTCTCGACCGCGCAGTCGACCACCGGCTCGCAGGAGGCCAGGGACTTCAAGGTCACGGTGACCCTGGACGATCCGCCGGACAACCTTCGCCCGGGTCTGTCGGCCACGGCCAAGATCACGACCGCGATCCGCGAAGCAGCCTTGGTCGTGCCCATCCAGGCGCTTACTATTCGGCAGCGCGGCGAGTTGGAACCCCGGCGAGGCGGCAAGTCGTCGGTGGAGGCGGCCGGCGCGCCCCAGGATCAGAGCAAGGCGAAAGAAGAAGTCCAGGGAATGTTCGTCATCCGCCAGAAGAAAGCGGTTTTCATCCCTATCCACACTGGAATTACGGGTACGACCGACATCGAAATCCTGGATGGCTTGAAAGAAGGGGACGAGATCGTAACCGGCAGCTACAAGGTGCTGCGTACGCTGCGCAACGGCGCCAGCGTGAAGATCGATAACAGCGTCCCGAAGCGCGAAGGCGACAACTCGTAACCGCTACCGTGCGATGGTCCCGGCGCAGGCGATTTCCTGCATCGCCGGGAAGGAGGAGAATTACAAGATGGCGACTGAAGTTGCCGGCATGACGCAACCTCTGAATCCCCCTGCCGTTTCGGCCATGATTTGCACCCAGGATCTGTGGAAGACCTACGACATGGGCTCGGAGCAGCAGGTTCACGCCCTGCGCGGCGTCAATCTTTCTATCCACCAGAACGAGTACGTCGCCATCATGGGCCCCTCCGGTTCCGGCAAGTCTACGCTCATGAACCTGATCGGGTGTCTTGATACGCCCACCCAGGGCGAGTATTGGCTGAATGGGCAACTGGTGAGCGAGTTGAACGACGACGAACTGGCCCGCATCCGCAACAAGGAAATTGGATTTGTCTTTCAGACCTTCAACCTGCTGGCGCGAGCTACGGCCCTGCACAATGTGGAACTGCCCTTGATTTATGCCGGTGTCTCCGCCGCGCAGCGCATCGACCGCGCTCGCGAAGCGCTGACCCAGGTGGGCATGGGACACCGCACGCATCACAAGCCGAGCGAACTCTCCGGCGGCCAGCGGCAACGCGTTGCTATCGCGCGGGCACTGGTGAACTCCCCCTCGATTCTGCTTGCCGACGAACCGACGGGGAACCTCGATTCGCAGACCGGAAACGAAATCATGGCATTGTTCGACGAGCTGCACCGGCGCGGCAACACCATTGTCCTGGTCACGCACGAGCACGAGATCGCCGAGTACGCGCATCGCGTCATCCATCTCAAGGACGGTCTGATCGCCGGCGATACGCCCACGGAGCGCGGACGCGGTTTCCGGAAAACCAGCGCGCTCGTTGAGTAGCCGGTTCGCCGCTGCGCGGACGAATCATGTATGGGTGCAGGTTGCGATTCACTCGGCCCCGGTTTCGGTGTACTCTTTTTCCGGGAGTCTGCCATGCGTCGCGCCTTGATATGCTGTCTGGTTTTGACGTTTTCTCTGCCGCTTCTGGCCTTGTTTAATCCGAAGCTCCGTACTTATGACCAGATGGCTGTTGAGCAACGCCGGGTGGTGTCCGCCTATTGCCGCCTCGACTTCCAGGGGGCTCGCCTCAGCCCCGAAGGCTGGGAGCGGATAAAGAACCTGTCGACGTTCCACGAGAACCCGGATTTCAACTCCTTTTTTATCGTCTCGCGATACCAGCTCATCGAAACTACTACCCCATCCGCCGAGCTGAGCGTGGTCTATGCCGTGATCGGTCGATACGAGGAGGGAGCCGGTTATATGCCGATGTCGTCGACGAAAACGGTAGTCTTCGAAACCCACGATAGGAGTGGGGAACTGCGGATCATTCACATTGATCCTGCCACCCCGTTCGTCTCCCGCCAGGCGGCCATCGGCTGGCTGAAGACTAAGCTCGCCATGCACAAGGGAGCGTTTGGCCGGGGACAGATCGAAGACGCAATCCAGGCGCTTGAGGTTCAGCACGCGGGCGCCCCGGCATCCCAACCCCCGGCGTCCAAGTAGGCCAGGGGCATTCCGTCACTCCGAAGAGAAGATCGGATCATCCGGCCCCGGGCGAACTGCGCCCGCCCGCGCGTCAACTGTCGATGGTGGTGAATCCCCGGCAGGCAGCCCGGCCAAAGAAATTCAGCAGCCCGTGAATCGCAGCCTGCCGTATTCAGACATGGCGGCGAAAACTGCTCTAACGGGCTGCGGCAAACCGTTCTCCGAGGGTGTCATCCTGAAGTGCAGCGACGCCTCTGCTGCTGGCGAACGTTCGCAGTGAAGCCAATCCTTCGGTCGCGCAAAAGCGGAGGCGACCGAAGGATGACACTGAGATGAGTTTTTCAGCAGTCTGCTAACGCCCTGGGCTGGCCACGTGGCTGGTGTTGCGCAGCGGCGCGACGTCGGCGAAGTAGTTGTGATCGTAAAGATTGCGGTAGAACTTGCCGGCCAGCTCGGCGGCCTTGGGGCCGAAGGTCGGGCGCCCGCCTTCCAGGAAAAACACGGCCACGATGCGTCCGTATTGGGTATTCGCATAGGAGGCGAACCAGCCGAAGCGGGTGCCATCCTTGGAACAGGTGCCGGTCTTGCCCAGGATCTGCGCCTCGGTAAAGTTTTCATGCAGACTCCTGGCGGTACCGTACTGCACGGCGCCCGCCATCCCCGGGCTCACCTCGGGAATCAGCGAGGCAATGTTCAAGTAGCGCTTGACTCTTGGCTGGAAGCCGGCAATATCCTCGGGCGTGGTCGGGTGCTGCAGGTAGTAGAGCGTTCCACCGTTGGCGATGGCCGAAATCAGGGCGCCAAGCTGAAGCGGAGTCAGCGAGATGCTCTCGCCGAAGGAGCACATTTTCCCCACGCCGCCCAGCCTCGCCGCAAGTTCTTCGCTGGGGAAGGTCCCCAGATGTTCACCCGAAATGTTCCATCCCGCCAGTTCGCCCAGTCCAAACTGGTGCGCGTAGTGGCTTACCTTTTCAAACCCCAGACGCCGGCCCAGGGCCTCGAAGTAAGCATTGTTCGAGTGCGCCAGGGCGTTGGTCAGGTTGACTTCCCAGCCGCCGCCAAGCCGTACGGGAGTCTCTTTCTTGATGATGTTCTCGTTGAGCGCGGCTAGAGCGACCGCGACTTTGAAGGTCGAACACGGCTGCGCACCTTGCGAGAGCGCCAGCTTCTGGTTGACCATCGCCAGGATACGGCCGCTCTCCGGATCGATGGCGACGACCGTGCCGTTCATGTTTCCCAAGGCATTGATTGCGGCGGCCCGCACGGTCGGATCTTCTCCGGCGGTCACATCGCCCATCCCTTGGCCGTCGGCGAAAGAACTGGTATGGAAGCGCTCAACGTAACGCCGCTCGGAAGCACGCGCTGTGGCGCGGTGCGATGCCGCCTTAGGGCGCGCTGATGTGCGTTGCGGTGTGGTGATGTGTTGCGGCGTTGTGGTCCGCGCTACGACGCGGCTGTGACGCGCATGGCTGATGCGCTTTTGTGCGCCGGTGTTTTCGGCAATCTTCTGCTTTTGCGCGCGCGAATATCTGCGAGACAGGTAGCCGGTGCCGAACACTTAAGTAGTTTGTTCATAAAGTTGTCGTGTGAACACAGCAAAGTCATTTATGTACCCGGCATTTTTTGGTTAATGAACTCCAAAAAATGCCCCCTCCTTTTTCATTACACTCCAAAAAAATTAAAAAAATTAACAACCATATTCAGTTCTTTATTTATATATTTCGTAATTAATGGATTCAGACCACAAGTGTTATATTCATACACAAATTATTTAGTTTGTTAACTAAGTCAGCTCGAAAATATAACAACATCTCTCGTAAGTACTGGCATTTTTTGGTTAATGGATCCCAAAAAATGCCCTCTACCTTTTAATTACACTCCAAAAAAATAAAAGAATTAATACTGAGTTATATATCTTTTTTTATATAATTTGACTGAATATATAATAGAACCGGTGTCGACTCTATTTCGCTCATAGCAATCCCTATATACAATAACAGGTTGCTATTATTAAGAGTTATACAATGTTCAAAAGTCGACTTGAAACCACATTTTTAATTACATGTCTAATTCTTGCACTGATTCCCATGGCAGTAAGTGCCGCATCATCTGAAAGGATCATAACCAATTCAGACAACGGAAAGATGATATATATATTCGTAATGGAGATATAGTTGATATAAGACTAACTGAATCAGGTGACACAGGATATTCTTGGAATCTAGACCTAAGTGACGGTCTTCAGTTAGTAAGCGTCACTAATTCTTCCCCCCATAAATACGGAGGTACTTGGATACAAGATTTCAGAATCCAAGCGATTACACACGGTATCCAACATGTGAAAGGAGTGTATAATAGACCTTGGGAACAAGACGACAAAAAAGGACCGACTTTCAAACTTGATATAAAAGTCGTCTAAACCAAAATACAACTTTATTCATTTATTTATTTTTCACAATTAATTAAGATACTTTTTATCATTTTCTAATTTTTTGATTGATTGCAGTTAATTGCTAGTGGATAGGGCCTACACGGTCGAACTGCAAATATGCACAGTTAATTCCATGAAAATCATTCGCAAGGAATTGGATGAAAACATTTGGTGAAATAATAACAGGTGTAATTAATTGCGGAATTAAATTACGGCTGTCAAAAAGAGCAGGAAGCCCCTCTTTTAATGGTATGAGAAGTTCTTCGTCTAATTTTGCATCACAAAGTGTTTTAACTTCGCGAAGTTGATCAACTGATAAATTTTTTGTTTTATATAGGTTGACTCTTCGAAGATCAGCTCCATTAAGATTAGCTTCTCTAAGGTCAGCCCCTTGAAGGTTAGTCTTTTCAAGGTTAGCCTCGTAAAGGTCAGCCCATTGAAGGTCAGCCCATTGAAGGTCAGCCCCGCTAAGGGTAGCTCTATTAAGATTAGCTTCTCTAAGGTCAGCTCCATTAAGATTAGCTTCTCTAAGGACAGCCCATAGAAGATAAGCCTCGTTAAGGTCAGCCCCTTGAAGGTTAACCTTTTCAAGGTGAGCCTTTTCAAGATTAGCCTTTTCAAGGTAAGCCCCTTTGAAATCGGCCTCACTAAGGTTAGCTCTCTTAAGGTTAGTTCCTTCAAGGTGAGCTTCTTTAAAGTTAATCTTTTGTAAATAAGTTCTGTGCAAATCTAGACGGTTAGATTCATCAGGATTAAGGGAATGGTTGCGTCTTCTAATAACATTAGTAATTGCTTTAATATCTTTGGATACATTTTTTTGTGTCTCATCTTCAATTTTTATATATTCATCCTTGATGGGTGAGTTTTTCCTAACGTATGCTGTCAAAATTTCCATAATTGGCCAGTAGTCATCTTTAGACTCTTTTGCAATTCTTTCAAGGGCATATATCCCCCCAATTTAAGTTCCAATTGCTCTTTTCCTAATTGACCAATAGCTCTGGTAAAACGTTCAGTTATCTGACCGTCGTGACTAAGTACAAAATTTTTCCAAGCAAAATAGATTCCGATCAGGATAGCAATGCCACCGAAGATTTAAGCAAAGATAGTAATAAGCAAAGATAGTAATGAATGGAATTAAAGTTGTGCGAGTTTGATTTACGAAGTTGGCTTTTTCTGTTACGTTATTTATTCCATATTGAGAAGCTTCCCACATAGGATATATGAGTACCAAAACAAAAATAAAGACAATGAGTTCAAGAGCAACAGTAATAACAATAGTAACCCAAATAAAAAACTCATGTTTTTTTAGCCTTGTCTGAATACTTTTTAATATTGGGTTCTAATTTCACCAAAATCTACACCATTACTTTTTAACTCCCGGTGCTTCAATAGCCTTTTGATTGATAAGTGTTTTGAATTTGTACCATATAGGGCTTTGTTGCAAAAATGGAAAAGAACTGACCTTCACACTTGACATAAAAGTCATCTAAACCAAAATTCAACTTTTTTTCTTTTTTTGATTTTTGAACACGTATTGGTTCTTTTTAACCGATATACACATAAAATGAAAACTGGTTCTAAATTGGACAAATTGAGTAAGTTTTATAGAGTAAAAAGTTAACGTCATACTCATGTCCGATACAAAACAAAAGGTCAGTGTATGGGTAGAGATAGATCATCTTTCAAGAGCAAAAGGCGCTGGATATACAAGTCCTACAACCGCTATAAACAAAGGGCTAGCATTATTAATGGAAAGTATAACGGAGAACGAACAGCGGACATACGATGGACATGCAGTGAACAATATAGGACGAATGGGAGATAACACAGCAGACAGTGTAGTACGTACGGAGGATATTACAGCAGATAATGTAGGACGTATGGAGGGTTACACATCGTGCAAAATAGAACGTGTGGAGAATACTGTAACGGGCAATGTAGGACATATAGAGGATACTACATTAGATAATGTAGGACAAATGAGGGATCATACGGTAGATAATGTAGGACGTATGGGAGATAACATAGAAAACGCAATGATTAGAGCGCGGCTCGAAGAAATAGAAAAGTCTAATGAGATTTTGAAAAAAGAACTTGAGATTAGCCAAGAAATGCACAGAAATTACATGATGCAGATACAGACTTTAATCAATCAGAAAGCAATTGAAGCACCTGGAGCTAAAAAACCATGGTGGAGATTCTGGTAAATTCTAATTGGACCATTAACATTCAATATTTATCTTGAAATTGAGTACATCTAAATCAAGTTGTGACAGTGACGAAAAGTAATTTATATCGAGACACCTTCGTTTTCTTGTAATTTCACAATGAATACTCAAAAACGAGTTTACGGATGGCGTCCAGATAAACCGGATATCAGAGACGTCAAATTTTCCAAAGTTATTAAACCTATCACCAAACTTCCTAGCTTAGTTGATCCTCGTTCAACGTGTTCACCCATCGAATATCAGGGAGATTTATGATCGTGTATGGCCAATGCTCTTGTTGGTGCACTAGAATTCATTGAACTAAAAGATAAAGTGGCAAGATTTCAGGATCTCAGCAGATTGTTTGTCTACTACAACGAACGGGTAATAGAACACTCTGTAAATTCGGATGCAGGTGCAGAGTTCAGAGATGTAATGAAGAATCTTAATACTCAGAGTCGCTGTCCCGAATCAGAATGGCCATATGTATCACTCAGTTCACAGTGAAACCAACGGCTGTATGTTACACTGATGCTCTTAATCACAAGATTATTTCTTATGCTAGGATACTTACCCTCAACGACATGAAAACATGTTTGGCAAGTGGATATCCCTTCGTTTTTGGTTTCTCAGTCTATTCAAGTTTTGAATCCGCACAGGTTGCTCAGACTGGAATCGTCAATATGCCAACTCGGCATGAAAGGGTTTTTAGGAAGTCATGCAGTTCTTGCAATAGGATATGATGATTCTACTCAGCATTTCCTTGTTAAAAATTCATGGGGCGTAGATTGGGGAATGAAAGGTTATTTCACAATCCCTTACACCTATAGTCACGATTTTAAATAATGCTACATTTTATGTGTAAATGTATGTTTGTCCCAAAATTCATCCAGTTTTTCCTTTAATACTTTAATCTTTTTGAATGACTTTATTGAAGTTAATTGTTCTCTTGCCGCTTTCCAACAATATTCAGTTGGGTTCCTATCTGGAGTAGCTGGAGGGAAAAACGATATTTACAACCAATGCTTATTATTTTGAAAAAACTCCTGTGCTTTTTTGGATTTATGCCATGGAGCTCTATCTAGTAGAAGAAATATCCTTGTTCTAATGTCTCTTTGAAACTTGATTAGGGATTTTAAAAACGAGTACGTATTCTGTTTAGTTCCGGAATCATACCCATAAAATTCTTCATTTTCAGTGTAGAAGCCTCCAATATTGACTTTAGTTTTAGAACCACTTGTAAATTTGATAGGCTTTGAGCCTTTTATTGCCCAACATCTTGACCTATTAGAATCTACACAAAAACTACTCTCATTTTGGGTAACAAATAGGTGATTAGGATTTAGTAATCTTTTTTTGAATTTTGGCTATAAATTCATTTGTAAGTGCCTCATTCCTCTTTTTTGATTGAGTTCTACATGTAATCTTACTAAACCCTAAATCTTTAATTATTTGTCTCATTCCTGATTCTGAGTAGGGCATTTCAAAGTTTTCTCTGACAAATTGAATTGCCTCTTTTGTTTGCCAACCACAAAAGTAGCCATCGTCTGTAGGTATTGGTTTTGAGAGTGCTTCCCTTAATTCAGAAAATTGTTTTGCACTTAAAAAAGACTTTATTCCTCGACCAGGTTTGCATTTAAGGCTGAACAAACCTTCTTCTTCAGCTTGCTTCATCCAACGATGAACCGTTGAACGGTGGACCGAAAAACCTTTTGCAAATTTAGCAGGACTTAAATCACTTTTAACCAATAATAATGCTTGAAGTCTCAACTTCTCATTTTTGTCGCAGGAACGACATATAGCAGTGGCAATATCAGAAGTAATAAATATTTCCAAACTCATAACCAGATTAGTATAATTATAAATTATATATAATTGTTGCATTAAATTAGGAGGTGACTATATCAGTGGCAATATCAGAAGTAATAAACATTTCCAAACTCATAACTGACTTAGTATAATTAGAGATGATATATAAATGTTACATTATATCGGGAGGTGACTATATGTAATACTAAAAACAAAAATGTTGCTTTTTTACCTCTTAAAAGTAAAAAGCCTATTATCACCAGAATTTCAACATGGCTTTTTATTTTCCACATTTTTTAGGTACTAGTTTAATGTTTAACCTGATGTTCTTCTGGATAAAATCTCAAATGTTAATAGCCCTAGACAAATATCAGCTCATATTAAAACCTTGTGTTTATATGGACAAATAACCCATATTTTTGGCTTGGATAAGGCAGAAAGAAAAACGTAAGGTTTTAAGATTAAAGCATACGTTTGAAACAGTCTTTGTAAATTCCAAACTTCAGTACATGAAAATATTTTAAAATTAATCTCATTGTTGCCAGTACAAGCATTTAAACAACTCCTATAAATGTTTAAATGACAACTGTGACGGTTTCCCAAGTTCCGCCACAAACAATTATACAAAAATAGTAACAGGATAAATTAATTCGGTTTTTGCCTCATTCTCGCCTTGATGGTAAAAATACTACATTTTTTGAAAGATTTTAGTTGAATTAAGCTAATGTGATTATTTTTAAAAAATACACTTTACAACTTAGAAAATATATTTTTTTAGTTGAATTAAGCTAATGTGATTATTTTTAAAAAATACACTTTACAACTTAGAAAATATATTTTTTTAGTTGAATTAGGCTAATGTGATTATTTTTAAAAAATACACTTTACAACTTAGGAAACATATTTTAACATGTTCTGTGTTATTAATGTCTGTGACCACATATGAAAAAATATCTTAAAAAACTAGCATCCTTCGTAATCATTATGCTTTTTGTTGCTGCTGTTTTCACAGTTGTAACATATGCTCAGAACAATGAAGGCAATTCAACTCTTTTATCTTGTATTTCTAACAGTACAGTTTTAGATGGAAATAGCACAGTTGTAACTACTTCTGGTAATTCAGGATTGAATAATTCCGTAACTGATAATAATACATGTACTCCAGTAGCTGATAATGATAACTCAGTTGCCAATGTAACCAAAATACCAGATTCAGGAAGTGGCTCAACCTCAGAAAATGAAACAAATATATCTACATATACGAATAAAACCGGATTACAAATTACCGCTCTTGATCCTCAGACATCCGGAATCAAGGAATATTTCAATATTACAAATTATGGTTGTTATCCAGTTGATTTGAAAGCATGGCAGCTTGAAGAAAAGCATTGCGAGACAAATTATACTTTCACAAAAGATGTTATAGTTCAACCAAGTCAGACTTTACAGGTATTCACAAAATCAGGTACAGATTCGAAAAACGTATTTCATATGGGAGAAAAAGAGCACATTTTTAATTCTCCGCATGATGAAGCTAAATTAGTTTATGAAACTGATTATACAGTGTGAGAAGTTAAACTTCTCATTTTTTTATCTGGGGGAATGCGAAGGCACAACGGGAAGACCCTGTCGTTCAGAAGCTGTCCAACAATTACTGATAATAATAAATTAGCAGTCATCTATTGTCAAACTGGAACTTTTTAGCTTTATTAAATATGCATTCAATTCATTATTCCATTCTTCTCAAAACTGACATTCTGACCCCCAATGAAAAAAGGTTGTGATGCAAAAAATCTGGCTTTGTTACAAAGTCAGTGAGGACAAGAAAATAGTAAGGGTACTATAACCCTGCCTCAATCATTTCCCGCATCTTGTAAAAAGTTTTAACATAATTATTGTAATCTTCAAAGAACGAATCTATTTTTCTGTATCTTGGCTCTTTGCCTGGAAAAACTGCTTTTACTGCATTCCATTGGTTTTCTCCTTTTACATAGTTGGTCCATATACCATTTTCCACATATCCAAGAAATACTTCTCCACCTATTTCCTCTATTTTCTCAAAAGACCCTCTGATGAACTCCTCGAATTCTATTGGTTTCGTTTCCACTGCTGTCAGTCTCCTTCTTTCAAAATAGATTTATTATTTTCCAATTTTGTTGCAGGGATTTGTTTTCAATATTCTGTATTCTCTAAAACTCATTATTCTTGCGCTCCTTTTGGAGACTTTTTAATATATTCTTGGAGAATTTTTAATATATTCTGGGTCTTTGATTGATTACAGCCAATTGCCAATGGAATTAATGGCAAATTTTTGCAATCCTAGAGGATGTTAAAAAGTCTCCAAATCTAAGGGGAGCAGACCTGACAAGAGTAATCCTGAGGCAGTGTACCAAAAGTTATGTAAATCACAAATATCTAGAAGTTCTTTGGCACAAAATTCTACATTGGAGGAATCAAATGATTGTGGTGCAAAAAATCTGGCTTTGTTGCAAAATCAGTGGAAACTTTCACAATTAGGAAAATTAATCAATCTTATCACCGAAAAAAATGGTACATAGAGATAAGAATTATAGTATCAAACTGCAGAAATATTATTTTTGCACCACAACCATTTTTCCTTAGGAAATAATGAATAGACTTAAATATTTCTTAAGATATATCATGTACACATATATTATTTTGTAAGGTGGAATTAAAATAATATCATTATCTGAAATATTGGCAGTTGACAAAAAATTGTTTATAAATAAACACGTTGTAAAGCCTAATTACACGTTAAGCGGAATAGAAGAAATTCTTCATAGAGATGGAGAAATAAAAACGTATTATGAGTATTTGAAAGATATTTTTAGTGGTGTGTCACCAAATAATATTTTTATATATGGGAAACCTGGACTTGGGAAAACTGTACTTACCAAGTGGGTATTGGAAGAAGTAAAAAAAGAAGCTGAAAACCGTAATATTGATTATGCATTATAAATATAAACTGTGAAGAAATCAAGACAGAGCACTCTATTTTACAAAAGATAGTTCAAGAGTTACCTACTCCAAACAATGAACCCAGAAAAGTCATAGGGAATTCAACATCAAAACATAATGAATATCTAAAATATCTCGTGAATGATTATAAGGGAATAATAATTATTGTATTTGACGAAATGGATAAGGCAACTAATCCCGAAATGATTAACCGGATTATAAGGATACAATCTATATCTTCAGGCCAATTCCCTACTATCATAGGAATAACAAACGATTTGGAACTTAGAGAGAAATTTCCGCCACACTTAAAAAGTACATTATGTGAAAATAGCTTAATAATTAATCCTTATGATGCAGAACAACTCATCGATATAATCAAAGCTAGAGTTAAAATTGCTTTTAAACCTAACGTTGTTCCGCATGTTGTTGTCCACCTATGTGCCGCTTACGCAGCTCAAGAACATGGAGATGCTAGAAGAGCAATTGACTTATTAAGAGTTTCAGGAGAAATAGCAGAGTCTAAAGCAAGCGTAGTACTTGATGAACAAGATGTCAGAGATGCTCATGATAAACTTGAACTTGATAGAGTTATAGAAGTCGTAAAAACGTTGCCTACTCAATCAAAAACAGTGTTATTAGCATGTATCTATGTTTACAATTCTCCTAAAGAAAACACAATGAATAACATATATTTTGTGTATAATATTACTTTGTAAAGCGATTGAAATAGACACTTTAACTCAAAGACGAGTAACTGATTTACTCGCTGAATTAAATCAACTTGGAATTATAGAAGGAATGAATGTTTATCAGGGAAGGTATGGAAGGAAAAAAATTATTACAAATATTACTTCAAAAGAGCAAACATTAGAAACGCTTTATCATGATTATCATCTGAAAACAATTGAAGAGATACCACAAAGCAATTTTTATAAAGGATTAAACTCCCAATGGTAATCTATATATCCGATTTCCTAAGGAAAACGTTATTGAGAAGACGATAAGCTTTCTCTTTAATATCCTCGTGTTATGTTTATCGAACTAATAGTATACATAATTTACTAACATGAACTTATAGAAGGAAGAGGCTCTCAAATTAGCTCTTAATATCCCTGATCTAATTTGATGTTCCATCATGCAAGTTCTCTTCCCTTAATATGGATATATAGATATATCCCATTTCCTAAGGAACATGGTATAGACTTGTCAAGAGAATTCAAATCCTATTTTATAAGTTCATGTTAGTAAATTTTATATACTGTTAGTTCGATAAGTATGACACAAGGATATTAAAGAAATATATAATCAAGATATTAAAGAGAGGCTATCAAATTAGCTCTAAAAAATCCTGATCTAATTTGACAATTGTTTTTTAAAAAGTCTCTCCCATATGAATTTGTGTCTTCAATCAGTTCGATGCTATCTTTAAAGCCATCGCAATTAGAGAAAATAGGAAGTCCACAAATAATGAAAAAATAGATAGATTTTTAAATTGAAATTCTAATTTGAGAGCCTCAAAGAGAAAGCTTATCGTCTTCTCAATAACGTTTTCCTTAGGAAATCAGATATACATATTACCATTGAGAAATCAAGCCTTTAAAAAAGTAACTTTGTGGTATCTTTGCAATTATTTTTATTCTATAATCGTGATAAAGTGTTTCTAATGTGTGTTCTTTTGAAGTGATACTTGTAATCATCTTTTTTCTTCCATACCTTCCCTGATAAACATTTGTTTCTTCTATAAGTTCATATATAATCAAGATATTAAAGAGAGAGCTTATCGTCCTCTCAATAATGTTTTCCTTAAGAAATCAGATATACATATTACCACTGAGAAATCAAACCTTTAAAAAAGTAACTTTGTGGTATCTTTGCAATTATTTTTATGGCTTTGTTGCAAAAATGATATTTCCGCAGTTTGATACTATACTCCTTGCCTTTGTGTGTCCTTTTTCTGATTATGAGGTTGATTAACTTTTCTAATTGTGAAGGTTTTCACTTATTTTGCAACAAAGCCAGATTTTTTGCACCACAACTGAAGCGATAGCCAAAAAAATCAAGCGGATAGAGATGGGCGACCAATCTTTTCAGCCCTCCCGTATTTATCCTCAAGTCTTACAATGTCATCTTCTCCAAGGTAATCTCCCTGAGCGATCTCAATGAAAATGAGGTTTTCGTTATCTATATTTTTAATGCGGTGTACCTCGTTTACCGGAAGATCAACAGAATCTCCGGCAAGAACCCTGATTTCATTCCCGCTTTTAGTTACAATTCCTTTTCCTTTGACTATGTACCAGTGCTCATTTCTATGAGCATGGCGCTGAAGTGAGATTTCACCCTGAGGCAAAACAGTGAGAGTTTTGACTTTATATCCTGGTCTTTCCATAAGCACCTCATAGTGCCCCCAGGGCCTTTCTGATTCGCGTTTGCATTTCTCAAGAATTGTTTCGTACACCTTGATGTAATCATCTACCATCCTGTCAACAGAGAAACTTTTTTCCATACTTTCCCTGCATTTTTTGCGGGATATGGAAGCAACCTTTTGCACAGCCTCTGCAGCTTCATCAATGCTATTGACCAGAAAGCCAGTCTCTCCATCTCTGATCAGCTCAGGCATCGAACTCCTGTTCATTGCAATTACCGGTGTACCGCTGGCCATAGCTTCAACTACACCAAGTCCAAAAGCCTCATCATAATTGATCATGTGCAGCAAAGCGTATGCATTTGACAAGAGTTCCTTCTTTCTGCTCAGGATCGACATGCCCCTCATAAATAATTTGTTCATTGTCTATATAGGGCTGTACTTCTTTTTCAAAATATGCTCTATCTGCAATAAAACCAGCTATCCTAAGTTTTCTTCCCGCCTTTTTAGCGATTTCTATTGCTTCTATTTGCCCTTATCTTTGATGAAAGCGCGATAGAAATAGGAGATAGTCCTGTGGCTTATCATTGAAATGAAGAACTTCTATATCAATTCCGTGTCGGACTGTAGCTATATAGTCCAGCTCAGTGGCACCTGTAGGCATCACTTATGGATACATAAAATGTTCTATTATTGTACTTTTTATAGACAGGCAGAATTTTACTTGAAGAAATGCCGTGTATTGTTGTCAGGACAGGGGTATCGACAAGAGCACTGTAGGTAAGAGGAAGATAATCAAAGTGATTGTGTATTATATCGAACTCATTTGCTCTCTCAAAAACTTCTGATATATGCAGGCATTCACATACCTTTATCAATATGCTCTTATCTTCCTCATAGGGTCTAGGGCATACTGCATGAAGTTTGGCTGAAGTATGAGAATCCGCTGTCGCAAATAATGTAACATCAATTCCCCTTTTTACCAGTCCTTCGGTTAATAAAGATACTACCGATTCCCATGGGCCATACTTTTTAGGTGGCGTGCTCCAGGCAATTGGAGATAACATTCCAATTCTTATAATAATACCCCCCAAAACTACTCACATAACTTAATTTATTAGTTAAATCATTATATTTCGAATCATCAGTTTAGTGTTAATTTGTATTGTAACTATTCGGCTGCCAGAAATCAGTCTATTGATGTTTAGTTTGGAGTTGTCAAAATGTGTAATTGCTAACTCATTCAAAACTAAAAAACGCAATCAATAACCAACAATCAAAGAAAATGAGCTCAAAAAAACTTGCCCATTAAATCTTAAATAATATGGTTAATAATGTTGTTTTTCCCAAGCTGAATAGTTACGATTTTTATTTTAATTTAATATCACCTTTTTTTGGATCATTGGAAAGATCCCATGTTTTCTTCAAACCATCTGCAGTATTCTTCAGGGCATTGTGTCTCAGGGCACCCATGTATATACTCCAGGATATCTTTCATTTTTGCACTGGCCATTGATACTGACACATCCGCACTTCCATAATAAATGCGGATTTCATCATCCACTAAGACCCATCCGCAAGGGAAAACAACATCATTAACGTCTCCACTGCGTTCATACATTTCACGAGGCCCGAAAACCCATCCTTCAGATCTGTGAAGCACTTTCCTGGGATTTTCAAGATCAAGAAGAGCCAATCCAAGTCGATAACTTGCTTTAGATGTTGTCTGGCGTACTCCATGGTACATAATTAACCATCCATCAGATGTGCGAATAGGTTGTGGAGATAAACCTATCTTGTTAGCATCCCACCATCCACCTTCTCGAGCATACAGAAGAACCTCGTGTTCTCCCCAGTATTTCATATCTGGAGAAAAGGATATCCATATATTTGCCTTCGAACCGTCATACGAGATACAGGCCGATGTAACATTGCCCACTTACCATCAATTCTTACAGGAAAAACAGCAGCATCTTTATTTTCAGGAGGCAGGGTAGCTCCTACTCGATCAAAATTACGGAAATCTTCTGTAAAGGCAAGAGCTGTTAAGGGACCTGAATCCGAAAAAGCCGTATATGCTACAGCCCATTTTCCCATCTCATCGATGTAAGTTATACGCGCATCTTCAATGCCGTATATCTCTTCAGGGTAGTTTATAGGATCTGGAGCAAAGGTTGGTTTGCTGTCAATCTCCCAGCCGTCAATTCCATTCTTACTCCTGGCTACCGTAAAATGAGAAAAGCCCCTGTGATCTTCGACACGCACCATTAATAAAGTTATACCATTAACTATAGCTGCTGCAGGATTAAATACTGAATGGGCCTGATACGGCCAATCTTCAACGGTAAGTATAGGATTTTTCTTACACCTTTGGAACAGCTCTCCGTGGTCTTTCCAGTATCATGTTATCTTCCTCATTTTGTCTGATTTGCTAATGCATGTATTCTTTTCTTTCTGCAGATCCCAAGTCATCTGCTTCATCACTTACTTTGGATTGCAATAATGTACTAAATGCTTTATTTTCATGTTTATTTAAAAAGCTCAAAGCCATAAGGTAGCAAATTACAGATTCTGCACCCTGATTACAGTTCATGCCATCGCTGTTGAGCCCGTCGCAAACTGAACCTGTTGAGTAATCGTACATAACAGTTCGCAAGCGGTTTCTGCCCAGGAAATATTCAAAAGAATATTTTGCGAGTTCCAGATATTTCCTTTTCGCGCACAATCTCATAAGCCGAAACATAAGCCTGAGTCAGGTAACCTGCCTCTATAGGCTGCTGGTCAAAAAGTGGTTTTTCTCCATTGTAGGAATACCAGCCGTGATTTCCAACCAGATCAAAAAAGTCGCCTTTCCATTGAATCTCAGTAAGGAAATCCAGTGTAGCAAGGCCAATTTTTCTGTAAGTTTTGTCTTTGGTATAATTATACGCTAGTAAAAGAGATTCACTTAATTTTGCATTGCTGTAGGTAACTGTGGGTTCAAACCAGTTCCAGTCCTCTTTATGATTAGTCTCATATAAGTCAACCAGAGAATCTGCATGGCTGACAAATATGGATTCAAAAGAGTCTTTCTCTACAAAAGAGTCTATGGTACTTGACAGCATCCTTGTGTGAGTTGAATAGGGACTCAAATTCATCTGCATCTTCATTCTATCTGTCTGAGCATCTCATACAAGCCGCACATTGTATAGGCTTTTGCCCTCGGATAGCTCAGATTCTCCATTTCAGGTTTGGATTTGCTGACAAGGGTATGTGCAAGCGTGACGTATATTTTTTGAAAGGTAAGAACAGCTTACCACATGACCAAGCCCATAGATAGCACGTCCGAGAGTATCTTCACTGCCTTTTTCATCCAAAAATTTTCCTTCTATAGCTTCATGAAGTTATGAAAATGCCCCGTATCGGTCTGGGCATGTTCAAGAAAGCTCATGTATGTTGTAATTAACTTCCAGAGATCTTCAGCTTTTTTCTCACTATAATTAATTGTGTCAGAGCAACAAGAGCCCTGCCTACATCATCAGTGCTGTACCCATAACGGAGAGCAGGTACACCAAAATCGGTGTGCTGTATAATGCCCACATCATCGGTCAATAGCTTAAGGTGGTCAAGTTTTACTTCAGGTAGCTTATTTGGAAGGAAATTAAATATGTTTCGTATTTTGGGATAGGTAGTGTGTAGTTATTTAAAGCCTTATGGAAGACAGTAGTATATTCTTTACCAACGTTTTTCCATGTCATTTTTCTGCCAAAATCGTATGCATTTTTACGCATAATATTACATTTTTCTGGATTTTCAATTAAGTATAAGAGAGATTTTTTAAAGCCTGTCAGTGTCTCCGAAATCTACAAGTAACCCACGATTATCGGAAAGCATTTCCTCAGCATACCAGTAAGGAGTGGAGACTATTGCTTTTCCCATGCCTATGGCATAGGTCAGAGTCCCGCTTACTATCTGTTCTCTGGAAAGATAGGGAGATGCATAAATATCACTTGCAAGAATATAATTGCAGAGTTCTTCTTTTTCAACAAATTTGTCATGGAATACTACATTATTCTCAATCTCAAGTTCGGAAACAATGCTCTTAAGATATTGCCTGTATGCTTCTCCATGTTTCTTTTTGATCATAGGATGCGTGGCGCCCAGAATAAGGTAAACAAGGTCAGGATATTGATTTATAACATCAGGAAGGGCTTTGAGCATACTTTCGATACCTTTGTTTTGGCTCAGCAAGCCAAAAGTGAGGATAAGTGGAGACCCTTTGAGATTCAGTATCTTTTTATACTTATCGCAGTTGCTAAATGGATAGTCCGGCATCCCATGGAAGATAACTTCGATTTTGTCTTCAGAAACTCTCATAAACATCTTTTAGTATGTTGACTGCAGTCTGGCTCATTACAACGAGTTTTTCGGAATACCTTGACTAGCTTTTCAGTGGATACTCGATATCTCAAGTTCAGGCTCCCGGATCACAGTATGCATTGTTGTTATTACAGGCTTGCTTATTCCTGATAGAAGAGCGAAAATGTAATCTCCTGCGTCCCCCCCAAAAAGACCGAATTCATGTTGAAGACAGATAACGTCTGCATCGGAATGATTTATAAAATCTGCAGCTCGGTAGTAATCTTCGAGCTTGTTCTCTTTCAATTTGAAAAACAACTTCTTCTGAATAATTATAATTTTCAGAAGGATCAATCAAAGCAATAACTTCACAATGAATGTCATTATTTCCCCCAGAAACCGAATTTAAAAGATCAGAAGTAAATGTAGCAATCCCACATTCTTTTGGAACATAAGTTCCTATAAATAATACTCTCAATTGCTTATTCAATTGATCCCTCCAAACTTACATTAATTTATTTCTCATTTTTCCCAATTATTTATTTACAAATCACATATATTCGTCTGGAAACTCTTTAAAAACTTAGCTCATTAAAAACTTCCATGACTTCGTCTGGGAGCTCATTAAAAACTTAGTTTATTAAGCTCATTAAAAATTTCCATGACTCCGTTTGGAAGCTCATTAAAAACTTAGCTCATTAAAAACTTCCACGACTTTGTCTGGGAGCTCACTAAAAACTTAGTTTATTAAAAACTTAGCTCATTAAAAACTCAGCTCATTAAAAACTTGGTTTATTAAAAACTTAGCTCATTACTTAGCTCATTAAAAACTTAGCTCATTATAAACTTAGCTCATTATAAACTTAGCTCATTATAAACTTAGCTCATTAAAAACTTAGCTCATTAAAAACTTAGCTCATTAAAAACTTAGCTCATTAAAAACTTAGCTCATTAAAAACTTAGCTCATTAAAAACTTAGCTCATTAAAAACTTAGCTCATTAAAAACTTCCATGACTCCGTCTGGGAGCTCATCAAAAACTTAGCTCATCGAAAACTTCCATGACTACCTTATGTTTTTACCTTATGTTTTTACCTTATGTTTTTACAGACCCCTCAATCTGGTCAGTACTTTTCTTGATGAGTTCATCTTTTGAGATTAAGGTATCTTTGCCTTTTACCTGCTTCCTATTGTATTTTACCTGCTTCCTATTGTATACTGTTTATGTGTTATATAAAGGTATATGTTATATTAAAGGTATATGTTATATAAAGGTATAGTTCCTATCAGCAGGTCGACATGAAAATATTAAATAGTTTTCATGATAACGTTTTCCATAAATTATGCAAATTCATATAAATTCATATAGTGTTTGGGGCTAGATATAGGGTTCCGTTGCAAAAAATCCTTTCTAATGATACAATAGAATAAAAAGAAAACCAAAGATAGTAATATGCTATCTAATTCCTTTAAATGGAAGCACTTTGTAGTGAAAAGAGTAGTTGAAATTATCTTATTGAATGTCAGATGGTACTTAAAATATCCATTGAGCTATCGAAATTTAAAGGAAATGATGATATAAAGAGGAATTCAAGTTGATCACATTACTATAATGAGATGGGTGCATCAATATTCCCCTGAAATAGAAACGAAGATAAGAAGACATTTAAGACCAACAAACGATTCGTGGAGAGTTGATGAAACCTATATCAAAGTAAGAGGTAAATGGAAATATTTTTACCGAGCAGTTGATTCAAATGGAGATACAATTGATTTCATGTTAAGTGCAAAACGAAATAGAAAAGCAGCTAAGAGATTCTTTAAGAAAGCTTTGAGTTCTAATCATAATCAAATTCCAAGAGTAATAACCGTTGATAAGAATCCAGCTTATCTCCCTGCCATAGATGGACTGAAAAATGATAAAATACTACCTAAAAACGTAGGCATTAGACAAATCAAGTATTTGAATAAGATTATAGAACAAGATCATAGGTCTATAAAGCGAATCGTTAATCCAATGTTAGGATTTTCAGTCTTTTCGATTTGCTAATAAGACCTTAAAAGGAATTGAAGCTATGAATATGATTAAAAAAACAAGTCAATAATTTAAATTACTTGGTTCTTAATGAAGTCAAATACATTAATCAATTATTTGGTATAGTTTTATAATGTTGGTACATTTTCCTTGAATATTTTGATTTTTATTCATTACTTATTCATTACTTATAGATTTACATATTTTTTTTGAATTTTTTGCAACGGAACCGTATTTCTTCTATGATAAAACTCTCTGTAGTGAAGTGCTTCAGGAAACTTTCTTATAATAAAACCATTTCTTCCTTAACATAGGAAGAAGCTATCTTGCTATCTTTTTGATGAAAGCGGTCAGATAAAATTTCCTTGTAGTGGAACCCTTCATCATTTTGTGAAGTATAGGCTTGGAGAGGAAGGAATCAATGAGATAATGATGCTTTTAGGTGAAAAAATTCTAAAACTTTCTCCTGAAAAGGAAGCTAAGATCGATTCCACCCCACTTGAAGCTTCAATATATAATAAACATGCTGATATGTTGATTATAATCCTCATTATGAATGCAAAATGGATAAGGCACATATCACAATGGTTGGAACTTACCCTGTTTTTATGACTCATACAAAAGGAGTTGCTAGTGACTCTCCTGAACTTATCAACCATATTGAAGCTAGATTAGGGATTTTAAAAGCTAATTTGAGATCCTCGAGGATAAAAATATGGAATATGCAACAGGAAATATAGGTAGGGTTTTCACGGTCCGAATTGACCATGGGGATGGTTTGATTTTGGAATTGATTAGACTTTCTGAATTGGAACATATCGAGTCTGCTGTTTTTATACTTCTCGGAGCATTAAAAGAAGGAAAACTCATCGTGGGTCCTAAAGAAAATATGAGACCTCCAGAACCTATCTGGTCTGGCTTTACTGATACCCATGATGTTCTTGGAATCGGTAACATTTTTGTTGAGGACGGGAAGCCAAAAATTCATCTGCATGTTGGAGCAGGCCGGCAAGATAGCGTAAAATTAGGATGTTTGAGGGATGAAAACGAAGTTTTTATGGTCGTTGAGGTGTTTATCTTTGAGCTTGAACGTATTTCTGCAAAGAGAAAGATAGATATAAAGCAGGGATTTTCTCCCATCAGATTTTGGGAGTCGACAAAATCTGAATAATATACTTATGAATATTATTAGGATTTATGCACTTGAAGTACAAAACAAACATCAATAAACTCACAACTTTATACAATCCAAATTTTGAATACGACGTTTGATGTGCTTGATTTTGCATCAGAAGTGCGTAAGTCCTATACCACTGCTTCTTTTATCTTTTCAGCCATTTCTTTCTGCTTCTTTTTTGGCACCTTCTTTAAAGCTTGCCTAGTCAGATGTACGTGATACATCTGCCAGCTTGATCCGATGAAAGATTCCCTTACCGTTTTCTGTATTCCTTTATGACCATCAGAAACGATTAACTTAACACCTTTTAACCCCTTTCTTTGAGATCCTCAAAGAGATTTTCTCAAGAACAGGGAGTCTTCACTGTCTGCCAATTTTGTTCCAAGAATCTCCTGGTAACCGTCATCTCTGATCCCAGCAACTACAAAGAGAGCTTTGTTTTCGTAATGAAGCTCATCTATTTCCTTAAAATAAGTTGCATCAATAAGTAAGTAATGGATTTCATGTTCTATTAGTTTTGAGAGGAATGCTTCCATTTTATCATCCAATTCTTTGGTAATCCTGGAAATAGAAGAGGCTGAAATCTCCCTTATACCTAAAGCAACCATGATCTTTTCCATTCTTCGGGTTGAAACACCTTGGAGATAAGATTCAGCTACAGTAGTCAAGATGAACTTTTCAACTCTTACATACTTCTCAAATACTTGAATTTCAAAGGAAAATTCATGGAATTGGGGCTTTAATAATTCGAGTTCTCCATACTTGGTCAGAAGAGTTCGAGATTTGTAGCCATTTCTAGTTGGCTTTACGTGAATCGTTCGTTCATAACGTTGTGTACCAGATTGAAGGAGGGCTTCCTCCTCCATTATGACATTTAAAAACCAAATAATTTACTGGCGAATTCCATCTTCCTCATCAACAAGATGATCTTTTATGAGTGAAAATAAATTAACCATTGGCCCTGCATCCTATTTTTTGTAGTGAAGAAAAAGGATACAGAGTCAATTCAAATTTACAGAACTTTCGGTAGACTGCCGAAATATGAACCAAACCATTGAAAATCAGATCCAAAATATCTTAAAATGTAGGGTTTTTAAAGAATCGATGAGATAATCAAGAGAGATACTTTTTCTGTATGATAAATGCAACTACTGCTCCAACAATAGCTATTATAACTTCAATTAAAATTTTTATTGGAGGATTATTCACACAACTTAGTCTATTTGAATATTTATTTGGTTTGAGCATATAACTTATATCAGTTTTCTGCCTAACGGATGTCGGATTCTAAACTTTGATTTTCATCTATTTGTGGAAAAGGTATAGTCTTAGAGCCCCTCCGAAAAGTCCCGCTGCTCTAAATGTTATCCAATGTCTGTTGTTTATTAGGTACATTAAAAAAGTAAAACCAATTGCAGAGACAGCTCCAGACCTCACTGAACTGTTTTTACTAATAGTCAATTTATGTAGGTCATTCCAGGTCTGCTGTCTATTTTCATCTGGTACATGAGGAAACGTAGAACCAATAACTGAAGCAGCTTTATAACTCACAAAAGTGCTTACGTCATTGGTCAGTTTAATTAAGCCATCCTATTCCTGTTTTTTATTTTTATCTGGTACATAAAAAAACAAAACCAATTGTAGAGGCAGCCTCATACCTCACAGAACTAATTTCATCAGTGGTAAACCCGTGTAAGCCATCCCAAGTTGCTTATCTGGCAGTAATGAAAAACGATCCTTTAATTGCTTCAGCGCCTTTACACATTCTGCTGGATCGTTAATAATAGATTGGTTTTGCATCCCATATTGATCTGTAAACTGCCAAGCACTATCAATTCTGATAAAATTTAACGCTTATAATATTTTCTTTTTAGTTGATGTTTTGCCAAAATTGCAGTCTGCAAAATATTTTGTAAAATATTACTAGTGTCACGTCAGTTATCTAAGAGCTTGTCATTCAACTTATTTTACAGAATTTCGGTTGAACTTTAGTATTTATTTCAATTTTTATGAGCCTATTTCAATCTTTATGAGCCAATCAAGCTTCTCAAAAGAAATCTTTTGGTCAATATGATAGATTTCAGGTCTCCTCATGAATATAAAGAGGATTTTATAAATGTAAATAATTTGTGTGAAGATTATAATAAGACTTTAAAAGGAATTGAAGCTATGAATATGATTCAAAAAAGGCAAGTCAATAGTCTAATTTACTCTGTTCTTAATGGAGTCAAATACATTAATCAATTATTTGGTATAGTTTTATAATGTTGATACATTTACTTTGAATCTTTTGCTTTTTATTCATTACTTATAGATTTACATAGTTTTTTGAATTTTTTTGCAACGGAACCAGAAAAACGTCATTATAGCTCTCATATGTCAAATATATTATTTGTAGTGAAATAGATAACCACAATTAGAGTAACTGTCTAATTTGATATAGTCAAGGTCATATATAAATAGATATGATATTCTGTATTTCAATACATTTATTTACATTAAAGTTATATATATAAAAAGCTTTGTCCATTAGTGATTTAATCAATCCTGAAAAATGGGTACAACCCCCACTTTTGAGGAAAAACGTATAGAAATTATAATGTTCACTGTTTTCAGTTAACTCATAAACTATAAATGAAATAATTAATAAACAAAAAAAATAGAAAATGTAACAAGATAATTCAGAAATCAATTACTGTTGGTATCACATTTTGTGAATATATAGGACTTGCACACTTGAAATATGAAATCAAGTACAATAAACATTATGGTTAAACTTGGTTTTTAGATAGTTACAGGTTTAATGCTATTAATTTTTCAGTTCAAAATACTTAGTCCTAATACTTAGTCCTAATACTTAGTCCTAATAGATATGAATTTAAAAATGTTAATTGTGTAATGATGGACGAGCAGCATCTTAGTTTGGTACAAGAGGAAATATATTAAGAGGTAAGTGCTTGACAAAAAAAATAGATATGAAATATTATCAAAAGCCAGAACTTATTCGAATTGATGATCCTGCTTTTGATGAAACTGGACAGGGCACCTCTGCGCTTAATCATGGTGGAAATCGAAATCATAGCGGAAGTTCAGGTCATAGTGGAAGTTCAGGTCATAGCGGAAGTTCAGGTCATAGTGGAAGTTCAGGTCGTAGCGGAGGTTCAGGTCGTAGGGGTAGATAAGAAAGGGCACCATAATTCAACATCTTCAAAAAACTTAATTGTACACAGAGCAATTGTACACAGAGCATGAAATAATATAGGAATAGGCAAAACCGGACTTATGTGGCTGAAACGAGAAATGAATGAGTTTTAAATCTCAAATTATTTAAAATACAATTTTAATTTTAAAGTAAATTGTACTTGATTTTGTATCTCAAATGCATAAGTTCTATAAAATAAGAGTGTATAAGTTTTCTAAAAAAGATCCATTTTTATTGCCGGATTATTGAATGGATGATTATGCAAAATATCACAAGAAGTGCTAAGAATTTCGGCATAAAGCTTGCAAATGAGGAAACTTGGCAATTCGTATCAACTTATGAGACTAGCGAATGGTTAGAGAAATTATGCGCCATCATGGAGCTCAATGAATCTATAGGAAGAGACGGTCACAAGATAAAATTCATAAAAAATATTTCTAATGAATACAATATTATTAAATCTCTAAATTTGAATGGAATCCATATGTGGAATACAGGACCATTACGCATATACAAATGTCAAAGTGTTTCACATATGATTTGTGAGATAGGTAATATAGATTTTCCAGAAGTGGAGTTATTCAAAATGGCGCAATCCGTGTTTCCTGTGTATATGAGAGGCCTATATCAAGGAGGATTGCCGTTACATGCTGCCCTTATCGAGAGAGAGGGTATGGGCATTGCCATCGCAGCTCCTGGTGGTACGGGGAAATCCACTTGTGCTCATCGAATTCCTCGTCCATGGCAAGCATTGTGCGATGATGAGCTACTGATGATTCATGATAAAAAGGGCGTTTACCATGCTCATCCCTTTCCAACATGGAGCAGATGCAACACACAAGAGCTAGGAGAAACCTGGAACGTACAAACCTATGTACCTATTTCTGCTATATTTTTCCTTAAGAGATCCCAAAAAGATGAAGTAAATTTCCTTAGCTTCAGCCAATCAGCATCATTGATATATAAATTATCACTACCGGTTTTTAACCGAATTTTAGGATCTATTAAACAAAATGAATGTACTATAATTAGAAAACTTATTTTTGAGAACGCTTGTGACATTGCTAAAGATATACCTGCATTCATTTTAGAGGCAAGTCTTAAAGGTGAATTCTGGAAAGCCATAGATAGAGCGCTTTCGATAGATCATAAAGAAGGTTGTGTTGATGCGAGAAAGTCATCAAATACTTACTAAACGGAGCTACAACAATATTTTTTCACGAGAGAATATAAAATTCATAGTATATAAAGGTTCTAGCATGAGTTACACCTTTCAAGATATGGATGTTTTATACTATATACCCAATAAAAGGATAAAGCCCGGCGATGTAGTAGTTTTTAAAATATCTGAATATGACCAAAAAATTATCCATAGAGTAATATCCACAGGCAAAGAAGGCATTAAAACTATGGGTGATTATAATCCTTGTCCTGATAGTTGGCTTCTAAGACCAGATCAGATAATGGGATCTATAGCTTATGGTTACAGGGGAAGGAGACGACTCAGGGTTCTTGGTGGTCTAGCAGGTCTGGCTCAAATGTTTCAGGTCAGGCTGAAACGTCTTACTATTAGAGCTATGTATCCGATTTTAAATCTGATATTTTATAATTTCCCTATATCTGATTTAACTATACTTTTAATTCGACCTATATCAGTTGCCTTCAAAAGACCTAATGGTACTGAGCTACATCTTCTGGCCCGAGGCAGAGTTATAGGCAGACGACCACCAGGGCAGGAGTGGCAAATAAAATTGCCTTTTAGATTCTTCTTAGACGAGGATAAGCTACCTGACTAAAAAGCATATAGGATAGTGAAGAAAAGATGCTAAAAGTCAATCAAATGGTCGTCTTCAGAAAGGAATTCGACGATAACTCTCTATTGTTCGATCCTGTTGCAGGAAAAGCTTTCTATCTGAACTGTGTAGCCACCTTTATTTGGCAGCAGCTGTGTTTAGAATACAGCTTTGATGAAATAGAGGCTGGAGTATTATCCAAATTCTCAAATATCCCACTCAATCTGAGATCAGATATAAAAAGCTTCTTGAAATCATTAATGGATAATGGATTCGTGGGAAATGAAGTTTGAGCTTCATAATTGGATTAATGGAATCTCTGAGAATATTGAATATCAGTAGTTCACTAATTCCAAGCCTACCGAACCAGTCGTCTGCACAGCCAAAGTAGGATTTCAATCCTACCGGAGAGCGCTAAAACTTCGGAAACGAAAACTGGATACATGTAAAAGATAGATTTTATTCAATTATTGGTTCATATGACCCTAAAACCTAAATGTAGAGTCCTTTTAATATATTCTAGTTTCTCTTAAATATTAAAAGAAGCCTATCAAATTAGGTCTAAAAATTCCTGATCTAATTTGACAATTATTTTCTTGTCTCTAATCTTATTTTGCAATTCTGTCAGCATTAGTGAATCAATTTCTAATTAATCCCATTTTTTGAGATAATTCCACTTTCCACAGCAAAATTTCATGCTTCCACAATTTTGGTTGCTATCGATTATTCAATTTAACGTAAATTTATTTGACCTTTGTGCAGGAATTAAAAGCAAAGATATATGCACTGAGAGACAAAGTTTAGAAAAAATACTGCGGAATGTAGATTACAATCTAAGAAAATCATAATCAATGAACTTGTTTTTTCTATTATTACATCATTCTTTCTTTAATATACCTGCCGTTTTATGAGAAATCGTAACCAACCGTTACAAAGTTACAAACGATCAATCAAAAATCTAGAATCAAAATAGATTTTAATTAAATCCTTAATTATCTTTTTATTATATCCACAACTAATGACATTATTTTATTTACTTTATTAAAAGAAGTTCAACTTTTATAAAATCAAGTTTTCTCCTTTATTTCCAAAATCTTATTTTATATTATTGAGAGTTCATGATTTATCTGTGTTTTTAGGCAATCTTTTTCTCTATCTTGTCCGTCATGAGGTTACAGTCAGTAACGATTTAGCGGGTCTATAAATAATTCGAGTTTCCAGTCTTACATTCTTGTTTTTGTTAATGGATATATTACCTGGGAACAGTTTTGTAGCCTTCTCGATTACATCTTTCTTAATTTTTCGGATGTTTTGTCCTGGTGTTACTTTCATATTTGGATTGTATCTTTCTGGTATAATTCGTGTAAAAAAGTCCTTAATCTCATTCCCATTCAAAAACAGTTCTCCGTTTCTCTCTTTTACTTCTTTTTCAATATATTCCACCAGAAATATGGCTCTTACTTCTGTTTTAATCTCAGAAAATATGTTTTTAGGCTCTTGTGGTGTAGTTGATAACGGAGTGCTTGACTCGATTCTATCAACTTTTTCAGATAAAGCGGATATTTGTTCTGGAATAGTGGGGTCTCTTTCCTCATCTTTTAAATCAGTATAATCACTAAGACCTGTGACAGTTTCGAGTTCAGCTATTCTCTTAATAGGTTTTAGCTCAGAAGTAGCGAGCATGGAATCAAACCAGATCTGAACATCGGGCTTTATTTCAGCATCCTGAGCCAATTCTTTGAACAAAAGCAGCTTTTCAACTTTTGATAATGTGAGTGATTTCAGGCTCATATTATCACCTTTGAGAAAAAGGTGGTAATCTTCGAGGCTCTCAAATTAGAATTTCAATTTAAAAACCTATCTATTTTTCATTATCTGTGGACTTCCTATTTTCTCTAATTGCGATGGCTTTAAAGATAGCATCGAACTGGTTGAAGACATGAATTCATATGGTAGATACATCTTAAAAAACAATTGTCAAATTAGATCAAGATTTTTTTAGAGCTAATTTGATAGCATCTCTTCAAGCAGTCAAAAATAGGGTAAAATATATAGGATATAAAAGCATATGATTTACTGTTCATAAATATTCTCCTTATAGGGGACTTTGGGACAGGGATTGCGGTCTTGTCTCCAATCATATTAATTTTTTTATAAATTTTTCTGTTTCGTTTTCTTGTTAATATCCAATTTTGTTAAAGTACTCTGGGAAACGTTCTCTTAGAATATCGTCTAGGACCTCATAAACGGATTTTTTCCGTTCAGCTGCTAGAATATTCAGAACGTGATTAGATTCATATGTAGCGTTAACTTTTGTATAATCTGACTTTTTTGGCATATGAGCACCTCAAATATTATGGTACTCTTAGTACTATACATATGATGGTGTATAAACTCTTCTACATTTGGAATTACTCATGAAGAGGCTATCAAATTAGCTCTAAAAAATCCTGATCTAATTTGACAATTGTTTTTTAAGAAGTCTATCCCATATGAATTCATGTCTTCAATCAGTCCGATACTATCTTTAAAGCCATCGCAATTAGAGAAAATAGGAAGTCCACAAATAATGAAAAAATAGATAGGTTTTTAAATTGAAATTCTAATTTGAAAGCCTCATGAAATGTATACGGTGATTAGTTTATGATTAGTTTAAACTGTTTTTTTTGCTGTGTTCATCCTCGTAAGATCCGATTTTTGCCCTTTGTAATAAGCATCTGCTACACTGTAAGCTTCATGGAGAAAAGCCTTATACTTCGTATTAAGCAGCCTTTAGCCCGGGCTTAAAGTTGTTACTTCCTGCTCTGCTTCTAGTTTATCTTTCTTTATGACAAAAGTCACATTGTCACAGGTTATTTGAAACTTATACGCGGGCTCTTTTCTCGGTTCCGTTGCAAAAATAATTTTTCTGCAATTTGAGGCTATAATTCTTGCCTTTAAATGTTATTTTTCTACTTAATGAGAGTACTCAAATTTCCGAATTGTGAAGGTTTTTGCTGATTTTGCAGCAAAGCCAGATTTTTTGCAACGGAACTCGCTTGAAAGCTTCCAGTATGATATTATGAATTATATACAGTTTCCAGAGAAGCATTGGACAAAAATAAGGACAACAAATATGATGGAGAGGACTAACAAGGAACTAAATAGAAGAAGTAGAGTTGTTGGGGCATTTCCAAATCAGGAATCAATATTGAGACTCGCCGTCTCAATACTCATTGATATAAATGAAGACTGGATCACTGGAAATAAGTATACAGTAATAGAATAGTGATTAGAAAAGAAGACTAATGGATAGATAGCAAATTTTACAGAACTTTCGGCACACTACCTGTGAGTTTGAGCATTTTGATTTCTGAGACTGTTTCTTAATTCAATTATGTAAGCTCAGTCCAATTGCATAAGTTGTGGTTAATTAAAAAGGTGAACGAGCGAGTTTGGGAGTGGGGGTTACAGATAAAAAAGTATCTATATATCGCTCGTTCATTTATTATAAGTATTCTGGTTTATTTATACTTTTTTAAATACATTATTCTATAACCCAATGAGAAAAAAAAGCTAGTAGTTAATCTTTTTTATTCTTAAAGCGTTAATTTATAGCCCAGATCTGTTGAGATTTACACTGACATAGATTCTTTATTAGTTTCTGGATTTTTTATTGATCGTAACCAATTGCTAATGAAATTAGTGGTAAATTTTTGCGATTCCAGAAGATATTAAAAAGTTTCCTAAATCAGGATTATCAGGTTAAACTTAAATCCCGAAATCCAACTCTGTATCTTCAATCACAGATATTTAGAATTTCGCAAATCCTAGGATTTCTACAGAGCCATAACTTTAACAAAGATAATAATTCAAAAATGAAAAATAAGGTCGTGTACACGAGTTATTGATCAATTCCGAAAAAGCGAGTACATCTCCTGTATTTGATGATAATGTTTAGAGATTCTTATGTTTACGGTTTTCAATAACTCACATCCACTACCAAAAATAAGATCATTCAAAAAAAAATGGAAACTGCGAGTTTCTCCCGCAGTTACATATTACATCAAAAATTATCCTTTTGTTTTTGATCGATTATTCGATTTGTATTTTTTTTGATGGCTCTTCCAATTTCATTTTTTGGAGCGTTATTGTCAAGACGCCGTTTTCCATTTTTCCAGTAGTTTCTTCCTCTTTAATGCTGGCAGGAAGGCGGATAGCCCGGTAAAAGCGAGTATATGATCTTTCCCTACGAATGTATCCTTTTTCTTCAGTTTCTTTTTCTTTGCCGCTCTTTGCACTTATCTCAAGCATGTTTTCTTTAAGGTTTATCTCGATATCCTCTTTGTTGATTCCTGGCAAATCGGTAGTGACAACAAGCTTGTTTTCTTCATCCTTGATGTCAACGGCAGGAGTAAATATCTTTCCACCACTCCATTCTTCCATAGGCATGAAGTCTTCAAGCAGTTGGCTCAGGCGCTCCTGTGTACTCCTAATCTCTTCAAAAGGATCCCAAAGTGTGGGTTCTGAAACTGTTCTCTTAACAGGCCATTTCATCTTAAATTCCCCCTAAAATAAAATTATGAAACGTTAGTGGCGTTATTTTATTTTAGGGGAAGCTATATAATATTTCCTTTAATAATTTCACTTAAAATGCAGCATAAAAAAGAACCTGAAAAAGAGGATGCAAACGCCGTATTTTCACTGGGCCTATGGCATAAAATAGGTAAGGGGGAAAATTACTCCAGAATTAGCACAATGCTTGGCTAAGAGTATAGCCGAGTGCTTTTGGAGCCTGATTTCAAAGTGATAAAGTAACAGGGATAAAAAGTACAAAGGAAATTAAAGTGGTTGTCCTTTATAGGTGAGTGTTATGGCATCAAGCTTTCTGGAGTTAATAATGACCACAGTATTTTGGAGATTAAATCAGGGCAACCATGAACTAAAAGCCCATTTATCAAATAAATGAACAAGTATTCTATATTTTTTAACGATGTAAAAATTCTCTCTAAATCGACAATTCTCTCTAAATCGACAGACTTAGGCTATTTTCAACTACCAAAATCTAACACTGCGTCTTCAGTCAACAAGTATTTAAAATTTCGTAAATCATAGTATTTCTACAAAGCCGAAAAATACATATAGTCACGATTTTAAATAATGCAACGTTTTATGTGTAAATGTATGTTTGTCCCAAAATTCATCCAGTTCTTCCTTTAATACTTTAATATCTTTGAATGGCTTTATTGAGGTTAATTGTTCTCTTGCCGCTTTCCAACAATATTCCGTTGGGTTCCTATCTGGAGTAGCTGGAGGGAAAAACGATATTTGCACCCAATGCTTATTATTTTGAAAAAACTCCTGTGCTTTTTTGGGTTTATGTCATGGAGCTCTATCTAGTAGAAGAAATATACTTGTTCTAATGTTTCTTTGAAACTTGATTAGGGATTTTAAAAACGAGTACGTATTCTGTTTAGTTCCTAAATCATACCCATAAAATTCTTCATTTTCAGTGTAGAAGCTTCCAATATTGACTTTAGTTTTAGAACCACTTGTAAATTTGATAGGCTTTGAGCCTTTTATTGACCAACATCTTGACCTATTAGAATCTACACAAAAACTATTCTCATGTTGGGTAACAAATAGATGATTAGTATTTAGTAATCTTTTTTTTGAATTTCGGCTATAAATTCGTTTGTAAGTGCCTCATTTCTCTTTTTTGATTGAGGTCTACATGTAATCTTACTAAACCCTAAATCTTTAATTATTTGTCTCATTCCTGATTCTGAGTAGGGCATTTCAAAGTTTTCTCTGACAAATTGAATTGCCTCTTTTGTTTGCCAACCACAAAAGTAGCCATCGTCTGTAGGTATTGGTTTTGATAGTGCTTCCCTTAATTCAGAAAATTGTTTTGCACTTAAAAAAGACTTTATTCCTCGACTAGGTTTGCATTTAAGGCTGAACAAACCTTCTTCTTCAGCTTGCTTCATCCAACGATGAACCGTTGAACGGTGGACCGAAAAACCTTTTGCAAATTTAGCAGGACTTAAATCACTTTTAACCAATAATAACGCTTGAAGTCTCAACTTCTCATTTTTGTCGCAGGAACGACATATAGCAGTGGCAATATCAGAAGTAATAAATATTTCCAAACTCATAACTAGATTAGTATAATTATATATTATATATAATTGTTGCATTAAATTAAGAGGTGACTATAGGTTTTACTAAAATCAGCGCACTATCTAAAGTCCCAAGAGAGTCTGAGGTTCATCATTTTTGAAATTGGTAATTGACTATTTGTTGAATTACATCCATAAATGTGAAGCAAACAATATGAAAATGTTAATGAAAGTTTAAATTAATAAAAGTCCATAACTATTTAGCCTAGGTAAAACAACATCACTAGCCATTTTATTTAAGATTTAATGAGCAATTTTTTGCGAGCTCATTTTCTTTAATTCTTGGCTATTGATTGCGTTTTTCAGTTTTGCATGGGTTAATAATTTCACATTTTTGACAACTCTAAATCAGCATCAATATACTTATTTTTGGTAGTTGAATAGTTTCAAACATTCTTTATTTTAGAGAATCTCTACAAAGTCTCAAAAGAAATGATTAAAAAATCTATAAAGGTTCCCACTTGCAATATGTTCGTAGGTGAGTAAAAGTTTTATTTTATTATGACTTACACAGTCGTAGTCGCTCATATCTTTTTTTCCCAAACATTTCTAATTTCAAAAAAAATTCAATTTGTATCTTGGTCGGTTTAAATATTCTATCGCTGCTACTCTGTGAATTTTCGTCTTACTTTCAAACCAGGATATCTCATTTCTGACTCTTTGTAACTCTAGCCTCAGAAAAGCTCTTAATGAAAACATTATATGCGCTCTCTGTGACTATTTTTTTTCTTGCCTGACACTTTTCCACACCGCAGTACTGTTTTATCCCTCTATGGTATTCTTCAATTTTCCAAGATTTGTTAGCCAGGTCTTCTATATCTTGATTTATCCATCCATATCCAGCACATCTGTTACCCAATATTGCGTGTCTTCGTTTTTGGAAACTATCCGAAATACCTTAACATAATTATATTTTTTCAGATGAACAACAATTCCTTCAGCAGGTATATCAATTGTTTCGAGAGGCCTATTTGTCGTATTATCAGGATTCACCAAACGATTTGATTTCAATCTTGTTAGAAAATGCCATTGTTTTCCCCTGATATCTTTGAGGTTCTTTACGTTTGCATACCATGTATCGAACATAACGAACTTCGGTTTTAATCCGCGTTCTTTGGCCTTCTCAAGCATATCAAGAAAATGATCATTCTTGCTTTTTTTCGTCTTCATCAATATCATAGATACGAAAATCTACAGGTAAAATCTTTTCACCATCTGTCCAGATCAAGGTGATAAGACCAATTCCCTTAACAGTACGATGATGCTTTCCGCTCCACTGATAACGAACAAAACCAATCTTTTTTGAATAGGGCTTGTCCAGTGTCGTGTCGTCGACAATCAGATAACCTCCTTTAGGAGTAACGAATTTCCTTACTTCGGCCCATAAAGGTTCTGGATCTGAATGTTGTTTTCGAAGGAGACGAGTAAAACAATCATGTGAAGGAGCATTGGTTACAGAAGAAAAACTGCGAGCAGCTTCAGTGCAACTAAAAACGTTAGATGCGGCAATAAGAAAATTAATGTAATCTAGATCAGTACATTTGGGCAGACTTATAGACATTACTTTTACCATTTTTATAATTTATAATCATATATTATTATATTTCAAATGATTTTAAATTTGTGGAGGTTAAAGTGCGTAAGTCCTAAATATATTGCCATCAAATATCGTTTTTATCATTGAGGCATCAATTGATCTGTGTCCTTTTTCCATTTAAAATAATATATTTTTGTTAAAAAAGAATATTCTTATTTGAATGATTAGAGAAAAATATGGAGACCAGAAAATAATAAAAAGTCTAAAATATCATAAAACTTAGTTTTTCGTAAAAGAATTGGACAGCAGAAATCGATCCGATAGAAACACATATACTTCTATTGGGAATCGTGGGAAATGCTTTTTGTTTTGTATTTATATTCATTTGATCGAATAACACAAACAAAGAGCACTTATTTTGATCTAATTGTAAAAGTCGGGTAAGAAAAGTAAAAAATCGTAGCGTAAAGCTCTATTCTCTCTTGATTGACAGTTTAATTTTTATTTTATTAGAGGTCTGGTAGAATAAAGAAGTAATTATGGTCAACAAATTTTTGACCCATTTTTTATGATTCTATTTGACAGATGATTTTTCTTCCTTGATCATGATTTTCTTGATTTTTGACCAAATTTTTCCGGTATTTAATTTGACAGATTGTAAGTATCTTGAAGATGTCACATTACAAGGCAAAACATCGTCATTAGATCTCATATGCTAAATATATTATTTGTAGTGAAATCGATAACCGTAATTAGAGTAACTGTCTAATTTGACATAGTCGATGTACTATCACAAAATGCTTTCCCACAACTATGGCATATATATCTTCGAACGGTTTTGTTTCTTGCTTGATATGTACTTGA